>JBNMQY010000004.1:0-247388 GCA_050205415.1 Mycolicibacterium litorale
GGCGGGAAGCCCTGGGTGGTCCAGGCGACCAGGGTGCCGCGCCGGGGGAGCAGCACCTGCGACATCTCGCCGGCGCTGCACTTGGGGCAGCGGTCCTGCACCGGGAAGGTGGTGGCCTCGCAGCGTGCGCAACGACTGCCGATCAGTTGCGGCTGGTCCTCGGGCCAGGTCGAGATCTCGGGCGCGAGCGCCTTCGCCATGCGTCGTCCTCCGTGTCCGGGCAAGCCGCAGCCAGAGTGGCCTGCACACCGGTGACACTAGTGGGAAATGCCATTCTCGTCTAGAGAGAATCCGCCCGCGT
This sequence comes from Mycolicibacterium litorale, assembly GCA_050205415.1. Classification (GTDB taxonomy): domain Bacteria; phylum Actinomycetota; class Actinomycetes; order Mycobacteriales; family Mycobacteriaceae; genus Mycobacterium; species Mycobacterium litorale_C. Next base: position 302 of record JBNMQY010000004.1, read on the forward strand.
CATCTGGCGCGTTTCATCACCCGGTCCGCCGCCGCCCAGTGCTCGTCGGCCACCCACAGCCGGGCGAACGCGGCGATCGCCTCGGTGGCGGGCACCCCGTCGATGACGCGCTTGATCTCCCCGGCGGGCCGGCCGGCGAGCGCGCGGGCGATCGAGCGCCAGCCTTCGTCGAAGCTCTCCCGGGGCAGGACCAGATCGACCAGGTTCAGCTGGAACGCCTCTGCGGCGGTCAGTACGCGACCCGTGCCCGCCAGCAGCAGCGCCCGGCTCTTGCCGACCAGCGCGGCCAACCGTTCCGCGCCGCCCCAGGCCGGCATGATCTCCAGCGACACCTGGTTGAAGCCGATCCTGATGTCGTCGGCGGCGAGGCGGATGTCGGCGGCCACCGCCACCTCCGCGCCACCGCCCAGGGCGTGGCCGTTGAGTGCCGCGACGACGGGGCCGGGGAACTCGGCGATCCGGTCGCAGATCCCGCGCATGCGCCAGGCCATCGCGGACGCCTCCGGTTCGGTGCGCAGCGCGGCGAGTTCCTTGAGATCACCGCCGGAGACGAACGCCCGGTCACCTGCCCCGGTCAGGGCCAGCGCACGCGCGCCGTGCGCGCCGTCGAGCGCCTTCTCGAGCTGACCCATCGTCTCCAGCGAGATGGCGTTGCGCGCGTGGGGGCGATCGATGGTGATGACGGCCAAACCGTCCTCGATCTCAAGGTCGACCATCAGACGTTCTCCCGGTCCGGTATTGGCATTCTCGGATGCGGAGAATAACATCACCGACGACGGCGCCGGTGCGGTGAGGGCGGCGGTGCACCGTTGCCGCCGAAGGGTTGGGATGCGGTTTGAAGAACATGCGCGACATTCCGGTTGAGCTGATCAAACGGTACGAGCGCGAGGGTTGGTGGACACCCGAAACGCTCGGCGAACTCCTGGCTCGCCACCTGGCGACGGGGCCGGACACCGGATTTCACGTGCACTCCGACCTGCGCCCGTACCGCGGAACGTTCGGCGACGTCGAGTCACAGGCCCGCCGGCTCGCGGCCGGTCTGCGCCGGCGCGGCGTCGGCCCGGGCGACGTGATCGCCTTCCAGCTGCCGAACTGGGCCGAGGCCGCGATGGCGTTCTGGGCCTCGGCGTTCCTCGGGGCGGTGGTGGTGCCGATCGTGCACTTCTACGGCCGCAAGGAGCTCGGCCACATCCTGTCCACCGCGCGGCCGAAGGTGTTCATCACCACCGCGGAGTTCGGCCGCATGACCTTCCAGCCGGATCTGTGTGCCGACGTGCCGATCGTGGCGCTGGTCGGCGACTCCGACGAGCACTCGCGCGAGCAGCATGTCCACAGCTTCGACGACCTGTTCGACGACGAGCCGATGGCCGGCACGGTGCACACCGATCCGGGCGGCCCCGCACTGATCGCGTTCACCTCGGGCACCACGCGGGACCCCAAGGGTGTGGTCCACAGCCATCAGACGCTCGGCTTCGAGACCCGCCAGCTGCTGGAGAACTATCCGCCCGACCGCGGCCGCCAACTCACCGCCACACCGGTCGGACACTTCATCGGCATGGTCGGCGCTTTCCTGATTCCGGTCCTGGAGAACGCGCCGATCGACCTGTGTGACGTGTGGGACCCCGGCAAGGTGCTCGGCCTGATGGAGACCGAGGGGCTTTCGATCGGTGGCGGTCCGCCGTACTTCGTCACCAGCCTGCTCGACCATCCCGACTGCACGCCCGCCCATATCGGGCGCTTCTCGACCGTCGGCCTCGGCGGCTCCACCGTGCCCGCGGCGGTGACGCGCCGCCTGGCCGACCTCGGGCTGTTCGTGTTCCGCTCCTACGGCAGCACCGAACATCCCTCGATCACCGGATCGCGGCCCAGCGCACCGGAGGACAAGCGGCTCTATACCGACGGCGACCCCCGGCCCGGTGTCGAGATCAAGCTCGGCGAGGACGGGGAGATCCTCAGTCGCGGCCCTGATCTGTGCCTCGGATACACCGATGCGGCGTTGACGGCGAAGGCGTTCGACGACGAGGGGTGGTACCACACCGGAGACGTCGGCGTCCTCGACGCGGACGGGTATCTGACCATCACCGACCGCAAGGCCGACGTGATCATCCGCGGCGGGGAGAACATCAGCGCCCTCGAGGTCGAGGAAGTGCTCCTGAGCATGCCGGCCGTCGCCGAGGCGGTGGTGGTCTCGGCGCCCGACCCCCGACTCGGCGAACACGCCGCCGCGGTGCTGCGGATCCGAGGTGGCCATGCGATGCCCACCCTCGACGAGGTGCGCGAGCACTTCGAGCGCACCGGCGTGGCCAGGCAGAAGTGGCCGGAGGAACTGCATCAGGTACCCGACGGCCAGGACTACCCCAGGACCGCCAGCGGCAAGGTGCAGAAGGTGCTCATTCGGCAGCAGGTTCACCGCGGCCTGCAGCAGGGCGTTGCAGCCGTCGCAAATTGAGAATACGATTCTCGCAATAAGAAAAGGAGTGTTTCATGGGGCAACTGTCGCACCGGGTCGACATACCGTTTCCGCTGTTCGACGCGGACAACCATCTCTACGAGCCGCCGGAGGCGATGACCAAGTACCTCCCGAAGGAGTACAAGGACATCGTCCAGTACGTCGAGGTCAACGGGCGCACCAAGATCGCGCTCAAGGGTCAGATCAGCAATTACATCCCCAACCCGACGTTCTCGGTGGTCGCCAAGCCGGGCGCGTGGGAGGAGTACTTCAAGTTCGGCAACCCCGACGGCAAGAGCAAGCGCGAACTGTTCGGTGAGCCGATGAAGGCGATCCCGGCGTTCTTCGAGCCCGAGCCACGCATCAAGGTGATGGACGAACTCGGCGTCGACCGCAGCCTGATGTTCCCGACCCTGGCCAGCCTGATCGAGGAGCGGCTCTCCGACGATCCGGTCGCCATCCACGTCATCATCCACGCGCTCAACGAGTGGCTGCACGAGGTCTGGGGCTTCAACTACCAGAACCGGATCTTCACCACCCCGGTCATCACCCTGCCCATCGTCGAGAAGGCGATCGAGGAGCTGGAGTGGGCCGTCAAGCGCGGTGCCCGCGCCATCCTGATCCGTCCCGCACCGGTCCCCGGCTTCCGCGGCCCGCGGTCGTTCGCGCTGCCCGAGTTCGACCCCTTCTGGGAACGGGTCGTGGAGTACGACATCTTCGTCGGTATGCACTCCTCGGACAGCGGCTACTCGCGCTACACGTCCGAGTGGGACGGTCAGGCGCAGGAGATGCTGCCGTTCCAGACCAACGCGATGTCGATCCTCAACGAGTGGCGTCCGATCCAGGACGCGGTGGCCTCCTGGGTGATCCACGGTGCGCTGTTCCGCTTCCCGAAGCTCAAGGTGGGCATCGTCGAGGCCGGCTCCAAGTGGATGTTCCCGCTGCTGGACTCCATGGCCGAGGTGTACAAGAAGGCACCGGAGGCGTTCCTCGGTAACCCGATGGAAGAGATCAAGAACCGGATCTACGTCAGCCCGTTCTACGAGGAGGGCATCGACGACCTGATCAACCTGATCGGTGTGGACCAGGTGCTCTACGGTTCGGACTGGCCGCACCCCGAGGGCCTGGCCGAGCCGACGCACTACGTCACGGCGCTCGAGCATCTCTCGGTCGAGGACCAGGCCAAGATCATGGGCGGCAACCTGGGACGTCTCGTCACGACGTGACGTACGTGCCGACCTGGGACACCATCCCCGAGATGGTGTTGAGTGCAGCGGACCGGTTCGGCGACGCCGAAGCAGTCGTCGACGGTCCGCTGCGCTTGTCCTTCACGGAGTTGGTGCACCGGATCCGCTGTGCCGCAGGAGCTTTCGCTGATCTCGGCATCGAAAAAGGTGACCGAGCGGCGATCTGGGCGCCCAACTCCGCCGAATGGATCATCGCCGCGTTCGGGCTGCTGACCGCCGGCGGTGTGCTGGTACCGGTCAACACCCGCTTCAAGACCGAGGAGGCGGCCGACGTCATCGGCCGCAGTGGCGCCAAGGCGGTGCTCGTCCAGCAGGGTTTCCTGGGCCAGGACTACACCCTGCCCTCCTCGATGCCGCCGGTGATCGACATCAAATCCGACTTCCTCTCCAGCGCAAGCCCGTTCGAGCGCCGCGTCGAGGGTTCCGACATCTCCGACATCATCTTCACTTCCGGCACCACCGGCCGCCCCAAGGGCGTGATGATGAACCACCGGCAGAACCTGCGCCTCTACGAGGAGTGGTGCGACCTCGCCGACCTACGGCCGGGCGACCGCTATCTCATGGTCAACCCCTACTTCCACACCTTCGGCTACAAGGCGGGGCTGATCGCGTCGTTCATCCGCGGGGCGACGATGCTGCCGGTCGCGGTGTTCGGCGTCGACCGCGTCGTGGATCTGATCGCCGCCGAACGCATCACGATGCTGCCCGGGCCGCCGACGCTGTACCACTCGCTGCTCGCGGTCGAGGACAAGGCGAAGCTGGCCACCCTGCGTGCCGGTGTCACCGGTGCGGCCGACATCCCGGTCGAACTCGTGCGCCGGGTGCTCGAAGAGCTGCCGTTCCAGACGCTGGCGACCGGTTACGGGCTCACCGAAGCGGGCACGGCCACCTTGTCGCGGCCCGGCGATTCGTTCACCGACATCGCGACCACCGTCGGCACGGCGTGCGACGGGGTCGAAGTGCGCATCGCCGACGACGGTGAAGTGCTGGTGCGCGGTTACAGCGTGATGCAGGGCTACCTCGACGATCCGGCCGCGACGGCCGAAACCATCGACGCGGACGGCTGGTTGCACACGGGTGACCTGGGCACGCTCGACGACGCCGGGCGGCTGCGGATCGTCGGCCGCAAGAAGGACATGTTCATCGTGGGCGGGTTCAACGCGTATCCGGCCGAGATCGAGGGGTCCCTGCTCGAGCACCCGGCCGTCGCGCAGGCCGCCGTGATCGGCGTGGACGACGAACGCATGGGACAGGTGGGGAAGGCGTTCGTGGTGCGAAAAGACGCGAACACCCGTATGACGGCCGAGGATCTGATTGGGTGGGCGCGGGACCGGATGGCCGGTTACAAGGTGCCGCGCCATGTCGAGTTCCGCGACGAACTCCCGCTCAACGCCACCGGGAAGGTGATGAAGGATCGGCTGCACTGAGCGGTCGCCCAACTGCGGAAATGACATTTCCGCAGGAAAATCGGCCTTTTCTGGCGATTCTGACATGCGGTATCGTCGCGTCGATATCCTGAACAGGTAATGGCATTCTCATTGCTTCAAGCGCTCAACCGACAAGGAGGTCGCGTGGCTTTCCGCAAGCGACCCGCATCGGTGCTCGACGGCGAACGGGTCGACGACCCGGCCGACGACACCGACTTCGCCATCGATGACGTCCTCGCCCGCGCGGAGGAAGCCGAGGCCGAGGCCGCCGAGGCCGAAGCCATCGCCTCCGCCGCCCGCGCCCGTGCGCGCGCTCTGCGCTTGCGGCGCGAGGCGCAGGCCGCGGTCGCCGTCGCGGAGAAGAGCGGCGAGCCCGAACCGGCGGCGACGGTCGAGACCGCCGACCCCATCGCGGTCGACGACGCCGACCCGGTCGAGAAGGTCGAGCCGGTCGAGAAGGTCGAGGAGCAGCCCGAGGCAGACGCTGCCCCGGTGCGCCGGCGGCTGTTGCGGCCCCGGCGGGTGCGGTGGCGGGCGCTGGGCGTCGGCTTCGCCGCCGTCGTCACGATCGCCCTGGTGACCGTCAGTGTCTTGATGTCCATCCACCACCGGCAGGCGCAGGCCGAACAGCAGCGTGCCGGCGAGTTCGCGGCGGCCGCGCGCCAGGGTGTCGTCACGCTGATGTCGTTGAACTTCAGCACCGCCAAGGACGACGTCCAGCGCATCATCGACAATGCGGCCGGTCAGTTCAAAGAGGACTTCGAAGCCAGCGCAGAGGATTTCGCCACGGTCGCGGAGCGGTCGAAGGTGATCACCGAGGCCAACGTGAACGCCACGGCCGTCCAGTCGATGACCGACGACTCGGCGGTGGTGCTGGTCGCCGCGACGTCGCGGATCACCAACGAGACGGGTGCGAAGCAGGACCCCCGCACGTGGCGGCTGATCGTGGACGTGGTTCGTGACGGGGACCGGATCAAGATGTCGAAGGTGGAGTTCGCGCCGTGACGGACAAGAACGACGAGACCGTGATCGAGGTCAACGAGGCCGACGACACCGTGACTGACGAAACCGTGGCTGACGAAACCGTGGCTGACGAAACGGTGGCCGAGACCGAGGCGGACGAGACCGCCGAGAATTCCACCGGGCAGCCGGCCCGGCCGGCGCGCAACCTGCGCAGGTGGCTCGTTCCCGTCGCTGCCGCCGTCGTGGTGCTCGCGGCGGCGTCCGCGGCCGGCTGGCTGTACTTCTTCCAGTACCGGGTCGACGAGCAGACCGACGCCGACGCGTCCCGCGTGGCGCTCGACGCGGCGCGGGACGGCACCGTCGCATTGTTGTCCTACGCTCCCGAGACGATCGACGACGATCTCGCGACCGCGAAGTCGCGGCTGACCGGTGACTTCCTGGCGTACTACACCGACTTCACCGAGAAGGTGGTCGCGCCCGCGGCCAAACAGAAGTCGGTCAAGACCGAGGCGACGGTCACCCAAGCCGCGATGTCGGAGATCAAGCCGGATTCGGCCGTCGCGCTGCTGTTCGTCAACCAGGCCACCACCAGCACGGAGAACCCCGACGGCGCGTTCGCCTCGAGCAGCATCAAGGTCGGGATGACCAAGGTGGACGGCACCTGGCTCATCTCGTCATTCGATCCCGTGTGACGATCGAACCGTGCTGACGCACGGCCGCCGAGGGGTCCGCCCGATGCAGGGGCGGGATCCGCATGAACCGCACCGCGTCGCGACACCGCTCGAGCTGCTGTTCGACCTGACGTTCGTCGTCGCGTTCGGTGTCGCGGCGTCACAGTTCGCCCATCTGCTCGCCGAGGGCCATCTCGCCGGTGCCCTTGCCGGTTTTTGTTTCGCCACCTTCGCCGTGAGCTGGGCGTGGATCAACTTCAGCTGGTTCGCCTCGGCGTACGACACCGACGACTGGGTCTACCGGTTGACCACGATGGTCCAGATGGTCGGGGTGATCATCCTGGCGCTGGGGCTGCCGCAGCTGGCGGCGTCCATCGCCCGCGGGGGACACCTCGACAACCGGATCGTCGTGGCGGGTTACGTCGTCATGCGGATCGCGTTGGTGGCGCAGTGGTTACGGGCCGCGTATCAGGATCCGGCGCGGCGCGCGGCCTGCCTGACGTATGCCGCCGCGGTGGCAGTCGCGCAGGTCGGTTGGATCGCCTCGATCTTCGTCGACACGTCGGTGGCCGTCAGCCTGGGGATCGCCGCGGCGCTCGCCCTGGTCGAGATGTCCGGACCGCTGCTGGCCGAGCGGCGGATGGGCGGTACGCCGTGGCACGCGCACCACATCGCCGAGCGGTACGGGCTGCTCGCGATCATCGCGCTGGGGGAGGGTGTCGTCGGTACGGTCGCCTCGTTGACCGCCGCCGTGGACGAACTGGGATGGTCGACCGACACCGTGCTCGTCGCGGTTGCCGGCACGGCGCTGACCTTCGGCATGTGGTGGGTGTATTTCGCCGCGCCCTTCGGGCCGCTCCTGCACGAGCGCCGGGAGCGCTCGTTCACCTTCGGCTATCTGCACATCCCGGTTTTCGGAGCGATCGTGGCCACCGGCGCCGGCCTGCACACGGCGGCCTACTACATCGAGCACCACTCGGCGCTCGGCGCGACGGGCACCGTGCTGTCGGTTGCGGTGCCGGTCGGGGTCTACGTCCTGCTCGTGGGGGTGTCCCGTGTCCTGCTCTCCGGGGACCACGCGGCGACGGCGGTGATCTCCACCACGATGTCCGCGGTCGTCCTCGGTGCGGCCGTGTTCGCGGCGGCCGCCGGGCTTCCGATGGCCTGGTGTCTGCTGATCGTGACCGCGGCGCCGGTGCTCACCGTGGCCACTCGGGACTGGCTCGTGCGGCGGTTTGCCCGCAACGGCCCCCGGGTATCTCGCCCGGTGTAGTCGACAGACACGGGAGGCCACGATGCCGAAGACCACGAAGAGCGGTCAGGCCAAGAAGAGCGAGTTGCCCAGCACCTTGAAGAAGTCCGATGCGAAGGCGCAGCGGACGTTCGCCAAGGCCCATGATTCTGCGGCCGAGGAGTACGGCGAGGGCGAGCGGGCGCACCGGGTGGCGTACAGCGCTCTCAAGCACAGCTACGAGAAGGTCGGCGACCACTGGGAGCCGAAGGGGAAGAAGGGCCCGTCGGACAGCCGGGCGAAGAGCGGCGGCCCCAACGCCAAGGGGGAGTCCGCCGAAGGTGTCGACGCCAACGCGTCGAAGAAACACCTCGTCGAGGTGGCCCGGCGACTGGACATCTCCGGACGGTCGACCATGAGCAAGGACGAACTGGTCTCGGCGATCAAGAAGGCCAACCGGCGCGAATCCGCCCGTAAGCGTTAGCGTTCCTCGCGCGGCGCGAGGTGGGCGTCGAAAGTCTCGAGCAACATCCGTTCCTGCTCGAGCCGCATCACCCGCCGCGCCTTGCGCCGCGTGATCAAGATCCCGACGGTGGCCAGTGTCCACACCCCGTACTGCACCGCCCACGCCCAGCGGAACGTGTCGAACGAATAACCGCCCGCCGCGTCGAGGATCTGGCCCATCGCCTGCATCACCAGCAGTGAGGCCAGGAATCCGCCCATGTTCACCATCCCCTGGGCGGTGCCGAGCGTGGCGCTCGGGTTGAACGTGCGGGCGAAGTCGAAGCCGACCATCGAACCCGGCCCGCCGACCGAGATGACGACGACGAGCGTCACCAGCAGCCAGAGCGGCGCCGGGCCGGGCAGGGCGAGCACCACCGTCCAGGTGAGTGCGTTGGAGCCGATGATCCCCAACACGAGCCAGGATCTGCGGTGCGGGTGCCTGCCGGTGAAGATGCCGATGACGACGCCGGAGACGATGGCCGCGACCACGGACACCGACAGCAGGGAGCCGGCCGCTGACGTCGACAGCCCCTGCGCGACGGTGAGATAGGGGACGCCCCACATCAGCGCGAACACGGTGACCGAGAACTGCGTGCCCATATGGGTGAAGAAGCCGAGCCGGGTCCCGGGTCGCAGCCACACCGTCTTGACGCTGCGCAGCGTGTCGCCGAGTGACGACGTCGATTCCGGGACGTGCCGCCCCGACGGGGTGTCCTTGACGATCACGAGCGTCAGTACGAGCGACACCACACCGAGCGCCGCGACGGACATGTACGCCGTGGTCCAGCCCGCGACGCCGAGGATCGCCAGGAACGGCAGCGCGGACAGCACCTGGCCGAGCTGTCCGCAGATGCCCGTCAACTGGGTGACCAGGGGCACCTGTTTCGGGGTGAACCAATGCGGGACCAGTCGCAGTACCGAGATGAAGGTCAGTGCGTCACCGAGACCGAGCACCGCCCTCGCGGCGATGGCGGCCGGCAGGGATTCACTGACCGCCAGGGTCAGCTGACCCGACGCCATCAGCGCCGCGCCGGAGACGATGAGCGCCTTCGAGCCGAAGCGGTCCAGCAGGAGCCCGGCGGGCACCTGCGCACCGGCGTACACCACCACCTGGAGGACGACGAAGGTGGCCAGGACGCTCGGAGTGGCCGAGAAGCGTTCGCCGGCGTCCAGGCCCGAGACCCCCAGTGTGGTGCGGTCCATCACCGCGACGATGTAGGCCAGAAGTCCGGTGGCCCACACGATCCAGGGGCGCACTCGGTACCTCTCGTCGATTACTCGGGGACCGTTTCATGGTGTCCCACGCCGGTGGCCGTTGACGAATCCCTCGAGTGTGAGATTCGCTGCGGTGGCACCGCGGCTACCACCGCTAACGGCCTGAGAGTTGGCTGAAAATGCACGTAAGTGTTCAATGTTACGGGTGGGGCCAGATGTTGTTCCAGCTCACCGCCACTCGCAGCGGCGAAGCGGAATGTCGCGGAAACCACCCCGGAGTTCGCTCGTTCTGCCGTACCGCGGGTACAGTGATTTGTGCCGCGGTTCGAAGCACGACTCGCGCAGGAGAGGAGCGTGAACGTGATCGAGTACCGGCTGAACGAGTTGGCGCGAATCTCGGGGGTCAGTACTCGCAACATCCGCGCCTACCGGGAACGCGGGTTGCTCGACCCGCCACGCCGTCAGGGCCGGTCCGCCTTCTACAACGCCTACCACGTGGCCCAACTCGACACGATCAACCAACTCCTGCGGCGAGGGTTCAGCTCCGCGCACATTGCGGAGTTCTTCGCCAGCATGCGGGCCGGCGCGGACCTGGCCGACATCCTCGGCCTGCAGCGGTCGTTGTTCGCCAGCGAGGGCGGTCAGGACGAGAACCCACCGACGGCTCACGCACTCGACATCGACGCCGGCGGTGACGAGGCCGGTCAGCTCGTGGCCTACGGCCTCGCCGAGATCGTCGACGGCAGCGTGGTGTTCCTCGATCCGTCGATCGCGGCCATCGTCGGCCGCGCACCCGACCCCATGCTCTACATCCGGGCCATCCTGCGCATCGTCGGATCGACCCGCCGCGACGTCGACACGCTGGCCGGCGTGGTGGCCGATGCGCTGCAGGAGTGCATCGAGGCGCGCTTCGGACCCGATCGGACGCCCGATCCGCTGGAGATGCACCGGATGGTGCAGGACTACCGCGAACTGGCCAATCGGCTCGTCGCGCGTCACCTGGACGAAGCCCTGCACGCTCAGATGGCGCCGTTCTGCGGTGACGAGCGCGCCGACGAGGACCGGCCGGCGCCGCACGCCGTGCGGGAAGGCAACTGACGCCGCCGGTGTCGTCCGGACGACCGACATCCGGGCGTGCGGAGCGATGGGAGCTATCCGCTGCGTCTCGCCGGACCGACAAGTGGGTGAGCCGCGACGGCATCGGCACCGACGTCGGGCAACGCCACCGCGGTTCGCCGGGCCGGGTTGCCCACCCCGCCGCGCACCTGCATCGGGTCGAGGGGGACAAACGCGAGGTCGGGTGCGTCGCGGTCGACATCGACCACATCCTGCGGCCGGGATTCGGCCAGTGGGACGGGAAACCTTACCGATCAGTAAGTAAACACAGCAAACATCGGCGGCCCGCTGCACCCGTCGACTGGACAGATCGGGCGCTGCTGTCGACCCGTCACCGGCCCTGACCTCGGCATTCGAGTGAGCGAAAATTCATATAACGATTTGATAACAATGCTGCTGTGATCAGGGGAGTTATAGCTACTCGACCGTAACCACCTGCCAACAGGACGTTTGTCCGGGAAGCCCGGCGCGCCTTCCGAACGGCGTGTTACCCAAGCGCGGGTTACCCGTGCGTAGAACTCGCCAGTAACCGTTTCGGCCGCCTGGGAGCCCCTCCCTCTTATGCCACTCTTAGTGGGGCTGGGTTGTCTCCCCGCGTACGGAACGGATGTCCGCTCGCGACGGCACCGGCCGGATTCGACGCCGAATCGCCGTCGGCCCGCCGCAGAGAGGCGCGGGCCGCGCCGGAGACGACCACCCGACACACCGACGTCCGCGAGCGATGCACGCGAGCGCGAGAGCACCACCGAGGAGATAACGAGACGTGACGATCTACGAGCATGACAGGGTGTCCACCGGTTGGGACGACGAGTCCGGGGCCAGGTCCACCCATGCACTTGTGGATCGCCTGACTGCGGGTGAGCCGTTCGCGGTGGCCTTCGGTGGGCAGGGCAGTGCATGGCTGGAGACGCTCGAGGAACTGGTGTCCTCGACAGGCATCGAATCGGAACTGGCCACGCTCGCCGGCGAGGCCGAACTGCTGCTGGAGCCGGTGGCCAAGGAGCTGGTCGTCGTCCGCCCGATCGGCTTCGAGCCGCTGCGCTGGGTGCGCGCGCTGGCCGCCGAGGAGACGGTGCCGACCGCCAAGCAGCTGACGTCGGCCGCGGTGTCCGTCCCGGGCGTGCTGCTGACCCAGGTCGCCGCGGTGCGGGCACTCGCGCGCCAGGGCATGAACCTGTTCGACACGCCGCCCGTCGCGGTGGCCGGTCATTCACAGGGTGTCCTCGCCGTCGAGGCGCTGGCCGCCAAGGGCGCCAAGGACGTCGAGCTGCTCGCGCTGGCCCAGCTGATCGGCGCGGCCGGCACGCTGGTGGCCCGTCGTCGCGGGATCACGGTGCTGGGGGACCGGCCGCCGATGGTCTCGGTGACCAATGCCGACCCCGAGCGCATCTACGAGCTGCTCGAGGAGTTCTCCTCCGACGTGCGCACCGTGCTGCCGCCGGTGCTGTCGATCCGCAACGGCCGCCGCTCGGTCGTCATCACCGGCACCCCCGAGCAGCTGTCGCGCTTCGAGCTGTACTGCAACCAGATCGCCGAGAAGGAAGAAGCCGAGCGCAAGAACAAGCTGCGCGGCGGCGCCGTCTTCGCGCCGGTGTTCGAGCCGGTGGCCGTCGAGGTCGGGTTCCACACCCCGCGCCTGGCGGACGGCATCGACATCGTCGGCCGCTGGGCCGAGGTGGTCGGGATCGACGTGGCGCTCGCGCGTCAGATGGCCGAAGCCATCCTGGTCAGCCAGGTCGACTGGGTCGACGAAGTCACCGACCTGCACGAGGCGGGCGCCCGGTGGATCCTCGACCTCGGTCCCGGCGACATCCTGACCCGGCTGACCGCGCCGGTGATCCGCGGCCTCGGGGTGGGCATCGTGCCCGCTGCCACCCGCGGCGGACAGCGCAACCTGTTCACCGTCGGCGCCGTGCCCGAGGTGGCCCGCCCCTGGTCGAGCTACACCCCGACCGCCGTGCGGCTGCCCGACGGCTCGGTCAAGCTGTCGACGAAGTTCACCCGGCTGACGGGCCGCTCGCCGATCCTGCTCGCCGGGATGACGCCCACCACCGTGGACGCGAAGATCGTGGCGGCCGCCGCCAACGCCGGCCACTGGGCCGAACTCGCCGGTGGTGGCCAGGTCACCGAGGAGATCTTCAACGACCGCGTCGAAGAGCTGGTCGAGCTCCTGGAACCGGGCCGGGCGATCCAGTTCAACTCGCTGTTCCTCGACCCGTACCTGTGGAAGCTGCAGCTGGGCGGTAAGCGGCTGGTGCAGAAGGCGCGCCAGTCCGGCGCGCCGATCGACGGCGTCGTCGTCACCGCGGGCATCCCCGACCTCGAAGAGGCCGTCGACCTGATCGACGAGCTCAACGGCATCGGCATCAGCCACGTGGTGTTCAAGCCCGGCACCGTCGAGCAGATCCGGGCGGTCATCCGGATCGCCGCCGAGGTGCCCACCAAACCCGTCATCGTCCACATCGAGGGCGGCCGCGCCGGTGGCCACCACTCGTGGGAGGACCTCGACGACCTCCTGCTCACCACGTACTCCGAGCTGCGGTCCCGCGCCAACATCACCATCTGCGTCGGCGGCGGTATCGGCACGCCGGAGCGCGCGGCCGAATACCTCTCGGGCCGCTGGTCGCAGAGCTACGGATTCCCCGTGATGCCGGTCGACGGCATCCTCGTCGGCACCGCGGCGATGGCCACGCTCGAGGCCACCACCTCGCCGGCCGTCAAGCAGCTGCTGGTCGACACCCAGGGCACCGATCATTGGGTCGGCGCGGGCAAGGCGCAGGGCGGGATGGCCTCCGGGCGCAGCCAGCTCGGCGCCGACATCCACGAGATCGACAACGCCGCGTCCCGCTGCGGCCGGTTGCTCGACGACGTCGCCGGTGACGCCGACGCCGTGGCCGCCCGCCGCGACGAGATCATCGCCGCGATGGCCGCGACGGCCAAGCCGTACTTCGGTGACGTCGCCGAGATGACCTACCTGCAGTGGCTGCGCCGCTTCGTCGAGCTGTCGATCGGCGACGGTGACAGCACGGCCGACACCCGCAAGGGCGACTCGCCCTGGCTGGACATCACCTGGCGCGACCGCTTCGAGCAGATGCTGCAGCGCGCCGAGGCCCGACTGCATCCGCGCGACCACGGACCGATCGCGAGCCTGTTCACCTCCGCGGAGCTGCTCGAGAACCCCGACGCCGCGATCGCCGAACTGGCGAACCGGTACCCGGACGCCCAGACCGTCGTCCTGCATCCGGCCGACGTGCCGTTCTTCGTCCAGCTGTGCAAGACCCCGGGTAAGCCGGTCAACTTCGTGCCGGTCATCGACAAGGACGTGCGCCGCTGGTGGCGCAGCGATTCGCTGTGGCAGGCCCACGACGCCCGCTACACCGCCGATCAGGTCTGCATCATCCCCGGCACGCAGGCCGTCGCGGGCATCACCCGCGTCGACGAGCCCGTCGGTGAGCTGCTCGACCGCTTCGAGCAGGCCGCCGTCGACGAGGTGCTGGCTCACAACGGCGATCCGAAGCCGGTGACCAGCCGCCGTCAGGGCCGCACCGACGTGGACGGCCCGCTCGCGGTGCTGCTCGACGCCCACGACGTGCTGTGGGCCGGCCGCACGGCCGTCAACCCGGTGCACCGCATCGCCGCGCCCGCCGACTGGCAGGTGCGCGACGGGGGCCGCACGGCCACCCACGCCTCGACCGGCGCCCGGCTCGAGGTCGCCGACGACTCCCACGTCACGCTCAGCGTCCCGCTGTCGGGGACGTGGATCGAGATCCGCTTCACGCTGACCGACGTCATCCGCACCGGCGGCGCCCCGCTGGTCACCACGGAGGACGCGGCGACTGCGATGCGGTCCGTCCTGGCGATCGCGGCCGGCGTCGACGGCCCGGACGCGCTCCCGCCGGTGCAGGACGGCACCTCGACCGCCACCGTCACCTGGGATCCGGAACTGGTCGCCGACCACACCGGCGTCACCGCGACGTTCGGCGCTCCGCTCGCGCCGACGCTGACGGTGGTGCCCGACGCGCTGGTCGGCCGGTGCTGGCCCGCGGTGTTCGCCGCCATCGGCTCCGCCGCCACCGACACCGGCTTCCCGGTCGTCGAGGGTCTGCTGAGCCTGGTGCACCTCGACCACGGCGCCCAGCTCCTCGCGGCGCTGCCCGCTGAGCGCGCGGAGCTCACCGTGACCGCGACGGCGGGCGACGCCACCGACACCGAGGTCGGCCGCGTCGTCCCCGTGTCCGTCACCGTGACTGACGCCGACGGCACCCTGCTGGCCACCCTCGAGGAGCGCTTCGCGATCCGCGGCCGCACCGGTGCTGCCGAACTGAGCGACCCCGCCCGTGCCGGCGGCGCGATCTCCGACAACGCCACCGACACCCCGCGCCGTCGCCGTCGCGACGTCACGGTCGGCGCCCCGGTCGACATGCGGCCGTTCGCAGTGGTCTCCGGTGACCACAACCCGATCCACACCGACCGCGCCGCCGCGCTGCTGGCCGGGCTTGACGGGCCGATCGTGCACGGCATGTGGCTGTCGGCCGCCGCCCAGCACGTCGTCACCGCCACCGACGGCAAAGCCGTCCCGCCGGCCCGCCTCGTGGGCTGGACCGCACGGTTCCTGGGCATGGTGCTGCCGGGCGACGAGATCGACTTCCGCGTCGACCGCGTCGGCATCGACGTCGGCGCCGAGGTGCTCGAGGTCACCGCGAAGGTCGGCACGGATCTGGTGATGTCGGCGACCGCCCGGCTGGCCGCGCCGAAGACCGTCTACGCCTTCCCCGGCCAGGGCATCCAGCACAAGGGCATGGGCATGGAGGTCCGCGCCCGCAGCAAGGCGGCCCGCAAGGTGTGGGACTCCGCGGACAAGTTCACCCGCGACACCCTGGGCTTCTCGGTGTTGCACGTGGTGCGCGACAACCCGACCAGCCTCATCGCCTCCGGCGTGCACTACCAGCACCCCGAGGGCGTGCTGTACCTGACGCAGTTCACCCAGGTCGCGATGGCCACCGTCGCCGCGGCGCAGGTCGCCGAGATGCGCGAACAGGGTGCGTTCGTCGAAGGGGCGATCGCGTGCGGTCACTCCGTCGGCGAGTACACGGCGCTGGCCTGCGTGTCCGGTGTCTACGAACTCGAGGCGCTGCTCGAGGTGGTGTTCCACCGCGGCAGCAAGATGCACGACATCGTGCCGCGTGACGACCTGGGCCGCTCGAACTACCGGCTGGCCGCGATCCGGCCGAGCCAGATCGATCTCGACGACGCCGACGTCAAGGACTTCGTCGCCGAGATCGCCGAGCGCACAGGGGAATTCCTGGAGATCGTGAACTTCAACCTGCGTGGCTCGCAGTACGCCATCGCCGGTACGGTCCGCGGGCTCGAGGCGCTCGAGGAGGAGATCGAACGGCGCCGCGAGATCAGCGGCGGCAAGCGGTCGTTCATTCTGGTGCCCGGTATCGACGTGCCGTTCCACTCCTCGGTGCTGCGGGTCGGTGTCGCCGACTTCCGCCGCTCGCTGGAGCGGGTCATGCCGCGCGACGCCGATCCCGAGCTGCTCATCGGCAAGTACATCCCGAACCTGGTGCCGCGCCCGTTCACGCTCGATCGCGACTTCGTCCAGGAGATCCGGGATCTGGTGCCGGCCGAGCCGCTCGACGAGGTGCTCGCCGACTACGACACGTGGCGCAACGAGAAGCCTGCCGAGCTGTGCCGCAAGATCGTGATCGAGCTGCTGGCCTGGCAGTTCGCCAGCCCGGTGCGGTGGATCGAGACGCAGGACCTGCTGTTCATCGAGGAGGCCGCGGGCGGACTCGGTGTCGAGCGGTTCGTCGAGATCGGCGTGAAGTCGGCGCCGACGGTCGCCGGCCTGGCCACCAACACGCTCAAGCTGCCCGAGTACTCGCACAGCACGGTGGAGGTGCTCAACACCGAGCGCGACGCCGCGGTGCTGTTCGCCACCGACACCGATCCCGAACCCGAGCCCGAGGAGGCGGCACCGGTCGCCGAGGCGGCTCCGGCGGAGGCCTCCGCTCCCGCCGCCGCACCGGCTGCCCCGGCCGCGCCGGCGGCTCCGTCCGGCGGACCCCGCCCCGACGATCTGGTGTTCGACGCCGCCGATGCGACCGTCGCGCTCATCGCGCTGTCGGCCAAGATGCGGCTGGACCAGATCGAGGCGCTCGACTCCATCGAGACCATCACCGACGGTGCGTCGTCGCGACGCAACCAGATGCTGGTCGACCTGGGCTCCGAGCTGAACCTCGGCGCCATCGACGGTGCGGCGGAGGCCGACCTCGGCGCGCTCAAGGGTCAGGTCACCAAGCTGGCGCGCACGTACAAGCCGTTCGGCCCGGTGCTCACCGACGCGATCAACGACCAGTTGCGCACGGTGCTCGGCCCGTCCGGTAAGCGTCCGGCCTACATCGCCGAACGTGTCGGCAAGGCATGGGAACTCGGGACCGGCTGGACCAAGCACGTGACCGTCGAGGTCGCGTTGGGCACCCGTGAGGGCAGCAGTGTCCGTGGCGGCAGCCTCGGCGGTCTGCACGACGGTGCGCTGGCCGACGCCGCGACCGTCGACAAGGTGATCGACGCCGCGGTGGCCGCGGTGGCCGCCCGCAAGGGTGTCGCGGTGTCGCTGCCCTCGGCGGGCGGCGGCGGTGGCGGCGTGGTCGACTCGGCCGCGCTCGGCGAGTTCGCCGAGAAGGTCACCGGACGCGACGGTGTGCTGGCCAATGCGGCCCGCCTGGTGCTGGGCCAGCTCGGCCTGGATACGCCTGCTGCTCCGTCCGAATCGGCGACCGACGCCGAACTGATCGACCTGGTCACCGCCGAACTCGGTTCGGACTGGCCGCGTCTGGTGGCGCCGGCATTCGACGCCCGCAAGGCCGTGGTGTTCGACGACCGGTGGGCCAGCGCCCGTGAGGACCTGGTCAAGATCTGGCTCGCCGACGAGGACGCCATCGACCGCGACTGGCCCAAGCTCTCGGAGCGTTTCGAAGGCGCCGGCCATGTCGTTGCGACGCAGGCGAACTGGTGGCAGGGCAAGTCGCTCGCGGTGGGCCGCAACGTCCACGCGTCGCTGTTCGGCCGCATCGCCGCGGGTGCCGAGAACCCGGGCAAGGGCCGCTACAGCGACGAGGTCGCGGTGGTGACCGGTGCGTCGAAGGGTTCGATCGCCGCGGCCGTGGTGGGTCAACTGCTCGACGGCGGCGCCAGCGTCATCGCGACCACGTCACGCCTCGACGACGCCCGGCTGGACTTCTACAAGAAGCTCTACCGCGACCACGCCCGCTACGGCGCGAAGCTGTGGGTGGTGCCCGCGAACATGGCGTCGTACTCCGACATCGACGCGCTCGTCTCGTGGGTGGGCACCGAACAGGTCGAGAGCCTCGGGCCGCAGTCCATCCACCTCAAGGATGCGCAGACCCCGACGCTGCTGTTCCCGTTCGCGGCCCCGCGGGTGGCCGGCGACATGTCGGAGGTCGGTGCGCGCGCAGAGATGGAGATGAAGGTCCTGCTGTGGGCCGTGCAGCGGCTCATCGGTGGGCTGTCGTCGATCGGTGCCGAGCGTGACATCGCTTCCCGGTTGCACGTCGTGCTGCCCGGCTCCCCGAACCGCGGCATGTTCGGCGGCGACGGCGCCTACGGTGAGGCCAAGGCCTCGCTGGACGCGCTCGTCAACCGCTGGAAGGCCGAATCGTCTTGGGCGCAGCGCGTTTCGCTGGCGCATGCACTGATCGGCTGGACCAAGGGCACCGGGCTGATGGGTCACAACGACGCCATCGCGGGCGCCGTCGAGGAAGCGGGGGTGACCACGTACACCACCGCCGAGATGGCCTCGATGCTGTTGTCGCTGTGCGATATCGAGTCCAAGGTCGCCGCGGCCCGCGAGCCGATCAAGGCCGACCTGACCGGTGGTCTCGGTGACATCGAACTCGACATGGCCGCACTCGCCACCAAGGCGCGCGAGGACATGGCCGCCAACGCCGCCGCCGACGAGGACGCCGACGCACCCGCGCCGGGCACCATCGCGGCACTGCCGTCGCCGCCGCGGGGCTTCTCCCCGGCGCCCGCGCCGGAGTGGGCCGACCTCGACGTCGACCCGGCCGACCTGGTGGTGATCGTCGGCGGTGCCGAACTCGGCCCGTACGGTTCGTCGCGCACCCGCTACGAGATGGAGGTCGACAACGAACTGTCGGCCGCCGGTGTGCTCGAATTGGCTTGGACCACAGGCATGATCAAGTGGGAGGACGATCCCAAGCCGGGCTGGTACGACACCGCGAGCGGTGACCTGGTGCCGGAGGAGGAGCTCGTCGAGCGCTATCACGACGCGGTCGTGGAGCGCTGCGGCATCCGCGAATTCGTCGACGACGGTGCGATCGACCCCGATCACGCCTCGCCGCTGCTGGTCAGCGTGTTCCTCGACAAGGACTTCACGTTCGTGGTGTCCTCCGAGGAGGAGGCGCGGGCGTTCGTGGAGGTCGATCCCGAGCACACCGTGGTCCGCCCGGCGCCGGAGTCGTCGGACTGGCAGGTGACTCGCAAGGCGGGCACCGAGGTCCGGGTCCCGCGCAAGACCAAGCTGTCCCGCACGGTCGGCGCGCAGATCCCCACCGGCTTCGACCCGACGGTGTGGGGCATCACGCCCGACATGGCCAACTCGATCGACCGGGTGGCGCTGTGGAACATCGTTGCGACCGTCGACGCGTTCCTGTCGGCCGGCTTCACGCCGACCGAGTTGATGCGCTGGGTGCATCCCAGCCTGGTCGCCAG
This sequence comes from Mycolicibacterium litorale, assembly GCA_050205415.1. Taxonomy (GTDB): domain Bacteria; phylum Actinomycetota; class Actinomycetes; order Mycobacteriales; family Mycobacteriaceae; genus Mycobacterium; species Mycobacterium litorale_C. The sequence goes on from JBNMQY010000004.1 coordinate 19,885, forward strand.
CACGCAGGGCACCGGCATGGGCGGCATGACGTCGATGCAGACTATGTATCACGGCAACCTGCTCGGCCGGAACAAGCCGAACGACATCCTGCAGGAGGTCCTGCCGAATGTCGTTGCCGCGCACGTCGTCCAGTCCTACATCGGCTCCTACGGCGCGATGATCCACCCGGTCGGCGCATGCGCCACCGCGGCGGTGTCGGTCGAGGAGGGCGTCGACAAGATCCGGCTCGGCAAGGCCGAACTGGTGGTCGCAGGCGGCTTCGACGACCTGACGCTGGAGGCGATCATCGGGTTCGGTGACATGGCGGCCACCGCCGACACCGAGATGATGCGCGCCAAGGGCATCAGCGATGCGAAGTTCTCCCGCGCCAACGACCGGCGCAGGCTCGGCTTCGTCGAAGCTCAGGGTGGCGGCACGATCCTGCTGGCCCGTGGCGATCTCGCGGTCAAGATGGGTCTGCCGGTGCTGGCGGTCGTGGCCTACGCGCAGAGCTTCGCCGACGGCGTGCACACCTCGATCCCGGCTCCGGGCCTCGGCGCGCTGGGCGCCGGTCGCGGCGGCAAGGATTCGGTGCTGGCGCGGTCGCTCAACAAGCTGGGCGTGGGTGCGGACGACATCTCGGTGATCTACAAGCACGACACGTCGACGCTGGCCAACGATCCCAACGAGACCGAACTGCACGAGCGGCTCGCCGACTCGCTGGGCCGGTCCGACGGGGCGCCACTGTTCATCGTCAGCCAGAAGACGCTGACCGGGCACGCCAAGGGCGGCGCGGCGGTCTTCCAGATGATGGGCCTGTGCCAGGTGCTGCGCGACGGGGTCATCCCGCCCAACCGCAGCCTGGACTGCGTCGACGACGAGATGGCCACCTCGGGGCACTTCGTCTGGCCGCGCGAGACGCTGCGGATGGGCGAGAAGTTCCCGCTCAAGGCCGGTCTGGTGACCAGCCTCGGATTCGGGCACGTCTCGGGGCTGATCGCGCTGGTGCATCCGCAGGCGTTCCTGGCGACGCTCGCGCCCGAGCAGCGGGACGACTACGTCGCGCGGTCCGAGCAGCGCACGCTGGCCGGTCAGCGCCGGCTGGCGTCGGCGATCGCCGGTGGGCGGCCGATGTACGAGCGGCCCGACGGCCGCCGGTTCAGCCACGACGCGCCCGAGAAGCGGCAGGAGGCGGCGATGCTGCTCGACGCCGCGTCGAGGCTCGGCGACGGCGACGTGTACGTGCGCTGATAGCGTTCCGCGCGTGGCGATAGTGGGCGTGGGCATCGACCTGGTTTCCATTCCGGATTTCGCGGAGCAGGTGGATCGCCCGGGCACGGTGTTCGCCGAGACCTTCACGCCGGGGGAGCGCCGCGACGCCGCGGACAAGAGTTCGTCGGCGGCGCGGCACCTCGCGGCGCGGTGGGCGGCGAAGGAAGCCGTGATCAAGGCGTGGTCGGGGTCGCGGTTCGCCAAGCGGCCCGCGTTGCCGGAGGGCATCCACCGTGACATCGAGGTGGTCACCGACATGTGGGGCCGGCCGAAGGTGCGGTTGACCGGCGACATCGCCGAGCACCTCGCGGAGGCGACGATCCACGTGTCGCTCACCCACGAAGGGGATACGGCGGCGGCGGTCGCCGTCATCGAGGAGCCCTGAGCGGGCTTCGCCGTCCGCGGGTGGGGTATCCGTGCGGTTCGCCTGTCGCCGAACCGTGAGGACCCATCGTGAGCGAGACCAGCCAGCGCCAGCTGGGCGACTCGGACAGCCCCATCGAGGATGCGCTCGAACACGCCTTCCGCCGGATGGTCGACGAGGGCACTCAGCGGCTGCACCGCACCTGGCGTGAAGTGCTGGTGACCGGCTTCTTCGGCGGCACCGAGATCGCCGTCGGCGTCCTGGCCTACCTGTCGGTGCTGCACGCCACGGGCGACCCGCTGCTCGCCGGGCTGGCGTTCTCGATCGGTTTCCTCGCGCTGCTGCTGGGCCGCAGCGAGCTGTTCACCGAGGGCTTCCTGGTGCCGGTCACCACCGTGGCGGCCAAGCGCGCCAGCGTCGCGCAGCTGCTCAAGCTGTGGAGCGGCACGCTGGTCGCCAACCTCGCCGGCGGTTGGGTGCTGATGTGGCTGATCATGGCGGCGTTCCCGAAACTGCATGCGCAGACGATCGAGTCGGCCGCCCACTACGCCACCGCACCGCTGTCGGGGGAGACGTTCGCCCTCGCGCTGCTCGGCGGCATGGTCATCACGTTGATGACGCGGATGCAGCACGGCACCGATTCGGTGCTCGGCAAGATCGCCGCGGCCGTCGCGGGCGCCTTTCTGCTGGCCGGGCTGCAGATGTTCCACTCGATTCTGGACTCGCTGCTGATCTTCGGCGCGATGATCGCCGGTGACGCGCCGTTCGGCTACCTCGACTGGCTGCAGTGGTTCGGTTACACCGTCGTCGGCAACATCCTCGGCGGCCTGGGGCTGGTGACGCTGTTGCGGCTGCTGCGCAGCAAGGACCGGCTGCAGCAGGAGCGCAGCGAGGCCGAGTCGGACTGAGACTTCTTCCCGCGAGCAGACGTGGAGACCCCCGATTTCGCCGCTCCCGGGGGGACTTCGCGTCTGCTCGCGCCACCGGGTGACCCACTACGCTCGACGCCATGAGCGACGTGGTGGCACGGGTGCAGGAAGTCCTACCGTCGGTGCGGTCCGACCTCGAGGATCTGGTGCGCATCGAGTCGGTGTGGGCCGATCCGGCGCGGCGCGACGAGGTGCAGCGCAGCGCGAAGGCGGTGGCCGATCTGCTCGGCGCGGCCGGCTTCGACGACATCCGCATCGTCGCCGAGGGCGGGGCGCCCGCGGTGATCGCCCGTCATCCCGCACCGCCCGGTGCGCCGACGGTGCTGCTCTACGCCCACCACGATGTGCAACCGGAGGGCGATCCCGGCCAGTGGTCGTCACCGCCGTTCGAGCCGACCGAACGCGACGGGCGCCTGTACGGCCGCGGCACAGCGGACGACAAGGCCGGGATCGCCACGCATCTGGCGGCGTTTCGCGCCTTCGGTGGGAAGCCGCCCGTCGGCGTGACGGTGTTCGTCGAGGGCGAGGAGGAGTCCGGGTCGCCCTCGCTGGCGAATCTGCTTGCCGCGCACAAGGATCTGCTGGCCGCCGACGTGATCGTGATCGCCGACTCCGACAACTGGAGCACCGACCGCCCCGCGCTGACGGTGTCCCTTCGGGGCCTGGCGGACTGCGTCGTCGAGGTGGCCACGCTCGACCACGGTCTGCACTCGGGGCTGTGGGGCGGGGTGGTGCCGGATGCGTTGAGCGTGCTGGTCCGGCTGCTGGCCAGCCTGCACGACGACGACGGCAACGTGGCGGTCGCCGGGCTGCACGAGGCGAGCGCCGCCGATGTCGACCGGGGTGCGGAGTGGGTGCGCGAGGAGTCCGGGTTGCTGCCGGGGGTCGGCGAGATCGGTTCGGGCTCAGTGGTGCAACGCCTGTGGGCCAAGCCTGCGATCACGGTGATCGGCATCGACACCACACCGATCGGGAAATCGTCGAACACCTTGATTCCCCGGGCGCGCGCGAAGATCAGCATGCGGGTGGCGCCGGGCGGTGATGCGAAGGCGCACCTCGACGCGTTGACCCGCCACCTCGAAGCGCATGTGCCGTGGGGCGCTCAGCTCACCGTCACACCCGGCGATCTCGGCCAGCCGTATGCGATCGACGCGTCCGGCCCGGTGTACGACGCCGCCCGCGACGCGTTCGCCCAGGCGTGGGGCGCTGAACCGGTGGACATGGGGATGGGCGGGTCGATTCCGTTCATCGCCGAATTCGCCGCCGCGTTCCCGGAGGCGACGATCCTCGTCACCGGGGTCGAAGATCCGGGAACCCAGGCGCACAGTGTGAACGAGAGCCTGCATCTCGGCGTGCTCGAACGCGCCGCGACCGCGGAGGCGCTGCTGCTGGAGAAGCTCGGCGCGGGTTGAGCCACAACTAAATAACCCCGTGCTCACGACCCTCGCGTTGTTGTATGGTCCGGCCGTGGGAAACACGAACATCGCAGTGACGAGGATCCGCCGCTTCTAGCGGCGGACAGCGACTTTCACCAGGCTCCGCCGCTTTCAGCACGTCAGTTGCTGGGCGGCCCATCCGTGCTGCCCGGGCCATCCCACCAACGCCCGGAGTTCGAACCCCATGCCTACCTACCGTGCCGGCCGTCACGAGCTCGGCCAGAATTTCCTCACCGACCCCGAAGCGGTCGGCACCATCATCAGCCTCGTCTCGCAGACCGACGGGCCCATCGTCGAGATCGGCGCCGGCGCAGGGGCGTTGACGCTACCGATGCAACGTCTGCGGCGACCGATCACAGCGATCGAGATCGATCCACGGCTCGCGCGGACACTTCAGCACCGAGTCGATCCGGCCACGACGGTCGTGCCCGGCGACTTCCTGCACTACCGGCTGCCGCGCGCGCCGCACGTCATCGTGGGTAATCTGCCGTTCCACCGAACCACCGCGATACTGCGGCACGTCCTGCACGCCGACGGCTGGACGGCAGCGGTCCTGCTGCTCCAGTGGGAGGTGGCACGCCGCCGCGCCGCTGTCGGCGGGGCGACGATGATGACCGCGCAGTGGTGGCCGTGGTACGGCTTCGAACTCGCCGGCCGTGTGCCCGCAGCGGCGTTCACGCCCCGACCGGGCACCGACGCCGGGCTGCTGACCATCACCCGGCGCAGCGATCCACTGGTCGATGCCGCGCGACGTCGCCGCTACAAGACCTTCGTGCACGACGTGTTCACGGGCAGCGGCCGTGGGCTGCACGAGATCTTGCCGAGAGTGGCCGGCTTCCCGGCCAGGGCGGCGGTCCGGATGTGGCTCGCCGACCAACGCTTCCGGGGCACACCACTGCCGCGGGATCTGTCCGCCGCACAGTGGGCAGAGGTCTTCGCGATCGTCGATCGATGCGCGTCCGCAACGGACCGGAAGCGCACGCGTCGTGGTTAGACCGACAGGTCGCGGCGCAGCTTGGCCACGTGGCCGGTGGCGCGCACGTTGTACTGCGCCTCGGCGATCTTGCCGGCCTCGTCGACGAGGAACGTGGACCGGATGACGCCCTGGACCGTCTTGCCGTACATCGTCTTCTCGCCGAAGGCGCCCCAGGCGGTGAGGACCTCTTTGTCGGGGTCGGACAGCAGCGGGAAGGTCAGGCCTTCGGCGTCGCGGAACTTCGCGAGTTTGGCCGGCTTGTCGGGGGAGATGCCGATGACGTCGAGGCCCGCGTCGTTCAGTTCGGCCAGGCTGTCCCGGAAATCGCAGGCCTGCTTGGTGCAGCCCGGTGTGGACGCGGCGGGGTAGAAGTACACGATGACCTTGCGGCCCTGGTAGTCCGACAGCGAGACGGTGTTGCCGTCGGCGTCGGGCAGGCTGAACGCGGGTGCGGTGTCGCCCACCGACAGTCGAGGGGTCTGGGCCATGCCTTGCCACTCCTTCTGGTCGGCCGGTGCCGTCCGGGTCGCACCGGCTGATCTAGGGTAGTTCGGCAAGACGGGAACCAGACTGGGGACCCAGCACGGACTTGGAGGACATGACGTGGCGGACCGGGATCCCGAGGCCATCAAGAAGGACATCGACGCTGCGCGTGACCAGTTGGCGCTGACGGTCGATTCCCTGGCGGAGCGCGCCAATCCGCGCCGGCTGGCCGACGATGTCAAGGCCAAGGTGATCGGGTTCGTCTCTCAGCCGCCCGTGGCGGCCTCGCTGGCCGGTGTCGCGCTGCTCATCGTCGTGGTGGCGGTGCGGCGGTCGCGCCGCTAGGACTTCTCAGCGTCGGCGGGACGGCAACAGCCAGTCGGCGAGCGAGAGGCGCGGCGGGTTGGCCTGCCGGCCGAGTCGGCTGCAGCTCACCACTGACAGCGGTGTGGCGGCGCCTCCTGCGGGAACCGGGTCCGGGGTGCGCGGTACATGTGCTGTCGACATCAGCTAAGACCCCATTCCCTCGGTGCGTCATGTGCCGCAAATTCGTCAGCTAACGACTGACCGTACCAGTCACGTTGCCAAGAGGCCAGCTCGTGAGGCTCTAATCGCGGTTTCGATGTGATCACCGCAACGTACGGCCACTGCTCTGGCTCAGTTTTCGCGCGGTTGACGAGGGAAAACAGCACATTCGCCGCGTTCGCCGCGACGGTGGGGTGCCCAAACAAAAACATCGCCGACGAAGCGGCGATGTCTGTGGTGCGCCGTCAGGGTTTCGAACCCCGGACCCGCTGATTAAGAGTCAGCTGCTCTACCAACTGAGCTAACGGCGCGCGGGAGAAACATTAACAGGCGACCGACCGAGACGTGAAATCGCGGGCCCGGGGCGGTCCCGGAGAACTCTCGCGGCGGGCCCGATGTCGGAGCTGCCAGTAGACTGCATCACTACTGATCCGTGTGCGTGAGAACCCTGGGTGTGAGGTGGAGAAGACAATGTGGCAGGTCCGTTCAGAGACCCGTCCGCGTCGGCAACGAGCCTGGTGGGCGGGCATGCTGGTGATCCCCGCCGTGGTGCTGGGACTCACCTCGTGCTCGAGCGAGTCCGAACCCCAGGCCCCGCAGGTGATCTCCGACAAGGGCACCCCGTTCGGTGACCTGCTGGTGCCAAAGCTCACATCGTCGGTCACCGACGGCGCGGTGGGGGTCGCGGTCGACAGCCCGGTCACCGTCGGCGCCGAAGGCGGTGTCCTCGGTTCGGTGACGATGGTCAACGAGGACGGTGAGCAGGTCTCGGGCAAGCTGAGCCCGGACGGGCTGACCTGGGCCACCACTGAGCCGCTCGGCTACAACAAGAGCTACACGCTCACGGCGAGTTCGATGGGCCTCGGTGGTGTCACCAGCCGCGAGATGACGTTCGAGACGCATTCGCCCGAGAACCTGACGATGCCCTACGTACTGCCCAACGAGGGTGAGGTCGTCGGCGTCGGTCAGCCGGTGGCGATCCGGTTCGACGAGAACATCACCAACCGGTTGGCGGCGCAGCGCGCGATCACCGTGAAGACCGAACCGCCCGTCGAGGGCGCCTTCTACTGGCTGAGCAACCGCGAGGTGCGCTGGCGGCCCGCGGAGTACTGGAAGCCCGGCACGAAGGTCTCGGTGGCGGTCAACACCTACGGCGTCGACCTCGGCGACGGGCTGTTCGGCCAGGACAACGTCAAGACGTCGTTCACGATCGGCGACCAGGTCGTCGCGACCGCCGACGACACCACGAAGACGTTGACCGTCCGGCGCAACGGCGAGGTCGTCAAGACCATGCCGATCTCGATGGGCAAGAACAGCACGCCGACCGACAACGGCACGTACATCATCGGCGACCGGTACTCGCACCTGGTGATGGACTCGTCGACCTACGGCGTTCCGGTCAACTCGCCCAACGGCTACCGCACCGAGGTGGACTGGGCCACCCAGATGTCCTACAGCGGCATCTACGTCCATTCCGCGCCGTGGTCGGTGGGGAGCCAGGGCAGCAGCAACGTCAGCCACGGCTGCCTCAATGTGAGCCCGTCGAACGCCAAGTGGTTCTACGACAACACCAAGCGCGGCGACATCGTCGAGGTCGTCAACACCGTCGGATCGGTGTTGCCGGGCACCGACGGCCTCGGCGACTGGAACATCCCGTGGGAGCAGTGGAAGGCCGGTAACGCCGGCGTCTGACGTCTCGGCCGGATCTCCCCGTTACGGGCCGCTCGCTGTCGCCGTGCGCGACGATGAAGGGACATCGTCGGCGCGGGAGATAAGCGAGGATGGCCAGCCACGCCACCAAAGCCACCGGTCGCTGTGGGTCGTGCGGTAACGACCTACGCGCCCAGGCCCGCTTCTGCGACATCTGTGGCAGTCCTGTCGCACCGCGCCCCGCCGACGGTGAACTCAAGCAGGTGACGGTGTTGTTCGCCGACGTCGTGGGTTCGATGAGACTGGCGGCGACGTTGGACCCCGAGCGGCTCCAGCAGGTCATGCACGAGCTGTTCAACCGGTCGGGCGCGGTCGTGCAGCGGTACCAGGGCACCGTGGACAAATTCACCGGCGACGGCCTGATGGCGCTGTTCGGTGCTCCGCTGGCGCTGGAAGACCACGCGTTGCGGGCATGTATCGCCGCGTTGGAGATCCAATCCGTCGCTCAGGAGTTGGCGGCGGAGCTGCGTCGCTGCGACGGCGTGCCCCTGCATCTGCGGATCGGTCTCAACTCCGGTGAGGTCGTCGTCGGGCAGATCGGGTCGGGCCCGGGCCGGTATACGGCGGTCGGTCATCCCGTGGGGATGGCTCAGCGGATGGAAGCCGCGGCACCGGCCGACTGTGTGCTCTGTTCGATGTCCACCGCGCGCCTGGTCGGCGACTCGGCCCGATTGAGTCCCGTTCGCCGGGTGTCCGTCAAGGACAGCGACGTGCCGGTGCCAGCGCGGCAGCTCCTCGCCGTGGAGTCCGGCCGGACGGTCCTCGGCCGCAACGAGGGTTCGATGCTCGGCCGGGACAGGGAACTGTCGAGGTTGTCCGGCCTGTTCGACAGCCGGCAGGGGTGTCTGATCGGGGTCATCGGCGCCCCAGGAGTCGGAAAGAGTCGGTTGATCAGTGAGTTCGGCGCCATGGCCGCGCACGACGGCGCGGACGTCGTCGTCGCCCGCTGCGAGGCGCACACGGCCACGGTCGCCTTCCGGGTGTTGTCCCGGCTGCTGCGCGCCATTTTCGGAGTGGGCGGACTCGACGACGACGAGGCTCGTGCGGTCACCGCGGACGCCTGCCGCCCACTGACCCTCAGCGCCGCGGACGCACAGATCCTGTACGACGCCATGGGCATTGCCGACTCGGACGCGCCTGTGCTCGAGGTCAGCAACAACGGACGCCGCCGGCGCCTGGTCGAGGTGATGGCGCGGGCGCTTCGGGCACGTCCGGCCAGAGCGGTGATCGTGGTCGAGGACGTCCACTGGATCGACGAGCCCAGCGACGAGGTCCTGGCCGAGTTCGCCGCGACTGTCGAGTCGACGACGTCGATGTTCCTGAGCACCTACCGGCCGGAGTTCCGCGGTGCGCTGCACCGGAAGTCGGCGCACCGGATCACCCTGCAACCGCTCACCGATTCGACGGCGCTCGAGCTGGTGCGCCAGGTCCTCGGTGACGATCCGTCGCTGACGGGATTGTCGGAGCAGGTCGCACGGGCAGCGGCGGGCTACCCGTACTTCATCGAGGAGATCGTGCGCGATCTGGTCGGTCGTGACGTGCTCACCGGAAGCCGGGGCGGCTACCGCCTGGTCGGTGACCTCCACCAGATCTCGGTGCCGGCCACGGTGCAAGCCGTGCTGGCGGCCCGCATCGACCGTCTACCGGCGGAGGCCAAGGCCATCCTCAACGCCGCTGCGGTCATCGGGACGCAATTCGACATGGACACACTGCGCGCGCTCCGGCCGGACATGGTGTCCTCGCAACTGGCCGAGCTGGTGGCCGCCGAGCTGATCGACCAGACGGAATTCGTTCCACGACAACGCTATTGCTTTCATCACCCGCTGGTGCGCACGGTCGCCTACGATTCGCAGCTGACCGCGACGCGCACCCAGGCCCACCGTCGGCTCGCCGCCGCGATCGAGGCACGGGACCCCGACGAGAATGCCGCACTGATCGCCACCCACCTCGAAGCCGCCGGTGAGTATGCCGCGGCGCACCGCTGGCACATGCGCGCGGCGGACTGGCTCCGGCCCCGTGACCTGCTCGCCGCGCGGGCGGAATGGGAGAGCGCACGACGCATCGCCGACCGGCTGCCCGGCAGCGGCGACGACATCTTGGCGATGCGCGTTGCGCCCCGCACCATGCTGATGTCGACACTGCTCTACGTCGGCGAGAGCGCCGACACGCATGAGCAGTATCTCGAGTTCCGCGAGATGAGTTCGGCCTCCGGCGGTCTGACGTCCTTCGCGCTCGGGACCGCCGGCCGGATCTGGTCGCTCATCATCCACAACAACCAGGTCCCTGCGGCCGCGGCCCTGGCAGCCGAAGTCGAAGACATCATCGACGACATCGGCTCCGACCCGCAGGCGATGAGCATCGTCCTGAACGCGCTGGCGTTCGCCCGCTTCTCCAACTGCGAGATCGACGCCGCGCTGAGGAACGTCGACGCTCTGTTGGCGCTGTCCGACGGCGCACCGACCGTCGAACGCGCACCCGCGCGGGCGTTGCGTGGCGTCATCGAGATGCTCCTCGGAGACTCCGCACACGGTTGGCGCAGCCTGCGCGAGGGAATCGACCAGGCGCGCGAGGTGCATCCGGTCAACTATGCGATGATCTTGCACTTCTCGGGAACTGTTGTGGCGCTGGGCATGTGCCAGGCCGAGAGTATGTACGAGGACGTGTGCGAGGCATTGAGACGTGCCGAGGCGTTCGGCGACCTGAGCGCGATCATCGCCGCACAGTGGACGTGCGGTGCGGTTCTGTTGCGGATGCGCGAAGCCATGCACCCGAACGGTATTCGTCTCCTCGAGCAGGCACGACACAGCATGCGCAAGCACCGGATGTTCAGCGTCGGATTGGCGACCATCGACGCCGATCTCGCCGTCGAGGCCGCACGCAAGGGTCGGTGCGACGAGGCGATCGAGGACCTCCGTCACTCGTACCAGGTGCACATGGGCAGCGGGTCGCGGGTCTTCGGCGTGTGTGCGGGCGAGGCCCTGACGGAGGTTCTGTTGACCCGCGGGTCCGCCGACGACATCGCGGAGGCGCACCGGGTCGTCGACCATTGGCGTGACTGCCGCCCGCACATCCCCGCGCTGGATCTGTGGTGGCTGAAGTCCCGCGCGTTGTTGGCGAAGGCCGACGGTGATCGACCGGCCCACACGCGGCTGGCCAGGAGCTACCTCGACCTGTGCGAGAAGCTCGACGCGCGGGGCCGGATCCCGCACGCGCGCCGCCTCGTCGAGGAGGCGACAGCAAGGGCCGGGTGAGGCACGGGTGTCGACGATCCTGGCGTACACCTCACCCGCACTGGGCCACATGCTCCCGATGAGCGCCCTGCTGCTGGAGCTGGCGCACCGTGGGCACCGCATCTGGCTGCGCACATATTCCGAATGCGTGGACATGGGGCAGCGCTTCGGCTTCGACGCCGACGCGATCGACCCGCGCATCGAGACGATCACCCTCGACGACTGGCGGACGACCGATCCGCGCCGCGCGTTGACGCTCGGCGTGACGGCGTTGGCGCGGCGCGCCGAACACGAAGTCGCCGACCTCGCCGAGGCGGTGGCAGTCGTGCGTCCCGACGCGCTGCTGATCGACGTCAACTGCTGGGGTGCGCGGTCGGCCGCCGAGGCCGGTGAGGTGCCCTGGGCGTGTTTCTCGCCCTACACACCGCCACTGGAATCACCGGGGGTTCCGCCGTTCGGGCTTGGGCTGCGTCCGATGGGGGGAGTGGCGGGCCGGATACGTGACGCCGTCGCGCGGCTCGTCGTGACGCGGTCTTTCGAAAAGGTGATGCTGCCGCCCGTCAACGCGGTCCGGGCCGGCGTCGGTCGGGCGCCGGTCGCGTCGGTCGACGAGTATCTGCGCCGGGCGCCGCTGATGCTGGTCGCCACGGGTAAGCCGTTCCAGTACCCGCAGACCGACTGGGGCGAGACCGTGCACATGATCGGGCCGTGTGCCCTGGATCCCGGACCGCAGACCGTTCCGGACTGGATCGCCGCTGTCGACCGGCCGATCGTCCTCGTCACGACGTCCTCTGAGCGCCAGGACGACGGCGTTCTCGTCCGGACCGCGGTTGCCGCGTTGGCCGACGAGCCCGTGCACGTGGTGGCCACGTCGCCGGCCGGCCACGCGGAGGACTTCGCCGTGCCCGACAACGCGACGGTGCGGGGCCGCGTACCGCACGGTGCGATCCTCGACCGCGCAGTGTGTGCGGTGACCCACGGCGGGATGGGCGCCACCCAGAAGGCGCTCCTCCGCGCAATGCCGGTGTGCGCGGTCCCGTTCGGCCGTGACCAGTTCGAGGTGGCGCGACGCGTCGAGGTCGCCGGATGCGGCACCCGGCTGCCTGCGAAGAGATTGTCCCGCGAACGCCTGAAGGCGAAAGTCAGCGAGGCGATGACGATGACCGACGGCGCGAAACGGGTCGCGGACGGTTTCGCCGCCACCGGCGGCGCGGCGCACGGCGCCGACCTGTTCGAACAGCGAGTCGTCGGCGGGTGAACGAACAGCGCCCCACCTGCGATTCGCAGGTGGGGCGCTGTTCTACCTCGGGGTGGCTGACGGGACTCGAACCCGCGACAGCCAGGATCACAACCTGGTGCTCTACCAACTGAACTACAGCCACCATCGCTGTCGACCCTTCGGGCCGTGCAGCCCAACGATCTTAACCGGTCGGGTGCCGTCAGACCGAATCGGTTCCCGTCGCGTCCTTCCGGGGCGGCCCCAGCTCGGCCGCGATCGCGGCGATATCGCTGGTCGACGGCCCCGGCGGGGCGACGAACGCGGTCTGCCGGTAGTACTTCAGCTCCCGGATCGACTCGTGGATGTCGGCGAGCGCGCGGTGCGCCAGGCCCTTCTCCGGCTGGCCGAAGTAGATCCGCGGATACCACCGGCGGCACAACTCCTTGATCGAGCTGACGTCGATCATCCGGTAGTGCAGGTACTCGTCGAGCTTGGCCATGTCGCGGGCGATGAAGCCGCGGTCGGTGGCGATCGAGTTTCCGGCCAGCGGCGCGGTCTTGGCCTGTTTGACGTGCCCGCGGATGAAGTCGAGCACCATGTCCTCGGCGGTCGCCAGGTCGACCGTGGAGGCGCGCACCTCGTGGATCAGACCCGACCGGGTGTGCATATCGGTCACCACCGGGATCATCGAGTCCAGCGCCTCGTCGGGCGCGTGGATCACCACGTCCAGGCCGTCGCCGAGGATGTTGAGGTCGGCATCGGTGACCAGCACCGCGATCTCGATGAGCAGATCCTTACTCAGATCCAGCCCGGTCATCTCGCAGTCGATCCACACCAATTCGTCACGCACAGGGTCTCAGGGTATTCGCCTCCGCTGAATCCGCGCGCGGGGACACCTACCGCTCGAGGCCGCCGAGATCAGACCTGTGACGCGCCGGGGCGCCGGGACCTTAGTCGCCGCCCAGCTTCTTGTAGACCGCGCCGACGATCGGCGTGACGATCGCGCGCGGGGTGTATCCGCTGGCGACCGACATCGCCTTGGACGTCACACCCGGCACCACCCGCATCTTGTTGCGCTCGAGGCTGTCGAGCGAGAGCTTCGCCGTGTACTCGGTGGAGATCCACAGGAAGTCGGGGATGAGCTTCTCCACCAGTGACTGCTCGTGCTCGGCGGGCAGCGTCTCGCGCACCGGGCCGGGGGCCAGCAGCGTGACGTGCACACCGACGCCCTTGACCTCCCCGCGCAGCGATTCGCTGAACGTGTTGACGAACGCCTTGGTCGCCGCGTAGGTCGCGTTGTTCGGGATGGGGGAGTTGCCTGCCGCCGACCCGGAGATCAGGATGCCGCCGGAGCGGCGGGCCACCATGCCCGGCAGCACGGCGAGCACCAGGTCGTGCACGCCCAGCACGTTCAGCTGCACCTGCGCCTTCTCGTCGGCCGGGTCCAGCCGGGCGACGGGCCCGAAGGTGGCGGTGCCCGCGTTCGCGCACAGGATGGAGATCTCGCGGCCGGCCAGCTCCTCGCACAGCTTGGTGCGGGCGGTGGGGTCGGCCAGGTCGACCGGTCGCACTTCGACGGTCACGCCGTAGCGGTCGGTCAGCCGTTGCGCCAGAGAAGTCAGGACGTCCTCGCGGCGGGCCGTGATGATCAGGTGGTGTCCGCGTGCGGCCAATTCGGTGGCCAGCGCTTCGCCGATGTTCTGCGAGGCTCCGGTCACGACCGCGCGGGCATCGGGTCGGGGGGCGGGTACTGGCATGCGCCGGACTATATCGTGGGCCAGCGTGACCCAACCCGCGCCGGCCAGCCCACCATCGGCCCCGGTCGCCGGTCGTTCCCGGGTGCTGGCGTGGGCGCTGTGGGACTGCGGTTCGACGGGATTGAACGCGATCGTCGTCACCTTCGTGTTCGCCGTGTACCTCACCGGGGCGGTCGGCTCGGACCTGCCGGGCGACACGTCGGCGACGAGTTGGCTGGGCCGCGCGATGACCGTCGCCGGCCTGCTGGTGGCGTTGCTCGCCCCGGTGACGGGTGTGTGGGTCGAGGCGCCGCGCCGGCGCCGCGTGGCGCTGACCGTGCTGACCGGCGCCGCGGTGCTGTTGACCGCGTCGATGAGCCTGATCCGCGACGACCACCGCTACCTGTGGCCGGGTCTGGTGCTGCTCGCGTGCACCGCGGCGTGCAGTGACCTGGCCAGCGTCCCCTACAACGCGATGCTGCGGCAGCTGTCCAGCCCGCACACCTCCGGCCGGATCTCGGGATTCGGCTGGGCGATGGGGTATTTCGGCAGCGTCCTGCTTCTGCTGATCGTGTACCTCGGGTTCATCCGGGGCGACGGCGACAGCCGCGGCCTGCTGGCGCTGCCCGCCGCGGACGGTCAGAACGTGCGCGCGGCCATGCTGCTCGCCGCCGCCTGGTTCATGCTCTTCGCCCTGCCGCTGCTGGTCACCGCGCGCGCACCCGGTACGGAATCCGTCGACCCCGACCAGCCCTCCGGTGTGCTGGCGGCCTATCGCAAGCTGTGGACGGAGATCGTCGGCGAATGGCGCCGCGACCGCAACGTCGTCTACTACCTGCTCGCCAGCGCGGTGTTCCGCGACGGCCTGGCCGGCGTGTTCGCCTTCGGTGCGGTGCTCGGCGTCAGCGTCTACGGCATCTCCGAGGCCGACGTCCTGCTGTTCGGGGTGAGCGCGTCGGTGGTGGCCGCGGTCGGCGCGGTCATCGGCGGTCTGCTCGACGACCGCGTCGGCTCCAAACCGGTCATCGTGGTGTCACTGGCCGCGATGATCGTCGTCGGTCTGACCCTGTTGAGCCTGTCCGGTGCTCCGGCGTTCTGGATCTGCGGACTGCTGCTGTGCCTGTTCATCGGCCCGACGCAGTCCTCCGCGCGCACCCTGATGCTGCGCATGTCGGCTGCCGGCAAGGAGGGCGTCGCCTTCGGTCTCTACACCACCACGGGCCGGGCGGTGTCCTTCCTGGCGCCGTGGCTGTTCTTCATGTTCATCGACCTGTTCGGCAGCGACCGCGCGGGCATGGGCGGGCTCTGCGTGGTGCTGGCCGCCGGGCTGGCGGCCATGCTGGCGGTGCGGGCACCGCATCGGCGTCCCGGGGCGTCAGCGCATCCCGACGCAGAAGGTCAGCCCTGATCCGGTGTTCTGCTGGACCTGGGCGCCGTTGATCGTCACCGAGCAGGTGACGTCGCGGCCGACGTTGATGATGCTGATACGCGCCGAACTGCGCGCCGGCGACGGCAGCTCGACCTGCTTGCTCCATGGCAGCGCGACGTTGAACTCGGTCTGGGGCACCCCGCCGGTGTCGGTGTAGGTGATGTTGATGACCCGGCCCTCACCGACGACGTTGTAGGTCACGGTCTCGGTGGCCTCCGACGGCACGGACGTGGGCGGAGCCGGCGACGACGGCGTGGTCGGCAACGGGACCACGGGCGTCGGCGTACGGGTCGGGGTGGTGGGTCGTGGCGTCGTCGTCGCGGTGGGCTCCGGCATCGACGGCGCGGGCGCGACGACCGTCTGCTGCCGCGAGCTGTTGGTGATGACGAGCGCGATCACCAGCGCGACGACGAGCAGCACGACCGCCCCCGCGAGCACCCACAACCACATCGGTGATTTGGGCCCCTCCGGCGGCGGTTCCTGCGGTCCTCCCGGGGGATATCCGGGGCCGTACTGCCCGGTGGCGTACGGGTCGTATCCGTATTGGCCGTACTGGTAGTACGGCAGGCGCTCGGTGGGATTCGGCGCGGCGGGAGGCTGGTACGCCGGACCGTACGGGGTCTGGTTCGCATACGCGGGGTCGGGCGGACCCTGGTAGCTGTTGCCCAGCGGCTGGGTCGGCCCGGGGCCGTCACGACGTGGTGACTCGGTCATACCCACCTCATGGTCGCAGGGTACCTGCGGATCCCGTCGTGCCGTCGCGGTGTGGGGGTGTGCCGGTCCTTGCGGACGCCGATACCGTCGGTTGGGTGGCCGTCCGGTCACCGCGAGAGAAACGATGGAGAATCAACGCGTGAGACGTCAGGTGCGGGCGAACTACGGTGCCTCGCTGTCGCCGGATGCGACGGCTTTCGCCCACCTCGTCGACGACGGCGGCTTCCCCCGCGCGGTGCAGCGCTTCCTGCTGGGTTGGCGGGCGAGCTCCTCACGTGACGTCGAACTACCGGTCGAGGGTCCGGTCACCCGCGTCCTGCACTCCGCGGACGGGCACTGGCTGGCCTGTCAGGTCGCGCCCGACGGCAGTGACCGTTTCCAGATCTGGGTCGTCACAACCGATCCCGACGACCGCGATGCACGCCGCATCGACTCGTGGCCCGAGGGGACGCCGGAGGGCAGCGCCGAACTGATCGGGTGGGACGGCACGCAGGTCGCGGCGATCCTCACCGGTGAGGACGGCGTCGGCAGTTCCTGCCTGATCAACCCCGCCAACGGCGACACCGTCGTCCTGGACCGCCGCACGGCCGGCCGGCTGGTCGACGCGTGGGCCGGTGCCGCACTGGTCCGGGTGGGTCCCCGCGGCTACCGCGATCTCATCATGTTGCGCGGTCTGACCGAGATGGCGCTGCTGCCCTACGATCCCGGATCGACCACGGACATGGGTTTCATCCTCGACGACCACAGCCCGCGGCGGCTGCGTTCGGGTCCGACCGGGGAGGTTTTCGAGCTCTACCACCCGGCCAAGGACTACGGCCTCAACAGCACCGAGGGGTACGTGCGCGCGCTGATCCGCAGCGACAACGGCGGTACGCATGCCCGGCTGATCGAGATCACCGCCACCGCGGAAGGCGTCTCGTACCACGTGGTGGCCGAGAAGCCCGGATTCGACCTCGACGAGTTCGTGGTCAGCGACGACCTGTCGACCGTCGCCATGCTGTGGAATGTGAACGGCTGCAGCGAACTCCAGATCCTCGAGTACGCGGACAACACCCTGTCGGACCCGATTCCGCTGCCCGGGCTGGTCGCGACGGAGCTGACCATCAGCGCGGGCGGTTCGATGGTCGCGATGACCGTGGAGAGCCCGTCGCTGCCGCCGACCGTCGAGCTGGTCGATCCGCGCTCGCGGGAATGGCAGCGGGTCGACCGCGAGCCGAGTGAAGGCCCGTTGACCGCGGATCCCACGCTCGAGGTGGTGACCGCACGCGACGGCATGGAGATCACCGGCTGGCTGTACCGGCCGCCGGCACCGGTGGAGCCCGTCGGCGCGATGATCTTCCTGCACGGCGGGCCGGAGGGGCAGTCCCGCCCCGGTTACAACGAGTACTACCCGGCGCTGCTGGCCGCCGGCATCACGGTGTTCACGCCGAATGTGCGGGGCTCCGGCGGATTCGGTCGCGCGTTCATGCACGCCGACGACAAGGAATTGCGGTTCGCGGCCATCGACGACGTCGCGGACTGCGTGCAGTACCTCATCGACCGGGAAGCCGTGCCCGCCGACCGTATCGCCTGCTGCGGCTGGTCCTACGGCGGGTATCTCACCCAGGCCGCGTTGACGTTCCATCCGGAGTTGTTCGCCGCGGGCATCAGCATCTGCGGGATGAGCGATCTGAACACCTGGTACCGCAACACCGAACCGTGGATCGCGACGGCGGCCTACCCCAAGTACGGTCATCCGATCGGTGACCGGGACCTGCTCGAGCGGCTCTCGCCGCTGCTGCGGGCGCCCGCGCTGACCGCGCCGCTGCTGCTCGTCCACGGCGGCAACGACACCAACGTGCCGCCCAGCGAATCGCAGCAGATGTTCGACGCCCTGCGTGCCCTGGACCGCACGGTCGAACTGCTGGTGTTCGACGACGACGGACACGAAATCGTCAAGCGGGAGAACCGCGCTGCGCTCGTCAACGCGATGACGGCGTGGCTGCTGAAGGCCTTCGCGCCCACCGTCGTGCGCTGATTCTGCCATCGCCGGCTGCGGGTTTGGAGAAATTGCCCGCAGGGTAAACGGTTCTGCGCGTCACAGCGGCGCGAACAGGATGGAGGCATGGCATGAGAGGCATCATCGGTGTCATCGTGCTCGTCTGGTTGCTGATCGGCGTGCTCGCTGCCTTTCAGCGCGACTATTTCAAGACCGGAGATGCCAACTGCGCCACGGCAGCTCGGGTCGCGTTGACCGTGGTCGCGGGTCCGCTCAACTACATGGGTGTCAACCCGAAGGTCGACTGCAACGTGAACGTCCCCGAGCCCAGTGCCGGTGGCGTCACCGAATTGGTCGGCCCGAACGTTGATCTCGAGATTGGAGTGCCAGCATGATTATTCTCGGAGTGATCCTCGCGATCCTCGGATACTTCCTATGGGCCCCGCTGATGTACATCGG
Source organism: Mycolicibacterium litorale (assembly GCA_050205415.1). Taxonomy (GTDB): domain Bacteria; phylum Actinomycetota; class Actinomycetes; order Mycobacteriales; family Mycobacteriaceae; genus Mycobacterium; species Mycobacterium litorale_C. Next base: position 38,325 of record JBNMQY010000004.1, read on the forward strand.
CATCGCCCTGATCGTCATCGGCGCGGTGTTCTGGCTGCTGGGGAGCACGGGACGCGCCGTCGGCGGACGAAAAGTCTGGTATTAACGCCTAACCGCGTCAACGGCCGGCCGAGGTCAGCGCCGCCACTGTCATCGCTCGTAGGACAGTGCGGGAGCTGGCCTCGGCCGTTTTGTTGGCACCGGGCTTCACGCTGTGCGGGGTGGAGTTGAGCAGCCCGAACGCGGCGTGGGCCATCAGGCGTGCCTGCGCCTCATCGAGCGTGGCGTCCAGCGCGCGCAGCACTTCCACCCAGATCTCGACGTACTGCCGCTGCGCCCGGCGCACCTGTCGTTTGGCCGGGTCCGGCAGGTGGCTCAGGTCGCGGTCCTGGATGCGGATCAGATCCGACTCGCCGAGCGCGAAGTCGAGGTGGAAGTCGATCAGCCCGTCGAGGGCGGCCGCCGCGTTCTCGGACCGGTCGAGCACCTCACGCGCACCCGCCAGCAGTCGGGTGCTGATGCCCACCAGGAGTTCGACGAGCAGCGCTTCCTTGTTGGGGAAGTGCCGGTAGATCGCCGGACCGCTCACGCCCACCGCCGCGCCGATGTCTTCCAGGCGCACCGCGAGGTAACCCTTTTCCGCGACAAGGCGTTCCGCCGCGGCGATCAGCTGGCCGCGCCGGTCCGACTTCGCCTGGCTGCGGCGGGTGTTCGCGACTGACGTCGACGCCATGGGTTGCCTCGGTGATCGGGGGGTGGACATACGGTGTTAATCGTGATTAACATACCACGAGTTAGTCGTCATTAACTCAAATGGACGGGTCACGGATGGCACCGCGGGCATCACATCGTGACGAGCACACGGCGCTCGTCGAGGAGTTGCGCAGCAAGCTCGCGGGGGCGGCGCTCGGTGGGCCGGCCAAGGCGCGCGAACGTCACGTCAGCCGCGGCAAACTGCTCCCGCGCGACCGGGTCGACGGGCTGCTGGATGCCGGGAGCCCGTTCCTGGAGATCGCCCCGCTCGCGGCCGACGGAATGTACGACGACGAGTGCCCCGGCGCCGGCATGATCGCCGGGATCGGCCGGGTCTCCGGACGCGAGTGCATGATCGTCGCCAACGACGCGACCGTCAAAGGTGGCACCTACTACCCGGTGACGGTCAAGAAGCACCTGCGCGCCCAGGAGATCGCAGGCCAGAACCGGTTGCCGTGCGTGTACCTGGTCGACTCCGGCGGTGCGTTCCTGCCGCGTCAGGACGAGGTCTTCCCGGATCGGGACCACTTCGGCCGGATCTTCTACAACCAGGCGACGCTGAGCGCGCAGGGGATCGCGCAGATCGCCGCCGTGCTCGGATCCTGCACCGCCGGTGGGGCTTACGTGCCGGCGATGAGCGACGAAGCGGTCATCGTGCGCAATCAGGGCACGATCTTCCTCGGCGGACCACCGCTGGTGAAGGCCGCGACCGGTGAGGTCGTCACGGCCGAAGAACTCGGCGGCGGCGATCTGCATTCGAAGACCTCAGGTGTCACCGACCATCTCGCCCACGACGATCGCGACGCGCTGCGCATCGTGCGGCGTATCGTCGCCACCCTCGGGCAGCCGCAGAAGCCGCCGTGGGACGTGGCGCCCACCGTGGACGCGGTGGCCGACCAGACCGAGCTCTACGACGTCGTCCCCGTCGACTCGCGGGTGCCCTACGACGTCCACGAGGTCATCACCCGCATCGTCGACGGCGGCGAGTTCGCGGAGTTCAAAGCCGAATACGGCGCCACGCTGGTCACCGGGTTCGCCCGCATCCACGGCCACCCGGTCGGCATCGTGGCCAACAACGGCGTGCTGTTCGGGGAGTCCGCGCAGAAGGGCGCGCACTTCATCGAGTTGTGCGACAAACGCGTGATACCGCTGCTGTTCCTGCAGAACATCTCCGGATTCATGGTGGGCCGCGACTACGAGGCCTCGGGTATCGCCAAACACGGCGCGAAGATGGTCACCGCGGTCGCGTGTGCGCGGGTGCCCAAACTCACCGTCGTCATCGGCGGCTCCTACGGGGCGGGCAACTACTCGATGTGCGGACGCGCATATTCACCGCGCTTCCTGTGGATGTGGCCGAATGCCCGCATCTCGGTGATGGGCGGGGAACAGGCCGCGTCCGTGCTGGCCACCGTGCGCGCCGACGCCCGCGAGGCCGCCGGACAGCCCTGGCCCGCCGAGGAACAGGAGCAGTTCAAGGCCCCCATACGCGAACAGTACGAACAGCAGGGCAACCCCTACTATTCGACGGCACGGTTGTGGGACGACGGGGTCATCGATCCGGCGGATACCAGAACCGTTGTCGGTCTCGCACTTTCGATTGTCGGACAGGCGCCGCTGGAGCCTGTGTCCTACGGCGTCTTCCGGATGTGATCGCGTGACGACATTTCATACCGTCCTGGTCGCCAACCGCGGCGAGATCGCCGTGCGCGTGATCCGCACGCTTCGGGCCATGGGTATCCGCTCGGTGGCGGTGTTCAGCGACGCCGACGCCGGAGCCCGTCATGTCGCCGAGGCCGACGTCGCCGTGCGGATCGGGCCCGCCGCGGCCCGGCAGAGCTACCTCGACATCGACGCGGTCGTGGCCGCCGCGCGCCGCACTGGTGCGCAAGCCGTGCATCCCGGATACGGATTCCTCTCGGAGAACGCCGAATTCGCGGCCGCACTGCAGGCGGCGGACATCGTGTTCATCGGACCGCCGGTCCCGGCGATCCAGACCATGGGCGACAAGATCGCGGCGAAGGCGGCGGTCTCGGCGTTCGGGGTGCCTGTCGTCCCGGGTATCTCGCGGCCGGGGCTGACCGACGACGACCTCATCGGCGGTGCGGCGGAGGTGGGCTTCCCGGTCCTGGTGAAACCGTCCGCCGGTGGTGGCGGCAAGGGGATGCGCGTGGTGCACGAGGCCTCCGAACTCCCGGCGGCCCTCGTCTCGGCCCGCCGGGAGGCGGCCGCGGCGTTCGGTGACGACACGCTGTTCCTGGAGCGGTTCGTGCTCAACCCGCGCCACATCGAGGTGCAGGTCCTCGCCGACGGCTTCGGCAACGTCGTCCATCTCGGCGAACGCGAGTGCAGCCTGCAGCGCCGCCACCAGAAGGTCATCGAAGAGGCACCGTCGCCACTGCTCGACGAGGCCACCCGCGCCAGGATCGGTGCCGCCGCCTGCGACACCGCGCGTAGCGTGGACTACACCGGCGCGGGCACGGTCGAGTTCATCGTGTCGGCCGACCGGCCCGACGAGTTCTTCTTCATGGAGATGAACACCCGCCTGCAGGTGGAGCATCCGGTGACCGAGATGGTCACCGGTATCGACCTGGTCGAACAGCAGGTCCGCATCGCGGCGGGGGAGAAGCTGCCGATCGCCCAGGACGACGTGGTCCTGCACGGACACGCCGTCGAGGCCCGCGTCTACGCCGAGGATCCGGCCCGCGGGTTCCTGCCCACCGGCGGCACCGTCCACGAGCTGTCTGAACCCGCCGGGCCCGGTGTGCGCGTGGACTCGGGTCTGAGCCCGGGTGCCGTCGTCGGCAGCGACTACGACCCGATGCTGGCCAAGGTGATCGCCCACGGCGCGACCCGGCCGGCCGCGCTGCGCGCGCTCGACCGCGCACTCGCGCACACCGCGGTCCTCGGTGTCGACACGAACATCGACTTCCTGCGGTTCCTGCTCACCGACCCCGACGTGGCGGCCGGCCGGCTCGACACCGGCCTGCTCGACCGCAGGGCGCCGGAGTATGTCGCCCCTTCGGTCGGTGACGACGAGCTGATCGCCGCCGCCGCATACCTCTGGTTGCGGCAGTGGCCGTCCGGCGGTGACCTGTGGGCGGTGCCGTCGGGGTGGCGTATCGGCGCCCACGCGCCCACCACGCATCGTCTGCAGTCCGGCGAGCGCACCGACCACGTCCACCTGACCGGAACCCCGCGGGCGGCCACCGCCACCGTCGAGGATGGCGAAACCCGGTCGCTGTCCGCGGCACTCGAAGGCCAACGGCTCGTCGTCACCCTCGACGGTGTGCGCGCCGAGTATCTCGTCGCCGCCGAAGGCGGTGAGATGTCCCACGCCGGCGACGGCCACCAGATGTGGCTTGCGGGCGCCGGCCGGACGGTGGCGGTCGCCGAGGTCCGCGAAGCCCCCGTGCGCCAGGACGACGCCCACAGCGGCGACGCGGAGCTCACCAGCCCGATGCCGGGTTCGGTCGTGGCCGTCGGCACCGAAGCCGGAGCGACGGTGACGGCAGGCGCCGTGGTGGTCACCGTGGAGGCGATGAAGATGGAGCACGCCCTGACCGCACCCGTCGACGGTGTGGTGGAACTGCTCGTCGCCGTCGGCGACCAGGTGAAGGTGGGTCAGCCGCTCGCACGGATTCTCGCTACCGACAAAGGAGATCAGTCATGACGGACTTTCTGTCGTCCGGCACGCTGCCGGACCATTACGAACAACTCGCCAAGACCGTGCGCGACTTCGCCCGCAGCGTCGTGGCGCCGGTGGCCGCCAAACACGACGAGGAGCATTCGTTCCCGTACGAGGTGGTGCGCGGGATGGCCGATATGGGGCTGTTCGGCCTGCCGTTCCCCGAGGAGTACGGCGGCATGGGCGGGGACTACTTCGCGCTGTGCCTGGCACTCGAGGAGCTCGGCAAGGTCGACCAGAGCGTGGCGATCACGCTGGAGGCCGGCGTCTCGCTCGGGGCGATGCCGGTGTACCGGTTCGGCAACGAGGCCCAGAAGCGGGAGTGGTTGCCCCAGTTGACCAGTGGGCAGGCGCTGGCCGCGTTCGGGTTGACCGAACCGGGCGGCGGCAGCGATGCCGGTGCCACCAAGACCACCGCCCGACTCGACGACGGGCACTGGATCATTAATGGCAGCAAGCAGTTCATCACCAACTCCGGCACCGACATCACCAAGCTGGTGACCGTCACCGCGGTCACCGGCGAATCCGACGGGCGCAAGGAGATCTCCTCGATCCTCGTGCCGGTGCCCACCGAGGGATTCACCGCCGAACCGGCCTACAACAAGGTCGGCTGGAACGCGTCGGACACCCACCCGCTGTCGTTCGACGACGTGCGGGTGCCGCAGGAGAACCTGCTCGGCGAGCGCGGCCGCGGCTACGCCAACTTCCTGCGCATCCTCGACGAGGGCCGCATCGCGATCGCCGCGCTGTCGGTGGGCGCTGCCCAGGGCTGTGTGGACGAGAGCGTCCGCTACGCCAAGGAGCGCGAGGCGTTCGGCCGTCCCATCGGCGCCAATCAGGCCATCGCGTTCAAGATCGCCCGGATGGAGGCGCGCGCCCACACCGCGCGCACCGCGTACTACGACGCGGCGGCGCTCATGCTCTCGGGCAAGCCGTTCAAGAAGGAGGCGGCGATCGCCAAACTGGTCGCCAGCGAGGCCGCGATGGACAACGCACGCGACGCGACCCAGATCTTCGGCGGCTACGGCTTCATGAACGAGTTCACCGTCGCGCGGCACTACCGCGACAGCAAGATCCTCGAAATCGGCGAGGGGACAACCGAAGTGCAGCTGATGCTGATCGCGCGGCAGGCCGGCCTGTGAGCGAGAAGCGGGTGGTCATCCAGCGCGGGCTGTGGTTCGAGGAATTCGAGACCGGCGTGCTCTACCAGCACCGGCCCGGGCGCACCATCACCGAGGCCGACAACGTCCTGTTCACCACGCTGACCATGAACACCCAGGCGCTGCACCTCGACGCCGCGTTCTCCGATGCGCTGCCCCCGTTCAACCAGCGGCTGGTGAACTCGATGTTCACGCTGTCGACGCTGGTGGGCCTGTCGGTCGCTCAGCTCACGCAGGGCACGATCGTCGGCAACCTGGGATTCGGTGAGGTGGCGTTCCCCAAGCCGCTGTTCCACGGCGACACGCTCTACGCCGAGACGGAGGTGCTCGAGAAGCGGGAGTCCAAGAGCCGGCCGGGAGAGGGCATCGTGACCTTCGCCCACACCGGGCGCAACCAGCACGGCGACGTCGTGGCCACCGCATCGCGAAAGACCATGGTGCGCAAGCGACCCGCCGAGGAGGCCTGATGCTCGGCAGCAACGGGCCCGGCTGGCTGTTCTGCCCGGCCGACCGGCCCGAGCGGTTCGAAAAGGCGGCCGCCGCAGCCGATGTGGTGATCCTCGACCTCGAGGACGGCGTGGCCGCCAGACACCGCGAGGCCGCCCGCCAGGCGTTGATCGACACGCCACTCGACCCGTCACGCACCGTGGTCCGGGTCAACCCGGCCCCCACACCCGACCACGCGCTCGACCTGCAGGCGCTGGCCCGCACCGACTACACCACTGTCATGCTGGCCAAGAGCGAAGGCGCCGACCAGGTGAGCGCGCTGGCCCCGCTGGACGTCGTGGTGCTGGTCGAGACGCCGCTGGGGGCGCTCACCGTCGTCGAGATGGCCCGCGTGCAGAACACCGTCGCGGTGATGTGGGGCGCCGAGGACCTGCTGGCGGTGCTCGGCGGCACGTCGAGCCGCCGGCCCGACAACTCCTATCGCGACTTCGCCGTCCACGTCCGGTCCCAGTCGCTGCTGGCCGCGAAGGCCTACGGCCGGATGGCGCTGGATTCGGTGTACCTCGACATCAAGGACCTCGACGGGCTGCGCGCCGAGACCGACGACGCGGTCGCGGTCGGGTTCGACGCCAAGGTCGCCATCCATCCAAGCCAGGTCGCCGTGATCCGCGACGGCTACCGCCCCACCGACGAACAGGCCGACTGGGCCCGCCGGGTACTGGACACGGCGCGCGATCAACGTGGCGTCTTCCAGTTCGAGGGCATAATGGTGGATGCCCCAGTGCTGAGGCGAGCCGAGCGCATCGTCGCACTAGCGCCACACCCCGGCAGCTAGTCGACAGCCCTACACCAAGGGTCCTGCTCTGACCGCCACACGCTGAGCACCTGAAGTCGTCGGACGGCGAAACATGCCGTCGATGCGACGTGAAGGAGGCGGTATGGCCGGCGTCGATATGGACCCCGTGCAGCTGGTGGGTGCCGATGGCACACCGAGCGCACAGCACCGATACAGCCGCGACCTGCCTCCGGAAACACTCTCCTGGCTCTACGAGACGATGGTCGTCACCCGCGACCTCGACACCGAGTTCGTGCATCTGCAACGCCAGGGTGAGCTCGCGCTCTACGCCTCGTGTCGCGGCCAGGAAGCCGCCCAGGTCGGCGCCGCCGCCTGCCTGCGCAAGACGGACTGGCTGTTCCCGCAGTACCGCGAGATCGGCGCGTTCCTGCTGCGCGGCATCGCCCCGGCGCAGATGGCGGCGGTCTGGCGGGGCAAATGGCACGGTGGGCTGGAGTTCACCGCGAAGTGCTGCGCACCGATCGCCATCCCCATCGGCACGCAGGGTTTGCACGCCGTGGGCGCCGCGATGGCGGCCCAGCGTCTCGGCGAGGACTCGGTGACGGCCGTCTTCCTCGGCGACGGCGCGACCAGCGAAGGCGACGTGCACGAGGCGATGAACCTCGCCGCCGTCTACCAGGTCCCGTGCGTGTTCTTCGTGCAGAACAACCAATGGGCCATCTCGGTACCGGTCGAGCGGCAGGTGGCCGGACCGTCGATCGCCCATCGGGCCGCCGGGTACGGCATGCCCGGGGTGCGCGTCGACGGCAACGACGTCCTGGCCTGCTTCGCGGTGATGTCCGAGGCCGCCGCGCGGGCCCGCGGCGGGGGTGGGCCGACGCTGATCGAGGCGGTCACCTACCGGCTCGGCCCGCACACCACCTCCGACGACCCCAGCCGCTACCGCGACCCCGACGAGGTGGATCGGTGGCGCGCGCTCGACCCGGTCCCGCGCTACCGCGCCTATCTGGAGGGTGTCGGCGTGTGGACCGAACGCCTGGAGGAGAGGGTGGCCGCCCGGTCGAAACGGCTACGTGCGGAACTGCGTGACGCGGTCGTCGGCGCACCGGACTTCGACGTCGCCGACGTGTTCGACACGGTCTACCACGACATCACCCCGGATCTGGCGGAGCAGCGCGACCGGCTGCTCGCCGAGTTGGCGAAGGAGGCGTGACATGACGCAGCTGATCGAGCGGCCCGCCGGCGCCGGCGGCGACGACCAGCCGTTCTTCACCGCCGTCTCGCCGGTGACGGAGCTGACGATGGTGCAGGCCGTCAACCGGGCGCTGCACGACGCGATGGCCGCCGACGACCGGGTGCTGGTGTTCGGCGAGGACGTCGCCACTTTGGGCGGGGTGTTCCGGGTGACCGACGGACTGGCCGAAACCTTCGGGGGCCAGCGGTGTTTCGATACCCCGCTGGCCGAGTCGGCGATCGTCGGGATCGCGATCGGCATGGCCATCCGCGGCTTCGTGCCGGTACCCGAGATCCAGTTCGACGGGTTCGCCGCACCCGCGTTCGACCAGGTGGTCAGCCATCTCGCGAAATACCGCATGCGCACCCGCGGTGACGTCGACATGCCGGTGACCATCCGCATCCCGTCGTTCGGCGGAATCGGGGCGGTGGAACACCATTCGGAGTCGACCGAGACCTACTGGCTGCACACCGCGGGACTCAAGGTCGTCACGCCGTCGAGCCCCGCGGACGCGTACTGGCTCCTCCGTTACGCGATCGACAGCCGGGACCCGGTGATCTACCTCGAACCCAAACGCCGGTACTGGGCACGCGAACCGGTGGACACCAGCGAGCCGGGTCTGCCGATCGGCCGGGCGGCCGTGCGCCGCGCGGGGACCGATGCCACCGTGCTGACCTACGGACCGCTGGTGGCGACGGCGCTGTCCGCCGCCGAACACGCGGCGGCGGAATCCGGTTGGTCGCTGGAGGTCGTGGACCTGCGCTCGCTCAACCCGCTCGACTTCGACACGGTGGCGGCCTCGGTGGCCAAGACGGGGCGTGCGGTGGTGATGCACGAAGGCCCGCGCACCCTGGGTTTCGGCGCCGAACTGGCAGCGCGGATCTCCGAGGAGCTGTTCTACGACCTGGAGGCTCCGGTGTTGCGCGCCACCGGATTCGACACCCCGTATCCACCGGCGCGGATGGAGAAACTGTGGTTGCCGGGGGTGGACCGGCTGCTCGACTGCGTGCAGCGGACGCTGGAGATGCCGTGAGCGTGCAGGATTTCCTGGTGCCCGACCTCGGCGAGGGTCTGCAGGACGCGACGATCACGTCGTGGTCCGTCGAAGTCGGTGACGATGTCGAACTGAATCAGACACTGTGCACCGTCGAGACGAACAAGGCGGAGGTGGAGATCCCCAGCCCGTACGCGGGGCGCATCGTCGAACGTGGGGGAGAGGAGGGCCAGACCCTCGACGTGGGATCCCTCCTGGTTCGGATCGCGACGTCGGAATCCGCTCCGTCCCAGCGTAAACCGGTGCTGGTCGGATACGGCACCGACGACGCGATGGACACGAGCAGGCGGCGGCCGGGCCGGCCGCGAGCCAAGCCGCCGGTGCGGAAACTGGCCGCCGAACTGAACGTGGATCTGACCGCCGTGCCCCCATCGGGTCCGGACGGGGTCATCACCCGTGAGGACGTCCAGCACGCGGCAGGGACGGCTTCCGCCGGCCCGACCGAGACGACGGCGGTGCGCGGGGTCCAGGCCGAGATGGCGCGACGAATGGCGTTGTCCCGCCACGAGATTCCGGATGCACATGCCAGTGTGACGGTGGACGGCAGTGCCCTGCTGCGGTTGCGGGACCGGCTGGGCGACGCGGATCCGCCGGTGACGCCGTTCGTGCTGACGCTGCGGCTGCTCGTCCTGGCGCTCGGGCGGCACCCGGTGCTCAACGCCACCTGGATCGAGACGGCCGACGGGCCGCAGATCCACCGGCACAATGCCGTTCACCTCGGATTCGGGGTGGCCGCGCCGCGTGGGCTGCTGGTGCCGGTCATCACCGATGCGCAGAACAAGACCACCCGCGACCTCGCGGCCGTGGTGGCGCGGCTGGTGGGAGAGGCGCGTACGGGACGAGTGAAGCCCGCTGAGTTGTCGGGGTCGACGTTCACGGTGTCGAACTTCGGGGCGCTCGGACTGGACGAGGGCGTGCCGGTGATCAACTATCCCGAGGCGGCCATCCTGGGGATGGGATCGCTCAAGCCCAGGGCCGTGGTGGTCGACGGTGACGTGGTTGCCCGCCCGACGATGACGCTGACATGCGCGTTCGACCACCGCATCGCCGACGGGGCCGCTGTGGCGGCGTTCCTCGGCGATCTGCGGGAACTCATCGAGACGCCCGAGGTCGCGCTGCTGGACCTGTGAGCTACCGCCGTTTGGCGGCGGCGAGGCGGCGGGCGAATTCCGGGGATTCGATGGACGACGCCTGCGGACCGAGCTCGATCTCGACCGCGATCCGATGCTGCTCGATATCGATGGTGCCGGGGTTGCCGGTCGCCCGCATCGAGGACTTCGTCGCCAGGACGACGTCACGCGGTGCAGCGGCGGGCCCGGCGGCCAGCTCACGGGCCGCGGCCACGGGATCGTCGGCGACGTCGAGGGCCAGGCCGTACCGGACGGCAGCGTCGGCGTTGAAGCGTTTACCGAACAGCAGCGCCGCCCGCGCCACCTCGGGACCCACGGCTCGCTGCAGCATCCAGGTCGCGCCGCCACCGGGATGGATGCCGAGTTTCTGGAATCTGGGGTCGAACAGGGCGTTCGGTCCGGCGATGCGGATGTCCGCGGCCAGCGCCAGGTTGAGCCCGGCGCCGACGGCCGGCCCGTTCACCGCCGCGATGGTCGGCAGCGTGCAGTGCGCCACCGCGAGGAAGCCGTCGTAGATGCGTCGCAACCCGTCCTGGGTGGCTTCGCCGAGCGCCGCCAGATCCGCGCCGGCGCAGAAGGCCTTCCCCGCTCCGGTGACGATCACCGCGTGCACGTCGCGGTCGGCTTCGGCCTTCTCGATGGCGGCGCGCAGGGCGGCGGACATCTCGAAGGTCACGGCGTTGCGACGGTCAGGGTCGTTGACGGTCACCAGGGCGACGTGGTCGTCGACCTGCATCAGTACGGGGTCAGCCACGCGCCCCACCCTAACCAGGCTCGTCGTCGGCATTCCGGTCCCCGTCCGGTGTGTGGTCGGTGAGGTGGCGGTGGGGGTGGAAGTAGTTGTTGGTGCGGGGTTGGCCGGTGTCGTGGTCTTGGGGTGGGATCCATTGGGTGCGGCCGTTGCCGGGGCGCTCGGTGGTCCAGCCGGTGTCTTCGATGAGCAGGTTGGCGGGTTGGCAGGCGAGGGTGAGTTTGTCGATGTTGGTCTGGCCGCCGGTGCTGTAGTCGTCGGTGTGGTGGGCTTGGGTCCAGTAGAAGGGGACGGTGCAGCCGGGGTGGGTGCAGCCGCGGTCGCGGGCGAACAGCGCCAACCGTTGGGCGACAGTGGCGTTTCGGCGGGCGCGGCCGAGGTAGAGGATTTCTTCGGTGTGGTCGTCGAAGACGGCGAGGTAGCGGCGGGAGTGGGCGGCCATGCGGATGAGGTCGCGGATGGGGATGCGGTTGCCGCCGCCGGTGTGAGCCCAGCCGGCGGCGCGTTCCAACTCGGTGACGGTGGTGGTGGCGACGATGGTGGCCGGTACCCCGGCGACCTGGCCCAGCGAGCCGGAAGTCACGGTGTCGCGCAGCACCCGCCTGACGGCGTCGTGGTGGCGTTGTTCGGTGCTGCGGTCGTCGTGGCCGGTGTGGGCGTCGTCGTGGGGCAGGTTGGCGCCGGGGGCGGCGTGTTTGGCGAACACGACGTCGAGGTAGGCGCGGGTTTCGGGGTCGATCCAGCCGTCGATACGGCTCACGCCGTCGGCCTGCTGGCGCCCGACCTTGAGTGAGCGGCGCCGTTGTTGAGTGCGGTGGTCGGGTTCGGTGCCGTCCTGGTCGATGTACGCCAGCAGGGTGTCGGCGAGTTTCTGGAACTGGTCCGGCCGTAGCAGCAGGGCTTGGGCGACGAGGTCGCGTTCGTAGTCGTCGCGGCGGGCGAACGACACCCACACCGGGAGCTTTTTGACGAAGGTTTGGATGACTTCGACGTGGCCGGGCCCGATCAGCCCGCCGGCAAGGGCGGCGGCGGTGTGGCTCAACTCGGTGCGCACCCGCTCACCCAAGATCGTGTGGCGCGGCCCCAACTGGGTGGCGTCGGTGAGGCGTTGTTTGGCGTCTTTGTGGGTGATCCGCAGATGGTTGGCCAGCACATCTTTGAGTGACGTCGCTCCCAACTCGTGGGGGTCGGCCTCATCCACCAGTCGGGCGGTCAACCGGTGCTCGACCGCCGGCACTGCCCACACCGCCTGCTTGATGCGATTCAGCTCGGCCACCACCTGCGGATGCGACAGCTCGTCGATGGAGAGCGTTTGCAGTTCACCGACGGTCGCCACCAGGCGATCGACCGCTGCGCTGAACTCCCCATCCATGACACGAACACTAGTTCGATCCACCGACAAGACTTCGTCGAATGTTGCTAGCGAAACCTGTGTGGCGCACGTGGTTTGGCATTCCCGCGAGCGTGCGCAAAATGCTGCAAATTGCGCGGCATGTCGTGTGCAGACACGCACGCTCGCGCATGGGCGGGAGGGGGGCGTCGGCGGGCTACTAGGGTGAGCGCATGCGAGTAGGTGTGCTGGGTGCGAAAGGCAAGGTCGGGGCGACGATGGTGCAGGCGGTCGAGGCCGCCGACGACCTCACGTTCACGACCGGAGTCGACGCCGGCGATCCGTTGAGCGCGCTGGTCGACACCGGCACCGAGGTCGTCATCGACTTCACCCACCCGAGCGTGGTGATGGACAACCTGAAGTTCCTCATCGACAACGGAATTCACGCGGTCGTCGGCACCACCGGCTTCACCGACGAACGCATCTCCCAGGTCGAACAGTGGCTGGCGGACAAGCCCGGGTCGGCGGTGCTCATCGCGCCGAACTTCGCCATCGGCGCGGTTCTGTCCATGCACTTCGCGCAACAGGCGGCGCGATTCTTCGAATCCGTCGAAGTGATCGAACTGCACCACCCGCACAAGGCGGACGCCCCCTCCGGTACCGCCGCCCGCACCGCGAAGCTCATCGCCGAGGCGCGAAAAGGCATGCCGCCCAACCCCGATGCGACCAGCACCGGTCTGGAGGGGGCACGCGGCGCCGACGTCGACGGTGTCCCCGTGCACTCGGTGCGGCTGGCCGGCCTCGTCGCCCACCAGGAGGTGCTGTTCGGCACCCAGGGCGAGACGCTGACCATCCGGCACGACAGCATCGACCGCACCTCCTTCGTCCCCGGCGTCCTGCTGGCGGTGCGCAAGGTGTCCGAACGGCCCGGCCTCACCGTCGGGATCGAACCTCTGCTCGACCTGACATGACCGACGACCGGCGCGCCCTGCGCACGCAGGTGCTCATCGCCTTCATGTGTGTGGCGCTGGTCGTGTATTTCTTCCTGCTCGGCCGAATCGCGGTCGCGTTCATCACCACCGGTGAGCTCGCGGCGGTCGGTCTGGGTGTGGCGCTGCTCGTGCTGCCGCTGATCGGGGTCTGGGTGATGGTCAGCACGGTGCGGGCCGGATTCGCCCATCAGCGGCTGGCCCGGTTGGCCCGGGAGCAGGACATGGACCTCGACGTGAGCGACCTGCCGCGCCGCCCGTCCGGCCGGATCGAGCGTGACGCCGCCGACGCCCTCTTCGATACGGTGCGCAACGAACTGCACGAAGATCCGGACAACTGGGTGCGGTGGTACCGGCTGGCCAGGGCGTACGACTACGCCGGTGATCGGGGCCGCGCCCGTGCGGCGATGCGTCGAGCGGTCGAACTGCAGGAGAGGGCGTGAGCACCCTGCTGGTCGTGCACCACACGCCGTCGCCCGCCACCCGCGAACTCCTCGAGGCGGTACTGGCGGACATGCTCGCCGCGGACGGCTACCTCTTCGGCACCACCGCGAACTTCGGCTACATGTCCGGTGCCCTGAAACATTTATTAGTCGAATACCGTCTTAGTACGGTCGGTGCGGCGTGATGACCCCATTCCTATTCAGGTTCCTCGGAGGTCAAAATACAGGGCGATTTTAGATGGCAATCTGGTGACATTGTTCTCATCGTAGGGTTGGCGTTTTCGCTGGTAGCGTGCGGTTCTGGTAGTCGATCGAACAGAGGAGGAGACCACCATGACCAACATGGTCCGCCGAATGCCTGCCGCCAACGATCCCGTTGCCCCGTACTACTACGAGGCTGAACGGGTCGCGATCAGGAGGGGACACGATGACGTCATCGGCAATCACTTCAAGTGGTGGTTCGTAGACCACTGCGCCGGACGCATGACCGCAGCGCAGGCGTGGGAGAGTCGCGAGTGGCAGGCGTTCTTGGACGCCAAGAAGACCAAGCCGCCGAGCACGAACTGAGGAGAGTCACCTGTCGGCCAAACTGCTGATCATCCACCACACGCCGTCGCCGCACTGCCAGGAGATGTTCGAGGCGGTCGTGGCCGGGGCCACCGATCCCGACATCGAGGGCGTGGAGGTCGTCCGCCGACCGGCGCTCACGGTGTCACCCTTCGAGATGCTGGAGGCCGACGGCTACGTGCTAGGCACTCCAGCGAATCTGGGCTATATCAGCGGTGCCCTGAAGCTGGCGTTCGACCAGTCGTACTACCAGCTGCTCGACTCCACACGTGGCCGACCGTTCGGCGTCTACCTTCACGGCAACGAAGGCACCGAGGGGGCCGAACGTGCGCTCGACGGTATTACCGCCGGATTGGGCTGGGAACGTGCAGCGGAGACCGTGATCGTGTCGGGCAAACCGACCAAAGCCGACGTTGAGGCGTGCTGGAACCTCGGCGCAACCGTCGCCGCAATACTGATGGGGGAGTGACGAATTGGCCGCCGAGGCGAAGCTCCATCACACGGTGCCCCAGTTCTACCTCGCTGGGTTTGCAGCTGACTCAGCACGGATCACGACCGTGAGATTGCCCGGCGAGAAGCGGTACACGTCCCGCGTGAGAAACACTGCCGCGACGAATCGCTTCTATTCGATCGACGGACATCCCGACGGCGCGGACGCGTTCGAGAAGGCGCTGTCGCTGTTGGAAGGTAACGCTGCATCGGTCCTGCGCGTGATCGAGGAGGGCACCTGGCCGCTCTCCGAGGAGGACCGCCTGACGTTGGCCACCTATATGGCAGTGCAGTACCTTCGCGGGCCGGACCACCGCCGCACCCTCGAATACCTCGCGGCGCAGATAACGCGCCTAGAGGTTCAATTCACCGGACGCGACAACGTCAAGCAGTGGGTCGAGAAGCGTTACGGCGTCGAGGTCGATGACGATGACGCCGAAACCCTCTGGCAGCAAGCGACACAACCTAGCGGACCACCGATTACCCTTGCACCGATCGCGCACATCGAACAGATTATCAACGGCGCGGATGAGTTGTTGCCGTACATCGTCTCTCGGCCCTGGAAGCTGGTTCGATTTGACCGCCGCTCGTTGATCACCTGCGACCAACCAGTCGGCCTAGTGCCCGATGCAGATAACAAGCCGTGGCAGGGCGTGGGTTTCGCGACGGCGTGGGGCATCACGTTTCCCGTGACCCGGAAACTCGGCCTTGTGATGAGCGATGTCACGCCAATGATCGAGTTCCGGTATCCGGTCGAACGGGTGCGGGCGGGTCAACTGGACTCGGCCGAATCAGGCACGACCGTGATGGAGAAGTTCATCAACGAGAGCACGATCAGGTCGGCTAGCGAATACCTCTACCTGCACCCTGATGATGAACCGTTCCTGCCGCCGAAGCTGCCGGAGCCAACGCTGAGCAACATCGTTTCACCGGGAGCGGGTGAGCTCGGCATTCCAGACGGGGAGGTGATCTGAGTTAGATGGACTCCGGCGGGCTCTGGTTGTCGGTCCCGGCGGATTCGACCTGAGCGTTCATGTACTTGGCGTGCCTGATCGGTGGGACCAGGTACGGCGAGAACACCGACTTCCCTCGGAAGATTCGCGGCATCGCGGCGTGCAGCCAGATCATCGTGATCACAAGCGGCGCGTCGGTTTCGAGATAGGTCCAACCCGAGTAGTCGTTTCGGATGGTCTTTGAGCCGTCCTGCTTCGTGATGCCGATCTGGAAGCCCATTGGGTTGTCGGGTCGGAGGTATAGCCAGACCCCCTTGCCGAGGACACAGATGGCATCGAGCGGAGGCTGCGGAGTGTCCGCCCAGTCCCGCTCGCCCATCGACTTACCTTCCGGCGGCGAGATCAGGTCCACCTCGCGAAGGCGCTCAGCAAGCGTCTCGATCGCGATCTTGTTGTCGAACGCGACCACGAAGTACGGCGGAACCAAGCCGATCTGTTGCATGTAGGCCTGCTCCTTGGCAGTCATCACGCGGTCGGACTCGTTGAGCGTCATCCGCAGCCGCTTGAAGGCCGTGCCCTTCTTGATGCTGTCGCTGAGCGCGGTCACGTCGAGACAAGACTTGACCTCACCGGCTGCAGCAACACCGTCCACGACATACGTTCCGGACTTGCCCTCGGGGAACGACAGCGGATGCTCGGGGTTCGTGATCACGACGTCGGTCTGACGTGAGCCATCGCCGAAGGCGTCGTAGACGATGCCCTTGCCGACGCCATAGCCCGAGGGCAGGTAGTTGCCCAGCGTGTTGCGCACTGCCTCCTCTGCTCCGTCTCCGATCGTGGTGCCGTGATCGGATTCCAGACGGGCTTTCGCCAGTGCGGTCTGCAACTCCTGCTCGACAGTCCCGAGTATCTTGTGAAATCGCAGGTCAATGCTGTAGCTGCCCTCTTGCGTCTTTTGCTCCGTCATGCTAGAAGTATGCCTCCGCACCCCGACAACAACGGGGCTCAGCTAACTGGCGGACAGGTTCGCCCATCACGGCGTGAGCCGTGACCGCTACACCTCATCGAGCTTGAGAATTCTCCACGTCGCGGCCTCTAGGTTCTTGTCGAGGGCGTCGAGCACTTGGCGCAGGACCGGCAGGGCCGGGGCATCAGGGCCGAGGCGTTCTACGGTGGCAGCGACCTCGGTGCGCTTCTCCTCAAGGCCAGATATGTATTCGCTCAGCTCGGCTTGTTGCTGGGCGGCCGGCAATGCGCGAAACGCTCGACCGTGGTCCTCGGCCAGTTGCTCAGTCACCGGGTGGTCCAGGTAGCGCGTGCAAAGTCGGGCTCGCTGAAATCGAGATCCTCGGGAACCATCCGGTCGGGATCGTAGAGCGGTTCGTCGGGCACGCTACGACCGATGTGAGCCGACGAAGCGGCGTGCTTCAGCGGTCGGCTGCCGAACGACGGCGAGACCGTCGTCACCCGGCAGACTGGTCTCGAAGTAGTCGGCGATGGAAGGCAACAATTGCCGGACCGCTACGTCGAGGTCAACGCCGAATCGAGCAGCCAGTGCCTCCGCGCTGACTGCGCCTTCGTTCTCGTCGCACATCTCGAACGCAGCTTGAAGGGTGGCCAGTTTGTCGGGAGTCGTCATAGTCGCCAGTATGCGCGGTACCACCGACGCAACTCCGCGAGACAGACCGCCGCCCGCTAACCGGTCATTAGGTTGCCGCCCGCACGTCCGAGCGCGCCGACATGGCGATCTGTCGGAGCGCACCCGTAAGCCATAACCCTGCTTGCTTGGCACGGCTCCGTTCCTCCTCGGGCCGCGAGTCGTCGGCGGCGACGGCCTCTAACGCGGCGACCAGTCGTTCCAGCTGCACCTCGGGTGACGGCCACTGCCCGGCAACCCGCAGAGCGGCACTAGTCGGTGCGCCGACCGCGAGCAGGCCGCCGCCCCATGTGTCCATGACCTTTTCGAAGAACGGCTCTCGATATAGGGCGCGCAGTGCCCGCTGCACGGTGTCCTCATCGAAGCCGACTCTCTCAGCAACGGCCTTCACGCGGGGATCGCGACCAGTCTCCTCGAACAGCTCCACGACAGCCTTCAGCGGGCAGGTCTCGATTCGTCCAGGTGTCGTCGGTCATGGGCGAAGTATGCCCCTAGGCACAGACAAAGGCGGGCATCAGCTACCCGCCGATGCTGCGACGCATCCACGCCGGAATCGACGTGATCGTGCCCTCACGCGCACGGCGGGCGGTGTCCAGCGGCGACGACAGACCCCACTGCGCCCCGATCGAGTGGACCAGCACGTCGTGGGCCACGACGAGTGGGTGCACGGCAATAACGACACCGTGGGAGCGGTCAACGCGGTAGAAAAGCTCGCGACGGGTTTGGCTCTGGAGAAGGCCGCCGAGGTGCTGGAGGTCACCGGCTCCGTGGACGCGGCCATCCGCGAGCGCGCCTACGAGTTGGGCGGAACGCTGGCGGCCACGCTGATGGAGTGAAGGGATGCACATATGCCGGGTATCGCCGAGATCGCCCTCGGAGCCGCGCCCATCGCAGGCGGTGCACTGCTCGGTATGGCCGCGGGGAACCTGCGCGGACCCGACTTCCGCGGCATGATCGCCAAGGACATGGAGCTCCTCGACCGCATCCCGGCTGATCAGACCGAGCTCCGTGAGCGACTCAAGCGCAGCATCGACCAACGTATCGACGACCTCATCACCACCACCGAACGCAGCCGCCAGCTGCGCGTGGCCGCCATGTCCTACGAGGGCAACTGGCGCGACATCGTGGTGTTCGTCTGCGCCGTGCTGTTCACGATCGTGTGGTGGAACGTCAGCCACAGCCGCACCAACTGGCTGGTGATGTTCATCGTGCTGATCGTGCTGACGATCATCGCCGGGGTCTACGCCGCGCGCGGCCTGCTGCGGGCGCTGGGCAAGATGCGGCACAAACGCCGCGCCGCCTAGCTCGGCAGCGCGCTCGCGAACAACTCCTGCAGTGCGATCCAGTGCCGCTGCGCGGCCTCCTCGTCGTACGGCGCGTTGTCCGGCACCGCGAAACCGTGCCCGGCGGGGTAGATCTCGACGGTGTGCTGCACGCCCGCCGCGGTGAGCGCCTTGTCGAGGATCTCGGCCTGCTCGGCGGTGAACGACTTGTCGTTCTCGGCACCGGCCACGTACACCGTCGCCGTCATCTTGTCGGCGAGCAGATGCGGACTCGTCTCGTCATCGGTGACCAGCCCGCCGCCGTGGAAGGACCCCGCGGCCGCCACCCGCTCGGGGACCCGGCCCGCCACGATCAGCGACGTCCGTCCACCCATGCAGTACCCGCACACACCGAACCGGTCGCCGCGCACCTCGGGGCGGTCGGCGAGGAAGTCGAAGAACGCCGCGGCGTCGGCGGCCATCTTGTCCGGGGTCACCGACCCGATCATCCCGTACAACCGCTTCCGTTCCGCCTGGTCGCCGAAGACGGTGCCCATGTCGAACGGCTCCCATTCGCCGCTGCGGTAGTACACGTCGGGCAGCAGCACGGCGTGGCCGAATGCGGCCAGCCGGTCGGCCATCTCGTGGAACGTCGGCCGCACGCCGCCGGCGTCCGGGTACATCACGACACCCGACCAGGGACCGGGTCCGTTCGGGGTGTGAAGGGTCACGGGGCAGGCGCCGTCCGGCGTCGTGATGGTCGCGGTGATACTCGGCATGCCATCCGTTGTACTCGGGAGTTCGGAAGTAAGCTGACCGGGTGCCGATCTCCGGGCCGATTCCCACCCCGTACGAAGACCTGTTGCGTCTGGTGCTCGAACGCGGAACGCCCAAGGCCGACCGCACCGGAACGGGCACCCGCAGCCTGTTCGGCCACCAGTTGCGCTACGACCTGGCGGCCGGCTTTCCGCTGATCACCACCAAGAAGGTCCACCTCAAGTCCATCGTGTACGAACTGTTGTGGTTCCTGCGCGGCGACTCCAACGTGCGCTGGCTGCAGGAACGCGGCGTCACCATCTGGGACGAGTGGGCGGATGACGCCGGTGACCTCGGCCCCGTCTACGGGGTGCAGTGGCGGTCCTGGCCGACCCCGTCGGGTGGCCACGTCGACCAGATCAGCGCGGCGATCGACCTGCTCAGGTCCGATCCGGATTCGCGGCGCAACATCGTCTCGGCCTGGAACGTCGGGGAGATCCCGCAGATGGCCCTGCCGCCGTGTCACGCGTTCTTCCAGTTCTACGTCGCCGACGGCCGGTTGTCGTGCCAGCTCTACCAGCGCAGCGCCGACCTGTTCCTCGGCGTGCCGTTCAACATCGCGAGCTACGCGCTGCTCACGCACATGATGGCCGCGCAGGCCGGGCTCGGCGTCGGCGAGTTCGTCTGGACGGGCGGCGACTGCCATATCTACGACAACCACGTCGAACAGGTCACCGAACAACTCGGCCGCGACCCGCGTCCCTATCCGGAACTCGTTCTGGCACACAGGGATTCGATTTTCGACTACACCTACGAGGATGTCGTCGTCAAGAATTACGACCCGCATCCGGCGATCAAAGCGCCGGTGGCGGTATGACGACCGTCGGGCTCATCTGGGCGCAGTCCACCTCGGGGGTCATCGGACGCGGCGGGGGCATCCCGTGGCACCTGCCCGAGGACCTCGCCCGGTTCAAGGAGATCACCCTGGGTCATCCGGTCGTCATGGGCCGGCTGACGTGGGAGTCGCTGCCGCCGAGGGTACGCCCGTTGCCGGGACGGAAAAATGTCGTACTCACCCGGCAAGCTGACTACATGGCTGACGGGGCTGAGGTGGTGACGACCCTCGACGACGCACTGGCCGACGAGGAGACGTGGGTGATCGGGGGTGAGCGCGTGTACACGCAGGCGCTCGCCCGCGCCACCCGCTGTGAGGTGACCGAGGTCGAGATCGAGCTGCACCGGCAGGACTCGGACGCCGTCGCACCGGTTCTGGGGGAAGCCTGGGCCGGTACGACGGGCGAGTGGCTGACCAGTGTCTCCGGTCTGCGGTACCGGTTCCACAGCTACCAGCGCGCATGACGCTGACCGGCGCGCAGGCCCGCCGGATCGCCGTCGCCGCACAGGGTTTCGGCGAGCCCAAGCCGCGCGGCCCGGTCAACCGCGCGCACCTGCGCCGGCTGGTCAACCGCATCCAGGTGCTGCAGCTGGATTCGGTGTCGGTGGCGGTGCGCGCGCACTACGCCCCGGTGTTCAGCCGGCTGGGCTCCTACGACCGCGGGGTGCTGGACGGCGCCGCGTGGTCGCATTCCGCGCGGGCGCCGCGGCTGCTCGTCGAGTACTGGGCGCACGAGGCGGCGCTCATGGCCGTCGATGACTGGCCGCTGCTGCGGTGGCGGATGCGCGAGTACACCCACGGCCGGTGGGGCACCCACATCGTCAAGGCCAACCCGCAGCTCGTCGACGACGTCATCGCCGCCGTCACTGAGCTCGGGCCGGCCACCGCGGGGCAGATCGAGGAGTACCTCGGCGCCGAACAGCGGGGCCGCAAAGGCCCGTGGTGGGACCGCAGCGACACCAAATGGGTGACCGAGGCGCTGTTCGCCTCCGGTGTGCTCACCACCGCCACCCGGGTCGGGTTCGCCCGCCACTACGACCTCACCGAGCGGGTGCTGCCCGCGGAGGTCGTGGCACGCGAAGTCGATGACGACGATGCCGTGCGCGAGCTGTGCCTGCGGGCGGCCGGAGCGTTGGGCGTGGCCACCGAGGCCGACATCCGCGACTACTTCCGGCTGGCGGCCAAGCAGGTGAAACCGGCGCTCGCCGAGCTGGTCGCCGCCGGTGAGCTCGAACCGGTGGAGGTCGACGGGTGGGCGGCACCGGCGTATCTGCGCGCCGGGCAGATCGTTCCGCGCACCGACCGCGGCACGGCGCTGCTGTGCCCGTTCGATCCGCTGATCTTCTTCCGCCCGCGCGTCGAGCGGCTGTTCGGCTTCCACTACCGCATCGAGATCTACACCCCCGCCGCGAAGCGGCAGTTCGGTTACTACGTGTGGCCGTTCCTGCTCGACGGCCGGCTGGTGGGCCGGGTCGACCTCAAGGCCGAGCGGACCCGCGACGCGCTGCACGTCGTGGGCGCGTTCGCCGAACCGGGGGAGGACCACCAGCGGGTGGCGGCGGCGCTGGCGGTGGAACTGAAGACGATGGCGGAATGGCTGGGGCTGGCCGGTGTCACGGTCGGGGAGCGCGGCGATCTGGCGGGTGCGCTCGACCATGCAGTGGCATGACTGACGGTGTAAGACAATCGGGTGTCGAACAGGCGAACTGAGGATCGGTCGAAGCCGGCCCGCGAGCCACGTGGCGTGGTCGAGCCGGTTCGTCGGTGGTGGCGCCAGAGCGACCAGTTCGATTGGTTCACCGTCTACCTGCGCGACCGCGGTCTGCAGATGCAGTGGCGGCTGGCCACGTTCGGCTTCACGGCGGTGCTCGCGACGCTGCCGATCGTTCTGCTGGGCAGTCCGGTCGGTCCCGACCACACGCTGACGCGGGCGGTGGCGGTCACCTCCGCGGTGTGCGGGGCGAGCGCGTCGGTGCTGTGGCTGCGGCGGTGGCCCACACGCAACCAGTCGCTGATCTTCAACATCGTCTGCTCGCTGAGCATCGCCGCCATGTGCCTGGCGATGTCGAATCCGTACAACGGCCTGATGGGCTGCACGCTGTTCGCGGCCGTCGGCGGATTCCTCGCCTATTTCCACGCCCTCAGCCACATGCTGGTCAACCTCGCGGTGGCCATGCTCTGTTCGGCGGTCACCGCGGCGCGGCTAGTGGCGGAAACCGGCGACGTGCCGCTGACCGTGGCGGCGCTGTTGACGGTGGTGGCACTCAACGTCGGCGTGCCGTTCGGCATCGAGTCGTTGGTGCACACCTTGCGTGCCGATCTGCGGAACTCCGACCGCGATCCGCTCACCGGGTTGCTCGACCGCCGCGGTTTCTACAACGCGCTGCACGAGCTCGCCGTGACTCGGCACGGCGGTGGCCGACACTTGAACGTCACGATGATCGACCTCGACGACTTCAAGAACGTCAACGACACCCATGGCCATGCTGCCGGCGATCAGGTGCTCGTGAATGTCGGTGTGGTACTGCGTGAGACGTGCCGCAGCGATGCGCTGCTGTGTCGGCTGGGCGGTGAGGAGTTCGTGGTCGCCGACGACGACGACCCCGTCCAGCATGCGGCCACCATGGAGCGCCTTCGGCGCGCGATCGTCACCGTGCCCTTCGGCGTCACCGCGAGTTTCGGCACGTGCACCGTGACGGCGGACCCCGGCGTGGCACGGGATCGTCCCGAGTTCGTCGAGCACCTCGTCCGGGTGGCCGACTCCGCGATGTACCGATCGAAACGCGCAGGGGGAGAACGGATTCACCACCAGCGTCTCGATCAGGTGAGGCCGGAATAGAACCGTGTCGAATCGGAGGAACTATCCCGCCCCGGGAGTCCCTCCGACCGAGCCCTCACCGACGGTGTCCAGTTCGTGCTCCGTCGCCAGCTCTGGCACACCGCGGCCGCGAATGACGTTGACGCCGAAGATCACCGCACCGATTACCAGCCAGACGATCCCGCCGATCTTGGCCAGCGCGTCGGCGTTGAACAGCACGTAGGCGATGATGAGGAACCCGAGCGTCGGCACGACGAGGTGCAGCAGGTAGTTCTTCGACTTCCTGCGGACCAGGTAGTACCAGAGGACCGACAGGTGCAGCAGGCAGAACCCGAACAGGGCGCCGAAGTTGACCAGCGACGAGATCAGCCCGATCTGGCCGACGAAGAACAGGACCAGCACCAGGCTGATGGCGCTCACCGTCAACAGCGCCGCCATCGGCACCTGTCGGCTGCTGATCCGGGAGAGATAGCTCGGCAGTTGCCGGTCGCGGCTCATCGAGTACAGCAACCGGCTGGTGGCGGCTTGGGCGGCCATGGCATTGGCGAAGCCCACCGCGAGGACGTTGACGACGAAGAACGCGTTCATCCAACCGGTGCTCGCGGCGGCCTGGACCAGCGTGAAGAAGGCGTTACCGGCTTCGTCGTCGCTGAACGACTCCCGCCCGCCGGCCAGCAGGCTGGCCAGCCAGGTCTGCGTCACGAACAGCGTCGCGACGACGAACAGGGCGATGAGCATGGCCCGGCCGGCGGGGTTGCGTTTACCCGTCGACTCCTCGGCCAGCGTCGAGATGCCGTCGAAGCCGAGGAAACTCAGCACCGCGATGGACAACGCCGTCGCCAGCAGCGGTGCGCTGACCACGTCGGGATCCCAGATCGGGGAGATGCTCCAGCCGACGTCGGGCAACGACTGGCCGTTGATCGCACGTACCGCGATCACGACGAAGATCGCCACGAACACGAGCTCGATGACCAGGAACATCCGGTTGGCCAGTTTCAGGGAGCTGACTCCGGCCAGGTTGATGACGGTGTTGACCAGCACGAAGATGACCGCCCACAACCAGCGTGGCGTGCCAGGGAACAGGCCGATCATCGACTCGGCCGCGAACACGTACAGCAGCGTGGGCACCAGCAGGTAGTCCAGCAGGATCGCCCAGCCAGCGAAAAAGCCTGCGGCAGGATGGATTCCGCGGCCGACGTACGAGAAGACCGATCCGGCCAGCGGGAAGGACTTGGCCATCTGCGAGTAGGCGAGTGCGGTGAAGACCATCGCCACCAGGCCGACCAGATAGACCAGCGGCACCATGCCCGACGCGCTGTTGTAGACGGTCCCGAAGATCGCCCACGGCGCGATCGGCACCATGAACACCAGGCCGTAGACCACCAGGTCCACCGTGGCCACCGACCGGTTCAGCTCCTGTTTGTAGCCGAACGATTCGAGCGTTCGCTGACCCTCGGGACCGGTGCCCGCCGAAGCGTCGGTGTCAGAAGTGGCCATGGGCTGTCCTCATCAGGTCGTGGGGTCGTGGGCGGCGAGGAATTCGCCGATGACGGCCCGGAACTCCTCGGGCTTCTCGAGGTGGCTGCAGTGGCTGGCGTCGGCGAAGACGTGGCTGCGCACGTCAGGGATGTGGTCGACGAACGGCGCCCAGGTGGCCGGCGTCGCCTCGTCGAACTCCCCGGCGACGACGAGCGTGGGCGCCGCGATGTCGCCCAGGCGGTCGATGATGCTCCAGTCGCGCAGGGTGCCGAGGACGTGGAATTCGTTGGGCCCGTTCATCGTGTGGTAGACGGTCGGCTCGGCCTCCATCTGTTCGATGGTTTCGACGAAGTCCTTCGGCGGCGGTACCACCCGGCACAGGTGGCGCACGTAGAACTCCTCGGTGGCGGCCAGGTACTCGGGGTCGGTGACGGTGCCTGCCTCCTCGTGCCGGTCCAGCGCCGCCTGGGTCTCCGGCGGCAGCTGGGCCCGCAGCTCGGCGGCCGCGGCCATCCACAGGGCCATCGAGGCCGGCGAGTTGCAGATCGACAGGGAGGCCAGCCCGGGCGGCCGCAGGACCGCGATCTCGGCGCCGAGCATGCCGCCCCAGGACTGCCCGAGCACGTGGTAGCGCTCGATGCCCAGCGCGGAGCACACGTTGTGGAACTCCTCGACGAACAACTCCGGGGTCCAGAAGTCGGCCGGCGCGTCCGGGAGATGCGTGCTGTTCCCGCACCCGATCTGGTCGTAGTGGACGACCCGCCGGCCGGTCTCGTCGGCCAGTTCGGCGATGTTGCGCACGTAGTTGTGGGCCATGCCCGGCCCGCCGTGCAGCACGATCAGCGGCAGTAGGCCGTCACGCGGTTCGTCGGGATCGGCGATCCGGACCCAGGTTTCGTAATCGCGGAACGGCACGGTGCGGGTCTGCACAGACATGGCGACCAGAATGAACCCATAATGGTCTCGTTGCAAGACCAATGGTTGTCATTAACATGCCCGTATCCACGGAAAGGGCGGGAGATGGCTGAGAACGGCGCCGCAGTGACGCCGGGTCTGCTGCAACAGCAGCTCGACATGCCGTCGCGCGTCGACGAGATCACCGACCGCCTGGTCACCGCGATCGCGCTCGGCGAATACCTGCCCGGCACCCGGCTGCCCGTCGAGCGGGAATTGGCGGCCTCGCTGGGCGTGGGGCGGATGACCGTGCGTGCCGCCCTCGCGCGGCTGGTGGAGCGCGGTCTGCTGGAAACCCGGCGGGGCCGTGGCGGCGGCTCCTACGTGCTCGAGCAGTGGCGCGAGTCCTCCACCGAATCGGTCAGCCGGACGCTGTCGATGCGGCTGGGCGAACTGCGGGACCGGTGCGACGCGGTCTGCCGGCTGCACGGCGCCATCTGCCGGGCCGCCGCCGAATCACGCACCGATGACGACGTGGCGGCGTTGCACGCGGCTCTCGCGGCGTTCCGCAACGCGGCCAGCGGCGTCGACGCCCAACAGGCCGACAGCCGGCTGCATCTGGCCATCATGGATGCCGCCCACAACCCCGTGCTCAAGAAGCTCCTGCTCGACCTCGAGGCCTCGGTCAGCATCGTCGCCCCGGCCCACCCGTGGGGGGAGAACGACACGATGGCCGCCATGGAGTCGCGGGCCCTGCGCGACCACGAACACCTCGTGGACGCCATCGTGTCGGGCCGCGCCGAGGAGGCGGACGCGATCGCCCGCGCCCACGTGGCGATCGACTTCGAGCTCATCGCCGCGGCCATGCGGCGTGCCGGCGTGCTGACTGATTAGGGCGAACCGCCGAACGTGCGGCCAGTGCGAGAATCCGGCCGAGAATTCGCAGTGGGCGCACGTTCGGCGAGACGGGCGCGTCCGACGAGGCGCGCGGCCGCCACGTTAGGGTGACGCCGTGGCCGAGACCGCGCCGCTGCGCGTGCAACTGATCGCCAAGACCGAGTTCATGGCGCCGTCCGAGGTGCCCTGGGACACCGACGCCGACGGCGGCTCCGCGCTCGTCGAATTCGCCGGGCGGGCCTGCTACCAGAGCTGGTCCAAACCCAACCCGCGCACGGCCACCAACGCCTCGTATCTGCGTCACATCATCGACGTGGGCCACCTGTCCGTGCTCGAGCACGCCTCGGTGTCGTTCTACATCACCGGTATCTCGCGGTCGTGCACCCACGAGCTGATCCGGCACCGGCACTTCTCCTACTCGCAGCTGTCCCAGCGGTACGTCCCCGAACACGCCGCGCAGGTCGTCGTCCCCCCGGGCATCGAGGGCGACGCCGAACTCGAGGAGCTCTTCACCGCGGCCGCCGACGCCAGCCGCGCCGCCTACACCGAACTGCTGGCGAAGCTGGAAGCCAAGCTCATGGGCGATGAGCCCGGAGAAAGCCGGGCGACGCTGCGCCGGAAACAGGCCAGGCAGGCGGCGCGATCGGTGCTGCCGAACGCCACCGAGACCCGCATCGTCGTCACCGGCAACTACCGCGCCTGGCGGCATTTCATCGCGATGCGGGCCAGCGAGCACGCCGATGTCGAGATCCGCCGGCTGGCGATCGCCTGCCTGCGCGAACTGGTCGCGGTCGCCCCCGCGGTGTTCGCCGACTTCGAGATCACCTCGCTGTCGGACGGCACGGAAGTGGCGACCACCCCGCTCGTCGCCGAGGCGTGAGGACCAGCGGGTAATCTTGGTGCCCGTGAGCATCAGCGGATTCGACGTGACGGCCGGGTTGGGCACCGTGCTTACCGCGATGGTCACTCCGTTCAAGCCCGACGGCACGGTCGACACGGAGACGGCCGCGCGGTTGGCGAACCACCTCATCGACTCGGGCTGCGACGGCCTGGTGCTGTCGGGCACCACGGGCGAGTCGCCGACGACCACCGACGCCGAGAAGCTGACGCTGCTACGCGCGGTGCTCGAGGCGGTCGGGGACCGTGCCCGCATCATCGCCGGCGCCGGCACCTACGACACCGCGCACAGCATCCACCTGGCCAAGGCGTGCGCCGCCGAGGGTGCGCACGGGCTGCTGGTCGTCACCCCGTACTACTCGCGGCCGCCGCAGGCCGGCCTGCTCGCGCACTTCACCGCCGTGGCCGACGCGACGGACCTGCCCGTCGTGCTGTACGACATCCCGCCGCGGTCGGTCGTGCCGATCGCCTGGGACACCATCCGGACCCTCGCCGAACACCCGAACATCGTCGCGATCAAGGACGCCAAGGGTGATCTGCACGGCGGCGGCCAGATCATCGCCGACACAGGGCTGGCGTACTACTCCGGCGACGATGCGCTGAACCTGCCCTGGCTGGCCATGGGCGCCGTCGGGTTCATCAGCGTCTGGGGGCATCTGGCGGCGAGTCAGCTGCGGGAGATGCTCTCGGCGTTCACCTCCGGTGACATCGCGACCGCGCGCAAGATCAACGTGACGCTCGGCCGGCTCGGCGACGCCCAGAACCGCCTCGGCGGTGTGACGATGTCGAAGGCCGGCCTGGGGCTGCAGGGCTTCGACGTGGGGCAGCCGCGGCTGCCACAGATCCCGCCCACGGTCGACGAGTTGGCCGCACTGGCCGAGGACATGCGGGCCGCGGCGGTGCTGCGGTGACGCCGTGAGCGACGGCCTCGTCCCGCCCGGCCCGCTCGCGGTCGGCGGACTCCGGGTGACCGCGCTGGGCGGGATCAGCGAGATCGGCCGCAACATGACGGTCTTCGAACACCTCGGCCGGCTGCTCATCATCGACTGCGGTGTGCTGTTCCCCGGTCACGACGAGCCCGGCGTGGACCTGATCCTGCCCGACCTGCGTCACGTCGAGCACCGCCTCGACGACGTCGAAGCGCTCGTCGTCACCCATGCCCACGAGGACCACATCGGGGCGATTCCCTTCCTGCTCAAGCTGCGGCCCGACATTCCCGTCGTCGGCTCCAAGTTCACCCTCGCGCTGATCCGCGAGAAGTGCCGCGAGCACCGCATCAAACCGCACTTCGTCGAGGTGGCGGAAGGTCAGAGCAGCAGGCACGGGGTGTTCGAATGCGAGTACTTCGCGGTCAACCACTCGGTGCCGGGGTGTCTGGCCGTCGCCCTGCACACCGGCGCCGGCACCGTCCTGCACACCGGCGACATCAAACTCGACCAGCTGCCGCTGGACGGGCGGCCCACCGATCTGCCGGGGATGTCGCGCCTCGGCGACGCCGGCGTCGACCTGTTCCTGTGCGATTCGACCAACGCCGACCGTCCCGGTGTCGGACCGTCGGAGAGCGAGATCGGTCCGACCCTGCACCGGTTGATCCGCGGCGCCGACGGCCGCGTCATCGTCGCGTGCTTCGCCTCCAACGTCGACCGCGTCCAGCAGATCATCGACGCCGCGGTGGCGCTGGGCCGGCGGGTGGCGTTCGTCGGGCGGTCGATGGTGCGCAACATGGGCATCGCCCGTGAGCTCGGTTATCTCAAGATCGACGACAGCAATCTGCTCGACATCGGCGCCGCCGAGATGATGCCGGCCGAGAAGGTCGTGCTCATCACCACCGGCACGCAGGGTGAACCGATGTCGGCGCTGTCGCGGATGTCGCGCGGGGAGCACCGCAGCATCACGCTCACCGCCGGCGACCTGATCATCCTGTCGTCGTCGCTGATCCCGGGCAACGAGGAGGCCGTGTACGGCGTCATCGACTCGCTGTCCAAGATCGGGGCCCGCGTGGTCACGAACGCCCATGCGCGTGTTCACGTCTCGGGCCACGCCTACGCCGGTGAGCTGCTGTTCCTCTACAACGGCGTGCGGCCGCGCAACGTGATGCCGGTGCACGGGACGTGGCGGCACCTGCGCGCCAACGCCGCTCTGGCGGCGCGCACCGGGGTGCCGCCGGAGTCGATCATGTTGGCGGAGAACGGCGTCAGCGTCGACCTGGTCGCCGGAAAGGCGAGCATCGCCGGTGCGGTCGGCGTCGGCAAGATGTTCGTCGACGGGCTCATCACCGGCGACGTCGGCGAGACGACCCTGGGTGAGCGCCTCGTTCTCTCTTCGGGTTTCGTCGCGGTCACCGTGGTGGTGCACCGGGGGACCGGCCGACCGGCCGGCCCGGCACATCTGATGTCGCGCGGGTTCTCCGAGGACCCCAAGGCGCTGGAACCGGCCGCGCGCAAGGTCGAGGACGAGCTCGAGCGGCTCGCGACCGATACCGTCACCGACCCCGCCCGCATCGCCCAGGCGGTCCGGCGCACTGTCGGCAAGTGGGTGGGCGAGACCTACCGGCGCCAGCCGATGATCGTGCCGACGGTCATCGAGATCTGACTTCCGCACCGAAGTTCACCCGTTCGGACGAGGTACGGCGGGTCCCGGCGTGCTTTGGTGAGACCGCGGCATCGATGAAGTTGTGGTCACCGCGCTGGGAGGAGGGCCACCATGCACGCTTATCCATTCATTCACCCCTGGCAGCTGGCGGCGGCATGGACGACTGCGCACAGAAGCGCGCGCGTCGTCGTGCTCAGCACCGAAGTGGTCCGCGCCGAACCGGTCGCCGCGCACTGGTGGAGCCGGCAGCAGACGTTGCCCGACAGCCGGTCGCACTACTATCCGTCGCGGTGCGTGTACCTCGAGGGCTCGGCACTGTCACGCATGATGGATCACCTCTAGGACCTCAGCGCTTGTTGACGAAACCGGCGTCCACCGGAAGCGTGATGCCCGTGATGTAGCGCGCCTCGTCGGACGCCAGGAATGCGACGGCGGCCGCGATGTCCTCGGGTTCGAGGGCCTGGACCGGCAGGGCGTTCGTCATGTTGGGCGCCATGTCGCCCGCGCCCTGCGCCTTCTGTGCCAGACCCTCGAGCCAGCTGCGCGTGAACTCGTTGTCGATCATCGGGGTGTTCACCCCTGCCGGATGCACCGAGTTCACCCGGATGCCGTGGGTGGCAAGGATGTTCGCGTACACCCGCATGATGCCGACGATGCCGTGTTTGGCGGCGGCGTAGCCGATCGAGCCCGCCATCGGCGATGCGAGGCCGACGAGCCCGGCCACCGAACTCGTCAGCACGATGGATCCGCCGTTGCCTGCCTTGACCATCGGCCGCATGGCGACGTCGACGGTGTGGAAGACGCCGGTGAGGTTGACGTCGATGACGTCCTGCCAGGCGTCCTCACCCGCCATCGGCGCGATACCGGCATTGGCGACGACGACGTCCAGGCGTCCGCCCAGCGTTTCGACGCCGGCGATCAGCGCGGACTTCAGCGCGGCCCGGTCGCGGACGTCGGCCTGTGCGGCCACGATGCGGGCACCGGTGTCCTCGACGAGCTTGACCGTCGCGGCCAGGTCCTCGGGTGTGGCCAACGGATACGGCACCGACGCGATCTGGTCGCACAGATCGACCGCGATGATGTCGGCGCCGTCGGCGGCGAGCCGGACCGCGTGGGCGCGACCCTGACCGCGCGCCGCTCCGGTGATGAAGGCGACCTTGCCCTCCAGTGGACGCATTGCCGGACTCCTTCTCAGGGCCGCAGCCGGCCCTTGGCCGGATCGCCCGCCGGAACCGGCTCGAGCATCTTGATGTCGGGGGCCCCGTCGAGGTGTTCGCCGACCTCGGCGAACAGAGTGGTGATGCCCGGCGCGGTGCCGTGGGTCTTGAGCGCATCGGCATCTGCCCACTGCTCGATGAACACGAACGTGCCGTTGGCCTCGTGCAGCGCGTAGAGGTCGCAGCCAGGCTCGGAGTGCACCGTCTCGATGGCCTTCTTGCAGGCCTCCCGCACGGTGTCGACCGACTCGGGCTTGGCGGTCATGGTGGCGACGACGACTACGGGCATGGGCGGTGAACTCCTCGATGAGTGACGGGCCAGACCGGACAGGTGTCCAGCCTACTCACGGCGACGGTGCCGAGACGCAGGTGAAACCAATCTGTGACCTGTGTGGCTGATGGTGCATGTGGGACGGGAGCGACTAGGCTGACCCCCATGGCTGGTAAGACCGTCACCCGCTCTGGCACCCGTACGACCAGGTCAAAGACCGGGACGCGGAGCGGTGGGCGGCCAAGCCGTCCCGCGAAACCGTCCGCACCCCGGCGCAAGCCCGCGCCGCGCC
Source organism: Mycolicibacterium litorale (assembly GCA_050205415.1). Taxonomy (GTDB): domain Bacteria; phylum Actinomycetota; class Actinomycetes; order Mycobacteriales; family Mycobacteriaceae; genus Mycobacterium; species Mycobacterium litorale_C. The sequence goes on from JBNMQY010000004.1 coordinate 70,012, forward strand.
GGCATCCGTCCCCGGTCGGGGCCGCCGGTGCTGCCGTCGGTCGCGGCGCCCGCGCCGGGTGGCTGATGCTGGCCAAGGGCGCCGGATCCACCGCCCGCTCGGTCGGCCGTGCCCGCGAGATCGAACCCGGACACCGCCGCGACGGAGTGGCGCTGGCGCTGTTGGGGATCGCGGTCGTGGTCGCCGCCGCCTCCTGGTTCGACGCCGCCCGCCCCGTCGGCGCGTGGATCGACATGGTGCTGCGCTCGCTCGTGGGCGACGCGGTCGGACTCGTCCCCGTCGTGCTCGCCACCGTCGCCGTCGTGCTGATGCGCACCGAACCCGATCCCGAGGCCCGGCCCCGCCTGATCCTGGGCACGGCGATGATCGCGCTGCCCGCGCTCGGGCTCTGGCATCTGTGGTCGGGGTCGCCCCAGGCGCCGGGGGAGCGGCAGCAGGCGGCCGGATTCGCCGGCTTCGCCATCGGTGGTCCGCTGGCCGACGGGCTCACCGCATGGATCGCCGCACCGTTGCTGTTCATCGGTGTGCTGTTCGGCCTGTTGCTGATCACCGGGACGACGATCCGCGAAGTGCCCGAGACGGTCCGGGCGATGTTCTCCACGCGCTACCGCGACGAGGACTACGACGACTACGACGAGTACGACGACTACCGCGACGAAGACGACGACTACGACGATCCGAAAGCTGCTGCGCGCGACGATTTCTCGGACGGCTACTACGACGATCCGGCGATGTCGCGCGGTGAACAGCTGTGGCCGTCGGGGTCGCCGATGGAGAACTACCCGCTCGATCCGCCCGAGGATGAAGCGCCGACCCTCCCGGAGGTCGCCGCGCTGCCGCCCGCCCCGGCGCCCGCCGCCGAGGCGAAGCCGAAGCGGAAGAAGCCGGCGGCGCCGGAGAAGAAGCCCGCCGACGAGCAGGACACGTTGTCGCTCGACCGGGTCGTCGAAGGCCCCTACACGCTTCCCTCGCTGGACCTGCTGGTCGCCGGCGATCCGCCGAAGCTGCGCAGCGCCGCCAACGAGAAGATGGAAGAGGCCATCTCGTCGGTGCTGCAGCAGTTCAAGGTCGACGCCGCGGTCACCGGTTGCACCCGCGGGCCGACCGTCACCCGGTACGAGGTCGAACTGGGCCCCGGCGTGAAGGTCGAGAAGATCACCGCTCTGCAGCGCAACATCGCCTACGCGGTGGCCACCGAGAGCGTCCGCATGCTCGCCCCGATCCCCGGCAAGTCGGCCGTCGGGATCGAGGTGCCCAACACCGACCGCGAGATGGTGCGGCTGGCCGACGTGCTCACCGCACCGTCGACGCGGCGCGACCACCACCCGCTGGTCATCGGTCTCGGCAAGGACATCGAAGGCGACTTCATCTCGGCCAACCTCGCGAAGATGCCGCACCTGCTGGTCGCCGGGTCGACCGGTTCGGGTAAGTCCAGCTTCGTCAACTCGATGCTGGTGTCGCTGCTCGCCCGCGCCACCCCCGACGAGGTCAGGATGATCCTGATCGACCCGAAGATGGTGGAGCTCACGCCGTACGAGGGCATCCCGCACCTGATCACGCCGATCATCACCGAACCGAAGAAGGCCGCCGCGGCCCTGGCGTGGCTGGTCGAGGAGATGGAGCAGCGTTACCAGGACATGCAGGCCTCGCGGGTGCGTCACATCGACGTGTTCAACGAGAAGGTGCGCTCGGGGGACATCACCGCGCCGCTGGGCAGCGAACGGGTCTATAAGCCGTATCCCTACATCCTCGCGATCGTCGACGAGCTCGCCGACCTGATGATGACGGCCCCGCGCGACGTCGAGGACGCGATCGTGCGGATCACCCAGAAGGCCCGCGCCGCAGGTATCCACCTGGTGCTGGCCACGCAGCGGCCCTCGGTGGACGTCGTCACCGGCCTGATCAAGACCAACGTGCCGTCGCGGCTGGCGTTCGCCACGTCGTCGCTGACCGACAGCCGCGTCATCCTGGACCAGCCGGGCGCCGAGAAGCTGATCGGTATGGGCGACGGGCTGTTCCTGCCGATGGGCGCCGGTAAGCCGATCCGTCTGCAGGGTGCGTTCATCACCGACGAGGAGATCCAGGCCGTCGTCTCGGCGACCAAGGACCAGGCCGAGCCGGAGTTCATCGAGGGCGTCACCGCGGCCAAGGCCGGAGAGCGCAAGGACGTCGACCCCGACATCGGCGACGACATGGACGTCTTCCTGCAGGCCGTCGAGCTGGTGGTGTCTTCGCAGTTCGGCTCGACCTCGATGCTGCAGCGCAAGCTACGGGTGGGCTTCGCGAAGGCCGGCCGGCTGATGGACCTGATGGAGACCCGCGGGATCGTCGGGCCGTCGGAGGGCTCCAAGGCGCGCGAGGTGCTCGTCAAACCCGACGAGCTCGCGGGCACGCTGGCGCTCATCCGCGGGGGCGCCGACGCGAACGGCGCCGACGCCGCCGACGAGTTCTGACGACGAGTTCTGACGCCGAGTTCTGACGCCGAGATCGACAAAATGGCGGCGGCCACTCGCACTTCTGCGCCCGTGTGTTCGTTTCGGCGAGGCCGGGGCTAGAGGGTGAGCAGCATTCTGGTGTTGCCCAGGATGTTGGGCTTCACGTAGGACAGGTCCAGGAACTCGGCGACGCCCGTGTCGTACGAGCGGCACATCTCCTCGTACACCTCCGCGGTGACCGGGGTGCCGTCGATCTCGGTGAAGCCGTGGCGGGCGAAGAACTCCACCTCGAAGGTCAGCACGAAGATCCGCTGCAGGCGCAGCTCGCGCGCCACGTCGAGCAGCTGCGCCACGATCCGGTGCCCGACGCCGCGGCCCCTGACCTTGGGGTGCACCGCCACCGTGCGCACCTCCCCGAGGTCGGCCCACAGCACGTGCAGCGCACCGCAGCCGATCAGCTCACCGTCGAGTTCGGCGATCCAGAACTCCTGTACGGCCTCGTAGATGTTGACGAGGTTCTTCTCGAGCAGGATCTTGCCGGCGTAGATGTCGACGAGCGCCTTGATCGCGGGTACGTCCGAGGTGCGCGCGCGCCGCACGGTGACCTCGTCGGCGACCTCATCGACCGGGTTCTGATCCGCTGCGCTCACAGCTGCGAGAGTATCGGCTGGGCCAACCGATATTCTGTGTCGGTGTCGGGCCCGTCTCCAACTGATCCGGTGGTGCCGCGCGCCCGAGTGGCGAATATCGCCAATGTCCTCACCGGCGTGCGTTTTCTGCTGGTGCCTGTGTTCCTTGCGGCGTTGTTCGTCGGCGATGGGCATGAAACCTATTGGCGCGTCGTGGCGTTCGTGGTGTTCGCGGCGGCGGTGATCACCGACCGGTTCGACGGTGCGCTCGCCCGCAGCTACGGCATGGTCACCGAATTCGGCGCGCTCGCCGATCCGATCGCCGACAAGGCGCTCATCGGTGCCGCGCTCATCGGCCTGTCGGTGCTCGGTGACCTGCCGTGGTGGGTGACCATCGTGATCCTCGCCCGAGAACTCGGTGTGACGGTGCTGCGCTTCGCCGTGCTGCGCCACGGCGTGATCCCGGCCAGTCGCGGCGGCAAGCTCAAGACCCTGGTGCAGGCGGTCGCGATCGGACTGTTCGTGCTGCCGCTGGCGGCATGGCCCGGGCCGTGGCTGGAGGTGGCGTGGGTGATCATGCTCGCCGCGGTCGCGCTCACCCTGCTCACCGGGCTGGACTACGTCGTGTCGGCGATACGGGATTCGCGTGAACGACCCGCTGCTCACTGACGACGCCCGCGCGCTGGTCGCCGACCTCACCGTGCGCCACCAGAGTGTCGCGACCGCCGAATCGCTGACAGCGGGGCTGCTGGCGGCGACGCTGGCCGGCGTCCCCGGGGCGAGCGCGGTGCTGCGCGGCGGCCTGATCACCTACACCGAGGACACCAAGATCGCGCTCGCCGGGGTGGCGCCGCAGGTTCTCGACGCGGTCGGGCCCGTCGCCGCTCCCACGGCGCGGGCGCTCGCGGTCGGGGCGCGGCAGCGCTGCGCGGCCACCTGGGGGGTCGGGCTGACCGGGGTGGCCGGTCCCGAGGCCCACGGCGGCCATCCGGTGGGCACCGTGTTCCTCGGCCTGGCCGGGCCGGTCGACACCGAGGTGGTGGAACTGCGGCTCGCCGGTTCCCGCTGGGACATTCGCCGGAACGCGGTCGACCAGGCGATATCGCACCTGCGGACGCTCGTCGCCCAGCAGTGATCTGAAACTCTTCCGGTTACGGGAACCGCGCCGTCGCCCCCGGCGTTGTGCAGGTAGCAAACCAGCCGACGAAGGAGGGCACGATGGCGGCATTGCTGCGCGAGGTGATCGGCGACGTGCTGCGCCGTGCCCGCACCGCACAGGGCCGGACCCTGCGCGAAGTCTCCGATACGGCCCGGGTCAGCCTGGGGTATCTCTCCGAGGTGGAACGCGGGCGCAAGGAGGCGTCGAGCGAGCTGCTCAGCGCCATCTGCGGTGCGCTCGACGTCCCGCTGTCCCGGGTGCTCTCCGACGCCGGCGAGGAACTGGCCCATCAGGAACTCGCCGCGCCGGTGACGAGCATCGACGTGTCCACGAAGGTGGTCATCCCGCAGGCCGTCACGATGGCCGTTGCCTGAGACTTCGCCTGACCCCTCCGATATCCCGGCGGGGGTGTGGTGACGTGCGCAGAACCGATAAGTTGGCAGCAGGACACAGTCGACAAGACCCGAAGGCGGAGTGAAGCGATGGCCAACCCGTTCGTCAAGGCGTGGAAGTACCTGATGGCGCTGTTCAGCTCCAAGGTCGACGAGTACGCCGATCCGAAGGTGCAGATCCAGCAGGCGATCGAGGAGGCGCAGCGCCAGCACCAGGCCCTGACCCAGCAGGCCGCCCAGGTCATCGGCAATCAGCGCCAGTTGGAGATGCGGCTGAACCGCCAGCTCGCCGACATCGAGAAGCTCCAGGTCAACGTGCGCCAGGCGCTGACGCTGGCCGACCAGGCCGTGGCCAACGGCGACTCCGCCAAGGCCACCGAGTACAACAACGCCGCCGAGGCGTTCGCCGCCCAGCTGGTGACCGCGGAGCAGAGCGTCGAAGACCTCAAGACGCTGCACGACCAGGCGCTGCAGGCCGCCGGCCAGGCGAAGAAGGCCGTCGAGCAGAACGCGATGATGCTGCAGCAGAAGATCGCCGAGCGCACCAAGCTGCTCAGCCAGCTCGAACAGGCCAAGATGCAGGAGCAGGTCAGCTCCTCGCTGCGCTCGATGAGCGAACTGGCCGCACCGGGCACCACGCCGAGCCTCGACGAGGTGCGCCAGAAGATCGAGCGGCGCTACGCCAACGCGATGGGTGAGGCCGAGCTCGCACAGAATTCGGTGCAGGGCCGCATGCTCGAGGTGCAGCAGGCCAGCGTGCAGATGGCCGGCCACTCGCGCCTGGAGCAGATCCGCGCCTCGATGCGCGGCGAGTCGCTGCCGTCCGGCGGCGCCACCCCGGCCGCCAATCCAGCTACCCCGGCCGCCAATCCGGCTCAACCGACGCCGGAAAATCCGTTGTCGCAATAGGTTTCGCGAGGTGAGGCAGTGAAGCAGACCAAACCGGCCCCGACGGCGTGGCGCTCGATGCTGCAGCGCGGGGTGGACACCGCTGCCGAACTGTCCGATGTGGTGGCCGACCGGCTGCACTCCGCGGCCGACCCGCGCGCTAAACTGCTGCGCAAGCGGCGCTGGGCGCTGCGGTTCGGGTTGTTCTTCGCCGTCACCAGCGTGTTCTGGATCCTGGTGACCGCCGTGCTGGCGGCGTGGAGCACCCCGTTCTGGGTGTTCATCATCACCGGTGCGATCGCCGCCGGGGCGATGTTCCCGGCCACCCTGCTGCTGTTGCGTTACCGCTGGCTGCGCGCCGAGCCGCTGCCGCCGGCCCGCACCCGCAGATCGCACCGGCTGCCGCCGTGGAATTCGGCCGCACGGGCCCCGATGGCCGCCCTGATCTCCGCCGAGCGGGGACTGTTCTCACTTCTCGGGGTGCTCGAGCGCGGGCGGATGCTGCCGCCCGACGAACTTCGTGAGCTGACCGCGGCGGCACAGCACAGCGCTGCCACCCTGGCCGCGACCGCCAACGAGGTGGTGTCGATGGAGCGCGCCATGTCGTCGTCGCCGGCCTCGCGGGCGCACCTGCTGCCGACGGTCCGGGCGTTCACCGCGCAGATGGATCAGGGTGTCCGCCAGTACCACGAGATGGTCGACGCGGCAGCGCAACTCGTGTCGGCGGCCAACAACGGGCCGATGTCCAGCTCGCCCATGTACGGGCGGCGGTACCGTGACGAGCTGGTCAACGCCACCGACCGGCTGCAGGGCTGGGCGCAGGCGTTCGACGAGCTGGGAACGGCCACGCCGCGTCAATTCAGGTCGGCCTGAGCCGCTACAGCGTCGGTCGCAGCGCCGGGAACGGTACGGCCAGCAGGCCGCGCACCGTCGCCTTGAGGAAGTCGACGGTGTCGAAGTAGTCCCGCCACAGCGTGATTCGGCCGCCATGCACCTCGAAGACGCCGCACACCCAGAACTGCAGGCGCACCGGCCCGAACACCAGCACGTCGGTGCGTTCGGTCAGCACGGCATCCCCCTCGCCCGCGATGCGGTGGATCTTGACCTCGAACCCGAATCTGCCCTGGCTGCGCCGGAACAGCTTCGTGATGCGTTCCCGTCCGCGGATGGTGGGCAGGCCGACGTTCTGCCAGGCGATGTGGTCGGCCATCAGGGAGTCGGTGGTGTCGAAGTCCTGGTCCTGCATCGCGAACAGGAACGTCTCGACTGTGCGCGCATTGGTCGTGCTCTGCAGGGCTGAGGTGCTGCCGTTGCTGGAGTCGGTCATGCCGGTCAGGGTAGTCCTCGCCCGACGGCGCCGGACGGTTCCGACTGTGGCAGGGTGAGCGGGTGCGTGTCGCCGTCGTCGCCGGTCCCGACCCCGGCCACGCGTTTCCGGCGATCGCGCTGTGCCAGAAGTTCGCGGCCGCCGGCGACGAACCCACCCTGCTGACCGGGGTGGAATGGCTCGACACCGCACGGACAGCCGGGGTGGCCGCCACCGAACTGCTCGGCCTCGACCCGACCGACGCGGACGACGACACCGACGCCGGCGCCAAGATCCACCGGCGCGCCGCCCGGATGGCGGTGCTCAACGCGCCGGTGATCGAGGCGCTCGCACCCGACCTCGTGGTGTCCGACGTGATCACCGCGTGCGGCGGCCTGGCCGCCGAACTGCTCGGGCTGCCGTGGGTGGAGCTCAACCCCCACCCGCTGTACCGCCCGTCGAAGGGGCTGCCACCACTGGGCAGCGGACTCGCTCCGGGGGCCGGTCTGCGCGGCCGGCTGCGGGACGCGGTGATGCGCGCGCTCACGGCGCGGTCCTGGCGGGAAGGGCTGCGTCAGCGCGCACAGGCGCGGGCGGGGATCGGTCTGCCCGCCGAGGATCCCGGCCCGCTGCGGCGGCTCATCGCGACCCTGCCCGCGCTGGAGGTGCCGCGCCCGGACTGGCCCGCCGAGGCGGTCCTCGTCGGTCCGCTGCACTTCGAGCCGACCTCGCAGGTACTCGAGGTGCCGCCCGGCGACGGGCCCGTGGTGCTGGTGGCGCCGTCGACGGCGAGTACAGGGGAGCGCGGGGTCGCCGAGGTGGCCCTGGAGACGCTGACGCCGGGTGACGTGCTGCCCGCCGGTGCCCGGGTCGTCGTGTCGCGCCTGTCGGGTGCCGACGGCCCCGTGCCGCCGTGGGCGGTCGTCGGGTTGGGCCGGCAGGACGAACTGCTCACCCACGCCGACGTGGTGATCTGCGGCGGCGGGCACGGCATGGTGGCCAAGACGCTGCTGGCGGGGGTTCCGATGGTGGTCGTGCCCGGCGGCGGGGATCAGTGGGAGATCGCCAATCGGGTTGTCCGCCAAGGCAGTGCGCAGCTGGTGCGGCCGCTCAGTGGCGATGCGCTCGCGTCCGCGGTCCGCGAGGTGCTCGGCGCGCCCGGTTACCGCGAGGCGGCCCGCCGGGCGGCGGCGACCGCGGGGCAGGTCACCGATCCGGTCCAGGTGTGCCGCCGCGCCCTCGCGTAATTTGGTGTCGTGCGACTGACGGAATTCCACGAACTCGTCGACGGCCAGTTCGGCTCGATCCGCGGCCGATCGCTGCTCGTCGACCACGTGCTGAGCGGATTCGGCGGGCGCACCGCAGCCCAGGCCATCGAGGACGGCGTCGAACCGCGCGACGTGTGGCGGGCGCTGTGCGCCGACTTCGACGTCCCGCGCGATCAGTGGTGACCGCCGGTCAGATCCTGTCCTCGCCGCGCGCCGTGCCCGCCGTGTGTGACGGGCCCACCACGTCGTCGTCCCGGTCGGTCTCCGGCATCGAGGCCGCGGGCTGTTCGTCGGCGGGGGAGGCCGTCGCTCCGCCGGGTGTGGTCTGCGGCGACGGATCCTTGTAGTCGGTGTCGGTCACCGGTTTCACGGCGCCGCCGGTGCGCGTCTCGCCGCCGCCTCCGCCGGTGTCCGCTTTCGCCGTGGTCTGCCGGCCTTCGTACGGCGGCACCGCCGGCTCGGTGTCGGACGGTCGGGCCTCGGTCTTCGCGCTGCCGGTCTGGCCCGGCTTGCCCTCCTCGGCGTAGGCCGGCATCGTCTCGTCGCCGCGCAATGTGCCCGACGGCCGGTCGGCCGGCCCGCCCGACGGCACATCGGCGCCGGTGTCGCGTGAGCCCGGCGCGCCGCGCTGCTCCTGGGGTTCCTCCGACAGGTGGTCATCCGAGTTGCTCATGTCAACTCCTCTCGAGGGTGGTGGTGGTGCGGACTTCGTCGACGAGGTCGAGCGTCGCGCGGGTCGCGGTCGCCAGCGCGGTGACGTCGTCGTCGGTGAGGGCGCCGCAGACCCAGTCCCAGTGCGCGGCGATGTGGTTCCCGGGGCGGGGCGCCGCGATCAGCGACGCACCGTCGCGGCGCCACCGCACCCGCTCGGCGGTGGGCTCAGCGAGCGTCAGAGTTGCGCCCGCCAGCGTGAGCGGCCGCGTCCGGACCGCGACGTGGTCGCCGTCGACCGATTCGACGGTGCCCCAGCGGATGCGGCAGTCCTGCATGATCTTCAGCGGCGTCACCGGATCGCGGTCCAGGAACCGGATCCACGGGTACACCGCGAACACGTGAAAACTGTGGTGCGCCAGCACGTTGCGGGCGGTGACCGCGTCCAGCAGTCCGGTGGTCTGTCCGGCGAACGCCCGGCGCAGGTTCGCCAGCAGGGCATCCGGGTCGACCGCGTCCAGCAGCGCTCCGCCGACCCAGTAGCTGCGCACGACGTCGTCGTCGAGCACGCCGGTGCCCGCGGCAGCGGCGAGCGCCTCCAGATACGGCCAGGCGCCGTCGAATTCACGCGCCCGGCTCGCCAGGCCGGTGCTCGTCCCGGGGGCTGCGAAGCCCGGAGGGCCGCAGTATCCGAGTTCGTTGGGCGGGAAGGCGTACTGCGCGAAGAGGGTTCGGCCGTCGCGGCGGGTCCGAAGGGACATGTCAGCAGATCCGCGGAAGCTGTTCGCCGATCGGCAGATCCACCACCCGCGTCCCGCCCAGCGCGGTGCGGGCCACCACCATCCCGGGATGGTCCACCACGCAGGTGCCGATCACCGCGGCCCGGGCGCCCAGCGGATGCGCGCGCATCGCCTCGAGCACCCGGTCGGCGTCGGCGGCCGGGACGAACGCCACCAGCTTGCCCTCGTTGGCGACGTACATCGGGTCGAGTCCGAGCAATCCGCAGGCGTCGCGCACCTCGGGCGGGATCGGCAGCGTCCGCTCGTCGAGGACGATGCCGACCGCGGCGGCCCTGGCGATCTCGTTGAGTGTGGCCGCCAGCCCGCCGCGGGTGGGGTCGCGCAGCGCGTGGATGTCTGTGCCGGTGCCGATCATCGCCGCGACCAGGCCGTGCAGCGGCGCGGTGTCGCTGGCGACACTGGTGGCGAATTCCAGACCTTCCCGGCAGCTCATCACCGCGACCCCGTGGACGCCGATGTCACCGCTGACGATGACGGCGTCGCCCGCGGTCGCGCGCTGCGGCCGGATGTCGGCACGCGGATCGATCACCCCGATACCGCTGGTGTTGACGTACACGCCGTCGCCGTGCCCGGAGTCGACGACCTTGGTGTCGCCGGTGACGAGCTTGACGCCCGCGGCCAGCGCAGCCGTGCCGACCGCCTGGGCGACCCGCGCCAGCTCGTCGAGGGCGGTGCCCTCCTCGAGGATGAACGCCGTCGACAGCACCGCAGGGACGGCACCGGCCATGGCGAGATCGTTGACCGTGCCGTTGACCGCCAGGTCGCCGATCGTGCCGCCGGGGAACACGATCGGTTTGACGACGAACGAATCGGTGGAGAACGCCAACCGGGTGCCGTCGATGTCCACGACGGCGGAGTCGCCCATGGCGGCGTCGGCGGCCGGTCCGAACGCGGGCAGGAACAGGTGCTCGATCAACTCGCCGGACATGGCGCCGCCGCCGCCGTGACCCATCACGATGTTCGGGGCATCGCGCAGCGGGGCGGGGCAGACCCAGCTCTCCATGTCGATGGTCGCCTCCGGCGACGTATCGACGTCGTCCTTACGCATGGCTCACCTCGAGGCGCCGGTACAGGTAGTACGCCGCACACGCACCCTCCGACGAGACCATCGTCGCGCCCAGGGGATTGCGCGGAGTGCACACCGTGCCGAAGGCCGCGCACTCGTGCGGTTTGATCAGGCCCTGCAGCACCTCACCCGACCGGCACAGCGTCGACTCCTCGGTGTGGATGCCGGTCACCGCGAAGCGGTGCTCGGCGTCGAAGTCGCGGTAGGCGGGGGCGAGTCGCCAGCCGCTGCCGGGGATCATCCCGATACCGCGCCAGCTGCGGTCGGTGAGCTCGAAGACGTCGGTCAGCATCGCCTTGGCCGCCGGGTTGCCCTCCGCGCGGACCGCCCGCGGGTAGGCGTTCTCCAGTTCGTGGCGGCCGGACTCGAGCTGGATGACCGTGCGCCGGATGCCTTCGAGGATGTCGAGCGGCTCGAATCCGGTGACGACGATCGGGATGCCGTACCTGTCGCAGAGCGGCGGGTACTCGCCGGTGCCCATCACCGAGCAGACGTGGCCGGCGGCGAGGAACGCCTGCACGCGGCAGGTCGGCGACTCCATGATCGCCGAGATCGCCGGTGGCACCAAAACGTGCGACACCAGCAGGGAGAAGTTGGCGATGCCGAGGCGTTTGGCCTCGTACACGGTCATGGCGTTGGCCGGGGCGGTGGTCTCGAAACCGATGCCGAAGAACACCACCTGCCGGTCCGGGTTCTCCCTGGCCAGCGTCAGTGCGTCCAGGGGTGAGTACACCACCCGCACGTCGCCGCCCTCGCTCTTCACCCGGAACAGGTCCTTGTCGCTGCCCGGCACCCGCAGCATGTCGCCGAACGAGCAGAAGATCACGTCCGGGCGGGACGCGATCTCGAGTGCTTTGTCGATGATCTCCAACGGTGTCACGCACACCGGGCATCCCGGCCCGTGGATCATCTCGATCTGATCGGGCAGCAGCTGGTCGATGCCGTGGCGGATGATCGAATGTGTCTGTCCGCCACACACTTCCATGATCGACCAGCGCTGCGTCGTGACGGCCTTGATCTGCGTCACCAGCCGGGCCGCCAGCTGCGGATCACTGAACTCGTCCAGATACTTCACTCCTGTCACCTCCCGCCGTCGGGGTTGGCCACACCGGCCTGGCGGGCGGCCAATTCGAAGCCGTCACCGAACTCCTCGGCCAGCACGCCGAGGTGCTCGAACTCGCGCAGCGTGCGCATCGCCGACTCCTCGTCGAGGCGCTGGATCGCGAAGCCGACGTGCACCACCACGTACTGCCCGGGTAGGGCATCCGGGATGTACTGCAGGCACACGTCTTTCCGGATGCCGCCGAAGTCGACGACGGCCATGAGCGTGCCGTCCCGGTCGTACAGGCGCTCGATCTTCCCCGGTACCGCCAGACACATCAGCGTCCTCCTTCTTCCGTCACCCGGCGACCATCACCTGACCCAGCGCGATGCCGCCGTCGTTGGGCGGCACCCGGTGGTGGGTGAGCACCGGTATGCCGCGAGCTCGTAACCCGGCCAGTGCCATGCGCAGCAGCAGCGGGTTCTGGAACACCCCGCCGGACAGGGCCACGACCGAATCGGTTCCCTCGGCCAGTCGGATGACGAGATCGGCCACGGCGCGGTGGAACCGCCACCCGATCAGCGCGGCCGGTACCCCGTGCCGCACATCCGCAACAACCGCCCGCACGACCGGACCGGCATCGATCAGCGCCGGGGCGGGGCGGTCGTCGACGGTGAACCCGTAGGGCGCATCGCCGTCCACCGTGCGCGCCAGCCCCTCCAGTTCGATCGCCGCCTGAGCCTCGTAGTCGACGGTCTGCCGCACTCCGGCGAGGGCGGCGACGGCGTCGAACAGTCGGCCCATACTCGACGTGGGCGCACAGTGCAGACCCGTGTCGAGTTGGTGGCGCAGGACCCCGCGTTCGTCGTCCGGACACGCCCGCACGGGCGCCAGGCGTTCGTCCCAGGGCAGCCCGGCCGCCCACAGGTGCGCCAGCGCCATCCGGTACGGCCGGCGCACACTGACGTCGCCTCCGGCCAGCGGGACGTATCGCAGTGCGGCGATCCGGCGGTATCCCTTGTAGTCGGCCGCCAGCACCTCACCACCCCACACCGCACCGTCGGGCCCGTAACCCGTTCCGTCGAAGGCGAATCCGAGTACCGGATGCGTGCCGTCGAGGCCGTGCTCGGCCATCACCGCGGCGATGTGGGCGTGGTGGTGCTGTACCGGCCGCACCGGACGTTCGCCGGCGTGCCGGTGCGCCCACGCCGTCGAGCGGTATCTGGGGTGCGCGTCGGCGGCGATCACGCGGGGAGCCACCCCGGTGAGCTCGCGCAGATGCTGTTCGGCGGTGCCGAACGCCGACAGCGTCGAGAGATCGTCCATATCGCCGATGTGCTGGCTCAGCCAGGCGTAGCGGCCGTCGGCGACGGCCATGGTGTTCTTCAGGTCCGCCCCGACCGCGAGCGTCGGGGACACCGCGACGGGCAGAGCGACGGGCAGCGGGGCGTAACCCCGGGACCGCCGGATCGGCAGCTCGTACCCGTCGAGCACCCGGACCACCGAGTCGTCGCACGGGACGAGGATCGGCCGGTCGTGCAGCAGCCAGCCGTCGGCGAGGCCCGCCAGCCGGTCCAGTGCGTCCTCGTCGCGGTAGCACAGGGGTTCACCGGCGAGGTTGCCCGAGGTCATGACCAGCACCTCCGGACCGGGCAAGTCGCCGGGCAGACCGAACAGCAGCGTGTGCAGCGGCGAATAGGCCAGCAGCACACCGAGATCGGGGTTGGCCGGCGCCACCGCCGCGGCCACCGGTGCACCCTGCCGCCGCGGCGCCAGCACGATCGGCCGCTGGGGTCCGGCGAGCACCCGCCGCGTCGGGTCGTCGAGGACCGCGATCCGCTCGGCGGCGTCGAGGTCGGCCACCATGACGGCGAACGGTTTGTCACCGCGGCGTTTGCGGCGGCGCAGCTGCGCCACCGCCGCCCCGTCCGCGGCGTCGCAGGCCAGGTGGTAGCCGCCGATTCCCTTGACGGCCAGCACCCCGCCGTCACGCAGCAGTCGCCGTGCCCGCGCCAGCGCGTCCGCACCGGTGTACGCGGTCCGGCCGGGTCGCCGGTAGGTCAGTGTGGGCCCGCAGTTCGGACAGCACACGGGTTGGGCGTGGAACCGGCGGTCGGCGGGGTCGGCGTATTCGCGGGCGCAGTCGGCGCACATCGCGAAACCGGCCATGGCCGTCGCGGCGCGGTCGTAGGGCAGGGTGGCGATGATGGTGAACCGCGGCCCGCAGTTCGTGCAGTTGACGAACGGGTGGCGATGGCGCCGGTCGCGCGGATCCCGTTGCTCGGCAGCACATTGCGCGCACATCGCGACATCGGGGGAGGCGAGCGTCCGGCCACCGCCGCGCGAGGTGTCGGCGATGAAGAACCCGGTGCCGCCCGCCAGCGGCAGCTCGGCGGTCTCGATGCGCTCGACCACCGCCAGCGGCGGCGGCTGGTCACGCAGCCGGTCGGCGAAGGTGGCCAGTGCCGCCGCGTCACCCTCCACTTCGATGACGGCGCCCGCACTGTCGTTGCGCACCGAGCCGGACAGCCCGAGCGCCGTGGCCGTGCTGTACACGAACGGCCGGAACCCGACGCCCTGCACCACGCCCTGTACGCACATCCGCATGCGCCTCCGGTTCATGGCCCCGCTCCGGTATCCGGCTGCGCACCCGACACTTGCCCGCGGCCCATCAGCTCGAGCCCGGCCATCGCCGCATCGGCACCGCCACGGTCGGTCTTCTCCACGACGAACCCCATGTGGATGATCACCCAGTCGCCGGGGCCGAACGTCTCCTCCGGCAGCATGCCGATGTTGACCTTGCGGTGTTCACCGGCGACGTCGACGAGGGCGAGCTGGCCGCCGTAGCCGTCCAGCATCCGCACCACCCGGCCGGGAATCCCGAGACACATGCGCTCACCCCCGTCCCGCCGGTGCCAGCCGGCCCGCCACCACGGTCTGCACGGCGCGCACCGCGATCGGCACGGCCGCGGCGACCGGGGCGCTCAAGCCGATGCCTTCGGCCACACTGGCGATCTCACAGCCGACCACCACCGTGCGCGGTGGGTGACCGCCGAGCGCGGCCAGGCCGGCGAAGACGGCCGCCGGGTCCATGGCGTGGGCGTCGACAGCCGTTGGGCCGCTGTTGTCGGTGTTGGCCTCGAAGATGTGCACCGTACCGGGCCGGCCGCGGCTGGGTACGGCGTCGACGAGGACCAGCAGGGCCCAGCCGTCGAGCAGATCGTAGGCGAGGTGCATACCGCGGATGCCGTAGTCGACGGCGCGGGCGCGGGAATCGGTGATGGCCGGCGCGACATGGCGGACCACCTCGGGGCCGAACCCGTCGTCACCGAGGAAGATGTTGCCGATGCCGGCGATCAGGATGCCGGACGTGCGATCACCTTCGCTCACATCCGGCGCATCTTCAGATAGCGCCGGGCATCCGGGATGGACCGCAGGCCGAGCATGACCGCGAACAGCGCGATGATCGCCGTGAGGATCACCGCGATCCAGCCGACTACCTCCATGACGGGCTCCCTTCGTTGATCGGTTCGACTTCGTCGGGTGCGAAGTACAGATAGCGCCCGTACGCCTCGTGCAGGTCGGCGGCCGGGTCGTCGTCGAGGACGACACCGATCTGCGCGTCCCCGTCGACCGTCTGGTGCACCGACGCCACATGGGCGAGCCGGTCGGCGTAGAAGAGGTCCTGGGCGTCCGCACGCCGCGACGGGTGCAGGCGCACCCGGGTGCCGCGGCAGACGCGGACATCGCCGACCAGGACGGCGTCCCGCCCGGGTGCCACCGCGGTGTCGGCGCGCGGATCCCACCAGTCCATGCCGTCGGGGATCTCGGGGATCAGCGGCGGGTCGGCGGCGTGCGGGTCGCGCAGCACCCCGTGCAGGTCGAGCATCGCCTCCGGCGTCATGGCGTCGCAGCGGTCGATGATCGCCGCGGCGAGCGGGTCGGTGGCACGGGCCTGCGCCTTCTCCTGGTCGGTCATGGTCATGACACGGAGCGTGAGGATCTCGTCGATCTCGGTCGAGTCGCAGAGCGCGCCCCCGCTCTGTTCGGCGATCTCGGGGTGGTCGTAGAGGATGATCGGCGAGATCAGCATCAGATCGCGCGCGCCGGGCGGGCCTGCGAGCACCGGGAAGCAGCGGTGCTGCGTACACCCGGCCGCCGCGTCGGCCGCGGTGGCGGGCGGTTCGAGCAGTGAGACGAACGCGCCGTCGCGGACCTCGGCGATCACGTGGGTGCCGATCAGGGAGCGGGCGATCGCGGCGGCCTTGTCGCCGACGGCCGGACCGGTGTTGCGGACGGTCAGGGTCACCTTGATCAGCGGACCAGCGGGTTCGGCGTGCACGGTCAGCTCGGCGTGCAGGTCGCACCGGGTGCGTACGAGCCGGCCGCCGTCGAGCGATTCGACGTCGCAAGCGGATTCGGGGTGGATCGTCAGGCGCAGTGTCATCGGCTCCAGGGGCACGGGGTCCACCGGCATCTCCCGGGTGACGGCCTCGTCCCACGTCACCCACGAACCCCGGGCCGTGGTCAGTTCCTCGACCGGGGTGAACGTTCCTGCCGCCGAGGTCTGTTCGACGCGGCGGTGTTGCAGTTGCAGGAAGCGCACCACCAGTGAGAGCGTCGGCCGGCCCGTCGGCTCGACGAGCACCTGCGCCGACAGGGTGTCGTCCTCGCCGAGGCCCGCCGCGGCCGCCCCCGGTGGGCCGAGGACGCCGAACTGCCAGCGCGCCTGGTTCTTCCGTGACGTCGCCCGGTAGGGGTAGAGCAGGTAGCCCTCGTAGAGCACGGCGTCGGCGACCGCACGCGCCCGGTCCCAGTCGGCGGTCATGGCACCTCCTGGACGGCTCGCGCCAACAGCGACGTGAGTGCGTCGTCACAGGACAGCAACCCGTGCGCCGACCGGTAGGCGGCCAGCGCCGCGATGGTGTCGTGCCGCAGCCGCAGCCAGCCGGTGCCGGGGTAGTGCAGGGCGACGAGCTCCCGCCACACCGCCACCGGCAGGTCGTAGCGGTCCTCCCGGTCCCACGGGATCTGGGTGACGGCAAGGCCGCGCCCGCCCTGGCGGAAGACGGTGCCGCTGAACAGGAATTGCAGCGGTACCGCACCGTCGTGCAGCGCGTGCAGGTACTTGGCGGCGGCCACCTCGACGTCGTAGGTGCATGCGAGCGGGAGGTCGACGCGGGCGGCGCCGGTGAACCCGGGCACCATCGTCGCGGCGTGCTGCCACAGGAAGGTGTGCTGGGTGGTGCCCCAGCGCTCGCGGGCGCCGAAGAGATCGGTCAGGCCGTCGGCCTCGGCGTCGGTGTAGGCCCGGCGCACCGGGTCTATCCGGACCTGGCATCGCAGCGCGATCGCGTGGACGGGTTCGGCGTCGGTAGTGGTGACGTCGATGGCGGCGGTGAGGGTCGGGGTGACCGCATACGGTTCGGGGGTCACCTCGCAGACCGTGAACGCCACGTCGCTCATCGCGTCACGACCTTGCCGCGGGCCTCGACTGCGGCGAAGAAACGTCTCAGCTGGTCGCGGGCCTCGGCGCCGCCGTCGAACCCGCGCCACAGCGTGCGCATCCGCCCGACCAGTTCGTAACAGGCGTCGATCGGCACCAGATAGCCTCGTGCGCTGTCGGATCCGGCAGGCAGGTGAACGAGCAATGCCTCGGTGTCGCTGGCCGGTAGGTCGACGCGGGGGTCGGCGGTGCGCACCTCCTGCCAGGCCCCCAGGTCGAGTTCGGACTCGGTCGCGCCGGCGGGTCCCGGGTAGAACGCCACGGTGCGGTCGAGTGCCGAGTTGCGGAAGAAGAACGCCAGCCCGACCGGGATCTGCAGCGCCTCCCAGCGGCTCCGGTCGACGCCGAAGTCCTCGAACACCAGGTAGCGGTCGGGGACGGCGCGGTAGCGCAACCGGGCGTGGGTGTCGGTGAACAGCAGGTAGCAGCCGGGGCAGACGCACATGAGTTGGCGGTCTTCGACGTTCACCACGTGCCGGTGTTCCTCGGCGATCGGCTCGGCGCACATCTCGCAGCGCTCGCCCGCCGGTTGCGGCGCTACCCGGGCGGCGCGGATCCGGGCCAGGACGTCGTAGGCCGAGGTGGTCATCACGCCACCTCTTCGGCGATGGCCAATGACCACACACCGGCCCGATGCAGGACCGGCACGGGTTCGAGGCGTTGGGGGACCCCGACACCCGCGCCGGCTGCCACCACGTCGAACTCCGCCCCGCAGCCGGGGCAGCGCAGGTCCACACCGTCCAGCTGCGCGCCGGCCAGGGACCGCGCACAGGACGGGCAGCGGTCACGGTAGGCGTAGATCGCGTCGCCGACCCGGCAGGCCAGCACCCCGGCGCCCGCCACGGCGAAGCCGCCGACCTCCCCGGGGCCGAGTTCGTCCAGTGCGGGCACCGGCGACCACGTCACCGGGCCGTGCACCCGGGTGAACAGCGATTCGGCGGGGATCACCGTCGAATCCGTCTCGGCGGCAACCACTTCGATCGACTCGATCTCGGGGGCGGCGGCCCGGACGGCGTCCTCGACGGCCAGTTCCAGGGTGGCCGCCGACGACGGGCAGCTGCGGCAGGTGCCCGAGAAGCGCAGCCGCACGGTGGTGCCGTCGACGTCGAGCAGGTGCACGTCGCCGCCGTGCGAACCGAGGTAGGGCCGCACGGTGTCGAGGGCATCGCCGATCCGCCGTTCGACGCTGTGCGGGTGCAGGCCGTGCACCAGCAGCAGGCTGGCCACCAACGGGTCGGCGGCCACGGTCTCGGCCAGCGCCGGCTCGGCGGTCAGCGCGAGCCGCAGCAGCCGGCCCAGTGCCGCGCCGTACAGATCGGTGACCTCGCCGACCAGCTGTTCGGCGCGTTCGCGCGCGACGGTGCCGCCGGCGGAGCTGGCGTCCAGCAGCGTCTGGATGCGCTCACCCGCCGTGGCCCATCGCGTGTCCTGCTCGCTCGGCGGGCTCATGCCCTATTCCCCGGTGACGGACTGGGTGGGGGAGTGCAACAGCTCCAACGACTTTCCGCCACCGAGATACATGTGCACCCCGCAGGGCAGGCACGGGTCGAAACTGCGGACCGTGCGCATGATGTCGATGCCCTTGAAATGCTCCCGGTCGTTCTCCTCGAAGATCGGTTGGCCCTGGACGGCGTCCTCGTAGGGTCCCGGTGTGCCGTACGTGTCGCGCGGGCTGGCGTTCCACGGTGTCGGCGGATAGGGGTGGTAGTTGGCGATCTTGCCGTCCCGGATCACCATGTGGTGGCTCAGCACCCCGCGCACCGCTTCGGTGAAGCCGCAGCCGATTCCCTCGTCGGGCACCTCGAACGTCTCCCACGTCTTGGTGCGGCCGGCCCGGATCTCGGACAGCGCCTTCTCGGCGAAGTGCAGCGCGCACGCCGCGGCGTAGGCCTGGAAATAGCTTCGAGCCCGATTGCGCTCGAGGGTGTTGCTGCCGTGTCGCGGTATCTGCCATTCGAATTCGACCGGACCCTTCAGCGCGGTCTTCGGCAGGTTGATCTGCACGCTGTGCCCGGTCGACTTCACGTAGCCGATGTCGACGAGGTTGGCCAGCGCCGTCGACCACATCCGCGCCAGGGCGCCGCCACCGGTGTCGAGCGCCAGGTTGTCCTTGCCGTCGTACCACCGAGGTGACATCACCCAGCTGTAGTTCTCGTCGAAATCGCGCTTCTGCGGTTTGGGATTGGTGTGCTGGTTCCAGGGGTGGCGGCGGTCGACCGGGTTTCCCAGCGGGTCGGTCTTGACGAACATCTCCTGGTCGGACCAGTCGTCGTAATAACTGTGCCCCAACAGGATCCGGATGCCCAAGTTGATGTCCACCAGCGAGGTGGTGACGAGTTTGCCGTCCACCACCACACCGGGAGTGACGAACATCTTGCGGCCCCAGTCCTCCATGTCCTTGTAGCTGAAGTTGCAGTGCTCGGGATCCTGGAAGGAGCCCCAGCAGCCGAGCAGCGTGCGGCGCAGCCCGACCTGCTCGTATCCGGGCAGGGCCTCGTAGAAGAAGTCGAACAGGTCGTCGTGCATCGGCACGACCTTCTTCATGAACTCGACGTAGCGCATCAGCCGGGTCATGTAGTCGGTCATCAGTTGCACGGTGGCGCTCACGCCGATCCCGCCGGGGTACAGCGTCGACGGGTGCACGTGACGGCCTTCCATGAGGCAGAACATCTCTCGTGTCGTGCGACTGACCTGGAGCGCCTCCCGGTAGAACTCGCCGGTGAACGGGTTGAGGGCGCGCATGATGTCGGCGACCGTGCGGTGGCCGTGCATGTCGGCGTGCGGCGCCGGGGTGTTCTCGGCCTTGGCCAGCACCGACGGATTCGTCTCGGCGATCATCTTCTCGCAGTAGTCCACCCCGACGAGGTTCTCCTGGAAGATGTTGTGGTCGAACATGTATTCCGCAGCCTCGCCGAGGTTGACCAGCCACTCCGCCAGATGGGGCGGCTGCACACCGTAGGCCATGTTCTGCGTGTAACAGGAGCAGGTGGCGTGGTTGTCGCCGCAGATGCCGCAGATCCGGCTGGTGATGAAGTGGGCGTCGCGGGGGTCCTTGCCCTTCATGAAGATCGAGTAGCCGCGGAAGATCGAGGACGTGCTGTGGCATTCGACCACTTCACGGTTGTCGAAGTCGACCTTGGTGTAGATGCCGAGGCTCCCGACGATGCGGGTGATGGGATCCCAGGCCATCTCGACCAGTTGGCCGGGCTCCCGGGTGGCGTGCGACGGCTCGGGGATGATCGTGGTCATCGGTTTCTTCTCTCGTGGTCTGCAATGCGCTGCGCCGGTGGGTAATCCAGCCGGCGCGGGTCTACCAGGTGCGCGTCGCGCCCGTCTCGAGTGCGGCGCCGGGGTGGCGCCACTTCGGTTCTTTGTCGACCGTGCGTCCGGTGACATGACGCAGGCTGCGGATGACCGAGCCGTACAGCGTGGACGCGGTGGTGGACACCTTGCCGCCCGGCGGTTCGTCCATGAAGGGCATGAATTTGTCCGGGAATCCAGGCATGGTGCAACCGATGCAGATCCCGCCGACATTGGGGCAGCCGCCGATGCCGTTGATCCACCCGCGCTTGGGTACGTTGCACTTCACCACGGGTCCCCAACATCCCAGTTTGACAATGCATTTCGGGGAGCCGTACTCGGTGGCGAAGTCGCCCTGCTCGTAGTAGCCCGCCCGGTCACACCCCTCGTGCACAGACTGACCGAACAGCCACTGCGGGCGCAGCGCGTCGTCCAACGGGATCATCGGCGCCTGGTCGGTCGCCATGTAGAGCAGATACGTCAGCGTCTCGGAGAGGTTGTCCGGATGGATCGGGCAGCCCGGGACGCAGACGATGGGGATACCGGCCTTGCTCTTCCAGTCCCAGCCGAGATAGTCCGGCACACCCATCGCTCCGGTGGGGTTGCCCGACATGGCGTGGATGCCGCCGTAGGTGGCGCAGGTGCCCGCCGCGACGATCGCGGTCGCCTTCGGGGCCAGCCGGTCGAGCCACTCGCTGGTGGTCATCGGCTGCCCGGTGGCCGGGTCGTTGCCGAATCCGCACCAGTACCCCTCGCTCTTGATCGCCTCGTTGGGGATGGAACCCTCAACGACCAGCACGAACGGTTCCAACTGGCCTCTGTCGGCCTTGAAGAACCATTCGAGGAAGTCGTCGGCGCCCCCGTTGGGTCCGCATTCGAAATCGATCAGGGGCCAGTGGACGGCGATCTTCGGCAGACCGGGCAGCGCGCCGAGCGCGATCTCCTCGATGCTGGGTTGGGTGGCGGCAGTCAGCGCCACAGAATCGCCGTCACAACTCAATCCGGCGTTGATCCACAACACGTGGATCAGTGCCTCTTCCGCTTTGACTGCTGCCTCAGTTGGCATTGCCACAGCTTCCCGGGGTCGGGGCTGGCGACCCCTGTGCCGCCGGAGTCGACCTTCGGCCCACTTGCGCGGCGCTAAGTTCTGGGTCTACTCCGGCGACATTGTGTTGTCAACGGATCGCCGGGACCAACCTGGGTCGGCGGTGGCGGCGAGCCAGGCGTACCACGCGTCGAGGCCGTCGCCGCGGGTCGCCGACACCGGCAGCATCACGACGTCCGGATTCACCGCGCGGGTGTGGGCGGCGAACTCGTCGACGTCGAAGTCGACGTACGGCAGCAGGTCGGTCTTGTTGAGCAGGACGAGACCGGCGGCAGCAAACATGTGCGGGTATTTGCGCGGTTTGTCGGCGCCCTCGGTGACCGAGACGACCACGACTTTGCTGTGCTCCCCGAGGTCGAACAGCGCCGGGCAGACCAGATTGCCGACGTTCTCGATGAACAGCAGCGAGCCGGGCCCGGGGTCGAGCGCGTCGAGTGCGCGCCGCACCATGTCCGCGTCGAGGTGGCAGCCGGCGCCGGTGTTGACCTGCACCGCGCGGGCGCCGGCGGCCCGGATGCGTTCGGCGTCGAACACGGTCTCCTGGTCGCCCTCGATGACGGTGACGGCGCGGGCCGGGCCCAGGTCGCGGATGGTGCGTTCGAGCAGGGTGGTCTTCCCCGCGCCGGGGGAGCTGGTCACGTTGAGCGCCACGACGCCGAGTCCGGCGAGTCTGCGCCGGTTCTGCTCGGCGATGAGGTCGTTCTTGTGCAGGACCTTCTGTTCGAGGGTGACGGTCTCGAGGTGATCGTGATCGTGATCGTGGGGGTGCGGGTGATCGTGGTGGTGCGGGTGGTCATGGGGGTGGGGGTGGCCGGCGAGGGTGATCACGGCGCCGTCGGCGCCGGTCGTCTCGCCGCAACCGCAGGTGGCGCACATGGTCAGCTCACTTCCATCGACAGGATGCGCAGGTCCCGGCCGGCCAGCACCTCGACATCGGCACTTCCGCACGGGCACAACAGGATGAGGTCCGGCAGGGTGAACTCGGCGCCGCAGGTCCGGCACCGCGCGAGCCCGGGCCGCACGTCGAGATCCAGGCGGGCGCCGTCGGCGACGGTGCCCTCGGCGGCCAGGTCGAAACAGAACAGCATGGCGTCGGGCACGACGGCGCACAGCGCCCCCACCTCCACGCGGACGCGGTGCACGCGGCGGCCGGCGGCGTGGTCGCAGACCGCGTCGACAACACTTCGGGTGATCGCCATCTCGTGCATCGTGTGCCGTCCCGGGGGATGTCCTCACGATAGGCCGCCGGCCGGCCCGGGCGGGCCGGATCGGACAGTCGTCGCCACCTCGTCGGCGTGTCAGCTTGAGTCGAACAGGTGTTCGTCTATGGTGGGTGGTGTTCGACGGCTAGACGATGCTCCACAGCGACGCTCCGGTGTTTTGTCGGTGGGTCCCTCTAGCGTCACGACCAACTGATCGACACCGGTCGACCGAACACCACGAGGATGGAGACAGACATGGCACCGCAGGCACCCGATCGCGAGAAGGCCCTCGAGCTGGCGCTCGCGCAGATCGAGAAGAGTCACGGTAAAGGCTCGGTGATGCGGCTCGGCGACGAGGTCCGCGCGCCGATCTCGGTGATCCCGACCGGCTCCATCGCCCTGGACGTGGCGCTGGGCATCGGCGGCCTGCCGCGCGGCCGTGTCATCGAGATCTACGGCCCGGAGTCCTCCGGTAAGACCACGGTGGCGCTGCACGCGGTGGCCAACGCCCAGGCCGCCGGCGGTATCGCGGCGTTCATCGACGCCGAGCACGCGCTGGATCCCGACTACGCCAAGAAGCTCGGGGTGGACACCGACTCGCTGCTGGTGTCCCAGCCCGACACCGGTGAGCAGGCCCTCGAGATCGCCGACATGCTGATCCGCTCCGGCGCGCTGGACATCCTGGTCATCGACTCGGTCGCGGCGCTGGTGCCGCGCGCCGAGATCGAGGGTGAGATGGGTGACAGCCACGTCGGTCTGCAGGCCCGGTTGATGAGCCAGGCGCTGCGCAAGATCACCGGCGCACTGAACAACTCGGGCACCACCGCGATCTTCATCAACCAGCTGCGCGAGAAGATCGGCGTGATGTTCGGCTCGCCCGAGACGACCACCGGCGGTAAGGCGTTGAAGTTCTACGCCTCGGTCCGCATGGACGTCCGCCGCATCGAGACGCTCAAGGACGGCACCGACGCGGTGGGTAACCGCACCCGGGTCAAGATCGTCAAGAACAAGGTCTCGCCGCCGTTCAAGCAGGCCGAGTTCGACATCCTCTACGGCAAGGGCATCAGCAAGGAAGGCTCGCTCATCGACATGGGCGTGGAGCACGGCTTCATCCGCAAGTCGGGGTCCTGGTTCACCTATGAGGGGGAGCAGTTGGGCCAGGGCAAGGAGAACGCCCGTAAGTTCCTGCTGGAGAACGCCGATGTGGCCAACGAGATCGAGAAGAAGATCAAGGAGAAGCTCAACATCGGTGCCGTGGTGACCGCTGATGACGTCCTTCCCGCACCCGTCGACTTCTGAGTCCGGCCCCGACGAGGATCCGGATCGCGACGATCCCAACCGCGAGGAGCAGGCGCACGCGTATTGCCTGCGCCTGCTCACCGCGCGGGCACGTACTCGGGCGGAGCTGGAGGGCAGGCTGACCCAGCGCGGCTACACCGAACCCGTCGCACAGCGGGTGCTCGACCGGTTGACCGAGGTCGGGCTCGTCGACGACGAGGACTTCGCCGAACAGTGGGTGCGGTCCCGTCACCTCTACGCCGGAAAAGGCAAGCGCGCGTTGGCCGACGAACTGCGCCGCAAGGGCGTCGACGCCGAGGTGATCACCACGACGCTCGCCGACATCGATGCCGGGGCCGAACGGGACCGGGCCGAACAGCTGGTCCGCGACCGGTTACGCCGTGAGCGGCTCGACGACGAACCCGGTTCGGACCTCAAGGTCAAACGGCGGCTGGCCGGCATGTTGGCCCGCCGCGGCTACAGCCAGTCGATGGCACTCGACGTGGTCACCGTCGAGTTGGCGAGTGAACGCGAGCGCCGTCGGGTCTGACGCTCAGGCGTCTTCGCCGGTGAGCTGCTGCAGCAGACGCACGAACGTCGTGCGGTCGCCCGCGGACAGTCTCGACAGCCAGCGTTCCTCGCCGCGCTGAATGTCATCCTGTGCAGCATTTTTCACGGCGCGACCGGCGTCGGTGATGGCGAGCAGTCGCACCCGGCGATCGTCGGGAGCGGGGCGACGTTCGATGTAACCCTGGCTCTGCAGATCGTCGAGGATCGGGATGATGCGGGTCTTGTCCGCGTTGATCGCCTCGGCGAGCGCGGCCTGCGTGCGCATCGGTGAGCGGTCGAGCGCCACCAGCACGCTGTAACCCCACATCGTCAAGCCGTGCTTCTCGAGCACCGGTATCTCGGCGGCGGCCAGGTCGCGAAGGAGGGGAGCCAGCATCGCCGCGAGATCGGGACGCATGGGCCGCGACGTCATGGAGTGATTCTAGGCATTGCCAATTAGTAGGCAGTCGCATATCGTACGCGCATGCTTACTAATACTGATGTACGCCGTTCACACCGCATCGCCGTCGAGACGTCGGTGAGGCTGGTCTCGAACATCACCCCGGCCGATCTCGGCCGTGCGACGCCCTGTGCCGGCTGGGATCTCGGCGACCTGCTCGTCCACATGACCGTGCAGCACCGCGGTTTCGCGGCAGCCGCGCGTGGCCGTGGCGCCGACCACACCATGTGGGATCCGGGCACCGTCGCCGACGCTGTGCGTGCACGACCCGCGGACGTCTACTCCGCCGCCGCCGACGACGTGTTGGCCGCCTTCGCGGCCGAGGGGGTGCTCGACACCCCGTTCGCGCTGCCCGAATTCGGTTCCGACGCCGCGTTTCCCGGGTCGATGGCGATCCAGTTCCATTTCGTCGACTATGTCGTGCACGGCTGGGACGTCGCGCGCGCGGCGGGACTGCCGTTCGACATCCCGGCCGACGTGGTTGGCGCGGCCGCGCCGATCGCATTCGCCGTACCCGACGGCGAGATGCGTGACGCGGACGACTCGCCGTTCGCGCCGGCGCTTGCCCCGTCGAAGTCAGGCCGCAGCGAACTCGACCGGATACTGCGACACCTCGGCCGGTCTCCGGACTGGCGGCCGTGATCGCCTCGGTGAACGCGGCGCAGCGCGACCACCGCGGCGGGGACCGCCCGGGTCACACCACCTTCGCGGCGGGCGCACCCTCCTGCTCGATGGCCTCGGCTTCCAGCGGGGCCGGACCGCGCCGCGACCGCCGCATCCGGCGTTCGATACGGGTGGCCAGCGCGGAGAGCGCGAAGTTCACGCTGATCATCAGGACGGCGATGACGATGAGGGCGGGAATGTAGTTGCCGTACGAAGATCCGACGACGGTGCCCTGGCGCACCATCTCGACGAAGGTGATCTGGTAGCCGATCGCGGTGTCCTTCAGCACAACCACGAGTTGCGAGACCAGCACCGGAAGCATCGAGGTGATGGCCTGCGGCAGCAGGATCGAGCGCATGGTCTGGCCCCACCGCAGGCCCAGCGCCGATGCGGCTTCGGCCTGCCCGCGCGGCAGCGCGTTCACCCCGGCGCGGACGATCTCGGCGATCACCGCGCCGTTGTAGAGCGTGAGCCCGGTGATGACACCGGCCAGCGCCAGGTGCTCGGACGGGAACACGTCGTAGAAGGCGTACAGGAAGTAGGCGAAGATCATCATGATCAGCACCGGGACCGCGCGGAAGAACTCCACGATCACCGCGCACATCCACCGAAGCGGCGTGACGGTGGACAACCGGCCCACTCCGAGCAGGAATCCGAGGACCAGCGCGAGCACGATCGACACCGCCGCCGCGGTCAATGTGCCCTGAACGCCGGGCAGCACGTACGTGGTCCACAGGTTGGACGTGAGGAACGGCTCCCACTTCGCCGCGGTCAGCTGACCTTTCGCCTCGAGCCGGGAGTACACCACCCAGGCGATCAGCGCGGTGAGCACCAACGTGACGGCGGTGATGACGACGTTGCGCCGGCGCGCGCGGGGCCCCGGCGCATCGAACAGGACGGTGCCGCTCATGACCGGCCCACCCGCCGGGTCGTCCGGCCGCTCATCTGGCCACCGCCAATCGCTTTCCGAGCCAGCCGAACAGCAGTCCGAGCGGCAGCGTCAGGATGATGAACCCGAGGGCGAAGATCGAGCCCACCACGAGCAGTGCCGCGGTGTTCTCGATCATCTCCTTCATCAGCAGCGCCGCCTCGGCCACACCGATCGCCGACGCGATGGTCGTGTTCTTCGTCAGTGCGATCAGCACCGAGCCCAGCGGGATGACCACGGCGCGAAAAGCCTGCGGCAGCAGGATCATCCGCAGATTCTGGCCGAACGTCAGGCCGAGCGAGCGCGCGGCCTCGGCCTGACCCAGCGGCACCGTGTTGACACCTGAACGCACCGTCTCGCACACGAACGAGGCGGTGTACACGGTCAACCCCAGAACCGCCAACCGGAAGTTGCTGTCCTCGATCGACGTGCTCGACTGCGGGTCGGCGAGCGTGATCCCGAGGGTCTGCGACACCCCGAACGAGCAGAACAGGATGATCAGCGTCAGCGGTGTGTTGCGGACGACGTTGACGTAGGCGGTGCCGAGCCAGGACAGGACCGGCACCGGTGACAGCCGCATCGCGGCCAGCA
Organism: Mycolicibacterium litorale; assembly: GCA_050205415.1. Classification (GTDB taxonomy): domain Bacteria; phylum Actinomycetota; class Actinomycetes; order Mycobacteriales; family Mycobacteriaceae; genus Mycobacterium; species Mycobacterium litorale_C. The sequence goes on from JBNMQY010000004.1 coordinate 97,230, forward strand.
CCGTACCCAGGATGAGTGCTCCGACCGCGGAGTAGACCGTGAGCTGGATGGTCGTCCAGAACGCCTCGAAGATCTGTGCGCGGTACTCGGTGAAAATCTCCACGACCGGAGCCAGACCTCCGAATCAGTAGCGGTCGACCTGCGGCGGAGTGGGCGCGGTGATGCCCGCCGGGCCGAGATTCTTGTCGAAGGCTTCCTTCCAGGCGCCGCTGGACTCCATCTTCTCGATCGCGTCGTTGATCTTGGTGCGCAGCTCGCTGTCGTCCTTCTTCAGGCCGATCCCGTAGCGCTCCTCGGAGAACGTGTCACCGACGATCTTGAACGCGCCAGGGGTCTGCGCGGCGTAACCGGCCAGGATCACCTCGTCGGTGGTGACTGCGTCGATGGCGCCGTTCTTCAGCGCTTCGATGCACGCCGAGTAGGTGTCGTACTGCTGCAGCTGCACACCCGGGTACTCGTCCTTGATCTTCTGCGCGGGGGTCGACCCGGACACCGAGCACAGCCGCTTGTTGTTCTGTAGCGACGCCGCGCCGGTGATGTCGGTGTTGTCGTTGCGCACCAGCAGGCTCTGGCCGGTGATCAGGTAGGGCCCGGCGAAATCGACCTTCTCCTTGCGGGAGTCGGTGATCGAGTAGGTGGCGACGATGTAGTCGACCTGGTCGTTCTGGATCAGCGTCTCGCGCTGTCCCGACGGCGACTCCTTCCATTCGATCTGCTCGGGGGTGTAACCGAGCTCACCCGCCACGTAGGTGGCGACGTCGACGTCGAAACCGCTCATCGTGCCGTCGGGGTTGCGCAGGCCCAGTCCCGGCTGGTCGAACTTCGTGCCGATGACGATCGTGTTCTCGTCACCGCCGCCGCCTCCTCCTCCGCACGCGGTTGCGGCGAACGGCACTGCGACGGCCAGGGCGATGGCGGCCGCGACGCGCCTGCGAGACGGCATCGAGAAGGACGGCATGGGTGGGGTTTCCTTTCGCCGAGCGTTAGTGGTGCAGGATCTTGCCGAGAAAGTCTTTGGCGCGGTCGGTCTGCGGGTTGTCGAAGAACTGGACGGGGTCGGAGTCCTCGACGATCGCGCCGTCGGACATGAACACCACACGGTCGGAGGCGCGACGGGCGAACCCCATCTCGTGGGTCACGACCAGCATGGTCATCCCCTCGCCCGCGAGCGACGCCATCACCGCCAGCACCTCGTTGATCATCTCCGGGTCGAGCGCGCTGGTCGGCTCGTCGAAGAGCATGACCTTCGGGTTCATCGCGAGTGAGCGGGCGATCGCGACGCGCTGTTGCTGACCGCCCGACAGCTGCGCGGGATACTTGTCGGCCTGGTTGGCCACGCCCACCCGTTCGAGCAGTTTCATCGCGGCCTCGCGTGCCGCCTCCTTGCCCAGGCCGCGCACCTTCATCGGCGCGAGCGTGACGTTCTCGAGGATCGTCTTGTGCGCGAACAGGTTGAACGACTGGAACACCATCCCGACGTCGGACCGCAGCTGCGCGAGCTTGCGGCCCTCGGCGGGCAGCACGTGACCGTCGATCTCGATGGTCCCCGAATCGATGGTCTCGAGCCGGTTGATCGTGCGGCACAGCGTGGATTTCCCCGACCCGGACGGTCCGAGCACCACCACGACCTGGCCGCGTTCGACCGTCAGGTTGATGTCCTTGAGCACGTGGAGGTCGCCGAAATGCTTGTTGACGCCCTGCATCGAGACCATCGGCACCGCCTGACTGGCGTGTCCGGCCGTTTCCATGGGTGCTGACCTTACCCAGGGAACGGCTGATGCGCCCCGGATGTGCCCGGAAGTGATCAATCCGCCGCCCCCGTACCATGGGGCCGTGACTTCGACGGTGACGCAGCAGGCGGCGAGTGCGCAGCCGCCGAGGGCGCGCACCTACCAGGTTCGCACCTACGGCTGTCAGATGAATGTGCACGACTCCGAGCGCCTGTCCGGCCTGCTGGAAGCAGCGGGCTACCGGCGCGCCGCCGACGGCGCGGACGCCGACGTTGTGGTCTTCAACACCTGTGCGGTGCGGGAGAACGCGGACAACAAGCTCTACGGCAACCTGTCACACCTCGCGCCGCGCAAGCAGTCCGACCCGCGGATGCAGATCGCCGTCGGCGGGTGTCTGGCGCAGAAGGACCGCGATGCGGTGCTGCGCCGGGCGCCGTGGGTGGACGTGGTGTTCGGCACCCACAACATCGGCGCCCTGCCGTCCCTGCTGGAACGCGCCCGCCACAACCGGGTCGCGCAGGTGGAGATCGCCGAGGCGCTGCAGGAATTCCCGTCGACGCTGCCGGCCGCGCGCGAATCCGCGTATGCGGGGTGGGTGTCGATCTCGGTGGGCTGCAACAACACCTGCACGTTCTGCATCGTGCCGTCACTGCGCGGCAAAGAGGTGGACCGCCGTCCCGGCGACATCCTCGGTGAGATCCAGGCCCTCGTCGACCAGGGTGTGCTGGAGGTCACGCTGCTGGGGCAGAACGTGAACGCCTACGGCGTCTCGTTCGCCGACCCCGAGTTGCCGCGCGACCGTGGTGCTTTCGCGAAGCTGCTACGCGCGTGCGGACGGATCGACGGACTGGAGCGGGTGCGGTTCACCTCACCGCATCCGGCGGAGTTCACCGACGACGTCATCGAGGCGATGGCCGAGACCGCGAATGTGTGTCCGACACTGCACATGCCGCTGCAGTCCGGTTCCGACCGGATCCTCAAGGCGATGCGCCGGTCCTACCGCGCCGAGAAGTACCTGGGGATCATCGACCGGGTGCGCGCCGCGATCCCCGACGCGGCGATCACCACCGACCTGATCGTCGGCTTCCCCGGTGAGACCGAAGAGGACTTCCAGGCCACCCTCGACGTGGTGGCCGCCTCGCGTTTCGCCAGCGCGTTCACGTTCCAGTACTCGAAGCGCCCCGGCACACCGGCGGCCGACATGCCCGGACAGCTGCCGAAAGCCGTTGTGAGCGAACGGTATCAACGGCTCATCGAGTTGCAGGAGAAGATCTCGCTCGATGAGAACCTGGCCCAGGTGGGCCGCACGGTCGAACTGCTGGTGGCCACCGGGGAGGGTCGCAAGGACGCGGCGACCGCCCGGATGTCCGGCCGCGCCCGCGACGGGCGGCTGGTGCACTTCGCACCCGGCGGCGCCGACCCCCGGCCCGGTGACGTGGTCACCGTGACGGTGACCAGCGCGGCGCCGCACCACCTCATCGCCGACGGCGCACTGTTGAGTCACCGGCGCACCCGGGCCGGGGACGCCCACGCCCAGGGCCTGCGGCCGCGCACCGGCGTGGGGCTGGGCATGCCCGGCATCGGGGCGCCGGAGCCCGTTGCGGCGACGAGCGGATGTGCACGGTGAGTGGTCCCGGCGAATCCGAGGGGTTCGACTCCTACAAGGGCGACATCGAAGACGTCGAACGGCGGGTGGCGCGCGAATTCGACCCGGGCTCACGGGCTCTGGTGGTCGCCATCCTGGTGTTCGTCGTGCTGCTGTCGTTCGTGTTGCCGCACACCGGCGGCGCCAGGGGTTTCGACGTGCTGGCGGCCACCGAGGCCGCGGCCCGCGAAGGTGTGACCCTGCCGTCGCGGGTGTTCAGCGTGCTGGCGATCGTGTTCTCGGTCGGTTTCTCGATCCTGGCGCTGCTCACCCGCCGGTGGGCGCTCGCCTGGGTCGCGCTGGCCGGGTCGGCGGTGGCCAGCGCGATCGGGATGCTCGCGGTGTGGTCACGCCAGACCGCGGCCGAACCGTATCCCGGACCGGGTATCGGCCTGGTGATCGGCTGGCTCGCGGTCATCGTGCTGACGTTCCACTGGGCGCGGGTGGTGTGGACGCGCACCGCGGTGCAGCTGGCCGCCGAGGAGGAGCGTCGCCGCCGTGCCGCCGAGAACCAGGGCAAGGGCCTGCTCGACCTCGGCAACGAGCGCCGCGACGACCCGCGCCGCGACGACGAGTCCGACGGCTAGCGCCGCTTACCCAGCGCCTCGGCCGCCGCGTCCGCCCACTGCCGCCACTGCTCGGCGTTCGCGCGGGCCTGCTCGGCATCCTTGGTCCGGCCTGCGGCGGCGGCCTTCTCCGCCTGCCGCTCGTACTGCTCGGCACGGACCCGGAACTGGTCGGCGCGGGCCTGGGCCTCCGGATCGGTCCAGTTCGACGTCGCCGCGTCGCGGACCCTCTTCTCCACCGCGCGCAACCGTCGTTCCAGCTCGGGGGCCCGTTCGCGGGGCACCTTGCCGATCGCGTCCCACTTGTCGCCGATCGCGCGGAACGCCGCGCGCGCCGCGTCGGGGTTGGAGGTGTCGATCTGTTCGGCCTGCGTCAGCAGCGCCTCCTTGGCGGCGGCGTTGGCCTTGAACTCCGCATCGCGTTCGGCGGTGGCGGCGTTGCGGGCCGAGAAGAATGCGTCCTGGGCCGCCTTGAACCGCTGCCACAGCGCGTCGTCGACATCCTTGGCCGCCCGGCCGGCGGCTTTCCACTGCGCCAGCAGGTCGCGGAACACCGCGCTGGTGGCACCCCAGTCGGTCGAGCCGACGAGCTGTTCGGCGCGTTCGCACAGCGCCTCCTTGGCCTGCCGGGCTCCCGCACGGCCGCGGTCGAGCTCGGCGAAGTGCGAGCCCCGGCGGCGGTTGAAGGTCTCCCGCGCCGCCGAGTAGCGCTTCCACAGCGCGTCGTCGGTCTTGCGGTCCAACCCGGTGATCGTGCGCCACTCGTCGAGGATCTCGCGCAGCCGGTCACCGGCGGCCTTCCACTGCGTGGCGTTCGCGGCGAGGTCCTCGGCCTCGGCGGCCAGCGCTTCCTTGCGGGCGAGCTGTTCGGCGCGCTGCTCGTCGCGGCGGGCGCGTTCGGCCTGGGCCTCTTCGTCGGCGTGTTCGGCGATCGCGGTGAGCCGCGCGGCCAGCGAGTCCACGTCACCGAGCACATGCGCGTCGGGCAGCGTCGCGGCCAGCGCGGCGGCGGCGGACTTGATCTTGCGGGCGTCGCCGGCATGGGTGACCAGCCGCTGCTCGAGCAGCACCACCTCGGTCTGCAGATCGTCGAAGCGGCGCCCGAAGTGGGCGTAGGCGGCCTCGGGCTCGCCGGCCTGCCACGACCCGATGACGCGCTCACCGGAGCCGGTGATCAGCCATACCGTGCCGTCGGGGTCGACCCGCCCGAACCGGTGCGGGTCGCTGGCCGGGGGCGCGACCACCGCGGGTGCCGGCGTCGGCCGCCCGGGCCGGGGGACCGGCCCCGGTCGCGGCGAAGGTCCCGGACGGGGCGTGGGCCCCGGCACCGGACGTGGCGTCGCGGCATCGTTGACCTGGGAGTGAGCACCCGGCTCGCTGGTCGTCATCTTCTGTTCCTCGATCCTCCGCGCGGTGGACCGCGCACTGCCGCGCAACGCGGCGCCCTTGCCTGTTGAGTTGAATCGGTATGCCTGGCTATCGAAACTATTGAAACAGGTCGACCGGAGGTGTGCGCACACCTTCGCTCCTCCGGTTTGCGGGACGCAGCCCGCCTGGGCACGCTCGTGTCCGCTACGACGACGAGGAGATGGCATGGCCCGGGCGGATATCGCTGCGCTGCTGGCGCTGGGCGCCGCGTTCTTCATCGCGATCGGCGACGTCATCCACCAGCGGTCCGCCCACGACGTCACCGACGAGGCGGTCGGCCACCTCGAGTTGTTCCTGCGCCTGCTGCGCGACCGGCAGTGGTGGCTGGGCAGCATCGTCGCCGCGGCGGGGTTCGGTCTGCAGGCCGCCGCGCTCGGGCTGGGATCGGTGCTGCTGGTGCAGGCGCTGCTCGTCACGTCGCTGCTGTTCGCCCTGCCGATCAACGCCCGCCTGACCGGCAGGGGGGTGACGCGCTGGGAGTGGCTGTGGGCCGCGCTGCTGGCCGGTGCGGTCGCGGTGATCGTCACCGTCGGCAATCCGACCGCCGGAGATGCCCGGGCCTCCTTCGAGACGTGGACGGTGGTGCTCGCCGTGCTGGGCCCCGCACTGGTGGCGTGCGTCGTCGGCGCGCGGATCTGGTCGGGCACCACCGGTGCGGTGCTGCTGGCACTGGTCTCGGGCGCCCTCTGGGGCGTGTTCGCGATCCTCACCAAGGGCGTCGTGGACCGGCTCGACGACGGTCTGTGGGCGGTGCTGCGGATGCCCGAGCTCTACGCACTCGCGGCGGTCGCCGTCGCGGGCACCGCCTGGCAGCAGGCGGCGTTCCGGGCCGGGGCGCTGACCGCGTCGTTGCCGACGATGACGGTGGCCGAACCGGTGGTCGCCGCGGTGCTCGGTGTGGTGGTGCTCGGGGAGACGATGCGCCCCGGCGAGGCGGGCTGGCTGACGCTGGTGGTCGCGGCCGCGGTGATGGTGGTGGCCACCGGTGCGCTCGCCCGCGGGGAAGCGGCGGGCGCGCAGAAACAGGCAACCCGGGCGCCCCTCGCGCCTCAGGCGGGCCACTAGTTTGGTGGCGTGCTCACCGCGATCGCCCTCGTGCCGTCCGCGCCGGTGCTGGTGCCCGAACTCACCGGTGGTGCGGCAGACGAGCTGGCCGATCTGCGCGCGGCGGTCGGGCGCGCCGTGGCCGGACTGCCCGACCGGTGGGTCGCGATCGGCGTCGGGGCGTGCGACGAGGTGCTCACCCCGCCGCGGGTCGGCACCTACGGCGGCTACGGCGTCGACGTCCGGGTCGCGCTGTCGCCGGACGGACCGCCACTCGACGCCGCCGACCCCGACGAGCTGCCGCTGTGCGCACTCGCCACCGGATGGATCCGCGGACGGTTCGCCCCGCACGCCGCGGCCGAGGTACGGGTGTTCGCCGGCGACCACGACGTCGACACGGCGGTGCGGCACGGCCGGGAACTGCGCCGCCTCGTCGACGATGCCGGCGGTGAGATCGGGGTGCTCGTGGTCGCCGACGGGTGCCACACCCTGACCCCGCCCGCGCCCGGCGGCTACGACCCCGAATCGGTCCCGGTACAGGCGGCCCTCGACGACGCGCTGGCCGCCGGCGATGCCGCCGCGCTCGGCCGGCTGCCCGGCTCGGTCGTCGGCCGGGTCGCCTACCAGGTGCTGGCCGGGCTCACCGAACCCGCACCGAGCGCCGCCGAGGAGTTCTACCGTGGCGCGCCGTACGGCGTCGGGTACTTCGCCGGTCGCTGGACGCCATGAGGCCGCTCGCGATCATCGGGCCGACCGGGACGGGGAAGTCCGCGCTGGCCCTGGACGTGGCCGAACGGATCGGCGGTGAGATCGTCAACGCCGACGCCATGCAGCTCTACCGCGGGATGGACATCGGCACCGCGAAGCTGCCGGTTCCGCAGCGCCGCGGCATCCCGCACCACCAGCTCGACGTCCTGGCCGTCACCGAGACCGCGTCGGTCGCGCGCTATCAGGCCGACGCCGCCCGCGACGTCGAGGCCATCGCCGCCCGCGGCGCGGTACCGATCATCGTCGGCGGTTCGATGATGTACGTCCAGGCACTGCTCGACGACTGGGCGTTCCCCGCCACCGACCCCGCGGTGCGCGCCCGATGGGAACAGCGCCTCGCCGAGGTGGGGGTGTCCGCGCTGCACGGCGAACTGGCACGGGTCGACCCGGACGCCGCGGAGTCCATCCTGCCCACCGACGGCCGCCGGATCGTGCGCGCGCTCGAGGTGGTGGAGCTGACCGGGCAGCCGTTCGCGGCGTCGGCGCCCACCATCGGCGTCCCGCGCTGGGATACCGCGATCATCGGGTTGGACTGGGAGACAGGCGTTCTCGACGAGCGGTTGGCGGTCCGCACAGAGACGATGTTCGCCGAGGGGCTGGTCGCGGAGGTGGTCGGGCTGCTGCGGCACGGTCTGCGCGACGGCGTGACGGCTTCCCGCGCGCTCGGCTACGCCCAGGTGCTCGCCGACCTCGACGCCGGCGGCGACGGGTCCGGCGCGCGCGAGCCCACGTTCATCGGCACCCGCCGCTACGTCCGCAGGCAGCGATCCTGGTTCCGCCGCGACCACCGGGTCTGCTGGCTCGACGGCGCGTCGCCGGACAACGTCGAACGCACGCTGCGCACCTGGCGCGCCGTATCCTGACCTGGTGCAGTTCGCCAAGGGACACGGGACGCAGAACGATTTCGTGGTGCTGCCCGACCTCGACGCGCGGCTGGCGCTGACGCCGGCCGTCGTCTCCGCGCTGTGCGACCGGCGCCGCGGACTGGGCGCCGACGGCGTGCTGCGGGTCACCACCGCCGGTGCCGCCATGGCGGCCGGCGTGTTCGAACGCCTGCCCGAGGGCGTCGCGGCCGGCGACTGGTACATGGACTACCGCAACGCCGACGGGTCGATCGCCCAGATGTGCGGCAACGGGGTCCGGGTGTTCGCGCACTACCTGCGCGCGGCGGGCCTCGAGTCCGCCGACGAGTTCGTGGTGGGATCGCTGGCCGGGCCCCGCCCGGTCGTCCTGCACGGTTTCGACCCGGCGCACGGGTTCCGCGCCGAGGTGACCGTCGAGATGGGCAAGGTCAACCAGCTCGGCGCCGGATCGGCGGTCGTGGGCGGTCGCCGGTTCACCGGCCTGGGCGTCGACGTCGGCAACCCTCACCTGGCCTGCGTCGACGCCACGCTCACGGAGGCGGAGCTCGCCGCCCTCGACGTGGCCGCACCCGTGCAGTTCGACCCCGCGCAGTTCCCCGACGGGGTCAACGTGGAAGTGCTCACCGCCGCCCGCGATGGTGCGGTGTCGATGCGGGTACACGAACGCGGTGTGGGGGAAACACGGTCGTGCGGGACGGGCACGGTGGCGGCCGCCGTCGCGGCGCTGGCCCATGCGGGCGCCGAGACGGGCACCCTCGACGTGCGCATCCCCGGTGGCGTGGTCACGGTGTCGGTCACCGCGACCACCAGTTTCCTGCGCGGCCCGTCGGAGTTGGTGGCCACCGGCGAACTCGCCGGGGAATGGTGGCAATTCCATCAGCGTTAATCGAGGTGCATGAAAAGTGATCTCCGTGCGAACCTTGTTTCGCCTATGACGTTTCCTGATATTCCCTTCCAGAACCGGCCCGGCGAGATGCCGAGCGCGGGCGAGTTGGCCCTCGAGGACCGTTCCGCCCTGCGCCGCGTCGCCGGACTGTCCACCGAACTCGCCGACATCTCCGAGGTCGAGTACCGCCAGCTGCGCCTGGAACGCGTCGTGCTGGTCGGGGTGTGGACCGAGGGCAGTGCGGCCGATGCCGAAGCCAGCCTCGCCGAACTCGCGGCCCTCGCCGAGACCGCGGGCTCCGAGGTCCTCGAAGGTGTCGTCCAGCGCCGCGACAAACCCGACGCATCCACCTACATCGGCTCCGGCAAGGCCGCCGAACTGCGCGAGATCGTGCTGTCGACCGGCGCCGACACCGTCATCTGTGACGGTGAACTGAGCCCCGCGCAGCTGACCGCGCTGGAGAAGATCGTCAAGGTCAAGGTCATCGACCGGACCGCGCTGATCCTCGACATCTTCGCCCAGCACGCCACCAGCCGTGAAGGCAAGGCCCAGGTGTCGCTGGCCCAGATGGAGTACATGCTGCCCCGGCTGCGCGGCTGGGGTGAATCCATGTCACGCCAGGCGGGCGGCCGTGCCGGTGGGGCCGGCGGCGGTGTGGGCACACGTGGCCCCGGCGAGACGAAGATCGAGACGGACCGTCGCCGCATCCGCGAGCGGATGAGCAAGCTGCGCCGCGAGATCAAGGACATGAAGAAGATCCGCGACACCCAGCGCAGCGGGCGCCGCCGCACCGAGGTGCCGTCGGTCGCGATCGTCGGCTACACCAACGCGGGGAAGTCAAGCCTGCTCAACGCCCTCACCGGCGCCGGTGTGCTGGTCGAGAACGCGCTGTTCGCCACCCTTGAACCCACAACGCGCCGAGGCGAATTCGACGACGGCAGACCCTTCGTGCTCACCGACACCGTCGGGTTCGTCCGCCACCTGCCGACGCAGCTGGTCGAGGCGTTCCGCTCCACCCTCGAGGAGGTCGTCGACGCCGACCTGCTCGTCCACGTCGTCGATGGCTCGGATCCCAACCCACTGGCCCAGATTCGCGCGGTGCGCGAGGTCGTCAACGAGGTGATCGCCGAGCAGGACGCCAAACCGGCTCCGGAACTGTTGGTGGTCAACAAGATCGACGCCGCCGACGGACTGGCGCTGGCCCATCTGCGCGGCGCCCTGCCGGATGCGGTGTTCGTCTCCGCGCGCACCGGTGAAGGCCTGGACCGGCTCTCGGCCAGGATGTCGGAGCTGGTGGAATCCACCGACACCACCGTCGACGTCACCATCCCTTACGACCGTGGCGATCTCGTGGCCCGGGTGCACAACGAGGGCCGCATCGACGCCACCGAGCACACCACGGACGGGACACGCATCAAGGCGCGGGTACCGGTGGCGCTGGCGGCGGGGCTGCGGGACTTCGCCACATTCTGATGCGCTAGACTGTTCTCAACGCCGACGTCCCTGACGACGGCTCGTCGTGGAACGCTTACCATCGCGTCCGGCTCAAGCTCTTCTCGCGGCGATCGATGTTGCCGACCGGCAATCTCGCCACTTGTGTACCCATCACCTGTGCCGTACGACGGTGCTGCGCGGGTACACGACACTGCCCTGAAAGGCATCACCTGCATGACGACCACCTCCACCTTCGCCGACCTCGGCGTGCGCGGACCGCTGCGACGTGTTCTGGAGAACCGCGGCATCGACAGCCCGTTCCCCATTCAGGCCGCGACGCTGCCGGACAGCCTCGCCGGCCGTGACGTGCTGGGCCGCGGTAAGACCGGCAGCGGTAAGACGCTGGCATTCTCGCTGCCGCTGGTGAGCCGGCTGGCCGACGCCAAGCGGCGCGCGGCGCGTCCGAGCGGTCTGGTGCTCGCACCGACGCGTGAGCTGGCCTCCCAGATCACCGCCACGCTCGAACCCCTCGCCGCCGCATACGATTTGAAGGTCGCCACCATCTTCGGCGGGGTCTCGCAGAACCCGCAGGCCGCCGCGCTGCGGGCCGGTGTCGACATCGTCGTCGCCTGCCCCGGACGGCTCGAAGACCTGATGCGCCAGAAGCTGATTCACCTCGACTCGGTCGAGATCACCGTGCTCGACGAAGCCGACCACATGGCCGACCTGGGCTTCCTGCCCGGCGTCACCCGCATCCTGGCCTCGACTCCCGCCGGCGGGCAGCGGTTGCTGTTCTCGGCGACGCTGGACAACGGCGTCGACAAACTGGTGCGCCGCTTCCTGCGGGAGCCCGTCACCCACTCGGTCGACGAGGTCGACGCACCGCCGGTGGCCATGACCCACCACGTGTTCCACGTGGCCGGTACGCAGGAGAAGAAGGCGTTGGTGCACACCCTCGCCGCCGGCACCGGACGCCGGATCCTGTTCATGCGCACCAAACACCAGGCGCGCAAGCTGGCCCGTCAGCTCACCGAATCCGGTGTGCCCTCGGTCGACCTGCACGGCAACCTGTCCCAGAACGCCCGCGAGCGCAACCTCGCCGCGTTCTCGTCGGGGGACGCCAAAGTGCTGGTGGCCACCGACATCGCGGCGCGCGGCGTCCACGTCGACGAGGTCGAACTCGTCGTGCACGTCGATCCGCCGGTCGAGCACAAGGCCTACCTGCACCGGTCCGGCCGCACCGCCCGCGCCGGCAGCGCCGGTGACGTGGTGACCCTGGTGCTGCCCGAGGAGCGCAGGGACACCGCCGCACTGCTGCGGCGCGCCGGCATCAACGTCGCACCTCAGCAGGTCGCGGCCGACTCGCCGACCGTCACCGCGCTGGTGGGGGAGGTCGCGCCGTACCGGGAGCCGGCGCCGAAGGCGGTCGAGCAGCCGCGTCCGGCCGCCAATCCGCGGCGCAGGCGTCCGGCCAAGCCGCAGGGGCACGGCGAGCGACAGGGCCGGGGACAGGCGCAGGGCGGCGACTCCGCGTCGCGTTCGCGGCGCCCGCGCCGGCGGCCCCAGGCCGCGCGGTAGCGGGTCACCGCCGCCGGATCACCGGCGGTTCGTGCGCCCGCACCGGCGGGGGTGCGTCGGGGAACTTCTCGACCTGCACCAGCACGTGCGCGCCCGTGCTGCCGCGCGCCAGCGACGACGTGCCGACGTCGTCAGTGAGCACGTTCGGGTTGCCGTGCACACACATCGCGTCGGGATCGGCGGGGTCGGCCGGATCGAACCAGGCACCGGTCGGCAGGTGTACGACGTCGCGCCGCACGCGGTCGTCGACCACCACGCCGGCCAGGCAGGCGCCGCGGTCGTTGAACACCCGCACCACGTCACCGGCGACCACGCCGCGCGCGGCGGCGTCGTCGGGGTGCATTCGGATCGCTTCGCGCCCAGCGACTTTGGCGGCCTGACTGGTGGCTCCACCGTCGAGCTGGCCGTGCAGCCGGCTGGCGGGCTGATTGGCGATCAGGTGCAGCGGATACGACGCGGCACGGTTTCCGCCCAGCCATTCGGTGGGTTCGAACCAGGCCGGGTGGCCCACGCAGTCGTCGTAGCCGAAACCGGCGATGTCCTCGGAGAAGATCTCGATGCGCCCGCTCGGCGTGCCGAGCCGGTGTGCCACCGGGTCGGCACGGTAGTCGCCGAGCAGGGTCAGGCCGGGTTCGGTCGGCAGCCGCAGGCTTCCGTCGGCCCAGAACCGCTCGAACGACGGGACCGTGAAATCGAGTTCGGCCGACCACTTCTCGTAGAGATGGCCCAGCCACTCCCACGCGGTGCGTCCCTCGGTGAACTGCTCGCCGAAGCCGAGTCGGTCGGCCAGCGCGGCGAACGTCGTGTAGTCGTCGCGGCTGTCGGCGTACGGTTCGACCAGCCTCGGCATGGCCATCAGCACCGGATCGTTCTTCGACCCCGAGTAGTCGTCGCGTTCGAACGCGGTCGTCGACGGCACGACGATGTCGGCGTGTTTGGCCATCGCTGTCCAGTACGGGTCGTGGACCACGACGGTGTCCACGCGGGACAGCGCCCGCCGCAGCCGGGGGAGGTTCTGGTGATGGTGGAACGGGTTGCCGCCCGCCCAGTACACGCAGCGGATGTCCGGATAGGTCAACCGCATCCCGTTGTAGTCGAACTCCTCGCCCGGGTGCAGCAGCATATCGCTGACCGCGGCGACCGGGATGAACGTGCGGACGGGATTGAGGCCCTGCGGCAGTCGCGGCAGCCCGCACCGCAGCGGCGGTAGACCCGGTTCGTTCATCGATCCGTACCCGTGGCCGAAACCGCCTCCGGGCAGGCCGATCTGGCCGAGCATCGCCGCCAGCGTCAGACCCATCCACGGCGCCTGCTCACCGTGCCGGACCCGCTGCAGCGACCAACTGACCGTGACGATGGTGCGCTGGGCGGCCATCCGCCGCGCCAGGGATGTGATGTCCCCGGCGGGCAGACCACAGATCGCCGCGGCCCACTGCGGGCTTTTCGCGATGCCGTCGTCGGCACCGAGCAGATACCGTTCGAATCGGTCGTAGCCGACGCAGTGGGTGTGCAGGAAGTCGCGGTCGGCGAGCCCCTCGGTGGCCAGCACGTGCGCCAGCGCCAGCATGATCGCCACATCGGTGCCGGGAACCGGTGCGTGCCATTCGCAGTCACCGTCGACGTCGTCGCGCAGCGGTGAGAACGACACGATGCGGCCGCCGCGCTCACGGAACCGCCGCAGCGCATCGCGGGCCGGATGTGCGGTCGTGCCACCGTGATTGGTGCCGGTGTTCTTCAGCGCGAGCCCGCCGAAGCACACCAGCAGATCGGTGTGGGCGGCGATGACGTCCCAGTCGGTGGAGCGCTTGAACAGGTCGTCGTGCGTGCCGACCACACGGGGCATGATCACTCCGGTTGCGCCGAGACTGTAGGAGTGTCGCGAAAAGGTGTATCCGCCAAGCAGTTTGAGGAAGCGGTGCACCTGGCTCTGCGCGTGGTGGAAGCGGCCCGCGCTGCCCCAGCCGTAGGAGCCGCCGTAGATCGCTTCGTTGCCGTGGGTGTCGACCACCCGGCGGAGCTCGGTGGCGAGCAACTCCGTCAACTCGTCCCACGAGACGGCGACGAATTCGTCGGCCCCGCGCCGCCCGCTGGGACCCGGGCCGTCGTCGAGCCAACCGCGCCGGACCGCCGGGCCCGCGATACGCGAGCGGTGCCGCACCGAACCGGCAAGATTGCCCAGCAGCGGAGAAGGGTCGTCGTCCCCGGGCAGCGGCGTGACGGACGTGATGTCGCCGGATCCGAGCTCGGCGGAGAAGCCGCCCCAGTGGGTGAGGCTGGTTGGGACGCGGGCCATGGCGGAAAGTCTAGGGGCGCACGACGTCACACTCCCGGCCAGGCGACCGGGGCCGGTTTCCCGGTGTGAGCCGCGCCAACGGGGCGATATCGGCCCTTTTCGGGACGGATTTGCAAGTATCTTGCCGAGAATTGCCTGTCGTGTCCCGGAAATAGACGTGGACTGACACAAGATTGGCAGGCGCGATACTTTCGAGACACTTCGCGCCGAATACGGGAGGTTCGATGAGCGGGCGGCGAACCCTGCTGCGCACGGCGCTGGCGCGCGTGACGGTGGGTCTGGCGGCGGTGGTGGCGGCAGGTCTGCTGATGGCGCCCGTGGCGGCGGCCGACCCGGTCGCCGAGGCCAACGACGCGATCACCGCGGCGTATGACGCCAGCGGTGGTCCGGGTGGACCGCTCGGTGTGCGCGAAGGCGGCGTGTACCCCGTCGGCGAGGGATTCGGCCAGAACTTCGCGGCGGGCAAGATGTTCTTCACCCCGGCCACCGGCGCCCACTGGATGCAGGGCGCCATCCTCGAGAAGTACGAGTCACTCGGCGGCCCCGCCGACAGTGACCTGGGGTTTCCGACGATCGACGAAGGTCCCGGCCGGGTCGGGCCGGACAGCCGCAACACCACCTTCTCGGCCGCCGACAAGCCGGTCATCTTCTGGACACCGGCAACCGGGGCCCGCGTGGTGCGGGGTGCTCTCAACGCGGCATGGGACCGGCTCGGCGGATCGGCGGGGGTCCTGGGCGTGCCCGCGGAGGACGAGGTGTACCGCGGCGACGTGGCCTCGCAGAAGTTCACCGGCGGGGAGCTGACGTGGAATCGCAAGGACAGGACGTTCACGACGGTCCCGCCCGAACTCGTCGACCAGCTCAAGGATCTGTCCATCCCGGAGGATCCGACCTCGGCCATCGCGGCGGCACGCCGGGCCGCGGGCGGGCCGCTGGGTCCGCTGGGCGCCAAGGAGGGGGAGCAGTACCCCATCGGCGACGACGGAGCCGGGCAGAACTACGCCGGCGGCAAGATCTTCTACACCCCGCAGACCGGCGCGAACGTCGTCACCGGCCAGGTCCTCGAGAAGTACGAGAGCGTAGGTGGGCCCGAGGGTGACCTCGGCTTCCCGACCCAAAGCGAGGCCGACGGCGGGCTGGGCTCGAACAGCCGGATCAGCACGTTCGCGGCGGAGGACCGCCCGGTCATCTTCTGGACCCCTGATTACGGCGCGGTCATCGTGCGCGGTGCGATGAACGCCGGCTGGTCGAAACTCGACGGCGCGAAGGGGCCGCTCGGCGCACCCGTGGCCGATCAGACCGAGAACGGCGATGTCGTCACCCAGCGCTTCAGCGAAGGAGTGCTGTCCTACGACCGGTCGACCGGCAGGTTCAGCACCGAACCCGCAAACCTCGCCGCACAGCTCGCGGGGCTCGACGTACCCGGCGAGGAGGTGCCGAAGGCGCCGGCCAAACCGCAGTCCTCGGCGGCCCAGGACGACAGCGGCGATTGGCTCAGCTGGCGGTGGAACTGGTGGTGGCTGCTGGCCCTGATCCCGGTGCTGCTCGTCGTCGGGCTGGTGGTGGGCGCCGTGCTGTGGAGCCGCCGCCGCGGTCGCCGCGACGATCGATTCCGCGACGACGAGGATCTCTTCGACCGGGCGATGTACGAGCCGGTCGGGCGGACCGACTTCGGCGAGGGCGACGACGACCGGCGTCGCTATCCCGATGAGCCGGCGACGGCGTTCGGCTTCCACGATGCGCCGCCTGCCACTTCCGCGGCCGATCCGTGGGAGCCGCGGACCGAGTCGGCCGAGGCGCCCGCCCCTGCCGACGAGCCCGCGGCCCCGGTCCCAGGACCCGACGATCCCTTCGCCGCGCAGGACGATCCCGACTCGGTCGACACCGCCCCGACGCGGATCGAGGAGCCACAAGCGCAGTCCGCGCTGGAAGAACCCTCTCTGCCCGTACCGGGGGAGTCGTCGCCACCCGAAGAGGCCACCGAACGGGAACCGCAGACCCCGGAGTCCGCCGAGACGGAGTCCTCCAGGACGGAGTCATCCAAGACGGAAGCGTTCGCGGCCGCCCCCTTCGTGGTGGCGCCGTTCGTCGAGGACGCGCCCAGTGGCCGGCACGCCGCCATCGACATCGACGAACCCGCCCCGGGCCGCACCGCGATCCACCTGCCCCTCGACGACTCGGGCGCGGCACCGGAGGGATATCCGGTGAAGGCGGACACCAGGACCGGCCTGTACTGGGCGCCGGGCAGCCCCGGTTACGACGACGTGGCTGCAGAGATCTACTTCGCGAGCGAGGAATTCGCGCGCACAAACGGCTTCGTGCGCGGCGACTGACCGGCGGCGGTCAGATCTTGCGGATCACCGTGACGACCTTGCCGAGCACGGCGGCGTCGTTGCCGGGGATCGGTTCGAACGCCGGGTTGTGCGGCATCAGCCACACCTGACCGCGAGTGCGCTTGAAGGTCTTGACGGTGGCCTCGCCCTCGATCATGGCCGCGACGATGTCGCCGTTGTCCGCGACGTTCTGCTGGCGCACGACGACCCAGTCGCCGTCGCAGATCGCCGCGTCGACCATCGAGTCGCCCACGACCTTGAGCAGGAACAGCGAGCCCTCGCCGACGAGTTCACGCGGCAGGGGGAACACGTCCTCGACGGCCTCCTCCGCGAGGATGGGCCCGCCGGCCGCGATCCGCCCGAGCACCGGGACGAACGTGGGTTCGGGCAGTGCGTCGCTGCCTGACACGTCGGTGGTGACGACGGGCCCCGACGGTTCGTCGGACAGGCGCACGTCGACCGCCCGCGGACGGTTGGGGTCGCGCCGCAGGTAACCCTTGCGCTCCAGGGTGCGCAGCTGGTGGGCGACCGACGAGGTCGACGTCAGGCCGACGGCGTCGCCGATCTCGCGGATGCTGGGCGGGTATCCGCGACTGGTCACCGACGCGCGGATGACCTCGAGGATGGTGCGTTGTCGTTCCGTCAGGCCGGCGTCCGCGCCCCGGCGCGCGCCGCCGTTCCGGGTGTCGCTGCTGTCGTCGCTCATGGTCCTGAATCTAGCCCCCCGGCGCGTGATGATCAAACATGTGTTCGAGGCGTGTCGCCGGTGAGCGGGGTCCGGATCGCGGCCGCGCGGACTTGTCGTACCCCTGCCATATCGTTCGCAACAGTTCGATCACACGTTCTATCCATCGAACACCTGATCGACTACATTCGAACACACAGGCGAACACCCGAAGGGAAGGGCACGCACATGACGATCCTCGACGTGAGGCAGACCCAGCAGAATCCGGCCGACGCGCATCGCGGGCACGGTGTCCGCCGCACATCCGACACCCGCCGTCCGCGCGCCGGCCGTCCGGCCGCGCCACTTCGTCACCGCGGCAACGGCGTGCTGATGTCGCGCGCCTCGCACCGCCGCAGGCCGATCACGCCGGTGACCACGGTGATGCTGGCGCTGATGGCAGCCGGGATCACGGTGTGGCTCGGCCTGGTGGCGAATCTGGGCGGTGTCGGGGGACAGCAGGAGGCGGTTCCCGCCGAGCTCGCGGTGGTCCAGGTGCAGACCGGCGAGAGCCTGCACCAGGTCGCGCAGCGGGTGGCGCCCGACGCCCCCGTCGGCGCGGTCGTCGAGCGGATCCGTGAACTCAACCGCCTGGACTCCGCGGCGCTCGATGCCGGGCAGACGCTGATCGCGCCGGTCGGCTGACGTTCGCCGTGGACGGTCAATCGTGGTGCGCTGCACCGGCCGTGCTGTCCCCGTCGAGCGTGGGCCGGCCGTGGGGCCCGGTCGTCGGCGGTGGCGCGGACGCCCGGGTAGGCTCGGGGAGGTTCGAAGGGCGTACCCGGCGGTCTGGCGAAGGAGCGGTGATGCACTGTCCGTTCTGCCGTCATCCCGACTCCCGGGTCGTGGACTCCCGGGAGACCGACGAGGGTCAGGCGATCCGGCGCCGCCGGTCCTGTCCGGAGTGCGGCCGGCGGTTCACCACGGTCGAGACCGCTGTGCTGGCCGTCGTCAAGCGCAGCGGCGTGACGGAGCCGTTCAGCCGCGAGAAGGTCATCAAGGGAGTGCGCCGCGCCTGTCAGGGCCGCCAGGTCGACGCCGATGCGCTCAACCTGCTCGCCCAGCAGGTCGAGGACACGGTCCGGGCCACCGGATCGCCCGAGGTGCCCAGCCACGAAGTCGGTCTGGCGATCCTGGGCCCACTGCGCGACCTCGACGAGGTGGCATACCTGCGTTTCGCCTCGGTCTATCGATCCTTCGAATCCGCCGACGACTTCGAGCGTGAGATCGAAGCGCTGCGCGCGCATCGCAACGTCTCGACGCCGGGCTGACCGGCGTCAGTCCAGGCGCCGACTGCCGTCGCTGACGACGCGGCCGGCGACCTTGACCCATCCGTCGGGGCTCCAGACCGTGTGGATCACCGAACCCCTGCCCTGCACGATCGTCAGGTCGCGGCTCAGGTGGTCGGTGATGCGTACCGCAGCCGCGCCCGTCGCCTCGTCCTCGGGCACCCCGATATCCGCGGCGAACATCCGGGCCCTGATCTGTCCCGCCTCGCGATCGGTCCACGTCCACAGGTAGTGGTGGGCGTCGTCGGCGTAGTCGGCGGGATCGGCCGCGGCCAACTCCTCGGTGGAATCGAGATCGTGGATCGCGAACTCCGGCGCCCAATCCGAGCGCGCACGCACGGTCACCAGGTCGTCCTCGTAGCCCACCTGCACGATCCCGGCCGGGACCTGCAGGGTGCGCACGGCGAGGCCCTTCTCACGCAACCACCACGACGCACCGACGGTGGGATGACCGGCGAACGGCAACTCGGTGGCGGGAGTGAAGATCCGCACATGCGCCGACGTCGCACCCGATTCCGGAATGTCGACGAAAATGGTTTCGCTGTAACCCAATTCGCGGGCGACGCGCTGCCGGTCGCCGGAATCGACTGTGGCGGCGTCGACCACGCCGAGCGGGTTGCCGTGATTACCGTCGGGGTCGGTGAAAACGCGCAGCACGTCGACGTCGATGGCCATGTGGCCGATGCTACGTGCTCGGCGGCCGGCGCCGGTCAGGTCGCGCTGCGTTCGTCGCTTCCCATCGCGTCGAGCACGGCGACGCGGGTGTCGACGGATCCGCTGATCGCCGCTTCGCTCAGGCCGGTGCGCAACAGCCGGCGCAGCTGCTCCTGATCGTGAGTCGCCGGCTCGGTCGAATCGATGAACCGCTCGACGGTCTCGACGAACCGGTCCGGATCGTCGTGGAACGGGAAGTGGCCGGCGTCCTGGAAGACCTCCAGCTGCGACCCGGGCATCGCGGCGTGCGCCAGCCGGCCGTGACTCACCGGGATCACCGAATCGTGGCTGCCCCAGATCAGCTGCACGGGCACGGATTCGGTGAGATAACAGCGGTCCAGCATGGTGACCACCTGGCCGCGCCAGTCGACGACCGCGCGCAGTGTCCGCGAGAACGCCGACGACGCCGTCGGCTCGGGGAGATCGGCCAGGATCCGCATCATCTCGGAGAGATCCCGCGCCGCCTTGGTGGTGCCGAGCACCGCGCCCGCCACCCGGCCGGCGACCTGGAGCGCCGGCAGCACCAGCGGCAGCCGCAGCAGGGCGAGCGCCTCGGTACCCATCGGCAGCGAGGCGGCGCGCAGCGCGATGTTGACGTCCTTGGTGACTCCGCCGGCGCCGACGAGGATCAGCCGGTCCACGAATTGCGGGAACTGGTAGGCGAACTGCATGGCGACCCCGCCGCCGAGCGAATGGCCGATCACCGTGACGCGGTCGATGTCGAGCACGCTGAGCAGGTCGCGCATCCCGTTGGCGTATGCGGCCACCGAGTAGTCGGCCCGCGGCTTGTCCGATTTGCCGTGCCCGAGCAGATCCGGCGCGATGACGGTGAACCGCTGGGCGAGTTTCGACTGCACGGTGCTCCACGTCGTCGAGTTGTCCCCGATGCCGTGGATCAACAGGATCGCCGGCCCCTCACCGGCGATCCGGAACGCCCGGCGGTACCCGTGGATGGTGCGGAACTGCAGGGTCGGCGTGACATCGCGCACCGGTCGCAGGTTGGGCGTGCGGTCAGTCATGTCGCCAACCTCGTCGTCGGGCCGGGGAGTCGCCGGCGGGGGCGTGCACGTCGTTCAGCTACGGTCCTCGCCGTCGGAGAAACCGTCCCGGTACCTGTCCTCTTTGTCCTTCTCGCCGGCCTGCTGCGCAAGGAACCGTTCGAATTCGGCGCCGAGTTCGTCACCGCTGGGGAGGTCTTCGTCGTGCGCGAGCAGCGACCGGTTCTCCTGAGCGGCGACGAACGCATCGTACTGGCGCTCCAGTGCGGTCACCACCTGAGCAACCTCGACGCTCGCCTCGACCTGTTCGTTGATCTTGGCGTAGACCTCGGCGCCCGCCTCCGACAGCGCGGCCAGCGGGATGTCGAGCGCCGCCGTCTTGGCGACCTCGGCGAGCAGCGCCTCGGCGGCCGGGGGATAGGCCGTCTGCGACAGGTAGTGCGGCACGTACACCGTGTAGCCGACCACCTCGTGACCGTGCTGGGCCATCCGGAACTCCAGCAGATTGGACGCGCTCGCGGGCACCTGCACCTCACCGACCCACGGGGTGTGCTCGGCGATCAGCTCCTTGTTGTTGGAGTGCGCGGTCATCGTGACCGGCCGGGTGTGCGGTACCGCCATCGGAATCGATCCCAGCCCGATCGTCTGGCGGACACCGAGCCGTTCGGCCAGCAGGCGGACCGCGGTGATGAACCGTTCCCAGCGCAGATCCGGCTCCATGCCGGCGAGCAGGAGGAACGGGGTGCCCGCCACGTCGTGCATGGCGTAGAGGTTGAGTTCGGGCTCCTCGTAGGCGGAGAAGTGGTCGGTCTTGAACGTCATCAGCGGCCGGCGCGAGCGGTAATCGAGCAGTTCGTCGATCGCGAACGACGCCACCAGCTCGGTGTCGAGGCTGTTCTTGAGGTGCGCGGTGGACAGCCGGACCACATGGCCGGCGTCCGAGAACCCTTCCAGCGCATGGATCATCACCGGGCCGCGCCCGTCGGCCGCCGACAGCTGCGGAGCCGGGAACTCGAGCTCGTACATGCCGGTGGGCTCGGGCTGGTATCGCTGCTCCGGGGTGATGTCCGGCTGGTCCGGGGTGCTCGGTTGCTCTGCGGTGTCTGCCATATCGGTTCGCCTCCTCGCCGCGGTGTCGACGCCGTGACAACGTCGCGCCGTGACCATAAGTGTCGCGCATCTAGGGATGCCCGCTGCCGCGGGTACGCCGCGACCCCGGTCAACGCGGTGCGACCCGCACCGCATTCCCGCGTGAGGGTGCCCCGGTCGACGCCGGATGAACCGGGCTCAGGTGCGGAACCGGCTCAGCGCCCGCAGCTTGTTCATCACGTCGAGCGCGGCGACCTTGTAGGCCTCGGAGAAGGTCGGGTAGTTGAACACCGCGTCGACGAGGTACTCGACGGTGCCGCCGCAGCCCATCACCGCCTGCCCGATGTGCACCATCTCGGTCGCGTTGGAGCCGAAGATGTGCACGCCGAGCAATCGCAGATCGTCGGTGGACACCAGCAGCTTGAGCATGCCGTAGGAGTCGCCGGCGATCTGCCCACGCGCCAGTTCGCGATAGCGGGAGACCCCGACCTCGTAAGGCACGGCGTCCCTGGTCAGTTCGACCTCCGTCGCGCCCACGTAGGACACCTCCGGGATGGAGTAGATGCCGATGGGCTGGATCTCGGTCATCCCCTTGGCAGGTTCGCCGAAGGCGTGGTACGCCGCGAGCCGGCCCTGATCCATCGACGTGGCGGCCAGCGCGGGGAAGCCGATCACGTCGCCGACGGCGTAGATGTGGTCGACCTTGGTGCGGTAGTTCTCGTCGACGAAGATCCGGCCCCGCGCGTCGGCCTCCAGCCCCGCGTTCTCCAGGTCGAGGTGGTCGGTCTGGCCCTGTCGGCCCGCCGAGTACATCACGGTCTCGGCGGGGATCTGCTTACCGCTGGCCAGCGTGGTGACGGTACCCGCCGAACCGACGTCGACGGCGGTGACCTCTTCGCCGAAGCGGAACGTCACGGCCAGATCGCGCAGGTGAAACCGCAGCGCCTCGACGACCTCGGGATCGCAGAACTCGAGCATCGCGTCGCGCTTCTCGACGACCGTCACCTTGGTGCCCAGTGCGGCGAACATCGACGCGTACTCGATGCCGATGACCCCGGCGCCGACCACGACCATGGAGGACGGGATGAACTGCAGGTCGAGGATTCCGTCCGAGTCGAGCACCCGCTTCTCGTCGAATTCGATCCCGGCGGGGCGGGCCGGTTTGGTGCCGGTGGCGATCACGATGTTGCGCCCGCACACCGTGACCCGCTCGGCGCGGCTGGGGTCCTCCACCAGAATCGTGTGATGGTCGACGAACCGGGCGTGGCCGATGTAGAGCTCGACCCGGTTGCGCAGCAGCTGCGAGCGGACGACGTCGATCTCCTTGCCGATCACGTGCTGAGTGCGTGCGAGCAGATCGGCCGGGGTGATCTTCTCCTTCACCCGGTAGCTGGCGCCGTACAGCTCGCGCTGGCTCATCCCGGTCAGGTAGACGACGGCCTCGCGCAGCGTCTTCGACGGGATCGTGCCGGTGTTGACGCAGACGCCGCCGAGCATCCGCCCACGCTCGACGATCGCGACCGACTTTCCCAGCTTGGCGGCGGCGATCGCCGCCTTCTGTCCGCCCGGCCCGGAGCCGATGACGACGAGGTCGTACTCCTGCATGGAACCCATGCACTCAAGATCTACGCCGCCGGGTGCGTTCCCGCATGCCGACCCGCGTCAACAGCTCGTGAACACTGCTCACACGCCGCGCGCCTGACCGCCGCGCCGGCGTCCCGGTGAGACGATGACCGCGATGGACGGCGTGCTCGTGCGGGGCCGCGGCGCACCCGGCGCCGTGCTGCTCGCATGCGCGGTGCTGTGCGGGTGTGTGCGGGTGGTGGACGGTACCGCGGCCGTGGACGGCGGATTGGACGTCGTGCTGACCGACGTGCTCATCGAACCGTCGCGCTTCCCGGCGCCGTACCGTGCCGCGGTGCTCGATCCGCAGGGGACCGCGGACGCCGTCGCAGGCGTCGACGGGATCGCCGCGGCCGCCACCGTCGAACCGCCGGAATGTGCACCGCCGCAGGTGGGGTCGGGGCCGGGTAACGCGGTGGCGGCACAGGGCGTCGACCCCGACACCGGTGCCGCGCTCGTCGTGATCCTCACCCGAACCGGTGCCACCCTGGCGGACCGGCGCGCCCAGCTCGAGCGGTGCGCGTCGGTGACCGCGACCGCGGGCGAGGTGCCCACCACCGTCGACACCGTGCTGCTGCCGCCACCGCCGGCCGACGCCGACGACTCGTTGGCGAGCGAGGCCACGATCCAGCGGTCCAGCGAGCCGCCGGTGCGGGTGCTGCGGCTGGGCGCCCAGCTCGAGGACGTCCGGCTGACGGCCGCGTGGCTGAACAACGACGCCGGGGTCGCCCCCGACAGCGCAGCGCTCGACGCGGTGTTCACCGACGCGCTGCTGAGCATCCACCGCGGCCAGCGGTGAGAGGCGGATCTCCCCAGCGCGGAGTTCATCCCCAGACGGGACCTGCGGAGGGATCGCGGAGGCCGGGCTGACGGAGTGTGCGGCCACTGTTCGAGGCATGACCACATCGCATACCTCCGGATTCGAACTCGACCGCCCGGGCAGCGTGATCGCCGCCGTGCCCGCCGTCCTGGGCTTCGTGCCCGAGATGTCGCTGGTGCTGGTGACCGTGGACCGCGGTGACCTCGGCTGCGTCCTGCGGATCGACCTGTCCGACGACATGACCGACCAGATCGCCCACCTCGCCGGGGTGGCGGCGGCCGCCCGGCCCGACGGCGCGATCGCCGTGATCGTCGACGAGCACGGCGCGGGCTGCCATCCCTGCAACGACGACTACCGCGACGTCGCCGCGCAGCTGGGAGAGGAACTCGACGCGTGGGGGATCGACCTGCTCGGCGCCCACGTCGTCGACCGCGTCGCCGCCGGCGGGCGCTGGCACTGCGCGGACGGCTGCGGACGCGGCGGTGTGATCGAGGATCCGTCGGCCTCGCCGCTGGCGCTCGCGGCCGTGCTCGACGGCCGCCGGCTCTACACCCGCCGCGCCGACCTGCAGGCGGTGATCGCCGCCGATCCGGTGCGCAGCGCCGCGCTGGCCGACGAGCTCGCGGCATGCGGGACCTCGGACATGTCCGACGCCGATGCGTGCGCGGCGATCAGCGAGGCGCGGGCCGCGGCGGCACACGTCGCCGACGGTGGCACGCTGGCCGACGAGGTGGCCGCCCGGCTCGGCCGCGCGCTGCGCGACATCCGGGTGCGTGACACGCTTTTCGCGCTCGCGGTGGGGGAGGACGCCGACCGGGCGGAGGCGCTGTGGGTGTCACTGGCGCGCGTCCTGCCCGGGCCGTGGCGCGTCGAGGCGCTGGTGCTGGTGGCGTTCTCCGCGTACGCCCGGGGCGACGGTCCGCTCGCCGGCGTGTCACTGGACGCAGCGCTGCGCATCGACCCCGTCCACCGGATGGCGAGCATGCTGGATCAGGCGCTGCAGTCGGGGATGCGCCCCGAACGGATCCGGGAACTGGCTGTCACCGGCTACCGGCTCGCCGAGCAGCTGGGGGTGCGGTTGCCCCCGCGCCGGACCGGCCGGCGACGTGCCGGTTAGACCTTCTCGACCTTGACGGCGTGAGCCATGTGGTGTGGCAGCTCGACCTGCTCGTGGCCGGGGATGACGATGTTCACGCCGCCGTGGTCGGCCGACTCCACCGTCACACGCGCGTTGGGCACGACACCGGCCTCCTTGAGGCGGGCGATGAGGTCGGCGTCACCCTGCACGTGTTCGGTCAGCTGGCGGACGACGACCGCGACGGGCATGCCGGCGGGCAGCTCGGTGAGCCGGACGAGGTTGACCACCTCGGTGCGTGCCGGCGACCGGTCGAGCCCGAGTTCGGACAGCCCGGGAATCGGGTTGCCGAAGGGTGAGGTCGTCGGGTTGTCGAGCACCTGGACGAGGCGCCGTTCGACGTCCTCGCTCATCACGTGCTCCCAACGGCAGGCCTCGGCGTGGACTTCCTCCCACGGCAGGCCGATCACGTCGACGAGCAGCCGCTCGGCGAGCCGGTGCTTGCGCATGACGGCGATCGCCAGGGCACGGCCCTTCTCCGTCAACTCCAGATGCCGGTCGCCGGCGACCTGGAGCAGTCCGTCGCGTTCCATGCGCGACACCGTCTGACTCACCGTCGGACCGCTCTGGTCGAGGCGTTCGGCAATGCGCGCACGCAGCGGCACCACGCCCTCTTCCTCGAGGTCGTAAATGGTGCGCAGGTACATCTCAGTGGTATCGACCAGATCGTTCATTCGGCGCCTCTCAAGACCCTCTGTCACCGCCGAGTCTACCGGTTGAGCCGCCTCGGCAGCGGCCTTCATCGGGTGCGACACACAGGGTCGGGTGTGGGGTTGACGACAACATGCCCGCCGGGGTGACCGGCGGGCATGTCGCTTGTTCGGTGGGCTGGGCTCAGCTCGCGTAGGAGCGCAGCCGGTCGGCGCGTTCCCCGTTGCGCAGCTTCGCCATGACCTCGCGTTCGATCTGGCGGACCCGCTCGCGCGACAGCCCGAAGAGCTTGCCGATCTGGTCGAGCGTGCGGGGCTGGCCGTCGTCGAGGCCGAAGCGCAGCCGGATCACCTGCTGCTCACGCTCGTCGAGGGTGGCGAGCACGTGCCGGATGTCGGTGTGCAGCAGCTCCGAGATCACCGCGTTCTCCGCGGACATCGCCTCGGCGTCCTCGATGAAGTCGCCCAGCGGGGCCTCTTCGTCGCTGCCGACGGGCATGTCGAGGCTCACCGGATCGCGGCTGTGCTCGAGCAGGTCGGCGATCTTCTCGGCGGGGATGCCCGACTCCTCGGCCAGTTCCTCGTCGGTGGCTTCGCGGCCCAGGTTCTGGTGCATCTCACGCTTGATCCGGGCGAGCTTGTTGACCTGCTCGACGAGGTGGACCGGGAGCCGGATGGTGCGGCTCTGGTCGGCCATGCCGCGGGTGATGGCCTGACGGATCCACCATGTCGCGTACGTCGAGAACTTGAAACCCTTGGTGTAGTCGAACTTCTCCATCGCGCGGATCAGACCCAGGTTCCCCTCCTGGATCAGGTCCAGCAGCGGCATACCGCGGCCGGTGTAGCGCTTGGCCAGCGACACCACGAGGCGCAGGTTGGCCTCCAGCAGGTGACGCCGCGCGGCCTCACCGTCACGAACCACCGCGGCCAGATCCCGCTTGCGGGTCTCGCCGAGCCGCTTCTTGGTGTCGAGTAGATGCTGGGCGTAGAGCCCTGCCTCGATGCGCTTGGCCAGCTCGACCTCGTCCGCGGCGTTCAGCAGGGCCGTTTTGCCGATGCCGTTGAGGTACACGCGCACGAGGTCAGCGGCCGGGCTCTGGGCGTCCAGATCGCTATCGACGCGGCTTGTGGTGGCATTTGCCATGACGGCCTCCTGATCAGCTCGGTCTGTCATGAGCTTCAACGTTCAAGTGCCGTGAGTAGTTCCCGGGTATCGCGCGCTTCACACGTGTTGATCAGCGGTTTTTCTGTGACGTCCTGAGAATGTGCTGAGAATGGCCGGTCGCGGCGGTCAGCGGGGAGGGTCGACGTCTCCGTCCACGGAGTCCGGTTGCGGTGCGGATCGGAGGGGGTATTCCAGAGCGGGCCGTTCGGCGGTGGGGAACAACGGAATCCGCTGACTCCGGTCGAAGCGGCGGGGCTCTTCGGCGCGGCGTGGCGGCCGGTCGTTGGCGATCAGCACCGCCATCCACGGCAGCGGGATCGAGACCACGACGATGGCCAAGGAGATGAGGCCGTTCTCCCAGATGCTGTAGGCGACCGCGGCGAGGATGAGGGCGGGGATGCGGAACGACATCAGCGTCAGGTACTTGCGTACGCGGGCGCGGTGCTGCTCCTCGTAAGCCGGAGCGGCACGGGTGATCAGAACTGGCCGACCCTCATCGTCGAAACTCAGCTCGGAGCCGTGTTTCATACCTCTACTGTTCCACACCTCGGGCCGGCCGCGCCCGTCGCATTTCTTACCGATCGCCTGCCGGGCACAATGTGTACATGCAGACGCAGACCATCGAGCGCCCGGACACGGACGAACGCCTCGACGACGGGACGGACGGCGACGCCCCCAAGTTCTTCCATTACGTCAAGAAGGACAAGATCGCCGAAAGTGCCGTCATGGGAACGCACGTCGTCGCGCTGTGCGGTGAGGTCTTCCCGGTGACGAAGTCGGCCAAGCCCGGATCCCCGGTGTGCCCCGACTGCAAGCGCATCTACGAATCGCTCAAGAAGTAGCGGATTCGTCCGGGGCGGCCGGCGCGGCGGCGGCAGGCGCCGCCGACCGGGCTGACGCGGCCCTGCCCTCCAGCCATCCCCGCACCCGGTGCGCGTGGGTGGTGGGGGCCGGCCACTGTTCCTCGATCGCCGCGTTGAGTTCGGCGCCGATCATGATCGCGAAGCCGAGGAAGAACGCGAACAACAGGAACGCGATCGGCGTCGCCAGCGCCCCATAGGTGTAGCCGGTGCCGGTGATCCACGTCAGGTACACCCGAAGCCCCAGCGTGGTGACCAGGAAGACCACCGTGGCCAGCGCCGACCCCAGGATCAGCCGGTGTGTGGGCAGCGGTTTGGGCAGCGACACCCGGTACAGGATGTTCACCGCCACCATCAGGCTCACGAACAGCGTGGGCCAGTAGCCGTAGCGCAGCACCGCATCCCAGTCGTCGGGGATGAACTCGGCGACCTTGCGGGGGCCGAGCGCCAGCAGCGGGGCCGTGGCGATCGCGAACACCAGCATGATCACGTACAGCCCCAACGCGTAGAACCTCTGCCGGACCGGATGCCGCAGCGGCGTCTGGTCGTGCGCCTCGACGATCGAGTCGACGAACGCCGAGATCGCCGAGGACCCCGCCCACAACGAGATGACGAAGCCCAGCGACACCACCTCGCCGCGCGCGCCTTGGACGATGTCGCGCACCGTCGGCTCGATGATCTCGTTGACGACGTTGGACGAGAAGAAGCTGTCGGCGGTGCTGATCAGCTGGTTCTCGATCGTCGGCAGGACGTCCGGCCCGAACAGCGGCGCGATGTAGGCCAGGCTGCCGAGCATCCCCAGTAGCAGGGGCGGCAGCGACAGCGCGCACCAGAACGCCGCCTGAGCCGACTCCGAGAAGATCGAATCGTCCCAACTCTTCGACAGAGTTCGGACGATGACGTGGCGGAGGTGGTGGCGGGACGGTTTTACCGGTGACGGCTGGTCGGTCATTACCAGACCAGCATTACTGACGACGGGCGGGAACGCCCACAATGGCTAATGCCGTGTTGGGACGCCGTGGTGCGACTTACGCCTCGACAGGGCTGACTTCGAGAACGGCCGCCAGCTCGACCAGCTTTGCCTCGTGCTCGTTGGCATGGTGCTGGCAGAAAAGCAGTTCCGCGCCGGAGGGCAGCTTTGCGCGCACACGCGCCGCGGCACCACAGCGATCGCAGCGATCAGCCCGGGTGAGTTCTGGACTGGTCAGAGTTGCGGTCATGGCTCCTCCGTTTCCTCTTCTGCGATCGGGCGGTTCACCCTCTCGCGTATCTCCACTCTGTCAGACGTATTCAGTTCCGGCCTTGTTCCCTAGGGGTTCACCGGTGTGTCGTGTCTCACGTCGACTCCAGTTGCCGGTCAGGCAGGCTAGACGTATGTACCCACAATCGGCTCGGAAACCACCTGACCTGGTGCACTTGTGCAGTGCCGCCGAGTGGCAGGCGATTTCAGCCGATGGCGAACACCGTCCGGAGTCGCTCACTAGTGCCGGTTTCGTCCATCTGTCGACACCGGCGCAGGTGCACCTGCCGGCCAACCGGCTGTTCGCCGGCCGCACCGATCTGGTGCTGCTCCACATCGATCCGGACCGGTTGTCCGACCCCGTTCTCTGGGAGCCCGGTGTTCCAACGGATCCCGAGGCGATGGTGTTCCCGCATCTGTACGGACCGCTGCCCGCCGCGGCCGTGAGAGCTGTCACACCCTATCGGCCCGGACCCGACGGCACCTTTCCGCCGCTCGATCAGGGGATGTGAGCGTCGGCCTCGATCTCGACATACAGGCCCGGGGCGATCAGCGCCGACACCTCGACCATGGTCGACACGGGCCGGATGGTGCCGAACACCTCCTCGTGCACGGCGCCGACCTCGCGCCAGCGTGCGATGTCGGTGACGTACATCCGGGTGCGCACCACGTCCGACAGGGACGCGCCCGCCTGCGTGAGCGCGGATTCGATGCGCCGCAATGCATCTCGCGTCTGCGCGACGATGTCCTCACCGGCTCCGGTGGTACCTGCCACCACGACGTGGTCGCCGACGCGCACGGTGCGCGAGTAGCCCACCAGCGCCTCGAACTCCGAGCCGGAACTGAAAACGGCCCGGCCGCCCGTCATCAGACCGGCTCCGCTTCGACGATCGACATCGGGGTGATCGTGTCGATCACCCGGGTGAGCCGGAACCCACTGCGCGACAACAGATTCGCGTACTCGCCACGGGTGCGCTCCCGGCCGCCCGCGGTGACGAGCATCTCGAGGTCGAGCATCAGCCCGATGAAGGAGTTGGCGCGCTCCGGCAGCACCATCTCGAGAAGCACCAGTCTGCCGCCGGGGGCGATGGCGGTGCGGATGTTGCGCAGGATCCGGACCGCGTCGTCGTCGGACCAGTCGTGGATGATGTTCTTCATCACATACGCGTCGCCACCATCGGGCACCGAATCCATGAACGACCCCCCGGTCACCGAGGCGCGGTCCGCGACCCCGGCCGCGTCGAACGTCGGACCGGCGTCGGCCACCACCGAGGGCAGGTCGTAGAGCACTCCGCGCGCCTCGGGGGCGCTGCGCAGGATCGTGCTCAGCACCGAACCGTGGCCGCCGCCCACGTCGACCACGAGTTTGCAGCCGGTGAAGTCGTAGGCGCCGAGGGCCACCTCGTCGGCCAGGCCGCTGGTCGCGGTCATCGCGTTGTTGAAGACGGTCGCGAACTCCGGGTCGCCGTCGAGGTAGTCGAAGAACGGCCGGCCGTGCAGTTCGGCGAACGCCGTGCGGCCGGTGCGCACGGAGTGTTCGAGATTGCCCCAGTCCGCCCAGCGGATCGGATGCCCGATGAACAACACCATGTCGCGCAGTGAGCCGTCGACGCCCGAGCGCAGCGCGTCACCGACGCGGGTCAAAGCGAACGACCCGTCGGGACGTTGCCTGAGCACACCGCGACTGGTCAGCGCCCGCATGAGCCGGTACACCCCGTCGGGGTCGACACCGATCCGGGCGGCGACGTCATTGGCGTGTCGGGGGCCGGACGCCAGCTGATCGGCGATCCCGAGCCGGGCGGCCGTGTACAGCGCGGCCGTGGTCCAGGCGCCGGTCGCCAGTTCCAGGAGCGCGATGTTCCCCGGCGCCGACGAACGGTGCAGCCGAGACAGCCCAGCGCGAACCCGATCGATCGCACGAACCAGCCGCTGCGGCGGCACCTTCGGACGCGTGGGCACGGATCAGTCGAGGTAGTCGCGCAACACCTGGGAACGGCTGGGGTGGCGCAGCTTGCTCATCGTCTTCGACTCGATCTGGCGGATCCGCTCGCGGGTCACGCCGTAGACCTGGCCGATCTCGTCGAGCGTGCGCGGCTGACCGTCGGTGAGGCCGAACCGCAACCGGACCACGCCGGCTTCGCGTTCGGAGAGCGTCTCGAGCACCGACTGCAGCTGATCCTGCAGCAGCGTGAAGCTCACGGCGTCGACGGCCACGACGGCCTCGGAGTCCTCGATGAAGTCACCGAGCTGGCTGTCGCCCTCGTCGCCGATCGTCTGGTCCAGCGAGATCGGTTCACGCGCGTACTGCTGGATCTCCAGCACCTTCTCCGGCGTGATGTCCATCTCCTTGGCCAGCTCTTCGGGAGTGGGCTCGCGGCCCAGATCCTGCAGCAGCTCGCGCTGGATGCGGCCCAGCTTGTTGATGACCTCGACCATGTGGACCGGGATACGGATGGTGCGGGCCTGGTCGGCCATGGCGCGCGTGATGGCCTGACGGATCCACCACGTGGCGTAGGTGGAGAACTTGTAGCCCTTGGTGTAGTCGAACTTCTCGACCGCGCGGATCAGACCCAGGTTGCCCTCCTGGATCAGGTCCAGGAACGCCATGCCGCGGCCGGTGTAGCGCTTGGCCAGCGACACCACCAGGCGCAGGTTCGCCTCCAGCAGGTGGTTCTTGGCGCGATCACCGTCGCGGCAGATCCACTGCATGTCGCGGCGCTGCTGCACGGGCAGCTTCTCGCCCTTCTCGGCGAGCTCGGCCAGCTTCTGCGTGGCGAACAGGCCGGCCTCGATGCGCTTGGCGAGCTCGACCTCTTCCTCGGCGTTGAGCAGCGCGACCTTGCCGATCTGCTTGAGGTAGGCGCGCACGGAGTCGGCCGACGCGGTGAGCTCGGCGTCCTTGCGGGCCTGCCGCAGCGCCTCGGACTCCTCCTCGTCCCAGACGAAGTCACCGGAGGCCTTGTCCTTCTCGGACGGCTCGGCGATCTCTTCGTCGTCGGTGGCGGGCGCCGCGGGTACCGCACCGCCCTTGGCGGCCGGGGCGGGGGTGTCGCCCTCGGCGGAGTCACCGTCGTCGGAGTCGTCATCCGACTCGTCGTCCGAGTCGTCGTCGGTGTCGAGATCGTCGAGTTCCAGATCCGTGTCGTCGACGTCGAGGTCCGGTTCCGCGTCGAGGGTGTCGGCGCCGTCGAGATCGTCGTCGCCGAGGGCGTCGGCGGCGCCGGCCTCGGGTGCCGTCGACTTCTTACCGCGGCCGCGCGTGGCGGGGCCGTCCTTCTTCGGGGCGCGCTTGGCCGCCGTGCCCTTGGCGGCCCGTTTGGCGGGCGCGGTCCCGTTGGCCCCGGCGGTCTTGGCCGCGGGAGCTTTCTTCGCGGGGGTCTTGGTAGCGGTGCGCTTCACCGGCTCGTCGGTTGCCGGGCTTGCCTTTGTCGCTGCCACGTCACCCTTTCGGTCTCACGGATCCCGTGGGCACCCGGATTCTCCACGTGTGTACGGGAGCAGGCGCCAACGGAACGTCGGCTATGTCGAATGTTGGCGTGATCTCAACTTGGATTCATGCCGCTATTCGGTTGGCGGCCGCCGACAACCATTGTAACGACACTGTGCGGCGACGCCGTGCCGAGCGGCGAAATAGGCGTCCTCGGGCGAGCCGGATCGCCTGGTTACCGGTTGGTAGCCGTCACATCCATCGCGGCGGCCATGGCCGCACCGACGATGCCCGCGGTGTTCTGCAGCGCGGCGGGCACCACCGGCGTGCGGTTCTTCAGCAGCGGCACCCACTTGTCCGCCTTGCGGCTGATCCCGCCGCCGGCGATGAACAGATCGGGCCAGATGGCGTTCTCGATGGCCACGAGCACGCTGGTGACCTCTTCGGTCCAGCGTTCGTAGCTCCAGTTCTTGCGTTCCTTGACCGACGACGCCGCCCGGTGTTCGGCTTCTTTGCCGCCGACCTCGAGGTGACCGAATTCGGTGTTGGGCAGCAGGATGCCGTTGTGGATGACGGCGGAGCCGATGCCGGTGCCGAACGTGAGCAACACGATGACACCGGAATTGTTCTTACCCGCGCCGAACCGCTCCTCGGCCAGTCCGGCCGCGTCGGCGTCGTTGAGGACGGTGACCGGCTGCCCGTCGAGCGCTGCGCTGTACACCTCCTGGGCGTTGACCCCCAGCCAGGACTTGTCCACGTTGGCGGCGGTGTGCACCACCCCGGAGGTGACCACGCCCGGATAGGTGACACCCAGTTTGTCGGTCCAGCCGAACTCCCGCACCACCGCGGCGATCGTCTTGGCCACGGCTTCGGGGGTGGCGGGTTGCGGGGTGGGCAGTTTGAACCGGTCGCCGATGAGCGCACCGGTGCCCAGGTCGACGATGCCGCCCTTGACACCGCTGCCGCCGACGTCGACGCCGAACCCGCGGCGGACCGGGACGCCGTTGGTGCCCGGTTCTGCGACGGGCGAATCGGTGGCGGTCATCAGCGCTCCTCACAGTGGCGGCCCGGCGGTACGCGTTCCACACATTAGTTGCTGCCCGCCGGGCGCGGGCGGCCGTCGGGGTAACCGGCGAGGACATTCCGGGCCGGACGTGATGCGATTGGGGACATGGACAGCGATCCGGTGGTGTTGCGGGAGGTGGCCGAACAGCTGGCCGAGGAGGCGGCCGCATTCGTGCGGAAGCGGCGTGGCGAGGTGTTCGGTGCCTCCGACGACGCCCGTGCGGGCGCGGTGAGCGCGAAGAGCACGCCGACGGACCCGGTGACCGTCGTCGACACCGAGACCGAACGGCTGCTGCGCGAGCGGCTCGCCGAACGCAGGCCCGGTGAACAGATCCTCGGCGAGGAGGAGGGCGGCGGCGCCGAGGCGGCGGCCGGCCAGCTGACCTGGGTGCTCGACCCCATCGACGGAACCGTGAACTTCGTCTACGGCATCGAGGCGTACGCCGTCTCGGTGGCCGTCCAGCGTGACGGCGAATCGGTGGCGGGTGCCGTCGCCGACGTCGCCGCCGACGCGGTGTACTCCGCCGCACGCGGGCACGGTGCGCAGGTTCGTCGGCACGACGTGGTGCGCCCCCTGCGCTGCAATGCGCCCGACCGGCTCGCGATGGCCCTGCTGGGCACCGGCTTCGCCTACGCGCCGGAACGGCGGCGCCGCCAGGCCGAGCTCCTCGTCGAGTTGATGCCGCGTGTGCGCGATGTGCGCCGGATCGGTTCGTGCGCCCTGGACCTGTGCATGGTCGCCGCCGGTCAGCTGGACGCGTACTTCGAGGACGGCGTCAACGTGTGGGACTGGGCGGCAGGCGCCTTGGTCGCGGCGGAAGCCGGGGCGACGGTGTCGCTGCCACCGACGGCGGGGACGGTCGGCGGGGCCGGACTCGTGGTGGCGGCCGCGCCCGGCATCGCCGACGAGCTCGAAGACGCGCTGCGGCACGCCGGGGTGCGCGGCTGACTGCTCAGCAGGTGCCGGTGTGGATCCGCTTGAGCAGTTCGGGATCAGCCGGTGCGGTCGCGTCGGGGCGCAGGCTCGCCAGCACCGCGTCGATGTCGTCGCTGGCCGCCAGTTCGGAGAAGTCCGTGCCGAGCGCCAGGTCGACGGTGGCGTCGGGCCGCTGGTCCTCGAACAGTTCGGTGCACGGCGCCACCAGCCAGACCGCGGCGGCGGCGGCGCGTCCCGAGGGGCCGAACCGGATCTGGCCCTGGCATGCCAGCCGGGCGGTCACGTAGATCGGGTCGTTGGCCGCTTCGGGCTGGGCGAAGCCGAGGTCGCGAAGTTCGCCGGCGATCTCACCGGCCTGACCGCCCTGACCGCTCGCGTTGAGCACCCGGATCGTGGTGTCGGCCAGTTTGGCCGGGGTGACGTCGATCATGTCGGTGTGGGCCACCTGCTTGCCGAGCGCCGGGGGCGGCGGTTCGGTCGCGGGGGCCGGTGGCGGGGCGTTGCAGACGGCGGCGGCCTCGCGGACGTCGACCGGCTGGTTCAGCGCGATCACCCACACCACCACGGAGACCACGGCCAGTACGCCGATGGCGAGGAGACCGGGCAGGTAGTTGCGCCGGCGGAAGGGGCGGCCGTGTCTGTCGAACGAGGTGCCTTCGGTGATGCTCGAGACCACGCATGCACTCTAGAGCCCGACGGGCCGCTGGTCGCTTGCGGTCGCCCTGTGAGCAGTCGAACAATGTGATGTAAATCACAGCGTCGGGGTGGCGGTTACGGGCACGAAACGTTTGGGGAATGCGTTCGACGCTGGTACAAAGCACTGCTGCAAAGGCTCACGGAGGGGACAACACGATGGCTACCGATTACGACGCCCCACGGCGTACGGAGACCGATGATGTCTCCGAGGATTCACTCGAGGAACTCAAGGCGCGCCGCAACGAGGCCCAGTCGGCGGTCGTCGACGTCGACGAGTCCGAGACGGCGGAGAACTTCGAGTTGCCGGGTGCGGATCTGTCCGGCGAGGAACTCTCCGTACGGGTGATCCCCAAGCAGGCCGACGAGTTCACCTGCTCGAGCTGCTTCCTGGTGCATCACCGCAGCCGTCTCGCCAGCGAGAAGAACGGCATGATGATCTGCTCGGACTGCGCGGCCTGACCGCTCAGCGGCCGAGCGCCGCCAGCACCCGGTCGGGGTGGCGGGTGCTGACCAGCCAGTAGGGCGTGGGGTCCTCGGGATCGTCGAGGACCACCAGGATCATCGGACCGATCCACGCCCGGTGCACGACATAGGCGGCCGGGTCGAGCTGACGGCCCAGTGCCGCCGACTTCGCCGTCTTGGGCACTTCCGCCGCTTTGGCGACGACGCCGACCGGCAGATGCGCGGCCCCGACCCACAGCTCTGTATCGCCCTCCGGTCCGCTGACCACGCGGATCTCGGCTCTGCCGAACCACACCAGCACCACCGCCGCGACCGGCAGCAGCAGTGCGTACGGCAGCCAGTCCGGCAGCCCCTCGATACCCAGGTTGACCTCGTAGGCGATCAGGGCCGCCAATCCGAGGCCGGGCAGCCACCACCACCACGGCACCGAGAGCCGTTCGCGGTAGCGCACCGTTTGGGTGGTTGCGCGCGTGTCGGACACGCGCCTCAGAGTAATCTGTGTCGTCGTGTCCACCTCTCTGGCGGTCCTGCGTCTGGACCGCGAACTGCCGATGCCCGCCAGGGCCCACGACGGTGACGCGGGCGTCGACCTGTTCAGCGCCTGCGACGTCGAACTGGCGCCAGGGGAGCGGGCACTGGTGCCGACGGGTATCGCCGTGGCGATCCCGCACGGCATGGTGGGCCTGGTTCATCCGCGGTCGGGTTTGGCTGCGCGCGTGGGGCTTTCGATCGTCAACAGTCCCGGGACGATCGATGCCGGTTATCGGGGGGAGATCAAGGTGTCACTGATCAACCTCGATTCCCACGCGCCGATCGTGATCCGGCGCGGGGACCGCATCGCCCAGCTGCTGGTGCAGCGGGTCGAATTACCCGAGCTGGTCGAGGTGACGTCGTTCGACGAAGCCGGGCTGGCCGATACCACCCGTGGCGAAGGCGGCCACGGTTCCTCCGGCGGACATGCGAGTTTGTGATGGCATTCGGAAAACGCAAGAGCAGCGGCAAGATCGGCGAACCGGCCCAGCAGCCGGCCGCCGAACCGGTCGTCGACGCGACCGGTGAGGAGGACCTCGACGGCCCGTTCGACATCGACGATTTCGACGACCAGGAGGTGGCCGCCCAGGGGCGGCTCGACCTCGGGTCGGTGTTGGTGCCGATGCCCGCCGCCGGACAGGTGCAGGTCGAACTCAACGAGGCGGGCGTACCCAGCGCGGTCTGGGTGGTCACGCCGAACGGACGGTTCACCATCGCGGCCTACGCGGCGCCGAAATCGGCGGGGCTGTGGCGCGAGGTGGCCGGTGAACTCGCCGACTCGCTGCGCAAGGACGGCGCCTCGGTGAGCATCCAGGACGGCCCGTGGGGACGCGAGGTGGTCGGTGCGGCGTCCGGCATGGTCCGCTTCATCGGTATCGACGGTTACCGCTGGATGATCCGCTGTGTGGTCAACGGCGTCGCCGACAACATCGACGCCCTCACGGCCGAGGCGCGAGAAGCTCTGCGCGACACTGTCGTCCGTCGCGGCGACACGCCGCTTCCGGTGCGTACCCCGCTGCCGGTCGAGCTGCCCGAGCCGATGGCCGCCCAGCTGCGCGCCGCGGCCGCCGCCCAGCAGGGCCAACAGGTCCAGCAGCCTGAACCGCAGCAGCAGACGCCGCCGGCCCCGCCGGAACCCGCCGCACGGCGCAGCGCGCAGGGATCGGCCATGCAGCAGCTGCGCACCATCACCGGCGGTTAGGGCACGCGGTCGCAGGCCTCGGCCAGCGCCGCGACGCACGCCGCCCCCAGTACGGAGGGGTCGGCGCCCATGTCGTCGAGCGTGACCGTACGCAACGCCGCGCACGGCACCGCCGACACCCACTCCATCCCGACCTCCAGCGGATGAACCGGATCGTCGGTCGCCGCCGCCACCCCGAGGGGCGCGGTCAGCGCCTCGAGCTCCGCGCAGGTCGGCGCGGTGTAACCGGCCGCCTCGTCCATGGCGTCGGGCAACGCCGGCCACTGGGCCACCCAGGACCGGGTCAACTCGTCACCGAGCCAGCGGGGACTCGACGCACGCATCTGCGCGGTCGCGGCCACCAGCCCGTCGCGGCGCAGGACGTGCGCGGAGTGGCGGGCCGTCATCGCCGCCGGGGCGGTCGCCGGCGAACCGGTCCACGCGGGCAACGCCGCGAGCACCGCGACCGCGCGACCCGGATGCGCCAGCGCCCATTCGACGGCGACCGCGGCGCCGATGGACACCCCGCCGACCGCGACCGGTCCCGCCGCCGCGGCCTCGTCGAGCGCATCGCGGTAGCCGGCGACCAGCCGCTGCGGCTGCGGCCGCGGCGTGACCACGGCCACGCCGTCCGCGTGCAGAGCGGGCGCGAACGCCCGGTACACGTAGTCGTCGTCGGATCCGGTCCCGGGCAGGAGCACCGCCGTCACACCGCGTAGATCGACCGCCATCACTCGATCGTGCACTGCCCGTCAAACACACAGGATTAGAACGGCGTGGCGCGGTCAACCCCGCGTGGCATACGGGAACCAACAGGTCTACGGTGGCGTTGGATTAGAGGCGGGTCCACGGTGGATCTGCGGAAGGTCAGGAGAGGCCATGGCCACGGCCGAAGGGTATCTGCGTCGACTCACCCGGCGTCTGACGGAGGACCCACAGCAACTCGACGTCGAGGAGCTCAGCGACGACGCCGCCCAGACCGGCGCGCAGAAGGCGATCGACTGCCGGCGCGGACAGGAAGTCACGATGGTCGGCACGCTGCGCAGCGTGGAGACGAACTCCAAGGGTTGCGCCGGCGGAGTCCGGGCCGAACTGTTCGACGGCACCGATTCGGTGATGTTGATCTGGCTCGGTCAGCGCCGCATCGCCGGGATCGAGTCCGGGCGCACCCTGCGGGTGCACGGCCGGGTAGGCAAGCTGGAGAACGGCACCAAGGCGATCTACAACCCGCACTACGAAATCCAGAAGTGAGCCGTAACCCAGACGTGAGCGAGGCCGGACCCGAAGCCGTCGAACCCGGCGACGCCGCCGAGGAGGACAAGCCGAACGGCGCGCAGGCGATCCTCGCGCAGATGGGCGGCATCAGCGGGCTCATCTACTCCTCGCTGCCCGTCGTGGTGTTCGTCCCCGTGTCCTCGATCGCGGGGCTGGTTCCCGCGATCGCGGCCGCGCTCGGTGTCGCCGCGCTGATCCTGGTGTGGCGGTTGGTGCGCAGGGATACGGTGCAGCCCGCGATATCCGGGTTCATCGGTGTCGGGATCAGCGCGCTCATCGCCTATCTCGTCGGCGAGTCCAAGGGCTACTTCCTGCTCGGGATCTGGATGTCGTTGTTCTGGGCCTCGGTGTTCGGGCTGTCGGTGCTGATGCGGCGTCCGGTGGTCGGCTACATCTGGGGCTGGCTCAACGGCCACAGCGGCGAATGGCGCCGGATGCGCAGGGCCGTGCGGGCGTTCGACATCGCCACTCTGACGTGGGTGGCCGTGTTCCTGTCGCGGTTCATCGTGCAGAACCACCTCTACGACGCCGATCAGACCGGATGGCTGGGCGTCGCCCGTATCGCGATGGGCTGGCCGCTGACCGCCGTCGCCGCGCTGGTGACCTATCTCGCCATCCGCAGCGCCCAGCGCGCCCTGCACGCCGTGGGCTGACGCTCAGCGCGGTTTGGGGTGCAGCAGCAGGGCGCTCAGCTCGTCCTCGACCTCCGCGGACGCCACGAACAACAGCTCGTCGCCCCCTTCGAGGGGTTCGTCGGCCTCGGGCACGATGACCCGCGCCCCGCGCAGGATCGTGACGAGCGCCGAATCCCGCGGCAGGTCCAGACGTTTGACGGGTTTGCCGCCCCACGGTGTGTCGTCGGGCAGGGTGATCTCCACCAGGTTCGCCTGCCCCTTGCGAAACTCCATGAGCCGCACCAGATCACCCACGGCGACGGCTTCCTCGACCAGGGAGGCCAGCATCCGCGGTGTGGAGACCGCGACGTCGACGCCCCAGTTCTCGTCGAACAGCCACTCGTTGCGCGGATCGTTGACCCGCGCCACCACCCGGGCGACGCCGAACTCCGTCTTGGCCAGCAGGCTGACCACCACGTTGACCTTGTCGTCGCCTGTGGCGCCGATCACCACGTCGAAATCCTCGAGGTGCACCGATTCCAGCACCGAGATCTCACAGGCGTCCCCGAGCCGCCAGTGGGCGGCGGGTATGGCGTCGATGTCGACGTGGTCGGGGTTGCGTTCGAGCAGGGTCACCTCGTGCTGACTCTCGATGAGCTCACGGGCGATCGATCGGCCGACGGCGCCGGCCCCGGCGATTGCTACTTTCACGAAGCGGCCACTTTCACGAATCGTCCTCACCCGGTGGCAGCGCGCTGATCGCCATCGCCTCGGCGATGTGACCGGCCACGGCCGCGATGTACACCTGGTCGCCGGCCTGGATCACCGTCTTGGCGTCCGGCAGCACCCCGCTGCCGAAGCGGATCAGGAACGCCACCCGGCCGCCGGTCGCGCCCTCGAGTTCGGTGACCCGGTGGCCCACCCAATCCTCGTGCAGCGGAAGCTCTGCCACCCCGACGTTGCCGGACGGGTCGCGCCACTTGGTGGTCTCGGTCTCCCGTGTCAGCACGTTGAGCAGCCGGTCGGTGGTCCACGGCACGGTAGCCACGGTCGGAATGCCGAGGCGTTCGTAGACCGCGGCGCGCTTGGCGTCGTAGATGCGGGCCACCACGCGCTCCACGCCGAACGTCTCGCGCGCGACACGCGCGGAGATGATGTTGGAGTTGTCACCCGAGGACACCGCGGCGAACGCGCTCGCCTCCTCGATGCCGGCCCGCAACAGCACGTCGCGGTCGAAGCCCATGCCCAGCACCCGCTCGCCCGCGAACTCAGGGCTGAGCCGGTGGAAGGCGGTGCTGTCCCGGTCGATGACGGCCACGTCGTGGCCGATCCGCGAGAGGCTGTCGGAC
The DNA here is from genome assembly GCA_050205415.1 of Mycolicibacterium litorale. Lineage (GTDB taxonomy): Bacteria > Actinomycetota > Actinomycetes > Mycobacteriales > Mycobacteriaceae > Mycobacterium > Mycobacterium litorale_C. The sequence continues at coordinate 137,641 of JBNMQY010000004.1, forward strand.
AGGGACGCCCCCACCCGACCGCAACCCATCACCACTACACGCACGTGCGGTTCCTTTCGGCTGTGCCGCTCTCCAAGCCAGTAGCGAATCTCCGCAACCGGAACGCTACAGCCATCCGTAACTGGGCATACCCTTGGACCTCGTGTCGAAGCTATCTACCGCGGCTCGGCGGCTCGTGCTCGGGCGACCGTTCCGCAGCGACCGGCTGTCACACACGCTGTTACCCAAGCGCGTGGCCCTGCCGGTCTTCGCCTCCGATGCGCTGTCGTCGGTGGCGTACGCGCCCGAGGAGATCTTCCTCGTGCTGTCCATCGCCGGTATGACGGCGATCACCATGACGCCGTGGATCGGCCTCGCCGTGGCCGGCGTGATGCTCATCGTGATCGCGAGCTACCGGCAGAACGTGCACGCCTATCCCTCCGGCGGCGGCGACTACGAGGTCGTCACCACCAACCTGGGCAGCACCGCCGGGCTCACCGTCGCCAGCGCGCTGCTGGTGGACTACGTGCTGACCGTGGCGGTGTCGATGTCGTCGGCCATGTCGAACATCGGCTCGGCCGTGCCGTTCATCGGACAGCACAAGGTGCTCTTCGCGGTGGCCGCGATCCTGCTGCTGGCCTCGATCAACCTGCGCGGCATCCGGGAATCCGGTACCGCGTTCGCGATTCCGACATACGCGTTCATGGTCGGCATGTACATCATGCTGGGCTGGGGCCTGTTCCAGATCTACGTCCTCGGCGAACCGCTGCGCGCCGAATCCGCCGACTTCACCGTCAACAGTGAGCACGGCGACGTGCTCGGTTTCGCGATGGTGTTCCTGATCGCGCGCGCCTTCTCGTCCGGTTGTGCGGCGCTGACAGGCGTGGAGGCCATCAGCAACGGGGTGCCCGCGTTCCGCAAACCCAAGTCCCGCAACGCCGCAACCACGCTGCTGTTGCTGGGGCTGGTCGCGGTGTCGCTGTTCATGGGAATCATCATGCTGGCCAAGGAGACCGGCGTGAAGATCGCCGAGCGTCCCGCCGAGCAGCTGGTGGGGGCGCCGCCCGGCTACGAGCAGAAGACGCTGATCGCCCAGCTCGCCGACGCCGTCTTCCACGACTTCCCGCTGGGGCTGTACCTGATCGCCGGCGTCACCGCGCTCATCCTGGTGCTCGCCGCCAACACCGCGTTCAACGGTTTCCCCGTGCTGGGTTCGATCCTCGCCCAGGACCGCTACCTGCCGCGCGCCCTGCACACCCGCGGCGACCGGCTGGCGTTCTCGAACGGCATCCTGTTCCTGGCGTTCGCCGCGATCGCGTTTGTCGTCGCCTTCCAGGCGCAGGTCACCGCGTTGATCCAGCTCTACATCGTCGGGGTGTTCGTCTCGTTCACGCTCAGCCAGATCGGCATGGTGCGGCACTGGACCAGGCTGCTGCGCACCGAAACCGATCCGATGGTGCGCAGCAGGATGGTCCGGTCGCGCGTGATCAACGGCATCGGGTTGACGTGTACCGGAACGGTGTTGGTCATCGTCGTGGTGACGAAGTTCGTCGCCGGCGCGTGGATCGCGATCCTGGCGATGACGGGTCTGTTCGTGCTGATGAAGGCGATCCGCAAGCACTACGACACGGTGTCGCGGGAGCTCGAACAGCAGGAGGCCGACGAGGGCGAGGACATCGTGCTGCCGAGCCGCAACCACGCGATCGTGCTGGTGTCCAAACTGCACCTGCCGACGCTGCGGGCGCTGGCGTACGCGCGCGCCACCCGGCCCGACGTCCTCGAGGCGATCACGGTCAGCGTCGACGACGCCGACACCCGCGCGCTCGTGCACCAGTGGGAGGACAGCGACGTCACGGTGCCGCTGAAGGTGGTGGCCTCGCCGTACCGCGAGATCACCCGCCCGGTCCTCGATTACGTGAAGCGGGTCACCAAGGAGTCGCCGCGCACGGTGGTCACCGTGTTCATCCCGGAGTACGTCGTCGGCCACTGGTGGGAACAGCTGTTGCACAACCAGAGCGCACTGCGGCTCAAGGGCAGGCTGCTGTTCATGCCCAACGTGATGGTGACGTCCGTGCCGTGGCAGCTGAACTCGTCCGAGCGGCTGAAGACGCTGCAACCGCAGTCGGCCCCCGGCGATGCCCGGCGAGGATTCCTGGAGTGAGCGGATCAGACGGGGCCCCAGCCGAACTCGTTCTGGAGACCGGCCCGCCCGCCAACGGCGGCAGTTGCGTGGCGCGCCACGACGGCCGGGTGGTGTTCGTCCGCCACGCGTTGCCGGGGGAGACCGTCCGCGTCCGGGTGCGGTCCGAGCGCGGCTCGTACTGGCACGCCGACGTGGTCGAGGTGATCGAATCGTCACCGCAGCGCATCGCCTCACTGTGCCCGATCGCCGGTGCCGAGGGTGCGGGGTGCTGTGACCTGGCGTTCGTCACCCCGGAGGGTGCGCGAAGCCTCAAGGGTGCGGTGGTGGCCAATCAGCTGGACCGGCTCGGCGGCTACCACTGGTGTGACGAGGGTGCGGCGACCGCCGAGCCCGTCGGCGATGGTGCGGCGACGGGCTGGCGCACCCGGGTGCGGTTGGACACCGGTGCGGACGGGGTGGCCGGGTTCCACCGCTACCACAGTGCGGATCTGGTGACCGATCTGCGGTGCGCCCAGTTGCCGTCCGGACTGCTCGGCGAGGTGGACCTGCTGCGGTTTCCGCCGGGCGCGCACGTGCACGTCGCGCTCGACGACGACGGCGCCCGCCACATCGTCGCGAGCGGTCCGCGCACCGGCCGCGGGGCGCCGACGACGGTGGTGTCGGGTGACTACGAGGCCACCCAGCGCATCGGCGGACGGGTGTGGCGGGTGCCGGTCACCGCGTTCTGGCAGGCGCACCGCGACGCCGCCCGCCGCTACAGCGAGCTGGTCGCGCAGTGGGCGGCGTTGCGCCCCGGACAGACGGCGTGGGATCTGTACGGCGGCGCAGGCGTTTTCGCCGCGGCGCTGGCCGAACAGGTCGGCGACGGCGGGCGGGTGCTGACGGTTGACACCTCGCGGGCGGCCGGCCGGTCGGCGCGCGCCGCGCTGGCCGACCTGCGGCAGGTCTCCGTGGTCACCGATTCGGTGCGCCGGGCGCTGTCGGGGGAGCGCCGTCGCGCCGACGTGGCGGTGCTCGACCCGCCGCGCACCGGCGCGGGCCGTGACGTCATCGACCTGATCAGTGGCGCCGGGGTGCCCAGGGTCATCCACATCGGCTGTGAGGCGGCCTCGTTCGCGCGCGACGTGGGGTTGTACCTGCAGGCCGGCTACGCGGTCGAAGAGGTGCGGGTGTTCGACTCGTTCCCGCTGACCCATCACGTCGAATGCGTGGCGGTGCTGACCCGGTGAACGGCCTGCGGCGGGCGTGGCTGGAATTCGTCGGCGAGGAGACGACGCCGGCGGGTACGGCGACGATCCTCGGCATCGCCGCGCTGGGCGGATACCTCGCGCCCCGGTTCGCCGGTGCGCGGCTCGGCGGGGCGAAACGCGCGCTGCTGGTGGTGGCGGCCGTCGACCTCTGCGGCGGCGCGTGGGCGAACAACACCGTGGCCTGTGCGCGCTGGTACGAGCGGCCGGGCCAGACCGACGCCGACCACCTGCGGTTCGCGGCGGTTCACGTGCACCCGCTCGTACTGGCCTGGATCGACGGCGGACGCCGGTGGCGGTGGGCGCTCGCGCATTACGGCTATCTGCTGGCGACGACCTGGCTGCTGCGGCGGGCACCGGCGTGGCGCAGGCCGCTCGGTGCGGTGTCGACGGCCGGCGGGATGGTGCTCGACGCACGCCTAGGACCGTCGCGCACCGCACCGTGGTTCGCGCCGGTGTTCTACACCAAGCTGCTCCTCGGCCACGCTTCCGCGGCGCTGTGGCCGGAGCGGACGCTGTCCGCCCCCTGAGCTCAGCGGTGGCGCCGCCGCAGGACCGGTGCGTACGGGGTGGGGTCGAGGTCGGGCCGGCGGCCCTCCATCAGGTCGGCGAGCATGCGCGCCGAACCGCACGCCATCGTCCAGCCGATGTGGCCGTGTCCGGTGTTGTAGTACAGGTTCTCGTGCCGGCCGGGGCCGATCAGCGGAGGACCGTCCGGGGTCATCGGGCGCAGCCCGGTGCGGTGGTGGGCGTTGTCCCAGTCGACGACGCCGGGGAACAGCTCGTCGCCGGCGGCGACGATGCCCGCGAAGTCGGCGGGCGTGAAACTGCGGTCGTACCCGACGAATTCGGCGGTGGCCGACATCCGGATCCGGTCGCCGAAGGGCGACCAGGCGACGAGGGTGCGCTCGTCGATGCCGCCGATCCGCGGCGCGCGGGCGGGATCCTTGAGCGGCGCGGTGATCGAGTATCCCTTCGCCGGGTACACCGGGATCGACACGCCCATGGTCCGGGTCAGCAGGGGGCTGGCCGCACCGGCGGCCAGGACGATCGCCTCGGCGCGGATGTCGCCGTCCACGGTGCTGACGTGGGTGACGCGGGCACCGTCGGTGACCATCCCGGTGATGTCGGTGCCCAGCCGGAACTCCACGCCGAGCCGGCGGCAGGTCTCGGCCAGGCCGGCGGCGAAGCGCTGCGGATCGCCGCTGGCGTCGGAGGTGTCGTGGATCGCCCCGGCGAAGCCGGTGCGGCCGTGGGCCAGCGCGGGCTCCACCGCGGCGATCTCGTCCGGGCCCAGGGTCTTCTGCGTCCGGCCGTGCTCCCGCAACAGCGCCGATTTCCGTTCGGCCGCGGCGAGTTCGGCTTCGTCGCGGTACAGGTAGAGCACACCGCGGTCGGTGTGACAGAACTCGATGCCCTCGCGGGCGGCCACCTCATCGGTCAGGCGCTGGCTGTATGCGGCGAGGGCGAACTTGGCGAGCGTGTTGCTCTCTGACCGGCCCGGCGTGCATTCCCGGAGGAAGCGCAGACCCCACCGGATCAGGGCGGCGTCGGCGCGCGGGGTGACCCGGATCGACGTCTGGGCGCCCAGCAGGGAGCGCACCAGCATGGCGGGGGCGCCCGGTGAGGCCCACGCGTAGGAGTGGCCGGGGGCGATCAGCCCGCCGGTGGACGCCGAGGCGTCCGAGGCGATCTCGGTGCGGCGGTCGTAGACGGTGACGTCGTGTCCCCGTTCGGCGAGTGCGTGCGCGCTCGCCACGCCGACGACGCCGGCGCCGATGACGGCGACCTTCATCGCGTCCCCTCGGTGGGTTCGGAGTCGTTGTCGCGCAACACTTCTTGGACGTAGAACCGCCAGCCGAGGAAGCCGGTCCACAGGGTGACGGCGATGACCGCTGACGGCACGCCGTAGTAGAGCAGGTCGGCGATCATGCGGTCTCTCCCTGGGTGACGAGGGCGGGTTGGTGCCGCCGTGGGTAGCGGTGGGCGGTGGCCGCGGTGACACCGACGAACACCACGAGGTTGGCGAGCACGCCGGGGATCAGCCCGTCCTCGAGGCCGAACGGCGCGTCGAGGCCCCATTGCCAGATGCCGGTGACCAGCGCGCCCGCCGCGATCGCGGACAGTGCGGCCGGGGCGGACCGCACCCCGAACATCACCGCCCCGATGAGCGGCACGATGATCGTGGGCGCCCACAGCGTGTAGCTGTAGAGCAGCGCGTCGACGATCGACGGCACGCTGAGCGCGAACGTGGTGGCCGCCGCACCCACCACGACGCTGGTGACGCGTTCGATGGTCAGGCGCCGTGCGGGGGTGACCGGCGTCTTGCGCAACGGCTGGTACACGTCCTTGGTCAGCACCACCGCCGTCGAGTTGAGATACGAACTCGCCGTGGACATCACGACCGCGAGGAGTGCGGCGACCACCAGGCCCAGGATGCCGATCGGCATCAGGTTCATCACGACGGTGGGCAGCGCCTGGTCGGTCTCGATGTCGGGGTAGAGCACCAGCGCGATCAGACCGATGGATGCCGAGACGAAGTAGAACAAGAACGAGAAGACGCCGGCCATGGTGAAACCGATGCGGGCATGGCGGGAGTCGGGGGTGGAGAACGTGCGCTGGGCGTACGGCGGGACCAGCGTCTCGCCGAGCAGGAAGGCGAAGAACAGCGTGAGGAACGTCAGCGGGGTGTAGTCGCCGAGCAGGGACAGGTGGTCGGCGGGCACCCCGGCCAGCAGCGAATCGGCGCCACCCACGGCGTTCAGGCCGATCAGCAGCGCCACCGGCAGGAAGACCCCGAGGAAGACGAACTGCAGCATGTCGGTCTGGATCACCGCCCACGCGCCGCCGAACGCCGAGTACAGCACCACGATGCCCATGCCGATGATCACCGCGGGCACGGTCGGGACGTGGAGGGTGGCGTTGACGATCGTCCCGATCGCCAGGGCCTGGGCGCCGAGGATGCCCGCGCACAGCGCGACCGAGAGCACCCCGGTCACGATCCGGGTCGGTTTGCCGTAGTGCTCGGCCATGACGTCGCCGACGGTGTGCGCACCGCGGTAGTGCTTGAGCCGGGGTGCGATGAACCAGCCCACCAGCAGCGTCTGGATACCGAACGCGCAGAACGCGAACATGTAGACGTAGCCGTCGCGCATCGTGGCGCCCGCGATGCCGATCGACGCGCCACCACCGAGGAACGCCGCGGCCAGGCTGCCGAAGAAGACCGGCCAGACGATCCGGTTGCCGGCGACGGCGAAGTCGTCGGGGTTCTTCACCCGGCGCATGGTCTGGACGCCGATGAGGATCAGCAGCGCGAAGTAACCTGCGAGCAGGGCCCAGTCGAGCGGTGTCATGGGGGTTCCTTTCCCGTCCTTCTCCGGGTCCCTTTTCGAGGACCGCCCCATCGTAGGAACGAACCGTGACGCCCGTCACTGGGCAAATCGGCTAGTCTTCATCGCGAACGCCCGGTCTGTCTGGGCGAACTGCCCAAAGGGAAGGCCGACATGCTCGGGAAGGCGCTGGCCCAGCAGATCGCCGACGACATCACCGACGTGATCGGGCGCAACGTGCTGATCACCGACGAGCACGGCATCGTCCTCGGCAGCGGCGACGGTTCCCGGGTGGGGCAGTTCCACGAGGCCTCCGTCGAGGTGGTCCGCAGCCGCCGCACCATCGCGCACTCCAGCGAGGACGTGCGCGACCTCGTCGGGACGCTGCCGGGTGTGACGATCCCGCTGGTGACCGACGACCGAGTGGTCGGCACCATCGGGCTGTCCGGGGCGCCCGCCGAGGTCGAGCAGTTCGGGCTGCTGGTGAAGCGGCAGACCGAGATCCTGATGCAGGAGGCCGCCCGGATCGGTCTGCGCATGACGCGCGAACGGGCCACCACCGAACTGCTCGCCGAGATCTGCGAATGGCACCACTCCCGGGTGCCCACGGCGCGGCTGCTGCACCGCGGCCGCACCTTGGGCCACGATCTGACGCTGCCCCGCCGGATCCTGCTCATCCAGGGGGAGGACCAGGACGCCGGCCAGCGCGAGGTCGGCTCCGAGCACATCGGCCGCCTCGTCGCGCGGGTGTTCGACTCCGACCCCGACCTCGTCGCACCGCTGTCGCGCACCGTCGTCGCACTGGCCACTCCCGACGATCCGGCCCTGCCCCCGCTGCTCGACCGATGCGGCGACCTGGTGGCGATCGCCGCCGAGAGCGGGCTGCCGCTCCGCGTGGCCGTCGGGTCGCCGGCCTCGGGGATCGCGGCGCTGAACATCTCCGCGCGCGATGCCTATGACGCGATGCAGGTGGGGCCGAGCGCGCAACCCGGTCTGCGCATCCACCTGATCGACGAGGTCCGGCTGCACCAGGCGCTGTCGGTCGTGCCGATCGACTCCCGGACCCGCCTCACCGAGGGCCTGCTCGGACCGCTGCTCACCGACCGGGACTGGGACGCGCTGCGCGACACGCTCATCGCCTGGGGCGACTGCGCCTTCAACGTCACGCGGGCCGCCGAACGGCTGCATGTGCACCGCAACACCCTGATCTACCGCCTCGAGAAGGTGGCCCGCACGCTGGACCGTTCCCTGACCGAACCGGGGCTGGCGATCGCGCTTTACGTGACGTGCGTGCTCGACCGGCTGGCGCACACGCCACGCTGAGCGCACGACACGCCCGCAGTAGGGTGAACTACCGGAGTGCCGGGAAGTCTGGTCGGCCGGGGTGTGAACCCCGCGCTGTAGGCCCTACCGATCGTCGAGGACTCCACTGATGCCCACACCCTTCCGCCGCACCCGCCATGCCCTGCTGGAGCGCGGGTCCTGGTCGGAATCCCGCCGCATCGCCGAGATCCTGCGCCGCGAGACCGTGGGCGGCGCGGTGCTGCTGGTGGCGGCGACGGTCGCCCTGGTGTGGGCCAACTCGCCGTGGTCGGCCGCGTACTTCTCGCTGCGCGATATGACCATCGGCGCGGAGCCGTTCGGACTGCACCTCGAGCTGACGGTGGGCACCTGGGTGGCCGACGGGATGCTCGCGATCTTCTTCTTCGTGGTGGGTCTGGAACTCAAACGCGAATTCGTCGCGGGTGATCTGCGCGATCCGGCCCGCGCCGCTTTGCCGATCGCCGCCGCCGTCGGCGGAATGGTGGTGCCCGCGCTGCTCTTCGTGGCGTTCACGGCCACCGCTGGCGGGGGTGCGGTCAAGGGCTGGGCCATCCCGACGGCGACCGACATCGCCTTCGCCGTCGCCGTGCTCGCGGTCCTGTCGACACATCTGCCCACCGCCCTGCGGACCTTCCTGCTGACGCTGGCGGTCGTCGACGATCTCCTCGCGGTGACGGTCATCGCGGTGTTCTACACCGAGAAGATCGATTTCGTGGCGCTCGGCCTGGCGGTCATCCCGCTCGCACTGTTCGCGGTGTGCGTGCAGCGCCGGATCCGCTCGTGGTGGCTGCTGATCCCGCTCGCCGTCGCCACCTGGGTGCTGGTGCACGAATCGGGGGTGCACGCCACCGTCGCCGGCGTCCTGCTTGGGTTTACCGTGCCGGTGATGCGCAGCGTGGCCGCCGGGGGGCCGGATGCCGGCCCCGGCCTCGCCGAACACTTCGAACACCGGCTGCGCCCGATCTCGGCCGGGGTGGCGGTCCCGGTGTTCGCGTTCTTCGCCGCCGGCGTGGCGATCGGCGGTTTCGAGGGCTTCACCCGGGCCATGGCGGACCCCATCACCCTGGGCATCGTGTGCGGCCTGGTGGTCGGCAAACCCGTGGGGATCTACCTCACCACCCGGGTCCTGGCGGGTGTGACACGCGCGAGCCTGGACAGCGCGCTGCGGTGGATCGACGTGTTCGGCGTGGCGATGCTGGCGGGGATCGGGTTCACGGTGTCGCTGCTCATCGGGGATCTCGCTTACGGGCTCGGCTCCGATCGTGACGATTTCGTGAAGGTCGGGGTGCTCACCGGATCCCTGGTCGCGGCCCTGCTCGCCGCGGTGCTGCTGAGGGTCCGCAACCGCCACTACCGGGCGATTTGGGAGCAGGAGACCGCCGACGCGGACCACGACGGAGTGCCCGACGTGTACCAGTCTCGGCGCGACTGAGCCCGGGGGTCGTGCGTAGACTGACGGGATGCTTGAACAGATCCGCGGTCCCGCCGATCTGCAGCACCTTTCGCAGTCCCAGTTGTCCGAACTGGCGGGGGAGATCCGTCAGTTCCTCATCCACAAGGTTGCTGCCACCGGAGGACATCTCGGCCCGAACCTCGGCGTCGTCGAGTTGACGCTTGCGCTGCATCGCGTGTTCGACTCGCCGCACGACCCGTTGATCTTCGACACCGGCCATCAGGCCTACGTGCACAAGATGCTGACCGGTCGCGCCCACGAGTTCGACTCGCTGCGCAAGAAGGACGGCTTGTCGGGTTATCCGTCGCGCGCCGAGAGCGAACACGACTGGGTGGAGTCCAGCCACGCCAGCGCCGCGCTGTCGTACGCCGACGGGCTGGCCAAGGCGTTCGAGCTGACCGGACACCGCAACCGCCACGTGGTCGCCGTCGTCGGCGACGGCGCCCTGACCGGCGGCATGTGCTGGGAGGCGCTGAACAACATCGCGGCCGCGCGCCGGCCAGTGGTGATCGTCGTCAACGACAACGGCCGCAGCTACGCGCCCACCATCGGCGGATTCGCCGACCACCTGGCCGCGCTGCGCCTGCAGCCCGGCTACGAGCGGGTGCTCGAGGAGGGGCGCCGGGCGGTCCGCGGACTGCCGGTGATCGGTGAGTTCTGCTACCAGTGCATGCACAGCGTCAAGGCAGGCATCAAGGACGCGCTGTCACCGCAGGTGCTGTTCACCGACCTCGGGCTCAAGTACGTCGGCCCCATCGACGGCCACGACGAACACGCCGTCGAGTCGGCGCTGCGGCACGCCCGCGGTTTCAACGCGCCGGTGATCGTCCACGTCGTCACCCGCAAGGGCATGGGCTACGCGCCGGCGGAGAACGACGAAGCCGAGCAGATGCACGCGTGCGGCGTCATCGACGTCGCGACCGGACGCGCCACGAAGGTGGCAGCGCCCGGTTGGACGTCAGCATTCGCCGAGGAGCTGGTCGAGTACGGCGCCAAGCGCCGTGATGTCGTCGCGATCACCGCGGCCATGCCCGGACCCACTGGGCTGAGCGCCTTCCGCGACCGGTTCCCCGATCGCTTCTTCGACGTCGGCATCGCCGAACAGCACGCGATGACGTCGGCGGCGGGGCTGGCGATGGGCGGCCTGCATCCCGTGGTGGCCATCTACTCGACGTTCCTCAACCGCGCGTTCGACCAGATGATGATGGACGTCGCGCTGCACAAGCTGCCGGTCACGCTGGTGCTCGACCGGTCCGGGATCACCGGCAATGACGGCGCCAGCCACAACGGAATGTGGGATCTGTCGGTGCTGGGGATCGTGCCCGGCATGCGGGTCGCCGCACCCCGCGACGGGTCGAGGCTGCGCGAGGAACTCGGCGAGGCGCTCGACGTCAACGACGGTCCCACCGCCATCCGGTTCCCCAAAGGCGATGTGGGCGAAGACATTCCGGCACTGCGCCGGTATCAGGGCGTCGACGTGCTGGCCGAACCGGCCGAGGGGCTGTCCGAGGACGTGCTGCTGGTGGCGGTCGGGCCGTTCGCGTCGATGTCGCTGACCGTGGCCGAACTCCTGCGCAATCAGGGCATCGGCGTCACCGTCGTCGACCCGCGCTGGGTGTTGCCGGTGCCCGCGGTGCTCACCGAGTTGGCCGCCGCGCACAAGCTGGTGGTCACCGTCGAGGACAACGGTCTACACGGCGGGATCGGATCGTCGGTCTCGGCGGCGCTGCGCCGCGCCGAGGTGGACGTGCCCTGCCGCGACCTCGGCCTGCCGCAGCAGTTCTTCGACCACGCCTCGCGCGGTGAGGTGCTCGCCGACGTCGGCCTGACCGACCGCAACATCGCCCGCCAGATCACCGGCTGGGTGGCCGCACTCGGGGCCAGCCCAGCCGACGACGAGGTCAGCGAGCAACTGGACTGACGGTCGGCCTGCGCCCGCCGAGCGGGATGCGGGCCACCTCGCGCAGTTCCGACGAGGCGTCCGGCTGTTCGAACAACACCTCGGCGTCGCGGCCCGAAAGCATCAGTGTCGCAATGGTGTTGCCGAACACCGGCCCCGCCGTGTTGGTCCAGCTGACGGTCAGCTCGGGTGAACCGTGCCGACGCGCCCAGCGCCGCATGATCGGCGCGAGCCGCCGCGACCAGCCGAGTTTGAAGGCCGGTTTGACGTAGGCCGGCACATAGTTGTGGACCGGTGAACACACCAACTGGTGCACGGTGGCGGCATCGTCGCCGGCACCGGTCAACGTGGCCTTCGCGGCATAGCTGTGGTGGACGTCGCCGGACAGCACCGTGACGGTCGCCGGGCCGTCCGGATGCGTTGCGGCCCGCCGGATCATCGTCGTCAACCGCAGGAACGATTTGACGAACGCCGGCCAGTGCTCGAGATCGGCTGCCTGACGCAGCTTTTCGGCGGGCACGCCGCGCCAGCCCGGGCGGTCGGCGGCGATCTCGTTGACGGTCTGCATGTCCGAGAGTGCGGGCGGCATCAGCCACGGCACCGACGATCCCAGCACCAGGTGGTCGACCTGTTCGATGCCGTCGGCGGCCTGGGCCTCCAGCCAGGCGAACTCGCGCTCACCGATCATCATGCGCTCGCCGGAATCGAGGATCCGGCCGTTGCGCGTGTCCATCATGATGAAACGGTTGCGCCCGAAGTCCCACCGGTAGCTGAACCGCACGCCTTTGTTCGCGTCCACCTCGGCGTCGGCGCGATCGGCCATCTCGACGAGCACCGGCCACACGTCGCCCTCGACCTCGCACATCCTCTGGTAGTCCTCGTCGGCGGCCAGCTCGGCGGGGCTGAGGTTGCCCATGTGCTGGTACACCCAGTAGGACGCCAGGCCGGCCCGGATGCGGTCGCGCCACCACGGCTGCTTGTCCATCTCGGCGCGCCACGCGGCCGAGGTGTTCCAGTCGTCGCGGATGTCGTGGTCGTCGAAGATCATCGCCGTGGGCACCGTCGACATGATCCAGCGGATCTCGGGGTCCGACCAGGAGTGCCGGTAGAGCCCTTCGTACTCGCCGAAGCTGACCACCTCGTCGGGTGGGCGCTGGCCGTGCTTGCGGCGGCGCCTGCGCCGGCCGGTCAGGTGCCGACGGGCCTCGGGCGTCAGTTCGTCGGCGTAGACCTGGTCGCCGAGCAGGATCAGCAGATCGGGCCATTGGCTGACCGGGAGCCGCGCCATCCGGTCCGCGTAGCGGTCCAGTGCGTCCGGGCCGAGTTTCTCGTCGATCTCCTCGACGCCGGTCTTGGGGTACCGGCAGGAGCCGAACACCGCACGCAGCCGTTCGGTGTTCACCGGTCCACGGGTGCGGATCACACTGGGCGGGAAGGGACTGTCGGGAAGAGGCCACATCAGCTCACCGTCGATGTGCACCTCGTACTCGGTCGTCGAATCCGGCGCCAGGCCGGTGACCGTGACCAGGGCGAAGTGATGTTCTTGAACTTGGAAAGTCCTTGCAGTGCAACCGAGTACGCTGACCTCCGCCGGGCGGTCGGTCTGCACCCAGATCACGGCGGTGGTCTCGCCGACGTGCCGCAGGGTCGGTCCGAGGAGCAGGCTCGTCGGCTCATCCAGGGACTTCTCAGGAGCTTCCGGGGTAACCACCCCTCCGCCGTTCCCACTTCGTCAATTACTCAAACGCGGCCGCACTAGTCGGTGGTGGAGGGGGCGAGCGCCGCGGTCAGCACGGGCACCACGAGGTCGCGCTGCCAGGGCCGAACGCCGGCCGCCACCAGGAATTCCTCGACCGCGACGGCGATGTCGGCGGTGGGTTGCCAGTCCCAGCACAACCGCCGCACCACGTCGGGTGTGACGAGGTTCTCAGCCGGTACCGACACCCGATCCGACAGGGCGGACAGACCCGCGCGGGCGGCCTCCAGACGTGCGGCCGCCTCGGGTTTGCGCCGCGCCCACCGCGACGGCGGGGGCGGACCGTTGTTCGGTTCGGCGGAATCGGGCGGATCGGGATTGTGCCGTGCGCGGTCGAGCGCGTCCAGCCACACCTGCGCACTGCGCCGCTGCCGGGTGCCGCCGAACACCGGCAGCGCGGTGAGTTTCTCGGCAGTGTCGGGATCGGCGGTGGCGGCGTTGATGATCGCGGCGTCGGGCAGGATGCGGCCGGGTGCGATGTCGCGCCGGCGGGCGATGTGGTCGCGGGTCGTCCACAGTTCGCGCACCGCGGCCAGGGCGCGCGGATCGCGCACCTTGTGGATACCGGAGGTGCGCCGCCACCGGTCACGCCGGGTGGGCGCCGCCTCGTAGGTACGAAGGTGTTCGAATTCCTGTGCGGCCCAATCGGTTTTGCCCTGGTCGTCGAGGACCGCGGCGACGGCGTCGCGCAATTCGAGCAATACCTCGACATCGAGGGCGGCGTAGTTGAGCCAGTCGGCGGGCAGTGGGCGTTTGGACCAGTCGGCGGCGCCGTGGCCCTTCATCAGCTGCAGGCCGAGCAGTTCGGAGACCATCGTGGCGAGGTTGACCCGCGCGAATCCGGCGAGCCGGCCGGCGAGTTCGGTGTCGTAGAGCTTCGGCGGGCGCATCCCCAGTTCCGCCAGACACGGCAGATCCTGGTCGGCGGCGTGCAGCACCCACTCGTCGGTATCGAGGACATCGGCCAGTGGCGCCATCACCATGGTCGGATCCTCGCCGTGGTTGACCGGGTCGATCAGCACCGTCCCGGCCCCTTCACGCCGGATCTGCACGAGATAGGCACGGTTGGAGTAGCGGAACCCCGATGCGCGTTCGGCGTCGATGGCGAACGGACCGTACCCGGCGGCGAGCAGTTCCGCGGCGGCGAGGATCTCGTCGGTCGTCACCGCGAGATCCGGCACCCCGTCCGCGGGTGCGAGCAGCGGGATGGCCGCCGACTCTGGGTCGGCGTCGTGTTCCTCGGGGTCTGTCGGTGGTGTTTCGCTCATCTACGCGCGGGTGCGGGAACTGAGGTCGGTCACTCCGGTGGGCGGCAGGCCGGCGGCGTGTTCGAGCACCTCGCAGAAGGCCTCCACGTGCGGGCCGAGCTCGAGGGTGACGGCGGTCCACGACGCGCGCAGCTCCAACTGGTGGGCGCGCGGCGGTCCCGAGATGTCGCCGTATCGCACCGAGGTGGTGGCGGTGACGGTACCGCCGAGGGCGGTCACCTGGTCGGCCTTGGATTCCAGCGCGTCGGCCAGCCAGCTCCACGCCACCTCGGGCAGCAGCGGGTCGACCGCCTCACTGGAATCGAGATCCGCCTGGATGAACGCCACCAGACGCATGGTGCCATCCCACGCTTCGGCGCCCTCGGGGTCATGGAGCAGGATCAGTCGCCCGAACGCGTCGCCTTCGGAACGTTCGGGCACGATCGCGGTCTCGGGATGCCGGATCTCGGCGCCCAGGGCGTAGCTGTAGGGCGCCAGCCGCTGCGGTGGGCGTATCGGGCCGAGCTCGATCTCCGGCCGTACGGTGGTGGCATTCATCGCCGCCACCGCAGCACGGAACTGAGCCGGTTCGGCGGTGGTCACGCGGGTGACGCTAGACCATTCGGCCCCGCTCGCGCGCAGGCGCGCCGAACCGACTCGCGATGGTGATCTTGGTGCGGTGCGGTGCCCGTGGGCAGCGTTCGCGGGCGGCCGCGCCGGCCGTGGCAGCATTGACGATGATGAACACCCGCCGTGAACTGCCCGACTCGCCCTATCTCGCCGCCGCGCGCGGTCACAAACCCGCCCGGGTGCCGGTCTGGTTCATGCGGCAGGCGGGCCGGTCGCTGCCCGAGTACCGGGCGCTACGGGCGCGTAACACCATGATGCAGGCCTGTTTCGACGCCGAGCTGATCACCGAGATCACTCTGCAACCGGTGCGCAGGCACGGCGTGGACGCCGCGATCCTGTTCTCCGACATCGTGGTCCCGCTGCGGGCGTCCGGGATCGCACTCGACATCGTCCCCGACGTCGGTCCGGTGATCGAGCATCCGGTGCGCACGGCCGCCGACGTCACCGCGATCCGGCCGCTCGAGCGGGAAACGATCGAGCCCGTCGAACGGGCGGTGGCGATGCTGACCGGGGCGCTCGGCGACGTCCCGCTGATCGGGTTCGCCGGCGCGCCGTTCACGCTCGCCTCCTACCTGGTGGAGGGCGGTCCCAGCAAGCACCACGAGCACACCAAGGCGATGATGCTCGGTGCGCCCGACGTCTGGCATGCGCTGATGTCGGCGCTGACCGACGTGACGATCGCGTTCCTGCAGGCCCAGGTCGACGCGGGTGTCGACGCGCTGCAGGTGTTCGATTCCTGGGCGGGCACGCTGTCGCTGGCCGACTACCGCAGCTACGTGCTGCCGCACAGCACCCGCGTCTTCCAGGCGCTCGCCCCCGCCGGCGTGCCGATGACCCACTTCGGTGTGGGTACCGCCGAGCTGCTCGGCGCCATGTCCGAGGCGATCGCCGCGTCGGGCACCCCCGGGGTGGTGGGCGTCGACTGGCGCACCTCGCTCACCGACGCCGCGGCCCGGGTCGAACGCGGCAGCGCACTGCAGGGCAACCTCGACCCGGTGGTGCTGCTCGCCGGGTGGCCGGTGGTCGAACCCGCGGTGCGGGCGGTCGTCGAGGACGGCAGGCGCGCCGTCGACGCCGGCGCGGCCGGCCATGTGTTCAACCTCGGCCACGGGGTGCTGCCCGCCACCGATCCCGGGATCGTGACGGCCACGGTGGAGCTGGTGCATTCGCTGTGAGTGCCCGGTGAGCGCGACGTACTGCGTGGTCGGCGGCGGCATCTCGGGGCTGGTCGCGGCCTACCGGCTGCGCGTCACCGCGGGACCGGACGCGACGATCACGCTGCTGGACCCGGCGGACCGGCTCGGCGGGGTGCTGCGCACCGAACGCGTGGGCGGCCAGTGGCTCGACGTCGGCGCGGAGGCGTTCGTCGCGCGGCGACCGGAGGTGCCCGCACTGCTCGCCGAACTCGGTCTGGTCGACCGCCAGATCGGCACCACCGGCGCGCGCCCGCTCATCTACAGCCAGGCCCGGCTGCACCCGATGCCGCAGCACACGCTGCAGGGCATCCCGTCCGGGGCGGTGTCGATGGCCGGACTGGTCGACGATGCGACGATCGCCCGCATCACCGACGAACCCATGCGGCCGCTGCGCTGGCGGCCCGGCGCCGACCCGAGCGTTGGCGACCTGGTCGCCGACCGCTTCGGCGCGCAGGTGGTGGCCCGGTCCGTGGACCCGCTGCTCGGCGGCGTCTACGCCGGTTCGGCCGCCTCCATCGGGTTGCGCGCGGCCGCCCCGACCCTGGCCGCCGCACTGGACCGCGGCGCGCGCAACCTCACCGAGGCCGTACGCGAGGCCCTGCCGCCACCTTCGCCCGGATCGGTGTTCGGCGCGATCGACGGCGGCTACACCGTCCTGCTCGACGCGCTGCGCGGGGCGGCCCGGATCCACTGGGCCCAGGTCGCCGTCGAGCGGGTCGACCGCGCCGGCCGCGGGGTCGAGGTCCTCGACGACGAGGGCAACCGCTGGCCGGCCGACGGCGTCGTGCTGGCGGTGCCCGCGCCCCGGCTGCCGCGCCTGATCGAGCAGATCGCGCCGCGCACCGCCGCCGCCGCGCGGCGCATCACGGTGGCGTCGGCGGCGGTGGTGGCGCTGGCGCTGCCCGGGGGCACGCCGCTGCCGCAGCAGTCCGGTGTGCTGGTCGCGACCGGTGAGCGTCTGCGCGCCAAGGCGATGACCCTGTCGTCGCGCAAATGGGGCAGGCGCGGCAACGTGGAGCTGGTGCGGTTGTCCTACGGCCGCTTCGGCGACGATCTGGCCCGCAGCACCGGGGACGACGACCTGCTAGCGTGGGCCGCCGCCGACCTGGGCGCCGTGTTCGGCATCGACGCCGAACCAGTGGACAGCCATGTGCAGCGGTGGATCGACGCGATGCCGCAGTACGGCCCCGGCCACGCCGACCTGGTCGCCGAACTGCGCGCCGGACTGCCCCGCGAGGTCGCCGTCGCGGGCGGCTATCTGGACGGGATCGGCGTCCCCGCGTGCGTGGCGTCGGCGAGTCGGGCGGTGGCGTCGCTGGCGATCGCCGGCGTGGCACGATAGAACCATGGCCAAGCTCGACTTCGACGCACTCAACTCCCAGATCCGCTATCTGATGTTCTCGGTGTTCTCGGTACGGCCGGGGGAGCTGGGTTACGGCGAACAGGCGCGCTCGGCCGTCGCCGACGAGACCGCGACCTTCCTCAAACAGCAGGAGGAACGCGGCGTCGTGGTCCGCGGCCTCTACGACATCGCGGGGATGCGGGCCGACGCCGACTTCATGGTGTGGACCCACGCCGACAACGTGGAGGCACTGCAGGCCACCTACTCCGACTTCCGTCGCACCACCGCGCTCGGCCGGGCCAGCACACCGGTGTGGAGCAACGTTGCGCTGCACCGGCCGGCCGAGTTCAACAAGAGCCACATCCCCGCGTTCCTCGCCGGGGAGGATCCGGGCAACTACATCTGCGTCTACCCGTTCGTGCGGTCGCTCGACTGGTACCTGCTCCCCGACGATGAGCGCAGGCGGATGCTCAGCGAGCACGGGATGGCCGCCCGCGGTTACAAGGACGTGCGAGCCAACACGGTGCCGGCGTTCGCGCTCGGCGACTACGAGTGGATCCTCGCCTTCGAGGCACCCGAACTGCACCGCATCGTCGACCTGATGCGCGATCTGCGCGCCACCGACGCGCGGCGGCACGTCCGCGAGGAGACCCCGTTCTTCACCGGTCCCCGCGTGGGCGTCGAGGAGCTCGTCACCCGCCTGCCGTAGGCGTTGCCCGTCGTCGCCCTTCCGTTTGTCGAATAGCTGCGATCGTCCCTCGCCCAGTTGCTAGCCTCGGCGCACGTGCGCCTCGGCGGGGAGGCCGGTGCACGACTCGAAGTGGCGTGGAGGCGGGGTGTCGAGCATGCGCTCCAGGCCCGGGGACGTGACCGTCATCGCCGGGTCCGCGGCTGTGGCCGTGGTGCTGGCGATCTGGCTGGTCCGCGGTCTGCCCGGAGTCGGCTTGGCCGACAGCCTGGGCGTCGCCGTCTTCGGGGCATATGCGGTGGTGTGCGCCATGCTGGCCGCCCGCGCCGCGTCCGGGCGGCTGCGCGGGGTCTGGATCTGCTTCGCTGTCGCCTTCGCCGGCTGGACGGCAGGAGAACTGGTCTACGGCTACCTCGACCTCGTCCTGCACCGTGCGACGTTCCCGTCGCCGGCCGACGTGGGGTTCGTGTTGTTCCCGATCTTCAGCTGCGTGGCGCTGGTGCAGTGGCCCATCGTGGCCGCGGGGCAGTCCCGTGTGCGCCTCGTGCTCGACGGCTTGATCTTCGCGCTGTCGCTGTTCCTGCTGGCGTGGGTACTGGCGCTGCGCAGCGTCTACGAGAACTTCCGGGAGGACAAACTCGTCGTCAGCTGGGCGCTGGCCTACCCGTTGCTCGACCTGGTGGTGCTCGCGATCGCGGGGCTCGTCCTCGTCCGCGCAGGTCCCCGTCGACGGCTCTCGCTGGTCCTGCTCACCGCCGCCCTCACCGTGATCGCCCTGTCCGACGTCGCGTTCGCCTGGGCCACCGCGCACGGTTCCAACGCCGCCGTTCTGCCGATCGACGTGGGTTGGGTGGCCGGGACGGTGCTCTTCGGCGCGGCCGCCCTGATCAGCCGGAGGGCGCCCGCCACGCCGGACACCGTCCCGCAGCTGCCCACCAGCATCGCGCTGTGGCTGCCGTATCTGCCACTCCTGGTCGGCGGCACCGTCGCGGCGGTCGTGGTGCTCGACGGCGTGCTGCGGGTGACGGTGATCGTCGTGATCATCGCGATCTGCCTGCGGCAGTTCCTGGCGTCCTGGGAGAACCGCAGGCTGCTGCGCATGGTGGCCGACCAGGCGTTGCGTGATCCGCTGACCGGGCTCGCCAACCTCGCGCTGTTCAACGACCGGTTGGCGCACGCCATGCAGTTGCGGGAGCGGGACGGCCGCGCTGTCGCGGTGCTCTCGCTGGACCTCAACGACTTCAAGATGGTCAACGACAGCCTCGGGCACGCGGCAGGCAACGATCTGCTCACCCGCGTCGCCGAACGGCTGGCGACCTGCGTGCGGACCGGGGACACCGTGGCGCGGGTCGGCGGCGACGAATTCGCCGTGCTCATCGAGGACCGTGTCGACCACTCGATGGCGATCGCCCACCGCATCGTCGAGGCGTTCGACTCACCGTTCGGCGTCGAGGGACACAGCCTGCTGATGCGCCCGAGTGTGGGTCTGGCCGCCGCGGCGCCGGACGACGACCCCGACCCGTACGGGGAGCAGCTGTTCAGGCGCGCCGACGCGGCGATGTACGCCGCCAAGCGCGCCCGCACCGACGGCGTGCACGTGTTCACCCCGGAGATGATGCTGGTGTCCCCGGAGCACTCCGGTCTGCTGCAGGTCGAGGGCGTCAAAGGCGGCGGCGCGGCGGCCGTTCGCCTGCTCGGCGAGCTGCGCCAGGCCATCGACCGCCAGGAGCTGACGGTGGTGTACCAGCCCAAGTACCACCTCGCGACATCGGAGCTGGCGGGGGTGGAGGCATTGGTGCGGTGGCCGCACCCGGTCCGAGGGGTGCTCGGTCCCAACGACTTCCTGCCACTGGTCCGCAGGCACGGCCTGATGGCGGCGGTCACCGAGTTGGTGCTCGCCAAGGCGCTCGACGATGCCGCGGAGTGGTCGGCGCGCGGCACACCGGTGTCGGTCGCGGTCAACCTCTTCGCCGCGACCATGGCCGACGCCGACCTGCCCGACCGCATCGTGTCGGCGCTCGAGGGTCGGGGGTTGGCGCCCGCACTGCTGACCGTCGAGATCACCGAGGATCTGATCCTGCCCGACATCAAGCGGACCTGCGCGGTGCTCGGGGAGTTGCGGCGACACGGCGTGCGGGTGGCCATCGACGACTTCGGCAGCGGATATTCGGCGCTGAGCTATCTGCGGGAGCTCCCGATCGACGAGCTGAAGCTGGACCGCCGGTTCATCGGCCCCGTCATCTGGGATCCCCGCGCGGGTGAAGTGGTGCGGGCGGTGGTGACCCTCGCGCAGACCCTCGGCCTGACGACCGTCGCCGAGGGGGTGGAGAACGCGGAGACCGCCGAGCGTCTGCGCGGCTACCGCTGCGATGTGGCGCAGGGGTTCCACTACAGCCCGCCGCTGAGCGCGTCGGCGATCGCGACGCTGCTGGGCGAGGAGACTATCCGGCCGCCGGCACCAGCCGCAGTGAGATGGAATTGATGCAGTAGCGCTGATCGGTCGGCGTCGGGTAGCCCTCACCCTCGAACACGTGCCCGAGGTGGCTGTGGCAGTTCGCGCACAGCACCTCGACCCGGCGCATACCCAGCGAATCGTCGGACCGCAGGATCACCGCGTCGGAATCGGCCGGGTCGAAGAACGACGGCCAGCCGCAATGGGATTCGAACTTCTCGGTGCTGCGGAACAGCTCGGCACCGCACGCCCGGCACTGGTAGACGCCCTCGGTCTTGGTGTCGGTGTACTCACCGGTGAACGGCCGCTCGGTGCCGGCGCGGCGCAGCACCGCGAACTCCTCGGGGGTGAGCTTCTCACGCCACTCGTCGTCGGTCAGTTGCACCTTGGGAGCAGTCATGATCCCAAGTTACCCCCAAGCCGCTACGCCGTCGGCGCTGCCCGCGTGGCCTGCGCGGACGGTTCGGCGGGCCGCGTCAGCCACGGCGGGTCGATACCCCGGTCGAGGCGGCCGTCGGCCTTGGCGTCGAGGTAGCGGAAGTAGAGCACCGCGAAGACGACCACCATCAGCAGACCCCATCCGGCGGTGAACCGCATGTACTCGAGGAACCGTCCCGTCGTCACCCAGTGCACCAGCAGCCATTTGTCGATGGCCATGAACCCGTAGATGGCCAGCCAGGCCGGCCAGTTGCGCAGCACCGAGTTCGGCAGCACGACGGTCATCAGGAACGGGAACAGCATCATCGAGTAGTAACCCTGGCCGAGCGAGAGCACCAGGAACGACGTGGTCAGCAGCACACCCGAGGACGTCAGCATCCAGAACAGCGGATCGCGGGTGCGGTAGTAGCGGTACAGCAGCACCAGGCTGGCGACCGCCAGCAGCACGAAGATCAGCCGCAGCAGCAGGATCAGCCACATCGGCAGCCCGTAGTAGATGCCGTTGCCCTGGATCGAGCTGTTGAAGTAGTCGCGCGTCGACAGGATGTAGGGCACGGTGCGCCGGACGAAGTTCATCGGATCGCTCACCAGCGGCCAGGCGACGATGTTGAACGCCAACGGAACACCGATCGCGGTGACCAGCGGGCGCCACTGGCGGTTGAGCAGCGGCAGCAGCAACAGCGGCGCCAGGGAGGGTTTCACCACCAGTGTGAGGCCGATCGCCACGCCGGCGAGCCATTCGCGGCTCGTCCTGCCGTCGAGCAGCCACCGGAAGAACAGCACCTCCATCAGCAGCAGGCAGCCGTTGATGTTGGTGAAAACCAGTGTGTTGGTGACGGATTCGGTGCAGAACATCGCCAGCAGCAGCGCGGGTGCGGCGACCGAGGCCATCGTGAACTTGAACAGCCGCAGCAGGAAGTAGGCGGCCAGCAGGATCGCGACGGTGTTGAAGAAGATGAACCAGTACCGGGACGCGTCGACGGGCAGGTAGCCGAACGGCGCCAGCAGCAGGGTGCCGCCGGGCGGATACAGATAGTGCGGGTCGACGTGGTCGAAGTGCTCGTTGTAGATGTCCCAGCCGAGCTTGAAGTTGATCACCGCCCGGTACACCGGTCCGAAGTCGTCGGTGATGTAGCCGTTGGTGGCCAGCACGAAGCTGCGATGGATGATCGACATGATGGCCAACGGCCACAGCACCGAGCGCAACACCGTCGCCGTATCCGGCGGGGACGTGCGCGGTCGGAAGGCGTTCAGGAGGCCGGTGCGAAGAGTGTCTGCTGCCGCCACGGTGCGAACCGTACACCGGCGCGCGGGCGGGCAGACGTCAGGCCGGACAGTACGTGTCGGTCTCCGGCGGGGTGCCGTCGCCGAGGTAGTCCACCACCGGCGCCAGGGCGCAGGCCGAGTAGACGCTCGCGCCGTGGCCGATGCCCTGCCACATGACCCGCTTGTTGGAGGCCCCGGCGTTGAGGATGGTGGCCGCGACCGCGGCGACCCCCTCGTTGCCCACGATCGGATCGTTCTGGACGCCGAGCAGCAGCACCGGCACCGGCAGGTCCTTCGGTTCGGCGGGCGCAGAGCCGCTCGGCCAGTTCAGGCATTTGACCAGGTCGAGGGCGCCGACAGCGCCGAACTGCGGATACTGCTTGCCCCAGGCGACCACCAGTTCGCGGACCCGGTCGGGGGTCGGGCGGTTGAGTGCGTCGCTGCAGGAGTTGACGAACTGGCCGTCGCTCTGGCGCAGCGCTTCGGCGTCGGCGATGAGCGCGGTCAGCCGGGTGGTGTCGCCGAGCGCGGCGCCCAGGTCGTTGGTGGCCGCGACGCCGTCGCCGCGCGGGAAAGCCAGTGCGGTCGAGATCGCCTCGGCGACGGCGGCCACCGATGCGCCGCCGAGACCGTTCCCGGCGCGCGCCGAACTCAGCAGCCGGTCGACCACGCCCTTCGGGTCGGGTGCTGCGGGGCAGGCGATCGCCACACACTGGGCGGCCCAGGCGTCGAGGGCGGCCTGTTCACCGCGGACACGCTGTTCGGCGGCGGCTTCGGCGCCGATCGCCAGCGGCAGCGGTGAGTCGAGCACGAGCCGCGCCACCTTGTTGGGGTGTGATCCGGCGTAGGCGAGCGCCACCTGCGCGCCGTTGCCGATGCCGAGCAGCGCCAGGGCCGGCACATCCCACGTGCTGCGCAACCGCTCGAGGTCCTCGGCGGCGTGCGCGTTGTTGTAGGCGGAGTCGCCGGGGGCGATCGTGTCGGTGCAACTGGTCGTGGCGGTCATCGTGATCGCGCCGAGGTTGGCCACCGGATCGTCGCCGTAGGCGAACTGCGCCTGCTCGATCATCTCCTGGCGGTCATAGAGGTCGCGGCACTCCAGCGCACCGGACATCCCGATACCGCGGCGATCCACGGCGACCACCGGATGTTTGTCGAGCAGCGCCTGAGAGCGCGCCAGCCACACCGGGAGCTGCACCGAGGACGGCTGATCAGTTCCTGTCGTCATCACGACGGGGCCGGCGTCGGGCGGGGTGCGCGGTGAGGTGGCCCGCACGACACCGATCGTCACGGTGCCGGTCGCACCGTCGATGGGATCGAGGTCGGCGTCGTAGCTCGCGCAGTCCAGCTTCACCCCGGGCACCGGGTCGACGGCGGCGTCGCCGAACACCTCGTCGGTGCAGTCGCGCCACGACAGGTCGTTCTTCGGGACCTCGACCGCCGGCGGGCCGGCCTCCTGCGGGGTGGTCTCCGGCTGGCCCTGCGGCCGCGCGCCGTTGTCGGTGGCGTACCGCGGGTTGGCCGCGAGCCCGGGCGCGCAGCCGGCCAGCACCAGCGCGACCGTCGACAGGCTCAGGGCCCGGAGCAGCGGGGAGTGCCGACGCATGTGACCACAGTAGCGGCGCGGCCACCGGCGCCCGACGTGCCGGCGGCACAGACAGCCGTCGTCGAGCACTGTGAACTGCGTCCCAGCCGCGCATCGGACTTAGGAAGGATCGCCGCACGTCGCTACGCTGCTTCGCATGCATGGGTCCAGCGGTCCGAACCAACCGGGCCATCTCGTCGACCGGCATCCCAGCGTCACCCCGGAGCGTCTGATCGCCCAGCTGGTGCCGCCGCCGACGTTCACCCACGTCAGCTTCGACAACTACCGGCCGGATCCCGCGGAGCCCTCGCAGGCCGCGGCCGTCGACGCGTGCCGCGCGTTCTGCGCCGACGCGGTGACGCGGCGGGCGGGCAAGAAGAAGCTGTTCGGCAAGCGCGAGGTGCTGCCTGGGGTCGGGGTGTACCTCGACGGCGGGTTCGGCGTGGGCAAGACGCACCTGCTGGCGTCGTCGTACTACGAGCTGCCGGAACCGAAGGCGTTCGCGACGTTCGGCGAGCTCACCCAGCTGGCCGGGGTCTTCGGTTTCGCCGAGAGCGTGGAGCTGCTCAGCGACTACGTCGTGGTCTGCATCGACGAGTTCGAACTCGACGATCCGGGCAACACGACGCTGATCTCGCGGCTGCTCTCCCAACTGGTGGAGCGTGGCGTGTCGATCGCCGCGACGTCGAACACGCTGCCCGAGCAGCTGGGGGAGGGCCGCTTCGCCGCCCAGGACTTCTTGCGTGAGATCCACACGCTCGCTTCGATTTTCTCCACCGTTCGGATCGAGGGTCCGGACTACCGGCACCGCGACCTGCCGCCCGCGCCGGAGCCCCTGACCGATGCGGAGGTCGCCGCCCGCGCCGAAGGTGTCGAGGGTGCGACGCTCGACGACTTCGACGCGTTGTGCGCGCATCTGGCGACCATGCATCCGTCGCGGTACCTGTCGCTGATCGAGGGCGTCACCGGGGTGTTCATCACCGGCGTGCACCCGCTCGACGACCAGAGCGTCGCGCTGCGTCTGGTGTCGCTGACCGACCGGCTCTACGACGCGGGCATCCCGGTGGTCGCGTCGGGTTCCAAGCTGGACACCATCTTCAGCGAGGAGATGCTCGCCGGTGGATTCCGCAAGAAGTACCTGCGGGCGACGTCGCGACTACTGGCGCTGACGGCGGCGGGCCAGGAGCAGGCACAGCCCTAGAGCGGGCAGACCATCACGAAGTCGTTCTCCACGCCCGCGCCGAGGCGGAACGTCTTCGTGCCGGTCACGGCGAAGCCGTGTTTGGCGTAGAACCGTTGCGCCCGCCGGTTGTCCTGGTTGACGCCCAGCCACACACAGCGGTAGCCGGTGTCTCTGGCCAGCGCGAGGGCCTCGGTCATCAGCGCAGACGAGGCGCCGGTTCCGTGGCTCTCGGGCAGGACGTACATCTTCGACAGTTCGATGGCCGGTCGCGGTGCCACCGCCCGCTGGACGTCGTCGTCATCGGGCACACCGCGGATCAGCATGGCGTAGCCCAGGATTCGCGTCCCGTCGCGGGCGATGAGCACGACCCGGTCGGGATCGGTCAGGTAGTCGGCGAACCGCTGCGCCGAGAGGTTCTCGGCGACGAACGCCGCGATGTTCTCCTGCGTCGCCGACGGCGGGCACGCCAGCGGGAAGGTGCGGGCGGCGACGTCGGCGAGTTCGGCGAGGTCGGCGGTGGTGGCCGGAGTGACTTGCGGCCCTACAGATTCCACTGCGCGAGGTGCTCGCCGGTGATCTTGTCAATCAGGACGACGTTCGACACCAGGTCGCGGTAGCAGTCCCACCACACGCCGCCGCTGACCGTCGACCCGGCCGGGGCGTTGGTCAGCGCCGCCGCCAGGGCGTCGGGTGCGTCGGTGTTGCGGGGTTCGTAGGCGTCCCCGGTCGGGGTCACCCCGCGGAACTGGAAGGTGATCGCCATGGCGTAGGGCGTCGGCAGCTTGATGGGCTGGACGACGACGTTGGCGCGCCACACCTGATTGCGCGGCGGGCGCGGCGGATACCCGAAGCCCGGCGGGATCGGCGACGGTTCGACGCTCACCACGGTGACGTCGGCGACCAGGCCCTTGAAGTCGACGCGCAGCGGTTGACCGATGCGGCCGATGGGCGAGGTCGCCGCGACGACGGGCGCCGCGGTGAGGCCCGCCGCCACGGTCAGCGCGGTCAGCAACATGAGGAGCCGGCGCATGGTTTCCCTCCCTAGGTGTGCCTCGCATGATGGCACACCCGGTGGCGGGGGCACACGGGTTCAGCGGTCAGGCGGCCTCGAGCCGCAGCAGCGCCGCCTTGGCGGCCGCGCCGCCGACGTACTGGCCCGGGGTGCCGTCCGAGCGCACGACGCGGTGGCACGGGATGACGACCGGCAGCGGGTTGTGCGCGCAGGCGCTGCCGACGGCGCGCACCGCCTTGGGGCTGCCGACGGCGGTGGCGACCGCGGCGTAGCTGGCGCGCTCGCCGTAGCCGATGGCGCGCAGTCGCTCGACGACGCTGCGCCGGAAGCCCTGGGTCAGTCGCAGGTCGACGGGTACGTCGAAGGTGGTGCGCCGCTTCGCGAAATACTCGTCGAGCTGGCGCACCGCGGTGTCGAGTCGTTGCGGGGCGCGCAGGATGCGCGGGCTGATCCGCACGGCCAGGCCGGCCAGCACCGCGCTGTGGTCCTCGATGTCGAAGGCCACCCGGACGAGGCCGGCGGGTGTGGCGGCCAGCAGCAGCGGACCGACCGGGGTGTCGACGGTGCGGTAGGCGACGTCGAGCACCCCGGCGCCGTCGGCGTCCGCGGCCAGCCGGGTGTGCAGCCGGGCCAGCGTGGCGGCATCGGTCAGCTCGTCGGCGAGCGCATCGAAGATGTCGGCGGTCATGAGCGGGCGTCCTCACGGTAGATCTCACGGTAGATCGAGCGAAGTTTCTTGAGGCCGTCGGCGCAGGCGCGCCGGGCGGCGTCGGGGGAGTTGCCGAGCAGCTCGGCGATGTCGGCGAACGGCAACCCCGCGATGTGGTGGTAGGCGACGGCCTGGCGTTGTTTGGTGGGCAGGGACGCGAGTGCGGCCCACAGATCGGGGTGTCCGGCGGCCGGGTCGCCGCGGACGGCGGGGTGATCGGGCAGGGTGTCGGTCGGGACGGGGCGGCGGGAATTCGCGCGGCCGACGTCGAGTGCGCGGCGGTGCGCGATGGTGACCAGCCAGGCTTCGACGTTGGCGCCGGCGGGCAGGTCGGGATAGGCCCGCAGCGCCGACAGGAACGTCTCGGACCAGGCGTCCTCGGCGTCGACCGGTCCGATGACGGCACGGCACACCCGCAGCACGGTCGGTCCGTGTTCGGCCACCACGTCTTCGAACGGTCGCATCGTCACATCTTGTAGACGCCGCGGCGCGACGTGTCGTGAGATCAGTCCTTCGGGGTGGCGGCGATCGAGTCGAGCAGGCCGATCAGGTCCGTCTGGGCGCGTTCCTTGTCGACGCCGAGGCGGTGCAGCGGCCCGTCGGCGGCTTCGGACTCCAGCAGTGCCAGCAGCATGTGCTCGGTGCCGATGTAGTTGTGGCCGAGGCGCAGCGCCTCGCGGAAGGTGAGTTCGAGGACCTTCTTCGCCGGCCCG
Source organism: Mycolicibacterium litorale (assembly GCA_050205415.1). Lineage (GTDB taxonomy): Bacteria > Actinomycetota > Actinomycetes > Mycobacteriales > Mycobacteriaceae > Mycobacterium > Mycobacterium litorale_C. The sequence goes on from JBNMQY010000004.1 coordinate 165,232, forward strand.
TTGAACGGGACCAGGTCGAGCGCTTCGCCGTCGGCGGCGGGGATCAGCGCGACGGCGTCGCGGACCGCCTCGGGGGTGACGCCCTGCGCGGCCAGCAGTGCGATCCCCAGCGATTCGGTGTCGACCAGCAGGCCGAGCAGCAGGTGGTCGGGGGAGATCTCGGCGTGCCGGGCGTCGCGGGCGACGTTCTGTGCGTGCACCACCGCGGCGCGCGCCCGCGGGGTGAACCGGGCGAACCCCTGGTTCGGGTCGAGGGGTTCGGCGTCGGCCTTCGGGACGAACCGCTTCTGGGCGGCCTGCTTGGTCACCCCCATGCACTTGCCGATGTCGGTCCACGAGGCTCCCGAGCGGCGTGCCTGGTCGACGAAGTGGCCGATCAGGTGGTCGGCCACGTCGCCCAGGGCCTCGGCGGCGAGCACGGCGTCGGTGAGCTGTTCGAGCGGTTCGCTGTGGACGGTCTTGATCGCGTCGATGAGGTCGTCGAGCCGGACGGGGTGGGAGATGGGGTCGGCCATGCGTCAACTGTAGGTTGACGATGCTGGTGCGTCAACTGTTGGTTGACGGTAGAGATTCGGTTTAGCTGCGCACGTAGCCGCGCCGCACCGCGCGGTCGAGGATGCCGAGCGTGGCCCGCAGCGCGCCCTCGGAGATGACGGGGAAGATGCCTGCCTCGCGCCACTTGTCGTCGATCTGGGACCAGTCGTAGAAGGAGGTCACAGCGGTGCCGTCCGCGGCCGGTTCGAGGGTGTATCCGTAGACGTGTCCGATCTGGGGGCGGATCTGTCCGAGGATCGTCCAGGCGATGCGCCGATTGGGCTCGAAATCGCGGATTTCCACCGTCACTTCGTATTTGCCCATCGGGAAATCGTTGAGCGCTTCGCGGTCCATGTGCACGACGAAGGTGTCGCCGACCGCGGAGACCGGTTGTCCGTCGGCGTCCTGCAACATGCCCGAGGAGTCGATGGCGACGTGGCCCTGCGGATCGCAGAGCACCGCGAAGATCGCTTCGGGGGCGGCGGGGATGACGCGCTGGACTTCGATGCGTTCGGTCATGCCGACGATCCTGTCAGCGACGGCCCTGTCCGTGAACGTGTTTCAGAAGTTTGCCGTGGGGTACGCGTACTTGGTATGACGGACCTTCACGAACTTCCGACCGGTGGTCACCGCCCGCCGGGTCTGCGTCGCTCGGTCGCGTTCATACAGGAGAACGCCGACAGTGACATCGGTCTCAGTGAGATCGCCGCGGCGGCCAACCTGACGCCGCGCGCGGTGCAGTACATGTACCGCAGGCATCTGGGTGTGACGCCGCTGGAGTATCTGCGCCGGGTGCGGCTGGACCGGGCGCATCGCGATCTGGAAGCCGCCGATCCGAGCGTCGACACCGTGAACTCGATCGCGGGGCGGTGGGGTTTTGCGCACGCGGGCCGCTTCAGTGTCGCCTACCGGCGGGTGTTCGGCACCCCGCCGAGTGCGACATTGCGCGCCAATCCTCAGGGTGACCGGGAAGCGCGCCGTGGCGCGTGAGATTTTTGACTATGCAATTTTTCGCCGCGTGCGGTCGGGGAGGAACGACGCCGCGAACCCGTGATGGGACCACTGCCCCTCGGATCATCGAAATATCCGGCGTCCGAGTGATTCTGGCTAATCAAAGTGTCTGAATTTGCGAATGTCGATCAGCCGCCGTTGTGGTACGGGAGTGCCTGCGTGAAGGCGTATCGCTGATAGGGTTCTGCGGACAATTGATCATGGTCAGGGATGTCAAATCCCGCTGGAGGAATAGGGAGGCCGAAGGTGGGGCGTATCGACGCTTTCGCGGGCAGAACCAAGAAGTTGGCCGTCATGGGGACGGGCGCGCTGGCGGTGGCCGGTGCATTCCTCGCCGTGGGCGCGGGCACCGCGAACGCCGACGTCATCGACATCGGTGGCAAGCCGAATCCGGTCTTCGAGGCCAACCCCGCCGCCGAAGGCGGTGTCCGCACGAGCGGCAAGGGTGTCGCGAACGCGGGACCGTCCGATGTGCGCCGCTCGAAGAAGGGTGCACCGCTGCCCCCCGCCGGGGGTGAGGTCAAGGACAGCCTGCGGGCGGTGCCACCGATCACCGGTGGCATTGGCACCTACATCGGGACGGGGCCACTACGCACCAGCCCAGGCATGGCTAGCTGGTGATTCCAAAGCCGCTGCGCTTCAAGCGCAGCGGCTTTTTTCTTTGGGTGGTGGCACCCTGACGTGATCCTCGGGCGGGGTAGGCCGATGGCCGCCCCCAACGCAGCGACTCGGGCCACGGCTACGGGCGCAACAGCCCGTGAGAAGAAGGGCCGGCCACTGCAGGCGCCCTGTGGTGGCGTCTGCGCGACTTTCCCGGGGCGCTGACACCGGAAGGCGCGGGAACGTCTGTGAGGCGGGAGAATCGCGACAGGCGGCTCGCGCTCCTTGGGCTGGAAACAGCGAAGGCCCGGTCGAAACCGGGCCGGGCTGAAGATGATGGTGCGCGATACTGGGATTGAACCAGTGACCTCTTCCGTGTCAGGGAAGCGCTCTCCCGCTGAGCTAATCGCGCCGGGGTCCTACATCGGAGGTGGAGACGGGAATCGAACCCGTGTGCACGGCTTTGCAGGCCGTTGCCTCACCACTCGGCCACTCCACCGCTGGGGTTGATGCCTTTGCACCTCGAGCGGATGACGGGATTCGAACCCGCGACCCTCACCTTGGCAAGGTGATGCGCTACCAACTGCGCTACATCCGCGTGCTCCGAGCGAGATCGTCGCCCGTTGCGATGCAGAACATTAGTGCACGCATGCCTGGCCACACAAATCCCTTCGGTCGCACTGGTCCCGAGGCCGGTCAGCGCGTCGATTTCGACCTCAGGGTCGCGGACGATCGGCGGCCGCCGCCCTGGTGCAGAAGTCGACGAGCGAGACGGGTGTGAGCACCCGGATTCCAGGAAGCCGCCACTCGCGTGCTAGTCTTCGACGTCGTTCGGCCCGCTCGTTCGGGTCGATCCCACCAGGTCTCGTAGCTCAGTGGGAGAGCGTCCGCCTCACACGCGGAAGGTCGCTGGTTCGAACCCAGCCGGGACCACCACGAAGTCGCGTCAGGATGATGAGCGGCCGGCGCATCGAATGCTCGCCGACGTGGCGCGGGCCGGACCGGCAGATGCGGCGCCGATGTCCTCCGCAAAGTACTTGCGAACTCACGTTGTTTGCCACGCTTGCGTAAGTGACCGCCTCAACGGCATTCGCGGCCGTTACGATTCGGGCATGCCGGAACCGAGCGCCGATGATGCCGCCCCAACGCCTGACACCTCAACGTCTCGCTCAGCAGTGACCGATTCCCGCAACCGCAATGGCGCTGCGCCTCAACGGCATTCGATCCTATCGATCGCTGCGCTGGTGCTCGCCGTGATCGCGGTGTGCCTCGCCGCGTACGCCGCGTTCAAACCTGCGGAATCCGCACCGGCCGAAGACGCGAATCCGGCACAGCCCGCGGATTCTGCGCAGCAACCCGAGGAAGCGAAAACGACGGTCTGCGCTGCCGTGGAAACCGTGCGCAAAGGCGTGACCCTGAATACGAACCTCAGCGTGCCCGGCGGCCCCACGGACGTCGCGGGCAATCTGGCAGTCGCCGCCAACGCGCGGCTGTCGCTGTCCGAAGGTGGGCAGTATCTGCTGGCACGCCTGAGCCCATCCACGCCGGGTGAGTTGCACGATGCGGTGGAGCGTTTCGCGAACGTCCTCATGGACATCGGCGCCAATGCCACCGCGGGCCTTCCCATTACGGACCCGGCCCAAGCCGCACGGCTGCGCGACGCCGATGCGATGAGTCAGTCCATCACCGGCCTGTGCGCCTGACGGCCACCCACTAAACGACCAGTCCCCGGGGCGTTGCGCCCCGGGGACTGTCGTATCGCTGTCAGCGACGAGTGTCAGGGCGTTCCGGTACCACTGTCGCCGCTGTCACCGTTCGCGCCGCCGATTCCGCCGGCACCACCGGCACCACCGTCACCCGGGTTGGCATCGGCGTCGTCGGTGCCGGTGGCATCGCCACCGTCGCCACCGTCGCCGCCCTCGCTGCCGAGCCATCCGCCCATGCCGCCGTCGCCGCCGTCGCCGCCGTTGGCGGAGTCCGTGCCGTCGTCGCTGTCGGTCTCGGCGTTGCCGCCGTTGCCGCCGTCGCCGCCGGGACCGCTGACGATGGTCCGGCCGCCCGCACCGCCGGCGCCACCCGTGGCGGTGCCGTCGGTCGTGGTGGCGTCGCCACCCGTACCGCCGCCACCGCCGGTGCCCACATCGGACGTGCCACCGGCACCACCGGCTCCGCCGGTCGCATTGCCTGCGTCGGCATCGGCGGCTCCGCCGGCTCCGCCGTCTCCGCCATTGCCGACAATGCCTTGGCCACCGGCTCCGCCCGCGCCGCCGACCGCGGTGTCGGTCGCGTCGTCGCTTTCGGAGATCGCCGCCCCGCCCGCGCCGCCGTCAGCGGCATCGCCGACCAGGGCGGCGTCGCCGCCGACACCACCGGCGCCGCCAGTGGCTTTGCCGTCGACAGAGGAAGCAGCGCCGCCCGCACCGCCCAGCCCGCCGTTGCCGATGAACAGACCGCCGCGACCACCGTTACCGCCGGCAGCTCCGGTGGCGTCACCCGGCTCACCCGTTCCTTGGTCTTCGCCGACATCGGCCCGAAGGTCGGAACCGCCGGCACCGCCGGCACCGCCGCTGCCGAAGAACTCGCCGCCGTCGCCACCGTTGGCGCCGGCAGATGCCGCGTAGAACTGATCATCTTCGTCGATGTCACCATCTTCGTCGGTGTCGAAGTAGTAACCGGCAGTCAAGCCCGCGCCACCGGCGCCTCCGTTGCCGAACAGCAGACCGCCGTTACCGCCCGGAGTCGCAGGGTGGAAGGTGCCGTCCGGATCGACGCGAGCGTTCTCCCCGGGAAGGCCGTCGCCGATCAGCAGACCGCCGGGCCCGATCAGCCCGAGGAACGCACCCCCACCGAGATTGGGCGTAAGCGCCGCTGCATTGATGAACGACGTTGAGGCGGAGCCAGAGTCGTCGCACTCGGGATCATCCGGGCATTCCGAGGCGGGCAACTGCGGAAGGAAACCACCCGTCGAGGTCAGCGTGTACTCGATCGTCTTGGTTTCGATCGACGACTCGGAATCAAGCGCGGTCAGCGGCGACGGTCCGCCCGGCTGCGTCAGCAGCACGGCCGCGCCGCCGGCGAGCGCAACGCCCCCCATCATGAACGGCATGACCGGCCAGCGCCGACCTCGCCCCGCGGGCGCGTCTTTCCGATGCTTGGACATGAGTGAATCCCCCTTGGATCAGCGGCTGAAAGCCATAAGCTCCAGCAACGTAACACCGCCGTTACCAAAAAGGGATGGGCCGAAAGAATTTGCTGACCCGAATATTGCAATCACAATTACGGGGTCGCTCCCGGCTATTTGACAACGCACTGATATCCACAGGTGCTGCCGCGTACTGGTGACCTCACAGTCCCGGTAGCCGGTCAGTGACAGGGCAGGTAGACGGTGTTCTCCCCGGCGCGGGAGCGGGGCTCCAGCAACGAATCCTGTGTCTCAGCAGTCTGTTTCTCAGGCGCAGCTCAGGTGGTAGCTGAGGTAGCAGTTTCGATTCAAGATCGATCAGTCGCCGTTGCCGGCGGCAGCGAACGCTTTGTAACGCCGATTCCGTGCAAACTCACCTGACTGTTGACGAGTGACGAGACGCCTCGCTTGTATGCAGGCGATTTGGCGTGACGCAGGGGGGACACCTGCGGTGTCCCCCCTGCGGTCACCGTCGCTACTCGGCGGGGGAGTCGCTGCCCGTGTCGCCGCCGGTATCCGCGCCCGCGTCACCGGCGTCGCCACCCTCGGCGGCGCCACTCTCGGCGGGGCTCTCCGCACCGGCCTCGGGCTCGTTCTCCTCGTCGTCGGTGTCGGAGAGGTCCTCTGACTCCTCCTCCGCCTCGTCGACCTCGTCCACTTCCTCGACCTCGTCGAGGTCATCAGCCCCGTCAGACGCCGCCTCTTCGTCGTCCTCCGGCGTCTCCTCATCGCCGGCCGGCACGTCGTCCGCGGTGGGCTCCGCCTCGTCGGCGTCGGCGTCGGCGCCCGATCGCTGCGCGTCCGCGCCGGCGCCGGGCAGCTCGCCCTCGCCCTCGTCTTCCGCACCGGCGTCCACATCGACGTCCGCACCGGCGTCCACATCGACGTCGCCACCGACATCGACACCCGCATCGACGTCCACGTCGATGTCGATGTCGATCCCCAGGCCGACGGCGATGTGGTTGATCAGTGCGCGCACGGACGCGGCGAAGTCCACGTCGGGCAGATCGGGCCGCGGCAGGCCGATGCCGCCGAACAGCCCGGTCGTCAGGCCGTTGACCAGCGAGACGCCGCCCGCCACGGCCACGTCGACCAGTACGTCGTCGAGGGTGAACTTCCACGCGACCGCCTCGCCGACACCGCGGATCCCCGCGTCGATGCCCGCCGAGACGTCGCCGACCAGCTCGGCCACCGCCTCGGCCAGCGGCGCACCCGCGCTGCCGACCGGTGCGAGTGCCTCCAGGGTGCCGAGCAGCGCCCCGGTGATCGCCGCGCGGATGTCGACCCCGCCCTCGGCCACGGCGCGCGCGAAGTCGGTGATCAGCGAGACGCCCAACTCCACCGCGCCGCCACCGGTGAGCAGCGCCCCGTTGATGCCGTCGGTGAAGTGGTCGATCAGCGCACCCAGCGACACCGCCACGTCTTCGCCGTCGATATCGGGCAGGTCGGGGAGCGGTACGCCGATCACACCGGCGAGCCCACCGGCCACTCCGTTGACCAGAGCGACGCCCGCGGTCGCGGCCAGATCGACCAGCACGTCGTCGAGGGTGAACTTCCACGCGATCGCCTCACCCACCCCGAGGATGCCGGTGCCCACGAGCGTCGAGATGCCCTCCACCGCATCGCCGATGACCGCGGCCAGCGGCGCGCCGATGCTGCCCTCGGGCGCGAGCGCCTCCAGGGTCGCGAGGAACGCCCCGGTGATCGCCGCCTGCACGTCCACCCCGGCGGCCGCTGCGGCCAACGCGATGTCGGCCACCACGGCTGCGCCGATGTCGACCGCCCCGTTGAACGTGAGCAGGCCACCGTCGATACCCGTCGCGAAGTGGTTGATCACGGCGGCCAGGGCGGCGGCCACGTCTCCGCCGTCGATGTCGGGCAGGTCGGCGTCGACGCCGAGCGCGGCGAGCAGCCCACCGGCCAGCCCATTGGTCAGAGCGATTCCGCCCGTCGCCACGAGGTCGACCAGCACGTCGTCGAGCGTGGCCTTCCAGGCCACCGCGGCTCCCGCGCCGACGAACCCGGTCGCGAACAGCTCGCCGATGCCCTCGATGGCGCCACCGATCGCGGCGGACAGGTCGGCGGCGACCTCGCCGTCGGGCGTCAACGCGGCCAGCGTGCTCAGCAGTGCGCCGGTGATCGCGTCGACCACGGCCACGCCGGCCTCCGACGCGGCGAGGGCGATCTCGGCGACCAGGGCGGCTCCGAGGTCGACCACACCGTTGGCGGCCGCGATGCCACCGTCGATGCCCGCGGCGATGTCGTTGATCAGGGCGGCGAAGGCGGCGCTGATCTCCTCCGCGTCGAGGTCGATGTCGAGGCGCAATGACGCGCCGATCCTCGCCAGCAGCGCCACCACGTCACCGCGCAGGATCAGCTCGGCATCGAGGTCGATGCCGATCAGTGCTGCGGCCGCGACGGCGCCCTCGACCTGTCCCGGAGTGAACGGAAGCGTCAGGGCGGCCAGCAGCGGGGTCGGAGTCGGCGCGCTGGCGACCAGGGGAGCGGTCGTGCTGCGTGCCTCCGCGGGTGCCGGCGTGACGAACGTGCCCACCAGCGCGGTGGCGCCCAGGACGGCGAGCCCACCGGTGATGGCGGGCCGCAGGCGGCCGCGCCCGCGGTTCTCGCGGCGCCTCACCCGCCGAGGTGCGGAGTTTGCCGGCGCGGCGGATGAGTGCGAGATGTGCACGACGGAGGACGTGTCGCCACCGGCCGTCGGCGTTGCGGTTCCCGCACGGCGATGTCGACCGGCCACCCGGGCCGAACGCCGGTGAAGGCGACCGCGGGTCACCTCGTGCGGCGCAAATTCATTTCCGAAGGATTCGGCAGCAGACTCCGACATCATGGCCCCCCATATCAACTCGGCATGGCCCTCTGACCACGCCAGACAACATGAAAGGTACCTTAGAAAAACCTGATAAGCGGAGAAATCTTTGAAAATAGAGCAAATTTATTTCTCGGGCGTGTCACGCTCGCTCTCCGCTGCCGCGTACGGGTGATGTCAGTGCCGCCGGCGCCACACGATGACCGCCACCAGGACCGCGACGGCTACGGCCACCACCGGGATGGTTTTCTGCGGATTGTCGGTCACGGCGTGCTGCGCTGTTTGCGCCTTGACGGTCACGCGCTGTTTGGTCTCGTCGACCTTGTCCCTGGCCTGCTGCTTGACGTCAAGCTTGGCCGACAGCGCCTCGACCGTCTCGCCGAGCTCCTGTCGCGTGGCTTCGATATCGGCCTCGATGTCTTCGACGCCGGCCTCCGGGCCGGGTTCGGGGCGGTCGGGTGCGGTCATGACGCTCGGTCCTTTACCTCTTGGATGTCGGCCTTCACTGTGTCCACGGTCCGGGGTGCCGCCGGGGTGACCTCGTCGGCCTGCTTCTTGCTGACCAGCGCGGCGATGCCGGCGATGACGAACAACACCAGCGCGACGATCAGCGCCGCCGCCCACACGGGCAGCACCAGTGACAGCGCGGCCACCGCCGCGGCGATCACCGTCGCCAACCCCAGAAATGCGAAAAGTCCTGCCACACTGAGTAATCCGGCACCGATGCCGGCGTGCTTCGCGGACTCCTGGAATTCCTTCTGCGCCAACCGCAACTCGTCGCGCACCAGTCGCGACGTCTGGGCGGACAGCTGGCTGAGCAGTTCTCCGAGCGACGCGTCGGCGCCCGGCTTCGATTCGAGACTCATCACGCACCAACCCTCTGTGTTGCCTGTGTGAGGTTGTGGTGCCCCGCGTCCGGCGGGCGCAAACCCGTACGCGTCAGATGCCGGAGGAACTCGCCTTCCTGGTCAGATCCGTCGCGACCGCGATCAGCGGAACGTTGGCGTCCTGGGACAGCTTGCGCAGCAGCGCGAACGCCTGCACCGCGTCGACGCTGTACCGCTCCATGATCATGCCCTTGGCCTGCCCGATGACGTCGCGGCTGGACAGCGCCTGCTTGAACTGCTCGTCGCGGCGCGCCGAATTCCACGCCACCGACGAGTGGGCGGCGAAGATCAACCCGATCTCCCGCGACTCCGGCCCGAAGGCGTGCGGCTTGTCGGCGTAGACGTTGATCGCACCCATCGTCTCGTCGGCGATGAAGAGCTGGAACGCCATGATCGAGCGGACCGGCGTCTGCGCGAGCGCGTCGCGCCGGTAGTTCGGGAAGCGGTCGTCGTGCTCGAGGTCGGCGACGTGGACGGTGCGCTCTTCCCAGGCCGCGGTGAGGCACGGTCCTTCGCGGTGGCGCTGCTGGATCTCGTCGAGCAGTACCGGCCACCGGTGCGAAGCGGCTGGGGTGTCGATCTTCTTGGCGTTGCGGGTGACGGTCACGCCGGCGTAATCCGCGCCGGGAATCTCGACCGCGGCGTGCTCGACGAGCTCCGCGAGCACCGCGTCGGGGTCGGCCTCGGCCCGGCCGTGCAACTGCTGCACCAGCTCGGCGATCCGCCGGTGTACTCCATCGACGCCGGCAGGTTCGTTCACCAGCACCATCCGATCATGCTCCTCCGATAAGTTGCTCAAGGCTACGCGCTCGGACTGCCGGAGGACGCATGAACACCACTCGTCGGATCCGTCGAGGTGTGATGACCCGGGACGCAACCGGCTCGTCCTCGGCGGAAGCGTTCGTGCTCATCGCGATCGCCACCATCCTGATCACCCGGCTGTATCTCGAATTGACCGGATATCCGCAGGTCGGCGGCGGCAACCTGCACATCGCCCATGCGCTGTGGGGCGGTGCGCTGATGATGCTCGCGCTGCTGGCCGGCTGGCTGCTGCTCGGCGCGGGCGCGCGGGTGGCGGCGGTGATCATGGGCGGGATCGGGTTCGGGCTCTTCCTCGACGAGGTCGGCAAGTTCGTCACCAAGGACAACGACTACTTCTACGGGCCGGCCGCCGAGATCATGTACATCCTGGTCGTGGCGATCCTCGTCGGCGCGCGCGTGCTCCGTGACTTCCGCCCGTTGAGCGCGCGGGAGTGCCTGGCCTCGGCGACGGTGATCGCCGCGGACGGTGTCGCGCGCGGGCTGGCCGATCACCGCCGCGAGGTCGGGCTGGCCCTGCTGAGACAGGCCGAGGAGTGCGGGGCCGACCGGGATGCGGTCGCCCATGTGCGCGCCCTGATCGTCGCCGCGGAGACCGCCGGCGACCGGCTCTACCGGCTTCAGCGGCGGGCGCCGGGGTTGATCCCGGGGTTCTTCCGCAGTCCGCGCTGGGTGCCGGTGGTCGGCTGGCTGCTGGTGATCGGCGCGGTCAGCGGGTTGTTCTTCGGACTGCTGGGCGTCGTACTCGGCGGCTACTTCTACTCCGACGACGACGTCGCCGTGCGGTTCGACGGGATGGACGTGGCGTCGCTCATCCTGTTCGTCAACGCGGCGGTGACCTCGGTCATCGCGGTGCCCGCGATGGTCGCCCGGCGCCGCACCACCCGGCTGTGGCCGCTGCTGTGGCTGCGCAACGCCGCGCTGCTCTACACGTTTCTCAACGCCTTCGTCGACTTCGCGACCGAGGGGTTCGCCGCGCTGATCGGGTTGTCGATCGGCCTGTTCACGCTGGCGGTGCTGACGTATCAGATCGACGTGGCGGTCCGGCGTCCCGTCCGCGACGACGCGTCACAGCGCGCGCAGATACCGCCGGGTGACCACGCGTTGCAGCACTGAGGTGACCGGGCCCGCGAGCCGGCTCCACCACGTGCCGTGCCGGGAGAACGCCGCCACCTCCGCGTACACCCGCCCGCTGGCCGGGTCGTAGCGAACGGCGAACAGTTCCTCCCCGATCTCGGCGTGTCCGGGCAGCGTGCCGTACGCGAAGCCGCGGCGGTCCGGTTCGTCGACGACGTAGACGACGCGGCACGGCGCTTGCACCGGTCCGAGACCCACGATCACCTCCGACCCCACCTCGGCGATCTCGGTGGTCGCGCGGACGCGCACGCCGGCGCCGCGCAGCATGCCCCAGCGCATCACCGCGGTGGCGGCCTCGTCGAAGCGTGCCCGGCCGGATCCGATCACCGCCGACTCCGTCACGTGGTGGTAGCCGGCCGGCATCGGTCCGGCCGTCGCGCCGACCTCGGGATAGGTCAACGGCAGTGCGGCGAGGTCGCTGAGCTTCACCCCGCCACCTTCTCACCGCGCGCGCCCAATACGGTGAGCGGTGTGCCGAGTGAATCGACCCAGGGACAGCGCGGCGGCGGGTTCAATCCGCCGGAGCCCACCACGCGCGGCGGCCCCGACTACGGCCGGTTCGTCGAGGCGGTCCGCCAACTGCAGGACCTCGCCCGCGCCGCCGACGCACCCGATGAGGTGATCACCGAGGCGGCCGGACTGATCGAGAAGGTCACCGGTCTGCTGGAGCCGTACCACGCCGACGAGTGGCATTCCCCGTCCGGGCGGCGGCTGGACCTTCCCAACCGGGGCAACATCCTGCAGGTGCCGATGTTCCTGGCCAAGACCGACGACGGCCGCATCGCCGGGGAGGCCACCTTCCGCCGGTTCTACCTCGGCCGCAACGGGGCCGCGCACGGCGGCGCGGTGGCCCTGCTGTTCGATTCGGTGCTCGGTTACACCGCCTACAAACTCACCCAGAGCCGCTATCAGCGCACCGCGTTCCTGCACGTCAACTACCGCAACATCGCGCCGGTGGAGAAGACGCTGCGCGTCGAGGCCGGGATCGACCGGATCGACGGCCGCAAGATCTTCGTCGAGGGGCGGATCCTCGACGGCGATACTGTGGTCGCTGACGCCGAGGCGTTGTTCGTCCGACTCAAACCGGGGCAGCCGTGACCGAGAACGAAACCGAGCAGCCGTCGCGCTGGACGCGGGTCAAAGACCGGTGGAAGAAGTGGCGTGAGGCTCTGCGCCGACGGCCCCGGGTCGACTTCTTCTATCGCATCGCCGTCGGTGTGGTCGGACTGGTGGTGCTGGGCCTCGGCGTGCTCGCGATTCCCTATCCCGGTCCGGGCTGGGCGATCGTGTTCATCGGCCTCGGCATCCTCGCCACCGAATTCGAGTGGGCCCAACGCCTTCTCGGCTATGCCCGGGAACGCTACGACCGCGCGATGGACTGGTTCCACCGCCAGCACCCGATCGTGCAGATCCTGGGCGGTCTGCTCACGGCGGTGGTGGTGTTCGCGACGCTGTGGCTGCTGGGTGCGGTCGACTGGGCCGGCGAACTCGTCGGGTTCGATCATCGATGGCTCGAGAGCCCGCTCGGGTTCGGCTCTTCCTGACCCGGTCACGCTCGGGGCGATGCGACCGGCACCGATAGCATGGTCGCGATCGATCGTTCCCCGACCCGTTAGGGAGAGTCTCCGATGAGCGCCGCCGCCAGCCCAGCCCCAGCAGCCCCGATCCGGGTGGCTGCCGGGACCACCGCCGGGGCGGCGGTCCGCGAGGCGGGACTGCCGAGCCGAGGCGCGCCGGACGCCGTCGTCGTGGTGCGAGACGCCGACGGCCGGTTGCGCGACCTGTCCTGGGCGCCGGAGGCCGACGTCGAGGTGACCCCGGTCGCCGCCGACACCGAAGACGGCCGCAGCGTGATCCGGCATTCGGCCGCGCACGTGCTGGCCCAAGCGGTGCAGGACATGTTCCCGGAGGCGAAGCTCGGCATCGGCCCGCCCATCACCGACGGCTTCTACTACGACTTCGACGTGCCGCGGGCGTTCACGCCGGAGGACCTCGAGGCGCTCGAGAAGAAGATGCGCAAGATCGTCAAGGACGGTCAGCTGTTCGAGCGGCGGGTCTACGAGTCCAAGGACGCTGCCCGTGAGGAACTCGCCGGCGAGCCGTACAAGCTCGAACTGGTCGACGACAAATCCGGCGATCCCGAGGTGATGGAGGTCGGTGGCGACGAGCTGACGGCCTACGACAACCTCAACCCGCGCACCCGTGAGCGCGTGTGGGGTGACCTGTGCCGCGGTCCGCACATCCCGACCACCCGCTACATCCCGGCATTCAAGCTGACCCGCAGCTCGGCCGCGTACTGGCGTGGCGACCAGGCCAACGCCAGCCTGCAGCGCATCTACGGCACGGCCTGGGAGTCGCAGGAGGCGCTCGACCGACACCTGGAGCTGATCGAGGAGGCGCAGCGCCGAGACCACCGCAAGCTCGGTGTCGAACTCGACCTGTTCAGCTTCCCCGACGAACTCGGTTCGGGGCTGCCGGTCTTCCACCCGAAGGGCGGCATCGTCCGCAAGGAACTCGAGGATTACTCGCGGGCCAAGCACCTCGAGGCCGGTTACGAGTTCGTCAACACCCCGCACATCACCAAAGAGCAGCTGTACGTGACGTCCGGACATCTCGAGTGGTACGCCGACGGCATGTTCCCCGCGATGCACATCGACGCGGAGTTCGACGAGGACGGCGCGGTGCGCAAGCCCGGGCAGAACTACTACCTCAAACCGATGAACTGCCCGATGCACCACCTGATCTACCGCTCGCGTGGCCGGTCGTATCGGGAATTGCCGTTGCGGCTCTTCGAATTCGGGTCGGTGTACCGCTACGAGAAGTCCGGCGTCGTGCACGGTCTGACCCGGGTGCGGGGGATGACGCAGGACGATGCGCACATCTACACCACCCGCGAGCTGATGCGCGACGAGTTGGCCTCGCTTCTGCAGTTCGTGCTGGACCTGCTGGCCGATTACGGCCTCGACGAGTACTACCTGGAACTGTCGACCAAGGATCCGGACAAGTACGTCGGCTCCGACGAGATCTGGGAGGAGGCCACCGCGACGCTGCGTGAGGTGGCGGAGGCCTCCGGGCTCGACCTGGTTCCCGATCCTGGCGGCGCCGCGTTCTACGGGCCGAAGATCTCCGTTCAGGTCAAGGACGCGCTGGGCCGCAACTGGCAGATGTCGACGATCCAGCTGGACTTCAACATGCCCGAGCGGTTCGAGTTGGAGTACACCGCGGCCGACGGCAGCCGGCAGCGGCCGGTGCTGATCCACCGGGCGCTGTTCGGGTCGATCGAACGGTTCTTCGGGGTGCTCACCGAGCATTACGCCGGGGCGTTCCCGGCGTGGCTGGCGCCGGTGCAGGTGGTCGGCATCCCGGTCGCCGACGGACACGTGGACTATCTCAAAGAGGTTGCGGCGCAACTTCGTTCGCGTGGCGTCCGAGTCGAGGTGGACGGCAGTGACGACCGGATGGCCAAGAAGATCGTCAACCACACCAACCAGAAGGTGCCGTTCATGCTGCTGGCGGGAGACAAAGATCTCGACGCCGGCGCGGTGAGTTTCCGCTTCGGTGACCGCACGCAGATCAACGGTGTACCGCGCGACGAGGCCGTCGAGGCGATCGTGCGCTGGATCGCCGAACGCCGCAACGCCACGCCCACGGCCGATCTGGTCAAGGTGGGCGCCGGAACGTGAGTGGGGACGTGACGGGGCCGCGCGAAGAGCAGACCATCAGCGATGAGCGCTTGCGCGATGAGCAGACGATCGTCGATCACGGGGTCGGCGACCCGGACAACCTGCAGCGGCTGTGGACACCGCACCGCATGAGCTACATCGCCGAGTCGCCGATGAAGAAGGGTTCGGACTCGTCACAGTCCTCCCAGCCCTTCACCGACATCCCGATGATGGCCGACGAGGACGGCCTCGTGGTGGCGCGCGGTGAGCAGGTGTACGCGGTGCTCAACCTGTACCCGTACAACCCGGGCCATCTGATGGTGGTGCCGTACCGGCGGGTGTCGGAACTCGAGGACCTCACCGATGCCGAGAGCATCGAGTTGATGTCGTTCACGCAGAAGGCGATTCGCGTCATCAAGGCGGTGTCGCGGCCGCACGGGTTCAACGTCGGACTCAACTTGGGGCAGTCGGCGGGCGGTTCGCTCGCCGAGCACCTGCACATGCACGTCGTGCCGCGCTGGGGTGGCGACGCCAACTTCATCACGATCATCGGCGGGTCCAAGGTCATCCCGCAGCTGCTGCGCGAGACCCGTGAGCTGTTGGCCACGGAGTGGGCGAAGCAGGACGGGGGATCGATCCCGTGAGCAACATCTACCTGATGACTCGGGCCGCCTACGTCAAGCTGTCGAAGCCGGTGGCAAGGGCCGCCCTGCGGGTGGGTTTCACCCCGGACAGCATCACGATCCTGGGCACCGCGGGTACGGTGCTGGCCTCGCTGACGCTGTTCCCGATCGGACAGCTGTGGTGGGGCGCCTTCGCGGTGGCCGTCTTCGTGCTGGCCGACATGCTCGACGGCGCGATGGCCCGGGAACGCGGCGGCGGTACCCGGTTCGGCGCCGTGCTCGACGCGGCCTGCGACCGGATCGCCGACGGCGCCGTGTTCGCGGGCCTGCTGTGGTGGGCGGCGTTCGGCGCCGACAGTCCGGCGCTGGTGGTCGCCACCCTGATCTGCCTGATCACCTCGCAGGTCATCTCCTACATCAAGGCGCGCGCCGAGGCGAGCGGGCTGCGCGGCGACGGGGGCTTCATCGAACGGCCCGAACGACTGGTGATCGTGCTGGTCGGCGCGGGCCTTTCGGGTGTGCCGTTCCTGCACATCCCGTGGCTGCTGCAGGTCGCGATGTGGCTGCTGGCCGTGGCCAGCGTGGTCACCGTGTTGCAGCGTCTGCACACGGTGCGCACCTCGCCCGGCGCGATGGACCGGCTTCCGAGTCAAGAGAAACCGGCGGCGGACGAACAGTGATCGAACGCGGCGGCTGGCTGCCCGGCACCGAACAGCTGACGGACTGGGGATACGCGGCCGGCTGGCGGGTGGTGCGCGCCCTGCCGGAATCCTTGGCCCGCAACGCTTTCGAGGCGGGCGCCCGGTACTCGGCCCGCAACGGGGGACCGGAGCAGCTGCGCAAGAACCTGGCCCGGGTCACCGGCGTCGCACCGGCCGAGGTGCCCGACGAGTTGATGCGCGCCTCGCTCGCCTCCTACGCCCGGTACTGGCGTGAGGCGTTCCGGCTGCCCACGATGGACCACCGCAGACTGGGCCGGGAACTCAGCGTCGACGGCATTCAGCACGTCTGGGATGCGATCGACGCCGGTCGCGGCGCGGTGGTCGCGCTGCCGCACAGCGGCAACTGGGACATGGCCGGCGTGTGGCTGGTGCAGAACCACGGCACGTTCACCACGGTGGCCGAACGGCTGCGACCGGAGTCGCTGTTCAACCGGTTCGTCGCCTACCGCGAGAGCCTGGGCTTCGAGGTGATCCCGCTGTCCGGCGGTGAGCATCCGCCGTATCAGCTGCTGCGCGACCGGCTGCGCGCCAACCGGGTGGTGTGCCTGATGGCCGAACGCGACCTGACCCGCAGTGGCGTGCCGGTCGACTTCTTCGGTGAGCCCACCCGCATGCCGGCCGGACCCGCCAAGCTCGCGTCCGAAACCGGTGCGGCCCTGCTGCCGGTGCACTGCTGGTTCGACGGCGACGGCTGGGGCATGCGGGTGTTCGAGCCGCTCGACACCTCCAGCGGTGACGTCGGGGCCATCACCCAGGCGTTGGCCGACCGGTTCGCGGTCAACATCGCCGCCCACCCCGAGGACTGGCACATGATGCAGCCGCAGTGGCTCGCCGACCTGTCCGATGCGCGGCGGGCCCGACTGGCCGGAGCCGGTTGACGATGCGGATCGGGATGGTGTGCCCCTACTCCTTCGACGTGCCTGGCGGGGTGCAGTCCCACGTCCTGCAGTTGGCGGAGGTGATGCGCGGGCGCGGACACGACGTGAGCGTGCTGGCGCCGGCCTCGCCGCATGTCGACCTGCCCGACTACGTGGTGTCCGGTGGGCGCGCGGTGCCGATTCCCTACAACGGGTCGGTGGCGCGGCTGCGGTTCGGGCCCGCCACCCACCGCCTGGTCAAGAAATGGCTGGTGCAGGGACAGTTCGACGTGCTGCACCTGCACGAGCCGAACGCGCCGAGCCTGTCGATGCTGGCCCTGCAGGCGGCGGAGGGGCCGATCGTCGCGACCTTCCACACGTCGACCACGAAATCGCTGACGCTGTCGGTCTTCCAGGGCATCCTGCGGCCGTACCACGAGAAGATCGTCGGCCGTATCGCGGTGTCGGACCTGGCGCGACGCTGGCAGATGGAGGCGCTGGGGTCCGACGCGGTCGAGATCCCCAACGGTGTCGACGTCGCCTTCTTCGCCGACGCACCGCGGCTGGACGGCTACCCGCGGGCGGGCCGTACGGTGCTGTTCCTGGGCCGTTACGACGAGCCCCGCAAGGGGATGGCGGTGCTGCTGGGGGCGCTGCCCGCGCTGGTGGCGTGCTACCCGGACGTGGAGATCCTGATCGTCGGCCGCGGTGACGAGGACGAACTGCGGGAGCAGGCCGGTCCGCTGGCGTCCCACCTGTGCTTCCTGGGGCAGGTCGACGACGCGATGAAGGCGTCGGCGATGCGCAGCGCCGACGTGTACTGCGCCCCCAACACCGGCGGGGAGAGTTTCGGCATCGTGCTGGTCGAGGCGATGGCCGCCGGGACCGCGGTCGTCGCCAGCGATCTCGACGCGTTCCGGCGTGTGCTGCGGGACGGTACGGCGGGCCGGCTGGTCACGGTCGACGACGCCGATGCGCTGGCCGCCGGGTTGATCGAGATGCTCGGTGACCGTCCCGCGCAGGTGGCGGCGCGCGAACGCTACATCACCGCGGCGTCCGAGACGGTCGGCCGCTACGACTGGTCGGTGGTGGCCGCCCAGATCATGCGGGTCTACGAGACCGTCGCGGGGTCGGGCGTGAAGGTGCAGGTCGCGCCGTGACCTGGGTGGCGATCACCGCGCTGGTGGTGCTGCTGGTCGTCGTGCTGCTGATCGGCGCATGGGCGTACCAGACCGCACACCGGCTCGACCGGCTGCACGTGCGCTACGACCTGAGCTGGCAGGCGCTCGACGGTGCACTCGCCCGCCGGGCGGTGGTGGCGCGGGCCGTCGCGGTCGACGCGTACGCCGGCGGACCGCAGGGCAGACGGCTGGCCGCGCTCGCCGACGCCGCCGAACGGGCGCCGCGCAGCGCCAGGGAGGCCGCCGAGAACGAACTGTCGGCGGCACTGGCCCTCGTCGACCCCGCATCGCTGCCGGTCGCCCTGGTGGCCGAGCTGGCCGACGCCGAGGCACGGGTGCTGCTGGCGCGCCGGTTCCACAACGACGCGGTGCGCGACACCCTGGCGCTGCGTGAACGCACACCGGTTCGGTTGTTGCGCCTGGGCGGGACCGCGGCGTTGCCCAGCTACTTCGAGATCGCCGAGGTCGCCTCCCGCGACGTCGAACCGCTGACCCGGCGCGTCTCGGCGCGGGTGGTGCTGCTCGACGAGACGGGCGCGGTGCTGCTGCTGTGCGGTTCGGACCCGGCGGTCGACGGTGATGCGCCGCGCTGGTGGTTCACCGTCGGCGGGGCGGTGCAGGCGGGGGAGCCGCTGGCACACGCGGCCGCCCGCGAGGTCGACGAGGAGACAGGCCTGCGCGTCACCCCCGACGAGTTGATCGGACCGGTGTGGCGGCGCGACGCGGTGTTCGAGTTCAACGGTTCGGTGATGCGCAGCCAGGAGATGTTCTTCGTGCACCGCACCCGGCGGTTCGAACCGTCGACGACGGGGCAGTCCGCGCTCGAGCGTCACTACATTCACGGGCACCGCTGGTGTGATGCGACAATGATCGCCGAACTGGTCGCGGGCGGTGAGACCGTGTACCCGCAGCAGCTGGGCGACCTGCTGGCCCGGGCCAACGAACTGGCCGACGAGCCGGCGCCCGCGGCTGAGGCGCGACCGGTGGAAACGATCCGCTGAGTTGCGGAATCAATTGATTTGGACCCGCTACTACACTGGATCAGTAGCAATTCGGAGGAGATGACAGTGGAAACCGCGGCGCACAACGGCTCGACTCAGCAGACCGGCACCGCCCGGGTGAAGCGCGGTATGGCCGAGATGCTCAAGGGCGGCGTGATCATGGACGTGGTCACCCCGGAACAGGCCCGGATCGCCGAGGGCGCCGGCGCGGTCGCGGTAATGGCGCTCGAGCGGGTGCCCGCCGACATCCGCGCTCAGGGCGGGGTGTCGCGGATGAGCGACCCCGACATGATCGAGGGCATCATCGACGCGGTCACGATCCCGGTGATGGCCAAGGCGCGGATCGGTCACTTCGTCGAGGCGCAGATCCTGCAGAGCCTCGGGGTGGACTACGTCGACGAGTCCGAGGTGCTCACGCCGGCCGACTACACCAACCACATCGACAAGTGGAAGTTCACCGTGCCGTTCGTGTGCGGGGCGACCAACCTGGGTGAGGCGCTGCGCCGGATCACCGAGGGTGCGGCGATGATCCGCTCCAAGGGTGAGGCCGGCACCGGCGACGTGTCGAACGCCACCACCCACATGCGCAAGATCGGCGGGGAGATCCGCCGGCTGACGTCGCTGTCGGAGGACGAGCTCTACGTGGCGGCCAAGGAGCTGCAGGCCCCGTATGACCTGGTGGTCGAGGTGGCGCGCGCCGGCAAGCTGCCGGTGACGCTGTTCACCGCGGGCGGTATCGCCACTCCGGCGGATGCGGCGATGATGATGCAGCTCGGCGCCGAGGGCGTGTTCGTGGGCTCGGGCATCTTCAAGTCGGGCAATCCGGCCGAGCGGGCGGCGGCGATCGTCAAGGCCACCACCTTCTACGACGATCCCGATGTGCTGGCCAAGGTGTCGCGCGGGCTGGGCGAGGCCATGGTGGGCATCAACGTCGAGGAGATCGCCCAGCCGCACCGGCTCGCCGAACGCGGCTGGTAGTACTAGGTGGCGATCGAACAGATCCTCGATCTGGAGCAGATCGAGGTCAACATCTACCGCGGCGGGGTGTTCAGCCCCGAATCCGGTTTCCTGCAGCGCACTTTCGGCGGTCATGTGGCCGGCCAGTCGCTGGTGTCGGCGGTGCGGACCGTCGACCCGAAGTTCCTGGTGCACTCGCTGCACGGGTATTTCCTGCGCGCGGGTGACGCCCGGACGCCGACGGTCTACACCGTGGAGCGCATCCGTGACGGCGGCTCGTTCTGCACGCGGCGGGTGAGCGCGATCCAGCACGGCGAGACGATCTTCTCGATGTCGGCGTCGTTCCAGACCGATCAGAGCGGGATCGAACACCAGGACGCGATGCCGCCGGCACCGCCACCGGACGACATCCCCGACTTCAAGTCGGCCAGCAGGGTTTTCGACGACGCCAGCTTCCGTCAGTTCGACGAGTGGGATGTGCGTATCGTGCCGCGCGACCAGTTGGAGCTGACGCCGGGCAAGGCCTCCCAGCAGCAGGTGTGGTTCCGGCACCGCGATCCGCTGCCCGACGACCACGTGCTGCACATCTGCGCGCTGGCCTACATGAGCGATCTGACCCTGCTGGGTTCGGCGCAGGTGAACCATCCCGAATCACGCAAACACCTGATGGTGGCGTCGCTGGATCACGCGATGTGGTTCATGCGGCCGTTCCGCGCCGACGAGTGGCTGCTCTACGACCAGTCCTCGCCGTCGGCGTGCGGGGGCCGCTCGCTGACCCAGGGCAAGATCTTCAACCGCTACGGCGAGATGGTGGCGGCGGTGATGCAGGAGGGGTTGACCCGCTATCCGCGCGATTTCACGCCGGGCCGGGCATGACTCCGTGCATCGGTGTCCTCGCGCTGCAGGGCGACACCCGCGAACACCTCGCCGCGCTGACCGAAGCGGGTGCCGAGGCCGTGACGGTGCGCCGCCTCGCCGAACTGGACGCGGTCGACGCGTTGGTGATCCCCGGCGGTGAGTCCACCGCGATGAGTCACCTGCTGCGCGAATTCGATCTGCTCGAACCGTTGCGGGCCCGGCTCGCCGAGGGGATGCCGGCCTACGGTTCGTGTGCCGGGATGATCCTGCTGGCCAGCGAGATCCTCGACGCCGGCGCCGCGGGACGCCAGGCCACCCCGCTGAAGGGGATCGACATGTCGGTGCGGCGCAATGCTTTCGGGCGTCAGGTCGACTCGTTCGAAGGCGACATCCCGTTCGAGGGCCTCGACTCCCCGGTGCACGCGGTGTTCATCCGGGCGCCGTGGGTGGAGCGTGTCGGCCCCGACGTCGAGGTGCTGGCCCGCGCCGGTGAGCACATCGTCGCGGTGCGGCAGGGCCGCATGCTCGCCACGTCGTTCCACCCGGAGGTGACCGGCGACCGCCGCGTGCACAAGCTGTTCGTGGACCTCGTCACCGGGGACGCCTGACCGCTAGGGCGCTGCGACCACCGCGATCAAACTGTCGGTGAGTTCCTCGGCCGTTGTGTGCCATTTGTCGTTGCTGAGCAGGCCGCTCGATTCCAGGCCGGCCGCACCGTGCGCACCGGTCAGCAGGATCGCGGCGCAGCGCTGGGCATGCTGTTCGCCGACGACCGCGGCGACGATCACGATGAACTCATCGCACATGCGTTGCGCGGCCCGAACCACCGCGGACGGATCCGCTGCCGGTGCGCTGAACATCAGCTGATACAGGTGGGGCTGCCTGCGGCTGAGTTCGATGACGCCGAGGAGCGCCGCGCGGAGCTTGTCGGCGGGTGGTAGCCGTTCGTCTGCCTGCAGTGCGTGCATGCGGTCACCGAGGCGTTCCCAGCTTTCCGCGGCGACGGCCGTGAGCAGGGCCTCCTTGTTCGCGAAGTGCCGGTAGGGCGCCCCACGGGTGAGACCTGCGCGGGCACCGACCTCGCGCAGCGTCACCGCATCGGGACCCCCGCTGTCCAGCAACTCGGCGGCGTCCTCGAGCAGTGCACGTCGGGTGGCGGCGGCTGATTCGGCGCGACTCACCATCCACCCATCGTAAGTTGACAACGTCATCCGACCGCGTAGCGTCACTCAGATGACATTGTCACCTGAAGGTTCGGAGCTCGCCGTCGTCACGGGTGCCTCCACCGGCATCGGCGCGGCGACGGCACGCGAGCTGGCCCGGCGGGGGTTCCACGTCCTCGCGGGTGTCAGGCGCGAGCCGGACGGCGACGCCCTCCGGGGGCCCGGTATCGAGCCCGTGATCCTCGACATCACCGAACCCGACCACATCCGGGCGCTGATCACCCGGGTGGACGGTGACCCGCACGGCCGAGCGGTGCGGGCACTGGTGAACAATGCCGCCATCCAGGCCAACGTGCCGATCGAGGCCTTCGCGATCGACCAGTGGCGACGCATGTTCGAGGTCAACCTCTTCGGCCAGGTCGCCGTCATCCAGGCGGTCCTGCCGGCCCTGATCCGCAGCAGGGGTCGCGTGATCAACATCAGTTCTGTGGGCGGCAAGGTCGCCATGGCCGCCTACGGTCCCTACGCCGCCACGAAGTTCGCCCTGGAAGCCGTCAGCGACGCCTTGCGACGCGAACTGGCCGCGGTCGGTGTGGAGGTTGTCGTGATCCAACCGGGCGCCGTCCGTACCGAAATGCTCGGCCGGGCGATCACCGCCGGCGGCGGCCTCGTGTCGGCCATGACACCTGAGCAACTCCAGCGCTACGGCGGACTGGTGCATGCCGTGAACGCCCAGGCGGTGTCGTCGACCCGGTCGGGCTTGCCCGCCACCGCCGCGGCCAAGGTGATAGCCAAGGCGGTGACGGCGCGCAGGCCGCGCACGCGCTATCCGGTCGGCCGCGAAGCAGCGATGATCCGCTGGTTGCCGTTCCTGCCCGACCGTGTACTGGACCGCATCTTCGCCGCCGCTCTACGTCCCCACTTTCCCGAGGGGACACGCCGCATCCGCTAGCGCTGGGCCGGCAGCACGTGGTCGGCCACCCTGTCGGTGGACAGGCACAGCGAGCAGATGAACGCGTCGTGGGTGGCGCACTTCATCATGTCCGGCCGCTCGTAATCGTGCCGGCAGACATGGCATTCCAGCTGTTCGCCGGACGGGTTGCCGTATTCGTCGTACATCGGCAGGTCGATACCGTCGTCGGTGCGGCGCAGGTAGTACCGGCCCTTCGTGGCGATCGCGAAGAGGGGCGGCAGCACCAGGCCCAGGCCGATGGCGACAAGCGGGGAGTAGGGGCGGATGGTCTCGCCGAGTCCGCCGAAGAACGCCAGGATCGACACGCCGGCAGCGATCAGCATCGACCCGAACCCGACCGGATTGATGGCATAGAGCATGCCGCGGCGGAATTCGGGGGCCTTGGGGGAGATCCCGAGGAGGTGTTTGTTGACGACGATGTCGGACGCCACCACCACGACCCACGCCATACCGCAGTTCGCGTAGAACCCGAGGATCGTGTTGAGGAAGTCGAACATGTTGGCTTCCATCAGGATCAGCGCGATCAGCAGGTTGAAGGCGAGGAACACCAGCCGGCCGGGATAGCGCTTGGTGACCCGGGTGAACGAGTTCGTCCACGCCAGCGATCCGGAGTACGCGTTGGTGACGTTGATCTTGACCTGGCTGATCACGACGAGCACCACCGCCAGCGTCATCGCCAGCCAGCCGGGCAGGAAGTTCTGGTAGATCTCCAGGAACTGGTGCACAGGCTGGTTCGCGATCCCCGCACTGTCGGCGACGTTGGCGATCAGGTACACCGCCAGGAACAGCCCGACGATCTGCTTGACGGCGCCGAAGAGCACCCATCCCGGCCCGGCCAGGATCATCCACGTCCACCAACTGCGGCTGTTGGCAGGCGTTTTCGGCGGCATGAAGCGCAGATAGTCGATCTGCTCGGCGATCTGGGCGATCAGCGACAGGCACACGCCGGCGGCCAGCAGGGTCGAGCCCAGGTCGAATCCGCCCTTGCCCTCCTCGCCCTGGTAGGCGAGGAACTGGCCGACCGACTCCGGATGGCTCACCACGAGGTAGACGAACGGTGCGACCATCAGCACCAGCCACAGCGGAGTCGTCCACACCTGCAGGGTGGACAGCACTTTCATGCCGTAGATCACCAGCGGGAAGATGACGATGGTCGAGACCGCGTACCCGAGCCACAGCGGGACACCGAGTCCGAGTTCGAGGCCCTGGGCCATGATCGACCCTTCGAGCGCGAAGAAGATGAACGTGAAGGTGGCCATGATGACGTTGGTGACCACCGACCCGTAGTACCCGAAGCCGCTGCCGCGGGTGATCAGGTCCAGATCCATGTTGTAGCGGGCCGCGTAGTAGGCGAGCGGGAACCCGGACAGGAAGATCACGACGGCGAAGATCAGGATGCCCCACAGCGCGTTGGTGGTGCCGTAGGCGATGCCGATGTTCGCTCCGATCGCGAAGTCGGCCAGGTAGGCGATGCCGCCGAGAGCCGAGACCCCGACCACGCCGGTCGACCATTTCCGGTAGCTGCGCGGGGCGAACCGCAGCGTGTAGTCCTCGAGAGTCTCCCTGGTGGCGGCCGAACGGGCGGTGTCGGTCGCGGCGTCCTCGCCCACCGGTTCGCTGCTGACGTGCTGGGTCATCCGGCCAAGCTAGGGCGGTCGTGTTTCGCGGGCGTGACGAACGTGTTCCGCCCGTCCGCAAAGGTGTCCATACGGCCACGCGAACCGATCCACGTAGACTCGACTACCGGACTCGAACTTGACGGAGAGAGGTAGTTCGCCGATGAGCGGCCATTCCAAGTGGGCGACCACGAAGCACAAGAAGGCGATCATCGACGCCCGCCGAGGCAAGAACTTCGCCAAGCTGATCAAGAACATCGAGGTTGCGGCCCGCACCGGGGGTGGCGATCCGGGCGGCAACCCCACGCTCTACGACGCCATCCAGAAGGCCAAGAAGAACTCGGTGCCCAACGACAACATCGAGCGCGCGCGCAAACGCGGCGCCGGTGAAGAGGCGGGCGGCGCCGACTGGCAGACCATCACCTACGAGGGGTACGGGCCCAACGGGGTCGCGGTGCTCATCGAATGCCTGACCGACAACCGCAACCGCGCCGCGGGCGAGGTGCGGGTGGCGATGACCCGCAACGGCGGCAACATGGCCGACCCGGGTTCGGTGTCCTACCTGTTCTCCCGCAAGGGTGTGGTGACGCTGGAGAAGAACGGCCTGTCCGAGGACGACGTGCTGATGGCCGTGCTCGAGGCCGGCGCCGAGGAGGTCAACGACCTCGGTGACAGCTTCGAGATCATCTCCGAACCCACCGATCTGGTGGCCGTGCGCACGGCGCTGCAGGAAGCCGGCATCGACTACGACTCCGCGGACGCCAGCTTCCAGCCGTCGGTCACGGTGCCGCTCGACGCCGAGGGCGCCCGCAAGGTGATGAAGCTCGTCGACGCCCTCGAGGACAGTGACGACGTCCAGGACGTCTACACCAACGCCGACATCCCCGACGAGATCCTGGCCCAGCTCGAGGCCTGACCCCCGGGGCGGTCAGTCCGTCGGCAGGAACGACAGCTCGGTGCACTCGGCGAGCATCTCCGAGAGCCCGGCGAGCGTCGTCGCGTCCGCGGTGTCGGCGAGTTCGTCGACCGCCCGGTGCGCGACGGCCACCAGATCGGCGATCCGCCTGCCCACCCGGTCCGCGGCGCCGCACTGCAGCACGATCGTCTGCACCTCGGCGATCGAGGCCTGATCGGCCGCGGGGTCGCCGACGATGGTGGACAGCAGGCTGCGGTCCAGGTCGTCGGCCAGCTCGTAGGCCGCACCCAGCAGTTCGGTGGGTTTGCCGGCCCGGATGTCGTCCCCGGTCTGTTTGCCGCTCGTCTTCGTCGTGCCGAACAGGTCGGCCAGATCGTCGCGCAGCTGGAACGCCTGCCCGACCGCGCCCGCGTACCGGCCGAGGGTGGCGGCAGTGGCGGCCGAGGCGGATCCGGCCAGGGTCAGCCCGAGTTCGACGGGACGCTCGACGGTGTAGGCGCTGGTCTTGTAGCGCAGGATCTTCTCGGCCGTCGCGGCGTGGTAGTCGCGTTTGGCCTGTGCCTGCAACTCCAGCAACTGACCGGCCAGCACCTCCAGCCGCATGGTCCGAAACACCGTCGACGTGCGGCGCGCGATGTCGCCGGGCAGGGTCGCCACCGCATCGTCGAACGTGTCGTGCGCCGCCGACCACAGCAGATCGCCGACCAGCAGGGCCACGTTGTCGCCGAACTCCCGGGCGTCACCCCACCCGGAGTCGGTGCGGTGCCCCGCCGCCAACGCCGCCCGTACCGACGGCTGTCCGCGGCGCACCTCGGAGGCGTCGATCACGTCGTCGTGGACCAGGATCGCCGCGTGCAGCAGCTCGAGCGCGGCGGCGAGCCCCACCAGCGGCCCGGACGGCGCACCGGGCAATGCGCTCACCCGCCACGCCCAGTAGGCGAACCGCGGGCGCAGGCGTTTGCCTCCGGCCTGCACCGCGGACTGGCACAACGCGGCGACCGTGCCCAGGCTCTGGTCGACGGATCGCAGCGGTTCGGCGACGGAGCCGGTGACGACGGTCTGCAGGTGCTCCTCGAGGGCCGACAGGAAGGCCGTCTGGTCGGTGTCGGACACGACATCCTCACTCTCTGATGGGGCGGCGCCGCGAGTGTATGGGGTTTCGGCCCCGCGCCGGCGCATCCGGTCGCGGTGTGGCCCGTCGGCGTTGTAGATCCCTACAGTCGCGCGCCCGGTGACTGTACGCCCAAACCACACTTCGCCGTACGTCGTGCCGCGGGTGCCGCGGCGTGCCCATACTTGCGTGTCCGCAGGGCGGTGAAAGGGAGAACATATGACGTCGAGTGCGCAAACAGGTTCCGCGCCAACGGAATTGAGGCGCGAATTCTCTTTGTGGTCGGCGTTCGCCTTCGCGTTCGCGTTCATCTCGCCGATCGTGGCGATGTACGGCATCTACGGGTTGTCACTGGCCACCGCCGGTCCCGGGTTCTGGTGGACCTTCGTGGTCGTCGGGGTGGGGCAGTGCATCGTCGCGCTCGCCTTCGCCGAGCTGGTGTCCCGCTGGCCGTACGAGGGTTCGATCTACCAGTGGACCAGGCGGCTGGCGGGCGAGGTCGCCGGCTGGGTCGCCGGGTGGGTCTAATGTGGGCCCTGGTGATCATCATGGCCACGGTCGCCTACGGCGGTGCCGGGTTCCTGGCCCAGCTCATCGGGATCGAACGCCCGACCGCGGTGCAGCAGAGCATCGTGGCGCTGCTGATCCTGCTGGCGGGGACCGGCGCGAACATCCTCGGCCGCGGTTTCCTCAAGGCGCTGATGTTCGGCAGCATCATCGCCGAGATCGTCGCCTCCATCGGGCTCGGCACCTACCTGCTGATCTTCCACCGCCACCACGGGTTCGACGCGATCCTGCACGGCATCGACCTGTCCAGCGGCTGGTCCTGGGCCTACATCTCGGGCCCGTTCCTGGCGGCGCTGGCGTTCACCGGCTGGTCGATCCTCGGCTTCGAGAGCGCCGGCGCGATCGCCGAAGAGGTCAAGGAGCCGCGGCGCAACGTCCCCAAGGCCATGCTGTTCTCGATCGCGTTCATCGCCTCGGTGATCGCCTACGCCTCGCTGGCGGTGACGCTCGCGGTCCCGGACTTCGAGTTGGTGCGCTCCGGTGAGGAACCCGACCCGGTGTCCTACGTGCTGAGCAGCGCGCTCGGCGAGGCGTGGGTCAAACCCATCCTGCTGGCCTTCGTGATCGGCTTCCTGGCGAGCTTCCTGGCCCTGCAGGCGTCGGGTTCCCGCGTCATCTGGTCCTTCGCCCGCGACAAGGTGCTGCCCGGCCACCGGGTGCTGTCCAAACTGTCGAAGACGGAGGCGCAGCCGATCCCGGCGATCCTGGTCACCACGGTGATCGGCGCGTTCGTCTACCTGATCTCCGCGACCGACGTGTACTCGATCCTGGTGACCTTCACCGCCGGCGGCTACTACCTGGCGTTCCTGTTCCCGCTCGTCACCGGCCTGGTGGCCCGGCTGCGCGGCACGTGGGAGCCGGGCCCGTGGAACCTCGGCCGCTGGGGGACACCGGTCGCCGTGCTGGCGGTGCTGTGGGTCGGGTTCGAGTTCACCAACATCGTCTGGCCGCGCACGGTCTCCGAATCCTGGTACATGAACTGGGCCTTCTTCGTCGCGATGGGCGCGATCCTCGCGCTCGGTGCGGTGATCATCAAGGTGCGCAACGTCGCCGGGCGCGTCCCGGCCGGACGCGACGAGCCGGCCGAGCCGGCCGAGCCGACGAAGACGGAACTCGTATGACGGCCCCGGTGGTCGGTCCGGTCGCCGTGGTCACCGGTGCCGGCAGCGGTATCGGTGCGGAGATCGCGCAGATCCTGCAGGTCGGCGGCTGGACGGTCGCCTCGATCTCCCGCGAACCCGCACCGGCGATGGACAAGTGGCTGATCGCGGACGTCGCCGAGGAGCGTGAGGTGAGCGACGCCATCGCCGAGATCGAGCAGACCTTCGGGCGGATCGACGCGGCCGTGGTGTGCGCCGGGCACTACGAGGAGACGCCCGCTCTCGACATCTCGCAGGCCGCCTGGGAGCGGATGCTGCGGGTGCACGTGGGCGGCCTGGCCCACGTGTGCCGCGCGGTGCTGCCGCAGATGCGGCGCAGGCGCAGCGGGCGCATCGTCGGCATCGCCTCCGAACGGGCGATCGGCGGCGGCAGCAACGACGCGCACTACGCGGCGGCGAAGGCCGCGGCGCTGAGCCTGCTGCGCAGCATCGCCGTCGAGGTGGCCGCCGACGGCGTCCTGGTCAACGCGGTCGCGCCCGGCCCTTGCGACACCCCGCTGCTGCCGGCCGACTCCTGGGAGCGGGCCGACGAGTTCACCTCCGGCCTGCCGGCGCGGCGCATCGCCCAGCCGCGCGAGGTCGCCGCACTGGTCCGGGCGCTGCTGGAGGAGGACCTGTTCCTGTGCGGAGAAGTCCTGTCGGTCAACAGCGGAACGGTGATCTGATGCTGCACGACGAACCTGCTCGCGTGCTCGTCACCGGCGTCGACACCGCGCTGGGCGCCGCGCTGCGCGCACACTTCACCGAGCGCGGTGCCGTCGTCGCCGGTACGGGTCGCGAAAACACTGGCGCCGGTGAGCAGTTCACCGCCGGCACCGACCACGCCGACGGTGACGCCGTGCGCGCGGCCGTCGGACGTGCGGCCGAGGCGATGGGCGGGATCGACGCGCTGGTGGTCGCGCACGGTCTGCCCGTCGTCGCCCCGATCGCCGACCAGTCGATGGCCGAGTTCTGGCGCCACGTCGACGACACCCTGACCGGGAGCTTCCTGTACGCCCAGGCGGTCGCCGCCCACATGCGCGACGCGGGCGCCGGGGGCCGGATCGTGCTGGCCACCTCACGCTGGCACATCGGCGGCCCCTCGCTGGCCGCGGTCGCGACGGCCGCCGGCGGAATCGTCGCGCTGACGAAGACACTCACCCGCGACTTCGGCGCGTACGGCATCGGGGTGAACGCGGTGGCGATCGGCGCCGTCGACTCGGAGTGGTCCATCTGCGATGCGGCGGCGGGGGTTTCGTGCGACGACCCGCCCGCCGGGCGGTGCGGCACCGTCGACCAGGTCGCCCGTGTCATCGGACTGCTGTGCCGGCGCGACCTCGGTGCGGCCGTCGGTCAGATCGTCAACCTCGACGGTGGATTGTCCCGGAACAGGGTCTAGGAAAGGCATGCGATTGAACAACGACAGTGATTCCTCGGCTGGCCGCGGCCAGCTCGTGGGCGTGGCCGACCCCCAGGTGCAACCCCGCTACGCGGGGTGGACCACCTTCGCGCGGCTCCCGCGACTGGAGGACGTGGCACACGCCGACGTCGTCGTGGTGGGCGTGCCGTTCGACAGCGCGGTGACCTACCGGCCCGGAGCCCGCTTCGGCCCCAACGCGATCCGGCAGGGTTCACGGCTCATCCGCGGCTACAACCCCGAACTGGACATCAAACCGTTCGAGGTGTGCCAGTTCGCCGACGCCGGTGACATCGCGTGCAACCCGTTCGACATCGGTGAGGCGGTCGATCAGATCACCCGCCAACTCACCGAACTGCTGAGCAACGGAACGCGGGCGGTGATCCTCGGCGGTGACCATTCGGTCGCGCTGCCGTCACTGCGTGCCGCCCACGCCGTCCACGGACCGATGGCGCTGGTGCACTTCGACGCCCACCTCGACACCTGGGACCAGTACTACGGCGCGGACATCACCCACGGCTCACCGTTCCGGCGGGCCTTCGAAGAAGGCTTGCTGCTCGACCGCAACATGCACGTCGGGGTGCGCGGATCCATCTACGGCAAGCAGGATCTCGTCGACGACGCGAACTTCGGTTTCTCGGTGATCACCTGCCGGGAGATGGATGCCCTGGGCGCCGACGGGATGATCGCCCGCATACGGGAACGTGTGGGCGACGCGCCGGTGTACGTCTCGGTCGACATCGACGTCCTCGACCCCGCGCACGCACCGGGCACCGGAACCCCCGAGGCGGGCGGCATGTCGAGCCGCGAACTGCTCGAAGTCGTCCGCGGGCTGGACAGCGTGAATCTGGTCGGGGTCGACGTCGTCGAGGTCTCACCGGCCTACGACCACGCCGAGATCACCGCGATCGTCGCGGCGAACGTCACCTGGGAGTTCCTGTCCGTCTTCGGAAGAAAGGCGCAACGATGAGCCCTCTGATCCCCGCCGGCCCGGTCACCTGGCCGGACGGCAAGCGCTGCGCCGTCGCGTTCACGTTCGACGTGGACGCCGAATCACCGCTGCTGACCACCGATCTGGCGTTCGCCGACCGCATGGGCGCCATGTCGCACCAGGCGTACGGTCCGCTGGTCGGGGTGCCGCGCCTGCTGAACATCCTCGACGAATTCGGCGTGCCCGGAACGTTCTTCGTCCCCGGCTACACCGCACACCGGCATCCGGACGCGATCCGGTCGATCGCCGACGGCGGCCACGAGATCGCCCACCACGGCTACCTCCACGAATCGCTGGTCGGTGTCGACGAGGCCACCGAACGCGCGATCCTCGAGCGCGGATTGGAAGCGCTCGACGAGGTCGCCGGGGTGCGGCCGACCGGTTACCGCGCCCCGATGTGGGAGATGAACTGGCACACGCCGAAGTTGTTGGCGGAGTTCGGTTTCGTCTACGACTCGACGCTGATGGATTCCGACCATCCCTATGAGCTGGCGGTCGGCGACTCCTCGCTGGTCGAGCTGCCGGTGAGCTGGGCGCTCGACGACTGGCAGCAGTACTGCTTCGTGCCCGACTTCTCCGGCACGGGGCTGATCGAGACCCCGGCCAAGGCGATCGAACTGTGGCGCAGCGAACTCACCGCCATGCGCGACGTCGGCGGCGCGTGGATCCTCACCAACCACCCGTTCCTGTCCGGCCGCCCCGGCCGGGCCGCCGCCCTGCGCGATTTCATCGCCGAGGTGTGCGCCATGGACGACGTCTGGGTGGCCGGTATGTCGGAGATCGCCGCCCATGTCCGCGCCCAGCAGCTCACGCCCCGCATCCTCACCCGTCCCGACCCCACCCCGGTAACAGCCCTACCGTAGAAGGAGATACACCGTGAACCGCGATGCACTCACCCCGGAGAACCTGCGCGAGGCCTACCAGCACGTCTGGTTCGTCGTCGCCCGCTCCGAGGACATCGGCACCCCCCAGTCCGCCACGCTGCTCGACCAGAACCTCGTGGTGTTCCGCGACTCGTCGGGAGCGGCGCGCGTCACCGACCGGCGCTGCATCCACCGCGGGGCCAACCTGGCGGACGGAAAGGTGGTGGGCGACAACATCGCCTGCCCCTACCACGGCTGGCAGTTCGACGGCGCGTCCGGACAGTGCGCGCGCATCCCGTCGCTGCCCGCCGAGGGGCGGATCCCTCCGAAGGCCGCGATCAAGGCCTATCCGGTCATCGAGCGGTTCGGTCACGTGTGGACCTGTCTCGGCGACCCGGTGTTCGACCTGCCCAACCCGCCGGAGATCGCCGACCTCGACCTGGAATGGCGTGCGGCTCAACCGATTCACGCCGACTGCGGATTCATGGCCGCCACCGAGAACTTCCGCGACATGGCGCACTTCCCGTTCGTGCACGGACCCTCGATGGGTGAAGTCGATCCGGTGGTGACCGACCTCGACGTCAAACGGGAGGGCCGCGAGGTGTGGGCGTCGTACTACTACCCGCAGGTGCCCGGTTCGGACTTCTCCGATGTCGGGGACGCCTGGATGCACTACCACTCCTACGCCCCGGGGATCGCCACCATCCTCTACGACTTCGGTCCGGAGACCGGCAAGCGCTACCTCGTCGACTTCCCGTCCCCGGTGAGCTACGACAAGTGCATCATCTTCTGGGGCGTGGCCACCGACCGCGACTTCCGTGGCGGCACGGTCGACGAGATCCTCGCCACGGAGACCATGGTGTTCAACGAGGACACCCCGGTGCTCTGTGGCCTCGAGCCCAAGGAGGTTCCGCTCGCTGGGCAGGCCTTCGAGGTGTCCGCGCCCGCCGACATCTACACGCTGAACTACCGCCGGGCGACCCAGTACGCGGTGCAGACCATCCAGCGGACCCGCGGCCTGGTCGAGGCACCGCTGGAACACGTACACGCGTGAGGCTGCGTGTCACCCAGCTGCGCCTGGAAGCCGACGACGTCGTCAGCGTGGTGCTGCGCAGCACCACCGGCGACGCGTTGCCGGCGTGGGAGCCGGGCGCCCATGTGGCCGTGACCCTGCCGTCCGGGCTGGTGCGTCAGTATTCGCTGTGCGGCGACCCCGACGACCGGTACAGCTACACGATCGCCGTCCTGCTGGTCGGTGACGGACGCGGCGGCTCCAGGGAGATCCATGAGCGGGTCCGGATCGGGGAGGTGCTCGAGGTCGGCGAGCCGCGGAACAACTTCTCGCTCGCCGACGCTCCCCGATATCTGTTCCTCGCCGGGGGAGTCGGCATCACCCCCATCCTGGCGATGGTGGAATCGATTCTGCGCCAGTCTGATCCGCGCCCGTGGCGGATGATCTACGGCGGTCGCAGCCGGTCGGCGATGGCTTTCCTCGGCCGGCTACACGCACTCGACGGGGTCGACGTGGTGGCGCAGGACGAGGCGGGTCTGCCCGACATCCCCGGCGCGCTGGCGGCCAGCGCGCCGGGCACCGCGGTCTACTGCTGCGGGCCACCGGCGATGCTCGCCGCCGTCGAGGCGGCGTGTGAGCGGCACCCGGAACTGACGCTGCACCTGGAGCGGTTCACCGCGGCCGGCGGTGAACCAGTGGCGCGGGACGATGACGGCGCCTTCGACGTGGAGCTGGCACGCAGCGGCGTCACCGTCACCGTGCCGGCCGACAAGAGCGTGCTCGACGCGGTCCTGGAGGTGAATCCGGACGTCGCGTTCTCGTGCGCGGCCGGCTTCTGCGGCACCTGCGAGACCAAGGTGCTCTCCGGTGCGGTCGACCACCGCGACGATCTGCTCAGCGCGGATGAGCAGCAGACGAACGCGACCATGATGATCTGCGTGTCCCGTTCGCGCGGCGGAAGCAAGCTGACGCTCGACCTGTGAGGACGCCATCAGCCGCCTAGACTCCGCAGCCATGACGGTCCCGACGGCGGCTACGGTGGCATCCCCTCACGACGGGACCGTCAGCCTGGGCGAGCTGCTCGCCGAACCGGATCTGCACGTCGATCCGCTGACGCCGGTCGACGACCTCGACCGGCCGATCCGGTACGTGTATCCGACGGAGCTCGCCGATCCCTCGCCGTATCTCTCCGGTGCGGAACTGATCCTCAGCGTCGGTGTGCCGGTGGCGGATCAGAGTGCGGAGACGATCAGCCGGTACGTGACCACGCTGACCGATCGTGGCGTGGCCGGCCTGTTGATCGGCCTCGGCGACCTGTTCGACGAACTCCCGCCGGAGTTGGTGCGGGCGTGCCAGGCCAAGGATCTGCCGTTGCTGATCCAGCGCGCCGCCGTACCGTTCCGCCGGATCGTCGACTGGGCCGAATCCCGGCGCGCGGCGGACCGCGAGGTCGACGCGCGGGAGCGTGAGCTGGGTGCGCTGCTGCGCTGGTTCGTGGCCGGCACGCTCGGCGCCGGACCGGTGGAGTCCGCGCTCACCCGCTACGGGCTGTCCGCAGCGCCCGTCGTCGTGTGCGCGTTCGCCGCCGAGGCGCACACCCGGGTCCACGACCTGGTGGACCGCCACTCCGGTGCCGTGGCCATCCTCGACGACCGCATTGTCGCGCTGTGCCCGCAGACCGCGGAGTTCACCGCGGACCTGGCCGCCTCGACGCTGCCGTGCGGGGTCGCCATCGGCGCGGACGCCCAGTCGATGGCGTACGCGATCCCCGAGTCCCTGGAGGCGCTGCACGAGGCGGTCCGCCGGCGGCGCACCGTCCACATCGACGAGATCGCCACCCTCGACGGGTTGTTGGCGGCGGTGCCCAAAGTACGTCTGGTGCCGTTCGTCCATCGCCTGCTGGTGCCGCTGGTCGACCACGACAAGGTCAGCAACTCCTACCTCGTCGCGTCGTTGGAGGCGTTCCTGGCACCGGCCAACGACCTCTCGGCAGCGGCGAACCAGTTGTACGTCCACGTCAACACCCTGCGGAACAGGTTGGCCAAGATCGCCGAACTCACCGGGGCCAACCCGCTCGACGAGACCGACCGCATCAACTTCCGCATCGCGCTGTGGGCCGCGCACAACATGGGCATGCGCGAGGGCGGAGCGACCGCACCGCAGGCGGTCCCGGCGCAGAATGCCCGTCCGCACAACTCATTCGGATCACCGGCGCGCAGGGGTGCGGGATCCGGCCGGCTGTAGCCGCCTACACCGGGGATCGGGGTCGGCTGTCGACTTCTCCAACTGCCGCGCGGGCTGCCCGTCGGCTCGGTAATGTGGCGCTCGCCGAACTCCGCGGACAGTGAGGGAATGCCGTTGATCCTCTATGCCTTTCGCTGCGAAGCCGGGTGCGGCACCACGCAGCGGATGTACTCGATGAACGACCGTCCGGATGTCGTCGACTGCCCCGACTGCGGTGGCCCGGCCCGCCGGCGGATGGCGTCGCCGAATCTCGGCGGCACCGGTGGCGCCGCGATGGCGTTGCAGGACGCCACGCGCGCCACCGCCGACCGTCCCGCGGTCGTCTCCGCACCACCGCCTGCGACGGCGCGCAGGCGCCCCGTCAGCGCCAACCCGCTGCACCGAAACCTCCCGCGACCGTAGAAGGGGACCTCATGCCCGACGTAGTCTTTCCGCTCGATTCCACCAAGAAGTTCACCGAACAGGAGAAGGTCGGGCACAACCGCTGGCATCCCGACATCCCCGCCGCGGTGACGGTGAAGAAGGGCGACTCGTTCCGGGTGCACTGCCGCGAGTGGTTCGACGGCGCCATCCACAACGACGATTCGGCCGACGACATCCTCAACGCGCCGCTGACCACCGTGCACACGCTGTCCGGGCCGATCGCCGTCGAAGGCGCCAAACCGGGCGACCTGCTGATCGTCGACATCCTCGACGTCGGTCCGATCCCGCAGGAGGATTCCGGCCCGCTGGCCGGTCAGGGCTGGGGCTACACGGGCATCTTCGCCAAGCGCAACGGCGGCGGATTCCTCACCGAGCAGTTCCCGGACGCGTACAAGGCGATCTGGGATTTCTCCGGGCAGAAGGCGACGTCGCGGCACGTGCCGGGCGTCGAGTTCACCGGCATCGTGCATCCGGGCCTGATGGGGACGGCCCCGTCACGCGATCTGCTGTCGACATGGAACACCCGCGAGGCCGCGCTGATCGCGACCGATCCCGACCGGGTGCCGCCGCTGGCGCTGCCGCCGGAGCCGCAGGACGCGATCCTCGGCAGCCTGACCGGTGACGCGTTCACCAAGGCCGCCGCCGAGGCCGCGCGCACGGCGCCGCCGCGGGAGAACGGCGGCAATCAGGACATCAAGAACCTGACCAAGGGCAGCCGGATCTTCTACCCGGTGTTCGTCGACGGCGCGAACCTGTCGGTCGGCGATCTGCACTTCTCGCAGGGCGACGGTGAGATCACGTTCTGCGGTGCCATCGAGATGGGCGGCTTCATCGATCTGCGGGTGGACGTCATCCCCGGCGGTATGGAGACCTACGGGGTCAGCGAGAACGCGATCTTCATGCCGGGTAACACCGATCCGCAGTACTCCGAATGGCTGGCGTTCTCCGGCACGTCGGTCACGCTCGACGGCGAACAGCGTTACCTGGACTCGCATCTGTCCTATCAGCGGGCATGCCTGCACGCGATCGACTACCTGACGAAGTTCGGCTACAGCCCCGAGCAGGCCTATCTGCTGCTGGGCGCCGCGCCGATCGAGGGCCGGCTGTCCGGTGTGGTGGACATCCCGAATGCCTGTGCGACGGTGTACATCCCGACCGCGATCTTCGATTTCCCGGTCGCGCCGTCGGCCGCCGGACCGGTGAAGATCGACCCCGGGATCGGGGCACCGCACTCGGCGTTCTGAGGCGCTGTCAGCCGGTGAGGAAGGCGCCGATCTCGGCGGCGGTCGCCTCGGGTTGGTCGAGCATCACCAGCACATACGCGTCCTCGACGTAGCGCAGTCGCCCGCCGGTGAGCTCGGCCAGCCGCGCCGCGTGCTCGTCGGGCATCACCGGGTTGTGGCTCCACAGCACCAGCACGGGGCCGTCGAAGTCGGCGAGCCGGTTGGTGGCGCGCGTCAGGTCGGCACCGTCGAATCGGCTGTGGCAGTACTTGACCAGGTCGCGGCGGATGCGCGTGTCGGCGAGCCCGGCGGTGAGCCAGGAGTCGACGATGTGCTGCGCGATGGGCTTGCGCGCCATCTGTCCGAAGATCAGGTATCGGCGGCGCAGCCAGCCGATCCTCAACTGCCGCATCGCCATTGCGGCCGTGAACGTGTTGCGGCTGGCCAGCCACGCCACCTTGCCGGGCCAGCCGGGCGGGAAGTTGTCGAACGCCTCCGACGGACAGATCACCATGCGCGCGATGCGTTTGTCGCGGCCCAGGTCGGTCAGGAACAGCGGACCGCCCCAGTCCGTCACCACCAGCGTGCTGTCCACGAGGTCGAGGGCGTCGAGGAAGTCGGCGACGATGCCGACGATGCCGGTCAGCGACAGGTCGGCGTCGGCGCGCATCGGGATGCGGTGCCCGCCGAGCGGCAGCACCGGCAGCAGGTACCGGAAGCCGCGGGGGAGCAGCGGCAGCGCGTGGTCCCAGACGGTGTCGTTCATCAGCAGCCCGTGCAGCAGGACGACAGGCGGTCCGGCGGGGTCGCCCTCGTCGCGGTACTCGATGGTGCCCGCGGTGACGTCGACGGTCGGCATGGCGACTCCCTCGCATTAGAACGATCATTCTAGAACGTGTGCTCTAGTATGGGTGGACGGAGGTGACGATGGCAAGGTCCACGAGGGAATCGATCCTCACCGCCGCGGCCGAACTCATGCGGCACCGCGGCTACGGCGCGGTCGGGATGAAGGACATCGCATCGGCGTCCGGCGCGCCGATCGGTTCGCTCTACCACCACTTCCGCGGCGGCAAGGTGCAGATCGCGCGGGAGGCGCTGGTGAACGCCGGTGCGGCGTACGCGATGCTGATCCCCACGGTGGTGGACGGCTACACCGACCTGGGCGCCGCGCTGGAGGGGATCTTCGAGCAGGCCGCACAGGACATGGCCGCCACCGGGTTCGCGAACATGTGCCCGATCGCCTCGGTGGCCGCCGAAGTGGCCGACACCGTCGAGGAACTCCGTGAGGTCTCGGCGGGCATCTTCACCGGCTGGCTGGACGGTAGTACCGCCTACTTCACCGCACGCGGACTCGGTGCGGCGACGGCGCGGCAGGTCACGCTCGCCCTGGTGGCCGCGCTGGAGGGGGCGTTCGTCCTCGCCCGCACGCTGCGGGACACCGAACCGCTCCTGGCGGCGGGCCGGGTGCTCGGACCGCAGTTCCGCGGGGTCCCGCTGAGCGCCCCCGCCGCGGTGCCCGGCGGCTTCTAGAACGCGCTGGCCCGCGCCTCGGCCTCGGGGCTGCCGGAGAACACCGTCGATCCCACGCGGCGCGTTTCTCCTCCGGTGGTGTCGCGTCGCCGCGGCGGCGATTCGGCTTGCTCGATGCGGTGCACCGGCAGCGCACCCTTGGTCCGGCGGATCCAGTCGACCAGCCCCTCGCGCACCGCGCACCGCAGATCGAACAGCGCACCGGCATTGGGTGCGCTGACCAGCATTCGCACCCGGACGAACCCACCGACTGCGTCGGTGACCTGCAGGACGCCGCTGCGACCGTCCCACAGCTCGCTCTCCGCGAGCAGCCGGTCGAGTTCGGCACGCATGTCGTCGAACGGCACCGAGTAGTCGACGTCGAGCTCCACGGTGCCCATCAACTCGGTCGCGTTGCGGGTCCAGTTCTGGAACGGCGTGGCGGTGAAGTACGTGCACGGCAGCACCAGCCGCCGTTCGTCCCACAACCGCACCACGACGTAGGTGAGCGTGATCTCCTCGATGCGGCCCCATTCGTCTTCGAGCACAACGACATCGCCGACGCGGATGGCATCGGAGAACGCGATCTGCAGGCCGGCGAACACCGAACCCAGCGAGGTCTGCGCGGCCAGGCCGGCGACCACCGACAGCACACCGGCCGAGGCGAACAGCGTGGTGCCGATGTCGGAGAACGCGGGGAACGTCATCAGGATCGCCGCGGAGCCGAGGGCGACGACGATCGCGACCGCCAGCCGGCGCAGCACCGTCACCTGGGTGCGCACCCGCCTGCGGTGCCGGTCGGCGTCGGTCATCTCGGCGTCACCGCCGCCGAAGCGCGAGATCACTTGGCGTTCAGCGACCTTCACCAGGCCTGTCATGAGCCACGTCAGCGTCGCGATCAGTGCGATGACGAGCGTGTGGTCCACCCAGCCGCGCCAGGCGGTCGCCGCGTCGGCGGTGCGTTGCACGGCGATCGTCGCGGCCACCACCATCAGGGTGGCGCGCATCGGGAGCCGGGTGCACGCCTCGATGTGCTTGACGATGTGACTGCGGCGCGCCACCCGTGACAGCACCCAGGTGAGCACGATGCCCAGCGCGTAGGCGGCCACGACGGCGCCGGCCACCCAGCTCAGGGTGACGGCGAGATTGGTGGCGGATTCGAGTTCAACATCATCGGGCATCGGGGGCATCGGCTCCACGGCTCGGGTTCGACGGTCTTCTGCGACGGTAGCGGCATGCACGCGAACCGTCACATCGGCGAACCCGTTCACGACAGCGGCGAAACCGCGCGCGAGGGACGCTGATCCGCGAAGATGACGCCATGGCAGAGGTCCTGGACCCGAACGGCGCGGCTTGGTCGGTATACCGGCGGTGGTGGCCCTTTCCCGGCGTGTTCGATCTCACCTTCGACCTCGCCGAATTGGCCTGGGAGGTCGCACAGGGCGCCCGCTCCGGCCGGTTCGTGATCTGAGGGCCGTGCCGGAATTCAAGGACACCGACGGGGTGCGGTGGCGGGTGCACCGCCGCTGGATGCCGCTGCTGGATTACCTGGACATGCTGAACTGGGGCACCAACTGGTTCGGGGTCGTGATGTTCGTCGTGGCGCTGCCGTTCCTGGTGGCGTGGCCGTTCTGGGCGCTGGCGAAACTCTGCGGGGTGCCGTGGAAGGTCGTGGTGATCCGCGACGGCGAGGAGGTGGCCGTCGAGAAGGTGGCGGGGTGGCGCGCCTCGGGCCGGCGCATCGCCGAGATCGCGGACGGCCTCAGGCTGTCCGGTGAGATCCCGGCGCCCGGGTCGCGGCCGCAGGATCTGCGCCCGTACTCCTGAGCGGTGTGTCCGCGGCTGTCCGCGCCGATCGCCCGCTATTGTGTCGAACAGGTGTTCTGACGAAGGAGTTGTCGCGTGCGGGTGATGGGAGTCGATCCCGGGTTGACGCGCTGCGGGCTCTCGGTGGTCGAGAGTCGGCGCGGCCGCCAGGTGATCGCCCTCGACGTCGACGTCGTGCGCACCCCGGCCGGCGAAGAACTGCACCGCCGGCTGCTGACCATCAGCGACACCGTCGAGCACTGGATGGACACCCACCTGCCCGACGTCGTCGCCATCGAGCGGGTGTTCTCCAATCAGAACGCGTCCACGGCGATGGGCACCGCGCAGGCCGGCGGCGTGATCGCGCTCGCGGCGGCCCGACGCGATATCGACGTGCACTTCCACACGCCCAGCGAGGTCAAGGCCGCGGTCACCGGCAACGGCCGTGCCGACAAGGCGCAGGTGACCGAGATGGTGACGAGAATCCTTGCGCTGCAATCCAAACCGACCCCGGCCGACGCCGCCGACGCGTTGGCGCTCGCGATCTGCCACTGCTGGCGCGCGCCGATGATCGCCCGGATGGCGGCCGCGGAGGCGATGGCCGCCGAACAGCGCCGCAAGTACCAGGCCAAGCTCAAGGCGGCGAGGTGATCGCCTCGGTGCGCGGTGAGGTCATCGACATCGCGCTCGACCACGCCGTCCTCGAAGCCGCCGGCGTCGGCTACAAGGTCATGGCCACCCCCGCGACACTGGCGACCCTGCGCCGCGGTGAGCAGTCCCGGCTCATCACCGCGATGATCGTGCGCGAGGACTCGATGACGCTGTACGGCTTCGCCGACGCCGACGCCCGCGATCTGTTCGGCACGCTGCTCGGCGTGTCGGGGGTGGGGCCGAAGATCGCGTTGGCCACGCTCGCGGTCTACGACGCCCCCACTCTGCGTCAGGCCCTCGCCGACGGTGATGTCACCGCGCTGACCCGGGTGCCCGGCATCGGCAAGCGCGGCGCCGAACGCATGGTGCTGGAGCTGCGCGACAAGATCGGCCCCGTCACCGCGGGTGCGGGAGTGACTGCCGTCAGTGGTCACGCGGTGCGCGGACCGGTGGTCGAAGCCCTTGTCGGACTGGGATTTCCGGCCAAACAGGCCGAGGAGGCGTGCGACAAGGTGCTGGCCGGAGACCCGGACGCCACGACGTCGAGCGCACTGCGGGCGGCGTTGTCGATGCTGGGGAAGAAGTAGCGCATGGGCCGCTTCGACGACACCGGGGCAGAAGACGCCGAACCCGACGACCGCGACGTGTCGCCGGCGCTGACCGTCGGCGAGGGTGACATCGACGCCAGCCTGCGGCCACGGTCACTGGGCGAGTTCATCGGTCAGCCGCGGGTGCGCGAACAGCTGCAGCTCGTGCTCGAAGGAGCCAAGAACCGCGGCGGCACCCCGGACCACATCCTGCTGTCGGGGCCGCCCGGTCTCGGTAAGACGTCGCTGGCGATGATCATCGCCGCCGAGCTGTCCTCGTCGCTCCGGGTGACGTCGGGTCCGGCGCTGGAACGCGCCGGTGACCTGGCGGCGATGCTGTCCAATCTC
The DNA here is from genome assembly GCA_050205415.1 of Mycolicibacterium litorale. Classification (GTDB taxonomy): domain Bacteria; phylum Actinomycetota; class Actinomycetes; order Mycobacteriales; family Mycobacteriaceae; genus Mycobacterium; species Mycobacterium litorale_C. Next base: position 206,645 of record JBNMQY010000004.1, read on the forward strand.
GTCGAGGGCGATGTGCTGTTCATCGACGAGATCCACCGGATCGCCCGGCCGGCCGAGGAGATGCTCTACCTGGCCATGGAGGACTTCCGGGTCGACGTCGTCGTCGGGAAAGGCCCTGGGGCGACGTCGATTCCGCTCGAGGTGGCACCGTTCACGCTGGTGGGCGCGACCACCCGCTCCGGTGCGCTGACCGGTCCGCTGCGCGACCGGTTCGGGTTCACCGCCCACATGGACTTCTACGAACCGGCCGAACTCGAACGGGTGCTGGCACGTTCGGCGGGCATTCTCGGGATCCACCTCGGCGCCGAGGCCGGTGCGGAGATCGCGCGCCGCTCGCGGGGGACGCCCCGGATCGCCAACCGGCTGTTGCGCCGGGTGCGCGACTATGCCGAGGTCCGCGCCGACGGCGTCATTACCCGCGACATCGCCAAGGCGGCGTTGGCCGTCTACGACGTCGACGAACTCGGCCTGGACCGCCTCGACCGCGCGGTGCTGTCGGCGTTGACGCGCAGCTTCGGCGGCGGACCGGTCGGCGTCTCGACGCTCGCGGTCGCGGTGGGGGAGGAGGCCACCACCGTCGAGGAGGTGTGCGAACCGTTCCTGGTGCGCGCCGGGATGATCGCCCGCACCCCCCGCGGCCGGGTCGCCACCGCGCTGGCCTGGACACACCTCGGCCTGACCCCGCCCAGCGGTGTCGTCACCGGGCTGGGTCAGGCCGAACTGTTCGACTAGGCCGATACGGTCAGATGTGCCCGCGCCCATCGGCCTGCCGTGGTGGCGGCAAGACCGTTGGTGTGATTGAAGGTGCGCTCGAGCGGCCACGCCACCCCGACCCCTTCGGCGAAGACCGCACGGTATTTCCTCATCGTGTCGGTGGGATCGTCGGCGAGTTCGGTGTGCAGATGCTCCACGGTCCACTCGACCCGGCGCACTCGGGTGTCGAGTGTGGCGTCGACGATGTCGGCCAGTTGGCGGTAGGTGATGGTGTCGCCGGCGAGGTAGACGACCTCGTCGACGAACGGCGGTTGGGCATAGAGCACTTCGGTTGTGAGCCGGCCGATGTCCTCGGGCGTGGTGAGCGTGACGGTGTTGTCCCAACTGCCCAGTGCGTGCACGGTATTCGCCTCGATGTTGACGACCCCGAACGCCGGCTCGAACAGGAAGCTGGTGAACATCCCGGTCGAGACGATGATCCAGTGGGTGTCGTGTTGTCCCCGGAGCAGGTCGCGGACGTCGAGTTGTTCGTCGAAGAGGTTCTGCGGGCTGCCGCGCCCGACGACGTCGTAATCGACCCCGAACTGCCACGGCAGGTATCGGGACACCCGCGCGGCCAGGGCGGCTTCGGTGAGCTTGCGCTGAGTCCCGGCGCCGGCGGCGAAGCCGAGACAGCTGATCACCGTGTCGTACCGGCCGAAGATCTCCGCGAGTTCGGCGGTGGAGGCGGTGGCGACCTCCGCGTGAACGATCGCCACACCCGCGGCGTGGAGTTCTTCGAGTTGGCGGGTCTTGTCCGCGGCGAGCTCTCCGGTTGAGGGCCGGAGGAGCACCGTCACGGTGTCGGGGAGGGCGTTGCCGGTGATATGGGCCGTCAGCGACCTGATCATCGCCATACCGAGTTCACCGGCCCCGATGACGAGGAAGTGTGTCGCCGATTCGGTGGAAGTCATTGTGAGTCCTCGTTGTTCAAGGCGGGACGGCGCCTGGTGACGCGGGCCGGCCCGGCCTGTGTGCTACGTCGAGAGCTCGTCGTCGACACTCGATACGACTACCAAGCCAAGAAGCCGGCGCACCTATTCCCGCACCTCGAACTCGAAAGCGACCGGGTTTGGTCAGAGCAGGCCGAGCACCTCCAGATCCGTGGCGTACTTGACGATCACGGCCGGCGTCACGTGCGGGATGTCCTTGTCCGGGCCGATCTTCGCGTCCTGGACGGCGGCGCGGAACCGGTCGGTCGGGGCGATCGACCCGCTGATCGGATATGACGGCCGCTGATAGTTGTGCAGCAGCGGCAGCAGCGAATACTGCCGTGTCCGCTCCGGCAGCGCCCGCACCGCCGTCTCGAACCGCTGCAACCATGTCGCGTAGTCGTCGATGCGGTCGATGCGGTACCCCGCCTCGACGAGCCAGTCGACGAACTCGTCGAGTCCGATGCCGTCGTCGTAGGGATTCATCACGTGGTAGGTGGCGAAACCCGCCCCCGCATCGCTGACCGCCTGCGCCCCGAGCGCCGAGATGGACTCGGCGACGAACTCGACCGGCAACCCGTCGTAGTGGGCCCGCTGCCGGTTGCCGTCGGCGTCGAGTTCGTAGAACGACTTCGGCGCGATACCGGTGGACACCAGGCTCAGCATCATGCGGGTGAACATGTCCGGCAGGTTGAGCTGGCCGGCGTAGGTGGTGTCGGCCAGGATCATGTCGCAGCGGAACACCGCCACGGGCAGCCCGCACAGGTCGTGCGCCTCCCGCAGCAACACCTCGCCCGCCCACTTGCTGTTGCCGTAACCGTTGGCGTAGCTGTCGTCGACCACCCGGGTCGGGCTGCTCACCCGGATGTCGTCCTCCTCGGTGAAGCGACCCGGTGCGATGCCGGCGCCGACACCGATGGTCGACACGTAGGTGAACGGCTTGATGCGCCTGGTCAGCGCCAGCCGGATCAGCTCGGCGGTGCCCACGGCGTTGGGCCCGAACAGCTGGCTGTAGGGCAGCACGTGGTTGACCAGGGCGGCCGGGTCGACGATGAGGTCGACCGTGTCGGCGAGTCGCTGCCAGACCTGCTGTGGCAGACCGAGGTCGGCCTCACCCTTGTCGCCTGCCAGTACTTCGAGGTGGTCGGCGGCCAGCGTCCGGTAGTGCTGCAGCAGTTTCGGGTCGCCGCTGTCGAAGGTGTCGTCGAGGCGTTTGCGGGCGGCGGCGTCGTCCTTGGCGCGCACCAGGCAGATAACCTTGCCGTCGACCAGTGCCATCCGCTCGAGCCATTCCAGGGCGAGGTAGCGGCCGAGGAATCCGGTGGCCCCGGTCAGCAGCACCGTCCGGACCTCGCGGGCCGGTCCTGGCAATTGTGTTGCCGAGGCGAGGGTTTCGGCGTCGATGAACTTGTCCAGCGTGAGGTCGCGGGCGTGCACCTCGGTGGCGTCGCGCCCGTGTACCGAGGCGTACGTCGGCCGTTTGCCCGTCGAGGCCCGTTCGGCTTCGATGTAGGCGGCGATCGACGCGAGGTCGGAGGCTGGGCTGACGACCACTCCGACCGGCACCTCGACGCCGAAGATCTCGTGCAGCAGATTGCCGAACGTCAACGCCGACAACGAGTCTCCGCCGAGATCGGTGAAGTGCGAATCCGGGCGCACATCGGCCGCGGCCGCGCCGAGCAGTGCCGCGGCGGCGCGGGCGACCGTCTCGGCGACCGGTCGCGTGTCGCCGGCCTGCCGCAGGCTGCGCAGTTCGTCGGCCTGTCCCGCCGCGAGGTCGGCGTAGAGCTGTTCGAGCCGGTCGCCGTAGCGCTCCTTGAGCTTCGGGCGCGCCAGTTTCCGGATGCCGGTGAGCAGCCCGTTCTCCAGGGTGAAGGGTTCGGTCTCGACGAGGAAGTCGCGCGGGAGCTCGTAGGACTGCAGACCCGCCGACTTCGCGGCGTTCTGCAGCGATGCGCTGATCGCGCTCTTGAGCGATGCGGCGTCGTGGTCGGCGATCGCCTCCTCGGTGGGCACCACGACGGCCAGCAGATAGGAGCGGGCGCTGTTGCCGTACACGTAGATCTGACGGACCAGCGGGCTGCCGGCGAACACGGCCTCGACCTTGGAGACGGTGACGAACTCGCCCTGCGCGAGCTTGAGCACGTTGTTGCGGCGGTCGAGGTACTCCACCTGGTCGGGTCCGAGTTCGGCGACGATGTCGCCGGTGCGGTAGAAGCCGTCCTCGTCGAACACCTCGGCGGTGACGTCGGGACGTTTGTAGTAGCCGGGGAACAGGGCGGTGGAGCGGACCAGCAGTTCGCCGCGCGGATAGGGTCGGTCGGTGCTGAAGTAGCCCAGGTCGGGCACGTCGACGAGTTTGTACTCGATGACCGGCGGGCGCTGGATGTGGCCGTCGACGAACACCGAACCGGCCTCCGTCGAGCCGTAGCCCTCGATCAGGTGCATGTCGAGCAGCCGCTCGACCCAGGTCTTCATCTCCGGCGAGATCGGCGCGGAGCCGGTGATCGCGGTGACGAACCGCCCGCCGAGCAGCTCCTCGCGCTGTGCGCGCAGGACGGCGTCCTCCACCTCGGTTCGGTCGCCGCCGTCGGCGAGGCGCCGCTCGACCTCACCGGTGAACTCCTGGAACAGCATGTCCCAGATGCGCGGGACGAAGCCGAGCTGGGTGGGCCGCACCAGCCGCAGATCGTCGAGCAGTGTGGACAGATCGCTGCGGGCGGCGAAGTACACGGTGCCGCCGGCGCCCAGCGACCCGCACAGCAGGCCGCGGCCCATGACGTGGCTCATCGGCATGAAGCTGAGGCCGATCGACGGCAGCGCCGTCTGGTGGTCGTCCCATGCGGCCTTGGCGGACACCTGCCACATGCCGGCGACCTTGCTCTCGGGGTACATCGCGCCCTTCGGCGCGCCGGTGCTGCCCGAGGTGTAGATCAGCAGCCGCAGCGGATCGGGTTCCTCGAACGTGGCAGGCGCGGCGGCGGGCAGTTCGGCGCCGCGCGCCAGTTCGGCGGCCAGCGTCTCGACCTCAACGATCCCCGCCAGCCGGCTCGTGGCGGCCCGCAGCGCGTCGCGCTGGTCGTCGACCTGGTCGTGGTAGTCGAACACCACCACCCGCGCGGGCCGGTGGCCGGTGAGTACCAGCTCGACGGCGTCGTCGACGTAGTCGATGCTGGTCGCGATCAGGGCGGGTTCGGTCTCGGCGACGATCGGTCGCAGCGCATCGACGGCCGCGCTGGTCTGCAGCGGCACCGTCACGGCGCCCAGCCCGATCAGCGCGACGTCGATGGTGGTGTAGTCCACGCTGGTGAAGCCGAGGACGGCGACCCGGTCACCGGGCGCCACGGGATTGCGGTGCCAGGCGTTGGTCAGCGCTTGAGCGCGTCGGTGGAGTTCGCCGTAGGTGACGGTGTCGAAGCGGGGGAGCAGCCGCATCGAGGTGCGGCCGGTCTGCGGATCGGTGACGAGTTCGGTGGCGCGTTGTCCGAGGGCCGGACGTTCGGCGTAGCCGGTCAGGAGGGCCGAGATGATGTCGGTGAGGCGTGCGTCCTCGCGGTCGACGGCGGCGCTGATCTGCGGGTCGGGCTGGGCGGCCGCGAATTGCGGATCGTTGGCATAGAGCTGCGTGATGCGCCGCTGCAGGCGCGCTTCACGGGTGTCGGTGGACATGGCGAATCCTCACGAGTGACGATCAGGAAAAGGGTGGCGCCGCGCTGCGCCACTAGAAACTACGTTAGTAAAACTAATCTTATTCCGGGCCGTGGGTCCGCTGTCAAATCCCTGGATGCGGCCGCAGGAGCGGATTATGTCGGCCCGCCGTCGGGTACCCGGTGCGCACCGACAGAGGAGGCAACATGATCGGATCCGAGCGTCCGGACCGCCCGCGCGGCGGCCGTATGCGCATACCCCGCAGCCGTGGCGCGGCCAGCGGGTTCCTGCTCATCCTGCTCGGCCTGTGGGGTGCGCTCATCCCGTTCCTCGGGCCGTACTTCGACTTCGCGTTCACCCCGGATCAGCCGTGGACCTGGACGAACGCCCGAGGCTGGCTGGAAGTGCTGCCCGGCGCGGTGGCCGTCGTGGGCGGCCTGGTGATGCTGACCTCGCGCAACCGGGCGACCGCCATGCTGGGCGGCTGGCTCGCCGTCGCCGCGGGCGCATGGTTCGTCGTCGGCCGCGCGCTGGCCGGTCCGCTCGGGCTCGGCAACATCGGTGCGCCGGTCGCGGCCACCGACACCAAGCGGGTGTGGCTGGAGCTCACCTACTTCTACGGGCTCGGTGCCCTGATGGTGTTCCTCGGTGCGCTCGCGCTCGGCCGGCTCTCGGTCCGCAGTGTGCGCGACGTCGAGTACGCGCGGCGGCCGCTGGCCACCGACGAGGCCGTCGCCGCCCCGGTCACGCACACCGGTCCGCAGCCGGTGGGTACCGCCGCCCCGATGGGCAACGCGCCGACCGAGGTGATGCCTCCGCAGCAGCCGGTCCGGCGCCGGCGTGGTCTGCGCGACCTGTTCCACCGCGGCGGGCCCAACCGCACGCTGGCTCCCCACTGACGCGGTACACGAGAAATCCCGGTCGTCGACGAAGGCCCGAGGGGTGACGACCGGGGTTTCTGCCGTCCGCCTGTCGTGACCCCCGACAACCGGGACGTGTCACACGGTTGAGGTAAAGTCGAACACATGTTCGATACAGTGTTCGCGGGGCTCGACGGTTCTGCGTTGATCGCTGCGATCGAGCAGTCCGCTCGCGAGGAAGCCGAGGCCGGGGCACGCAAACTCGCCGCGATCGCCCAGTTGGTGCATTCGACAGTCACCCTCGACGAGGAGCGCGACCAGTGGGTGTATGACTCCTGGGCGGCAGCAGCCTCGGAGGTCGGGGCCGCGTTGACCATCGGACACAGACGAGCCTCAGGGCAGATGCGGATCGCGGTCGCCTTACGTGACCGGCTGCCCAAGATCGCGGCGCTGTATCTCCAGGGCCGGCTCAGCGGCCGGTTGATCGGCGAGATCACCTGGCGCACCCACCTGATCGACGACCACCATGTCTTGGCGCTGCTCGATAGCGCGCTGGCCGACAAGGCGCTGCGGTGGGGACCGTTGTCGGATGCGGGGTTGACCCGGGCCATCGACGCGCTGATCACCCGCTATGACCCGAATGCGGTGATCCGGGCCGACGAGACGGTCACGAAACGGGACTTCCGGGTCGGGGCCCATAACGATCCCGATGCACTGGCCACGGTGTGGGGGCAGCTGATGGGCTGTGACGCCGCGGTGTTGTCGGCGCGGATCACCGCGATGGTCCAAGGGATCTGCCAGGACGATCCCCGCACCATGGGTGAGCGGCGCTCGTGCGCGGTGGGGGCGATCATCCAGGGCTACGATCATCTGCCGTGCCGGTGCGGTTCCCCGGCATGCGCGGCGACCCCACCGCCGAAATCCGATGTGGTGATCTCGGTGATCGCCGACCCCGCAGCCCTCCAAGCAGCCCAGAACCTGATCGCCGCGGAGGACCGCGAACACGCCGTCAAGCATGCAACCACTCAACCGAAGGCCGAGCCGCAGGAAGAGTGCGAGCCGCAGCCGGAGGCCACGTCCGAGCGCGAAGCCCCCAATCCTTACCCGTGTCCGCAGGGCTCAGGGGTGGCGTTGCTGCCCGGGGTGAGGATCTTGCCGATCGTGGCGTTGGCCGAAGCGATCCGCAGCGGCGCGGCGATCAAACAGTTGTGGCTACCGGGGCCCGACCCCGAGCCGCATTACCGGCCGTCGGCGAAGCTGGCGGCGTTCGTGCGGGCCCGGGACTTGTTCTGCCGTTTCCCCGGCTGCACCGTGCCCGCCGAACGCTGCGATATCGACCATGTCGTGCCCTGGCCCTACGGGCCCACCCACCCGTCGAACCTGCACTGCAAATGCCGCACCCACCACCTGGGCAAAACCTTCGACGACGGCTGGCGCGAGCAACAATCACCCGACGGCACCGTGGTCTGGACCACCCCGGCCGGGCGGCGCTACACCACCGCGCCGGGCAGTCGACTGTTCTTCCCCGGCTGGGACACCACCACCACCGAACTACCGCCGCTGGCCCAACCGCCACCACCGGATCCAGACCGGATCGCCAAGATGCCGAAACGACGACGCACCCGCGCCGCCGACAACACCGCACGCATCACCGCCGAACGCGCCCACAACGCCGCCCAACGAGCCGCCACCCTTCTGACGACTCGGATAACCACCCATCAGTCGGCTCGCCGCCCGACAGACAACGTGTCAGGTCACGACATCTAGCCGATGTAGGCCATCACGTGCTTGATGCGGGTGTAGTCCTCCAGCCCGTACATCGACAGGTCCTTCCCGTGACCCGACGATTTGAAGCCGCCGTGGGGCATCTCGGCGACCAGCGGGATGTGGGTGTTGATCCACACGCACCCGAAGTCCAGCGCGGCCGACACCCGTAGCGCCCGCGACACGTCCTTGGTCCACACCGACGACGCCAGCCCGTACTCGACACCGTTGGCCCAGGCGACCGCCTCGTCCTCGTCGGAGAAGCTCTGCACCGTGATCACCGGGCCGAAGATCTCCTGCTGGATCATCCGGTCGTCCTGCAGCAGACCGCCCACCACGGTCGGCTCGACATAGAAACCCTTGTCGCCCTGGCGGTTTCCGCCGACCGCGACGGTGGCGTGCGACGGTACGTCCTCGAAGAAGCCCAGCACCCGGTCGAGCTGGTTGGCGTTGTTGACCGGGGGCACCCAGGCGTCCTCGTCGTCGGCCGGTTTCCCGAACGTCGTCGTGGCCGCCTTGGCCTGTTCCGCCAGCGCGTCGGTCAGGTCGGAGGCGATCCGGGCCGGGGCCAGCACCCGGGTGGCCGCCGTGCAGTCCTGTCCGGCGTTGAAGTAACCCGCCGTCGCGATGCCCTCGGCCGCCGCGGCGATGTCGGCGTCGTCGAACACGATCACCGGCGCCTTGCCGCCGAGTTCGAGGTGCGTGCGCTTGAGGTGGCCGCCCGCGCTCACCGCGACGGCCCGGCCGGCCGCCACCGAGCCGGTGATCGACACCATCTCGGGTGTCGGGTGGGCGACCAGGTTCGCACCGGTCACCCGGTCGCCGGTCACGACATTGAGCACACCGGGCGGCAGGTGCTTGGCCGCCAGTTCGGCCAGCATGACCGTGGTGACCGGGGTGGTGTCGCTGGGTTTGATGACGACGGTGTTGCCCGCCGCGATGGCCGGGCAGATCTTCCAGATCGCCATCATCATCGGGTAGTTCCACGGCGCCACCTGTCCGATGACACCGACCGGCTCGCGGCGGATCCACGAGGTGTGGTTCTCCATGTACTCCCCGGCGGATTTGCCCTCCAGCACCCGCGCGGCGCCGGCGAAGAACCTGATCTGGTCGACCATCGGCGGGATCTCCTCGGCCGCGGTCACGTGGTTGGGCTTACCGGTGTTGCGGCCTTCGGCCGCGACCAGCTCGTCGGCGGCCTTCTCGACCTCGTCGGCGAAGTCGAGCAGCGCCTTCTGCCGCTGTGCGGGCGTCGTCCGCTTCCACTCGGTGAACGCCTTCGACGCCGCGGCATAGGCGTTGTCGATGTCCTGCTCGTTGGACACCGGGGCGGTGCCGTACTGCTCGCCGGTGCTGGGGTCGACCAACGGCATCGTGGCGCCGCTGACGGAGTCGACCACCTCACCGTTGATGAAGTTCTTGACCGTTGTCATGCAGTGCTCCTTGTCTGTCAGAGGTCGCGCAGGAGGAGGGTCAGCACGTCGAGTCCCTCGATGAGCAACTCGTCGCTGATCGCGAGCGGGGGCAGGAAGCGCAGCACGTTGCCGTACGTACCGCAGGTCAGCACGATCACGCCGGCGGCGTGTGCGCCCGCCGCGAGCGCCTTGGCCAGCGCGGCATCGGGTTCGGTGGTGCCGGGTTTGACGAGCTCCACCGCGATCATCGCGCCGCGGCCACGGACATCGCCGATGCGGTCGTCCTCGGCCTGCAGCTTGCCCAGCCGGTCCTTCATCAGCCGTTCGATCGCCGCCGCGCGTTCGACCATGTTCTCGGACTCGATGGTCTCGATGGTGGCCAGCGCGGCCGCGCACGCGACGGGGTTGCCGCCGTAGGTGCCGCCCAGGCCGGAGACGTGCGGGGAGTCCATGATCTCGACGCGACCGGTCACCGCCGACAACGGCATCCCGTCGGCGATGCCCTTGGCGGTGACGATCAGGTCCGGCTCGATGCCCTCGTGCTCACAGGCGAACATCCGTCCGGTGCGGGCGAACCCGGTCTGCACCTCGTCGGCGATGAACACGACGTTGTTGGCGCGGCACCACTCGAGCAGGGTCGGCAGGAAGCCCTCCGCCGGCACGATGAAGCCGCCCTCGCCCTGGATCGGTTCGATGATCACCGCGGCCAGGTTGTCGGCCCCGACCTGCTTGTCGATCACGTCGATCGCGCGGCGGGCGGCCAGTTCCCCGTCGGTGGCCAGTTCCTTGCCGAATTCGGCGTCCCGGAACGGATAGGACAGTGGTGCGCGGTAGATCTCCGGCGCGAACGGACCGAAACCGTGCTTGTAGGGCATCACCTTCGCGGTCAGCGCCATCGTGAGGTTGGTGCGGCCGTGGTAGGCGTGGTCGAACGACACCACGGCGGGTTTGTGGGTGTACGACCGGGCGATCTTGATCGCGTTCTCGACCGCCTCCGAACCGGAGTTGAACAGGGCAGAGCGCTTCTCGCCGGCCCCGGGGGTGAGGCGGTTGAGAGCCTCGGCGACGGCCACGTAACCCTCGTACGGCGTCACCATGAAGCAGGTGTGGGTGAACTGCGTGGCCTGCGCCGCTACTGCCTCGACGACGCGCGGCGCGGCATTGCCGATCGTGGTGACCGCGATACCCGACCCGAGGTCGATCAGCCGGTTGCCGTCGACGTCCTCGACGATTCCGCCCTGGGCGCGCGCGGCGTAGACCGGCATCGTGGTACCGACGCCGCGCGATACGGCCGCCGCCTTGCGGTCGATGAGCTGCTGCGACTTCGGACCGGGGATGGCGGTGGCGAGGTGGCGGCTCTGCTCGAGGGGGGTCACGTCTACTCCTGCGTTACATAAGTCGGTGGTGATTGCGGGCACGCCCGAGCCTAGTCGCCGGACCCTCGATGTGCGGCCGGAAACCGTCGTGGAGGGCACCCGATGCCATGGATTGCGTAGTCGTAGTGCTGGATTCGTGCGATTTCCGTGGGCGCCTATCGGGGCGGACCGCCCGTCGATCAGTCCTCTGTGTGTTTTGCGGGTGACGGGGTCTCCGAGACCAGGGCAGGGCAATGGCACACTGGTCAACTACGAGGCGCCTGTATTCGGGGGGATCAGAGGCGCCGTGACCGCGAATACCTAGAGATGAAAGACGCCTGCTGTTATGGACTTGGTCGTATTCCTACCCCTGCTCATCATTCTCGGCGCGTTCATGTTCTTCGCGTCGCGCCGCCAGCGGAAGGCCATGCAGGCGACCATCGACCTGCACAACTCGCTGCAGATCGGTGACCGCATCCACACCACGTCCGGCCTGGAGGGCACCATCACCGGGATCACCGACGACGACATCCAGCTCGAGATCGCTCCCGGTGTCGTCACCACGTGGATGAAGCTCGCGGTTCGCGATCGCATCGAGGCCACCGACGAACTCGAGGCCGACGACTCGACGCCCACCGAGATCTTCGACACCCCGATCGCCGATCCGGCCGCCGACCCCGACCGGACCAAGCGAGACTGACGACACGACGACTGACAGCGAAGCCCTCAGCAGCCGCACGTACCCTTTGCGGTGCTGACGAACTGAACTCCGAGGGGACCCAAGCAACGTGGCATCGTCTTCGGCGCCGGTACATCCTGCCCGCTATCTGTCGCTCTTCCTGGTGCTTCTGGTCGGAGCCTTCCTCCTGGTCTTCCTGACCGGTGACAAGAAGGCGGAGCCGAAGCTCGGTATCGACTTGCAGGGCGGTACCCGCGTCACCCTGACCGCGCGTACCCCGGACGGCTCCCCGCCGTCCCGGGAATCGCTGGCGCAGGCCCAGCAGATCATCAGCGCGCGTGTCGACGGGCTCGGCGTCTCCGGTTCCGAGGTGGTCATCGACGGCGACAACCTGGTGATCACCGTTCCGGGCAACGACAGCAGCGAGGCCCGCAACCTGGGTCAGACGGCACGGCTGTACATCCGGCCGGTGGTGCACGCCATGCAGGCACAGCCGGCGGCCGCGCAGCAGGGCCAGCAGGGCCAGCAGCCGCCGGGGCAGCCGGCGCCCGGCCAGGCGCCCGGCCTGCCGGGGATTCCGGCTGAGCCCGACATGGTCCCGCAGCCGGGTCAGCCCGGCGCGGAGCCGCCCGCGGCTCCTCCCGCCGGGACCGAGCCGGCGCCTCAGCCGCGCCCCTACCCGCAGCAGCCGGCCCCGTCGCCGACCGAACCCACCCCGGCGCCCGCGCCGGCCCCGGCGCCCCCGGCCCCGGGCGCGCCGGCAACCCCGACGCCGGCACCCGGTGCGACCGGCGAGCGGGCCGACCTCGCGCAGCGCATCGCCGACGAGAAGCAGCTGCGGCAGAGCAATGACCCCTCGATCCAGCTGCTGGCGCTGCAGTTCCAGGCCACCCGCTGCGGTGAGGACGACGTCCTCGCCGGCAACGACGACCCGAACCTGCCGCTGATCACCTGCTCGACCGACGGGCAGACGGTGTACCTGCTCAACAAGTCGATCATTAACGGCGAGCAGATCGCCAACGCGTCGTCGGGTCTGGACAACCAGCGCGGCGAGTACATCGTCGACCTCGAGTTCAAGAGCGACGCCGCCCAGATCTGGGCCGACTTCACCGCCGCCAACGTCGGCACGCAGACGGCGTTCACCCTGGACTCGCGCGTGGTCAGCGCCCCCGAGATCCAGGAGGCCATCCCGGGCGGCCAGACGCAGATCACCGGACGCTTCACCCAGCAGACGGCGACCGAACTCGCCAACGTCCTCAAGTACGGCTCGCTGCCGCTGTCGTTCGAGTCGTCGGAAGCCGAGACGGTGTCGGCGACGCTGGGTCTGGCATCGCTGAAGGCCGGCCTGATCGCCGGTGCGGTCGGGCTCGCGGCGGTGTTGCTGTACTCGCTGCTCTACTACCGCATGCTCGGCGTCCTGATCGCGCTGTCGCTGGTGGCCTCCGGGGCCATGGTGTTCGCGATCCTGGTGCTGCTGGGCCGCTACATCAACTACACACTCGACCTCGCCGGTATCGCCGGTCTGATCATCGGTATCGGCACCACCGCGGACTCGTTCGTGGTGTTCTTCGAACGCATCAAGGACGAGATCCGTGAGGGCCGGTCGTTCCGGTCGGCGGTGCCCCGCGGTTGGGCCCGCGCCCGCAAGACGATCGTGTCCGGCAACGCGGTGACGTTCCTGGCCGCGGCGGTGCTCTACTTCCTGGCCGTCGGACAGGTCAAGGGCTTCGCGTTCACGCTCGGGCTCACCACCATCCTCGACGTCGTCGTGGTGTTCCTGGTGACGTGGCCGCTGGTGTACCTGGCGTCGAAGACGACATGGGCGGCCAAGCCGGCGTTCAACGGCCTCGGCGCAGTCCAGCAGATCGCACGTGAACGACGGGCGGCCGCACACGCGACCGCGGGACGGGGTTAGGCAATGGCGAGAAAGCACACCCCGGACGCCGTGACGGCGACGGGCACCGAGGCGGCGCCCAAACACGGATTCTTCGTCCGTCTGTACACGGGCACCGGCGCCTTCGAGGTGATCGGGCGGCGCAAGCTGTGGTACGCGGTCAGCGGCGCGATGGTCCTGATCGCGATCGCTAGCATCCTGATCCGCGGCTTCACGTTCGGCATCGACTTCGAAGGCGGCACCAAGGTGTCGATGCCGGTCGCGGGCGCGAACGGCACCGCCGAGGTCACCCAGGTCGAGACCGTCTTCAACGAGACCCTCGGCAAGCCGCCGGAGTCGGTGGTCACCGTCGGCAGCGGCGATTCGGCGACCGTGCAGATCCGTTCGGAGACGCTGTCCAACGAGGAGGCCGCCGAGCTGCGCACCGCGCTGTTCGACCGCTTCCAGCCGCTCGGCGAGAACGGGCAGCCCAGCGAACAGGCCATCAGCGATTCCGCGGTGTCCGAGACGTGGGGTGGCCAGATCACCGACAAGGCGCTGATCGCGCTCGCCGTGTTCCTGGTGCTGGCATCGCTCTACATCGGGGTGCGCTACGAGTTGTGGATGGCGATCGCCGCGATGGCCACGCTGTTCTTCGACCTCATCGTCACCGCGGGCGTGTACTCGCTGGTGGGTTTCGAGGTCAGTCCGGCCACCGTGATCGGGCTGCTCACCATCCTCGGCTTCTCGCTCTACGACACGGTGATCGTGTTCGACAAGGTCGAGGAGAACACGAACGGCTTCGAACACACCACCCGTCGCACGTTCGCCGAACAGGCGAACCTCGCGGTGAACCAGACGTTCATGCGGTCGATCAACACCAGCTTGATCTCGGTCCTGCCGATCATCGCGCTGATGGTCATCGCGGTCTGGTTGCTGGGTGTCGGCACGCTGATGGACCTGGCGCTCGTCCAGCTGGTCGGCGTGATCGTCGGTACGTACTCGTCGATCTTCTTCGCCACCCCGCTGCTGGTGACGCTGCGCGAACGCACCCAGCTCGTGCGTGACCACAACCGCCGGGTGCTCAACCGGCGCAAGCCGGGCGGCCGGTCGGCCGGTACCGCAACCGCGGCCGCGGAGTCCGAGAGCGAGGCCGACGAGCCGGAGGCCCCGGCGGAGAAGGTCTCGGCGGGCACGCAGTCCGCGGGCAGTGCGGCGGCCAAACCTGCCCCCGGTGCGAAACCCTCCCGGCCCACCACCACCGGCAGGCCCGGTCGCCCCACGGGTAAGCGCACGCCGCGGGGCCGGTAGGCCCGATGGCTGCTCGGATCCGGCGGGCCGCGGTGGCGGCAGTGGCCGCGTCGCTGACCGCGACCCTGCTGTCGTCCTGCGGGAGCGGTGCCGCCGACTCGGTCGACTACGCCGTCGACGGAGCGCTGGTCAGCTACAACACCAACACCGTGGCGGGGGCGGCCTCCGGAGGTCCGCAGGCGTTCGCCCGGGTGCTGACCGGCTTCAACTACCACGGCCCCCAGGGGCAGATCGTCGGCGATCACGACTTCGGCACCATCGCGGTCGTCGGCCGCGCGCCGCTGGTGCTCGATTACCAGATCAACGACAAGGCGGTCTACTCCGACGGTAAGCCGGTGACGTGTGACGACCTAGTCCTGGCGTGGGCGTCGCAGTCGGGACGCTTTCCCCGGTTCGACGCCGCCAACCGCGGGGGTTACAGCGACATCGCGGCGGTGGACTGCGCACCCGGCCAGAAACGCGCGCGGGTGTCGTTCCGGCCGGACCGCGGGTTCGTGGACTTCGGTCAGCTGTTCAGCGCGACGGCGCTCATGCCCTCACACGTCATCGCCGACGAACTCGGCGTCGACGTCACCGCCGCACTGCAGCGCGGGGACCAGCCGACCGTCGACCGCATCGCCGATGCCTGGAACACCACCTGGAATCTCAAGCCCGGGCTGAGCCCCGAGGACGTCAAGAAGTTCCCGTCCTCGGGCCCGTACAAGGTGGACTCGGTGTCCGACCAGGGGGCCGTCACCCTGGTGGCCAACGACAAGTGGTGGGGCACCCCGCCCGTGACGAACCGGATCACGGTGTGGCCGCGCGGCGCCGACATCCAGGAGCGCGTCAACGAGGGTGCCTACGACGTCGTCGATATCGCCGCCGGATCGTCCGGCACGCTCAATCTGCCGGAGGACTACGTCCGCGCCGACAGCGCCTCGGCCGGTATCGAACAGTTGATCTTCGCCCCGCGCGGGCCGCTGGCCGCCCCGCCGGCCCGCCGCGCGGTGGCGTTCTGCACACCGCGCGACGTCATCGCCCGCAACGCGGAGGTACCGGTCGCCAACTCCCGGCTCAACCCCGCCGGCGACGACGCGTTCAGCGCCGCGGAGGCCACGCCGGAGGCAGGACAGTTCGGTGCCGCCAACCCCGGCGCCGCGCGCGACGCTCTGCAGAACCGGCCGCTGACCGTGCGGATCGGCTATCAGAGCCCCAACGCCCGGCTCGCCGCCACGGTCGGCGCCATCGCCAAGGCCTGCGAACCGGCAGGGATCAGGGTGGTGGACGCCGCCGGCCCGGCGGTCGGCCCACTCACGTTGCGCGCGAACGAGATCGACGTCCTGATCGCCGGCACCGGCGGCGCGCCGGGCAGCGGCTCCACCGGCTCGTCGGCGCTGGACGCCTACGCCCTGCACACCGGTAACGGCAACAACCTGAGCGGCTACTCCAACCCGCGCATCGACGGCATCATCGACGCGTTGGCGGCCACCTCCGACCCCAAGGAACTGGCCCGGCTGCTGGGGGAGGGCGCTCCGATGCTGTGGGCCGACATGCCGACCCTGCCGCTGTACCGTCAGCAGCGCACACTGCTCACCTCGTCGAAGATGTACGCGGTGAGCAGCAATCCGACCCGCTGGGGCGCCGGCTGGAACATGGACCGATGGAGGTTGGCGCAGTGACCGAGATCTCGGGAGTGATCGCGTCGCTGATGCGCGAGGTACCCGATTTTCCCGAACCCGGCATCCAGTTCAAGGATCTGACCCCGCTGCTCGCCGACGCCGAGGGGCTGGCCGCGGTCACCGACGCACTCGCCGAGACGGCCGAGGGTGCCGACCTGATCGCCGGCATCGACGCCCGCGGCTTCCTGCTGGGCGCCGCGGTGGCCCTGCGTCTGGGCACCGGCATACTCGCGGTCCGCAAGGGCGGCAAGCTGCCGCCGCCGGTGCACTCCCAGACCTACGACCTCGAGTACGGTTCGGCGACGCTGGAGATCCCCGCCGACGGGCTCGACATCGCCGGGCGCACCGTCGTGATCATCGACGACGTGCTGGCGACCGGAGGAACGGTGGCGGCGACCAACCGGCTGCTCACCAGCGGCGGCGCCATCGTGCGCAACGCGGCGGTGGTGCTGGAGCTGACCGCCCTGCGCGGACGCGACGTGGTGCAGCCGCTGCCGGTGAGCAGCCTCTACACGGTGTGAGGGATATCCTCGAAGTCTGCGGCAGCTGACGTGAAGAGGAGGTGGCGGTGGTTCCCCAGAAGGCGGACGAGGCTCACGCCGAGCCCGGTACGGGTCGCCCGGGTCCGACGCCGGCCACCACCGTTCCCAGCGTGACGGCGGAGAGCGCGGCGCCGGCGGCGCCCACGCCGGACGCGCCGAAAGCCGACGCCCCCAAGACGGACTCTCCCAAGCCCGAGGCGCCCAAGACGACGAGCGCATCGCGGCGGGTCCGGGCGCGTCTCGCGCGCCGGATGACCGCGCAGCGCAGTGCGGTCAACCCGGTCCTCGAACCGCTGGTGGCGGTGCACCGCGAGTTCTACCCGAAGGCCGACCTGACGCTGTTGCAGAAGGCCTACGAGGTCGCCGAACAGCGGCACGCCGACCAGATGCGCCGCTCGGGTGATCCCTACATCACCCATCCGCTGGCGGTCGCCAACATCCTCGCCGAACTGGGGATGGACACCACCACGCTGATCGCCGCGCTGCTGCACGACACCGTCGAGGACACCGGGTACACGCTCGAGGCCCTGACCGCCGAATTCGGCGCCGAGGTCGGCCACCTCGTCGACGGCGTCACGAAGCTGGACAAGGTGGCCCTGGGCACCGCCGCCGAGGGCGAGACGATCCGCAAGATGATCATCGCGATGGCGCGCGATCCGCGGGTCCTGGTGATCAAGGTGGCCGACCGGCTGCACAACATGCGCACGATGCGCTTCCTGCCGCCCGAGAAGCAGGCCCGCAAGGCGCGCGAGACGCTGGAAGTCATTGCGCCCCTTGCCCACCGGCTCGGGATGGCGACCGTCAAATGGGAGCTCGAGGATCTGTCGTTCGCGATCCTGCACCCCAAGAAGTACGACGAGATCGTCCGCCTGGTCGCCGACCGGGCGCCGTCGCGCGACACCTACCTGGCCAAGGTGCGCGCCGAGATCGTCAACACGCTGACGAAGTCGAAGATCAACGCCGTCGTCGAGGGCCGGCCCAAGCACTACTGGTCGATCTACCAGAAGATGATCGTCAAGGGCCGCGACTTCGACGACATCCACGATCTGGTGGGCGTGCGGATCCTGTGCGACGAGATCCGCGACTGCTACGCCGCCGTCGGCGTCGTGCACTCGCTGTGGCAGCCGATGGCCGGCCGGTTCAAGGACTACATCGCCCAACCGCGCTACGGGGTCTACCAGTCGCTGCACACCACCGTCGTCGGGCCGGAGGGCAAGCCGCTGGAGGTGCAGATCCGCACCCGCGACATGCACCGCACCGCCGAGTACGGCATCGCCGCGCACTGGCGCTACAAGGAAGCCAAGGGCCGCAACGGTTTACCGGCCGGCCACACCGCCGCCGAGATCGACGACATGGCCTGGATGCGCCAGCTGCTCGACTGGCAGCGGGAGGCCGCCGACCCCGGCGAGTTCCTGGAGTCGCTGCGCTACGACCTGGCCGTGCAGGAGATCTTCGTGTTCACGCCGAAGGGCGACGTGATCACCCTGCCCGCCGGGTCGACGCCGGTCGACTTCGCCTATGCGGTGCACACCGAGGTCGGGCACCGTTGCATCGGCGCCCGCGTCAACGGCCGGCTGGTGGCGCTGGAACGCAAACTCGAAAACGGTGAAGTCGTCGAGATCTTCACGTCCAAGGCGCAGGGCGCCGGGCCGTCGCGGGACTGGCAGACCTTCGTGGTGTCCCCGCGCGCCAAGGCCAAGATCCGGCAGTGGTTCGCCAAGGAACGCCGCGAGGAGGCGCTGGAAGCCGGTAAGGACGCCATCGGGCGCGAGGTGCGCCGCGGCGGACTTCCGTTGCAGCGCTTGATGAATGCCGAATCGATGGCGGCGCTGGCGCGGGAACTGCGCTACGCCGACGTCTCCGCCCTCTACACCGCGGTGGGCGAGGGCCACGTCTCCGCGCGCCACGTCGTGCAGCGGCTGCTCGCCCAGTTCGGGGGGGACGAGGCCGCCGAGGACGAACTCGCCGAACGGTCCACGCCGGCCACCATGCCGGTCCGGCAACGCAGCACCGATGACACCGGTGTCTCGGTCCCCGGCGCACCGGGGGTGCTGACGAAGCTCGCCAAGTGCTGCACCCCGGTGCCGGGTGACCAGATCATGGGTTTCGTCACCCGCGGCGGCGGGGTCAGCGTGCACCGCACCGACTGCACCAACGCCGAATCGCTGCAGGAGCAGGCCGAGCGCATCATCGACGTGGAGTGGGCGCCGTCGCCGTCGTCGGTGTTCCTGGTGGCCATCCAGGTCGAAGCGCTCGACCGGCACCGGCTGCTGTCGGACGTCACCCGCGTCCTCGCCGACGAGAAGGTCAACATCCTGTCGGCGTCGGTCACCACGTCCAACGACCGGGTGGCGATCAGCCGGTTCACCTTCGAGATGGGCGACCCCAAACACCTGGGCTATCTGCTGCGGGTGGTGCGCAACGTCGAAGGCGTCTACGACGTCTACCGGGTCACCAGCGCGGCCTGACCGGTGGCGACCGTCGCGCAGCACCTCATCTCGGCACTCGAGGCGAGCGGGGTGCGGCGGGTGTACGGGCTGCCCGGCGACAGCCTCAACGGTTTCACCGACGCGATCCGGCGGTCCGGCGCCGTCACCTGGGAGCACGTGCGCCACGAGGAGGCCGCGGCGTTCGCCGCCGCCACCGACGCTGCGCTGACGGGCCGACTCGCCGTCTGCGCCGGAAGTTGCGGTCCCGGCAACCTGCACCTGATCAACGGCCTGTACGACGCGCAGCGCACCCGGGTTCCGGTGCTGGCGGTGGCCGCGCACATCCCGATCGGGGAGATCGGGTCCGGTTACTTCCAGGAGACGCATCCGCAGGAGCTCTTCCGCGAGTGCAGCGTGTATTGCGAGCTGGTCACCAACGCCGAATCGGCGCCCCGCATCTTCGAGATGGCCATGCGCGCCGCGGTCGAGGAGTCCGGCGTGGCGGTCGTCGTGGTGCCCGGCGAGGTCTTTCAGAGCCGCGTGTCGCACGCGCGGTGGACCACCCGGCCGGTGGTGGCCAGCCGTTCGGTGATGCGTCCCGACGACGCGTCACTGCGGCACGCGGCGGACCTGCTCAACGCAGCGTCGCGGGTGACGATCCTCGGCGGGGCGGGGACCGCGGGCGCGCACGCCGAGGTGATGCGGCTCGCGGGCGCCCTGCAGTCGCCGATCGTGCACGCCTTCCGCGGTAAGGAACACCTCGAGTGGGACAACCCGTACGACGTCGGGATGACCGGGCTGCTCGGCTACGCCTCGGGCTACAAGGCCATCAAGGAAGCCGACCTGCTGCTGATGCTGGGCACCGACTTCCCGTACTCGCAGTTCTATCCCGAGGACGCCACGGTCATCCAGGTCGACATCCGCGGCAGCCACCTCGGCCGCCGCACGCCCGTCGACCTCGGTCTGGTCGGCACCGTCAAGGACACCGCCGCCGCGCTGCTGCCGCTGGTGGCCGTCAAATCCGATCGCACCCATCTGAACCGGTCCCTCGACCACTACCGGCGCACCCGGAAGTCGTTGGACGCGTTGGCGGTCAACGACCGCGACCGCACCCCGATCCGGCCCGAGTACGTCGCCGGTGTGGTGAACCGGCTGGCGGCCGACGATGCGGTCTTCACGTTCGACGTCGGGTCCCCGACGATCTGGGCGGCGCGGTATCTGACGATGAACGGACGGCGGCGGCTCAGCGGTTCGTTCACCCACGGCACGATGGCGTGCGCGGTGCCGCACGCCATCGGCGCGCAGACCGCCGAGCGGGGCAGGCAGGTGATCGCCCTGGCCGGTGACGGCGGGCTGGCAATGCTGTTCGGTGAGCTGATGACGTTGTTGCAGAACGATCTTCCGGTCAAGGTGGTCGTGTTCAACAACTCGTCACTGAACTTCGTGGAGCTGGAGATGAAGGCGGCGGGCGTGGTCAACTACGCCACCGACCTGAAGAACCCGGACTTCGCCGCGGTCGCCGAAGCGCTCGGGATGTTCGGCCGCCGCGTCGAACAACCCGGCGAGCTCGAACCGGCCATCGCCGACGCGCTGGCCCACGACGGCCCCGCGCTGGTCGACGTCATGGTGGCCCGTCAGGAGCTGACGATCCCGCCGGCGATCTCGGCCGAACAGGCCAAGGGCTTCACGGTCTACGCGATCCGCACCATCCTGGCCGGCCGCGGCGACGAACTGCTCGACCTGGTCACCACGAACGTGGCCCGGCGCATCCTCGACTGAAGTTGGCGGGCCCGGTGGCTGCGGGCTTGAATGACTGCCATGGAGTGGACGAATGCGACGTGGCGCGAGGGGGTGCCCGCAGGCACCGGGCGCGCGCTGACCTTGCGGCAGGGCGACCGGGTACGGGTGATCGACGTGGAGGGTGGTCAGGTCGGCGACGTATTCGCTTTCGCCACAGATGATCTGGCGGAATACCTCAGCGCCTCACATACCCGCACGGCGACGAGTCGGTTGTTTCCCCGTGTGGGCGAGTCCTTCGTCACCAACCAGCGCCGACCGATTCTGGGGTTCGTGGAGGACACTTCACCTGGTATCCACGACATGCTGATCGCCGCTTGCGATGTGGAGCGCTACCGGGGTCTCGGCGTGGAGGGACATCCGTCGTGCGCCGACAACCTATGCAAAGCGCTCGAAGTGTTGGGGCTCAGCGTTTCCGAAGTGCCCCAACCCGTGAACATCTTCATGAACATCCCGGTCACGGACGACGGTGCGCTGTCCTGGCTGCCGGCGGCGAGCCGCCCGGGCGACGCCGTCGTATTCCAAGCGCTCATGGACTGCGTGCTGGTGGTGTCCGCGTGTCCCATGGACGTGAACGCCATCAACGGGCATCGGCCCACGCAGCTCGCGATCGAGACCGCCTCGGGACCGTCGTAGGGAGACGCCCTGTGCAGGGTGCGGCGTTCAGTCCAGCCGGGCGGAGGTGATCTTCACCTCCGCGGCAGGCTCACCGTCGTCGCCGCCCCCGGCCACGCCGCGCGCCGCGATCTTGTCCAGCGTCGCCAGCCCGGTGGCGTCGACGGTCCCGAACACGGTGTACGTCGGCGGCAGGTGCGTGTCGCCGTAGACGAGGAAGAACTGGCTGCCGTTGGTGCCGGGGCCGTTGTTGGCCATCACCAGCGTGCCCCGCGGGTAGACGACCGGACGCCGCAGGCCCGGATCGGACAACCGGTACTGACTGCTCGGATACTCGTTCGGGAACCGGTAGCCCGGTCCGCCCGTGCCGGTGCCGGTCGGGTCACCGCACTGCAGCACCTTCATGGCGCGGGCGGTGGTGAGCCGGTGGCAGGTGGTGTTGTCGAAGAAACCCTGCTGGGCCAGGCTGGCGAAGTTGTTGACCGTGCAGGGCGATTTGCCGTTGTCCAGCTGCAGGCCGATGTTGCCCTGGCTGGTCGTCACGCTGGCGCTCACCGTGGCCGGCTGGGTCGGCACCCGCCCGCTGCGCGGCGGGGTGACCGGGATGCTGGCGGGCGTGTCGCCCTTCGGGTACTGGCAGTTGGCGCCCAGGTTCTTCGGCGCGACGAACTCCGGCAGCCGGTCCGCGGGACCCGGTGCCGCGGTGACGCGGCTCGAACCGTCGGTGCGCATCTGGGTGACGCTCTCGGCGACGGCCATCAGGAACAACAGACCGAACACGACGACCACGACCGTCACCGCCGTCATGACGTAGCCGATCACCAGCCCGGCGATCGCCAGGCCGCGGCCGTCCTCGCCGGTGCGCTTGATCTGCGACAGCGACACGTGGCCGAACACGACGCCCAGCGGTGCGAACAGGAACGCGCACACCAGCGCCGCGATGGCCCACCCGTTGGTCGGGCGCGGCGCCGGATATCCACCGGGGTAGGGCGGTGGGTAGCCGGCCGGCGGCGGGTAGCTCATCAGTCGAGCAGGATCGTCTTGACCTGGACCTCGTTCGCGGGTGCGCCGTCCTGGCCGCCGCCGGCGACGCCCGCCTGCGCGATCTTGTCCAGGGTGGCCAGGCCGGTGTCGTCGATCCTGCCGAACACGGTGTAGCCCGGCGGCAGCTGCGAGTCCTTGTAGACCAGGAAGAACTGGCTGCCGTTGGTGTTGGGTCCGGCGTTGGCCATCGCGATCGTGCCGCGCGGGTAGAGCACGGCTTCCTGCAGCGCGGGGTCGTCCGGCTGGTATTGGTTCGTCGGGTACTCGTTGGCGAATTCGTAGCCGGGTCCGCCGGTGCCCTGGCCGGTCGGGTCACCGCACTGCAGCACCGACAGGGTCGGGCTGGTGGTCAGCCGGTGGCAGGGGGTCTCGTTGAAGTAGCCCTGCTGGGCGAGGCTGGCGAAGCTGTTCACCGTGCACGGCGCCTTGGCGTTGTCCAGCAGCAACCCGAGGTTGCCCTGGTTCGTGGTCATGCTGACGCTGACCTCGGCGGGTTCGGTGGGCACCTGACCGGTGCGCGGCGGGTTGACCTGCTTGCTCGCCGACTCCGCCGCCGGGTACTGGCAGTCGGCGCCCAGGCCTGCGGGCGCCGCGAACGCGGGCAGCTGACCTTCGGCATTGGGCTGCGCGGCGGCCGACGTGGTCGGTGTGGGGGTCTGTGCCGATGCGGTGGTGTCCGAAGAGTCCCGGTTCATGACGACGAACGTCACGACCGCGGCGATCACGACCACGGCGGCCACGACGGAACCGGCGATCGTGGCGATCCGCCGCTTGCGCTCCTGCTGCGCCCGGCGTTCGAGCTGCCGTTCGAGCTTGCGTTTGGCCGTCTCGCGTCGCTGTTCGTTGCTCGGCACCGCCGATGTCCTCCTCGTCTGCGCGGTCTCATCCGCGTCCGGTCGGCACCGAGTGTGCCAAAACTTGCTGAGGGGGAGGTGAACGACCCGCTGGAAAGGGGCACCGTGACCGGCATGGGAAACTGGCATACGTGTTGATCACCGGATTTCCGGCGGGCATGTTGGCGTGCAACTGCTACGTGCTGGCCCAGCGACCGGGGTCGGACGCCATCGTCGTCGACCCCGGGCAGCGGGCGATGGCGCAGTTGCGCAGCGTCCTCGACGAACACCGGCTGACCCCTGCCGCGGTGCTGCTGACGCACGGACACATCGATCACATCTGGTCGGCGCAGAAGGTCGCCGACACCTACGGTTGCCCGGCCTACATCCACCCCGAGGACCGGTTCATGCTGACCGATCCACTGAAGGGATTCGGCTCCGGCGTACTCGGCGGTGTCGGCAGGTTCGTGGTCGGCACGCTGTTCCGCGAACCGCGCCAACTGGTCGAACTCGACCGGGACGGCGACACGCTCGATCTCGGCGGGATGACCGTCACCGTCGATCACACGCCCGGTCACACCCGCGGGTCCGTGGTGTTCCGGGTGAGCGGGGACCGGTCACCGGTGGCGCTGACCGGTGACACCCTGTTCCGCAGCTCCGTCGGCCGTACCGATCTGCCCGGCGGCAGCGGACGCGATCTGCTCGGCTCGATCCTGACCAAACTGTTGGTGCTCGACGACGACACCGTGGTGCTGCCCGGGCACGGGCCGAAATCCACGATCGGGACCGAACGCCGCACCAACCCGTTCCTCGAAGGACTCACCCTGTGACTGAGACCGCTTTCCAGGCGCCGAAGGGCGTCCCGGACTACCTTCCGCCCGAGTCGGCGCAGTTCGTCGCGGTCCGCGATGCGCTGCTGACGGCCGCGCGCCGGGCCGGGTACGGGGACGTGGAGTTGCCGATCTTCGAGGACACCGCGCTGTTCGCCCGCGGCGTGGGGGAGTCGACGGATGTGGTCTCCAAGGAGATGTACACGTTCGCCGACCGCGGTGACCGCTCGGTGACGCTGCGCCCCGAAGGCACCGCCGGCGTGATCCGCGCGGTGATCCAGCACCGCCTCGACCGGGGTGCGCTGCCGGTCAAGCTCTGCTACTCGGGTCCGTTCTTCCGCTACGAGCGCCCGCAGGCCGGGCGGTACCGCCAACTCCAGCAGGTCGGCGTCGAGGCCATCGGGGTGGACGATCCGGCGCTCGACGCCGAGGTGATCGCGGTCGCGGACGCCGGTTTCCGGTCGCTGGGCCTCGACGGTTTCCGGCTCGAGCTCACCTCACTCGGGGACGACACCTGCCGGCCGCAGTATCGGGAGCTGTTGCAGGACTTCCTGTTCAAACTCGACCTGGACGAAGAGACCCGCCGTCGCGCCGAGATCAACCCGCTGCGGGTGCTCGACGACAAGCGTCCGCACGTCCGGGAGATGACCGCCGACGCACCGGTGATGCTCGACCACCTGTCCGACAGCGCCAAACAGCATTTCGAGACGGTGCAGGCGCACCTGCAGGCGCTCGGCGTGCCGTTCGTGATCAATCCGCGGATGGTGCGCGGCCTGGACTACTACACGAAGACCACCTTCGAGTTCGTCCACGACGGTCTCGGGGCGCAATCCGGGATCGGCGGCGGCGGGCGCTACGACGGTCTGATGCGCCAACTCGGCGGACAGGACGTGTCCGGCATCGGGTTCGGCCTCGGCGTGGACCGCACCCTGCTGGCGTTGCGTGCCGAGGGCAAGTCGGCGGGGGAGGCCGCGCGGGTCGACGTGTACTGCATCCCGTCCGGCCCCGACGCGAAGGTCGACGTCGCCGTACTGGCCGCGGAGCTGCGCCGCGCCGGCGTGCGCGCGGACGTGGCCTACGGCGATCGCAGCCTCAAGGCGGCGCTCAAGTCGGCGGACCGCACAGGCGCCTCGATCGCGCTGATCGCCGACCCGGGCAGCACCGCGGTGAAGGTGAAGGACCTCAGCACCGGCGACCAGTCCGAGGTGGCGCGCGAAAACGTCGTGGCGGAGGTCGTTTCCCGCGTGAGCTAGGGCGCGACGGCGGTGCTGCGCGGGTCGACGAGGATCTTCGCGTGCGCCTCGGCCGATCCGAGCGCGTCGAAGGCGGCCGCGACGCCGTCGAGCCCGACGCTGCCGGTGACGAGCGCCGACGCGTCGAGTTCTCCCTCTGCCAGCATGTGCAGGGTGTCGCGGAACTCCAGCGGGGTGTAGCCGAACACGAACCGCAGATCGATCTCCTTGCCGTTGGCCATCGCCGGGTGCAGCCGGTCGGCGCCCATGCACACCCCCGCCACGACGACGCGGGACTGCAGCGGTGCGGCGGCGACGATGCCGTCGATCACGCCGGGGACGCCGACGCATTCGAACACGATCGGACGTTTGGGCCCCGCGGCGCCCAGCGCCTCGGCGGCCCGGTAGAGGTGCTGCCAGCCCGGGACGCGGCGCAACTTCTCCATGGAGCCGACACCGAGTTCGTAGAGTTGCGGGGCCGCGGTGATCGCGCCGCGCTGACCGGTGGCCTCGTAGGGCGATTCGACGGCCGGGTCCACGACGACGTGCGCCCCGCAGCGGGTCGCCAGGGTGCGGCGGGTGGCGGAGAAGTCGCTGGCGACGATCGTGCGGACGCCGAGCGCCTTGAGGTGGCAGATCACCGCGAGGCCGACGGGTCCGCAGCCGATCACGATCGCGACGTCGCGTTTGCGGATCTCGCTGCGCCGCACCGCGTGCAGGGCGACGGCCATCGGCTCGGTCAGCGCGGCGGTGCCGAGGTCCAGGCCGTTGGGGATGACGAAGCTCATCGCGGCTTCGGCAAGGACGTGCTCGGCGAAGCCACCCGGCGCGAGCGGCGACAGCCCGGTCAGGTGGACGCCACCGGACGCTCGGACGAGCGGGAACGACACGACCGGCGTGCCGGGTCTGAACTCCTTGCCGACGCCGCGTCCGCGCTCGGCCACCTCGCCGCAGAATTCGTGGCCCATGACCACCGGGGTGTCGCTGCGCATGAAGTCGGGGTAGCCGACAGCGGTCATGACGTCGGTCAGCTCGTCGGCGTGGTCCTTGGCGTGCAGATCCGATCCGCAGATCCCGCACCGCCGCACGTCGAGCAGTATCTGCCCCTTCGCCGGTGCCGGGGTAGGGAGATCGATCACCGACAGCGTGCCGTGTGCACAGCTGACGGCCTTCACGGATGCGCCTTTTCCATGCGCGCAGTATGCGCGACGACCACGAACTTGCGCCGGCACTCGGGGGTGTCAGCGCAAGTTCGTGTCATACGGTCTTACTCCGTGGCGCCCTCGGCGTCCCCGGCCTCTGCCGCATCCGACTCGGCGGCACCGTCGTCGGTCGTCTCGTCGCCGGTGTTGTCGTCGGCCGCGGTCTCCCCGGCGGCTGCCTCTTCGGCGGCGGTCTCCTCGGCGGTTACTTCCTCGGCCGCGGTGTCGGCGAGGTCCCCGGCCACGGTGTCACCGTCGGCGGCATCCTCCACCGGCGCCTCGAGTGCCGTGTCATCCTCGATCACGGATTCGTCTGCCGCACTGACGGTTTCGACTGCCTTGACGT
The DNA here is from genome assembly GCA_050205415.1 of Mycolicibacterium litorale. GTDB lineage: Bacteria > Actinomycetota > Actinomycetes > Mycobacteriales > Mycobacteriaceae > Mycobacterium > Mycobacterium litorale_C. The sequence continues at coordinate 233,763 of JBNMQY010000004.1, forward strand.
CCTCCGATGCGGGAACGTCGAGGGTGACGACCGACGCCCTGGGGAGCGTCGGGGTGACCGGGTCGTGGTGCTGGCCTTCGGTGGTGGCCACCGCTCGGGCGAGGAACCGGCTGGCCTGGATCCAGCCCTGGATCGGGGCGACGGCCAGCCCCACCGCGGTGGCCGGGATGATGGCCGCGCCGGTGAGCACGGCATTGATCGCACGGTCGACGTCCTGCTTCTTGAGGGCGTGCCAGACGTCGTCGACGGTGCCGACGGCGGACATGATGAACGTGCTCGTGGCGACCATCACTGCGTCGACCATCATGTTCAGCGCGCCGGGCGAGGCCGCCGCGACGGCGATCAGCCGATCGATCGGCCGGACCAGGATCGGAAACGACTCTCCGGCCAGCCATTCCGTCAGTGTGACGGGGTAGCGCACCAGATTCGTCAGCTCTCGCACGGCGCCGTCGACGTCGCCGGCGAGCAGGTCGGCGAGCGCGGTGTTGAGCCGCTCGGGGGCCTCCCATGCCGCGGTGCCGAGCGCTGAGACGTACTCGGTGGCGATCTCGGCGAGCTCGGATGCGCTGGTGACCTGGTTGCGGGCGATCTGGGTGAGGATCGGCGCCGGACGGCTGAGGAAGTCGGTGGCGATCGCCTGCAGGCTCGCGATGAGTTCCTGGTTGACCGCATCCCAGAGGGGGAACGGGTTGTCGATCGCGGACAACACGGTGTCAGCGGCGACGGTCGCCGGAGCTGTCACCTCGCCGATGGGACCGGGAGCCGCCACCACCGGCGAGACCGCGATGATGCCGGCGGTTGCCAATGCCATTCCGGTCGCGAACCGGGGGCGGATAGCTGCGTACATGAATTTCCTTTTGCCAAAGAGAAGCCGGCCGGTGAAGTCGACCGGAAGGCGAACTGCCGGGCGATATTTCAGCCGAAAAAACTTGAAAAAGCAAGATGGCAGGAAATTCTTAGCAAAAGGAATTAGTTCGCTATCCGGATTGCGAATACTTTGCGTAGCCTTACTTTCCCCGGATTATTTTTCCGAGTCGGCGTCGCCGAACTCAGATGGCCATCGCGGCGCGTACGTCGGCTTCCGACGTCGATCCGCCGGTGCCGGTGGACGTGATGCGGCCGGCTTCCAGGATGTAATACCGCTGCGACGATTCCAGCGCGAAGCCGATGTGTTGTTCGACCAGCAACACCCCGAGATCGCCGCGTGCGGTCAGCGCGGTGATCGCCGCCTCGATCTCGGCCACCACCGACGGTTGAATTCCTTCGGTCGGTTCGTCGAGGATCAGGCATTTCGGGCTGGTGATCAACGCGCGGGCGATCGCGAGCTGCTGGCGCTGGCCGCCGGAGAGCAGTCCGGCACGCCGCGTCAGCAGTTCCTTGAGCGCGGGGAACAGATCGAGTTGCTCGTCGATCAACTGTTTACCGTTCTTGCGGCCGTCGGCGACCACCTGCAGGTTCTCGGCGGTGGTCAGCTGACCGAACGATTGCTGCCCCTGCGGCACATACGCCAGCCCACGGGCCACCCGCGCGCTCGGACGCAGTCTGGTGATGTTCTCGCCTTCGAAAAGCACCTGTCCGCCAGTGCATTTGAGCAATCCGACCGCCGCGCGCAGCAGCGTCGTCTTACCGGCGCCGTTGTGACCCATCACCGCGGCCACCCCGTCCGCGGGCACCTCGATGCTGGCGCCGTGGATCACCTCGGATCGCCCGTATCCGGTGCGGACATCGACGAGTTGCAGCATCTATGACCCTTCTTCGACGAATTCGTCCGCGATACCGTCCGCACCGGCGGCGGCGGTACCGAGGTACACCTCCTGCACCTTCGGGTTGGCCTGCACCTCGGCGACCGACCCTTCGGCGATCACCTGGCCGCGGGCCAGCACGGTCACCGAGGTGGCGAATGCCCGCATGAAATCCATGTCGTGCTCGACGACGACGACGGTGCGCTGTCCGCCGATGCGGCGCAACAGGTTTCCGGTCTCCTCCCGCTCCTCGGTGCTCATCCCCGCCACCGGTTCGTCGAGCAGCAGGACGTCGGCGTTCTGCACGAGCAGCATGCCGATCTCCAGCCACTGCTTCTGTCCGTGCGCGAGGACGCCCGCCGGTTTCTCTGCCATCTCGGTCAAGCCGATGGTGTCGAGCGCCTCCTCGATGGCCGGCGACACGCCGTGCCGGCGACGCAACAGCGTCCAGGCCGACCGGTGCGCACCCGCGGCGATGTCGAGGTTCTGCAGGACCGTCAGCTGTTCGAAGACACTCGCGGTCTGGAAGGTCCGCCCCACACCCAATTTCGCGATCTGGTGCACCTTCTTGCCCAGCAGTTCGACACCGGACTTGTTGACCGATCCCGCGGCGCTTACCAGACCGGTGATCGCGTCGATGACCGTCGTCTTACCGGCGCCGTTCGGACCGATGAGGAAGCGCAGATCTCCCTGGAACAGAGTGAGGTCCACATCGCTGACGGCCTTGAAGCCGTCGAAATCGACGGTCAGACCGCGCACTTCGAGGTACTCCGCACCCATTCCGGCGTTTCCGCCGGCGAGGGGTTCGAGGCCGGGGGTGGTTGTCACGTGGCGGCTCCCACCTTCTCGGGCTCCGGGTCCGGTTCTGTCGCTTCGGGTTTCGCCTTACGGCGCCGCTTGAGCAGGACGCCGAGTCCGGCGAGGCCGGCGGGGAAGAAGCCGACGACGATGATGAACAACAGGCCCTGCGCGTAGATCCACTCCGACGGGAAGCGTTCGGAGAACAGCGTCTGCGCCCACGCGACGCCGATCGCGCCGAGCACCGGCCCGAGCAGCGTGGTGCGGCCACCGATCGCGACGCCGATCAGGAAGGCGATGGACGGCAGGATGCCGACCTGCGACGGGGCCATGAAGCCGACGATCGGCGCGAACAGTGCTCCGGCGATGCTCGCGAACAGGGCGGCCACGGTGTAGGCCACCACCTTGATGTTGGCGGGGTCGTAGCCCAGGAACCGGACCCGCTCCTCACCGTCGCGCACCGCCACGAGCAGCTCGCCGTACCGGCTCTGCATCAGCTGCCGCGCCACGGCGACCACGACGAGCAGGACGGCCGCGGCGATGAAGTACAGCATCTGCTTGTTGACCGGATCATTGAGCGCGAACCCGAAGAAGGTGCGGAAGTTGGTCAGCCCGTTGCTCCCGCCCAGACCGGTCTGGCCGACCAGCAGGATGGCCAGCGCCGCGGCGAGCGCCTGCGACAGGATCGCGAAATAGGCACCCTTGACCCGGCGCTTGAACACCCCGAAGCCCAGCACCGCGGCGATCCCGGTCGGGATCAGCACGATGGCCAGCAGCGTGAAGGCGGGAGAGGCGAACGGTGCCCAGTATCCGGGCAATTCGCGTACCCCGGCGATCTGCATGAAATCGGGCACGTCGTCCCCGCGCAGTTGCGCGTCGGAGATCTTCAGGTGCATGCCCATCATGTAGCCGCCGAGGCCGAAGAACACCCCCTGGCCGAGGACCAGCATGCCGCCTCGACCCCAGGCCAGGCCGATGCCGACCGCCACGATCGCGAAGCACAGGAACTTGCCGAGCAGCCCCAGCCGGAAGTCCGACAGGATCGCCGGGGCCACCGCGAACAGCAGTACCGCCGCGACCCCGAACCCGGCCCACGTCTGCCAGCGCCCGAGAAGTGTCCTCACACGAGACTCCTTGTCCGAACGGTGAACAGGCCCTGGGGGCGAACCTGCAGGAAGATCACGATGATCACGAACACGATCACCTTGGCCAGCGATGCAGTGGTGTTGTACTCGATGAACGAGTTCAGGAAGCCCAGCGCCAGCGCCGCGATCACGGTGCCCTTGATCTGTCCGAGGCCCCCGACGACGACCACGAGGAACGCGTCGATCAGGAAGCTCTGCCCGGTGGTCGGGCTCGTCGACCCGATCAGCGTCAGCGCGACCCCGGCCACGGCGGCCAGACCCGATCCGATGAAGAACGTGGAGATGTCGGTCTTGCGTGACGAGATGCCGCTGGTTTCGGCGAGGTCGCGGTTCTGGACGACCGCGCGGATGCGCCGGCCCATCGGGCTGGTCTTGAGCACGGTGGCCAGCACCGCGACGCAGAGGACGGCCAGCACCAGGATGAAGATGCGCGTCTTGGGCACCACGGCGCCGAGGATTTCAACCCCGCCCGAAAGCCATGACGGTGCAACGACGTTCACCGCGGGTGCGCCGAAGATGTCGCGGGCGATCTGCTGCAGGATCAGCCCGACGCCGAATGTCACCAGCAGCGTGTCCAGCGGACGGTGGTACATCCGCTGGATCAGCGTCACCTCCAGCAGCGCACCCATCGCACCGCCGACGAAGAACCCGACCACCAGTGAGATCAGCAGCGACGCACCGGCGTTGGAGATGATCTGCTGCACCACGTAGGCGGTGTAGCAGCCGGCCATGATGAACTCACCGTGGGCCATGTTGATGACCCCCATCTGACCGAAGGTCAGCGAGAGCCCGAGCGCGGCCAGCAACAGGATCGAGCCGAGGCTCAATCCCGTTGCCAGCTGTCCGATCAGGACGTCCATGCGGTTGTCGACTCAGCTGGAGAGTCCGGCGGCCCAGGGGTAGGACTTCAGGTACGGGTCCGGCTCGATCGGCCCGGGGGACTCCCAGATCGTGTAGATGAGCCCGTCGGGACGGATCTCGCCGATGCGGGCGGTCTTGGTGATGTGGTGGTTCTCGCCGTCGATCGTGACCTTGCCCTCGGGTGCGTCGAACGAGACGCCGCCTGCATTGTCCTGAATCGCCTTGACGTCGAACGACTGCGCCTTCTCGACCGTGTTCTTCCACAGGTACACCGAGACGTACGCCGCTTCCATCGGGTCCGAGGTCGGCTTGTTCGCGCCGTAGGCCTTCTTGTAGGCGTCGACGAACGCCTTGTTCACCGGGGTGTCGATGGTCTGGTAGTAGTTCCAGGCCGTCAGCTGACCGGCGACGTTCTGCACGCCGATGCCGCCGACCTCCTCCTCGGCGATCGACACCGACACCACGGGCATCGCCTGCGGCGTCAGACCGACGTTGCGGTACTCCCGGAAGAACGCCACGTTCGAATCCCCGTTGAGGGTGTTGAACACCGCGTCGGCGTCGGCCGTGCGGACCTTGTTGACGATGGTGGAGAAGTCGGTCGAACCGAGCGGGGTGTAGTCCTCGCCCTTGATCTCGATGCCGTTGGCGCCGGCGTAGGCCTTGATGATGCGGTTGGCCGTCTGCGGGAAGACGTAGTCGCTGCCGACCAGGTACAGCGATTTGACGCCGCGCTCCTTGAGGTAGTCCAGGGCGGGCACGATCTGCTGGTTGGTGGTGGCGCCGGTGTAGAAGATGTTCTTCGACGCCTCGAGACCCTCGTACTGGACGGGGTAGTACAGCAGCGAGTTGGCGCTCTCGAAGACCGGCAGCATGGCCTTGCGGCTCGAGGAGGTCCAACCGCCGAACACCGCGGCGACACAGTCGCTGCTGATGAGCTTCTCGGCCTTCTCGGCGAACACCGTGGGCTCCGAGGCCCCGTCCTCGCCGATGAGCTGGATCTGCTTGCCCATCACGCCACCGGCGCCGTTGATCTCGTCGACGGCGAGCTTGATGGCGTCGCGGACGGTGACCTCCGAGATGGCCATCGTGCCCGAAAGCGAGTTGAGTGAGCCGACTTTGACGTTCGGTCCCGAGGTGTCCACGCAGGACTCGGCACTCGCCGCATCGGTGTCGGTCGCCTTGCTTCCGCAGCCGGCCAGCAACATGCTGGTCACGACCACCAGACTTCCCGCGGCAAGAGCGGATCTGTGGAACGGGGAGCGTCCTGGTAGTCGCATGTAGAGCCTTTCCCTGAGTCAACAGCGGGGGCATGGACACCGTGGCGGTGCCGCATCGGCAACCTAAGACGCCGGTGTTACTGGGAAATGACTGTGTGTGACGAACAAATTAACCTGCTGGGCTACAGCTTTACCGCGAGCTGTAACGGGGTAGACCACCCGGTCGATGTAGCCCACATGCGGACAGTGGTGGCATCGGTGGCCATGGTGGCGGGACTTGCGGCGGGGACGGCGACGGCCAACGCCGAGCCGCCGGTCGAACCCGGCTCTCACACCGTCACGTACACCGTCGTGGCGCAGAGCGAACTCAACGCGCAGCTCTACTTTCTGGCAACCGAACCGCCGAGCCGGGCGGACTTCGACGCCGATTCGTCGAGGTACCTGACCAACGTGAAAACGCTGCTGCGTCCCGGCGTCCCGTGGACTTTCCAGACCACGTTGAGCGACCCGGCCCAATGGGCGTTGGTGAGTGCCAGCGGGGCGCTTCGGGTCCCGCCCAACTTCCACTGCGAGATCGCCGTGGACGGTGTGGTGGTCGTGCAGTCCGATGGTGGCAGCGGCACGCAGTGCGCGTTACGTCCCTGGTGACGACCGAGCGAAAGAGAAGCGTATGGTGGAGGACGAGCCGCTCACGCCAGCGGTGTTCCCGGCCGGTATCACGGCCGCTCAGTAGAAACTCGTGAAGGGTTTTCACCAATGAAAAACGGCGATCTGTTTTCACATCCCGTCGTCAACGAACCGAGGCCGGCGCAGGGATCGACTGCGCCCGTACAGAATCCGGAGTTCTCGGACGCCCCGGACAAGAACAAGCGATGACGAACCAGCCATGAAAACGACTGTGGGCCGCCGGAAAACCGGCGGCCCACAGTTCGTTGAAGTCTGCTAGATCGCGGTCACCGAGGTGGCCTGCGGACCCTTTGCACCCTGGCCGATCTCGAACTCGACCCGCTGGTTCTCCTCGAGCGTGCGGAAGCCGCCGCCCTGGATCTCCGAGTAGTGGACGAAGACGTCGTCAGAGCCGCCGTCGGGAGCGATGAAGCCGAAGCCCTTTTCGCTGTTGAACCATTTCACGGTTCCCTGTGTCATATTTCTTGATTTCTTTCGACTTACGTACGAATGCAGAAAGCATTCTGCGGATCAGGCTAGCACGGGCGCCACGCACTTGACAGCGACTCGAACCTACGTTCGAATGAACACATGAGGTGGGCCGGTCAGAGCGTCGAGGTCGACGACGGCGCCCTGCCCGGCCTGCAGCGGATCGGGTTCGTCCGCAGTGTGCGGACCCCGCAGTTCGAGGGCATGACGTTCCACGAGGTGCTGTGTAAGTCGGCGCTCAACAAGGTGCCGAATGCCTCGATGCTGCCCTTCCAGTACACCGTCAACGCCTATCGCGGCTGCTCACACGCCTGCCGGTACTGTTTCGCCAGGCCCACCCACGAATACCTCGACTTCGACAACGGCGCCGATTTCGACTCCCAGGTGGTCGTCAAGACCAACGTCGTCGACGTGCTGCGCCGGGAACTGCGCCGGCCGTCGTGGACCAGGGAGACGGTCGCGCTCGGCACCAACACCGACCCCTATCAGCGCGCCGAGGGCCGCTACGCGTTGATGCCGGGAATCCTTGGTGCACTGCGCGATTCGCATACACCGTTCTCGATCCTGACAAAAGGCACGCTGCTGCGCCGGGATCTGCCGCTGATCGCCGAGGCGGCCGAGCGGGTGCGGGTGAGCGTGGCGGTGTCGTTGGCCGTCGGTGACCCGGAGCTGCACCGCTCCGTGGAACCGGGAACACCGTCGCCGCAGGCGCGGCTGGCGCTGATCGCCGCCATCCGGGACGCCGGCCTGGACTGTCATGTGATGGTGGCGCCCGTCCTGCCGCGGCTGACCGATTCGGTGGAACACCTCGACCACCTGCTGGGCGAGATCGCGGCGGCCGGTGCCGGTAGTGCGACGGTCTTCGGGTTGCATCTGCGGGGTTCGACCCGCGGCTGGTTCATGTCGTGGCTGGCCGACGCCCATCCGGAGCTGGTCGGGGAGTATCGCGCGCTCTACCGGCGAGGTGCCTATCTGCCTGCGGACTACCGCGAGATGCTGCGTGCCCGCGCGGCCCCGCTGCTGCGTAAGCACGGGCTGACCGGTGAGCGCCGGCGTGTGGAGCCGCTTCTGGCCGCCGCACCTGCCGCTGCGGCCCCGGTGCAGGCGACGCTGTTCTGAGGGTCGTCAGGTCTTGTTGCGTTTGACGTCCTTGAACGGCACCCCGCGGTCGGCCGCGTGTTCGCGGGGGAAGCCCAGGACGCGTTCGCCGATGATGTTGCGGGCGATCTCGGTGGTGCCGCCGCCCAGGGACGCGGTCTGCCGCGACAGATAGCGGTCACCGAAGCGGATCAGCCCGTCACCGCTGTTGACCACCGCCGCGCTCTCCGAGATGGCCAGCGCGGTGTCGATCTCGAACTGGATCGACTCGGCGTGGGTGATCCGGATGATCGACCCGGCCGCAGGCGGCAGGCTGCCGTCCAGCACACCGTGGTACACGTGATCGATCAGCTGTTCCTGCACCTTGCGCCGGACCAGCGCGCGCCCGGCCATCTCGCGGATGCGTTCGTTGTCGGACTGTCCAGTCGCGGCGAGCAGCTCGACGTAGTCGACCGGTTGGTCCGTCACCCCTTCCGGCCCGATGCCGCTGGCGAATTCGGACCCTCCGCCGACCGCGCGACGCTCGTGGTACAGCTGCCGCGAGGCGACCTCCCAGCCCTTGTTGACCTCGCCGACCACCGCGTCGTCACCGAGTTCGAGGTCGTCGAAGAACTCCTCGCAGAACTCGTTTCCGCCGTCGACCTGTTTGATGCGGCGCATGGTGATGCCCGGTGCGTCGAGCGGCACCAGGAACATCGTCAGGCCTTCGTGTTTCGGCACGTCCCAGTCGGTGCGGGCCAGCAGGAGTCCGTAGTCGGCGGCGAAGGCACTGGTGCTCCACGTCTTGGCGCCGTTGATCACCCACTTGTCGCCGCGGCGGTCGGCGCGGGTGATGACGCCCGCCAGATCGGAGCCACCGCTGGGCTCCGAGAGCAGCTGCACCAGGATCTCCTCGCCCCGGTTGGCGCCGCCGATGTGCTGTTGCTTCTGGGCTTCGTTGCCGGTGTCGAGGATGGTGGCCGCGCAGATCGTGAAGGTCGGCGTGTTGAGGATGATCGGCAGTTCGTAGGACTTGGACTCCTGGTCGAACGCCCGCTGATAGGCGAGCGGCAGGCCGAGGCCGCCGTACTCCTTGGGGAAGCAGATCCCGGCGAAGCCGCCCGCGTGCAGTTTCTGCTGCAGCTCCCGGGCGCGCAGCCACGGGCCTTCCTCACCGCGGTCGGCGTCCGGCGGGTTGGCCGGATCGATGCGCGGCATGTTGTCGGCGAGCCATGCCCTGGCCCTGGCGCCGAACTCCTCGACCGACTCGGCGGCCTCGGCGGATGCCGACTGGTCGCGCGTGGGGGTCTCGGTCATGAGGCGGACTCCAACTCTTCGGTGAGGGCGTAGACGCGCAGGTTGTGGTCTTCTGGTGTGCCGTACATCGACCGGTACAGCGTCGCCCGCCGCAGATACAGGTGCAGGTCGTGCTCCCAGGTCACGCCGATACCGCCGTGCAGCTGCACGCAGTCCTGGATCATCGGCGAAGCGTGTTCTCCGACATAGGATTTCGCGGCGCTGACGTTGAACTCGGCGTCGGCTGACCGGGCGGCCACCGAGGCGACAGCGGCGCGGGTTGTCGCCCGGCACGCCTCCAGGCCGATCTTGAGGTCGGCGTAACGGTGCTTGAGCGCCTGATAGGACGCCAGCGGTCGGCCGAACGAATGGCGGTCGAAACCCCACTGCACGGTCATGTCCACGACCGCGCCGAGGATGCCGACCACCTCGGCGCACTGCAGCACCTGGGCGATCTGGCTCTGGCGGGCGATCAGCGCCGGCGTCTGCTCGGGCGTGCCGACCACTGCCGACTCGTCGACCTCAACACCCGAGAACTGGACGCGGGCATAGCCTTTGACGAGGTCGATCGAGCGCTGCGGTTCGACCGTCACGCCCGGCGCGTCCGTCGGGACGACGAACTGGCGCAGCCCGTCGTCGCATCGGGCGACCACCAGCAGCGCGGCGCTCTGGTCGCCGGCCTCGACACGGTCGGCGGCTCCGTCGAGGCGGAAGCCCGAACCGGTGGCGGTCGCAGTGACGCCGGGGGTGTGCGGTGACCAGCCGCGGCCGGGTTGGTAGACGGCCCAGGACGCCACCGCCTCACCGCTGACCAGGGACTCGATCAATTCGGCGTGACGCTCCGGTTCGTCGGCGTCGACGAGGCCGGCCAATACGGTGGAGACCGGATGCAGCGGACCGGGGGCCACGGTCTTGCCGATCTGCTCCGCGACGAGCGCGAGGTCGGCCACCCCGTTACCGGAGACGCTGCCGCCGCCGAGTTCCTCGGGCACCAGCAGGCTGGCCCACCCGAGTTCGGCGGCGCGCTGCCACCACTGCGGTTCGAAAGACGTGCCGCCGGCGTGCAGTTCGCGCACCCGCGCCAGTGACGCCTCTTTCTCGAGGAACGCCTGTGCCGTCGAGGCGAACAGCAGGCTTTCCGGGGAGGTGACCTCCGTCATGACGCGGTGTCTCTTTTCTGTAGGTGCTCAGGCGATGACGAGCGCGGGCACGTCGGGGCGGTGGACGATCTGGTTGGGCACCTTGAACAGATCGACCAGGTTGCCGCCCATCACTTTTCGCACGCCTTCCTCGTCCAGGCCGTGTTCCTCGAGATCGTCGACCAGCCGGATCGGGTCGGCCAGGCCTTCCGGGTGCGGCCAGTCGGATCCGAAGATGACCCGGTCGACGCCGATCAGGTCCGCCATCTGTTTGAAGTTGTCCTCCCAGAACGGGGCCACGTACACGCCGCGCTTGAACGCCTGGATCGGATCCTCGGGGAACTCCTGCGGCATTTTCGAGTACACGTCTTTGAACTGGTAGAAGAGGTACGGCACCCAGGAGGCGCCGTTCTCGATCGACAGGACGCGCAGATCCGGGTTGCGGGTGAGGGCGCCGTGGCACACCAGTGCCGCCATGGTGTCCTCGATGGGCCGCTTGCCCATCGCGACCATCCGGAACGCGGTCGGCTTGAAGGGCAGGAACTCCTCGGCGGGTTCCCAGTCGTTGAGGTACTGGGCGTAACCGCTGTCGGAGGCGTGCATACAGACGGGGATGCCGGCGTTGACGCAGGCCTCCCAGAAGGGGTCGAACTCGGGCAATCCGAGGGAGCGGGTGCCGCGGTAGCCCGGGACGGGAGCGGGGCGAACGAGGACCGTCTTCGCGCCGCGTTCGAGGCACCACTGCAGTTCTTCGAGGGCGCGGTCGACGACGCCGAGGTTGATGACCGGCGTGGAGAAGATCCGCCCCTCGTAGTCGAACTGCCATGTCTCGTACATCCACTGGTTGAGTGCGTGGATGATGTCGAGGATCAGGTCGGGATCGTCCTTGAGTCGTTCCTCGACGAGGCTCGCCAGGGTGGGGAACATGATCGTGTAGTCGAGCCCGAGTCCGTCGAGCACTTCGAGGCGTGCCTCGGGGTTGCGGAAGGCGGGAATCGCCTTCATCGGCTTACCCATCACCTCGCGGAAGCTCTTACCGCCGCTGCCGTGCTTGAAGTACTCCTCCTGGGCGCCGGGGCGGGCGACGACCTCGAAGGTGGGGTTGGGGATGTAGTCGCTGATGTGGTTGCGCACCACGATCTTGGTGCGGCCTCGCACGTCGATGTAGTCGATGACGCCCTTGCGGTGGTCCGGCAGGAACTGCGTCAACGCCTCTTTGGGCTCGTAGAAGTGGTTGTCCGCGTCGAACACCGGAAAAGACAGGTCGCGAGATGGCATATCCGCCTCCTGGAAGTCACATTGGCGTCAAGCGGTAATGACATTACCACCGGGTCCTCGGGCGTCCAGAGCGCGTGCACAGAAGTCATAGATGTGCCCGGGGTCGACCGGGGCGCCGGATAGTTCGGCGCCGAGCACCCGCAGGCGCATCGCGCCCAGCACCAGCTGCATGATCAGGGCCGAGGTGGCGTCCAGGTCGATGTCGCCGCGGAAGTCGCCGTCGGCGACACCCCGGCGGATGATGTCGGCGATCAGCGCGTGCAACGGCGCGAGCACGGTCGCGTATTGCTGCGGCATGGTCTCCGCCAGGCGATCGTTGTACGAGGTCAGCCCCCGGTTCACCCGGTCCTGGGCATCCGAGCCGGGCGGCACGCAGATGCGGTCGATGAGGGCGCGCAGCGCGGCGGGTCCGGGAAGACAGTCGGTATCGGCGCGCCAGTGGCGGGCCGATTCGGCCATGATGCGTTCGATCAGCGCCAGCAACAGCTCGTCTTTGGTGGAGAAGTGCTGATAGAACGACCGCAGGGAGGTGCGCGAGCGTTCCACCACCTCGAGCACCGTGAAGTCGGTGCGACCGGTCTCGCCGAGGATCGCCAGCGCGGAGCGCATGAACCGTTCAGGGCGCGACGCCACGTCGTCGCGGACGGCGCTCGATTGCCCGGTGGGCTTCGCCATGGAGAATGACGTTACCGCTTTCGCAGAAGGCTATGTAGCGTCTCGGTAGGGTGCAGCGACGACCACGGGACAGGGGCTTGACGATATGACCACCGAATCGACACAGGAGACGGCGCAGGGGCAGTGGACGGTCGAGATGTTGCTCGACCTGTTCGATGCGCAGCCCGCCGGCGAGAATCGGTTCACCGCGCAGACCGGTGTGGCCGCGGCCGACGAGCGGCAGGTGGTCGAGGGCACTCAGGTGCTGGCGCAGGCGATCGTCGCGGTGGCCAAGCGGTTCCCGGACAAGTCGGTGCGCTCGGCGTACGCGGTGTTCTCGCGGGTGGTGCTGGTCGGACCGCCGGTGGATTTCGAGATCGACGTGGTGTCGGAGGGGCGGTCGACGGCCACCGCGGTGGTGTCGGCGTCGCAGAACGGGAAGCGCTGCATCAGCGTCACGGTGTTCACCGACGTGCCGTCGGGTGATGTGATCCGCCATCAGCTGCCCCGCCCGGCGGTGGCGCCGCCGGCCGAGGCCAACCACTGTGAGATGCCGATGGTGGGCCGGGAGGTGCGGCTGGTCGACGTGGTCGATGTGAACAGCCCCGACGAGGTCGGTCCGCCCGAGCTGTATGCGTGGCTGCACTACGACCCGGTCCCGCAGCGCGACGACCTGGCGAAGGCGCTGATCGCGTATTTCACTGGGCACCTGGGGATTTCGACGACGATGCGGGCGCACGAGGGGATCGGCACTGCGCAGGCGCACCTGACGGTGTCGACGGCGCCGATGACGATCAGCGTGAGCTTCCACGAGCCGGTGCGCTGGGACGGCTGGCTGCTCTACACCCACGAGAGCACCCAGGTCGGCGCGGGCATGTCGTATGTGCGCGGTGCGGTGCACACCGAGGAGGGTGAGCTCCTCGCGTCGTTCAGCCAAGACGCGCTGATCCGTCCGCTGCGCACGACCGACAACTCGATCGCCACGCAGAACCGGCTGTAGGACGTCCTGCCGCCGTCAGAACGGTGGGGGTTTGTTGCGCTCGGCGATGAGGTGGTCGTTGATTTTGCGTTCGGCTTGGATGCGGCGGCGCGGTCTTGTGCGCGGGTGCGGCGGCGTTAGGGCATTTTGAGGCCGCGGTCGGGGCTCGGTTCGGTGACCGGCTTGACGGGCGCTGGTGCGGTGGGGGTGCACAGGGTAGGGAACAGCAGCATGCTGCCGGGGTGGGTGGTGTAGGTCTGGCCGGTAGGGGCGGTCCAGATGATG
>JBNMQY010000005.1:0-230297 GCA_050205415.1 Mycolicibacterium litorale
ATCCGGGTGTGCTCGCCGCCCCGCCCGCCGCGATCCCGCCCGGCGACATCGCTCCGCCGCCGGGTGGCGCCACCCGCGCCGTCGCGGTCCAGGCCGCGCTGAGCCGCATCGGCTCGCCGTACTCGTGGGGCGGCTCCGGCCCGAACGCGTTCGACTGCTCGGGACTGGTGATGTGGGCCTTCCAGCAGGAGGGCATCTCGCTGCCGCACTCCAGCCAGGCGTTGGCCCGCGGCGGGCAACCGGTGTCGATGGACCAGATGCAGCCGGGTGACCTCGTCACCTATTACTCCGACGCTTCGCACGTCGGCATCTACATCGGCGACGGGATGATGGTGCACGCCTCGACCTACGGCACGCCGGTGCGCGTCGCCCCGGTCGACAACGCGCCGATCCACAACGTCCGCCGCTACTAGAGGACGGCGTCATCAGGCCGCGACGGCTCCTCCTCGGCCTCCTGCTCGCCGAGTTCCTCTTCGCGGTCCTGTTGCTCGGCCGGACCGGGCCGCCGCCCGCGCCGCCGCTGGCGGAGGTCGCCGATCCACCGGCTGCGACCGGACCGGCGAGCACGACGATGCAGTTACCCGACGGCAGGCACGCTGAGCTCATCGCGCTCGGCGGTGCACACAGCGCACCGCTGCTGAACCGGATCGCCGCGGAGCTTCCCGCCGCCGCCGATGCGGTGAGCAGGTTCTGGGGCCCCGACTGGCGGCGCGACGTCGCCGTCGTCGCGACGGGATCCGACCGCCAGTTCGCCGCGCTCGCAGGCGGGGGAGCCGATATCGCGGCCGCGACCACCGCCGAGCGCATCGTCTTCGCGCCCGGCGCCGCGACCATGTCCGACGAGGACCTGCGGATCGTGGTGCGCCACGAGTTGTTCCACCACGCCGTGCGGGACGACACCGCCGCCGACGCACCGCGCTGGCTGACCGAGGGCGTCGCCGACTACCTCGCCCGCCCACCGGCGGCGGCGTACATCGCCGACGCGCAGACCGCCCTGCCGTCCGACCGCGATCTCGACACGCCGGGGCCCACCCGGGCGCTGGCGTACGACCGGGCCTGGCGGTTCGCCTCCTACGTCGCCGAGCGGTACGGCCCACAGCGGCTGCGGGCGCTGTACGTGCAGGCCTGCGGCCCCGGCCATTCCGACGTGGCCACCGCGGTCCGCGACACGCTGGGCGCCGACCTCGACGCGGTGCTGGCCGCGTGGCGGCACTGGCCGCAGGGCTGACCGCTAATCTGGGCTCGATGTCCCGGGTCCTGCTGGTCACCAACGACTTTCCGCCGCGTGCCGGCGGCATCCAGAATTATCTCGAGGCGTTCGTCGAGCATGTCGTGGCGGCAGGCAGGCACGAGGTGACGGTCTACGCGCCGGCGTGGAAGAACGCCGCCGACTACGACCGGGCCGCCGCGTTCGAGGTGGTCCGCCATCCCGGCACCCTGATGCTGCCCGAACCCTCGGTGGCGGGCCGGATGCGGGGACTGATCGCCAGCCGGGACATCGACACGGTGTGGTTCGGCGCGGCAGCACCGCTGGCACTGCTCACGCCGATCGCCCGGCGTGCGGGCGCCGCCCGGGTGATCGCCAGCACCCACGGCCACGAAGTGGGCTGGTCGATGCTGCCGGTGGCCCGAACGGCGTTGCGCCGCATCGGCGACGACACCGATGTGGTGACCTTCGTCAGTCGCTACACGCGCGGCCGGTTCGCCTCGGCGTTCGGGCCGCACGCGGCGCTGGAGCACCTCCCGCCGGGGGTGGACACCGACCGGTTCGCCCCCGATCCGGCCGCACGCGCGGAGCTGCGGGCCCGCTACGGCCTCGGTGAGCGCCCGGTCGTGGTGTGCGTGTCGCGGCTGGTGCCCCGCAAGGGGCAGGACATGCTGATCCGGGCGCTGCCCGCGATCCGGCGGCGGGTACCGGGAGCGGTGCTGGTGATCGTCGGCGGCGGGCCCTATCGCACGGCGTTGCAACGCCAGGCCCAGCAGCACGGCGTCGGGGACCACGTGCGGTTCACCGGCGGCGTGCCCGGCGACGAATTGTCCGCCCACCATGCGATGGCCGACGTGTTCGCGATGCCGTGCCGCACCCGGGGCGCCGGCCTGGATGTCGAGGGCCTCGGCATCGTGTACCTGGAGGCGTCGGCGACCGGGGTGCCGGTCGTGGCGGGCCGCTCCGGCGGTGCACCGGAGACCGTGCGTGACGGGGAGACCGGATTCGTCGTCGACGGCACCGACGTCGCGGGCGTCGCCACCGCGGTCGCCGATCTGCTGGCCGACCCCGCCCGCGCCGCCGCGATGGGCGCCGAGGGCAGGAGGTGGGCACTCGAGAACTGGCAGTGGCCCACCCGCGCCGCCCGGCTGACCGAACTGCTCTGAAGTTCACGCTGTTCCGGCGTGCGGGGGGCCGGGAGTCGTGGTCGGATGTGCGTTCCGACCACCCGCGAAAGCGAGACCATGACCGACGACATCCTGGGCGCCGTGCCCGCCACCGAGGTGCCTCGCTACGCCGGGAAGAGCACCTTCGCCCGGATCGCCGACATCGGCGAGGTCAGCGATTACGACATCGCGATCCTCGGCGTCCCGTTCGACGGCGGCACCTCGTACCGGCCGGGTGCGCGGTTCGGCCCCATGGGGGTGCGCCAGGCCGCCCGCACCCTGCGTCCCGGCTACCATGTCGAACTCGGAGTCGCGCCGCTGGAGCGGGTCCAGGTCGTCGACGCCGGTGACGTCACCGTCACGCCCTACGACATCACCGAGGCGTGCCGGCAGATCCAGCGCCACGCCGCGGACATCCTCGGCGGCGGCGACCGCCGGATCGTGTCCATCGGCGGCGATCACACCATCGCGCTACCGAACCTGCGCGCGCTGCACGCCGTGCACGGTCCGGTGGCGCTCGTGCACTTCGACGCCCACCTGGACACCTGGGACACCTATTTCAACGCCCCGGTCACCCACGGCACGATCTTCCGCCGGGCATTCGAGGAAGGCCTGCTGGTCGAGGACCATTCCATCCACGTCGGCATCCGCGGACCGATCTACGACCGGATGGACCTGCGCGACGACGCCGAGATGGGTTTCAAGATCATCCGGGCCGGCGACCTCGACGTCATCGGCATCGACGCCGCGGTGGACACCGTGCGCCGCCGTGTCGGCGACGTCCCGGTCTATCTGTCCGTCGACATCGACGTGCTCGACCCGGCGTTCGCCCCGGGTACCGGCACCCCGGAATCCGGCGGCCTCACCGCCCGCGAACTGCTGCGCATGCTGCGGCGGCTGCACGGGCTCGACATCGTCGGCGGTGACGTGGTCGAGGTGGCCCCGGCCTACGACCATGCCGAGATCACCTGTGTCGCAGCGGCAACCGTCGTCTTCGACCTGGTGTCGCTGATGGTCTCCGGCGGGGCGGGCTAACCCGAGTAGAGCGCCTCGATGTCAGCGGCGAACTTCTCCACGACGACCTTGCGCTTGACCTTGAGCGTCGGGGTTAGTTCGCCGGTGTCCTCGGTGAAGTCGACGTGCAGGATGCGGAACTTGCGGATCGCCTCGGCCTTGGAGACCGCCTGATTGGCTTCCCGGACCGCGGCGTCGATCTCGGCGAGCAGCTCCGGGTCGGTGGCCAGATCACCGACAGACGCGGCAGTGTCCTTCCCGGTGCGCTGTTTCCAGCCCTCGAACGCCTCGACGTCGATGGTGATCAGCGCGCCGACGAACGGCCGGGCGTCGCCGACCGCCATGGCCTGGCTGATCAGCGGATGGGCCCGCAGTTGATCCTCCATGATCGCCGGCGCGACGTTCTTGCCGCCGGCGGTCACGATGATCTCCTTCTTGCGCCCGATGATGGTGAGGAACCCGTCGCTGTCGATGGCGCCCAGGTCACCGGTGTGGAACCAGCCGTCGTGGAGGACCTTCGCGGTCTCCTCCTCGTTGCGCCAGTAGCCGCCGAACACCACGCCGCCCTTGACCAGCAGCTCGTCGTCGTCGGCGAGCCGCATGCTGTTGCCGGGCAACAACTTTCCGACCGAACCGATCTTGATGTCGTCGACCCGGTTGACCGTGATCGCGGCACTGGTCTCGGTCAGGCCGTACCCCTCGTAGATGGTCAGGCCGACACCGCGGTAGAAGTGGCCGAGGCGGGCGCCCAGCGGCGCGCCGCCGGAGATGGCTGCCCGGCATTCGCCGCCGAGCGCCGCGCGCAGCTTGCCGTAGACCAGCTTGTCGAACAGCGCGTGGCGGGCACGCAGCAGCAGCCCGGGCCCACCGGTGTCCATGGCGCGGCTGTACTCGATCGCGGTCGCGGCGGCGACGTCGAAGATGCGGCCCTTGCCGTCGCTGCGGGCGTTCTGCTCCGCGGTGTTGTAGACCTTCTCGAACACCCGCGGCACCGACACCACGAGCGTCGGCTTGAACACCCCGAACATCGGGACGAGGTTCTTGATGTCGCTGGTGAAGCCGAGCGTCACCTTGTTGGCGAACGCCGCGATGGTGATGGCCCGGGCCAGCACGTGGGCGAGCGGCAGGAACACCAGCATCCGCTCACCCTTGGCCAACTGGGTGGGGAAGCAGCTCTTGGCGCCGCGGATCTCGTAGACCAGGTTGGCGTGGGTGAGCTGGCAGCCCTTCGGCCTGCCGGTGGTGCCCGAGGTGTAGATCATGGTGGCCGGTTCGGTGGAGCGGATGCCGGCCAGCCGGTTGTCGAGCTCCTCGGGCGCCAGGTCCCGGCCGGCCTCGGTCAGCACCTGGAGCGCACCGGGCCCCGACCCCTCGATGCACAGCACCGTGCGCAGGTCCGGGAGGTCGCCCTTGAGCTGCCCGATCCTGCCGGCGTGGGTCTCGTTCTCGGCGATCGCCAGGACCGCGCCCGAGTCCGAGAGCACCCAGCGGACCTGTTCGGTCGAGGACGTCTCGTAGATGGGGACGGTCAGCGCGCCGACGGCCAGGATCGCGAAGTCGATGATCGGCCACTCGTAGCGGGTCGCCGACAGAAGCGCGACGCGGTCACCCGGCTGCACGCCGGAGGCGATCAAACCCATTGCGACCGAACGGATCTGGGCGGCGGCTTCGGCGCACGTGACATCGGTCCACGCGCCGTCGACCAACCGCCGGAAGATGACGTGGTCGGGGTCGTCGCGTTCGTGGTCGAACACGGCGCTCACAACGGTGTCGTGTTCTCCTACGGTGAACGGCGCGGGCACACTGAACTCAGGCACGCTGCTCAGCGTAGTCGGCCCCCGCTCGGCGGTTCGCGGTCGTGTGTGAAGCTTGGAGGACGATGAACAGCATCCAGATCGCCGACGAGACGTTCGTTGCCGCCGATCCCGCCGACGTGGGCCGGGTCGTCGCCGAACCGGCCAACTGGCGGCGCTGGTGGCCGGACCTGCGCCTGACCGTCGTCGAGGACCGCGGCGCCGTCGGACACCGCTGGACGGTGACCGGCGCGCTGATCGGGACCATGGAGGTCTGGCTCGAGCCGTCCCTCGACGGCGTGATCCTGCACTACTTCCTGCACGCCGAACCGGCGGGCGCCTCGGCCCGAGAACTGGCGAGGATGAAGCTCGCCAAACTCAACCACGACCGGCGGGTGGCGGGTAAGAAGATGGCGTTCGAGCTCAAGCGGACCCTGGAGGCATCGCGGCCGGTGGGGGTGTCGCGGCTGGCCTGACGGTGGGTTCAGCCGCGGACGTGAGGGTACATTTCGGCTTGAGGAGGGCGGGGCACGTGGCGGACAAGACGGCGCAGACGATCTACATCGATGCCGATCCTGCGACGGTGATGGACGTCATCGCCGACATCGGGTCCTATCCCGACTGGGTCAAGGAGTACCGGGAGACCGAGGTGCTCGACACCGACGCCGACGGCTATCCGAAGACCGCGCGCCTGGTACTCGACGCCGCCGTCCTCAAGGACACGATGGTGCTGGCCTACGAGTGGCCCGCCGACCGGAACTCGGTGACGTGGACGCTGGTCTCGAGCTCTTTGCTGAAATCCCTGGAGGGCGCCTACCGGCTCACCCCGAAGGGGTCGGGCACCGACGTCACCTACGAGCTCGCGGTCGACCTGATGATCCCGATGATCGGCCTCCTCAAACGCAAGGCGGAGCGCCGGCTGACCGAGACCGCGCTCAAGGATCTGAAGAAACGGGCCGAGGCTGAGTGAACCCGAGTGGCGCCACGGGCCGCATCAGCCTGTTCGTCGGCAAGGGCGGGGTAGGTAAGTCCACGCTCGCGACGGCGACCGCCGTCCGCGAGGCGCGGGCGGGCGGACGGGTGCTGATCGTCTCGACCGACCAGGCGCATTCCACCGGTGACGTCCTGGGTGTGGCGGTCCCCCCGACCGGCAAGCGGGAACCGACCCGCATCCTCGCCGAACTCGACGCGGGCACACCGGACGCCGGCGGCTCGCTCGACGCACTCGCACTGGACACGCTGGCACTGCTGACCGAGCGCTGGCGGGAGGTCGCCGGGCCGCTCTCGGCGCGGTTCCCCGACTCCGACCTGGGAGAGGTTGCGCCCGAAGAGCTTTCCGCGCTGCCCGGGGTGCAGGAGGTGCTCGGGCTGCACGAGGTCGCCGAGTTGGCCGCCAGCGGCCGGTGGGAACACGTCGTGGTCGACTGCGCCTCCACCGCGGACGCGCTGCGCATGCTCACCCTGCCGGGCACGCTCGCGCTCTACCTGGAGCGGGCGTGGCCGCGCCATCGCCGCCTGTCCCGGCCGGCCGACGACGCGCCGTCCGCCGCGATGGTGGGCCTCGTCGAGCGGATCGACGCGGCCGCCCAGCGGCTGGGGGTGCTGCTCACCGACGCGTCGCAGGTCAGCGCGCACCTGGTGCTCACCGCCGAGCGGGTGGTGGCCGCCGAGGCGTCCCGCACGCTGGGCTCGCTGGCGCTGATGGGGGTCCGCGTCGCGGAGTTGATCGTGAATCAGGTTCTGCTGCAGGACGATTCGTTCGAATATCGGAATCTGCCCGAACATCCGGCGTTCGACTGGTACGCCGAACGCATCTCCGAGCAGAAGGCGGTGCTCGACCACCTCGACACCGCGATCGGCGACGTGGCGCTGGTCCTGGTGCCGCATCTGGCGGGCGAGCCGATCGGGCCCAAGGCGCTCAGTGAACTGCTCGACGCCGCTCGCCGGCGCGACGGTTCCGCACCGCCGGCACCCGTGCGCCCGATAGTCGATCGGGAGTCGGGAACCGGCCTCGATGCGGTGTACCGGTTGCGGCTAGAGTTGCCGCAGGTCGACTCCGCCGGGCTCACGTTGGGCCGAGTCGACGACGACCTGATCATCGGTGCCGGCGGTATGCGGCGCCGGGTCCGACTCGCATCCGTGTTGCGCAGGTGCATCGTCACCGACGCGGCACTGCGGGGAAGCGAGCTGACGGTGCGATTTCGACCGAATCCGGAGGTGTGGCCGGCGTGACCGCTGATCATTCCGACCTCGGACCCGAGCTCAAGGCGCTCGCGCAGGCGATCCTCGCCCGCGTCGACCCGGCGATCCGGTTCGCCGCCGCGCGCGCGGCCGGCAGCGGGGAGCGGGCCGGCAACTGTCAGCAGGTGTGGTGCCCAGTGTGTGCGCTGGCCGCGCTGGTCCAGGGGGAGCAGCACCCGCTGCTCAACGTCGTCGCCGAACACAGCGTCGCACTGCTCAACGTGCTGCGCGCGCTGGTCGACGACATCGACGCGGCCGGTCCGCCGCCTCCTCCGGAACCGCCGCAGCCCCCGTCTCCGCCGTCCTCCGACGAGCCGCCGCCACCCCCGGGACCGGGGCGTTACCAGCACATTCCGGTGACCGTGCAGGAGTGACGTCGCTGCTGTGGTCGTGTCCACAGCGGCTGGGTAAAGTTGTCGCAGAGCACCGGCCGGTGCACCCGATGCGGAGGGCCCATGTGGTATTGGCTGTTCAAGTACATCTTCATGGGTCCGTTGCTGTCCCTGCTGGGCCGCCCGAAAGTGCAAGGGCTGGAATATCTTCCCCGTTCGGGAGCGGCCATCCTGGCCAGTAACCACCTCGCCGTGGCCGACAGCTTCTACCTGCCGCTGGTGGTGAAACGGCGAATCACGTTCCTGGCGAAGGCCGAGTACTTCACCGGCACCGGCCTCAAGGGCTGGTTCCAGCGGTGGTTCTACACCGTCGCCGGCCAGGTGCCGATCGACCGGACGGACGCGGACTCCGCGCAGAGCGCGCTGAACACCGCCCAGCGCATCCTGGACGCGGGCAAGCTGCTCGGCATGTACCCCGAGGGCACCCGCTCGCCCGACGGCCGGCTCTACAAGGGCAAGACCGGCCTGGCCCGGTTGGCCCTGGAGACCGGGATGCCCGTCATCCCCGTCGCGATGATCGGCACCGACGTGGTCAACCCGCCCGGCAGCAAGATGTGGCGGTTCGGCAGGGTCGAGGTCAAGTTCGGCAAGCCGATGGACTTCACCCGGTTCGAGGGCCTCGCCGGCAACCGTTTCATCGAGCGCGCCGTGATCGACGAGGTCATGTACGAGTTGATGCGGCTGTCCGGTCAGGAGTACGTCGACCTCTATGCCGCCGACGTCAAAGAGGGCACCGCGGTCGCTCAGCCGGCCGCGCGACTGCCCGAGGCCGCCGCGGGCTGAGCCGCGGTCACCGGTTCGGGGCGGTGGGTCGAGCGCGCGGACAGCGTGCCCGCGGCCACGATCACCAACAACGCCCACCACACGTACGAGCCGCCGGCCAGCTGGCGCCACAGCGCCGCCGAGGTCTCGCGGTGTTCGGGCAGCAGGGTGATCGGCGACCACACCACCAGCGCGAAGCCGACCGCGCCGGCGACGGCCAGCGCCCGGTGCCGGTTCCGGTAGGCCACCACCGCGGTCACCAGCACCGTCGGCAGCGACCACACCCAGTGGTGAGACCACGACACCGGTGAGACCACCAGCCCGAACATCGCCACGCAGACCAGTGCCAGCACCGGTTCGTCGGCCCGCAGCGCCCGCCGCGCCGCCCACACCGTCAGCCCCAGCACCGCGAAGCACGTCAGCACCCACACGATGAACCGCGGGTCCTCGCCGAGGCCCAGCCGGGCCAGCGCACCGGCGATGTTCTGGTTGGTGTTCAGGGTGGCCGTGCCGATCCGGTCGGTGTTGCGCACCGTCTCCGTCCAGTACTCCCACGAGTCCCGCCAGGCCAGCGCGAACCCGAGCAGGGTCAGCACGATCACCGACACCACGCTCACCAGCAGTGCGCGGGTGTCGCGGCGCAGCAGGAAATACAGCAGAAACACGGCGGGGGTGAGTTTGAGCGCGATCGCCAATCCGACCAGCACGCCGCGCGGCCACGGGGTGCGCCGCGGTACGCAGTCGGCGATCACCAGTGTCATCAGCACGACGTTGATCTGGCCGAAGTCGAAGTTCGCCTCGATCGGCTCGAAGTGGACCACCGCAACGGCGACGACGGCGGCGGCCAGCCACAGGCGCCGCAACCACGCCGGTTGCGACGTCACCCGGCTGACCGACCACACATCCAGGCGGGTCAGCACGATCTGCACCGCCACGATCAGCAGCAGCAGGGTGATCGCGCTGATCACCACGCTGGCCGCCGGCAGCGACATGACCGCGAACGGGGAGAAGACGATCGCCGCGAGCGGGGGATAGGTGAACGGCAGGTCGAGGCCGCCCTGGGTGGCGAACATCGCGCCGTCGGCGTAGAGCGGGCTGCCGTCCAGCCAGGCCCGCCCGCCCATCCGGTAGACGTCGATGTCGATCCGGTACGGCGCGTGTCCGAGCATCCGCCAGCCGGCCCAGCCGAGCGCGACGAGGGTGAGGAGGCAGAACGTCCGCCAGGCGAGGGTTGGCGCCCAAGCAGGCGACCGCCGAGTACTCATGTCGCGACCAGACTATCGGTGACCCCCGGCGAGTCGGCCGGTATCCCGGTCGCGCCACGCGCAGGTCGGCGTAAGTTTTCCGGCGTGCACCCGACCCTGCAGCTGGACTTCCTCACGCGTGATCGCCTGCCGCTGCTGTGCTGCCTGGTCGCCTTC
Source organism: Mycolicibacterium litorale (assembly GCA_050205415.1). Taxonomy (GTDB): domain Bacteria; phylum Actinomycetota; class Actinomycetes; order Mycobacteriales; family Mycobacteriaceae; genus Mycobacterium; species Mycobacterium litorale_C. The sequence goes on from JBNMQY010000005.1 coordinate 9,997, forward strand.
ATCCTCACCTTCTTCGTGACGCGCACGATCGTGCGCTACATCAGACGTCACGCGGACAGCGACGCCCCCCGCCGGTGGTGGCAACCCCGCAACATCTCCGGGGCGGGTGGCACCCACATCCACCATGTGGTCATCGGGGTGGTTCTGGTGATGGTGTCGGGACTCACGATGGTGACGCTGGCCGTCAACGGGGGAGTACCCGAATTCACGGCGGCGGCAATCCTTTTCGGGGTGGGTGCCGCGTTGGTGCTCGACGAGTTCGCCCTCATCCTGCATCTGCAGGACGTGTACTGGTCCGAGGACGGCCGCACCTCGGTGGATGCGGTGTTCGCCGCGGTGGCGGTCGCCGGCCTGCTGATTCTCGGCTTCAACCCGCTGTCGTTCTTCGACATCGGCATCTGGCGCGACGACCACAGCGTGGTGGCACGGGCGACCGTCATCGTGCTGGCCGCCGCGACACTCATGCTGGCCGTGGTGGTGCTGTTCAAGGGCAAGGTGTGGACCGGGCTGGTGGGCATGTTCATCACGCCCCTGCTGGTCGTCGGCGCCGTGCGGCTGTCACGGCCGCACGCACCGTGGGCACGTTGGCGTTATACGAACCGGCCGCGCAAGATGCACAGGGCGCTCGAACGAGAGCGCTGGCTGCGCAGACCCGTGGTGCAGGCGAAACTGTGGTTGCAGGACGCCGTCGCGGGTATGCCCAAGTTCCCCGACGATGCAAAGGTCAACGAGCAGTTGGACCGTGAGATCCACGCCGCCCCGGCGCCGCAGAAGATTCCCGCAGTCGAGAAAGCCGGCGTGTAGTGCGCTATTTCTACGACACCGAGTTCATCGACAACGGCCGCACCATCGAGTTGATCTCGATCGGGGTGGCCGCCGAGGACGGCCGCGAGTACTACGCCGTGTCCACCGAGTTCGACCCGGAGCGGGCCGGCACCTGGGTGCGCAGGCACGTGCTGCCCAAGCTGCCGTCGCCCGCGTCGAAGTCGTGGCGGTCCCGGCGCGAGATCCGCTCCGAGCTGGAGGACTTCTTCGGCATCGACGGTGACGAGCCGATCGAGTTGTGGGCGTGGGTGGGGGCCTACGACCACGTGGTGCTGTGCCAGCTGTGGGGGCCGATGACCGCGCTGCCGCCGGCGATCCCGCGGTTCACCCGCGAACTGCGGCAGTTCTGGGAGGACCGCGGTTCGCCGCGGATGCCGCCCCGGCCCCGCGACGCCCACGACGCGCTGGTCGACGCCAGGCACAACCTGCTGCGTTTCCGGACGATGACCGGTTCGGCCTAGCCGAACGCGCTGGTGAAGGCGGGTACGCGCGCCGGTTACCATGAGTGGGTGAACTGGACCGTCGACATCCCCATCGACCAGCTCCCCGATCTGCCGCCCCTGCCGGAGGACCTGCGTCAGCGCCTCGACTCCGCGCTGGCCAAACCTGCGGTCCAGCAGCCGAGCTGGGACGCCGACGCCGCCAGGGCGATGCGCACGGTGCTCGAGAGCGTTCCGCCGGTCACGGTGGCCTCGGAGATCGAGAAGCTCAAGGGTCTGCTCGCCGACGTCGCCCGTGGCGAAGCGTTCCTGCTGCAGGGCGGCGACTGCGCCGAGACGTTCGTCGACAACACCGAACCGCACATCCGGGCCAACATCCGCACCCTGCTGCAGATGGCCGTCGTGCTCACCTACGGCGCCAGCATGCCGGTGGTCAAGCTGGCCCGCATTGCCGGCCAGTACGCCAAGCCCCGCTCGTCCGACATCGACGCGCTCGGGCTGAAGTCCTACCGCGGCGACATGATCAACGGATTCGCACCCGACGCCGCGGCCCGCCAGCACGATCCGTCGCGGCTGGTCCGGGCGTACGCCAACGCCAGCGCGGCGATGAACCTGGTGCGCGCGCTCACCTCGTCGGGGATGGCGGCGCTGCAGGGAGTGCACGACTGGAACCGTGAGTTCGTGCGCACCTCGCCCGCCGGCGCCCGGTACGAGGCGCTCGCCGGGGAGATCGACCGCGCGCTGACCTTCATGAGCGCGTGCGGTGTCGACGACCACAACCTGCAGACCGCCGAGATCTTCGCCAGCCACGAGGCGCTGGTGCTCGACTACGAGCGGGCCATGCTGCGGCTGTCCAACGACTACCCCGTCCAGGCGCCCGAGCCGCGGCTCTACGACCTGTCGGCGCACTACGTCTGGATCGGTGAGCGCACCCGCCAGCTCGACGGCGCCCACATCGCGTTCGTCGAGACCATCGCGAACCCGATCGGGGTCAAGCTCGGGCCGACCACCAGTCCGGAGCTGGCCGTCGAGTACGTCGAACGGCTCGATCCGCAGAACCAGCCGGGCCGGCTGACGCTGGTGACCCGGATGGGCAACGGCAAGGTGCGTGACCTGCTGCCGCCGATCATCGAGAAGGTGCAGGCCAGCGGCCACCAGGTGATCTGGCAGTGCGATCCGATGCACGGCAACACCCACGAGTCCTCGACGGGATACAAGACCCGCCACTTCGACCGCATCGTCGACGAGGTGCAGGGGTTCTTCGAGGTGCACCGCGCGCTGGGCACCCACCCGGGCGGCATCCACGTCGAGATCACCGGCGAGAACGTCACCGAATGCCTCGGCGGCGCACAGGACATCTCCGACACCGACCTCGCCGGCCGCTACGAGACCGCCTGCGATCCGCGGCTGAACACCCAGCAGAGCCTGGAGCTGGCGTTCCTGGTCGCGGAGATGCTGCGCGACTAGTCGGACGACGATCAAGCGGCGAGGCACGAGCCGCGTTGAGGAGTCCGACAATACAACTAGTCAGATCAGGTTGGCGAGGTTGCTGCCGAGCGTCCACGCGGCGGCGGCGAGCAGGCCGGCCAGGGTGAGGACGGCGATCACCCAGAACAGCAGCGCACGTTTGGCGCGCTGGCGCGCCCAGTAGAACTCGTCGATGTCGATGCCCGCGAATTGCCCTGCGGGATAGTCGATCTCGCCGGAATCGCGGGTGAATGCCCGGGTGTGCTGACGGGGTGCCGGTGCGGGTGGCCGCGTCGTGGTGTCGGTCGCGGCCTGCTGTGCGGGCAACTGGCTGTGATAGAGCGCCGCGGAGGCGTGCTGTGCGGAATTGCGCGGTGCGGGCACCCGGAACGGCGGCAGCCGCAACTCCTCGGCGATCTCCTGCAGGTCGGCGCCCATCTCCATCGCGTCGGCGTAGCGGCCGGCCGGGTCGCGAACGGTGGCGCGCAGTACCAGGTCGTCGAATTGCGCTGGCACACCGGAGATCACGGTTCCCGGCGGCGGGATGTCGTTGTCCATGCGCTGGTAGGCCACCGCCAGTGCGGTGTCGCCGGTGAACGGCGTGACGCCGGTGAGCAGTTCGAATGCCATCACGCCGACCGAGTACACGTCGCTGCGCGGTCCGGCGTCACCCGTGCCGACCTGTTCGGGGGACAGGTAGGCCGCCGTGCCGAGGATCACGCTCGTCGAGGTGATCTTCGCCTCGGCGACGGCGCGCACCAGGCCGAAATCGGCGATCTTGACCTCGCCGTCGTCGGAGATCAGCACGTTCTCCGGTTTCACGTCGCGGTGCACCAGTCCGGCCCGGTGTGCCACGGCCAGCCCCGACAGCACCGGCGCCAGTACCGCGGCCGCCGCGTGCGGGGGCATCGGACCGCGTTCGCGCAGCAGTTCGCGCAGCGTGCCGCCCTCGACGAGTTCCATGACCAGAAACGGGTATTGGCCGTCGATGCCCTGGTCGTAGACCGCGACGAGTCCGGGATGCTTCAGCCGCGCCACCGCCCGAGCCTCCCGCTGGAAGCGGGTGAGGAACTGCTCGTCACCGGAGTACCGCGGATCCATGACCTTGAGTGCGACCGGCCGGTCCAGGCGCAGGTCGAGGCCCCGGTACACCGTGGACATACCGCCGGTGGCGATCGGCGTCTCGACGCGGTAGCGGCCGTCGAGTACGGCGCCGACGAGCGGGTCCGACTGCGGGTAGGCCTCCACCGAACACATGTTACGAGCCGGGCCGGTGGCTCTAGACTCAGTGCGGTGAGCAGTATTCCGGCCGCCGACGACGTCCTTGACCCCGATGAGCCCGTCTACGACCTGCCGACGGTCGCCGACATGCTCGGTATGGCCGTCACGCGGGTGCACCACCTGCTGCGGCAGAGCCAGCTGCTGGCGGTGCGGCGGGACGGGAAACTGGTCGTGCCGAAGGTCTTCTTCGACGACCGCGGCCACGTGATCAAACCGCTGCCCGGTCTGGTGGTTGTGCTGCGCGACGGCGGCTACCGCGACACCGAGATCGTGCGCTGGCTGTTCACCCCGGATCCGTCGCTGACCATCAGCCGCGACGGATCCACCGAACGGCAGGCCAACGCCAGACCCGTCGACGCACTGCACTCGCATCAGGCGCGTGAGGTGGTCAGGCGGGCTCAGGCTCTAGCTTATTGACCTTCGCCAGCGAATACCACGCCAGCACAGCGCATCCCGCGGCGATCAGCACGTGCGCCCACGAGTACATGCCGTGCGCCCCGTCGGGTTTGAAGATCACCATGATCCACGTCGAGAACCCGGCGACCAGCGCGATCGACCGCCGTGACGTGGCCAGCGCCGACACCACCGCGAGCGGCCAGGTGTAGTACCACGGCAGCGCGGCCGGCACGAACAGGACGAACACCAGCATCACCGAGGCGATGCCGATCAGCGCTTCCCGGTCGTCGTGCCGGAAGCGCCACCACAGCAGGGGAAGCGACACCGCGATGATCGCCAGGCCGACGATGCGGGTGACGTCGATGACGGCATAGAAGTTCACCGGCAGGAACAGTCCGCCCACCGCGTTGATCAGATTGGCCGCCGCCGTCGGCAGGGTCAGCCAGTTGATGATCTTCACGTTGCCCGACGCCAGTGCGGTCAGCCAGCCCAGGCCGACGCCGGCGATCCAGGACAGCACCGCGAACACGGCGACGAAGATCAGGATCGCCGCGGAGGTCGCGATCGCGAAGGCCGGGACGGGACGGTAGCCGCGGCGTTCGCGCAGTTGGCGCATCCAGATCCACACCGTGAACGGCAGCGCCAGCCCGGCGGTCGCCTTCACCGCGACGGCGACCACGATCACGGCCACACCGGCCACCGGATGCCTGTCCAGGAGCAGCGCCAGCCCGGCCATCATCAGCCCGACCATCAGCATCTCGTTGTGCACGCCACCCATCAGGTGGATGATCACCAGCGGGTTGAGCACGCAGATCCACAGCGCGGCGGCCCCGCTGGCGCCGACGTGGCGCGCCACCCGCGGCGCCGCCCAGATCAGCAGGACCAGCCCGGGCAGCATGCACAGCCGCAGCAGCATCGTGCCCGCCACGACGTGCTCGCCGACCAGCATCGTGACGAATTTCGCGACCATGATGAATGCGGGCCCGTACGGCGCCGTCGTCGTCGTCCAGATGGGGCTGACGTCGTCGAGCAGCGGATTGGGGTTCGCGATCGGGCCGACGACATAGGGATCGAAACCGTCCCGCAGCAGCGCGCCCTGCGCCAGATACGAATACGTGTCGCGGCTGAACACCGGGACGCTCAAGAGCAGCGGCGCCAACCAGAATCCGGTGGTGGCGACCATGGTGTATTCGTCGGCGGTCCGGTCGACCACCCGACGGCCCAGCCACAGCCAGGCCAGCAGCATGATCGCCACACCGCCCCACAGCAGCACCGAGGACAGCACGAGGCCGTGGCCGAACCGCAGCCAGGACAGGTGCAGCGATTCGAGCAGCGGGTCGTGCAATCGGGTGCTGCCCGCGCCGAGCCCGCCCGCCGTGATCAGCGCCGCGCCCAGGCAGCCCAGCAGCGCGGGTTTGGCGGACGCCGAGGCCGTGAATGCGATCAAGCGCGAAACATGCCGGGCCAAGCCGGATTTGGGGGCCTCGGTCGGAGTGGGTGTGACCATGTCTGTGCGGTGTCCGGGGTGGCCGGCTAGGCCGACCGGTTGGCGGCCAATCTGGCGAGTTCGGTCAACCCGGTCTTGGCCTGCTGAGCGATCGGGGCCGCGGTGAGCATCTCGAGCGAGCGGCGGGTCAACAACTCGATGTGCTGCTCGACCGCCGCCAGCGCGCCGACCGATTCGATGACCGAGCACAGCTCCCGCACCTGCGCTTCACTCAGATCCGTGCCGATCGACGACCGCAGCAGGGCGGCGGCCGCGGGATCGGACTTGTCGGCGAGTTCGACCGCCTCGGCCAGCAGCACCGTGCGCTTGCCCGACCGCAGATCGTCACCCGAGGGCTTCCCCGTGACGGCCGGGTCGCCGAAGACGCCGAGGACGTCGTCGCGCAGCTGGAACGCCACCCCGATGTCGTTGCCCACCTGGTGGAAGATCTCCTGGACGTCGGGCCGGTCCGCGGCGGCGGCGGCGCCGAGCTGCAGCGGCCGCGCCACGGTGTAGGAGGCGGTCTTGTAGGTGTTCACGGTCATCGCCGAGGCGACCGACACCGCGCCGCTGGCTTCGGCGAAGATGTCGAGGAACTGCCCGCCGAGCACCTCGGTCCGGATGTCGGCCCACACCCGCTGCACCCGGCGCTGGGCGTCGCGGGGGATGTCGACGGAGGCGACGATGTCGTCGGCCCACACCAGCGACAGGTCGCCGAGCAGGATCGCCGCCGACAGGCCGAACTGCTCCGGTGAGCCGTGCCAACCCTGCGCGGCGTGCCGGTCGGCGAACAGCCGGTGCACGGTGGGCAGACCGCGGCGGGTCGCCGAGGCGTCGATGACGTCGTCGTGCACCAGCGCGCAGGCGTGCAGCAGTTCGAGCGCGGAGAACAGCAGCAGGACGCCGCTGTCGGCGGGGCGGTCCGCCACCGCCCGCCACCCCCAGTAGGCGAAGGCGGGCCGCAGGCGTTTACCGCCGCGCAGCACGAACTCCTCGAGCGCGGCCGTCAGCTCGGCATAGTCGGAGCTGATGTAGGCGGCGTCGCGGCGGCGGGCGGACAGGTAGTCGCGCAACTGCTCGGTGACGGCCTCTGCCAACTCGGCGGCTGACGGAGCCGCGGCATCCACGCTCAGCGGGCGCCCCTTTCTTCCTCGGTCGGATATGGGTCGGCGAGCGTGGGGGAGCGGTCCCGGCTGGTCCACGCCAGCCCGCCGATGATCCCGGCCACCACGAGCGTGGCCACCGTGAGCCAGATACCCGCCGTGGTGAACGACCGCGCGCTGGGGTCGGTGTAGCGCGCCTGGGCGTTGAGGGTGGACACCACGCCGGGATTGAGCTTCCACTCGACGACCTCGGAGCTGACCTGGTCGCCGTTGGTCGAGGTCACCTCGCCGGGGAAGGCCACCGACAGCGAGACGTCGGCCTGCGGGTCGCTCACCGACGTCAGGTCCACCCGCCCTTCGAGGATCACCAGATCGCCGGCGCGGCGCAGCGAGATGTCGACGCCTGCCGCGTCCCGGTTCATGTTGGCCAGCTGCGGCAGTTCGGCAAAGGTGAGGTCGGAGAACACCGCCTGGGACCCCACGAAGTCGTCGCGGTTGTAGTCCGAGACCGCCACCTTGGTGGCGAAGGGAAGATTGTTGAGCAACTGCGGACCCTTGTCGTCCGGTCCGCGCGGTTTGGCCGCGGCGACGATCTGACCGGACACCCGGTCGTCGGGGGAGACCGTGATCGAGGCCCGGACCCGCACACAGCCCACCACCATGGGCAGCATCATCAGCAGCAACACCCAGGCCACGAGGCGGGTGCGTTGTCGGCGGGCTTGCACGGCGCTCATCGTGCCAGATGCGGGTCTACAGCGGCAGTGCGCGGCCCAGGATCGCGAACGCCCTGGGGTCGCCGGCGAAGTGGTACCCGCGGATCACGTCGCAGAAGCCGAGCCGGCGGTAGAGCCGCCAGGCCCGGTTGGCCTCGCCGTTGATCTCGGGCGTGGAGAGCAGGACGTGCTTCTCGTCGCGGCCGGTCAGCAGGCGGCGGGTCAGCGCCTCACCGAGGCCGCGCCCCTGGGCGTGCGGTGCGATGTGCAGTTCGGTGAGCTCGAAATAGCTGGTCATCAGCTCGTCGATGCGGTCCTGTTCGGCGCCGACCCGCCTGAGACCCGCGACCACCTGCTGCTGCCACCACTGATCCGGCGCGCCGCAGTAGCCGTAGGCGACGCCGAGCAGTCGCGCGCCGTCCCCGCCCTCGGCCGGCGCGTCGACCGCCGCGACGGCCTTCCAGCCGTGGCGCCGGGTGTGCTCGATCCACATCGAGGCGCGCTGCTCCTCGGTGCCGCGGGGGTAGCGCATGGCGTCGACGTAGATGCTGAGCGCCTCACCGAGTCGCCGCTCCATATCGGCCGGCGACAGATCGATGAGATGAGGCGCCAATGTCGTTGCCCTTCGGTCCGTCGCGCGGGTGGGTTGTCAGCAGTCGTCGATCCCATTATCTCCGTGGCCAGGCAGTGTCCTTTCGCGGGCGGCGGAGGTCATACAATCGTGGGGCGAAGTAGGTGGTACGGCTCAGATCGACCTCGTATCATGACTGTTAGAGGTCCGTGAACGCGGGCCGCACGAGTTTGAACGAACGGCCGCAGGCGGCGAGGAGGGACGAATGCCACTCTCCGATCATGAGCAGCGCATGCTCGATCAGATCGAGAGCGCGCTCTATGCCGAGGATCCCAAGTTCGCGTCGAGTGTGCGCGGTGGGACTCTGCGAGCGCCGTCGGCTCGCCGTCGGCTGCAGGGCGCGGCCCTGTTCGTCGTCGGATTGGCGATGCTGGTCTCCGGTGTCGCGTTCAAGGCGACCATGATCGGAAGCTTTCCGATCCTCTCCGTGATCGGCTTCATCGTCATGTTCGGTGGGGTCGTCTACGCGATCACCGGTCCACGGGTGGCCGGCGGCCGCGACCGCTCGGCTCCGCCGGTCGGCGGGCCGCGGCAGAAGCGCGCGAAGGGTTCGGGTGGTTCGTTCACCAGCCGGATGGAGGACCGGTTCCGCCGGCGCTTCGACGAATAGTCGCTGACACGCTGAAGGGGTAGCCCCAGACGGGGCTGCCCCTTTTTTCGTGCCCGCGCTCGCCGCCGCTTCCCCCACAACGCCCCACCGCCCGCGGTTGGGCGCTGACCTGCGTAATCGCCCGGTTTCGCCCCGTCGGTGACGGCCTCTGGAGGCCCACGCGACCGGTCTGCTCGTTGAAAAGTGGGGCATGGGGGCAATCGGGCGCCATTAGATGGCGCAAAGTGGGGGATTGTGGGGTAAAGTGGCGTGCAGCGGAGCGACCGGGGCTCCGGGTGGCGCGGGAGGTGGCCAGGATGTTTCTGGGCACCTACACGCCGAAGCTCGACGACAAAGGGCGGCTCACGCTGCCCGCCAAGTTCCGCGACGCACTGGCAGGAGGGTTGATGGTCACCAAGAGCCAGGACCACAGCCTCGCCGTCTACCCGCGCGCGGAGTTCGAGGAATTGGCCCGCCGGGCCTCGCAGGCGTCGCGGAGCAATCCGGAAGCACGCGCCTTCCTGCGCAACCTGGCGGCTTCGACCGATGAACAGCATCCCGACGCCCAGGGCCGGATCACGCTGTCGGCCGACCACCGCCGCTACGCAGGCCTGTCCAAGGAGTGCGTGGTGATCGGCTCGGTCGACTACCTCGAGATCTGGGACGCCGCGGCGTGGCAGGAGTACCAGCAGGCCCACGAAGAGAACTTCTCCGCGGCGACTGATGAAACTCTGCGCGACATCATCTGAACCGGCCCGTGCAGCGTGGCCTCTGTCCGAACCGGCCCTGGCGTACTTCCCCGACGCCAGGTCCACCCCCTCGGACAGGGACCTCGCTGCAGGGGCACACAGCCCGGGGGTGGCGATGGAGCACATTCCGGTCCTGCTGGATCGTTGCGTCGAGCTGCTCACCCCCGCACTGACCCGCCGCAATCCCGACGGCAGCGGAGCCGTCCTGGTCGACGCCACCCTCGGCGCCGGCGGACACGCCCACGCATTCCTGACCGCACTGCCCGGACTGCGCCTCATCGGCCTGGACCGCGATCCGCAGGCGCTGCAGATCGCCGGGGACCGGCTCGCGCCCTTCGGTGACCGGGTGATGCTGGTGCGCACCCGGTACGACGGAATCGACGACGCGCTCACCCGGTCGGGCGCCTGGGCCGGCGATGTCAGCGGCTTCCTGTTCGACCTCGGTGTGTCGTCGATGCAACTCGACCGGCGCGAACGCGGGTTCTCCTACAGCACCGACGCCCCGCTGGACATGCGGATGGACTCCGATGCGCCGCTCACCGCCGCCGAGGTGGTCAACACCTATTCGGAGAAGGAGCTGACCCGGATCCTGCGGGAGTACGGCGAGGAACGGTTCGCCGGGCGCATCGCCAAGCAGATCGTGCGCCGTCGGCCGCTGTCCACCACCGGTGAACTCGTCGAACTGCTCTACGACGCGATCCCGGCTCCGGCCCGCCGGACCGGCGGCCATCCCGGCAAGCGCACCTTCCAGGCGCTGCGCATCGCGGTCAACGCCGAACTCGACTCCCTGCGCGCCGCACTGCCGGCCGCGCTGGCGGCGCTCGACACCGGCGGCCGGATCGTCGTAATGGCGTATCAGTCGCTGGAGGACCGCATCGTCAAGGCCGAGTTCGCCGCGGCCACCGCATCGCGCACCCCGCCCGGCCTGCCCGTCGAACTGCCCGGCCACGAGCCGGAATTCGTCGCGCTGACCCGCGGGGCCGAGCGCGCCACACCGGAGGAGATCGAACGCAATCCGCGCAGCGCACCGGTTCGGCTGCGCGCGCTGGAGAAGGTTGCCGGCAGGCTGCAGACGGCCAGAAGGGATACGCCATGAAGGCCAAGCGATCTGCACCGGTGCGCGGTGACGAACGGCGCCGGGCGCCCCGTCAGCCCGTACGTCAGGCGCCGCGGCGCGGCAGGCCGATCCGCGACAACCGGTCGGCGCCGCAAACCGCGCCGATCCCGCGGCCCGCGGAGCTGCCGGCGCGGCCGAAGAACGCCAGCCAGGCCAAGGCCCGCGCGAAGGCGCGGAAAGCCAAGGCGCCGAAGGTCGTTCGGCCGCCTTTACGCGAACGCCTGCTGGTCCGGCTGTCGGCGATCGAACTGAGCCCGAAGGCGCTGATCGCCCGCGTGCCGTTCGTCGTCCTCGTCATCGGCTCGCTCGGACTGGGGCTCGGCATCACGCTGTGGCTTTCGACCGGTGCGGCCCAACGGTCCTACCAGCTCGGTGCGGCCCGCGAGACCAATCAGGCGCTGGCCCAGCAGAAAGAGGCCCTCGAACGCGATGTGCTGGAGGCGCAGGCCGCACCGGCGCTCGCCGAGGCCGCACGCAACCTCGGCATGATCCCGTCCCGCGACACCGCCCACCTGGTGCAGGATCCGGCGGGCAACTGGGTGGTGGTGGGAACCCCGAAGCCGGCCGAGGGTGTGCCACCGCCCCCGTTGAACACCCCGATCCCCGACACCACGGCCGCACCGCCGCCACCGCCGCCGGCGGCGGCCGCCGCGCAGGGCGCACCCCGCGTCGTCGACCCGCGCGAGGTCCCGGTCCGGCTGACGCCGCGTCCGTCGACAGCCGTGCCGCCGGCCGCCGTTCCGCCGGCCGCCGTCCCGCTGGGTGAGGTGCCGCACCTCGCGCCCGGTGCCCAGCCGCCGGCTCCCGGTCCGGTCGACGCACCGCTCGCACCTGCAGCTCCCGCACTTCCTGCACCCGCACTTCCCGCACCCGCGCCGCTCGACCCCGCCGCGGTGGCACCGGGTCTTGACCACCTCGCCGCGCCGCAGGCGCCCGTGCAGCCGGGACCGCCCGCATGAGCCCCCGCCGCGATCCCCGGGGCGGTGTGCCCGGACGCAGCCGTGCGCCGAAGGCGACCCCACAGGGCCGCCCGGCGAAGGCGCGCCGCACCCGCAAGGCGGTGACGAGCGAATCCGGGCTCAACAGTTCGTCGTTCGTCTTCCGGCACCGGGCCGGTATGGCGGTGATCTCCGTCCTGCTGCTCGTCGCGACCGCTCAGCTGTTCAACCTGCAGGTGCCCCGCGCGGAAGGGCTGCGCGCCGAGGCGGCCGGCCAGCTGAAGGTCACCGATGTGCAGAAGGCGGTGCGCGGCAGCATCGTCGACCGCAACGAGGACAAGCTGGCGTTCACCATCGAGGCGCGGGCGCTGACGTTCCAGCCGGTCAAGGTCCGCAAGCAACTCGAGGAAGCGCGGGCCAAGTCGGAGGAGGCCCCGGAGCCGAAACGCCGGCTGGTCGAGATCGCCGACGAGGTCGCGTCGCGACTGAACAACAAACCCGACGCGAAGACCGTGCTGCGCAAGCTGAACAGCAACGAGACGTTCGTCTATCTCGCGCGTGCGGTCGACCCGCTGATCTCCGATGCGATCACCGAGAAGTTCCCCGAGGTGGGTTCGGAACGCCAGGACATCCGGCAGTATCCGGGCGGCTCGCTGGCGGCCAACATCGTCGGCGGTATCGACTGGGACGGCCACGGCCTGCTCGGCCTGGAGGACTCCCTCGACGCGGTGCTGGCGGGCACCGACGGATCGGTCACCTACGACCGCGGCTCCGACGGTGTGGTGATCCCGGGCAGCTACCGCAACCGCCACGACGCGGTCGACGGTTCGACGGTGCAGCTCACCATCGACGACGACATCCAGTTCTACGTCCAGCAGCAGGTCCAGATGGCCAAGGACGCCTCCGGCGCCAAGAACGTCTCAGCCGTCGTGCTGGACGCGAAAACCGCTGAGGTGCTTGCGATGTCGAACGACAACACGTTCGACCCGAGCCAGGACATCGGACGCCAGGAGAACCGCCAGATCGGCAACCTGCCGGTCTCCTCGCCGTTCGAGCCGGGTTCGGTCAACAAGATCGTCACCGCCGCCGCGGCGATCGAGTATGGGCTCACCAACCCCGACGAGGTGCTGCAGGTGCCGGGCTCCATCCACATGGGCGGTGTCACGGTCGGCGACGCCTGGGAACACGGCACCATGCCGTACACCACCACCGGCGTGTTCGGGAAGTCGTCGAACGTCGGCACGCTGATGCTCGCCGAACGGGTCGGGCAGGAGCGGTTCGCCGAGATGCTCAAGAAGTTCGGCCTCGGCCAGCGCACCGGTGTCGGCCTGCCGGGCGAGAGCGCCGGCCTGGTGCCGCCGATCCACCAGTGGTCGGGCAGCTCGTTCTCGAACCTGCCGATCGGACAGGGTCTTTCGATGACGCTGCTGCAGATGGCGGGGATGTACCAGGCGATCGCCAACGACGGACTGCGGGTTCCGCCCCGGGTCGTCAAGGCCACGATCGCCCCGGACGGCACCCGCACCGAGGAAGAGCGGCCCGAGGGTGTGCGGGTGGTGTCCCCGGAGACCGCGCGGACCGTGCGCAACATGTTCCGCTCCGTCGTCCAGCGCGATCCGATGGGGGAGCAGCAGGGCACCGGCCCGGCGGCCGCCGTCGAGGGCTACCAGATCGCCGGCAAGACCGGCACCGCACAGCAGATCAATCCCGCGTGCGGGTGCTACTTCAGCGACGTCTACTGGATCACGTTCGCGGGGATGGCCACCGTCGACGATCCGCGCTACGTGATCGGCATCATGATGGACGCGCCGCGCCGCGCCGCGGACGGTTCACCGGGTTCGTCGGCCGCGCCGCTGTTCCACAACATCGCGTCGTGGCTGCTGCAGCGGGAGAACGTGCCGCTCTCTCCGCCCAGCACACCGCTGACGCTGCAGGCGACCTGACCGTCGAGGCGGGCCGACCGCGGCTGGGTACTGTGTCATGGCCATGAAGCTGCGCCCCAGCCGTCCCGTCGGACACCCACTCGACAGTCTCGCCGAGCAGGTGCAGGCGGTTCCCGCCGCCGGAGTTCCGGTACCCGACATCCGGGTCACCGGGGTGACGCTGCGCGGTCAGGACGCCCTGCCCGGCGACCTGTTCGCCGCGCTGCCCGGCTCGTCCGCGCACGGCGCCCGGTTCGTCGCGGACGCGGTCGCCGGCGGTGCCGTCGCCGTGCTCACCGATACGGCCGGGGCCGCCATGCTGGGCGCGGACCCGGCGGTTCCCGTGCTCGTCCACCCTGACCCCCGCGCGGTGCTGGGGGAGGTCGCGTCCACCGTGTACGGCCACCCGTCGCGGCAGCTGCGCGTCATCGGCGTGACCGGCACCTCCGGCAAGACCACCACCACCTACCTCGTCGACGCGGGACTGCGGGCCGCCGACCGGGTGGCCGGACTGATCGGCACCGTCGGTATCCGGATCGACGGCCGCGACCAGCCCAGCGCGCTGACCACCCCGGAGGCGCCGGATCTGCAGGCACTGCTCGCCGTGATGGTCGAACAGGGCGCCGACACCGTGGTGATGGAGGTGTCCAGCCACGCGCTGACGCTGGGCCGGGTCGACGGTGTGCGGTTCGCGGCCGGCGGATTCACCAACCTCTCGCGCGACCACCTCGACTTCCACCCCACGATGGAGGACTACTTCGAGGCCAAGGCCAGGCTGTTCGACCCGGCGTCGCCCACGCACGCCGCGATCTCGGTCGTGTGCGTGGACGACGACGCCGGGCGGGCGATGGCCACGCGCGCCGACCGGGCGGTGACGGTCAGCGCGACCGGCAGGCCCGCGGACTGGCGCGCCGAGGACGTCCGCGTGGTTGATGCGGGGGCGCAGGAGTTCACCGCCGTCGACCCGGCGGGGGTGCACCACGGACTGCGCATCGGCCTGCCCGGCCACTACAACGTCGCCAACTGCCTGTTGGCCACCGCCCTGCTCGACGCCGTCGACGTCTCACCCGAACAGGCCGCCCCGGGGCTGCGCACGGCGACGGTGCCCGGCCGGCTCGAAGCGGTGGACCGCGGCCAGGACTTCCTGGCGCTGGTGGACTACGCGCACAAACCCGGCGCCCTGCGCGCGGTGCTCGAGACGCTGCGCGGCCAGGTCGCCGGCGGCCGCATCGCCGTGGTGTTCGGTGCGGGAGGCAACCGGGACGCCGGGAAACGCGAGCCGATGGGGCAGGTCGCCGCCGAACTGGCCGATCTGGTCGTCGTCACCGACGACAACCCCCGCGACGAGGATCCGGCCACGATCCGGGCGGCCATCGTGGCGGGGGCCCGCGCCGTCGGTGCCGGCGCGGACATCGTCGAGATCGGTGACCGGCGCGAGGCGATCGGTCACGCCGTCAGCTGGGCGCGCCCCGGGGACGTCGTGCTGGTCGCGGGGAAGGGCCACGAGACCGGCCAGACCGCCGGTGGGATGACGCGCCCATTCGACGACCGCGTCGAACTGGCCGAACTGTTGGAGAAGCGCGGGTGATCGAACTGACCCTGGCCCGGGTGGCCGAGATCGTCGGCGGCACGCTCGCCGACATCACCCCGGAGGACGCCGCGGCGACGCGCATCACCGGCACCGTCGAATTCGACTCCCGGGCCGTCACCCCCGGCGGCTTGTTCCTGGCGCTGCCGGGCGCCCGCTCCGACGGGCACGACTTCGCCGCCGCCGCGGTCGCCGCGGGTGCGGCGGCGGTGCTGGCCGCCCGTCCGGTGGGGGTGCCCGCGGTGATCGCCCCGCCCGCGGAGGGGCCGGAAAGCGCCGGGGTGCTCGAATACGACACCGACGGGGCGGGTGCCGCGGTGCTGGCCGCCTTGGCGCGACTGGCCGCCGCGGTGGCCGCCGAACTGGTCGACGGCGGGCTGCGGATCGTCGGGATCACCGGCTCGTCGGGGAAGACGTCGACGAAGGACCTGGTGGCCGCCGTGCTGGCGCCGCTCGGTGAGGTGGTGGCCCCGCCCGGCTCGTTCAACAACGAACTGGGGCATCCGTGGACGGTGCTGCGCGCGGACCGGTCGACGGATTTCCTGGTCCTGGAGATGTCGGCGCGGCATCCGGGAAACATCGCCGCGCTGGCGCGGATCGCGCCGCCCTCGATCGCGGTGGTACTCAACGTGGGCACCGCCCACCTCGGCGAGTTCGGGTCGCGCGAAGCCATCGCCGCGACCAAATCCGAACTGCCACAAGCTGTTCCGGAGTCCGGCGTGGTGATCCTCAACGCCGACGACAGTGCGGTCGCCGCGATGGCCGACAAGACCGCCGCCAGGGTGGTGCGGGTGTCGCGGGACCGCGCCACGGACGTCTGGGCCGATGCGGTCGCGCTCGACGAACTGGCCCGGCCACGGTTCACGCTGCACGCCGCCGGTGGTGAGGTGCCGGTCCAACTGGCCGTGCACGGTGACCACCAGGTGTCCAACGCGCTGTGCGCGGCGGCGGTCGCACTCGAATGCGGGGCCACGCTCGACCAGGTGGCGGCGGCGCTCGCCGGAGCGGGTCCGGTGTCGCGGCACCGCATGCAGGTGAGCACCCGCGCCGACGGGGTGACCGTCGTCAACGACGCCTACAACGCTAACCCCGACTCCATGCGCGCCGGGCTCAAGGCCCTGGCCTGGATGGCGCGTTCGGGCGGCGAACCGCGCCGCAGCTGGGCGGTGCTCGGCGAAATGGCCGAACTCGGTGACGACTCGATATCCGAGCACGACAACATCGGCCGGCTGGCCGTGCGCTTAGATGTGTCTCGACTCATCGTCGTCGGAACCGGGAGGTCAGCGAGCGCCATGCATCAGGGGGCGGTCATGGAGGGATCGTGGGGGGCGGAGGCCACCCGGGTCGCTGACGCCGATGCCGCACTGGCCCTGTTGAGCGAGGAGCTGCAACCCGGCGACGTCGTGCTGGTGAAGGCGTCGAACTCGGCGGGCCTCGGCTCGCTGGCCGACGCGCTGGCGCGGGACGCCGAACGCGACGGGACCTCCGCCCGATGAGGCAGATCCTCATCGCCGTCGGTCTCGCGCTGGCGGTGTCGATACTGCTGACGCCGGTGCTCATCCGGCTGTTCACCCGGCAGGGTTTCGGCCACGAGATCCGCGAGGACGGCCCGCCCAGTCACCACAAGAAGCGCGGGACGCCGTCGATGGGCGGGGTGGCGATCCTCGCCGGCATCTGGGCGAGCTATCTCGGGACGCACCTGGTCGGCATGGCCTTCGACGGTTCAGGGCCCTCGGCGTCGGGGCTGCTGGTGCTCGGCCTGGCCACCGCACTGGGCATCGTCGGCTTCGTCGACGACCTGATCAAGATCCGGCGCGCCCGCAACCTGGGCCTGAACAAGACCGCCAAGACCGTCGGCATCCTCGCCGCGGCCCTGCTGTTCGGGGTGCTGGCACTGCAGTTCGGCAACGCCGACGGGCTGACCCCCGGCAGCCCCGAGCTGTCCTATGTCCGCGAGATCGCCACCGTCACGCTGCCGCCGCTGGTGTTCGTGCTGTTCTGCGTGGTCCTGGTGAGCGCCTGGTCGAACGCGGTGAACTTCACCGACGGCCTCGACGGGCTGGCGGCGGGCGCGATGGCGATGGTGTGCGCGGCGTATGTGCTGATCACGTTCTGGCAGTACCGCAACGCCTGCGCGACCAGCCCCGGGTTGGGCTGCTACAACGTGCGTGACCCGCTGGACCTGGCGCTGGTGGCCGCCGCCGCGGCGGGCGCCTGCATCGGTTTCCTGTGGTGGAACGCCGCCCCGGCGAAGATCTTCATGGGCGACACCGGATCGCTCGCACTCGGCGGCATCATCGCCGGCCTGTCGGTGACCAGCCGCACCGAGATCCTCGCCGTCGTGCTCGGCGCGCTGTTCGTCGCCGAGGTCACCTCGGTCGTCGTGCAGATCCTCGCGTTCCGCACCACCGGCAGGCGGGTGTTCCGGATGGCGCCGTTCCATCACCACTTCGAGCTCGTGGGCTGGGCCGAGACCACCGTGATCATCCGGTTCTGGCTGCTGACCGCGATCGCCTGCGGCCTGGGTGTGGCGCTGTTCTACAGCGAGTGGCTCACCGCCGTCGGTGGCTGACGTGGCCCGCACCACCGTCGACCCGCTGAATCCCGGCGCCCGGGTGCTGATCACCGGTGCCGGGCTGACCGGACGGTCGGTGAGCGCGGTGCTCGAGCCGACCGGGGTGCGGTTGACGATCTGTGACGACGACCCGCTGGCGCTGCAGCGGCTGGTGACCCCGGCGACGGTGGTGACGACCGCCGATGCGGTGTCCGGTATCGCCGGCTACGACCTCGTGGTCACCAGTCCGGGGTTCGCTCCGACCACCCCGGTGCTGGCCGCGGCCGCTGCCGCCGAGGTGCCGATCTGGGGTGACGTGGAACTGGCGTGGCGGCTGGACCGGGCGGGCTGGTTCGGGCCGCCGCGGCGCTGGCTGGTGGTGACCGGCACCAACGGCAAGACCACGACGACGTCGATGCTGTACGCGATGCTGCGCGCCGCCGGGCGCCGGGTGGAACTGTGCGGCAACATCGGCAACCCGGTCCTCGACGTGCTCGCCGAACCGGCCGATGTCCTGGCCGTGGAGCTGTCGAGTTTCCAGCTGCACTGGGCGCCGTCGCTGCGGCCGGACGCCGGGGTGGTGCTCAACGTGGCCGAGGACCATCTGGACTGGCACGGATCGATGACGGCCTACGCCCGCGACAAGGCCAGGGTGCTCGACGGCCGGGTGGCGGTGGTGGGGCTGGACGATCCGATGGCCGCGAGCCTGCTGACGACGGCCGCCGCACCGGTGCGGGCGGGGTTCCGGCTGGGCCCGCCGGTGGCCGGTGAACTCGGGGTGCGCGACGGCTGGCTCGTCGACAACGCGTTCGCCGCCGAACTCCCGCTGGCGCGCGCGGCCGACATCCCGGTCGCCGGGCCGGTGGGGGTGCTCAACGCGCTGGCGGCGGCCGCGCTGGCCCGTGCGGTCGACGTGCCGGCCGGGGCGATCGCGGCGGCGCTGTCCTCCTTCGAGGTGGGCCGGCACCGCGCGGAGGTGGTCGCCGTCGCCGACGGCGTCACCTACGTCGACGATTCGAAGGCCACGAATCCGCATGCCGCCCGCGCGTCGATCGCGGCGTATCCGCGGGTGGTGTGGATCGCCGGTGGTCTGCTCAAGGGTGTGTCGGTCGACGCGCTGGTCGCCGAGGTCGCCGACCGGCTCGCGGGTGCGGTGCTGATCGGCCGCGACCGCGCGGTGGTTGCCGAGGCGTTATCGCGACACGCGCCCGATGTCCCCGTCGTCGAGCTTGTGACGGGGGAGGATTCTGGGGTGCATGGGACAAGTGAGTCAGGTGGGAATTGTGTGACTCGTGTGGTCGACACGGCGGGGCGCTCGCTATCCGATGCGGTGATGGCGACGGCGGTCGACGCGGCGAAGCACCTTGCCCGGCCCGGTGACGCTGTGCTGCTGGCGCCCGCTGGCGCGTCATTCGACCAGTTCAGCGGCTACGGCCAGCGCGGTGACGCCTTCGCCGCCGCGGTGCGCGCGAACCTCGGGTAACCACGGTGGCGACGATCCTGGCCCGGTTGCGCGGCAGGGCGGCCGGCACCGAAGAGACCCCCAACGCGAACAGCGCCGTCATGCCCCGCACCCGCTTCGCGGCCTGGCTCGGCCGCCCCATGACGTCGTTCCACCTCGTCATCGCCGTCGCGGCGCTCCTTGTCACGCTCGGGCTGATCATGGTGCTCTCGGCCTCCGGGGTGTACTCCTACGACGCCGACGGTTCACCGTGGTCGGTCTTCGCCAAACAGGTGCTGTGGACCGTCGTGGGGCTCGTCGCGTTCTACGTGGCGCTGCGGATCCCGGTGGCCACGATGCGCCGGCTGGCGTTCCCGGGCTTCGCCTTCACGATCGTGCTGCTGATCCTCGTGCTCATCCCGGGCATCGGCAAGGTGGCCAACGGGTCGCGCGGCTGGTTCGTCGTCGCCGGCTTCTCGATGCAGCCCTCGGAGCTGGCCAAGATCGCCTTCGCGATCTGGGGTGCACACCTGCTGGCGGCGCGGCGCATGGAGCGGGCCACCCTGCGCGAGATGCTCATTCCGCTGGTGCCCGCCGCGGTCATCGCGCTGGCGCTGATCGTCGCGCAGCCCGACCTCGGGCAGACCGTCTCGCTGGGCATCATCCTGCTGGCCCTGCTCTGGTACGCCGGGCTTCCGCTGCGGGTGTTCTTGAGCTCACTGTTCGCGGTGATGGTGTCGGCGGCCGTCCTCGCCATGGCCGAGGGGTACCGCTCCGCCCGGGTGCAGTCCTGGCTCGATCCCAGCGCCGACGCGCAGGGGTCCGGCTACCAGGCGCGGCAGGCGAAGTTTGCGCTGGCCAACGGCGGCGTGTTCGGCGACGGACTCGGCCAGGGCACCGCCAAGTGGAACTATCTGCCCAACGCGCACAACGACTTCATCTTCGCGATCATCGGCGAGGAGCTCGGATTCGTCGGCGCGGCCGGGCTGCTCGCCCTGTTCGGGTTGTTCGCCTACACCGGTATGCGCATCGCGCGCCGGTCCGCCGACCCGTTCCTGCGGCTGCTCACCGCCACCGCCACGACGTGGGTGCTGGGCCAGGTGTTCATCAACGTCGGCTACGTTGTGGGGTTGCTGCCCGTCACCGGCCTGCAGCTGCCGCTCATCTCCGCGGGCGGGACGTCGACGGCGACGACGCTGCTGATGATGGGGATCATCACCAACGCCGCGCGCCACGAACCGGAGGCGGTGGCCGCACTGCGGGCCGGCCGCGACGACCGGGTGAACCGGTTGCTGCGGCTGCCGCTGCCCGAACCGTACGTCCCGACCCGGCTGGAGGCGGTGCGGGACCGGCTGCGATCCCGCCCGGGCAAGCCCGCCAAGCCGGCCAAGGCGCCGAAGCAGGCCAAGCCGGCCCGCGCGCCGCGGCGTAAACCCCCGGCGGCTGATCGCCGGGTCCGGGCCGCAGGGCATCATGTAGGCGGTCAGCGGTCGGCATCGGGCCGGACCGGTCAGCGTCAGCAGGGTCGACGGGGTCGCCCCAGGGAAGGTCAGCGTTACGGGTGAACGGCACCATCTCGGTCGTCCTCGCCGGCGGCGGAACCGCGGGGCACGTCGAACCGGCGATGGCCGTCGCCGATGCGCTGGCCACGCTGGAGCCGGGAGTGCGGATCACCGCGCTCGGCACCGAGCGCGGGCTGGAGACCCGGCTGGTTCCCGAACGCGGTTACGACCTCGAGCTGATCACGCCCGTGCCGCTGCCGCGCAAGCTCTCGGGTGATCTGCTGCGGCTGCCGATGCGGGTGCGCCGGGCAGTCCACGAGACCCGAACCGTGCTCGACACGGTGCACGCCGACGTCGTGATCGGGTTCGGCGGCTACGTGGCGCTGCCCGCGTACCTCGCGGCCCGGCGCAGCCGGGTCCCGATCGTCGTACACGAGGCCAATGCCAGCGCCGGTCTGGCCAACAAGGTCGGCGCCCGGTTCGCGCGCCGGGTGCTCGCCGCGGTGGCCGATCCCGGCCTCGGCCCGGTGGAGGTGGTCGGCACGCCGGTGCGGTCGAGCATCACCGAACTGGACCGCGGTGCGTTGCGCGCGCAGGCCCGCGCCCACTTCGGTTTCGCCGACGACGCCCGGGTCCTGCTGGTCTTCGGTGGCTCCCAGGGCGCCCGCTCGCTCAACAACGCGGTCTCGGGCGCCGCGAAAGAACTTGCGGCGGCGGGCATTTCGGTGCTCCACGCGTACGGGGCGAAGAACACCCTCGAGCTGCCGGAGCCGGCGCCGGGTGATCCGCCGTACGTCGCCGTGCCGTATCTGAGCCGGATGGACCTGGCCTACTCCGCCGCCGACCTGGCGATCTGCCGTGCGGGGGCGATGACGGTGGCCGAGGTGACGGCCGTCGGCCTGCCCGCGGTCTACGTGCCGCTGCCGATCGGCAACGGCGAACAACGGCTCAACGCCCAGCCCGTGGTCGACGCCGGCGGCGGTCTGGTCGTCGACGACGCCGACCTCTCGGCGCGGTTCGTCGCCGAGACCCTGGTCCCGCTGCTCACCGACACCGGCCGGCTGCAGACGATGACCGCGGGCGCGGCACTGTCCGGACACCGGGACGCCGCCCGACACGTCGCGCATGTCGCCCTGGATGTGGCGCGCGAGGCGCTCGGCACGCGGAAGCAGGTGCGATGAGCACCCCGGCGCTGCCCGACGAACTGCGCCGGGTCCACATGGTGGGCATCGGCGGTGCCGGGATGTCCGGTATCGCGCGCATCCTGCTCGACCGCGGGGCGATGGTGTCCGGTTCGGACGCCAAGGAGTCACGCGCGGTCGTGGCGCTGCGCGCCCGCGGCGCGGCCATCCGGATCGGACACGACGAATCGTCGCTGGACCTGCTGCCGGACGGGCCCACCGCGGTGGTGACCACACACGCGGCCATCCCGAAGACCAACCCCGAACTGGTCGAGGCGCGCAGGCGGGCCATCCCCGTCATCCTGCGGCCGGTGGTGCTGGCGAAGCTCATGGCCGGTCACACCACGCTGATGGTGACCGGCACCCACGGTAAGACCACCACCACCTCGATGCTCATCGTCGCGCTGCAGCATGGCGGTTTCGACCCGTCGTTCGCCGTCGGCGGCGACCTCGGCGAGGCGGGCACCAATGCGCACCACGGCAGCGGGCGGTGTTTCGTCGCCGAGGCCGACGAGAGCGACGGCTCACTGCTCGAGTACGCCCCCGATGTGGCGGTGGTGACCAACATCGAGGCCGATCACCTCGACTTCTTCGGCAGTGCCGAGGCCTACACCGCGGTGTTCGACGCGTTCGTCGAGCGGCTGCGTCCCGGCGGCGCGCTGATCGTCTGCGTCGACGACCCGGGGTCGGCGGCACTGGCGGAACGCAGTGCCGCGCTTGGTGTTCGGGTGTTGCGCTACGGTTCGCCCGGCCGCGACGGCCTGGCCGGGACGCTGGTCAGCTGGGAACAGCAGGGGACCGGCGCGGTGGCCCACGTGCTGCTGGCGGGGGAGAGCGCCCCGCGGGCGATGCGGCTGTCGGTGCCGGGCCGGCACATGGCACTCAACGCGCTGGGCGCCCTGCTCGCGGCACTGGAGGTCGGGGAGAACGCCGAGACGGTGCTCGACGGTCTGGCCGGATTCGAAGGTGTGCGCCGCCGCTTCGAACTGGTCGGGACGGCGAGCGGGGTCCGGGTCTTCGACGACTACGCCCACCACCCGACCGAGGTCGCCGCGACGCTGGCGGCCCTGCGCGCGGTCACCGATCAGGCCGGGGCGGGCCGGGCCGTGGTGGTGTTCCAGCCGCATCTGTATTCGCGCACCGAGACGTTCGCACGCGAGTTCGGCGCGGCGCTGAGCGCGGCCGACCAGGTGTTCGTCCTCGACGTCTACGGCGCGCGCGAGCAGCCGATCGCCGGGGTGAGCGGTGCGAGCGTCGCCGAACACGTCAGCGCACCCGTCACCTATCTCCCGGATTTCTCCGCCGCGGCCGACCGGGTGGCGCAGGCGGTGCGGCCCGGTGACGTGGTCGTCACGATGGGGGCGGGCGACGTCACCATGCTCGGCCCGGAGATCCTCGAATCGCTTCAGGTGCGGGCGAACCGCGCCGCACCGGGGGCCGGCTCGCGATGACGGTGCCGCCGTCCGGGTCGGATCCGGATCAGCCCGAGGCGGCGCCGGACGAACCCACGCCCTCCGCGGTCGTCGACGACACCGCGCCACCCGACCAGCCGGAGCCGGCTGCGGACGAGGACTTCGAGGGGCCCCGTCGGCGCGCCCGCCGGGAACGCGAACAGCGCCGGGTGGTCAAGGACCGGGCGATGGCCATCGAGGAGGCTCGCCGCGAGGCCAAGCGGCGGGTGATCAGTGGTCCGGTCCCGGAGGTCACCCCGCTCGCGCGCCGGGCGGTGCGCGGGCTGAAGGTGCTGGTGTGGTCGGCGCTGCTGTCGGTGCTCGCGGTCGGCCTCGGGCTGCTGCTGTACTTCACCCCGATAATGTCCGCCCGCGACGTCGTGGTCGTCGGTCTGGAGGCGGTGCCCCGCGAGGAGGTGCTCGCCGCCGCGGCGGTCGTGCCGGGCACGCCGCTGTTGCAGGTCGACACCGATGCGGTCGCCGAACGCGTCGCGACGATCCGGCGGGTCGCCAGCGCCCGGGTGCAGCGGGAGTATCCGTCGTCGCTGCGGATCACCGTCGTCGAACGGGTGCCCGTGGTGGTCAAGGACTATCCCGACGGCCCGCACCTGTTCGACCGCGACGGAGTCGATTTTGCGACGGCGCCGCCGCCGCCGAACCTGCCCTATCTGGAGACGGCGACGCCGGGGCCGAGCGATCCGGCGACCGAGGCGGCGCTGCAGGTGATGCTGGCGCTTCCGCCCGAGGTGGCGGGCCAGGTGGGGCGGATCGCCGCGCCGTCGGTCGCGTCGATCACGCTGACGCTGATCGACGGACGGGTGGTGGTGTGGGGGACCACCGATCGGACCGACGAGAAGGCACTGAAGCTGGCCGCGCTGCTCACCCAGCCGGGTCGCACGTATGACGTCTCCAGCCCGGATTTGCCCACGGTCAAGTAGAAATTCGTGTCGACACCGTCGGCGCGCCTGCATGGTTCACGAGCGCGGTCCCCCTACCGTTCTGTTTGCGCGGATCTACTTGACATAACTCTAAGCCTGTGGTTGAGGTTGAGGGTTTAGGGGAAGGTTTCGCACGAGTACAGGCAACCAGGCAGCAGAAAGGCGAACCGCTCATGAGCGCTTGCGCGAAGAAGGTCGAGCGATGACCCCGCCGCACAACTACCTCGCCGTCATCAAGGTGGTCGGCATCGGCGGCGGTGGTGTCAACGCCGTCAACCGGATGATCGAACAGGGCCTCAAGGGCGTGGAGTTCATCGCCATCAACACCGACGCGCAGGCGTTGTTGATGAGCGACGCCGACGTCAAACTCGACGTCGGTCGTGACTCCACCCGTGGACTCGGCGCGGGGGCGGACCCGGAGGTGGGCCGCAAGGCCGCCGAGGACGCCAAGGACGACATCGAGGAGCTGCTGCGCGGCGCCGACATGGTGTTCGTCACGGCCGGGGAGGGCGGCGGCACCGGCACCGGCGGCGCCCCGGTGGTGGCGTCGATCGCCCGTAAGCTCGGCGCCCTGACCGTCGGCGTGGTGACGCGGCCGTTCTCCTTCGAGGGCAAGCGGCGCAGCAACCAGGCCGAGAACGGCATCCAGGCGCTGCGCGAGAGCTGCGACACGCTGATCGTCATCCCCAACGACCGCCTGCTGCAGATGGGCGACGCCGCGGTCTCGCTGATGGACGCGTTCCGCAGCGCCGACGAGGTGCTGCTCAACGGTGTGCAGGGCATCACCGACCTGATCACCACGCCCGGCCTGATCAACGTCGACTTCGCCGACGTCAAGGGTGTGATGAGCGGGGCGGGGACGGCCCTGATGGGCATCGGTTCGGCCCGCGGCGACGGCCGGGCGCTCAAGGCGGCCGAGATCGCGATCAACTCCCCGCTGCTGGAGGCCTCGATGGAGGGCGCCCAGGGTGTGCTGCTGTCGGTGGCCGGCGGCAGCGACCTCGGGCTGTTCGAGATCAACGAGGCGGCATCGCTGGTGCAGGACGCCGCCCATCCCGAGGCCAACATCATCTTCGGCACCGTCATCGACGATTCGCTCGGTGACGAGGTCCGGGTCACGGTCATCGCGGCCGGCTTCGACTCGGTGAGCCCGAGCCGCAACCCGGTGGTCAGCCCCGGCGCGCCGAGCGCCGCGCCGACCCAGCCGATCGCCCCGGGGCGGGCGGGCAAGGTCTCCTCGTCGCTGTTCGAGCCCGCCGATCCGGCGAGCGTGCCGGTGCACGCCAACGGCGCGACCGTGAGCATCGGCGGGGATGACGGGGGCATCGCGGACGACGACGTCGACGTCCCGCCGTTCATGCGGCACTGAGCCGGGTCCGATACTGGCAACGTGACCGTTCGTGTGCGGCGGGTGACCACGACCCGCGCCGGTGGCGTCTCGAAGCCGCCATACGACACCTTCAACCTCGGCGACCACGTCGGCGACCAGCCGGCCGCCGTCGCCGCCAACCGCCGACGGCTCGCCGAGGCGACCGGTCTGGCGGGCCGCCTCGTGTGGATGCACCAGGTGCACAGCGACCGGGTGGTCCGTGTCGACGGGCCCGACGACGGTCCGGTGAGCGACGCCGACGGAATGGTGACCACCACCAGGCGCCTGGGCCTGGCGGTCGTCACCGCCGACTGCGTGCCGGTGCTGCTGGCCGATGCGCGCGCCGGGGTGATCGGCGCGGTGCACGCCGGACGCGTCGGCGCCCGCGACGGGGTCGTGCTGCGCGCGGTGGAGACCATGTGCGCCGCGGGTGCCCGCGTCGAGGACATCTCGGTGCTGCTGGGCCCGGCGGTCAGCGGCGCCAACTACGAGGTGCCCGAGGAGATGGCCGCCGACGTCGAATCCGCGCTGCCCGGCAGCCGGACCACCACCGCCCGCGGCACCGCGGGCCTGGACCTGCGCGCCGGGATCGCCCGTCAGCTCACGGATCTCGGGGTGACGGCCATCGACGTCGACCCGCGCTGCACGGTCGCCGACCGAAACCTGTTCAGCCACCGCCGAAATGCCCCGACCGGCAGGCTGGCCTCGCTGGTGTGGATGGAGTGAGCACCGTGGTCACCGACCGGGAAGCCGAGTTGGCCGCCTCGCTCGCCGCGGTCCGGGATCGGCTGACCCGCGCGGCGAAGGCCGCGGGCCGCGACGTCGCCGACATCCAGCTGCTGCCCGTCACGAAGTTCTTCCCGGCCTCGGACGTGCGGATCCTCTACCGCCTGGGGTGCCGCGACTTCGCCGAATCCCGGGAACAGGAGGCCTCGAAGAAAGCTGCCGAGCTGGCCGCCGAGTTCGCCGACGATCCGGTGCGCTGGCACATGGTCGGCCGGATCCAGCGCAACAAGGCCAGGGCGGTCGCGCGCTGGGCCTACGCCGCGGACTCGGTGGACAGCGCCAAGCTGATCGCCGCGCTGGACCGGGGGGCGGCCGAGGCGCTGGCCGACGGGGTGCGCAGCGCACCGCTGCGGGTCTACCTCCAGCTCAGCCTCGACGCTGACGTGGAGCGCGGCGGCATCGACATCGAGCGGCCCGATCTCGTCGACGAGCTCTGCGCGGCAGTCGATTCCGCCGAGGCGCTGCAGTTGGTCGGGCTCATGGGCATTCCACCGCTGGGCGCCGACGCCGCACCGGCGTTCGCGCGTTTGCAGTCGGAATGGCAGCGGGTACGAGAGGTCAGGAAGGGGAGAGGCCTCGAACAGCGGCTCGAGTTGTCCGCCGGGATGTCCGGCGATCTCGAGACGGCGGTCGAACACGGCTCCACATGTGTGCGTGTCGGTACCGCGCTTATGGGGGCCCGTCCTCTAACGTCACCCTGAGTAGTCACTCCAGTCACATCTTCATCACAGACACCACAGCTTGACGGTCTTCAGAAGGGTCGCGCGATGAGCACATTGCACAAGGTCAAGGCCTACTTCGGTATGGCGCCCATGGATGACTACGACGACGAGTACTACGAGGACGACGATCGCGCCGAGCGCGGCGCGGCCCGTGGTTACGCCCGTCGGCCCCGTGAGGACCGGTTCGACGAGGACGGTTACGGCCGCGAGTACGACGACCGTCCGGCCCCGCGCGAATACGACGAACCGCCGATCTACCGCGGCGGCTACGACGAACCGCGGTTCGAGCCCCGGATGCGCGGCCCGCGCGAGTTCGACCGCGCCACCCCGCCGCCCCGGCTCGGCGCGCTGCGCGGTTCGACCCGCGGCGCACTGGCGATGGACCCGCGCCGCATGGCGATGCTCTTCGAGGAAGGTAGTCCGCTGGCCAAGATCACGACCCTGCGGCCCAAGGACTACAGCGAGGCCCGCACCATCGGCGAGAAGTTCCGCGACGGCACCCCGGTGATCATGGATCTGGTGTCGATGGACAACGCCGACGCCAAGCGTCTCGTCGACTTCGCCGCCGGGCTGGCGTTCGCGCTGCGCGGATCGTTCGACAAGGTCGCCACCAAGGTGTTCCTGCTGTCGCCGGCGGACGTGGACGTCACCGCCGACGAGCGCAGGCGGATCGCGGAAGCGGGCTTCTACGCCTATCAGTGACAACGGCGGCGCCTCGGCCCGACAGGTAGGCTGACGAGGTTGTTTTCCCACCTGTATCGAATGTCACACATCTGCCCGTAGTGAGGTCGAGCTTCCGTTGGCGCTGTTCTTCGAAATCCTTGGTTTTGCGCTGTTCGTCTTCTGGCTGTTGCTGATCGCCCGGGTCGTCGTCGAGTTCATCCGCTCGTTCAGCCGTGACTGGCGCCCGCGGGGGCTGACGGTCGTGGTGCTCGAGGTGATCATGACGTTGACCGATCCGCCGGTGAAGTTGCTGCGCCGCATCATTCCCCAGCTCACGATAGGTGCGGTGCGCTTCGATCTGTCGATCATGGTGCTGCTGCTGGTGGCGTTCATCGGCATGCAGCTGGCCTTCGGCGCCGCGGCCTGAGCCCGGCCGCGGGCCGCTGTGCGGCGCGTGGATCGCCAAGTTTGCCGCAATCCGCAATTGACGTTGCGAAATTGAAATTCAGTCTTAAAATTCGACCTCCGCTGCGACCGCCGGGTCTGGTGTGACAGGATGGACGCCAGTTGCGTTCCAAGCAGGCTTTACACTTTGAGATCGGTTGACGGTCCAGACTCCAAGGGGGCAGACGATGCCGCTCACACCCGCCGACGTGCACAATGTCGCGTTCAGCAAGCCGCCCATCGGCAAACGCGGCTACAACGAAGACGAAGTCGACGCTTTCCTCGACCTGGTCGAGAACGAGCTGACCCGGCTCATCGAGGAGAACACCGACCTGCGTCAGCGGGTGGCCGAACTCGATTCCGAGCTCGCCTCCGCGCGCTCCGGTGGCGGTTCGTCGCAGCCGGCGCAGGCCGCCCCGGTCTACGAGCCGGAGCCCGAGCCGGCGCCGCAGCCGGTGTACGAGGCGCCCGCGGCGCCCGCACCCACCCCGCAGCAGAGCGAGGACTCGGCACTGCGGGCGGCCAAGGTGCTCAGCCTCGCGCAGGAGACCGCCGACCGGTTGACCAGCACCGCCAAGGCCGAATCGGACAAACTGCTGTCCGACGCGCGGGCCCAGGCCGACGCGATGGTCAGCGAGGCCCGGCACACCGCGGAGACCACGGTCACCGAGGCCCGCCAGCGGGCCGACGCGATGCTCGCCGACGCCCAGACCCGGTCGGAGGCGCAGCTGCGGCAGGCACAGGAGAAGGCCGACGCGCTGCAGGCCGACGCCGAGCGCAAGCACTCCGAGATCATGGGCACCATCAACCAGCAGCGGACCGTCCTCGAAGGCCGGCTCGAGCAGTTGCGGACCTTCGAACGCGAGTACCGCACGCGCCTGAAGACCTATCTGGAATCGCAGCTCGAGGAGCTGGGCCAGCGTGGTTCGGCCGCGCCGGTGGATTCCAGCGCCAACAACGACGGCGGCGGCTTCAACCAGTTCAACCGCGGCAACAACTGACCCGGCTGCGCTGATCGATGCTGATCATCGCGCTCGTCCTGGCGGTCGTCGGACTCGCTGCGCTGGTGACCGCCGTGGTCACCGGCAATGCGCTCATCGCCTGGGTGTGCATCGTGGCCAGCGTCGTCGGCGTCGTGTTGCTGATCGTCGACGCGGTGCGGGAACGGAGCCGCGGCCCGCGGGCCGAGGCCGGCGCTGCCGCGGTGGCGAGCCGACCGGCCGATGACGATGCGGCGTCGGACGACTTCGACGCCGACTATCCCGACGAACCCGAGTCCGCCGAGTCGTTCCAGGCCGACCCGGACGACGACACGCGTGCGGTGCCGATCGACGAGCGCCACGAGGACGAGGTCGGGGCCGACCACCCCGAAGAACCCACCACCCGTTAGACCGTCGGTGTCGCCAGCAGATCGCGGACCTCGTCGTCGGTGACCTGGTGGAAATCGGCGTACACCTGGCCGACGGCCTCGAATCCGGGCGGTGTCCTCGCACACACCACCGCATCCGCCTCCTCGCCGATCTCGCGGCACGCCGACGCCGGACCCACCGGAACGGCCACCACGACGTGGGCGGGCCCCGAGGACCGCACCGCCCGCACCGCGGCCAGCATGCTGGCGCCGGTGGCGATGCCGTCGTCGGTGAGCACGACCGTCGCCCCGGTGAGCGGGAGCGGCGCGCGGCCCTGCCGGTAGGCGGCCTCGCGGCGGCGCAGTTCCACGGTCTCCCGCTCGATCGCGCGTTGCAGATCCTCCTCGCTGAGGTTCAGGCGTGCGACGAGCTGGTCGTTGACCACCACTCCGCCGCCGGACGCGATGGCGCCCATCGCCAGCTCCTCCCACTGCGGTACACCGAGTTTGCGGACGAGGAACACGTCGAGCGGGGCACCCAACCCGTGGGCCACCTCCCAGCCGACCGGGACGCCACCTCGCGCCAGGCCCAGCACCACGACGTCGTCGCGACCGCGATAGGCCGACAGTTCGTCGGCGAGGATCCGCCCGGCGTCCCGGCGGCCGCCGAAGATGCGCCCGGCGGACCTGCCGCCGAGCCTGTCCCATCCGCTCATCGCAGAAAAGTCGTACCCCGCGTGCCGCGATGCAATCCAATCTCGGGGTAGCGCCGAATACCGCGGAGACCGGGGACGGGGAGGGCCATGGGCATCGAGTACGCGAGCATCGTCGACCATCCGCTCGACGAGGTGTTCGCCTGGCACACCCGGCCGGGTGCGATGCCGCGGCTGGTCCCGCCGTGGCAGCCGATGACCGTGGTCGCCGAAACGCCGTCGCTGGCGGACGGCCGGGCGGTGCTGGGTCTGCCCGGTGGGTTGCGCTGGATCGCCCAGCACGATCCGGCCGCGTTCGACCCGCCGCACCGGTTCGTCGACGCGCTGTCGTCCCGGGGCGTGCGGACGTGGCCGCCGCGGGTGATCGGCTGGTGGCGGCACACCCATGACTTCGCCGACGTGGGGCCGGGCCGCACCGAGGTGCGCGACCGCGTCGACACCACGGTGCCGGGCGCGCTGCTGCGGCCCACCTTCGTCTACCGGCACCGCCAGCTCGCCGACGACCTCGCCGCCCACCGCGACGCCGCGCGGGCGGGGTGCGGGCCGCTGGTCGTCGCGGTCACCGGATCGTCCGGGCTGGTGGGGACCGCGCTGACCGCCATGCTGACCAGCGGCGGGCACCGGGTGATCCGGTTGGTGCGGCGACCGGCGTCCGGCGCCGACGAACGGCGCTGGGATCCGGACCGGCCGGCCCCGGACCTGCTGTCCGGGGTGGACGCCGTCGTGCACCTGGCGGGCGCCTCGATCGCCGGCCGGTTCACCGCGGCGCACCGCGCGGCGATCCGCGACAGCCGCGTCGAGCTGACCCGCCGGCTCGCGGAGGTGGCCGGTGCCGGTTCCGACGGACCGCGTGTGTTCGTCAGCGCGTCGGCGATCGGCTTCTACGGCCATGACCGCGGCGACGCGGTGCTGCGTGAGGACAGTTCCCGGGGTACGGGTTTTCTGGCCGAGGTGGTCGCCGACTGGGAGGCCGCGACCGCACCGGCGGCCGACGCGGGGTTGCGGGTGAGCACCGTGCGCACCGGCATTGTCCAGGCCGCCGCCGGCGGAACGCTGCGGCTGCTGCGGCCGCTGTTCACCGCGGGGCTGGGCGGACGGCTGGGCAGTGGACGGCAGTGGCTGTCGTGGATCGGTCTCGACGATCTGCTGGACGTGTACTACCGGGCGCTGTGGGATGACCGGATGAGTGGACCGGTCAACGCCGTCGCCCCCGATCCCGTACGCAATGTCGAGTACACCGAAACCCTTGCGGCCGTGCTGCATCGGCCGGCCGTCGTGCCCGTACCCTCGGTGGGTCCGCGGCTGCTGCTGGGCGCCCAGGGCGCGCGCGAACTGGCCGAGGCCGACCAGCGCGTGCTACCGGCCGGACTCGGTGCGCTGGGCCACCGCTTCCGCCACCCGCGCCTCGCCGATGCGCTGGCACATCAGCTCGGACACGGCGCCGCCGCGACGTAGGTCAGGAACCCGCTCACCAGGCCGCGGATCCGTTTGGCCGAGTCGTCGACGAGTTGCCGTGTCTGCGTCAGTAGTTCGTCGTGGTCGATACCGAGGGCGAGCGCTTCGCCGTCACGGTCGTCGGCCAGCCACTCGACGAGCAGGGCGTGGTCGAGTTCGGGGTGGAACTGCAAGGCCAGTGCGCGGTCCAGGACGAACGCCTGCGAGGCGCCCGCCGTCCGCGCGATCTCCACGGCACCCGGCGGCACTGTCCACCGGTCGAAATGCCATTGGAACCAGGGACCTTCGGGAACCAGCTCGGGCCGGTCGGTCGCGATGTCGTACCACCCGATCTCCGGCGCCGGCGCACGGCCGACCGCACCGCCGAACGTCTGCGCGATGAGCTGTCCGCCGAAGCACACCCCGAGCAGCGCCACCCCGGCCGTGGCGGCCTCGCGCAGCATCGCCGACTCCGCGCCCACCCAGGTGCTGCGCAAGGCATCGTCGTACACCGGCCATCGCGCACCCAGAGGCACGATGACGTCATAGCCGGCCGGGTCGGGGAACACCACGTCGAGGGCGGGTTCGCCGGCCCGCTCCGCGGGGACGACCGTGAAGGTGTCGATGTCGAAGCCGGCGTCGGCGAACGCCTCTCCCAGCAGCCCTTCGGTGGCGATGGGATCGTTGTGGAGGAACAGGACTCGGGGAGACACGCAGCCATTATCACCGGGGAGCCGGCGGCAGGCAGCGTGTCCTCACGCGGTGCGGACGGGGAGGTCCTCACCGCGGGGGAGTTGCAGCTCGATCTCCCTTGCCGCGTCGGTCAGCAGGGTGACGAAGTCGTCGATGCCGGCCAGCGGGAGCCGGAACTCCGGAGCGCAGATCGTCAGAGCGTATGCGGGCCTGCTGCCCTTCATGACCGGGACGCTGACGGCCCGGATCCCCTCCTGGACCTCACCGTCGTTGAGGGCGTAGCCGCGTTGGGCGACCTCCCGCAACTCCTTGCGGAATTCGATCTCGTCGATGTGGGTGTGTGGGGTGACGCGTTCCCACTGCAACTGGTCGAGGATCGCCTCCTGCTCCCGGGCGGGCAGGAAGGCCAGCAGGCATTTGCCGCCGGAGGAGGCGTGCAGCGGGAGGCGCTCGCCCACATACGCCCGGATCTGCACCCGGTCGGTCCCGCCGATCCGCTCGACATAGAAGTACTGCGTGCCCTCCCGCGCTCCCATGAAGATGGTCAGCCCGGTGGTGTCGGCCAGCCGCCGCATCACACCGATCATCACCTCGGGCAGCGACCGGACCTCGGCGGCGCGGTGGTGCAGTTCGAACAGTTTGTTGCCGAGCTGGTAGCGCTTGCTCTGGGCGTCGGTGCGGGCGAGACCGATCCGCACCATCTCGGCCAACAGGCGGTGAACGGTGCTGGCCGGCAGGCCGACCTCGCGGGCCAGCCCGGTCACCGTGATCCCGTCGGGGCGATCTGCCAGGACCTCGAGCAGGATGAAGCCCTTGGCTAATGTGCCGTCAGTGGCCATGCCGGTATCCTACGCCGCCTGAGTTCTGCTGCTGCGCAAACCTTTAGCATGCGCGCCGCCGGCATGGCCACTGAATTCGGCACGATCGGTCAGTCGATCAACTGATTGCGGTCCAGTACCGCGCCCTGATGCAGCAGCACTTCCTGGACCTCCTGGTGCGGGATGTCGCGCAGCGGGGTTCCCTCGGTGCGCGCCGCCATCGCCGAGAGGGTGCCGGCGGCATGGCCGCTGACCATGCACACCGCCTGGCCGCGAACGGATCCGGCCGCTTCGTGGTCGGAGCTGATGCACCGGCCGGCGACGGCGACGTTGTCCAGGCCGTTGGGGATCAGGCTCCGCTTCGGGATCCCGTACGAGCGCGGCAGATGCTTGAGCGTGATGCCACCGCCCTCGACCTTGCTGCCGAGCACCTTGGCCCCGATGCCGGTGTCGTGGATGTCGAGCGGATAGGCGCCGCGGCCCAACTGGTCCTCGAAGTCACGGCCGGCGAGCACGTCCTCCTTGGACAGCATGTGTTCGCCGACGATGTGGCGGGTTTCGCGCACCCCCAGCTGATGCGGGTTCGACAACAGATAGGTGTTCTGGAAACCGGGTGCGTACTTGCGCAGGAAGTTGACGGCTTCGTAGGTCTGCAGCTGGGTTTCGGCCTCGGCGCGGCTGACGTCCCACGGGTCGGTGCCGTCGATACCGTGGACGCGGGTGATGTTGATGACGACGTCGTCACGCCCGGGCAGGGTGTAGATCCCGAACCGGTTGCGCGGCAAGGTGAAATCGCCTGCGGCCTTGGCTTTCTTGATGAGGTTCTGGAACGCCATCAGGTGGACGCCCGGCGTGTTGCGGATGTAGTCCATCGTGTACGCCTCACCGGACCAGCCGGTCGGCGCCGTGCGGTCGTCCGGATTGGCCTCGAGGTAGTCCCAGACCTGATCCAGGTCGACCCCACCCACGCGGAAGATGTTGCTGACCGGCTGGGTCACCCGGTCCGTGGCGTTGCCGAAGACGAACTCCCCACCGGCACGGGCGACGACGTCGGCGTCGCCGGTGGCGTCGACGACGTTCTTGACCCGAAGCGTCGAGATGCCGGCCTTGTTGGCGATCTTGATCCTGGTGACGCGGTTCCCCTCGCGCTCGGCATCGAGGAACATGGTGTGGAAGAGCAGGTCCGCGCCGTATTCGCGGGCCGCGCGAAGCAGGTAGATCTTGAAGGGTTCGGGGTCCTGGGCGAGGATCGAGCCGAAGAGGCTGTCCTTCACCGGCGGCGTCGCGTGCCCGTTCTTGATCAGATCGCGGACGATGTCGCGGGGGTACCCGCCGAGCGCCCAGTAGCCCTCCGCGTCAGCCGATCCCAGCAGGTTCATGCCGAGCGAGAGGATGCCGCCGAGGTATCCGTACTGTTCAACGATCACCGTCTTGGCACCTGTCGCCGCCGCGGCGATACCGGCGAAGGCGCCCGCCGTGCCGCCGCCGATCACCGCTACGTCGTAGTCGTATTCATCAGCCATGATTCATCTCTCCTTCATCGTGGTTGTTCATCTATCTCGTGCCGCGCGGTGTCACGGTGTCGGCGCGGGCGATCCGACCGTCGGATCTGATTCGCGCGCAGCATGTTTCGGGAGTTCGGGGTAATCGGCGTAGGCGGGTTTCGCGATCAGGATGGAGATCAGGCCGATGATCGTGCTGACGACGATCAGCAGGGAGATGGGCCACGAGGCGCCACCCGCCGATCCGACGACCGATGCGGCGAACAGCGGTACGAATCCCACTGTGGCGCCGCCCAACTGGTAGCCCAGCGAGGCGCCGCTGTAGCGGATGCGGGGCGGGAACAGGTCGGCGTAGAGGGCGGCGGTGGGGGCGTACATCGCCGGATGTGCGACGCCGAGGACAGCCACCACTGAGATCCACACCAGGATCGGCTGTTCGGTCTCGATCAGCCAGAACAGCGGGAAGGCGAACAGCAGCGCGAACACCGCGCCGCCGGCGTAGACCTTGCGGCGGCCGAGCGCATCCGACAGCCGTCCGAACATCGGAACGAGGGCCGCCTGGAACACCGCGGCGATCATCACCGCGGTGAAGAAGGTGCTGCGCGGCATCCCGAGTTCGGTGGTCACCCACGACAGCGTGAAGACACTGAGGACGTAGAACAGCACGCCGTGACCCAGGTAGATGCCGCCGGCCAGCAGCACGCTCTTCGAGTGCGAGCGGACCATCTCGACGAAGGGCACCTTGGCCACCTCGCCTGCCTTCTGGACCTCGGCGAACACCGGCGTCTCGACGATCCGCAGCCGGATGAACATGCCGACGGCCACCAGAAGTGCGCTGAGCAGGAACGGAACCCGCCAACCCCAGGACTCGAAGGCGTCGGTCGCCATGGACGAGAAGAGCGCGAACAGTCCGGTCGACAGCAGCAGGCCGATCGGGACGCCCATCTGCGGCCAGCTTCCGTAGAACCCGCGCCGGTTGGCGGGAGCGTGTTCGACGGCCATGATGACCGCGCCGCCCCATTCGCCGCCGACGGCGAAACCCTGGATGAACCGCAGGCTGACCAACAGGATCGGGGCCCAGATACCGATCGACTCGTAGGTGGGCAGCAGGCCGATGACGAAGGTCGCGACGCCCATCAGCAGCAGGCTGTAGATCAGCATCTTCTTGCGGCCGATGCGGTCACCGAAGTGTCCGAAGAACGCGCCGCCGAGCGGGCGGGCGACGAAGCCGACGGCGAATGTGCTGAAGGCGGCGAGGGTTCCCGCCAGTGGGGAGAAGCCGGGGAAGAACAGCGCGCCGACGACCGTGGCCGAGGCAGCGCCGTAGATGTAGAAGTCGTACCACTCGATCGTCGTTCCGATCAGGCTGGCCGCGGCCACTCGCCTGATCGGTGTCGACTCCGGTTCCTGGGCAACCTGTTCAGCACGTGCCATATGGACGTCCGCCTCTCTCTTCGTCGAGAACCACTGGGGCCGTGGGGGATTCCGATAAATGGAATGAAATTCCGATAACTGGAATGTGTGCAACTGTAAACATCGCGTGAACGGTGTGTCAAGGGTCACGCACCGGCGGAGCCGCGACGGCGCCAGCGGCTACTCAGTCGGCCTCGCGCCGAACCGCCCAGTCGTAGGTCAGCTCGACCGCGCGCTGCCAGTCGGAGTACTCCGTGTCGCGCCACTGCGCGCTCCGCTGCGGCGCCCACTGTGCCGCGCGGTGCCACTGCCTGCGCAGTGCGGACATGTCCGACCAGTAGCCGGTGACCAGCCCGGCGGCGTAAGCCGCACCACGCGAGACGGTTTCGGCGACCAGGGGGCGCACCACCGGCACGTCCAGAGCGTCGGCGATGGTCTGCATGAGCAGGTTGTTCGACGTCATGCCGCCGTCGACCTTCAACTCGCGCAACGGCAGTCGCGCATCGGTGTCCATGGCCTCGACCACCTCACGCGTCTGCCATGCGGTCGCCTCGAGGACGGCCCGGGCGAGGTGCCCCTTGTTGACGAACGAGGTGAGGCCGACGATGACACCGCGCGCCTCCGCCCGCCACCGCGGCGCGAAGAGGCCGGAGAACGCCGGCACCACGTAGCAGCCGCCGTTGTCGTCGACGGCGCTCGCCAGGGTTTCGACTTCCGGGGCGGAATCGATGATGCCGAGCTGGTCGCGCAGCCACTGCACCAGCGATCCGGTCACCGCGATCGACCCCTCGAGCGCATAGTGCGCCGGTTCGTCGAGGATCCGGTAGCCGACCGTGGTGAGCAGCCCGTTCGCCGAGTGCACCGGATCGGTCCCGGTGTTCTGCAGCAGGAAGGCGCCGGAACCGTAGGTGCATTTGGTGTCGCCGGGCGCGAAACACGTCTGGCCGAACAGCGCGGCCTGCTGGTCACCGAGCGCGGCGGCGATCGGGATTCCGTTCGGGTCGATCGCCGTGCGGCCGAATATGCCACCGCTGGAGCGGATCTCCGGAAGCATCGCCCGGGGAACCGCGAAGAACTCGAGCAGTTCGTCGTCCCAGTCGAGCGTCGACAGGTTCATCAGCATGGTGCGGCTGGCGTTGGTGACGTCGGTGACGTGCACACCGCCGTCCACGCCGCCGGTGAGATTCCAGATCAGCCAGCTCTCCATCGTGCCGAACAGCAGCTCACCGCGTTCGGCGCGGTCGCGAAGCCGTGGATCCTCCTCCAGCAGCCAGGTGATGCGCGGTGCGGCGAAGTAGCTCATCAGCGGCAGGCCGCAGCGGGGCCGCACCTTGTCGGCGTCCGGGCGGGCCCGCAGCCTGCCGACGAGGGCATCGGTGCGGGTGTCCTGCCACACCAGGGCCCGGCCGACGGGACGGCCGGTGAACCGGTCCCACAACACGGTGGTCTCGCGCTGATTGGCGATCCCGATCCCGACGACCTGCGAGGCGGCGATCCCGGCCTGGGCCAGCGCCTGCGGCAGCGACCGCGCGAGATTGCGCCAGATCTCGACCGCGTCGTGCTCGACCCGGCCCGCGGCGGGGAAGTGCTGGCGGTGTTCGCGCTGGGTCACCGCCACCAGTCGTCCCGACGAGTCGAACACGATGCACCGTGTCGACGTGGTGCCCTGGTCGATGGAGACGACGTAGCGCGCGCTCACCGCGGTACCTGCGCCAGTTCCCGCGACACCGCCTCGGCCGTATCGCGCACGGGTTCGACGACCGACGGGCGCGGACCCGCCGCGCCGACGACCGCTTCGACCCGGCCCTCGACCGAGATCGCCGCCACCACCTGGCCGCCCGGACCGCGGATCGCGGCGCCAACGGCGGCCGAGTCGGGCGTGTATTCGCCGTCGGCGGCGGCCCATCCGCGTGCCCGGGTGCGGCGCGCCTCGGCGTCGACGTCCTGCTGTGTGCAGTGCGTCCGGCGGGTGAAGGTGTCGAGGCCCGCCCGCACCACCTGGTCGGTGAGCCCCGGCGTATGCGCCAGCAGCACCTTGCCCAGTGCGGTGGCGTGCAGTGGCAGCAATCGTCCGATGTCGAGTGTCTGTTGCCCGGCGCCGGGCCGGAAGACGTGGTGCACCACCCGCACCCGCAGGCCGTCGAGGGTGCCGATGCGCACCGTCTCGCCGGTGCGGGCGGCCAGGGTGTCGGCCCAGTTCAACGCCACCGAGCGCAGCAGGTTGGTGTCGAGGCGGTGGCCGCCGAGGTGGCGGATCCGCTCACCCAGGACGTAGCGCCCGCCGTCCGCACGTTGCACATAGCCGACGGCGCACAGCGTGGCCAGCAGTCCGTGGGCGGTCGGCTTGGCCAGATCGAGTGCCGCCGCGATCTCACCGACCCCGACCCCGAACGGCGCGCGGGCGATCACGTCGAGGATCGCCGCCGCCCGCTCAATCGACTGGATTCGCCCGGGCACGGGTGCACGCTATCGCGTACGACGGACCGCCCGGCGGGGAGGTGTTCGACATTGTCGAACGCCGGTTGTTGTGGCCTCACGCCGACGCCCCTAGCGTCTGCATCCGGACAGTCGACGAAAGGAACTGCCGCATGCCGGATTTCGTCGGCGCCGTCGATCAGGGCACCACGACCACGCGGTTCATGGTCTTCGACCACGACGGCCGCGTCGTCGCCCGCCACCAGTTGGCGCACGACCAGATCATGCCGAGGCCCGGTTGGGTGGAACACGATCCGGTGCAGATCTGGGAGCGCACCCGCGAGACCATGACCACCGCGCTGCGCGATCACGGGTTGTGCGCGGCCGATCTCGCGGCCGTCGGGATCGCCAACCAGCGGGAGACGACGGTGGTCTGGGACCGGCGCACGGGCCGGCCGTTCCACCACGCGATCGTCTGGCAGGACACCCGCACGGACCAGGCGATGGCTACTCTCGGCGGCACCGAGGCCGGTGATCTGATCCGGCACCGGGCGGGACTGCCGACGGCGACGTACTTCTCGGCCGGCAAGCTCGCGTGGATCCTCGACAACGTCGAGGGGGTGCGGGCCGCGGCGGAGCGCGGCGACGCCTTGTTCGGCACCGTCGACACATGGCTGTTGTGGCACCTCACCGGAGGTGTGCACGCCACCGACGTCACCAACGCCAGCCGCACCATGCTGATGGACCTCGAAACCCTGGACTGGGACGACGATCTGCTCGCGCTGTTCGGGGTGCCGCGCGCCATGCTGCCCGAGATCCGGTCGAGCAGCGGACTTCTCGGCGACACCGTGGTCGATCCGGTCGGCGTGCCGATCGCCGCGGCGGTCGGCGATCAACAGGCCGCGATGATCGGACAGCTGTGCCTGTCGGCGGGGGAGGCCAAGAACACCTACGGCACCGGTAACTTCCTGCTGCTCAACACCGGTGCGCAGCTGGTGCGTTCGACCAGCGGACTGCTCACCACGGTGTGCTACCGGTTCGGCGACGAGCCGCCGGCGTACGCGCTCGAAGGGTCGATCGCGGTCACCGGGTCGGCGGTGCAGTGGCTGCGCGATCAGCTCGGGATCATCGACAGCGCGGAGCAGGTCGAATCGCTGGCGGCCACCGTCGAGGACAACGGCGGCGTCTACTTCGTGCCGGCGTTCTCCGGCATGTTCGCCCCGTACTGGCGCGCCGACGCGCGCGGCGCGATCGTCGGGCTGACCCGGTTCAACACCAACGCCCATCTCGCCCGCGCCACGCTGGAGGCGATCTGTTACCAGAGCCGCGATGTCGCCGAGGCGATGTCGGCCGATTCCGGTGTGCGGCTCGACGTACTCAAGGTCGACGGCGGCGTCACCGCCAACGACCTGTGCATGCAGATCCAGGCCGATGTGCTCGGCGTGCCGGTCAGCCGTCCGGTCGTCGCCGAGACCACCGCACTCGGCGCGGCCTATGCCGCAGGACTTGCCGTCGGGTTCTGGAAGGACGCCGACGAACTCCGGGCGAACTGGCAGGAGAGCAAGCGCTGGCACCCGCGCTGGACACCCCGGCAGCGCGCCGACGGTCTGCGCGGCTGGCGCAAGGCCGTCGACCGCACCTTCGACTGGGTCGAATTCGAGTGAGAGGACACGAGATGAGGCTTACCCCGGCCCGATTGAGCCCGG
The DNA here is from genome assembly GCA_050205415.1 of Mycolicibacterium litorale. Taxonomy (GTDB): domain Bacteria; phylum Actinomycetota; class Actinomycetes; order Mycobacteriales; family Mycobacteriaceae; genus Mycobacterium; species Mycobacterium litorale_C. Next base: position 50,335 of record JBNMQY010000005.1, read on the forward strand.
CCACCCGCAGGCACGCGCTGGAGGAGATGGCGACCGGCGAACTCGACGTCCTCGTGGTCGGCGGCGGGGTGGTGGGTGCGGGTGCCGCGCTCGACGCCGTCACCCGCGGTCTGCGGGTCGGGCTGGTCGAGGGCCGCGACTATGCGTCCGGCACGTCGAGCAGGTCGTCGAAACTCGTGCACGGCGGGCTGCGCTACCTCAAACAGCTCGATGTACCACTGGTTTTCGAGGCGCTGCGGGAGCGGTCGCTGATCCTGCACACGCTGGCGCCACACCTCGCCCGCCCGGTCGAGTTCATCTATCCGCTGCGCCGGCGGTTCATCGACCGGGCCTGGGTCGGGCTGGGGGTGGCCGTCTACGACGCCCTCGGCGCGGGCCGCGGGGTTCCGGGACACCACCGGCACCTGGGCAGGCGGCGGACGCAGGAGCTCTTCCCGGGCGGGAAACGCGGGTCGGTGCACGGCGCCGTCAGTTTCTACGAGGGCCAGCTCGACGACGCGCGGCACACGATGATGCTGGCGCGCACCGCCGCCGGCTATGGCGCCCTGTGCGCGACCAGCGCCAGGGTGGTCGGGTTCCTCGAGGACGCCGGCCGGGTGGTGGGCGCCCGGGTCCGCGACCTGGAGACCGGTGAAGAGATCGAGGTGCGTGCGAAGCGCACCATCGTCGCGGCCGGGCCGTGGACGGAGGAGCTGCAGCGCCTGCTCGGTCGGCCGGCACCGCTGCACGTGCACACGTCGAAGGGTGTGCACATCGTCGTCCCGCGCAGCGCGATCGACGCGCAGACCGGCATCATCACCGAGACCGCGACCAGCCTGCTGTTCGTGATCCCGTGCCCCTGGAGCGACGACCACTGGGTCATCGGAACCACCGACACGAGTTGGAATCTCGACCTGGCACATCCGGCCGCCAGCGCGTCGGACATCGACTACATCCTCGACCAGGTCAACAAGCTCCTGGACACACCGCTCACCCGTCGCGACATCGTCGGGGTGTTCGCCGGGCTGCGTCCGCTGCTCGCCGGGGGCACCACGCAGACCAGCGCCCTGTCCCGCGAGCACGCCGTGGTCGGCCCCGCCGACGGCCTGATCGTCGTCACCGGCGGTAAATACACGACCTACCGGGTGATGGCCAAGGATGCCGTCGACGCCGCCTTCCATGGACAGCGCGTCGAGGAGTCCCGCACACAGCGGCTTCCGTTGCTCGGTGCGCACGGCTACCACCAGTTGTGGGCGGCGCGGGCGCGGCTGGCCGACGAGACCGGCCTCGCCGTACCGACCGTCGAGCATCTGCTGGGCCGCTACGGCAGTGCGGTCACAGAGATCGTGGAGCTGATCGCCGCGGATCCCTCTCTGGCGCAGCATGTTTCGCCCCGCCAGCGGTACCTGCGTGCGGAAGTCGTCTACGCGGTGACACACGAGGGCGCACTGCATCTCGACGACATCCTCACCCGCCGCACCCGGCTGTCGATCGAAACCCCCGACCGGGGAATCGAAGTCGCGCAGCAGGTCGCCGAGCTGGCCGGCCCGTTGCTGGGCTGGGACGACCTGCGCGTCCGGCGGGAGGTGGGGCTCTACGTCGCCAGGGTGGAGGCCGAACTGGCCTCCCAGCGGCAGGCCGACGACGCGGCGGCCGACGCCGCCCGGCTCGCCGCCGCCGACCTCCGCGACATGGTGGAGATCTGACGCCACGGCCCCGTTGTTACCTATCCTCGGGACATGGCGGGAGACGACAACTGGTTCCTCACGGCGGACGAACGAGGCAACCCGTCGTCGGACCTTCCCGCGTATTGCGACGGCAACCTCGTCGAACCGCTGATCCACGGTGCGACCTACTTCGACGCGCTGGCCACCGAGGTCGAGGCGCTGGGGCCGGGGGAGCACCTGTTCTTCACCGATTGGCGCGGTGACCCGGATCAGAAGATGCGCGACGGCGGGCCGACGGTGCGGGAGTTGTTCTCCCGCGCCGCCGAACGCGGCGTGGTGGTCAAGGGTCTGGTGTGGCGGTCGCACCTGGACCAGCTCTCCTACAGCGAGGCGGAGAACCAGCATCTGGGCGAGGCCATCCAGCGGGCCGGCGGTGAGGTGCTGCTCGACCAGCGGGTGCGGATCGGCGGATCGCACCACCAGAAGCTGGTGGTGATCCGCCATCCCGGCGCACCCGAACGCGACGTGGCGTTCGCCGGCGGTATCGACCTGTGCCATTCGCGCCGCGACGACGAATCGCACCGCGGCGATTCGCAGGCCATCGAGATGTCCAAGCGGTACGGCGACAATCCGCCCTGGCATGACGCCCAGCTTCGGCTGCGGGGCCCGGTGGTCGGCGCGCTGGACAGCACCTTCCGCGAACGCTGGAACGACCCGGCGCCGCTGGACACGCTGAACCCCGTCGCGTGGGTGGTGGACCGGCTGCGCGGGTCGGATCTGAAGGCCGACCCGCTGCCCGAGCAGCCGCCCGATCCGCCGCCGTGTGGACCGCATGCCGTGCAGGTGCTTCGCACGTATCCCGATGCGCACTTCACCTACGACTTCGCCCCGCACGGTGAGCGCAGCGTCGCGCGCGGATACACCAAGGCGGTGCAGCGGGCCCGGCGGCTGATCTACCTCGAGGACCAGTACCTGTGGTCGAAGCAGGTCGCCGAACTGTTCGCCAAGGCGCTCGCGGACAACCCCGATCTGCATCTTGTCGCGGTGATTCCGCGCTATCCCGACGTCGACGGCCGGTTGGCGCTGCCGCCGAATCAGGTCGGCCGCAGCCAGGCCATCGACGCGTGCCGGGAGTCCGCACCGGACCGGGTGCACGTCTTCGACGTCGAGAACCACGAGGGCACACCGGTTTACGTGCACGCGAAGGTCTGCGTCGTGGACGATGTGTGGGCGTGTGTGGGCAGCGACAACTTCAATCGACGGTCGTGGACGCACGACAGCGAGCTGTCCTGCGCGGTGCTCGACGACACCCGCGACGAACGGTCACCGCGGGATCCCGCCGGATTGGGCGACGGTGCGCGGGTGTTCGCCCGCGACCTCCGGTTGCGCCTGATGCGTGAGCACCTCGACCGGACCGACGACGACGGGCTCGTCGACCCGTCCGATGCGGTGCGCGAGATAACCGCCTCGGCACAGGCTTTGGACGATTGGTACGCCGGAGGGCGGGTCGGCTCCCGGCCGCCGGGGCGGCTGCGGCCGCACCGCACCGAGCGGCTCTCGCGGTTCACCCGGCTGTGGGCGGTGCCGGTGTACCGGATGATGTACGACCCCGACGGCCGCTCCTATCGCGCGCGGTTGCGCGGGGAGTGGTGAGGTCAGTCCGCGCACCCCTTTCCACGCCGAGTTCTACACCAGGGTCGTAAGTCGGCGGTGATGACAACCCTGAGGTAGAAGTCGATGTCGATCGCGCTTCATGTCAGCCCGCGCGGCGGGTGAGGACGAGCGGTCCGTCCTCGGTGATCGCGATGGTGTGTTCGCTGTGGGCGGTCCGCGAACCGTCGGCCGATCGGATGGTCCACCCGTCGGGGTCGTAGACGATCTTGTCGGTGCCGCGGGCGAACCAGGGCTCGAGTGCGAGCGTCAGGCCGGGCCGGAGCTTGAGCCCACGTCCGGCGCGTCCGCGGTTGGACACGTGCGGATCCTCGTGCATGGTGCGGCCCAGGCCGTGCCCGCCGAATTCGGTGTTGACGGGGTAGCCGTACTCGTCGGCCACGGCGGCGATCGCCGCGGAGATGTCGCCGAGCCGCCCGCCGGGACGTGCGGCGTCGATACCGGCGTCGAGCGCGCGTTCGGTCGCCTCGATCAGCCGCTGGTCCTCCGCCCGTGGTGTGCCGACGATCAGGCTGCGCGCCGAATCGGCCACCCACCCGTCGATCGACACCGCGATGTCCATACTCAGCAGATCCCCGTCGCGCAGCACGTAGTCGTGCGGGAGTCCATGCAGCACAGCATCATTGACCGACAGGCAGATCACATTCCGGAACGGGCCGCGGCCGAACGACGGCGCATAGTCCCAGTAGCAGGACTCCGCGCCACGCTCGGCGATCAACTGCCGGGCGCGGTGTTCGAGGTCGAGCAGGTTCACTCCCACCCGGGCCCGCGTCTCCAGGTCGTCGAGCAGTTCGGCGATGAAGGCGCCGGTGGTGCGCATCGCCTCGATCTCCCGCGGTGTCTTCAGTTCCAGCACGCGACCCACCGTAACCGACAAACCGGTATTTTCATACCGGACGGATGGCGTATCCTCGTCGCATGGTGCGATCCCCTCTGACGCCACAGCAGATCGCTGCGGGCAAGCGACTCGGCGCTCACCTGCGAGAGGCTCGGGGCGACCGGACCCTCGTCGAAATCGCGCAGGCCGCATCGATCTCACCGGAGACCCTGCGCAAGATCGAGACCGGCCGCCTGGCCACCCCCGCGTTCATCACCGTCGCCGCGCTCGCCGCCGTGCTCGAGATCCCGCTCGACGACCTCGCCGGCATCTGCGTGTCCGGTGTGAGGCCTGCGCACGCCGCATTGCAGCCGTAGACCCGGCGACTTGTCGGGGAGTGTCCGTAATATCGAACGTATGTTCGAGGAACTCGACGACGCGGCGCTCGTAGCGGCCATCGAGTCGCAGACGCGCGCCGAGGCCGCGGCCGGTGCGGCGCGGCGGGCCTCGATCGCCGAGCTCGCCAAGCGTCGGGGTGCGGACTCGGATGACGACGAGCGGCAGCGCTGGGCGTGCGATCTATGGGCATTCACGGCTGCGGAGGTCTCGGCCGCGATGGGCGTCAGCGCTCGGGCCGCCTCCGGCGAGATGCGTATCGGTCTGGCTCTGCGGGACCATCTGCCCGCGGTCGCCGCCTTGTATGCCGAAGGTGCGTTCAGTTCCAAGATCGCCTCGACGATCACGTGGCGCACCCGCTTCGTCGTCGACGACGACGTGTGGCGTCGGCTCGATGAGGCGATTGCGAGCAGGGTGACCGGATGGGGCTCGCTGTCGGTGTCGAAGCTGGAGAAGGCGATCGACGGCTGGGTGGACCGTTTCGATCCGGATGCGGTGATCCGCACCGAGGTGGCCGCGCGGGACCGCGACATCTCCATCGGGTGGTCCGACGATCCCACGGTCACGACGTCGGTCTACGGGCGCCTGATGGCCACCGATGCCGAGCTCTTGAGGCGCCGACTGGCGCAGATGTCGGCGGGGGTGTGCGACAACGATCCGCGCACCGTGAAGCAGCGTCGCGCCGACGCGTTGGGGGCGTTGGCCGCCGGAGCCGAACACCTGGCATGCCTGTGTGGCGCCGACGATTGCCCGGTGGCGCAGCGCGACGCGGGCGCCGAAGCGGTCCACGTCTATGTCATCGCCGATGCGGTCGCGGTGGCGGCGGAACCGGATCCCCGTCTCCACGGCGACAAGCCCACGCCCGCACCGGCGCCGCGCAATGACGGTATGGCATTGCTGATGGGCGGATCCCCGATTCCGACGTCGCTGCTGACCGAGATGATCCGCCGCGGGGCGAAAGTCGTGCCGATCCGGCCACCCGATCCCGCACCGGAACCGCACTACCGGCCGTCGACGGCCCTGGACCGCTTCGTGCGCGTGCGGGATCTGACGTGCCGTTTTCCGGGATGTGACCGTCCTGCGATGTTCGCCGATGTCGACCACACCGTCGCATATCCCGACGGGCCGACACATGCGTCGGACCTGAAATGTCTGTGCCGAGAACACCATCTACTCAAGACGTTCTGGTCCGGCCCCGGTGGCTGGGCTGACCAGCAGCTCCCCGACGGCACCGTGGTGTGGACGTCGCCCACCGGCCGCAGCTACCGCACGAGCCCGGGCAGTCGTTTCTGGTTCCCCGGGTGGAGCACCACAACTGCGGGCCTGCGGCCACCGGCGAGGAAGCGCCGCCCCGCGGCCGGCGGGGCGACGATGCCGAAACGCCGACGCACCCGTGCCGCCGTGCGACGCGACCGCATCCGGGCCCAGCGCAACCGTCCGCCGCCTACGTGCTGATGCGGTAGCGCCGCTCGGGCCGCCCCACCCCGTACTGCAACCGCAGTTCCAGTGCGCCGGTGCTCAGGTAGTGCTCGAGGTAGCGGCGGGCGCTCACCCGCGAAATTCCTACCAGTGCAGCGCATTCCGCTGCCGATACCTCACCGGCTTCCTGTACCGCGTCGAGCACGAGCCGGCCGGTCTCGATGCCCAACCCCTTGGGCAACACCTCACCGCCGCTCGGGCGGCCGAACAGCGAGTCGATCAGCGACTGATCGGCGCCCCGTGCGGATTCCAGCGCGTCGGCGCGGGCCGAGAACGCCTCCAGCTTCGCGCGCAACTGCGCGAACTCGAACGGTTTGATCAGATAGTCCGCCGCACCACCGTCGAGGGCGGCGCGCACCGTGTCGAGCTCGCGCGCCGCGGTGATCATGATGACCCCGACCCGGTCCCCGGCCGCCCGCAACCGGTGCAGCACCTCCAGCCCGGTCATATCCGGCAGGTAGACGTCGAGCAGGATCAGATGCGGCGCGAGTTCCGTTGCGGCGCTCAGCGCTTCGCTGCCCGTCCGCGCAACCCCCACGGCCCGGAAGCCGTCGACCCGCTCCACGAACCGGCGGTGGATGTCGGCGACCATGAAGTCGTCGTCGACCACCAGCACATCACGCATGTGCGGCCACCCGGCTGCTCGGCAGGTGTACGGCGAACACCGCGCCGCCGTCCGGGCGATCGGAGACGTCCACGACGCCGCCGTGCTGTGCGGTGACCAGACGCACGAGTGCCAGCCCGATGCCGCGGCCGCCGGGCGCCTCGGCTTTCGACGTCACCCCGCGGGCGAAGATCGCCTCCCGGAGATGCTCCGGGACACCGGGACCCGTATCGGCGACGGTGATCGACAACCCGTCGGCGTCGTCGATCAGCACGCGCACCCGGGCCGCACCCGAACCGACCGATACGTCCACCGCATTGTCGATCAGGTTGCCCAGCACCGTGATCACGTCGGTCGCCAGCGCGGGGTCCAGCGCGCCGAGATGCGAATCGCGGTCGAGTTCGAGCGTCACCCCGCTCTCGGCGGCCAGCGTGGTCTTCGCGATCAACAGCGCGGCCACCGCCGGATCGGCGATCCGCCGGGTCACCGCGTCGCTGATCTCCGCCCGCCGCCGGGTCAGCTCGCCGATCAGGTCGCGCACGGCGTCGTACTCGCCGAGCTGCACCAACCCGGAGATCGTGTGCAGCTGGTTGGCGAACTCGTGGGTCTGCGCGCGCAACGTGTCGGTCACGCTCTTGTGCGACGACAGCTGTGCCTGCAGGGCGGCCAGTTCGGTGCTGTCACGCATCGTCGTCACCGTACCGATCCACTGCCCGCCGCTCGACGCGGTGCGCCGGTTGAGCGCCAGCACCCGGGCGCGGGTGGTGATGACGACGTCGCGGCCGTCCTCACCCGACAGGAGGAAATCCACCACCGCCGGATCCAGCCCGACGGCATCGGCCCGCCGGCCCACCGCTTCACCCGTCAGACCGAGCAGTTCCTGGGCGCTGTCGTTGAGCAACGTGATGACACCGTCGGTGTTCACGGCCACCACACCCTCACGGATGCTGTGCAGCAACGCTTCCCGGTGATCGGCAAGCCCGGCGATCTCGGCCACCTCGAGTCCACGGGTGTGCCGTTTGATCCGGCGCGACAGCAGCCACGAGGCGAGTACGCCCAGCGCGGCGGCGAGCCCGAGATAGAGCAGCAGGCGCTCACCCGCACCGCTGAGCAGTTGCCACACCGACGGATACGGTTCGCTGACCGAGGCGATCGCCAACACCTCGCCGCGGGTGGACAGCACCGGCACCTGTCCGATCAGGCTGTGCACGCCGTCGATGTCGACGTCGCCGAACCATGCGCGGCCCTCGTCGGCGCGGCTGACGTCCAGATCGACGCGGCTACCCACCCGCGACGGATCCGACGAGGCCAGCACCCGGCCGCCGGGGTCGACGATCTCCGCCAGCCCGGCACCGGACAGCGCGACCGCCCGATCGACCTCCGGCGCCAGCACCTTGGAGGCGAACGGATCGGCGAAGCGATCCCGCACGATCGGCGTCGACGCGACGTTCTCCGCCGCCGCAATCATCCGCTGGCCGCGCACGTCCCGGAACTCCCGGGTGGACTGCGCCACCGACACCGCCGCGACCGCCGACAGCACCACGGCCACCACCAGCATCTGGAACACCAGGAACTGCCCGGCGAGGCTGCGGCGGCCGAAGGCACGCACCGTCCCGAACCATCGTGAACTCAACGACCAAAACGTCCTTTGCTTCCTAATTAGTGACTCACGTCACGTTCCGGGTCCAGTATGACCACCGTGATACGAAATCTGCGGGCGCTGACCGTCATGGTGCTCGCCGCACTACTGCTGACCGCCTGCGGGGTGACCCGCGGCGAGGAGTCCGAAGGCCTGCACCGGCTGCGGATGATGGTGCCCAACAGTCCCGGTGGCGGCTACGACCTGACCGCGCGCACCGCGGTGAAGATCATGGAGGACAACGACATCACCGGGCGCGTCGAGGTGTTCAACGTGATCGGCGCCGGCGGCACCGTCGCGATGGCACGGCTGATGAACGAGCGCGGCAACGACGACCTCATGATGACGATGGGGCTCGGCGTGGTGGGCGCCACCTACACCAACGGTTCCAACATCAAGGCCTCCGACGCCACCGCGCTGGCCAAACTCATCGAGGACCCGGGTGCGATCTTCGTGCCCGCCGACTCGCCGTTCCAGACCGTCCAGGACTTCGTCGACGCGTGGAAGGCCGATCCGGCCAAGGTGACGATCGGCGGCGGATCCTCCCCGGGCGGCCCCGACCACCTGTTCCCGATGGAACTGGCCGAAACGGTGGGCGTGGACCCGAAATCGGTCAACTTCGTCACCTACGACGGCGGCGGCGACCTGCTCACCGCGCTGTTGGGCAAGAAGATCACCGCGGGCACCTCGAGTCCGGGGGAGCTGATCGACCAAATCGAGGCCGGCCAACTGCGGGTGCTGGCCGTCTCCAGCGACGAACGCGTCGAAGGTGTCGACGCGCCGACCCTCAAGGAGTCGGGGATCGACCTCACGTTCGCCAACTGGCGCGGAGTCCTCGCACCCCCGGGCATATCCGATGACGCCAAGCAGGCCATGATCCGCGCCCTCGAGGAACTGCACGCCACCGACCAGTGGAAGGAGGCGTTGGTCAAGAACGGCTGGACCGACGCGTTCCTCACGGGTGCGGCGTTCGAACAATTCCTCGTCGACCAGGACAACCGGGTCTCGTCGACCCTGACCGAACTGGGGCTGGTATGAAACAGATCGACCGCGCGCAATACCTGATCTGCGCGGTGCTCGCGGTGGTCGGTGTCTTCCTCGTCGTCGACGCGCTGAGACTGACCGCCGGGTTCGCGAAGGTGGATCCGGTGGGCCCCAGGGCTTTTCCGATCGCCATCGGCGTCGTCCTCATCGTGCTGGCGGTGATCCTCGCCGTCGTGATCCCGCGGGGCTCGGTGGGGGAGGCCGACGCCGGCGAGGACGTCGACCCGGACGCACCCAGTGACTGGCGCACGGTCGGGTTGCTCGTCGGATTGTTCGTCGCCGTCATCGTGCTCGTGCAACCGCTCGGCTGGGTGATCACCGGCACCCTGCTGTTCGCCGGGGCGGTGGGGATCCTGGGCAACCGCCACTGGGTGCGCAACATCGCCATCGGGCTGGCGCTGTCGCTGGCCAGCTTCTACGCCTTCTACTCCGGGCTCGGGATTCCGCTGCCCCCAGGCATTTTGGACGGGATCCTGTAGATGAACAATCTGGACTGGCTCCTTCAGGGTTTCGCGGAGGCCGCGACGCCGATGAACCTGCTGTACGCGGTCATCGGTGTACTGCTGGGCACCGCGGTCGGTGTGCTGCCGGGTATCGGGCCGGCGATGACGGTCGCGCTGCTGCTGCCCGTCACCTACAACGTCAGCCCGAGTGCGGCGTTCATCATGTTCGCCGGGATCTTCTACGGCGGTATGTACGGCGGGTCGACGACGTCGATCCTGCTGAACACGCCCGGTGAATCGTCGTCGGTGATCACCGCGATCGAGGGCAACAAGATGGCCAAGGCCGGCCGCGCCGCCCAGGCGCTGGCCACCGCCGCCATCGGGTCGTTCGTCGCCGGCGTCATCGGCACCGCGCTGCTGGCGGCGTTCGCCCCACCGATCTCCCGGTTCGCCGTCTCCCTCGGCGCGCCGTCGTACCTGGCGATCATGGTGTTCGCCCTCGTCGCGGTGACCGCCGTGCTCGGCGCATCCAAACTGCGCGGAGCGATCTCGCTGTTCCTCGGGTTGGCCATCGGTGTCGTCGGCATCGACTTCCTCACCGGTCAGCCACGCGCGACGTTCGGGCTGCCGCAGCTGTCGGACGGCATCGACATCGTCGTCATCGCGGTCGCGATCTTCGCCGTCGGGGAGGCGCTGTGGGTGGCCGCCCACCTGCGACGCCGCCCGGCGGAGGTGATCCCGGTCGGCCGGCCGTGGATGGGCCGCGACGATTTCCGGCGGTCGTGGAAGCCGTGGCTGCGCGGCACCGCCTACGGGTTCCCATTCGGCGCGCTCCCCGCCGGCGGTGCGGAACTGCCGACGTTCCTGTCCTACGTCACCGAGAAACGCCTCTCCAAGCATCGCGAGGAGTTCGGCAAGGGGGCGATCGAAGGGGTTGCCGGTCCGGAGGCCGCGAACAACGCGTCGGCCGCGGGCACGCTGGTGCCGATGCTCTCGCTCGGCCTGCCCACCAACGCGACAGCGGCGGTCATGCTGACCGCGTTCGTGTCCTACGGGATCCAGCCCGGGCCAACGCTGTTCGAGAAGGAACCGCTGCTGATCTGGACGCTGATAGCGAGCCTGTTCATCGGCAACCTCCTGCTCCTGCTGCTCAACCTGCCGTTGGCGCCGCTGTGGGCCAAACTGCTGCGCACCCCGCGGCCCTACCTGTACGCGGGCATCCTGTTCTTCGCGACCCTCGGCGCGCTGGCCGTCAACGTCCAGCCGCTCGACCTGGCGCTACTGCTGGTGTTCGGTCTGCTCGGGTTGATGATGCGCCGATTCGGTCTGCCGGTGCTGCCGCTGATCATCGGTGTCATCCTCGGCCCCCGCATCGAACGGCAACTGCGGCAGAGCCTCCAGCTGGGTGGCGGCGACTGGACCAGCCTGTTCACCGAACCGGTGGCGATCGTCGTCTACGTGCTGATGGCGCTGCTGCTCCTGGCGCCGCTGGTGCTCAAGCTGATGCACCGCAGCGAGGAGACGCTGCTCGTCGTGGAGGACGACGTGGATCAGCAGGAGAAGGCGGCACGGACATGACGATCATCGTGGGATACACGGCGGACCGGTTCGGCCAGGCGGCCGTCGAGCACGCGATCGCCGAGGCCAAGCGGCGCGACACCGGTCTGCTCGTGGTCAACTCGACCGCCGGCGACTCCTACGTCGACGCCGGATTCGCCCAGTCCGGGGACGTCCGGGGCCTCGAGACCCTGCTCACCGACTGCGGGGTCCCGTTCGAGGTGCAGCAACCGGTCGGGGTGTACGCCGCGGATGCGCTGCTCACCGCGATGGAGCGCGACGACGCCGAACTGCTGGTGATCGGGCTGAAACACCGCAGCCCGGTCGGAAAACTGCTGCTGGGCAGCGTCTCTCAGCGGGTGCTGCTGGAATGCCCGAAGCCGGTGCTCGCCGTCAAACCCCACGAGGGCTGACGGTCACCACTGGGCCAGCACGTTCTCGCCGATCTGGGTGGCGATCCGCACCGCCGAGTCGCCGGGAGCGGCACTGCACGTGTTGACGTCGATGATGATGTTGTTGCGCAACGCCAGCGCGCGGCCACAGCCCCAGCCCGGCGCCTTCGCCTCCTGCATCATCGCGGTGGTGCTCAGAATGCGGTCCTCGTTGACGATCTCCCCGACGTCATACACGTATCCGCTCTGCGTGTGGGTCAACTGGCGGCAGGCCGGCCACTGGTTGACCGACATGTCGAAGAAGGCGGCGGCCTTCTCCTGGTAGGGGAACTGCACCACGGCCTGTTTGAGGAAGTGGGTGAAGTCGTCGCCGTTGTTCATGCTCACCCCGCGCTCGGCCCAGTAGCCGCTGTTCGCGTAGACGACGGCCTCGGCGGCCGCGTCGATCGCGAGACACTCCGGCGGGGACACGATGGCGCTGTTGTCGGGCATCGCATCCTCGGTCAACGTGACGGCCATCCCGGCGGTCGCCATCGTTGCGTTGACTTCCTCGGGCGAAAGGAGCAGTCCGCCCAGCTCGCGCTCGACGAGGGGCCGGGGGATCATCGTGCGGCTGGTCGCGGTCGGCTCGGCGCTGACCGTCTGGGTGCATCCGGTTACCAGAAGGCAGATGCCTGCGAAAGCAACCCGGAGTCGTGATCGGCGCATATGTAAATGGTGCGCGGTTTTGGGCGCCGACACAGCGAAATCGACGGTGATTCGTGGTCACGATGAGCCAAGATCCCGGTAACGATTCGGGTATGCGCTCTCACCTGCTGATTCGCACCGTGCCGTCCACCTCGGTCACCGGGTAACTTCGCACCGACAGCTCTGCGCCGTTCGCCTCCGTGCCGCTGCACAGATCGAACGTGTGACCGTGCAGCGGGCACACCACCACGCGCTCGTCGGCCAGCCCGTCGGCGAGCGGCCCGCCGCGGTGCGGGCACACCGCGTCCAGGGCCCGCAGCGAGCCGTCCCGCAGCCGGAACACCGCGATCTGCGTGCCGTCGACGGCGAACGTCCGGCCCTCGCCGACCGGGATCTCGTCGAGCGATCCGAGTTCGACGTCAGTCATCGCACTGGCACCTGGGGGAGCGGCAGCAGCGGCAGTGACGACCGGAACTGACCCTCGGTCGCCGGTTCCCGGCCGTCGTACCACGGGTCGCGGTAGGCGTCGACGGATTTCTGCATGCGGGCGTCGAGGCCCTCGGCGTCCTCGGCGATCGCCTCGCGGATGTGGTCCACCCCCATCCGTGGCACGAACGCGTACGTGCGTTCCAGCCAGTTGGCGTTCTCCCGGTAGTACTGCAGGAACCGCCCGGTCAGCGTCATCACCTCGTCGGGCGAGTCGACGGTGGCCAGCAGATCGCCCTTGCGGATGTGGGCCCCGGCCGCGCCGCCGACGTAGATCTCCCACCGGCCGCCGTCGATCGCGACCACCCCGAGGTCCTTGCACAGCGATTCGGCGCAGTTGCGCGGGCACCCGGTGACGGCCAGCTTCATCTTCGCCGGGCTCGCCAGCCCCTTGTACCGCTCCTCGATCGCGATGCCCAGCGCCGTCGAGTCCCCGACGCCGAACCGGCAGAAGTCGCTGCCGACGCAGGTTTTCACCGTCCGGAAGCTCTTGCCATAGGCGTAACCCGAGGGCATGTCCAGATCGGCCCACACCGCGGGCAGATCCTCCTTGCGCACCCCGAGCAGGTCGATGCGCTGACCGCCGGTGAGCTTGATCATCGGGATCGCGTACTTGTCGGCGACGTCGGCGATGCGCCGCAGCTGCCACGAGTTCGTGACACCGCCCTTCATCTGCGGCACCACCGAGAACGTCCCGTCCCGCTGGATGTTGGCGTGCACCCGGTCGTTGACGAACCGGGCGTCGCGTTCGTCGACGAACTCGTCGGCCCACATCATGTCCAGCAGCGAGGCCAGCGCCATCTTCGACCCGGCGTCCTCCTTGCCGTCCGGTGCCAGGGCGGCGAACACCGATGACACCGAATGCAGCCGCAGTTCGCGGATGTGACGCATCAGGGTCGGCTTGTCGTAGGGGATGGCGGGCACGTACCAGGACGCCGACGGGTCCTCGGTGACGGCGCCACCCGCCGCCCATTCGACGACCTGACCGACGAGTTCCTTACACGATCCGCAACCCTTGCCCGCCTTGGTCTTCGCCATCACCCCGGACACCGACGTCTCCCCGTCGCGGACACACCCCACGAGCGCGCCCTTGGAGACGCCGTTGCAGTTGCAGACCTGCGCGTCGTCGGCGAGTTCGGCCACCCCCACCTCGACGTCGGGAGTGCCGATGTCGAACATCAGCGACACCCGTTCCTCGGGCAGCGGCAGCCCGGTGTCGAACGCCTGGGTCAGGAACGACACCTTGCTGACATCGCCGAGAAGTGTTGCGCCCACCAGCTTCCCGTCCCGGATGACGATCGTCTTGTACACCCCGTGTCTCGGTTCGGAGTACTGGACGAATTCGTCGTCGGGCAGTTCGGGCGCCTTGAGCCCCATGGAGGCGACGTCCACCCCGGCCACCTTGAGCTTGGTCGCCGTGCGCGACCCGTGGTAGGCGGCGGTCGGGTCGGTCCCAGTGAGGTGGTCGGCCAGCACACCGGCCTGCTCCCACAGCGGCGCCACCAGTCCGTAGACCTGACCGCGGTGCTGGGCGCATTCGCCGACGACGTAGATGTGGTCGTCGTCCATCGAGCGCATGTGATCGTCGACGACGATGGCGCGTTCGACGGTCAGCCCCGCCCGTTGCGCCAGACCGACATTGGGCCGGATCCCCGCCGCGACCACCAGCATGTCGCAGTCGATCTCGCTGCCGTCGGAGAACACGATGCCGCACAGTTTGCCGCTGTCGTCGGTGCGCACCTCGGTGGTGCGTTTGGCCATGTGCACGGTGATGCCGAGGCGTTCGACCGAGCGCCGCAGGATCGCCCCCGCGGTGTCGTCGAGCTGGGCATTCATCAGCACCGGCCCGGCGTGCACCACCTCGACCGCCAGCCCCCGGTTCTGCAGTCCGCGGGCGGCTTCCAGGCCCAGCAGGCCGCCGCCGATCACCACCGCCTTCGTGCGGTGTTCGGCCTCGGTGATCATGCCCATGCAGTCGTCGAGGGTGCGGAACCCGAACACGCCGTCGGCCAGCGTTTTGTCGTCGGCCCACAGACCGGTCATCGGCGGGAAGAACGAGCGGCTGCCGGTCGCGATGATGAGCTCGTCGTAGCGCAGCATCGTGCCGTCGTCGGCCTGCACCAGGCGCGCGTAGCGGTCGATGCGCACCACCCGCACCCCGGCCCGCAGGTCGATCCCGTGCTCGGTGTACCAATCGACGGGGTTGAGATAGATCTCCGACGTGTCATCGCTGCCGGCGAGCACATTCGACAGCAGGATGCGGTTGTAGTTGCCATACGGTTCGTCGCCGAACACGGTGATGTCAAACAACTCTGCGCCACCACGCGCCAGGATCTCCTCGATGGCCCGCACACCGGCCATCCCGTTGCCGATGACCACGAGGCTGCGCGCCATCAGATCTCCACCAGCCCCAGGTCGACGATCAACGTCCCGGCGCAGCCCGCCGGTGCCGCCACGAAGAGTTCGAGCACGGTGTCGCCGAGGATGTCCTCCACCACACGCAGCGCCACATGGGTGGCGCCCTTGGCGGCGATCGGGAAGTACCGCATCGGTTTACCGTCCCGGAACAGGATGGCGGTGACCATCTCGTCGGTGGAGTTGCCGCCGCGGAAGTAGACCGGCTGCGCGATCGTCCCGGCGGGCACCACGTAGCGCAGGGTCGCGTCGACCGGCATCGGTTTGTCCAGGCCGTTGCCCTCGAACTCGAAAGCGCCCTGCAGGAATCGGGGAGTGCTGCCGTCGCTCATGCCTTCGACAAGCTAGGCCGTCGTTGTTTCGCAGCAGTTTCGGCGGGAAGTCCGCCATGAGTCCCAATCCTCACCGGTGGCTCACCGTGCCCCGACCGCGACGGTGAGGACCAGTTTTCCTGCCCATAACGTCACCGGAAACGAACCGGAACAGCCCGTGCCGAGCATGGAGCCATGGCCGTGACCAGGACTGCGTGCTCGTACTGCGGCGTCGGCTGCGGTATCGAGGTGCACACCCGCAGCGACGGCGGGCGGCCCGTCATCGCGCGGGTCTCCGGCGACCGGTTGCACCCGACGAACTCCGGCAGATTGTGCACTAAGGGCGCGACGCACGCCGAGCTGATGAACGCCGGCGACGGCAGGCTGACGTCGGCGCTGCTGCGCCCCACCCGGGGTGAGGAAGCGGTGCCGGTGCCGGTCGACGATGCCGTCGCCGAAGCGGGACGGCGCCTGCGCGAGATCGTCGACGAGTACGGTCCGGACGCCGTCGGGATCTACGTCTCCGGGCAGATGTCGCTCGAATCCCAGTATCTGGCCACCAAATTGGCGAAGGGATTCCTCAAGACCAGATACCTCGAGTCGAATTCGCGGCTGTGCATGGCCAGCGCGGCCACCGGCTACAAACAGTCACTCGGCGCCGACGGCCCACCCGGGTCCTACGCCGACTTCGACGTCACCAACCTGTTCTTCGTCATCGGGTCGAACATGGCCGACTGCCACCCGATCCTGCACCAGCGCATGGTCGACCGGCTCAAGGCGGGCGCCAAACTCATCGTCGCCGACCCCCGCCGCACCGCCACCGCCGACCGGGCCGACCTGCATCTGCCGATCAAACCCGGTACCGACCTCGCGCTGCTCAACGGGTTGCTGCACCTGCTGGTCGCCCGCGGCGCCGTCGACGAGCAGTTCATCGCCGAACACACCGAGGGCTGGGCGGCGATGGTGCCGTTCCTCGACGACTACCCGCCGTCGCGGGTCGCCGAGATCACCGGCATCGACGAGGCCGACCTGCACCTGGCCGCCGCGATGATCGCCGACGCCGGTGACTGGGTGACGTGCTGGGCGGTGGGGATGAACCAGAGCAGCCACGGCACGGCGAACACCAACGCCATCTGCAATCTGCACCTGGCCACCGGCGCGATCTGCCGGCCGGGGGCGGGGCCCATGTCGCTGACCGGCCAGCCCAACGCGATGGGCGGCCGGGAGATGGGCTACATGGGCCCCGGCCTGCCCGGACAGCGGTCGATCCTGTCGGCCGAGGACCGCGCGTTCGTCGAACGGCAGTGGGGGCTGCCACCCGGCACCATCCGCACCGACGCCGGGCCCGGTGCGGTCGACATGTTCGAGCGGCTGGCCGGCGGAGAGATCAAGGCCTGCTGGATCATCTGCACGAACCCGGTGGCGACCATGCCCAACCGCCGCACCACGATCGCCGGGCTGGAGACCGCCGAGCTGGTGATCACCCAGGACGTCTACCGCGACACCGCCACCAACCGCTACGCGGACATCGTGCTGCCCGCCACGCTGTGGGCCGAATCCGACCAGGTGATGGTGAACTCCGACCGCACGCTGACCCTGCTGCAGCAGGCCGTACCGGCGCCGGGACAGACCCGACCGGACTGGCAGCTGATCTGCCAGATCGCCGCTGAACTCGGTTTCGGCGACCACTTCTCCTACACCGACAGCGCGCAGATCTTCGACGAGATCCGCCGATTCAGCAACCGCAGAACGGGTTTCGACCTCCGCGGCGCCAGCTATCCGCGGCTGCGCGAGACCCCGCTGCAGTGGCCGGCGCCGCCCGAGGACCTTCCCGGTGGTGCCGACGACCGTCACCCGATCCGCTACCTCAACGACGGGGTGAGCCAGGACCTGCACGTCGACGACACCGGCCACCGCCCCCGGCTGGCGTTCCCCACGCCGTCGCGGCGCGCGGTGTTCCACCCCCGCCCGCACGTCGACGCCGCGGAACTGCCCGACGGCGACTACCCGTTCGTGCTGAACACCGGCCGCTTGCCGCACCAGTGGCACACGATGACCAAGACCGGCCGGGTGAAGGCCCTGGTCAAGCTGAACGGGCAGCCGTTCGTCGAACTCCATCCGCACGACGCCGAATCGCTCGGTGTCACCGACGGGCAACCGGTCGAACTGACGTCGCGGCGCGGACGCGCGGTGTTGCCTGCCGCGGTGAGTGACCGGGTCCTGCCCGGCAACTGCTTCGTCCCGTTCCACTTCAACGACGAACAGGGCGAATACCTCACCGTCAACGCGCTGACCAACGACGCCGTGGACCCCGACTCCCTGCAACCGGAGTTCAAGGTGTGCGCGGTGGCGCTGCGGCCCGTCGGCACGGTCGCCGCGCCCGCACAGACACACGACGTCCCGGCGCCGCAGCCCGCCGACTCCGACGGGCCGCTGGTGCTGTGGGCGTCGCAGACCGGCACCGCCGAGGAGTTCGCGACCGACGTGGCCGCTCGGCTGCCCGGCGCGCAACTGGTCACCATGGACGACCTGCCGCTGCCGCGCCTGGCCGAGGCCACCGACGTCGTCGTCATCACCAGCACCTTCGGCGACGGCGGCCCGCCCGACAACGGCGCCGAGTTCTTCGACCGGCTGCAGGGCCCCGACGCCCCGAAACTCGACCGGGTCCGCTTCGCGGTGCTGGGCATCGGCGACCGGTCCTACAGCGATTTCTGCGGACACGCCCGATCGCTCGACGGGCGGCTCGCCTCGCTGGGTGCCACGCGGATGCTCGAGCGGGTCGACTGCGAGGCCTACGACCAGGACCGCATGGAGCACTGGGCGCAGCAGATGAGCCGCCTGCTCAATCCCGACGGCGCCGGCACCCCCGGCGGCGGTGTGGCGACGATGAGGCGGACCACCACCGTCGCCGAACCGTTCACCCGCGCACGGCCATTGCCGGCCCCGCTGTCGCGCAACACCCTGCTCACGCCCGCGCAGTCGCGGAAAGAGGTGCGCCACTTCGGATTCGACATCAGCGAATACGACGTCTCCTACGCCGCAGGCGATTCGCTCGGGGTGTACGCCACCAACAGCGACGCGGCCGTGGACGCCTGGCTCGCCGCCACCGGCCTCGACGGCGCACACACCGTCGACGTCGACGGAACCGAACGCACGTTGCGGGAGGCGTTGACGGTCAGTTACGACTTCTGCCGCGTCACGCCCGACCTGATGCGTTTCGTGGCCGAGCAGTGCCGCGACCGCGCGGCGGCCAAGGCGCTGCGCGCGGCGCGCGCGGACCTGGACGCCTGGCTGGTCGATCGCAACGGCCTCGACGTGGTGCGCGAGTTCGCCGTCCGCGCCGACCCGCAGCAGTGGCAGGAGGTGCTGGTGCGGCTCACGCCGCGGCAGTTCTCCATCTGCAGCAGCCCGCTGGTCAGCCCGCGGGAGGTGCAGCTGACGGTGTCGGTGGTGCGGTACTGCGGCAGCGACGGCGGCGCGCGCGGGGGAGTGGCCAGCACCTTCCTGGCCGACCGCGCCACCACGCCGGTACCGGTGTTCCTGCAGCGCTCACCGCACTTCCGGCCGCCCCGCGATGCCGCGGCGCCGATGATCATGGTCGGCCCCGGCACCGGAATCGCCCCGTTCCGGGCCTTCCTGCAGGAGCGGCGCGCACTCGGCCACACCGGGGCGAACTGGTTGTTCTTCGGCGACCGGCACCACGGCGAGAACTTCTACTACCGGTCGGACCTCGAGGACATGGTCACCGACGGCTTCCTGCGCCTGGACCTCGCGTTCTCCCGCGACCAACCGAAGCCGGTGTACGTCCAGCACCGGATGGTCGAACACGGCGCCGAACTGTGGCGCTGGCTGGAGCGCGGCGCGCACCTCTACGTCTGCGGAGACGCGAGCCGGATGGCCAAGGACGTCGACGCCGCGCTCACCGCGATCATCAGGAAACACGGCGGCATGCCGGAATCGGCTGCGCGCGAATACAAGAAGAGCCTCGTCGCGAGCAAGCGCTACCTGCGCGACGTGTACTGAAGCGCTACCTCGGCGCCTCTTCGGCCAGATACCGGTCGTGTTCGGCGTGGGCCTTGCGCAGCAGGTCCATCAGCTCCTCCTCGCGGCGGATCATGGCGCGATACTTGGCCGGCATCTCCTTGATCTGCTGCTCCTCACGGCACAGCTTCGCGAACGCCTTCTCGCGTTCGGCGGCATCTTCCCCGTAGTAGGCCTTGTTCAGGTAGGACACGGCGTGCCGGCGGGCGTTGCCGATCGAGTTCTTGACCTTGCCCTTCGGGGAGACGAGCGAGGCCACCGTCGTGATCAGGAGCAGCGCGATGATCACGCCCAGGGACACCGGTGTGCTGACCTCGGCGACGTTGACCGGTTCGCCGTCGTTGATGAACGGCACGTTGTTCTCGTGCAGGGCGTGCAGGAACAGCTTGACGCCGATGAACGCCAGGATCGCGGCCAGCCCGAAGTGCAGGTAGATCAACCGGTCCAGGAGTCCGTCGATGAGGAAGTACAGCTGGCGCAGGCCGAGCAGGCTGAACGCCGTCGCGGTGAAGACGATGTACACGTCCTGGGTGAGACCGAAGATCGCCGGGATCGAGTCGAGCGCGAACAGCAGGTCGGTGCCCCCGATGGCGACCATCACCAGCAGCATCGGGGTCAGCATCCGCTTGCCGTTCTGCACGGTGGTCAGCTTGTCGCCGTCGTAGTCGTCCGAGGTGCGCAGGAACCGCCGCGCCAGCCTGATCACGAGGTTGTCCGCGCCCCGGTCGTCGTCGTCGTCGTCGGGTTTGATCAGCTGGCCCGCGGTGATCAGCAGGATCAGGGCGAACAGGTAGAACACCCAGGCGAACGCGTTGATCAGCGCGGCGCCGACGAAGATCAGCCCGGTGCGAGCGATGAGCGCGAACACGATCCCGAACAGCAGCACCTTCTGCTGGTCGGCGCGCGGCACCGCGAAGCTGCCGATGATCACCAGGAACACGAACAGGTTGTCCACCGACAGCGCCTTCTCGGTGACGTAGCCGGCGAAGTACTCCAGACCCGGTTTGGTGCCGCCGAACACGGTGACGCCGACGCCGAAGAGGAGCGCGACGCCGACGTAGAAGGCCGACCAGACGGCGGCCTCGCGCAGTGTCGGGATGTGCGCCTTACGGACGTGGAAGAAGAAGTCGAACAGGACCAGGGCTGCGATGAGAGCGATGGTCAGCGCCCACACGAACTGGGGAACGTTCATCGGTGCGCGGCCATTCGTGTGCGGGCGGTCGGCATGACGGCAGTGTTCCCACACCGCGCCCGTCTCACGCCTGGGGTTTGCGGGGCGAAGCCGCAGGGGCGTCGGCTCGCGGGTCGGGGGGATTTGCCGCGCGTGGGCGGCGCACTGATGCGGTCGTTAGATTTGCTCACGAATTCGCGCAGCGTTTGAGACCGCAACGAGTGTTCTGTGCGCGACCGACGCACTGGCAGTTTGCGGGCAAGTCTGCCGTCGACGTTTGCCAGCTCGCATCGGGTGCGCATTGAGGCGTTTCAACAGCAAATACTGTTCGGCGTCGGCGTAGACGTGGCGTCGCCGATGTCTTTCGACGAGTTTGCGCAATCGCCCGCCGCGGCACGCTACCCGACAGTACGTTGCCTTTTCGTCGGACGCATTCTTGACGGAAAGAAGTTTGCAATGCACGCAGCCGCTCGTACGTATCTGACCACCGGTGTGGCGCTGGTCGGTGCCGGCGCCATCGCGATCAGCCCGGTCGCCCCGCCGATCCACGGCGTCACGGACACCGCGGCGCCCGCTGTCGCGACGTCGGAGCTGCAGCTGTCGGCGCTGGCGAATCCGTTCGCCGTCTACGGCCAGGTGGTCGAGAACACGCTCGCCAACCTGGGGTTGCTGGGCGAGCGGGTCATCGCCGATCCCGCCCCGATCCTGGCCCAGATCCTGCAGAACCAGTGGACCAGCGCGCAGACGCTCGGGTCGGCGTTCCAGAGCGCAGGCGAGAGCCTCGCCAACTCGTTCTCGCCGGACAACCCCTTCGGTGTCCCTGCCCTGCTGCGGACGGCCGTCGACGAGGTCGCGGCGGGCAACCTCGAGGGAGCGATCAACACCCTCTGGCAGGTGGTGATCACGCCGCTGCTGGGACCGGCCGTCACGCTGATCCCCGCGATCACCTCGGTGATCCGCCAGCCGGTGCAGAACCTGCTCGACGTCATCGACCAGACGCAGCTGCCGATCACCCTGTTCGCGATCGGCGTGCTGAGCCCGATCTACGCCGGTGTGGTGAAGGCCGGGGGCGCGTTCGTCCAGGATGTCTTCGACGCGGTGCGTACCGGCGACCTCGAAGGGCTCGCCAACGCCTTCATCACCGGACCCGCGGCGGTGATCAACGGCTTCCTCAACGGCGATGACGTCGACGCCGGCCTGTTCAGCCCCGGTTTGGGCACGATCAACGGACTGCTCAACATCCGCGACGCCATCGCGCAGGCGCTCGGCCGGCCGGCGCCGACCGCGGGAGTGGCGGCGATCGACTCCACCGACGTCGACATCGACGCGGCGCGGACCGTGTCGGTGAGCCTGGACGCGGCGCCGGCGGGGACGGACGAGACCGGGCCCACCGCGGAACCGGCTGTCGCCGAGGACGATTCGACGGAAGAGGAGGAGGAGGAGTCGCCGGTCGGTGACGAGCCCGCCGACGAACCCGTCGACGAGCCCGCCGACGAGGCCCCCGAGGACGAGGCCGCCGACGAACCCGCCGAGGACGAGGACGTCACGCCCGCCGAGGACGAGGAGGACACGCCCGCCGAGGACGAGGGCACCGAGCCGGCCGATCCGGCCGGCGAGTCCGGAGCGCAGGACGGCGCATCCGCCGACGCACCCACCGAGTAGTAGAACCGGAAAGCGAAAGGCCTCCCCGCTTCGTCGAAGCCGGGAGGCCTTTCGTATGTCACCTGGTGTCCGAGGGGGGACTTGAACCCCCACGCCCGTTAATAGGGCACTAGCACCTCAAGCTAGCGCGTCTGCCATTCCGCCACTCGGACCTGCACCCACGTCCCACGCGGGCAGCTAAGGCTATCGGATCAGGTGGCCGGAACCCAAACCCGGTGTCCCTGGTACGAATGGTGGTTGTGACAGGACCCGCGGATGAGGTGGTCGAGCTCGTCAGCTCGTTGATTCGGTTCGACACCTCCAACACCGGAGACCCGGCCACCACCAAGGGTGAGGGGGAGTGTGCCCGCTGGGTGCAGGCCCAACTCGAAGAGGTCGGCTACGAATGCGAGTACCTCGAGGCCGGTGCGCCCAACCGGGGCAACGTCTTCGCCCGCCTGCCCGGTGCGGACCCGTCGCGCGGCGCGCTGATGATCCACGGCCACCTCGACGTGGTGCCCGCCGAACCGGCCGACTGGAGTGTGCACCCGTTCTCCGGGGCCGTGCACGACGGCTACGTGTGGGGCCGCGGCGCGGTCGACATGAAGGACATGTGCGGGATGATGATCGCCGTCGCCCGCCACTTCAAACGGGCAGGCATCGTCCCGCCTCGTGACCTGGTGTTCGCGTTCGTCTCCGACGAGGAGCACGGCGGCACCTACGGCGCGAACTGGCTGGTGGACAACCGGCCGGATCTGTTCGACGGCGTGACCGAGGCGATCGGTGAGGTCGGCGGTTTCTCGCTGACGGTGCCGCGCCGCGACGGCGGCGAGCGTCGCCTCTACCTCATCGAGACGGCCGAGAAGGGGCTGTCGTGGATGCGGCTCACCGCGCGCGGCAGGGCCGGGCACGGATCGATGGTGCACGACGACAACGCGGTCACCGCGGTCGCGGAGGCCGTGGCGAAGCTCGGCCGCCACCAGTTCCCGCTGGTGCTGTCCGACACCGTCGCGCAGTTCCTGGCCGCGGTCGCCGAGGAGACCGGGTACTCGTTCGACCCGGACTCCCCGGATCTCGACGGCACGATCGCCAAGCTGGGCGGTATCGCCCGCATCGTCGGTGCCACGCTGCGCGACACCGCCAACCCGACGATGCTCAAGGCCGGGTACAAGGCCAACGTCATCCCGCAGACCGCGGAGGCCATGGTGGACTGCCGGGTGCTGCCGGGCCGCAAGGAGGCCTTCGAGCGCGAGGTCGACGCATTGATCGGGCCCGACGTGGTGCGGTCCTGGGAGCGCGATCTGCCGTCATACGAGACGACGTTCGACGGCGACCTCGTCGACCAGATGAACGCCTCACTGCTGGCGCTGGACCCCGACGCCCGCACCGTGCCGTACATGCTCTCCGGCGGGACGGACGCGAAGTCGTTCCAGCGGTTGGGCATTCGCTGCTTCGGGTTCATCCCGCTGCGGCTGCCACCCGAACTCGATTTCGCCGCACTGTTCCACGGCATCGACGAACGGGTACCCGTCGACGCCCTCGAATTCGGCGCCCAGGTTCTGCAACACTTTCTCGAGCACTGCTGAGCGGTTCCCACTGAGAGTTACTGACAGGCGAAAGGACATCATGGCTTTTCCGTACGACCCCTACGAATTCCTTCCGAAGCTGCCGTCGTTCACGCTGACCTCGGAGTCGGTGACCGACGGGCAGCCGCTGTCCAACGATCAGGTGAGCGGGCTGATGGGCGCAGGCGGGTCCGACGTCTCACCGCAGCTGTCCTGGTCGGGCTTTCCGGAGGAGACGCGCAGCTTCGCCGTCACGGTCTACGACCCCGATGCGCCGACCGGATCGGGCTTCTGGCACTGGGCGGTGTTCAACCTGCCCGCCACGGTCACCGATCTGCCCGCCGGAGTCGGTGACGGCAGCGCCAAGGGTTTCCCCGGCGATGCGGTGACCCTGGCCAACGACGCCGGGATGAAGCGCTTCGTCGGCGCCGCCCCGCCGCCCGGACACGGTCCGCACCGCTACATCATCGCCGTGCACGCGGTCGACGTGGAGAAGCTCGACATCCCCGAGGACGCCACCCCGGCCTATCTCGGATTCAATCTGTTCAGCCACGCGATCGCCCGCGCGATCATTCACGGCACCTACGAGCAGAAGTAGCCGCTCGCGGGGCGGCCACCTGCACGACTGGCTTTTCCCGGGTTCTGACGTATGGTCGCGATCGAGTGGTTGTCACTTCGATCAGGAGCGTCAATGGCTGACAAGAAACCAGGTAGGAACCTGAAGAAACCGGCGGCACGGTCACTGAAGGAGCGGCGCGCGGAGAAGCGCGAACGGGCGATCGAGTCCGGCGAGACGGTCCGCAAGCGGAAGCGCTGAATCACCGATCCCGCACGGCGGAACCGACCGCATCGGCCAGCGATGCGAAGCCCTCCGCGCGCAGCCGGGCCGCGAGCCCGTCGTGAATGTGCTTGGCCCACAGGCCGCCTCCGTAGACGAAGCCGGTGTAGCCCTGCAGCAGTGAGGCGCCCGAGGTGATGCGCTCCCACGCGTCGTCGGCGGTCTCGATGCCGCCGACGCTGATCAGCACCAGCCGGTCGCCCGCGCGGCGGTACAGCCGGCGCAGCACCTCGAGCGAGCGGGCGGCCACGGGTGCGCCCGAGATCCCACCCGGACCGAGGTCGTCGACGCCGGGCGTCTTCAGGCCGGCCCGCGAGATCGTGGTGTTGGTGGCCACGATGCCGGCCAACCCCAAATCGACGGCCAGGTCGGCGATCTCGTCGACGTCGGCATCCGACAGGTCGGGCGCGATCTTCACCAGCACCGGCGTCGACGTGCCGGCCCGTACCGCGGACAGGATGGGCCGCAACGATTCGACCGCCTGCAGATCGCGCAGGCCGGGGGTGTTCGGTGAGCTGACGTTGACCACCAGGAACGCCGCGAGCGGCCCGAGCTGGCGGGCGCTCTCGGCGTAGTCCTCGACGGCGCGCTCGGCCGGGGTGGTCTTGGTCTTGCCGATGTTCACCCCGATGGGCGCGTCCGAGGTGTGCCGGGTCAGGCGCTGCGCGAGGCGGGCGGCGCCGTCGTTGTTGAATCCCATCCGGTTGAGCAGCGCCCGGTCGGCGGGCAGCCGGAACAACCGGGGCTGCGGGTTGCCGGGTTGAGGCTGGGCGGTCACGGTGCCCACTTCGGCGAAGCCGAATCCGAGCGCCGGCCAGACGTGCAGCCCGAGGCCGTCCTTGTCGAATCCGGCCGCGAGCCCGAGCGGTCCCGGGAAGTGCACGCCGAACACCGTGCTGGCCAGCACCGGATCGGTGGGTGCGAGCCGGCCGCGCAGCGCGCGGCGCAGCGGTCGGGGTGTGGTGAGGGTGCGCAGCAGCGCGAACACCCAAGTGTGGATGCGCTCGGGGGAGATGAGGAAGAGGACCCGGCGCAGTGCGTCGTAGCCGGTCACTGCCCCGGCTGCTCCACCGCGCCTGCGGTCTTGCGGCGGCGCAGCAGCACCCGCCGGCTGCCGTCGGTGTAGGCCCGGACCCGGGTCAGTTCCCAGCCGCGGTATTCGGCCTCGATGGACAGCCGGATCGACGCGCTGATCCTGGTGACGTCGGGCGGCAACCGCAGCGGGACCCATTCCCACTCGTCGGACGCCTCCGCGACCACCTTGTCCCAGGCCGCGGGCATCCGGCCCCGTGCGCCCACCATCAACGCGGTCCCGCCGCGTTGCTGATCACCTGCACACCCGCTCCCGTCCCTGACACCACATACAGGGTGCCAGACGCTTCGTCATAGGAGAGGAGGTTCGGTTGCTGCACAGTTCGGTGACGCACCTTTTCGACGGGTATCCCGGTGGACAGATCGTAGCCAATCACGGTGTTGGTCGCCGTCTGCGACACCCACGCCAGCCCGCTCGACCCGGCCAGCCCGTACGGGGCGTCGGGCACCGGGTAGCGCTGCCGCATGATCAGCGGGTCGGTGCCGAACACCAGCAGCGAGTCTCCGCGGGTGTCGGCGACCAGCACCCGGCCCTGGGAATCGGCGGCCATGGTGGTGGCGCCCTCACCGGCCCGCAGCGCCTGGGCGGCCTTCGTCCCGCTGGCGTCGACCGCCGTCACCGAGGTCTGCCCGCGATCCAGTACCACGGTCGTATCGCCCTGGGTGACAAGGGCGTCCACGCGGGCGAAGATCTCCAGCCGCGCGTCCACGGCGATGTCGGGGCCGTTCGCCGAGCCCAGTGTCAGCACGGCGCCGTCGGCCGTGCCCAGCACCAGCCGGCCGTCGCCGCGCCGGGCGATCGCGGTGAAGTCGGTGTCCGCCTCACCCTCGACGTCGACCCGGTCCACGGTGCCCGCCGCGACGTCCGCGCGCAGATATCCGCCACGGGTCGCCAGGTACAGCCCGCCGTCGCCGTCACCGACCATCGCGGTCGCCGGAGTGGGCGTCAGCACCGTGCGCGGCCGCGCCGCGTCGAAGACCGTCAGCGCCGACTGTCCCTCGGGTCCCGGGCCCAGCACCACCAGGGCCCGGGCGGCCGGGTCGAACAGCGCGGCCGCGGCGTCGGCGCCCATGGGCAGCACCGTGCCGTCGGGTGCCTGCGTCACCGGGGGCGACGACGCGGCGGAGGCGGGCGTGATGGTGGGGGGTGGCGCGTCGACCGGGTTCGACGAACAACCGGCGACGAGCACCGCCGCTACCGCCAGGGCACTGGTCAGTGGCACGGCTCGGGGGTTTACGCGCAGCGGCAAGGGGTAGCTCTCGGTTCGTGCGAAGGGAAATTGTTTGCGTTCGCGGGTCGGTGCGCCAGTCTAGGCAAGATTGGATCGACCAATTTCGCGCATTTTCTAGACTGCCTTACATAAGTCTGGCTATGGTGCGGTCATGACGCTGGTGACCGAGAGCCGCCCGGACAGCGCTGCGTTCGCTTTCGAGGACATCTCCACCGGTGTGCACGCCAGCGGCTTCGGGCAGGTCGGGGACGGTCGCAGCTTCTCCTTCCACATCGAGCGGCAGTACCTCGTGGTCGAGGTCTACCGGCCGCGCCTGCGCACCCCGGTGCCCACCGAGGACGACGTGGTCGCGACGACCACCCGCAAGCTCACCGACATCGACGTGACCGACGAGCGCAGCCTGGCTGCCGCCGTGCGCGACGCGGTCGCCTGCGCCCAGCCGGTGGCACGCCCCGGCCGCTGACGCCGACCCACGGTACGGTCTTCGTCGTGATCGACGCACCGGCCATGTCGTGGTTGCAGGTCATCGTCCTCGCCGTCGTGCAGGGCCTCACCGAATTCCTGCCGGTGTCATCCTCAGGGCACCTCGCGATCGTGTCGCGGGTCTTCTTCGACGACGACGCGGGGGCCTCGTTCACCGCGGTCACCCAGCTGGGCACCGAGGTGGCGGTCCTCGTCTACTTCGCCAGGGACATCGCGCGCATCGCGGGCGCCTGGTTCCGCGGCCTGCGTGATCCCGGGCAGCGCGACGCCGACTACCGGCTGGGCTGGTACGTGATCATCGGCACCATCCCGATCGCCGTCATCGGCCTGCTGCTCAAAGACGAGATCCGCACCGCCGCCCGCAACCTGTGGGCCATCGCGATCGCGCTGATCGTGTTCTCCGCCGTCATCGCGGCCGCGGAGTACTTCGGCAGGCAGGTCCGCCACGTCGAACAGCTCACCTGGCGCGACAGCATCCTCGTCGGCCTCGCGCAGTGCCTGGCCCTGCTGCCCGGGGTGTCCCGGTCGGGGGCCACCATCAGCGCCGGCCTGTTCCTGGGCCTCGACCGGGAACTGGCCGCGCGGTTCGGCTTCCTGCTGGCCATCCCGGCGGTGTTCGCCTCCGGCCTGTTCTCGCTGCCCGACGCCTTCGCCCCGGTGGGCGAGGGGATGAGCGCGAGCGGACCGCAGCTGCTGGTCGCGACGGTCATCGCCTTCGTCGTCGGCTTCGCCGCGGTCGCCTGGTTCCTGCGGTTCCTGGTCCGCCACGGCATGTACTGGTTCGTCGGCTACCGGGTGGTGTTGGGTGTGGTGGTGCTGATCTTGCTGTCCACGGGCGTGGTGGCCGCGCGATGACCGTGATCCTGCTGCGGCACGGCCGCTCCACCTCCAACACCGCGCACACCCTCGCCGGGCGAAGCGAAGGCGTCGATCTCGACGAACGTGGCGTCGAACAGGCCCGTGCCGTGGTCGGGCGCATCGGTGAGCTGCCGGTGAAGGCGATCGTGCGCTCGCCGCTGCTGCGCTGTGAGCGGACCGTCGAACCACTGGCCGCCGCCCTCGGCCTGGAACCCGTGGTCGACGAACGCCTGTCCGAAGTCGACTACGGCAGCTGGACCGGCCGCAAGATCGGCGAACTGGTCAAGGAACCGCTGTGGGCGGTGGTGCAGCAGCAGCCCAGCGCGGCGGTGTTCCCCGACGGTGAAGGGCTGGCCCAGGTCCAGGCCCGTGCCGTGGCGGCCGTCCGCGAACACGACCGGCGGCTGGCCGAGGAGAACGGCGGGGACACCCTGTGGGTGGCGTGCAGCCACGGTGACGTGATCAAGGCGGTGCTCGCCGATGCGCTGGGCACCCACCTGGACAGTTTCCAGCGCATCACCGCCGATCCGGCGTCGATGAGTGTGATCCGCTACACGACACTGCGCCCGTTCGTCGTACACATCAACCACACCGGCGCCGAACTCGCCGCCGGCCTGGCGGCCAAACCCGCACCCGCCGAGGGGCAACAGGACGGTTCGGACGAGTTGCCGCCCGAGGACGCGGTGGTCGGCGGTTCCACGGGCTGACCCGCCACCCGGTATTTTGGAAGGTGCCATGGCCCGAGCAATTCACGTTTTCCGCACGCCCGACCGCTTCGTGGCCGGGACCGTCGGGCAGCCCGGAAACCGGACGTTCTACCTGCAGGCCGTGCACGACAAGCGCGTGATCTCCGTCATCTTGGAGAAGCAGCAGGTGGCTGTGCTGGCCGAACGGATCGCGGCGCTGCTGCAGGAGATCAACCGGCGGTTCGGCACCCCCATCCCACCCGACACCGGCGAAGTCGACGACCTCAGCCCGCTGGTGACGCCGGTCGACGCCGAATTCCGGGTCGGCACCATGGGGCTCGGGTGGGATTCCGAGGCGCAGACCATCGTCGTCGAGCTGCTCGCGGTGTCCGACACGGAATTCGACGCCTCGGTGGTGCTCGACGACGCCGAGGACGGCCCGGACGCGGTGCGGGTGTTCCTGACCCCCGAATCGGCCCGCCAGTTCGCGACCCGGTCCAACCGCGTCATCTCCGCAGGCCGCCCGCCCTGCCCGCTGTGCGACGAACCCCTCGACCCCGAGGGGCACATCTGCGTGCGCACCAACGGCTATCGGCGCGGCGCGCTGGCCGGAACCGACGATGACGCCGACACCTGAGGGCGGCGCAGCACGCGGCGCGGACGAGGTCACCGGCGACGGCGCGGTGATGCGATGCGGCGAGCTGACGGTCATCGGCCGGATCCGCTCGGCGAGCAACGCGACGTTCCTGTGTGAGGCGCATCTCGACGGTGCACAGGTGCACTGCGTGTACAAGCCGGTCGCGGGTGAGGCGCCGCTGTGGGATTTCCCGGACGGCACACTGGCCGGCCGCGAGTACGCCGCCTATCTGGTGTCGGCGGCACTGGGCTGGGACATCGTGCCCGACACCGTCATTCGCGACGGGCCCGCCGGGCCGGGGATGGTGCAGCGCTGGGTGGACCAGCCGGGTGACGAAGGTGACGAGGAGCCGGGCCCCGACCTCGTCGACCTGCTGCCGCCGGGCCGCATCCCGCCGGGCTATCTGCCGATCCTGCAGGCCTACGACTACGCCGGTGACGAGGTGACACTGGTGCACGCCGACGACATCCGGCTGCGCCGGATGGCCGTGTTCGACGTGCTGATCAACAACGCCGACCGCAAGGGCGGCCACATCCTGGCCGGTGTCGACGGCCGCGTGTACGGCGTCGACCACGGCGTGAGCCTGCACGCCGAGGACAAGCTGCGCACCGTGCTGTGGGGCTGGGCGGGCAAACCGGTCGACGACGACACCCTCGAGGTGGTGGCGCGGCTGGGCGAAGCGCTGCGCGGCGGGGGACTCGCCGACCGGCTGCGGCCGCACATCACCGCCCGCGAGGTCGCCGCGCTCCGCGCGAGAATCGTTGAGCTACTTGACAACCCGGTGATGCCGACACCGGACCGGCGCCGTCCGATCCCGTGGCCGGCGTTCTGATGCAGACCGATGCCGAACTGGCCGCCGCGGTGGCCGCCGAAGCCGGTGAGATGCTGCTCGCGCTGCGCGACGAGTACGACTGGTACCACCCCTACGATCTCGGCGACGCGGGCGACAAACGCGCCAACGTGCTGATCCTCGACCGCCTGCGCGAGCACCGGCCCCACGACGCCGTGCTGAGCGAGGAGGCCGTCGACGACCTGGCGCGGGTCGATGCCGACCGGGTGTGGATCGTCGACCCCGTCGACGGCACCCGTGAGTACTCGCTGCCACCGCGCTCGGACTGGGCCGTGCACATCGCGCTGTGGCAGCGCGACGGGACACCCGCCGGCCGGCTCACCGACGCCGCCGTGGCGCTGCCCGCCCGCGGCGAGGTGTACCGCACCGACACCGTCACACCGCCGCCCGCACGCGCCGACGGGCCGATCCGCATCACCGCCAGCGCCACCCGGCCACCCGCCGTGCTGTGGTGGATCCGCGACCGCCTCGACGTGGAGATGGTGCGCATCGGCTCGGCCGGTGCCAAGGCGATGGCCGTCGTCCGCGGCGAGGTGGACGCCTACATCCACGCGGGTGGTCAGTGGGAGTGGGATTCGGCCGCGCCCGCCGCGGTGGTGCAGGCGGCCGGGCTGCACGCCTCGCGGATCGACGGGTCCCCGCTGGTCTACAACCGGAGTGATCCGTACCTGCCCGATCTGCTGATGTGCCGGACGGAACTGGCCGGCGTACTGCTCGACGCCATCCACTCGGCATACCGGGGGGAATGAAAGTGCCGTCGTCGTTGTCGGAAGCTGGAGACTGCGCACCAGCGGGAGGCTGCCCTGATCGAACAACCTAGAGTCGACGTCATGCAATCGTGGTCCGCGCCGGACGTCCCGGCACTGCCGGGCCGGGGTCCGCAGTTGCGGCTCTACGACAGCGCCGACCGTCAGGTCCGGCCCGTGTCCGCGGGTGAGACGGCCACCATGTACGTCTGCGGCATCACCCCGTACGACGCCACCCACCTCGGACACGCCGCCACCTACCTGGCGTTCGACCTGGTGCACCGGCTGTGGCTGGACGCCGGCCACCGCGTGCACTACGTGCAGAACGTCACCGACGTCGACGACCCGCTGTTCGAGCGCGCTGACCGTGACGGGGTGGACTGGCGCGAACTCGGCGCCCGCGAGACCCAGCTGTTCCGCGAGGACATGGCCGCGCTGCGGGTGCTGCCGCCGCACGACTACGTGGCCGCCACCGACGCGATCGCCGAGGTGATCGAGCTGGTGGAGAAGATGCTCGCCTCCGGCGCCGCCTACGTCGTCGACGATCCGGAATTCCCCGACGTCTACTACCGCGCCGACGCGACGGTCCAGTTCGGGTACGAGTCGAACTACGACCACGACACCATGCTGCGGCTGTTCGCCGAGCGGGGCGGCGACCCGGACCGGCCCGGCAAGGCCGACGAACTCGACGCGCTGCTGTGGCGGGCGGAGCGCCCCGGCGAACCGAGCTGGCCCTCACCGTTCGGCCCGGGCAGACCCGGCTGGCATGTGGAGTGCGCGGCCATCGCGCTGAGCCGGATCGGCACCGGCCTCGACATCCAGGGTGGCGGCAGCGACCTGATCTTCCCGCACCACGAGTTCTCGGCGGCGCACGCCGAATCGGTGACGGGGGAGCGGCGCTTCGCCCGGCACTACGTGCACGCCGGGATGATCGGCTGGGACGGGCACAAGATGAGCAAGAGCCGGGGCAACCTGGTGCTGGTGTCGCGGCTGCGGGCCGACGGTGTCGACCCGTCGGCGATCCGGCTCGGGCTGCTGGCCGGCCACTACCGGGCCGACCGGTTCTGGAGCGATCAGGTGCTCGCCGACGCGCACACCCGGCTCGACCGCTGGCGGCGCGCGACCGCGCTGCCCGTGGGTCCCGACGCGACCGACGTGCTCGCGCGGGTGCGCACCTACCTCGCCGACGATCTCGACACCCCGAAAGTGCTTGCCGCACTCGATGCCTGGTGTAGCGAAGCGCTCGAGGACGGCGGCCACGACAACGCCGCACCCGGACTCGTGGCGGCCGCCGTCGACGCGTTGCTCGGTATCGCGCTGTCCGTGGAGTAACTTCCGACGCATGACTTCGGTACGCGGCAAGGTCGTGTTCATCACCGGCGCGGCCCGAGGGGTCGGCGAAGAACTGGCCCGGCGGCTGCACGCCAAGGGCGCCCAGCTCGTCCTCACCGACCTCGACGAGGGTCCGCTGACGGAGTTGGCCGCCGACCTCGGTGAGGACCGGGTGCTGACCGTCGTCGCCGACGTCTGCGACCTGGCCACCATGCAGTCCGCCGCCGAACAGGCCGTCACGCGGTTCGGCGGCATCGACATCGTGATCGCCAACGCCGGTATCGCCAGCTATGGGTCGGTGCTGGTGGTCGACCCCGACGCGTTCCGGCGGGTGCTCGACGTCAACGTGGTCGGCGTGTTCAACACGGTGCGCGCGGCGCTTCCGTCGGTGATCGACCGCAAGGGGTACATCCTGGTGGTGTCGTCGCTGGCGGCGTTCGCCGCGGCACCGGGGATGGCGCCGTACGACGCCTCCAAGGCGGGGGTGGAGCATTTCGCCAACTCGCTGCGCCTCGAGGTCGCCCAGCACGGCGTCACCGTCGGATGCGCGCACATGTCGTGGATCGACACCGCGCTGGTCAACGACACCAAGACCGACCTGCCGAGCTTCCGCACGATGCTGGACTCGCTGCCGGGACCGCTCAGTCGCACCACGTCGGTGCAGCAGTGCGGTGAGGCGTTCGTCAAGGGCATCGAACGCCGCAAGGAGCGGATCTACTGTCCCGGCTGGGTGGGTCTGATCCGGTGGGCCAAACCGCTGCTGGCGACGCGGCTGGGGCAGGCGCCCGTGCTCAAGACCGCGCGAAAGGTGTTGCCGCAGATGGACGCCGAAGTGGTCGCGCTGAAACGGTCGCTCGGCGCCCGCACCAACGGTCTGAAGAAGTGATCCGCCGACTGGCCGCCCTGCTGGCGGTCGCGATGCTGGCCGGATGCGCCCAGGGCGGCGACCAGGACGCCCCGCCGCCCGCGCCGTCGACCACACCGCCCGCGGAGGTCAGCCCCGCCGAGGCCAGGGCGATCGCCAAGGAGGCCTACATCTACGGCTTCCCGATCGTCGACAACTACCGGGTGCAGTACGCCTATTTCGTCGACAGGCAGGATCCGGAGTACAAGGGCGGCTGGAACGAGATCCACAGCACCGCACGGGTGTACACCCCCGAGGACAAAGCGATACAGACGCCCAACTCCGACACCCCGTATTCGATGCTCGGCGCCGACCTGCGCGCCGAACCGCTGGTGCTCACGGTTCCGCCGATCGAGCAGGACCGCTACTACTCGCTCCAGTTCATCAACGGCTACACCAACAACATCGCCTACGTCGGCAGCCGCACCACCGGCAACGGCGGGGGAACCTACCTGTTGGCCGGCCCCGGCTGGCAGGGTGAGAAACCCGAGGGGATCGACGAGGTCATCCGGTCCGAGACCGAGCTGGCCGGCGTCATCTACCGCACCCAGCTGCTCGGACCCTCCGACATCGAGAGTGTCAAACGGATCCAGGCCGGCTACCAGGTGGCGCCGCTCTCGGTGCACCTCAACACCCCGCCGCCGCCCGCCGCCCCGCCGATCGACTTCGTCCCGCCGCTCACTCCGGACCAGCAGAAGACCTCGCCGCAGTTCTTCGAGATCCTCAACTTCGCGTTGCGGTCCGCGCCGGTGCTGCCCGATGAACGCGACCTGCGGAGCCGCTTCGCACGCATCGGCATCGGCGCCGACGGGGACTTCGACGTCGACTCGCTGACACCGGAGATGCGCTCGGCGATCGAGGGCGGGATGGCCGATGCGTGGGCGGAATTCGACGCGTTCAAGAAGAACGAGGTCGACACCGGCAAGGTGGGCTCGGCCCAATTCTTCGGCACCGCCGAGGATCTCAAGGGCAACTACCTCTACCGGATGGCCGGGGCGGTGTTCGGCATCTACGGAAACACCGCCGCGGAGGCGCTCTATCCGGGCCTGACCCACGACTCGGAGGGCCAGCCGCTGACCGGGGCGAACAACTACACCGTGCGGTTCGCGCCCGGACAGCTGCCGCCGGTCAACGCGTTCTGGTCACTGACCATGTACGAACTGCCCGCCAGCCTGCTGGTGGCCAACCCGATGCAGCGCTACCTGATCAACTCGCCGATGCTGCCCAGCCTGGTGCCCGACCCCGACGGCGGCTACACGTTCTCCGTGCAGAACGCCTCACCCGGCATCGAGAGGGAGTCGAACTGGCTGCCGGCGCCCAAGGGCCCGTTCCAGATGGTGCTGCGGTTGTACTGGCCGAAACCGGATGCGCTCAACGGGACGTGGAAGGCGCCGCAGGTGGTGAAGGTGGGCTGACTGATCACCGATGCGCTCACACGCGGCGTGACCGCGTCTTGGTGATCAGGTTCGTTGCCTTGTTCGGGGCATTCTCGCGGACCTCGTACACGCGCAGGATCTCGCGGCGAACCACCTCCAGGAACGTGGCGGTGTCGGTCCCCGCGCGCGCCGCCGCACTCTTCATCGCCTGCTTCATATAGGCCGGACGGTTGTTGTGGGTCTCCTGTACGAGCGCGCGCAGCACCGGTGACGAGTTGTAGTGCGTGACGACCGCGGCGCCGTGGGGATCCACGATGGCGCGGCGCACCTCGACACTGATCTGTAGTGCCCGGCCGTACTCTGCCACGACGGCTTCCACGTCAAGGCTCGCCAGGAAGAACCGCACGCCCCATTCGGCGGACCGCAGGTCTGCTGCCCGCGGCGCGCGGACGATCGCCTTCTCCCTGTGGGAAGAGGAGAAGGCGTACATGCGCGTCGGTTCGAGCTGGATGCCGTAACGTTCAAATGCCCCGGGTGCGAGTGCAATCCATTGCTGTAGCTTTCTGTACTTCAGCGTCCACTGCATGAAGCCGACACTCATGAATGCGCTGTCCCAGCTGTTGAGCGCAGTCAGCTTGCCGCCGGTCTCGACGTTCGAGGCTCGTTGCAGCATGTCGATGTCATCGTCTGAAATGGTCAACAGATTGCGTCCGCGCAGTGCCACCGCGGTGTCGTCGACGAACAATCCCGTTGTGATGTAGCGCTTGTAGCCGGGACCGTGCCTGCTCATCTTGCCCAGCTGCGTGGCGGTAGGTGGTGTCAGGCCGACTTGTTCCCACGACGCTTGCATCGTCATGATCAACTGCTGCTCGAGACCGCCGGCGCTTCCGCTGCCCGTCGCGGTGGGAGTTTTGACCGGTGCGGCTTGCACATCGGTGAGGGTGGCGCCTCGTGAATCGCTCCATGAAGATGCGGCGCCGGACAGCGGTGCCAGGTCCAGATGGAAGTGCAGAATGAGTGGCGCCGGTCCATGCCAATTGAGCCCTGTGACACGGCTGCCCGTCTTCCTCGTCCGGCCCACGAAGATGATGTGCTGACGGCCCAGCGCGCGATTGACTGTGTCCGCAACCGTGAAGTCGTTGTAGATCACGCGCCACTGCGCCCCGACCGCCGTCGCGGCGTCGTGCACCTTCTGCAGGAAGCGGACGGCCTCGCCGGTGGGGTAGAAGCCGCGGTCGTCTCGGCCCGCGATGTACAGATCCAATGAGAATCCGCGATTGTGGAAGGGGCCGCCGCCATGGCCGGCATAGTTCGCAGCTCTCATGAAACCCGGGTAGCGACCGCGGAGATCCTTCATGAAGGAAACGACAAGCGGCGCAACAGGCGAGGTCTGGCTGTCTTCGACCAGGGACGTAGGAACCAGGCGCACGTCACCTTGCGGGGGAGCGAAGGGTCCCAGCGGCTCCACAGCCTGGGATCCGCCTTGGAAACGCCTGTTCTCCTGACGACTCACCATCCAGGCCTGGCTGACCGCTTCGGGTGTCAGTGTCCCTTTGCCGAATTTCTTGCCCCATCGCTTGCGAGCGCCCTCGAGCGTGTCGCGGTAGTCGTCGAGCAGCCACTTCGTCATCTCCTGCGGCGTCGGTGAACCCTTGCGTTGCGCCGACCATTCGGCGCCGAGCACGGTCGCGAGTGTCGCCACGTCAGAAGGGACACCGCCAACGGTCTCGTCCTCCCAGTTCTCGTGGGGTGTGTCTCCGATGCCGAGTTCCGCCTCAGTCGCCAGGTCGTCCTGCTTGATCGACTCGGACTCTTCGAGGTCGACCGGCTCTTCGAACTCTGCCACGGCCAGCGCTTCGTCGTCGGGCGCGAAGCGGTCATCGAACTCCAGGTCGACCTCGCCTTCATCTTCGAAGTCAGGGGAATCCTCGCCTTCGCTTTCAGATTCGTCGAACTCGTCGTCTTCGTCTTCGTCTTCTGAGTCGTGGAACTCGTCGAGACGCGGCATCTCGGGTAGGAAGGGCACTTCTGCTGATTCGTCCTCTGACAGCCGCTTGACCGGTGCCGTGTTGGCCGCGAGTCGTTTGGCCTCGGGCACGTCGGCGCCGGCGTCGGCCAGGACTCGCCAGCCGTACTGGCGCGCGATCTGCCAGTGCCCCAG
Source organism: Mycolicibacterium litorale (assembly GCA_050205415.1). Lineage (GTDB taxonomy): Bacteria > Actinomycetota > Actinomycetes > Mycobacteriales > Mycobacteriaceae > Mycobacterium > Mycobacterium litorale_C. Next base: position 87,535 of record JBNMQY010000005.1, read on the forward strand.
ACGACTTGACTCGACCCGGTAGCGATCGGTGATGGTGGTGGGGGAATCGCGTAGGAGGGGGGTCAACGCCTCGTGCAGTCGCGTGCTGAACACCCGGGTGCTCGGGCCGAAGAAGACGCGCATCGCGCCACTGGGCGCGCCGCCCGCCTGTGCGGCGGCCCGGTCCGCCTTGATGTGTCGCACTGCCCATTCGGCCAGCGCGGTCGGATCCTGGTACAGCCCGTCGAAGACATGCACCTCCTGCGGGTCGTGGCGGCGAAGAATCTGCATGAGCGGGGCGCCACCGCCCGAGTGGGCTGTCAGGATCAACCGGCCCAATGTGGGTGCCGAGCCGCCGACCTGTTTGGCGAATTGCTCAATCGCCAATCGCACCAGTGCGTTGAGGCCGTCTTTCGTCGTCAGCGCTGGGAACGTGTATCGGTAGATCTTGCCTGCCTTGACTCCGGTGAAGTGCCCTCGTGGGAGGACGGTGAGCGTGGGACGCGTGCGGCCTGCGCCGACCGCACCGTCGACCGGGGCCAAGTCGAGCCCGGCCCAGACTTCCATGTGTTTGGGCAGCGTCATGTTCGCCCACGAATAACCGTGTAGATGGACGACGACGTCGATTTCGGCAGGCGCGGAGGGCATTTCGTTCCAGCGCAGGATCACGTCAGGTCCGCTTCCGCGGTGAGCGGCCAGCAGCGGGATCTTCGGCACCTCCAACCGCCCGGCGCCGATTGATGCCGCAGTGGCTTCGGCCGGCCAGCTCTGCGACCCCTCTTCGAACAGCAGCGGCGGGTGGGCTTCGGCCGCCCAGGACTCCGCTTCGCGAGCGCCGCTTGGGGGTCGGTAGGTCCAGTGCCACGCCTCGCTGGCGAGTGGATGGAAGCCGAACTTCTTCGCGTTGACCTTCATCCAATTGTGGAACCAGGAGCCCTCGTACAGCTTGATCAGAGCACCCTCACCTTTTCGGGTTCCGAAGTCGATGGCCAGGCCGTCCTGATGGTTGCTGTAGCCAGGTGCTGCGACATACCGTCGCATGTAGTCCACGAGGTACTCGGCCGCGTTGGCGCTGTGCTCGCCGCCGTACTCGGGAAGCTGTCGTACCGACTTCGTTTTCACGTAGTAGAAGGGGAAGCCGCCCTTACCCTTCTTCATCTTGCCCTGCCAGATCGCGAATTGCAGGTCTGCAGAACGGTATGCGCTCAGCACACCGATCCGTACAGTCCCCGCCAGACCTTCGCGCTCCAGCGCGGCGCGCGCCGCGGCCAGCAACTCACGTGCTTTGAGCGCCGCGTCCTTACGCGCCTTGTGACCCGGTGCAATCTCTGCCAGCGCGCTATCGGGCAACGTGTCGACGAAGTTGCCTTCCGACCGCTCGACGTGGAGTTGATAGACCTGGCGCATGAACGCCATCAACTCCGGCGTTGCGATTCCGGGTCCGTACCATCGAAGTCCGCCGGCGGGGATGGACGTGCGGCCGCCCCCGCCTGGGGAATCCACTGCAGCAGGGCCGGATGGGGTGTCGGGCATCGCAGCGCCGGCCAGCGCCGGTCTCACGATCCTGTCGCGGATGTCGACCCACTCACGGGCAAGACCACGTTGATCCGCTCTGAGCTTCTGGCCGATCAGCTGTGGGTGCCGGAACCAGAAGACCATGTTCGTCAGCTTGTTGACGTCGCGGAGTCCGGCCCCGATCGCCACTGCGATGGCCGTCGCCCACGCACCGGTGGCCATGGCGGTGAAGGCCATGCGAGGCAGCGTGAACACCGCCGCGAGCGGATGGTCGGTCGCTTCGGTCTCCTCGAACAGGTCAGCCTCCGCAAGAGCGGTTTCCGACTCGGCCACGTCAGTGCCCTCGGTTTCGGCTTCCTCGTACGCCTCGTCCTCGTCGGCCTGCTCGAAGTCCGAAAGAAAAGGATCCTGGGACTCTGACCATTCGCCGATCAGATCGGCACCTCGAGCCCCGTCCGACTGCATTGGCAGTTCACGGATTTCGGCCGGCCCGCGGAAGGGGCTGTCGATCTGGAAGGCCCAATGCTCGATGGACGGCGTGCCGGCCGGCGGGGTCATGGCGACCCGGCCAGGACCTTGCCGTTACTGCTGGCCGCGGCGGCCAGCGGCGGCGGCTTGGCCGCCGGCGACGTGACGCCCGGCGCCGGCGCGGCGCTCGACAACACGGACGTCGCTGCAGGAGTCGTCGACTTGAGATTGCGGCCGCTGATCAGCGACCAGTGATGGATCACCTCCGCGACGAGGTCGCGGATGGGGCCCGGCGCCGCGAGCGACTCGGCACCTTTGCGGTCGCTGAAGTCGCCCCGCTCGATCATCTGTAGCAGCATCGCGACACGCAGAGCGATCAGGAAGTAGCTGTGTGAGCGGCCGTGGGCGGGCAGACCGACCCGCTCGCCGATCTGGCGGAGCCGTTCCTCGGGGCTCGGGCCGGTGGCGGCGAGTTCCTGCACGATCGGTGTGTCGAATAGCAACGAAAGATGAAGCCACCCGGCGAGGCTGACCGCGAGAAACTCCTCGCGGGCGAGGTTGGGGCGGTTGGCAGCGCCGCCCCGGCGTGCCGTCAGCATGTTCTGGAGGCGGGTGGCTAGATCTTGGATGGCCGGGAAATCCGTCGGATTGGCGGCAAGTTGGTTGTTGGCGTTCTCCATAGCGCGCCACACCTCGCGGAGGAACTCCTCGAATGTGACAACGAAATCCCGGTTGGCGACCGGCGGTTTGACGTAGGGATAACCCGCGGCGCCGTCGCGGCCATGGTTGAGGTCCATGCCGAACATCCGGTAGTAAGCATTGCGCCGGGTGGCTGCGAGGTCGGGCCGGATTCGACTCACGAGATTGAACGGCTGAACCGGCGAATAGTCCTTGTAGAAAAGCTCTTCGGTGGTTCTAAGCCATTGATAGGACTCGTCGCGCTGCAATATCCCGAGCCGCTCACCCTGGGTGTACTCGGTGATGACTCGGCCCATGATCTCGTACACGCGCGTGTTCTCGATCATGTAGGCATAGATGAGGTGAGGCCAGATCATCGCTCGGCGGTCCAGTTCGAAGGCGCGACGGTAGCTGATGCCGACGGGAAGGACCTCGGGCGTTGCGACATTCAGCATGCCGGGTCCACCGTGCGACCATGCCGAGTCCATCAGATAGGAGACCGTCGCCGGATCTAGAGTGAGGATTTCCGCGTAAGCATCGGCCACGCCGGGATTCTTGTCGGCGAGTTCGTTGGCGATTGGAACGAACATGACCTAGTTCCCTTCCTGCTTGAAGTGGTGGTCGTCCGGAAGATCTGACGCAGGGGGCTCGGGGGGAAAGCTCAGCTGACCCTTGATCGCGTCGTACACCGTTGTCGTCCGTAATTCGCCGTTCCAATAGAGCGACCGGCGACGGCCGACCCCGGTCGGTCCTTGAAGGGCTCGTTCCAGCCGCAGAAAGCGTCGTGTCAAGACGGCGTCGGCGACGGGTCCTCTGCCCCCAGCTACGGCGTCGGCGCTCTCGCTGCTTCCACCGCCCTCCGCCGGCGGACCGGTGGGGTTGGCCTTCTTCGAATCGGACATGGGACGGCCTCCTAGGCTGCGACCTGAACGCTGTTGCCGAGCCGCAACATCCAGGCTTCGAATTGGGTGGCGATCTCTGGTGCCCGGTCCGGTTCGGTCGCCAAGCGATATCCGGACAAGGCGAGTAGACGAAGGCTCTCCCCCCAGAGCCAGTGCGATGAAATGCCGAGTGATGCGCCGGCATCGCGTGCCAGTGCCGCCAACGCATCGGGCCTCACCCGCATCGGGTCCACGAGTGCCGTCAAAGGTCGAGCGGCGAACGCCCGCATCGGCTCGAGCAGGCAGATTTCTGCGATCCTGGGCAGGCGGGGTAGTGACCGCTCGATCAGAGACCGTACGTCGCCGGGCGCACGTGCCACCGGGTGTGCCACCAGCCAGGCTTTTGAGAGATCCGTCCACGGCCCTTCGCCGAAGAACCTCGTCGCCATCGCCGTCCCCAGAAGTACCCGAAGGTGCGCTATGGGGTGCGGATCGAATGGCCGCATTGCGTACACGCCGACGGCTTCCCCCGCGATGACGTCGTGCAGCGCCGCCACCGCCGCATAGCCGGCGTACACGAAACCCACGCAATCACCGGCGATTTCGGAGCTCCAGCCGCTCCACACCGTCGCCAATTCGGGATCGTCACGCAGCTCCCGTCGGAGGACCTCGGCGAGTTCGTCGTTCCAGCCGAGCGTGAACGCGATCTGGTGCCCCGCTTCATGGAGCAGTGCGGTGGGTCGGCCGTTCAGATTGTGGCGCGTCAGTTTGATCGCCGCGGCGGCGCTCAGCGTCCGGCCGTCCCACAGCCGAAGACCGGCGCGCATGATGGACGCCCCGAGGCCCTTGTCGACATAGGTGAGCACCGGCGGCACCGGCTTGCCCAGCGGCGTCAAGATCGAATCGAGTGCTCGACCGGCGAGGATGTCACACGCCGACAAGAGCGCGCCGAGCTTCGGGGAACTACGGTCGTTGACGGCGTCGCCATAGAACTCGAGGCCAGTCTCGACGCGCAGGAAGCGGCGTCGGAAGCGCACCACATGACGGCGTACCAGTTCCAGCTCGTCCAGGGTGTCTGCGGCGCGGAGTTCCGCGGCGAGCACATCACTTTCACGGACAAGACGATCAACGGCGCCGCGCAGGTTCGTCCGCAACGATGTGCTCAGGTACTGCTCGAGGCGCCGCCACGCGTCCGGGGACGCGAAGTTGTCGAGGTCGGCGAGTGCGATCACCGCCGCCCGCCAGTGCGCCACCTGACGGGCGACCTGGATTCTCACCGCGTTCACGTCGTCATGCACGAGGGTGCCCCGCGTAGATCTCGACCTGGACGGTTCCCGGGCCGGAACCAACCGCCGACGGAGCGGGACGCGCCGCCACCAGGGCCTCGAGACCGGGTGGCCGGAGGCGCAGGACGATGGTCACCCCGTCCGCGGGTGCGTCGACTGCCTGCAGAAAGGCGTCTCGGTTGCGATCCAGTTCAGCGGCAAGCGATTGTGCGGTCCACACGATCAGCGGCCGCCGACGGACGCGGCGAGGCGGTCGCCGGTACCGGCCTGGTCGCCTGAGCGTCGGACGAAGGGGACTGCGGCGGGCGATGAGTGGCCGGCCCGGCCGCGTCGCGTGCCGGATGAGGTCTTCGGTTTCGACGCCGTTGCGTGCCTCGGATACGACCCGGACCCGCTGCTGGCTGCCCGGTCCTCGGACTCTGCTGATTGCCGGTGCGTAGATCCGGCGGAGTACGGCGAGGCTGGGGCCGAGAGGTTCGCGTCGGCGCAGCCGCATGGCGATCGACTGCGCGTCAGACTCACTGGCATAGATCGTCACGGTCATGAGGCCGCTGGCCGGATCGACGTCGACCCGCGCATCACTCATGCGGGCCGGGGCCGCGTCGCCCGATCCCGCGCCGACGCCGGCCGTTGTGTCGGACCCGGTCGCTACCGGTTCGCTTGCAGCATCGGTCGTTTCGAGGAAATAGAGCCGCTGGCCTATCGCAAGTGGCCCGTTGCCTTCGGTGTACGTTTCGGGCACTTCACGTCCAAGGCCGGGTTCACCGATCAGCGCCGCGGCGGCCATGGGCGTGAGGGGATGGAGCCGGGACCGGGCACGGGCGTCAGCTGACCCGAGACCCGGCACGCCACGTTCCATCCTTGCGATCCGGGCCAATGAGGAACCGGGCACGGCTTGGTACAGGTGAATTCGTGCACGGACGGGCCCGCGCCTACCCAGTCGGTCTCGGATGAATGCGCTCAGCGGCTGGCCGCCGAAGGTCGTGATCGAACGCGTGGCCGCGGGATGGATGACGACGTTGAAGGCACGGCTGTACTTGCGGTAGCGCGTCGGTCCGCCACGTGGCATGGGTACCCAGGCGCCGCCGGCGCGGCCCGACTCGACGTAGTCGTTCTGCGGCGACAGCACGGCCGCGGGGAAGTTGGCGCCCGCCGACTCGTGAAACGCGGTGTAGGTAGCTTCCTGGACGATGAGCTCTTCCTCGAGCTCGGCCTCGTCGAGTTCGGCGACTCGCGCGACCGTGTCCTCGACAAGGGATGCAAATGCTTCGGCGGCAATGGTCGAAGGTGTTTCGGTGTCCTGACTCTCGGCTTCGAGAGTCATCATCCGCAGTCCTGCGTCGACGATGGCACGTGAGAGGCCGGGTGTCACCGACGGTCCGACGTACGGTGACATGAGTCGAGCGAGGTATTGGGAGAGGAATCCGACGACGCGTGGCCTGCCCGCGAGCTTGATGCCGAGCCGCAGCGCCGGAAGGATCGCCGGGACGAAGTTCTCAACCAGCGGAGTGGGGTCGACACCTTCGTCGAGGCGGGTCAGCCCATCGACGAACCGGTGCCGTGCGGCGTCGAATGTGCTGAGCGGTGACGGCACGGAGGCGACGCTCGCCGCCGTCGATTCGGCGAGATACAGGTCCTGCTCCGATTCGGACGGGGCGAATACCAGCGCAACGGCGTCGGCGTCGAAATCCTCCTGTATCTGGCGTATATCGGCGCTCGCCGGCTGCTGGTGTGTGGTGAGTCCGTCCTCGGTTTCCCATTCGGTCAGGTCGAGGTCTTCGGAGTCGATCTCGTCAGCTGATTCTGCGACCGCGGCGCCCAGGAATCGCCGAGCCAGCTGTTGGGCAGGGTCGCGATACTCAGGGGGAAGTTTGTCGAGTGCGAACTTCAGCACGCGGGTCAGCATGGGGCGAGCCAGTACCGCCAACTTCCGCAGGATGATGCCGACCGGCATGACCTTCGACACCGCAGCTATACCCGTTTTGGCGGCGTCGATAGCGCCGGCGGCAAGGGTTTTCGCTTTGGTGAACACCTTCTTGAGGAAGTTCTCGAAGCTCGGTCCGTGCTCGGTGTGCTCGGGCTCGAACTGTTCGAAGATCTCGTTAAGGCGGTGCTGCGGTATTGACTGGGGATCCTCCATCTCGATTGCCTCGGCCATACCTACGAGCATTGCCTGCGTTTCCCGGCGAAGTGGCTCAATCCACGTCTCGAGCATCTGTTCCGCACGCGCCGAGTCAGACTCCGTCTCCCCGAGCCCCAGCTCTGCGACATACGTTTCGGCCTCCGATGCGAGATCGGTCAGTGCTTCGTCGAACTCGTTGTCGTAAAGCTGGTCGAAAAGTTCAGCCAGGGCAGGCTCTTCGGGTCGAATCGTTCGTTCCCCGAGGACGTATTCGCTGACGAACGGAGATTCGGGCACAACGGACGCTTGCAGTTGCCCAGGAGAATTCGGCGGGACCCCGAGCGCGGGCAGCTCGAGGAACGGTGATTCGACAGTCGCCTCGAAAGTATCCGACAGTGCCGGCCCGGGCGCGGATTCGAAGGTCATCGACACGATCGCCTCCTTTCACCAGCAGGATGTCGCCCTTCCGCCACGCTGTCGTCAACGGGGCATCACCCCGGCGTCACCGCTGAGTGCCCGGCCCTGTCGCAGCCGTGCCGTCTGCTCTCTTGCCGGTCACCAACGCCTCGAGCCATTCACCGACCAGCCGCGATGCCGCCGACGGCGAGTTGACGACGCCGACCACTCGGTCGGCGTGCTCCGGATTCACCTCGAGGAGTTGCACGATGAGCGTCCGCTGTTGGCCCTCCTCAACAGACGCTCGGATGACGAGCACTCCTATGCGATCCGAAGGAACTGGAGGCATGCCAGTAGTTTGCGGCCCGACTGTCACCCCATCGTCAAGGCTGCGTCATTCGCTTCGGCTCAACGCAATTCGAGCACGCCCAGCGGGGCGACGAGCTCGGCCATCATCGGTGACGGTGCGATTCCGAGCTCCTCGACCATGAGTGTTCGGTAAGCGCGGAAGGCGCGAACCGCTTCCGCATTGTTTCCCTCGGCAAGGTGGACCCGGATCACGAGCCGGTGTGCCGTCTCGCGGAAGGGCTCTGTCGCGACCGACGCCTGCGCAGCGTCGAGAGCGCCTGCGTACTCGCCGGCTTCGAGGAGCGCGCCGGCGCAGCGTTCGAGCGCCCGAACACGCGTCACCCGGAAGCGCTCACGTTCGACGACCAACCAGTCCTCCTCCCACCCGGGCAAGATCTCTTCGGCGCGGACGAGGTCGGGAACGCGGTCGAGGACAGGCGGAAGGGGTTCGACGATCAGCGACTGTGTGAGGTCATTGATGTCTGCGAGGTCGACGTGGACTTCAGGAGCGAGTGTGAGTCGGCGATCTTCCTCTCCGATGACGGGCGCGATTCGCCTGAGCCGCCACAGCGCGGAACGCAGATCGTGGTGCGACCGATCATCGCCCACATCGGGCCAGAGCGCGGAGGCCAGTCGTGTTCGCCCGACAGGAACCTGGCTGATCCCGAGAAAGGCAACGATACGTTCGACACCGTGCGGAAGCGTGATCGCGGCGCCGTTGACCACAAGCTGGAACTCGGAGAGAAGGCGCAGGTGGACGGCGGCGGGTGCCTGCCCGGCCGCACGAACGCTCCGCCGGTGAATTGAAACTGGAGTGCCCATCGTCCCCTCCGCCGATGTGTTCAGCAGCCGTCGAGTTTGGAAGATCGGCGTCACCGCCGCGTCACCAGGCACTTGTCCTGCGGACCATACAGCGCGGTCGCGGGCCCCGGACTCAATTGACACAACCGGGTGCCGGTGCACCACCACGTGCGGTTCGCGGCCTGTCGCCTCGCGCGGAGGTCAGCTCCTGAAACCCGGACCCCGGCGGCGCAGATAGCGCTCGAATTCGGCGGCCAGCGCATCGCCGTCGATCTTGCCCAGCGCCTCGGTCATGTCGACCTCGGCGTCGCCGCGCTGTTCCAGGGACGCCACGTACTCGGCGATCTCGTCGTCCTCGGCGGTCATCTCGGTGACCGCCTCCTCCCACTCCTCGGCCTGGGTGGGCAGATCGGCCAGCGGCACCTCGATGTCGAGGACGTCTTCGACGCGGCGCAGCAGCGCCACCGTCGCCTTCGGATTCGGCGGCTGCGACACGTAGTGCGGCACCGCCGCCCAGAACGTCACCGCCGGGATCCCGGCCTGCACACAGGCGTCCTGGAACACGCCGGCGATGCCCGTCGGCCCTTCGTAGCGGGTCTCCTCCAGACCGAAGAACTTCGCCGATTCCGACGAGTAGGCCGCCCCGGACACCGGCACCGGCCGAGTGTGCGGAGTGTCGGCGAGCAGCGCACCCAGGATGACGACGGTCTGCACGTTGAGTTTGTCGGCGATGTTGAGCAGCTCCGCGCAGAACGTGCGCCAGCGCATGTTGGGTTCGACGCCGTGCATGAGCACGATGTCGCGGTCCGCGCCGGGCGGCCGGCAGTGTGAGATCCGCATCGACGGCCACACCAGCTCGCGGGTCACCCCGTCGATCTGCCGGATCACCGGCCGATTGACCTGGTAGTCGTAATACGACTCGTCGTCGATCTCGGCGATCGTCTCGGCCTCCCAGATCGCGTCCAGGTGCTCGAGCGCGTCGCTGGCGGCGTCTCCGGCGTCGTTCCACCCCTCGAACGCGGCGACGACGATGGCGTCCCGCAACTGCGGCAGGTCAGGTCCCTTCGCTGGGCCGAAGTCCGATGGGGTCACAACGCCAGCCTAAAGCCTGCGGGGCAAGCGTGAGCCCCATCGACCCACGCGGCGGTTTGCAGCCACCCACTACCCTGTCTATGAGACTGCTGCGGAAAAAAGCGTCCCTGGCGTCCGGCCGCTGATCCGGTGACGACGTAGACTTTTCTGGTCGAGAGGCGTTGCAACGGTTCCTGGGGGGTCTGGGTTCTCCCCGGTATCCGCCACGCTCGGCGAAGTCAAGGACGCCTTCCGCTAGGAAGGAACGTGTGTGACTGCTTCTGAGCCCAACATCCGCCCCGACTGCACCGACGAACTGACGGCAGCCCTGCGCCGGCGGATCATGGTGATCGACGGTGCGATGGGCACGGCGATCCAGCGGGACCGACCGGACGAGGCCGGCTACCGCGGCGAGCGGTTCAAGGACTGGCCCAGCGACGTCGTCGGCAACAACGACCTGCTCACCCTGACGCAGCCGCAGATCATCGAGGACATCCACCGCGAGTACCTCGACGCCGGCGCCGACATCCTCGAGACCAACACGTTCAACGCGAACGCGATCTCGCTCTCCGACTACGGCATGCAGGAACTCGCCTACGAGCTGAACTACGCGGGTGCCGCCCTGGCGCGCGCGGCCTGCGACCAGTACAGCACCCCCGACAAGCCCCGCTACGTCGCCGGGGCGCTCGGCCCGACCACGCGGACGGCGTCGATCTCACCGGACGTGAACGACCCCGGCGCCCGCAACGTCACCTACGACCAGCTGGCCGAGGCCTACCTCGAAGCCGCCAGAGGCCTGGTCGACGGCGGGGCCGACCTGATCATCGTCGAGACGATCTTCGACACGCTCAACGCCAAGGCCGCGATATTCGCCCTCGAGACGCTGTTCGAGGAGCGCGGGCGCCGCTGGCCGGTCATCATCTCCGGCACCATCACCGACGCCTCCGGGCGCACGCTGTCCGGTCAGGTCACCGAGGCGTTCTGGAACTCGATCCGGCACGCCAGGCCGCTCGCGGTCGGCCTCAACTGCGCCCTGGGCGCGCCGGAGATGCGGCCGTACATCGCCGAGATGTCACGCATCGCGGACACGTTCGTGTCCTGCTATCCCAACGCGGGCCTGCCCAACGCGTTCGGCGAGTACGACGAGTCCGCGCAGCGCCAGGCCGGCTACGTCGCCGAGTTCGCCGAGGCCGGCTTCGTCAACATGGTCGGCGGGTGCTGCGGGACCACGCCCGCGCACATCGCCGAGATCGCCAAGGCCGTCGAGGGCAAACCGCCGCGGCAGGTGCCGGAGATCCCGGTGGCCACCCGGCTCGCCGGCCTCGAGCCGCTCAACATCGACGACAACTCCCTGTTCGTGAACATCGGTGAGCGCACCAACATCACCGGCTCCGCGCGGTTCCGCAACCTGATCAAGGCCGAGGACTACGACACCGCGCTGTCGGTGGCCCTGCAGCAGGTCGAGGTCGGTGCGCAGGTCATCGACATCAACATGGACGAGGGCATGATCGACGGCGTCGCCGCGATGGACCGGTTCACGAAGCTGATCGCGGCCGAGCCGGACATCAGCCGCGTCCCGGTGATGATCGACTCCTCCAAGTGGGAGGTCATCGAGGCGGGCCTGAAGAACGTGCAGGGCAAGCCGATCGTCAACTCGATCTCCATGAAGGAGGGCGAGGAGAAGTTCGTCCGCGAGGCACGGCTGTGCCGCAAGTACGGCGCCGCGGTCGTCGTGATGGCCTTCGACGAGCAGGGGCAGGCCGACAACCTGGAACGGCGCAAGGAGATCTGCGGGCGCGCGTACCGGATCCTGACCGAGGAGGTCGGCTTCCCGGCCGAGGACATCATCTTCGACCCGAACTGCTTCGCGCTGGCGACCGGTATCGAGGAGCACGCGACCTACGGCATCGACTTCATCGAGGCCTGCGCGTGGATCAAGGAGAACCTGCCGGGAGTGCACATCTCCGGCGGCATCTCGAACGTGTCGTTCTCGTTCCGCGGCAACAACCCGGTCCGCGAGGCGATCCACTCGGTGTTCCTGTTCCACGCCATCAAGGCGGGCCTGGACATGGGCATCGTCAACGCCGGCGCACTGGTGCCCTACGACTCGATCGACCCCGAGCTGCGGGACCGCATCGAGGACGTGGTGCTGAACCGGCGCGAGGACGCCGCCGAGCGGCTGCTGGAGATCGCGGAGCGGTTCAACAGCAAGGACAAGGGCGAGGACCCCGCGGCGGCGGAGTGGCGCAGCCTCCCGGTCCGCGAACGGATCACCCACGCCCTGGTCAAGGGGATCGACGCCCACGTCGACGACGACACCGAGGAACTGCGCGCCGAGATCGCCGCCGCCGGCGGGCGGCCGATCGAGGTGATCGAGGGTCCGCTGATGGACGGCATGAACGTCGTCGGCGACCTGTTCGGCTCGGGCAAGATGTTCCTGCCTCAGGTCGTAAAGTCCGCGCGCGTGATGAAGAAGGCCGTCGCGTACCTGCTGCCGTTCATCGAGGCCGAGAAGGAAGAGAACGGTACTGCCGGGGCGAAAGACACCAACGGCACCATCGTGATGGCCACCGTGAAAGGCGACGTCCACGACATCGGCAAGAACATCGTCGGTGTTGTGCTGCAGTGCAACAACTTCGAGGTGATCGACCTCGGTGTGATGGTCCCGGCGCAGAAGATCCTGGATGCGGCCAAAGAACACGACGCCGACATCATCGGGTTGAGCGGCCTGATCACCCCGTCGCTGGACGAGATGAGCAACTTCGCCGTCGAGATGGAACGCGCAGGACTGGAGATCCCACTGCTCATCGGCGGCGCGACCACCTCGCGCGCCCACACGGCGGTGAAGATCTCGCCGCGCCGCAGCGGTCCGGTGGTCTGGGTCAAGGACGCGTCCCGCTCGGTGCCGGTGGCGGCCGCACTGCTCGATGACAAGCAGCGGCCCGCTCTGCTAGAGGCGACCGAGAAGGACTATGCGTCCCTGCGGGAGCGGCACGCCCAGAAGAACGAGCGGCCGATGGTGACGCTGGAGAAGGCCCGCGCCAACCGGACGCCGATCGACTGGGACGGCTACACGCCGCCGGTGCCCGCAATCGGTGCGGGAATACGAGAATTCACTGACTACGACCTCTCGGAGCTGCGCGAGTACATCGACTGGCAGCCGTTCTTCAACGCCTGGGAGATGAAGGGCAGATTCCCCGACATCCTCAACAACCCGGCGTCGGGGGAGGCCGCCCGCAAGCTGTACGAGGACGCCCAGGAGATGCTCGACACCGCGATCAAGGAGAAGTGGCTGACCGCCAACGGGGTGATCGGCTTCTTCCCGGCCAACGCGGTCGGTGACGACATCGAGGTCTACACGGACGAGACGCGTACCGAGGTGCTCACCACGTTGCACAACCTGCGCCAGCAGGGCGAGCACCGCGACGGCATCCCGAACCGGTCGCTCGGCGACTTCGTCGCGCCCAGAGCAACGGGTCTCCGGGACTACGTGGGCGCGTTCGCCGTCACGGCGGGGCTCGGCAGCCAGGACAAGATCGTCGAGTTCAAGGCCGCCAACGATGACTACAGCGCGATCCTGCTGGAGTCGATCGCCGACCGGCTGGCCGAGGCGTTCGCCGAACGGATGCACCAGCGGGTCCGTATGGAGTTCTGGGGATACCAGCCCGGCGAGCAGCTGGACAACGACGAACTCATCGGTGAGAAGTACATCGGCATTCGGCCTGCCCCCGGCTACCCGGCCTGCCCGGAGCACACCGAGAAGGTGACGCTCTTCCAGTTGTTGGACGTGACCGCGCGGACCGGTATCGAGCTGACCGAGTCGATGGCGATGTGGCCCGGCGCCGCGGTCAGCGGCTGGTACTTCTCGCACCCGCAGTCGCAGTACTTCGTGGTCGGCCGGCTGGCCCAGGACCAGGTCGCCGACTACGCGAAGCGCAAAGGCTGGACCCTGCAAGAAGCCGAGCGCTGGCTCGGCCCCAATCTCGGCTACAACCCGGAGGACTGAATGGGAGAGGTGCTGCGCGCCGTCCTCTTCGACATGGACGGAACGCTGGTCGACTCCGAGAAGCTCTGGGACGTCTCGCTCGCCGCGCTCTACGACCGGCTCGGCGGCGTGATCAGCGACGAACTGCGAGTCGCGCTGGTCGGCAGCTCGGCCGAGAACACCATCCGGACGATCTTCGCGGACCTGGGCCTCGACCCGGATCCCGCGGCCATGGCCGAGGCCGACCGCTGGCTGCACGACTACACCGGCCGGCTGTTCGCCACGTCGGGTCTGCCCTGGTGTGAGGGCGCGAGGGAGCTCCTGGAAGAGCTTGCGCGCGAGGACGTTCCGATGGCGTTGGTCACCAACACCCAGCGTGCGCTCACCGAGCAGGCGCTCGAGAGCATCGGCCGCCACTTCTTCTCGGTGACCGTCTGCGGTGACGAGGTGCCGAACGGTAAACCCGCGCCGGACCCGTACCTGCGGGCCGCCGAACTGCTCGACCTCGACCCGGGGCACTGTCTGGCGGTCGAGGACTCGGTCACCGGCACGACGGCCGCCGAGGTGGCCGGATGCCCGGTGCTGGTGGTGCCCAACGACGTCACCGTCCCGCCGAGCCCGCGCCGGCGGCACATCGATTCGCTGCGCGACGTGGCCGTCGACGATCTGCGGGCGTTCCACGCCGAGATCGACACCGCCTCCGGGAAACGCAGCGCCTGACCTGCCGCGTAGCCGGCGCGGTTTTGCGCCGGTCACTTGGGGGAACCCGCCTTTTCTCAGCCGATTCGGTGTTTGAATGTGATTCCGATCACGCAACGGTGCGGGGAAGGACATCCGATGGCAGGCCACGGTGGTGCCCCGGTAGGCGATGACCTACCCATTGCTGACAACGAGTTCTCCTCCGGGAAGACCGCCGTCCGGATCGCCTCGGTGGCCGCGCTCGGCGGTCTGCTGTTCGGCTACGACAGCGCGGTGATCAACGGGGCCGTCGACTCCATCCAGGAGGACTTCGGCATCGGCAACGCCGAACTCGGATTCGCCGTCGCGTCGGCCCTGCTGGGCGCCGCGGCCGGGGCGATGACGGCGGGCCGCATCGCCGACCGGATCGGCCGCATCGCGGTGATGAAGATCGCCGCGGTGCTGTTCCTCATCAGCGCGTTCGGCACCGGCTTCGCGCCGGAGGTGTGGGCCGTGGTGGTCTTCCGGATCGTCGGCGGCATCGGCGTCGGGGTGGCCTCGGTGATCGCCCCCGCCTACATCGCCGAGACCTCACCGCCGAGCATCCGGGGACGGTTGGGTTCGCTGCAGCAGCTGGCGATCGTGTCCGGCATCTTCCTGTCGTTCGTCGTCAACTGGCTGCTGCAGTGGACGGCGGGCGGACCCAACGAACCCCTGTGGTTCGGGGTCGACGCCTGGCGCTGGATGTTCCTGGCGATGGCGGTGCCCGCCGTGGTGTACGGCGCGCTGGCCTTCACCATCCCCGAATCGCCGCGCTATCTCGTTGCCAGCCATCGTATCCCAGAAGCCCGCCGGGTCCTGAGCACACTGCTCGGCGGCAAGAACCTGGAGATCACCATCCACCGCATCCAGGACACGCTGGAACGCGAGGACAAGCCGTCGTGGCGGGATCTGCGCAAACCCACCGGCGGGCTCTACGGCATCGTCTGGGTCGGCCTCGGACTGTCGATCTTCCAGCAGTTCGTCGGCATCAACGTGATCTTCTACTACTCGAACGTGCTCTGGCAGGCGGTCGGCTTCAGCGCCGACGAATCGGCGATCTACACCGTCATCACGTCGGTGATCAACGTGCTGACCACGCTCATCGCGATCGCGCTCATCGACAAGATCGGTCGCAAACCGCTGCTGCTGATCGGCTCGAGCGGGATGGCCGTCACGCTGATCACCATGGCGGTCATCTTCGCCAACGCCACCATCGGGCCCGACGGGAACCCGAGCCTGCCCGGCGCCTCCGGGGTCATCGCACTGATCGCGGCAAACCTGTTCGTCGTCGCGTTCGGGATGTCCTGGGGTCCGGTGGTGTGGGTGCTGCTCGGGGAGATGTTCCCCAACCGCATCCGCGCCGCCGCGCTCGGCCTGGCCGCCGCCGGGCAGTGGGCCGCGAACTGGCTGATCACCGTCACCTTCCCGGGGCTGCGCGACCACCTCGGGCTGGCGTACGGCTTCTACGGCCTGTGCGCGGTGCTGTCGGGTCTGTTCGTGTGGCGCTGGGTGATGGAGACCAAGGGCGTGTCGCTGGAGGACATGCACGCCGACATCATGAAGCAGGACCTGCCCACGGCCGCCAAGGAAGGCTGAGGGCCGTGCCCGCATGGGGCTGACCCGCGGCGTGGGAGAATCGCAGCCCGTGAAGACCTTCGATGCGCTGTTCGACGAGTTGACCGAACGCGCGCGCACCCGGCCTGAGGGCAGCGGCACCGTGGCGGCCCTCGACGGTGGCGTGCACGGCCTGGGCAAGAAGATCCTCGAGGAGGCCGGCGAGGTGTGGCTGGCCGCCGAGCACGAGGGCGACGAAGCGCTCGCCGAGGAGATCAGCCAACTGCTGTACTGGACGCAGGTGCTGATGATCGCCCGCGGTCTGTCGCCCGCCGACATCTACCGCAAGCTGTGAGCGGCATGCTGCGCGTCGCCGTGCCGAACAAGGGCGCACTGAGCGAATCGGCCGCGGAGATCCTCGCCGAGGCTGGCTACCGCCGTCGGCGCGACGTCAAGGACCTCACGGTCGTCGACCCTGCCAACAACGTCGAGTTCTTCTTCCTGCGCCCGAAGGACATCGCGATCTACGTCGGCTCCGGTGAGCTCGACTTCGGGATCACCGGGCGGGACCTGGCCGCCGAATCGGATGCGCCGGTACGGGAACGGCTCGCGCTGGGGTTCGGAGCCTCGACCTTCCGGTACGCCGCACCCGCCGGACGCGCCTGGACGCCCGAGGACCTGGCCGGTAAGCGGATCGCCACGGCCTTCCCGAACCTGGTGCGCAAAGACCTCGCCGCGCGGGGTATCGACGCGACCGTCATCCGGCTCGACGGTGCGGTGGAGATCTCGGTGGCGCTCGGTGTCGCCGACGCGATCGCCGACGTCGTCGGCTCCGGCCGCACCCTGAGCCTGCACAACCTCGTCGCCTTCGGGGAACCGCTGTGCGACTCCGAGGCGGTGCTGATCGAGCGTGACGGCGCCGGCGACGAGAACGCCGCTGCCCGAGACCAACTCGCGGGACGGGTGCAGGGCGTCGTGTTCGGCCAGCAGTACCTGATGCTCGATTACGACTGCCCGCGCCACGTGCTGGACCGGGCCACCGAGGTGACGCCGGGACTGGAGTCGCCCACCATCGCGCCGCTGGCCGATCCGGACTGGGTGGCGGTGCGCGCCCTGGTCCCGCGCCGCGACGTCAACGCCATCATGGACGAACTGGCATCGATCGGGGCCAAGGCGATCCTCGCCTCCGACATCCGGTTCTGCCGCTTCTGACCCGCGGCCGGGAAACGCCACGGCGGACCGGTTCCAGCAAACGCGTCGACAGTCCTCCGGCGGTTGGGTGACCCGCGCATCGGCCCCGCGCGGTTGCGCTGTGTGCCGTGGGCCGGCGTGCTAGCGTCCGGATGACTTGATCACCGGCCGGAGGTTCGCATGACGCATGCTCTAGTCCTGCTCTTGGCCCTGCTGATCGGTGTGGTCGCCGGCCTGCGCACCTTCACGGCACCGGCCGCCGTCGCGTGGGCGGCGATGCTGGACTGGATCATCCTGGACGGGACGTGGGCGCAGTGGCTGGCCCATCCGATCACGGTCGCGGTGGTGACCGTCCTGGCGGTCGGCGAACTCGTCGCCGATCAGCTGCCCAAGACTCCGAGCCGCAAGACGCCGATGCAGTTCATCTCCCGGCTGGTGTCAGGCGGGTTCGCGGGCGCGGTGATCGGCACCGCGTGGGGCTACACCTTCGGCGGGCTGGGCGCGGGCGTCGTCGGCGCCGTGCTCGGGACGCTGGGCGGTTACGAGGCCCGCAAGCGTCTGGTCGCGCGCACCGGCGGGCGGGACCTGCCGATCGCGCTGCTCGAAGACGGTGTCGCGGTCGTCGGTGGCATCGCCGTCGCGTGGCTCACCTCGGTGGTGTGAGATGCCGGAAGCCGCAACGAAGTTCGACGCGATCGTCATCGGCGCGGGGCAGGCCGGCCCGCCGCTGGCTGGCCGGTTGACCGAGGCGGGCCAGACCGTCGCCGTCATCGAACGCAAACTCGTCGGCGGCACCTGCGTGAACTACGGGTGCATCCCGACCAAGACGCTGGTGGCCAGCGCCCACGCGGCGCATCTGGCCCGCCGGGGTGCCGAGTACGGCGTCGGCACCGGCGACGTCACGGTCGACATGGCGAAGGTCAAGGCGCGCAAGGACAGGATCATGCTCGGTGACCGCGACGGCGTCGAGTCGTGGCTGACGGGTATGGACGGCTGCACCTTCCTGCGCGGCCACGCCCGCTTCGAGAGTCCGCGCACCGTGCGGGTCGGCGATCAGCTGCTCGAAGCCGACCGCATCTTCCTCAACGTCGGCGGCCGGGCCGTGGTGCCGGATCTGCCGGGGCTCGAGGACATCGACTACCTGACCAACGTCGGCATCCTCGATCTCGAGACGCTGCCCGAGCACCTGGTGATCGTCGGCGGCAGCTACATTGCGCTGGAGTTCGCCCAGATGTACCGGCGGTTCGGGGCGCGGGTGACGGTACTCGAACACGGACCCCGGCTGACGTCACGGGAGGACGAGGACGTGTCGGCGGCGATCAGGGACATCCTGGAGGCCGAGGGCATCGACATCGTGGTCGACGCGAAGGACATCCGATTCACCAAGCGCGACAACGGGTTCGAGGTCGTGCCGAGTGAGGGTGCGGAACCCATCGCCGGCAGCCACCTGCTCATCGCCGTCGGCAGGCAGCCCAACACCGACGACCTCGGCCTCGACGCCGCCGGCGTGCAGACCGACGAGCGCGGCTACATCGTGGTCGACGACGAGCTGCGCACCAGCGTCGACGGAATCTGGGCGATGGGGGACTGCAACGGCAAGGGGGCGTTCACCCACACGTCCTACAACGATTTCGAGATCGTCGCCGCCAATCTCCTCGACGACGACCCCCGCCGGGTCAGTGACCGGGTCACCACCTACGCGCTCTACATCGACCCGCCGCTCGGGCGCGCCGGGATGACCGTCGACCAGGTGCGGGCGTCCGGGCGCAGGGCACTGGTCGGCAAGCGGCCCATGACGAGGGTCGGCCGCGCCGTGGAGAAGGGGGAGACGCAGGGCTTCATGAAGGTGGTCGTGGACGCCGAGACCGAGGAGATCCTCGGCGCGGCGATCCTCGGGGTCGGCGGGGACGAGGTGGTCCACGCGATTCTCGACATCATGACCGCGAAGAAGCCCTACACGGCGATCTCACGCACCATGCACATCCACCCCACGGTCAGCGAACTGGTACCGACGCTGCTGCAGGATCTGAAACCGCTGACGTGATCCGGCGGCCGGCGGCGAACTGCGCGGCCACCCGGGCCACCCGCGCACCCAGATGCCGACAGGTCCGCCTGTCCGAGGGGTGCACGGCGTCGGGCCCGGCGTCGACGTCGGTCTGTGCACCGGCACCCAGGAAGAAGCCGAGCCGGTTGAGATCGTCGGCGCTGCCCGCCGAGCTGTTCCAGCCGGCGACCAGGCCGAGGCTCACCCAGTTCATGTGATGCTGTGCGGCGAACACCGCCAGCGACATCAGCGTGGCGACCTTGTCACCGCTCTTGGCGCCCGAATTGGTGAAACCGGCAGCCAGCTTGTCGCGCCAGGTGCCCTCCTGGCATCGCCGCCCCGTGCGCTCGGTGAACGCCTGGAACGCCGCCGACACGTTGCCCATGTAGGTCGGCGTGCCGAAGACGATCGCGTCCGCCTCGTCGAGCGTGCGCCAATCCTGCTCGGTGAGCGCGTCGACGGCGAGGAGGCCGACCTCGGCCCCGGCCGCCCTCGCGCCGTCGGCCACCGCGTCCGCCAGGACCGCGGTGTGGCCGAATCCGGAGTGGAACGCGACGGCCAACCGGGGTGCGTGCTCATCGGCGGGCATCGTCGACCTCCTGTTTGCGCGTCAGCCAGTCCGGCAGGTCGGCGCCGGCCAGATGGGATTCGAGCCGGTCGAGGAATGCGTGCGTGCCGCCGAGGAAACCGGAGGCGTTGCGAATCCCCAAGCCGCGGTGGGTGAATCGCAACACCGTGGCGTCACCGTCGGCGCGCAGTTCATAGCGCACCACCCCGTCCTCGACGATCGGCTGGCGCCACTCGTGTTCGAAGACGTGCGGCGGGTCCCAGACCAGGATGCGTCCGGTCATCCGCTTGACGTGGTCGGGCAGCGGGGGGCCGGTCGCGACCATCTCGATGGTGCCGCCTTCGCGGGCGTCGAGCGTCGTGGTGCCGAACCACTGCCCGCGCTCGTGCGGATCGGTGATCGCCGACCACACGGCCTCGATGGGGAACGGGAGCCGGCGCTCGAAGGTCAGCACCGCCCGCTCTCCGTCGACGGTGAGGCGGCCGGCGCGCCCGCTCACCGGGACTCCCGCGCGCGCCGGTGCAGATGCCGTTCGAGGTCGTCGAGGTGTCCGGCCCAGAAGTGCCGGTAGCGCTCGATCCATGCGCCGATCTCGACCAGTCCGTCGGCACGCAAGGCGTAGATCCGGCGCTGCGCGTCCGGCCGCACCTCGACCAGCCCGACCTCGCGAAGGACACGTAGGTGTCGGGAGACCGTCGGCTGGGTCAGGCCGGGCAGGGTCGCGACCAGCTCGCCCGCTGTGCGCTCACCCCCGGCCAGCTCATCGAGGAGCGCCCGCCGACTCGGTTCGGCGACTGCTTCGAAAACGTCCATGGCTGCAGTATTGCACTGAATCTATATAGACACAAGCGCATACAGCGAGCAGGGCGGTCAGACCCATTGCACGAACTGCACGATGATCCCGTTCGGATCCTCGAACTGGCAGTACCGCTCGCCCCACGGTTCGGTCTCGGGCGGGGTGACGACGGGCGCGCCGCCACCGCGTACCGATTCGAAGGCTGCATCGACGTCGTCGACGACGAACACCAGGAGCAGGCCGTCGCCTGCACTGCCGGCCCGGTGGGCCGGCTTGAAGGTGGGCAGTCCGGTGCGCAGGTAGACGACGTTCGGTCCGCCGGCGCTGTGTTCGAGCGAGACGAACCCGTCGTCCTGCATGGCCACGGTGTATCCGACGTGCTGGGCCAGGAAGTCGGCCGAGGCCTGTGGATCGGGCACGTTCAGGGAGATGGCCGTTGCGGTGACGTTCATGGATGCCTTTCTCGTATCGTGTACGAGATCGAGTATCCGTATTCTGTACGGAAATTCAAGCGAGGACCCATGGACACCATCGACCTGCTCTGGCGGCACGAGAAACCCCTGCCCGCGCGCCGCGGCCGCCCGCCCCGATTCACCGCCGATCAGGTGGTCGCCGCGGCGATCGGCGTCGCCGACCGGCTCGGCCTGCCCTTCACGCTGCGCGACGTCGCCGCTGCCCTGGATGTGCCTGTGATGACGCTCTACTCCTACGTGCGCAGCCGCGAACAACTGCTCGAACTGATGGCCGACCAGTGCCGGGCCGAGATGGACGTCACCGAACCGTCCGGCGATTGGCGGGCTCGGCTGACGACCGTCGTCGCCGACAACATGCGGCTGTTCGACCGGCACCCGTGGCTGGCCGAGATCGAATCGGAGCGGACCGTCCTAGGACCCGGCACCCTCGCGAAGTACGAGCGCGAACTGGCCGCCGTCGACGCGCTGCCGCTCACCGACGCCGACAAGGACGCCGCCCTGACGCTGGTGCTCGACTTCGCCCGCTCCTGCGCCCGCGCGCTGGCCCACGCGCGGCGGGAACGCGAACAGGAGACGCCGCACCAGTGGTGGGACCGGGAGGGCGCCAAACTGGCCGCGCTCGGGATCGCCGACCGCTACCCGTTGGCCTCACGCATCGGAAGTGCCGCCGGCGAGGCGCGCGGCGCTGCCCACGACGCCGACACCGCCCTGGCGTTCGGGCTCGACGTCCTGCTCGACGGGCTCAGTGCGACACCGCCCGCAACAACCGGAGCTGGCCGATCTCGGCGACGTTCTTCGTGAGCTCGACGTGCAGCCACAGCACGGTGTCGGCGACGGTGCGGCCGCTGTCGGGCCCCCACGGAAACGCCGCTGCGGCTTGGAGATCCGTCGCGTCGAGCCCGACCAGGGTCGCGCGCCAGCGGTCGGCCAGCTCGCGGATCCGGTCCACCACCGCGGCGCCGCCGGGCCAGCTCACCTCGGTGCGGTCGGGTACGGCCTCGCCGTCGAGGTGCGCCAGCGTCACCGACCACCACCAGGTGATGTGCCACGTCAACCAGCCGATCGTGGGCACCGGGATCGGGTCGGGCTCGGCGTCGGACCAGTCGGGCCACCACACACCGGACGCGTCCGGCCGCACGGTCCACACGAGGTCGGCGGGCTCCCAGAGGAAGTCGTCCTCCGTCAGCGCGGACAGGTGCAGTTCGGCCAGAGCCCACGCCAGCTCGAACTGCCCGACGAGTTCCTTCATCGCTGCCGCTGCACCAGCAGTGTCTGAGCGGAGGTCCCGATGAAACCGCGGCGGTCGAAGATCTCACCCGTCGTCACGCCGATCCCGTCGGGCCCGATCGAACCGCGGGTCCGCAGCCCGAAATCCGACCCTTCGGGCAGGCGGTGCAGGTGCACGACGGTGTCGGTGTTCATGAACATGAACTCCCGCGGGTCGAGCGCCGCGCCGATGCCGTTGGCGCAGTCGACCACCATGGCCAACCGCTGCAGGGCCGTCGTCGGCTCGTCGTCGACGAGCGGAACCAGTGGAGTCAGCCAGGCCACCGCATCGGTGCCGTCGTCGGCCTGGCGGCGCCAGCTCACCGTCTCCAGGTAGCCGGGCGCGCCCTCCCAGGCGTGTGCCACCTCCGTTGCGACGCCCTCCACCAGCGGTGGATGGCGATCGGTCGCGGCGTCGGCGGTGTCACTGGGCGCGAGCAGCCACGCCGTCACCCGGGCGACGGCGCGGTGGCTGCCGTCCGGGCGGGCGGCGAGCATCTCGGCGGCCATCAGTGCGATCCGGCTACCCGGGCGCACCACCTCCGAGCGCACGAGTACCGGCGCGACCGGAATGGCCCCGAGGATGTCGAGCGTGAGCCGTCCGACCCGCAGCCCGCTGCCGGCCGCGAGATCCTCGACGGCCTTGGTGAGCAGTGCCAGCGGCGGGGACCCGTGCTGGATCGTGGGATCCCAGTTGCTGCGCGTGTCGGCTGTCGACTCGAATGCGGCGAGGCCACCGTCGTCGGGTAATCGGTGGTACAGGTGACCGATCACGCCGCCGGGATCTCCGGCCAGCCCGGGTAGGGCGGCGGGGTGCCGCCGAACTCCGGGCACAGCGCGCGGTGCGAACACCAGTCGCACAGCTTCGACGGCTTCGGCCGGAAGTCCCCGGTCTCACCCGCCGCCCGGATCGCGCGCCAGATCGCGGTCAGCGTGCGTTCGAACCGGGTGAGCTCCTCGAGGTCGGGTGCATAGTCGAGGACCTGACCGTCGGCGAGGTAGAGCAGCCGCAGCCGCGTCGGCAGCACACCGCGCGAACGCAGCAGCGCCACCGCGTAGAACTTCATCTGGAACAGTGCCTTCGCCTCCGCCAGCGCGCGGGCCTCGGGCGGTGCCTTGCCGGTCTTGTAGTCGACCACCCGCAGTTCGCCGGTGGGGGCGACGTCGATGCGGTCGACGAAGCCGCGCAGCAGTGTGCCGTCCTCGAGTTCGACCTCCACGTGCTGTTCGCAGCACTGCGGGTCGAACCGGGTCGGATCCTCGAGCCGGTAATAGCCCGACAACAGCGCGCGGGCCTCGCCCAGCAGCGCCTCCCTGACCGCGGGTTCGATCTCACCGGCCGCCTCCGGCCGCTCGGCGACCACCCGTTCCCATGCCGGCGCCACCAGCGTCAGCGCCGTCTCGGGCCCGCGCTCCGCCGCCGGCAGCGCATAGAGCTGCTCGAGGGCGGCATGCACGACCGACCCGCGCAGCTGCGCCGTCGACTGCGGTTCGGGAAGCCGGTCGATCGCGCGGAACCGGTACAGCAGCGGGCACTGTTTGAAATCACTGGCCCGCGACGGCGACAGCGCGGGACGCCGGACCGGCGCGGCCTGTTCGCTCATACTCTGCAGCCTAGGACGGACCCCCGACAGATCTGCGCAACCCCGCGAAGCCGCCGCGGCGCGCCGACTGGCAGGCTGAACAGCTATGCCCAGAACCGGTCCGTTCGCCGTCGGAGACCGCGTCCAACTCACCGACGCCAAGGGGCGGCACTACACGATGCTGCTCACCCCGGGCGGCGAATTCCACACCCACCGCGGGATGATCGCACTCGACAGCGTCATCGGCCTGCCCGAGGGCAGCGTCGTCAAATCCACCAGCGGCGACCAGTTCCTGGTGCTGCGCCCGCTGCTCGTCGACTACGTGATGTCGATGCCGCGCGGTGCGCAGGTCATCTATCCGAAGGATGCCGCGCAGATCGTCCACGAAGGTGACATCTTCCCCGGTGCCCGCGTGCTGGAGGCGGGCGCCGGCTCGGGTGCGCTCACCTGCTCACTGCTGCGCGCCGTCGGCCCCCAGGGCCGGGTCACCTCCTACGAGGTGCGCGACGACCACGCCGTCCACGCCGAACGCAACGTCGAGACGTTCTTCGGTGAGCGGCCGCAGAACTGGGACCTCGTCATCGCCGACCTCAACGACTACGCCGGCGGCGAGGTGGACCGTGTCGTGCTCGACATGCTCGCGCCGTGGGAGGTGCTCGACACCGTCTCCCGCCACCTCGTGCCCGGCGGGGTGCTGATGATCTACGTCGCCACCGTGACGCAGCTGTCGCGCACGGTCGAGGCGCTGCGCGCCCAGACGTGCTGGACCGAACCGCGGGCCTGGGAGAGCATGCAACGCGGCTGGTACGTCGTCGGTCTGGCCGTGCGCCCGCAGCACAACATGCGCGGGCACACCGCATTCCTGATCAGTGCGCGCCGGTTGGCGCCGGGCGCCGTCGCGCCGATCCCGTTGCGCCGCAAGCGCCAACTCGCCGCGCCGACGGAACCGACGGACTAGTCGTCCTCGCTGCGCCGCAATCCCCGGCGCACCGAGAGCAGCTCCATCTCCGGGCGCGCCGCGACCAGCCGTTCGGCCGCGTCCAGGACGTCCACGACGTGCGCCCGGTCGGCGGCCACCACGGCCAGTCCGATGCCGGCCCGGCGATGCAGGTCCTGGGCGCCGGTCTCGGCCGCCGACACCGTGAACCGGCGCTGCAGTTCGGCGATCACCGGCCGGATCGCCGAACGCTTCTGCTTGAGTGAGCGCACGTCACCGAGGAGCAGGTCGAACTCCAGCCAGCCGATCCACATGGTTCAGCGGGGAGGTTCCTGGGCCGCGTCCACCTCGAGCAGCATGTCGGCGCTGCCGCGGGTGAGCTGCCAGGCGCCGTCGGTGGTGCGCGCGAACTCCATCGGGAAGGTGAAGTCACCGCCGGTCCGCCCCGGCGGGGTCCGGGCGATCACGGTGGCCACCACGTCGTCGGCGTTCGCCGCCCACGCCAGGTCGGCCGCGTCGAAGGTCATGGGGTGGTAGCCGTTGTCGGCCAGCGCCTTGCCGAAGCGGTCCAGCGCCGCGACGTCGCCGGGGCCGGCGTCCTCGATCAGGTCGAGCTTCTGCGCCCCGGGCACGGCGGGGTCGGCCAGCCGGTACAGCACATCGGTGAGCGCGCTCGGTGGCGGCAGCGGTGCCGGCGGGGGAGCGAGCGCGGGCGCGGGCGCCGGCGAGGCCGCGGTCGTCGGCGCCGGGGCGGGTGGGCGGTCGCTACCGCACCCACCCAGACCGACTGAAAGACCGAACGCCGCCACCAGGACGGTGACGGCGCTTCGGACTAGTGCGGTCATGGTGCGTGGGGCACCGGAGGTCGGGCTCAGCCGACCGCCGAGAGCAGGTTCAGCGCCGAACCGCGCGAGATCTGCCAACCTGTCGGGCTCGGGCCCGCGGTGAACACGATGTTCTGGGTCGCGGTACCGCCGGTGGCCGCGGTCGCGGTCACGTCGGCCGTGGCCACTCCGCCGTTCTGGTCGACATTGGCGATGCTGAAGCTCAGCGGGAATTTCCCCTGCGCGGCCGCGTTCTGGTACGCGCGGTCGGCGCCGACCGCCTCGATCCTCCCGATGCCACCCTGAATGAACGGCGCCTTACCCCGGAACGACCCAGGCCCGGCGAGCGCCTGCAGCGTCTGCGTCAGCGGACCCGCCAGATCGGGAGCGGGGACCTGGGGCATCGGCGCGCTGACCACCGGCGCGGCCGTCGCGATCGGGGTCGATGCAATGGAGGTCACACCTGCCGCGCCACCTGCTACTACAGCGGCTGCTGCAACGCCGGTTACGAGGGTTTTCAGGGTCACGGCTGTCCTTTCGATCTGTCTAGCTCGCGTTCGAGGTTAACAGTGCTGCGGGTGTGTCGAATCCCTACGCCGCACACAAAGTCTGAATCGCCGGTAGCGTTGAAGTTGTTACTGCACCACTATTCGGTGTGGGAAAGGGGCGCAACATGAGTGAGTCACAGCGTCACGAAGCCAGGGAAGACGGTTTCACGACACCCCATGAGTCCGGCCTGTCCAGTGAGGACGCCGCGGAGCTGGAGGAGTTGCGCCGCGAGGCGGCAGCCCTCCGAGAGCAGCTCGAGAACGCGGTAGGCCCGCAGAGCGGTCTGCGCAGCGCCCGTGACGTCCACCAGCTCGAGGCGCGCATCGATTCGCTGGCGGCGCGCAACGCGAAGCTGATGGACACCCTCAAGGAGGCGCGTCAGCAACTGCTCGCGCTCCGCGAAGAGGTCGACCGGCTGGGGCAGCCCCCGAGCGGTTACGGCGTCCTGCTCGCCGCCCACGAGGACGACACGGTCGACGTGTTCACCTCCGGGCGCAAGATGCGGCTGACCTGCTCGCCCAACATCGACGTCAAGGCGCTGAAACAGGGCCAGACCGTGCGTCTCAACGAGGCGCTGACCGTGGTCGAGGCGGGCACCTTCGAGGCCGTCGGCGAGATCAGCACCCTGCGCGAGATCCTCTCCGACGGCCATCGCGCGCTGGTGGTCGGCCACGCCGACGAGGAGCGCATCGTGTGGCTGGCCGAGCCGCTGGTCTCCGTCGAGCACCTGCCCGACAGCGAGGTCGCCGGGCCCGAACTCGACGACGACCGGCCGCGCCGGCTGCGCCCGGGTGATTCGCTGCTCGTCGACACCAAGGCCGGATACGCCTTCGAGCGCATCCCCAAGGCCGAGGTCGAGGACCTGGTCCTCGAAGAGGTGCCCGACGTCAGCTACAGCGACATCGGCGGTCTGGGCCGTCAGATCGAGCAGATCCGCGACGCCGTCGAGCTGCCGTTCCTGCACAAGGAGCTCTACCGCGAGTACTCGCTGCGGCCGCCCAAGGGTGTCCTGCTCTACGGCCCGCCCGGCTGCGGTAAGACGCTGATCGCCAAGGCGGTGGCGAATTCGCTGGCCAAGAAGATGGCCGAGGTGCGCGGCGACGACGCCCGCGAGGCGAAGTCCTACTTCCTCAACATCAAGGGCCCGGAGCTGCTGAACAAGTTCGTCGGCGAGACCGAACGGCACATCCGGCTGATCTTCCAGCGCGCCAGGGAGAAGGCCTCCGAGGGCACCCCGGTGATCGTGTTCTTCGACGAGATGGATTCGATCTTCCGCACCCGCGGCACCGGCGTGAGCTCCGATGTGGAGACGACGGTCGTGCCCCAGTTGCTCTCGGAGATCGACGGTGTCGAGGGTCTGGAGAACGTCATCGTGATCGGCGCCTCCAACCGCGAGGACATGATCGACCCGGCGATCCTGCGGCCCGGCCGCCTGGACGTCAAGATCAAGATCGAGCGGCCGGATGCCGAAGCGGCACAGGACATCTTCAGCAAGTACCTCACCGAGGAACTGCCGGTGCACGCCGACGATCTCGCCGAGTTCGGCGGCGACCGGGCGCTGTGCATCAAGGGGATGATCGAGAAGGTCGTCGAGCGGATGTACGCCGAGATCGACGACAACCGCTTCCTCGAGGTGACCTACGCCAACGGCGACAAAGAGGTCATGTACTTCAAGGACTTCAACTCGGGCGCGATGATCCAGAACGTCGTCGACCGGGCGAAGAAGTACGCGATCAAATCGGTGCTCGACACCGGGCAGAAGGGTCTGCGCATCCAGCACCTGCTCGACTCGATCGTCGACGAGTTCGCCGAGAACGAGGACCTGCCCAACACCACCAACCCGGACGACTGGGCGCGGATCTCGGGTAAGAAGGGCGAGCGGATCGTCTACATCCGCACGCTGGTCACCGGCAAGAGCAGCAGCGCGAACCGGGCGATCGACACCGAGTCGAATCTGGGCCAGTACCTGTAGGTCACCGGGAGCGGACTACGCGGCTACCTGCCTGCGGAGCGAGCGTGCGGTAGCTGGTGTTCCACAGCCACTCCACCGGCCCGCGGTGAAAGCGGCGGAACCACACGTGGGCGAACGTCATGACGACGGCGATCACGACGCTGTAGATGCCGACCGTCGCCGGTACGCGATGTTCGGTCGGGATGCGCGCCGCCAGCCCGAGCCCCCAGCCGTAGCAGATCGCCGAGGCGACCAGGTTCTGCAACACGTAGCTCGACAGCGCCATCCGGCCCACCTCCGACAGTCGGCCCCCGGTGAAGCCGGGGGTGTGGTCCGGTCGGCGCGTGTAGAACTCGGCCACCGCGGCGAGGATGCCGAGCGCCACCAGCGGCGCGGTCCCGTACCGGGACAACAGCAGCGCGGTGCCACCGGGGTTGCCGATCTCGAGGACGATGTCGACCGGGAGCGCGACGCCGAAGCCGAGCATTATCAACCGCCGGCGTAGCACCGCGCCGCCGGCGTCGAGTACCCCGGCGGCGAACAATCTGGCGCCGACGAGGAACAACGCGATCGACATCGGGAAGATCAGCAGTGTCTCGAGCCGGAACAGCAGCGCGTTGTCCAGCCGGAACATCACCAGGTCCCACCACGATCCGTCGGCGTACGGATTGGGGTTCAGCATGGTGGCGGCGCTCGAGGGCCGAGGCGCGGTCGTGATGGCCACCGTGACGAGCCCGATCACCACGACGTGGACGGCGGCCGCGGCGATGATGATGCGCCGCTGGGTCCGTGGTGTGGTGACCATCAGGTAGGCGACGATCCATCCGGTGATCGCGTAACCCATCAGGACGTCGAACTCCGTCATCAGCACGAAGTGCACGACCCCGTCGAGCAGCAACAGCGCGGCGCGCCACGGATAGCTGCCCGGCCACCGCAGCCCAGCCCGTACCGCCGACCGCTGCTGCAGGGCGAGGCCGATGCCGAACATGACGGTCAGCAGGCCCAGGAACTTGCCCTGGGTGAGCAGTTGCAGGACCAATTCGACGGGGCGCCAATCCGATTCGGGGGTGCCCGTCAGGTAGCCGATCAGGCCCTCGGGGTGGGTGTAGATCCAGATGTTGGTGCCCAGCGTCCCGAGGATGGCGATACCGCGAAGCACGTCCAGCGACAGGTAGCGCGTCGAGCTCATGCGGCGGCACGCTACCATACGAACGTATTGGTGGCGTTATGATCGACCGATGACCACGCCTTACGACCGGATGGTCGAAGCGGTGTTGCGAGCGCTGCTCGCCGAGGGCTTCGAGGGCGTGTCGGTGCGGAAGGTCGCGACGCTCGCGGGAGTGTCGATCGGCGCGGTGCAGCACCACTTCCCGACCAAGGACGTCATGCTGGGCGCCGCCATGGACCGCGCCGCACAGGATTTCCGCAACCGGCTCGCCGACCGGCTCCCGGCAGATCTGTCGCCCCAGCGGTACCTAGAGGAGCTCGCGGTTGCGCTCGTGAGCGCCGATGACCGCGACGTCAGCGTGATATGGCTGCTGCGGATGGCGCGTGCGGCGGTCGACGAGGCCACGGCCGTGCGGCACCGCAGCGACTGGAAGGCGCTGGAGGAGCACCTGGCGGGTGTCCTCGCCGCCGCAGGCGTTGCGGACCGCGCGGCCGCCGTCGAATTGCTGGCGTTGCTGGACGGACTGGCCTGTTCGGTCGCGGTGGAGCCGGATCGCGTCAGCGGGGAAACGGCTGAGGCCATCGTGCGGGCGCACGTGCGGCGCCTCCTCGGTGGCCCCCGCCGCTCACCCGGGTCCCGTCCGCGTCACCTACTCTGAGGTCATGCAGCGGATCATCGGAACCGAGGTCGAATACGGTATCTCCTCACCGTCCGATCCGACCGCCAACCCGATTCTGACGTCCACGCAGGCAGTGCTGGCGTACGCCGCCGCGGCCGGTATCCAGCGAGCGAAGCGCACCCGGTGGGATTACGAGGTGGAGTCGCCGCTGCGTGATGCCCGCGGGTTCGACCTGAGCCGCTCGGCCGGTCCGCCGCCGGTGGTCGACGCCGACGAGGTCGGGGCGGCCAACATGATCCTGACCAACGGTGCGCGGCTCTACGTCGACCACGCCCACCCGGAGTACTCCGCACCCGAGTGCACCGACCCGCTCGACGCGGTGATCTGGGACAAGGCGGGGGAGCGGGTGATGGAGGCCGCGGCGCGCCACGTCGCGAGCGTGCCCGGGGCGGCCAGACTGCAGCTGTACAAGAACAACGTCGACGGCAAGGGTGCGTCGTACGGTTCGCACGAGAACTACCTGATGAGCCGGCAGACGCCGTTCTCCGCGGTGATCGCCGGGCTCACCCCGTTTTTGGTGTCGCGTCAGGTGGTCACCGGCTCGGGTCGGGTGGGCATCGGCCCCTCGGGTGACGAACCGGGTTTCCAGCTGTCCCAGCGTGCCGACTACATCGAGGTCGAGGTCGGCCTGGAGACCACGCTCAAACGCGGCATCATCAACACTCGCGACGAACCGCACGCCGACGCCGACAAATACCGGCGCCTGCACGTCATCATCGGCGACGCCAACCTGGCCGAGACGTCGACCTATCTCAAGCTGGGCGCCACCTCCCTGGTCCTCGACCTCATCGAGGACGGGGTGGACCTGTCGGATCTGGCCCTGGCCCGGCCGGTGCACGCGGTGCACGTGATCAGCCGCGACCCGTCGCTGCGGGCGACGGTCGCGCTGGCCGACGGGCGGGAGCTGACCGGGCTCGCCCTGCAGCGGATCTACCTCGACCGGGTGGCCAAACTGGTCGACTCCCGCGATCCCGATCCGCGCGCCTCCCACGTCGTCGAGACCTGGGCCAACGTGCTCGACCTTCTCGAACGCGATCCGATGGAATGCGCCGACCTGCTGGACTGGCCGGCCAAGCTGCGGCTGCTCGAAGGGTTCCGCAACCGAGAGAACCTCGGCTGGAACGCACCGCGGCTGCACCTGGTGGACCTGCAGTACTCCGACGTCCGGCTGGACAAGGGCCTGTACAACCGGCTGGTCGCTCGCGGATCGATGCAGCGGCTGGTCACTGAACAGCAGGTGCTCGACGCGGTCGACAGCCCGCCCACCGACACCCGCGCGTACTTCCGGGGTGAGTGCCTGCGGCGGTTCGGCGCCGATATCGCCGCGGCGAGCTGGGACTCGGTCATCTTCGACCTGGGCGGCGACTCGCTGGTGCGGATCCCCACGCTCGAACCGTTGCGCGGCAGCAAGGCCCACGTCGGGGCGCTGCTCGATTCGGTGGACAGCGCGGTCCAGCTCGTCGAGCAGCTCACCGCCACATAGCTGTACCCAGGGGCCCGGCTATCCCAGGCAATCCTGGCGTCGACCGGTAGTGTGGAGGAACCGGTGGGTGGCTGTGGGCCCGCCGATGACAAGTGCAGGAGGCGGCGATGGCGCAGGAGCAGACCAAGCGTGGTGGCGGCGGCGGCGAGGACGACGACCTCACCGGCGGCACGGGCGCCGGGCAGGAGCGTCGCGAGAAGCTCACCGAGGAGACCGACGATCTGCTGGACGAAATCGACGACGTCCTCGAGGAGAACGCCGAGGACTTCGTGCGCGCGTATGTCCAAAAGGGCGGACAGTGACCTGGCCGCACTTCGAGCAGCTGGCCTTCCCTGAACTCTCCCGAGATTCCTCCCGCCCTACGACCCGAGGGGTCCCTTCGGTTTCCATGGATTTGTCGTCCTTCTCCGACATGCTGCGCCGGCAGGCGCCTCATCTGCTGCCCTTCGGCGGCGGCGCTGTGCCCGTGACGCCCACGGACGCGGTGCCCCACGGCACCACCATCGTGGCGCTGAAGTTCCCCGGCGGTGTGGTGATGGCCGGTGACCGCCGCGCCACCCAGGGCAACATGATCGCCAGCCGCGACGTGCAGAAGGTGTACATCACCGACGACTACACGGCCACCGGCATCGCCGGCACCGCCGCCATCGCGGTGGAGTTCGCACGGCTGTACGCCGTGGAGCTCGAACACTACGAGAAGCTCGAAGGCGTCGCGCTGACGTTCGCCGGCAAGGTGAACCGGCTCGCCACCATGGTGCGCGGCAATCTCGGTGCGGCACTGCAGGGCTTCGTCGCGTTGCCGCTGCTGGCCGGGTTCGACCTCGACGACCCGGATCCGCAGGGCGCGGGCCGCATCGTGTCGTTCGACGCCGCCGGTGGGCACAACCTGGAGGAAGAGGGCTTCCAGTCGGTCGGCTCCGGCTCGATCTTCGCCAAGTCCTCCATGAAGAAGCTGTATCACCGGGTGACCGACGCCGATTCGGCGCTGCGCGTGGCCATCGAGGCGCTCTACGACGCCGCCGACGACGACTCCGCCACCGGCGGACCGGATCTGGTGCGCGGCATCTTCCCGACCGCGGTGCTCATCACGGCCGAGGGCGCCGAGGAGGTCACCGAGGAACGCATCGCGGGGCTGGCCCGTGAGATCATCCAAAGCCGTTCCCGTGCCGACACATTCGGCCCTGACGCGCACCACAACGCTGATGTGCGAGGAGATCTGTGAGCTTCCCGTATTTCATCTCGCCCGAACAGGCGATGCGCGAGCGGTCCGAGCTCGCGCGCAAGGGCATCGCCCGCGGCCGCAGCGTGGTGGCGCTGGCGTACGCCGACGGGGTGGTGTTTGTGGCCGAGAACCCCTCGCGGTCACTGCAGAAGGTCAGCGAACTCTACGACCGGGTGGGATTCGCCGCGGTCGGGCGGTTCAACGAGTTCAACAACCTGCGCAGCGGCGGCATCCGGTTCGCCGACACCCAGGGCTACGCGTACTCCCGCCGCGACGTGACCGGCCGCCAGTTGGCCAACGTCTACGCGCAGACCCTCGGCACGATCTTCACCGAACAGGCCAAGCCCTACGAGGTGGAGTTGTGCGTGGCCGAGGTCGCCCATCACGGTGAGTCGAAAGCGCCGGAGCTGTACCGGATCACCTACGACGGATCGATCGCGGACGAACCGCATTTCGTGGTGATGGGCGGGACCACCGAGCCGATCATCGCCAAGCTCAACGAGTCCTACACCGAGAACGCGGAACTCGGCGACGCGGTGCGGATCGCGGTCGAGGCACTCGAGGCGGCGGGCAACGGCTCCGAACCGCGCACACTGGGGGCCTCCACCCTGGAGGTGGCGATCCTCGACGCGAACCGGCCCCGCCGGGCGTTCCGCCGGATCACCGGGTCGGCGCTGGAAGCGCTTCTCCCGCAGCGTGACTCGGGGTCGTCCGCGGAGGCGGAAGCGGCACAGGACAAGCCCGCCGAATAGCAGCGCCTCAGCGCTGCCAGGCGGAATGCAAGATGGCCGTCAGCGCGGCGATCCGCGCCGACCGCACCACGCCCACTAGCGGGCGCAGCGCATCGCTGGCGATCTGCACCTCGGACGAACTCTGCAGCCCGATCGGCATCAGCCCGGAGCTCACCGTGATGATCGCGTCGACGTGGGCGGCGTTCTCGAGCACCCGTGCCGCCCGGTTCGGCGCATGGTCGGGCAGCCGGTGGCCGCGCCCCGACTCCAGCACCTGTTCGACCAGACCCCGCGGATCGTCGACGTCGGCGCCCGCCATCCCCGCGCGCAGCGCGCCGAGCGCTTCGGCCGCCGCGCGCACCGCCGAACGCAGTTCGTATTCCGCCTCACCGAGGTCGATGTGCGCCGCCGGCGGCGTCGCGGGCGTCGAATAGACGGTCCACGACAACGCCGACACCTCGGGGTCGAACTCGGGATCTTCGCTGCCCTCGTCGAACTCGAAATCGGGGACCAGGCCGACGGCGGTCGACGGTGTGTGCGGATCGGTGACGATGAGGGCTTCGCCGGCGGCGATCGCGTCGCGCTGGAACTGGGTGCCCGCCGGGAGCCCGCGTACGTCACCGGGCACCGGGAGCGCGACGGACACCGACGGGCCCGACGGCGCCGGACCGGCGGCGGTGCGCAGCGTCTGCAGCAGCGACACCGCGCCGGTGCCGTTGAGATCGGGCCACGGCAGGCCGGTCCGGCCCGCCGCCGCGGAATCGTAAGCGGTCACGGAATGCCTTGGCGCCCAAGCAGAGAGCGAGTCGAGCACGTCATCGGGCGCGGCGGCACCCGCGAGCCACGAATTGGCCCACACCGCCAGCGTTGCACTGGGACACCACATGATGCCCGCAGTGTAGTTGTTCGCCGCTGCGCAGGCCGGATACGCGTTAGGCTGGCGACATGCCCGTTTGGCTGATCTGGCTGATCCTCGCGATCGTGCTGGCAGGGGCAGAGGCGCTGACCGGCGACATGTTCCTGCTGATGCTCTCCGGTGGGGCGCTGGCCGCCACCGGGACGAGTTGGCTGCTCGACTGGCCCATCTGGGCCGACGGGGTGGTGTTCCTGCTGGTGTCGGTGCTGCTGCTGGCGGTGGTGCGCCCGGTGCTGCGCAAACGCTTCTACTCCGGCGCCGGACTGCCCGAGCCGGCCAAGGCGCTCGAGGGCAAGCAGGCGCTGGTACTCGACCGCGTGGCGCAGCACGCGGGTCAGGTCAAGCTCGAAGGTGAGGTCTGGACGGCCCGCCCGCTGGACGACCACGATGTGTACGAACCGGGCGACCAGGTGACCGTCATGCGGATCGACGGCGCCACCGCGGTGGTCTGGAAGAACCCCTGAGTCGAAGGGAAGTCCGCTATGGATGGAGCTGTCTACGGGCTCGTCCTGCTCGTGGCCCTCGTCATCTTCGCCGTGATCGTCGTGGCCAAATCGGTCGCGTTGATCCCGCAGGCCGAGGCCGCCGTCATCGAACGGCTCGGCCGTTACAGCCGCACGGTCAGCGGTCAGCTGACGCTGCTGATCCCGTTCATCGACAAGATCCGGGCCCGGGTCGACCTGCGCGAGCGGGTGGTGTCCTTCCCGCCCCAGCCGGTGATCACCGAGGACAACCTGACCGTGGCCATCGACACCGTCGTCTACTTCCAGGTCACCAACCCGCAGGCCGCGGTCTACCAGATCAGCAACTACATCGTCGGCGTGGAACAGCTCACCACCACCACGCTGCGCAACCTGGTCGGCGGGATGACGCTCGAGCAGACGCTGACCTCACGTGACCAGATCAACACCGCCCTGCGCGGCGTCCTGGACGAAGCCACCAACCGGTGGGGTCTGCGGGTGGCCCGCGTCGAACTGCGCGCGATCGACCCGCCGCCGTCCATCCAGGACTCGATGGAAAAGCAGATGCGCGCCGACCGCGAGAAGCGGGCGATGATCCTGACCGCGGAGGGCAGCCGGGAGGCCGCGATCAAACAGGCCGAAGGTCAGAAGCAGGCGCAGATCCTCGCCGCCGAGGGCGCCAAACAGGCCGCCATCCTCGCCGCCGAGGCCGAACGGCAGTCCCGCATGCTGCGCGCACAGGGTGAACGGGCCGCCGCCTACCTGCAGGCACAGGGACAGGCCAAGGCGATCGAGAAGACGTTCGCGGCCATCAAGGCGGGCCGCCCGACCCCGGAGCTGCTGGCCTACCAGTACCTGCAGACGCTGCCGCAGATGGCCCAGGGCGAGGCCAACAAGGTGTGGGTGGTGCCCAGCGATTTCGCCGGCGCGCTCCAGGGGTTCACCAAACTGCTCGGCGCCCCCGGTGAGGACGGCGTCGTCCGGTACACCCCGTCACCCGACGACGGGCGCCCGCCCGCCGCGGACGATTCCGACGAGGTCGCCGAGTGGTTCTCCACCGAGACCGACCCGGCCATCGCGCAGGCGGTCGCCAAGGCCGAAGCGGAGGCCCGTACCCCGGTGGAGGGCCCCGGCCTCCTGTCCTCCCCGCAGTCGCCCGGTGAGCTGAGCGCGCCGCATCCGGGAAACCCGGACCGATGAGCGCGTTGACCTCGCCCCGGACCTACGCGGTGCTCGCCGCCGTGCAGGCCGCCGACGCGGCGGCATGTGTGAAACCGATCGCGCCGATCAAGAAGGCGTTCGACGACGTCGGGCTGCCCGAGGAACTGCGGCCGCTCATCCCGGTCGTCAAGGCGGCCAGCACGGTCGGACTGCTGTCGGTGTTCCGCTGGCCCGCGCTGGCACGGTTGACCACGTTCATGCTGACGGTCTACTTCGTGCTCGCGGCCGGCTCCCACATCAGGGCCAGGGACTGGAGTCCGGGGCTGATCGCCTCGTCGTCGCTGCTCGCACTGTTCGGTGCGATGACGGTGAAGGGTCCCGCGCGCGTCACCCGGTGACGAAGTCCCGCAGCGCCTCGGCGGGGGACCGGCCGTCGAGATCGAGGCTTCGCCAGTCGCTCCCGTCATTGCCGGCCCTCCCACGCCGACCGCCCCACTGACCACTTCCTGCTCGAGCGCGTTGCGGCGCAGCGCCGCGGCGGCGTCGTCGAGTCCGGCCACCGCGGAAGAGAGGTGCTGCGAGCCCTCATAGCGCCACTGCTGGTTGAAGCGCTCGGCGTCCGGTCCGCGCCACCCCAGCGGCGTGCCGATCTGCTGGCCCACCACTGCGCGCACCGACTCGAGCCGGCGGGCGGCCCGGCTGAGATCATCGGCCAGTGTGCGCAGCTCCCCGGCGTCCGCCCCGTGTACCGCCATGGCCAGCAATGTAGCCGCGGCCGGACGAATCAGCGCCGGCTCAGGGCGGAGTTCGCACCTTCGGACGACACCGCGTCGACGCTGCGCCGATGAACGCGGTTCTCGTACAGCAGCACGACGACGCCGACACCGGCGGTCGCGGCGGAGATGAGCACCAGCAGCGGGTTGACTTGTCCGGTGAGCGCGTCGCCGAGGACCACCACCGCCGCGGTGCCCGGCAGCAGACCGACGACCGTCGCGAGCGAATAGGGGAGCAGGCGCACCGCGGACGCGCCCGCGGCGTAGTTCAGCACGGCGAACGGCACCGCCGGGATCAGTCGCAGCGCGATCACCGACGGCCAGCCGCGGCGGCGTAACCGCACATCGATCCGGTCGACGGCCGGATGGCTGACGAGATTGCTGAGCTGCCAGCCCAGCGCGCGGATCAGCAGCACCGCCAGCAGGGCGCTGACGGTGCTGGCCGCCACGGCGATCCCGATGCCGAGCAGCGGGCCGAACAACAGGCCGGCGGCGAGGGTGAACGCGGTGCGCGGGAACGGGAACGTCGTCACGACGACATGAGTGGCCAGGAACACCAGGGGAAACCAGGCGCCGACGGACGTGGCCCAGTCCCGCAACTCCAGGGCGTTCGGGATCGGCACCCACCATGCGACTGCGACGAGGATCACAATCGCCGCGGCGATCGCGACAAGGCGCCGCCGAGAGACCTGAAGCGCCGCGGCGGCCACGGTGGCGCGGGCGATCCGCAAGGTCCTGACGACGGCTTTCACGTCTGACTAGCCTACGGGCCGACGCGGGTTCGTGGCGTCCGGCGCGACGGCTGCCCGGCGGGTGGCGCCGTGACCGCCATCATTTAGCCTGGTGGGCGGATACGTCAGTCACACGCTGCGACAACAGGAGATGCCGGTGTCTGTGCACGGGGCCAGTGCTGTCGAGTCCGGTCTGGAGCAGTGGCGCTCCGCGGTGGCCGGGGTGCTGGCGAAGAGCACCCGTAAAGACCCCGCCGAGCTGCCCGCCGAACCCGACCGGCTGCTCGATTCGCCGACCTACGAGGGTTTCTCGATCCGTCCCCTCTACACCAGTCTCGACGAGCTGCCCGAACCGCCGCTGCCGGGACAGTGGCCTTACGTGCGCGGCGGCGACGCCCTGCGCGACGTCAAATCCGGGTGGAAGGTCGCCGAGGCGTTCCCCGCAGGGGAGGGCACCGCCGAAGAGGCCAACGGCGCGGTGCTGTTGGGCCTGACCGAGGGGGTCAGCGCGCTGGTGCTGCGCATCGGGGCCGACGGGGTGGCCGCCGCCGACCTCGAACGGCTGCTGGACTCGGTGTTCCTCGACCTCGTTCCGGTTCAGCTCCACGCCGGCGCCGACTACGCGGCCGCCGCCGATGCGGTGCTTGCGCTGGTCGCCGGACTGGATGCCGAACAGCGCCAACGGCTTTCGCTGGACCTGGGCGCCGACCCGCTCACCGCTCCGTTCAGCGACCGGCCGGCACCCGAGATCGCCGACGTCGTGTCGACCGCGGCGAAGGTCACCGGCTACGACGGACACGTGCGGGCGGTCACCGTCGACGGGCCCGCGCTGCACAACCGCGGGGCCAGCGCCTCGTGGGAGCTGGCCGGCGCGATTGCCGCCGGGGTGTCCTATCTGCGTCTGCTCGAACAGGGCGGTCTGGCGATCGCTGATGCGGTCCGCCAGATCAGCTTCCGGCTCGCCGCCGACGACGACCAGTTCATGACCATCGCCAAGCTGCGCGCCGCCCGGCTGCTGTGGGCGCGGGTGTGCGAGGTCGTCGGCGCCGCGGACGCGGGCGCGGCCACCATCCACGCGGTGACGTCACTGCCGATGATGGCCCAGCGCGATCCGTGGGTGAACATGCTGCGCACCACGCTGGCGGCGTTCTCCGCCGGCGTCGGCGGCGCGGACACCGTGCTGGTGCATCCGTTCGACGTGGCGATCCCGGACGGCTACCCCGGCACCTCACGCGGATTCGCCCGCCGCATCGCGCGCAACACCCAGTTGCTGCTGCTCGAGGAATCGCACATCGGCCGGGTGCTCGACCCGGCCGGCGGCTCCTGGTTCGTCGAGGACCTCACCGCCCAGCTGGCCGAGCAGGCGTGGAACCACTTCCAGGACATCGAATCCCGTGGCGGGTTCGTGGCCGCGCACGACTACCTCGCCGAGCAGATCGCCGGCGTCGCCGCCGGGCGCGCCGACGACATCGCCCACCGGCGCACCTCGCTGACCGGTGTGAACGAGTACCCGAACCTGGACGAGCCGGCACTGCCCGCCGGTGAGGCGTTCACCGCCGTCGCCCGCTACGCCGCCGGCTTCGAGGCGCTGCGCGACCGCTCGGACGCCTTCCTCGCCCAGCACGGGGCCCGGCCGCAGGTCCTGTTGCTGCCGCTGGGACCGCTGGCCGAGCACAACATCCGCGCGACGTTCGCCGCCAACCTGCTGGCCTCCGGCGGGATCGAGGCCGTCAACCCAGGCGCGGTGACCGCGGCAGAGGTGGCGCAGGCGGTGTCGGATGCCGGCAGCCCGTCGGTCGCCGTCCTGTGCGGTACCGATGCCCGCTACGCCACCGACGCCGCCGGCGTGGTGGCCGCGGCCCGCGAGGCCGGGGTCACCCGGATCTACCTCGCCGGCCCGGAGAAGGCGGTCGCCGACGCGGACCCGAAACCCGACGACTACCTCACCGCCAAGATCGACGCGGTCGCGGCGCTGTCGAACCTCCTCACCCGATTGGGGGCATGAGCATGACCGCCACACCGGAGAAAGCCGCCGTCATCGGCAGTTTCGCGGACGTCCCGCTGCGCGGTGACGGCGCCGGCGACGCGGCGACCGACACGGCTGTCGAGCAGTTCGTCTCCGACGCGGCCGCCGCGCACGGGTACACCCCCGACCAGCTGACGTGGGTGACCCCCGAGGGCATCGACGTCAAACCGGTCTACGTCGCCGCCGACCGCGATGCCGCCGCCGCGGCAGGCTATCCGCTGGACACGTTCCCGGGTGCGCCGCCGTTCCTGCGCGGGCCGTACCCGACGATGTACGTCAACCAGCCGTGGACCATCCGCCAGTACGCCGGTTTCTCCACCGCCGCGGAGTCCAACGCGTTCTACCGGCGCAACCTGGCCGCCGGCCAGAAGGGTCTGTCGGTGGCGTTCGACCTGGCCACCCACCGCGGCTACGACTCCGACCATCCGCGGGTGCAGGGTGACGTCGGAATGGCCGGTGTGGCAATCGATTCCATCCTCGACATGCGGCAGCTGTTCGACGGGATCGACCTGTCCACGGTGTCGGTGTCGATGACGATGAACGGCGCCGTGCTGCCCATCCTCGCGCTCTACGTGGTCGCCGCCGAGGAGCAGGGGGTGCCGCCGGAGAAGCTGGCCGGGACCATCCAGAACGACATCCTCAAAGAGTTCATGGTCCGCAACACCTACATCTACCCGCCCAAGGCGTCGATGCGGATCATCTCCGACATCTTCGGCTACACCAGCGCGAAGATGCCGAAGTTCAACTCGATCTCGATCTCCGGCTACCACATCCAGGAAGCTGGAGCGACAGCCGATCTCGAGCTCGCGTACACGCTCGCCGACGGGGTGGAGTACATCAAGGCCGGGCTCGACGCGGGGCTCTCGATCGACAAGTTCGCGCCGCGGCTGAGCTTCTTCTGGGGCATCGGCATGAACTTCTTCATGGAGGTCGCCAAGCTGCGCGCGGGCCGGCTGCTGTGGAGCGAGCTGGTCGCCGAATTCGAGCCGAAGAACGAGAAGTCGCTGTCGCTTCGCACCCACTCGCAGACCTCGGGCTGGTCGCTGACCGCCCAGGACGTGTTCAACAACGTCGCGCGCACCTGCATCGAGGCGATGGCCGCCACCCAGGGCCACACCCAGTCGCTGCACACCAACGCCCTCGACGAGGCGCTCGCGCTGCCGACCGACTTCTCGGCCCGTATCGCCCGCAACACCCAGCTGCTGCTGCAGCAGGAGTCCGGCACCACCCGGCCGATCGACCCGTGGGGCGGGTCGTACTACGTCGAGTGGCTGACCCACCAGCTGGCCACCGCCGCACGGATGCACATCGGTGAGGTCGTGGCGCACGGCGGGATGGCGCAGGCGATCAGCGAGGGCATCCCGAAGCTGCGCATCGAGGAGGCCGCCGCACGCACCCAGGCGCGCATCGACTCCGGGGCGCAGACGGTCATCGGGGTGAACAAGTACCAGGTGCCCGAGGACCACGAGATCGAGGTGCTCAAGGTCGAGAACAGCCGGGTGCGCGCCGAACAGCTCGCGAAGCTGCAGCAGTTGCGCGAAGAGCGTGACGAGGACGCGACCCGCGCGGCGCTCGACGAGCTGACGCGGGCGGCCGGGGCCCAGGGGCTGGCTGGCGAGGACGGGCTGGGCAACAATCTGCTGGCGCTGGCGATCAACGCCGCCCGCGCCAAGGCGACCGTGGGGGAGATCTCCGACGCGTTGGAGAAGGTCTACGGCCGCCACGTCGCCGAGATCCGCACGATCTCCGGCGTGTACCGCGACGAAGCCGGGAGTGGTGACAACATCTCGCGAATGAGCACTGCCACCGAACTCGTGGAGAAGTTCGCCGAGGCCGACGGCCGCAGGCCCCGCATCCTGGTCGCCAAGATGGGGCAGGACGGCCACGACCGCGGTCAGAAGGTCATCGCGACCGCGTTCGCCGACATCGGCTTCGACGTCGACGTGGGTTCGTTGTTCTCCACCCCCGACGAGGTCGCCCAGCAGGCCGCCGACAACGACGTGCACGTGGTCGGTGTCTCGTCGCTGGCCGCCGGTCATCTGACGCTGGTGCCCGCGCTGCGTGATGCGCTGGCCGCGGTGGGCAGGCCCGACATCATGGTGGTGGTCGGCGGGGTGATCCCGCCCGGCGACTTCGACGAGCTCTATGCCGCGGGTGCGGCGGCGATCTTCCCGCCGGGCACGGTGATCGCCGACGCCGCCACCGGGCTGCTGCACAAGCTGGCCGAGCGGCTCGGCTACGACCTCGGCTAGATGAGCCAGCCCGTCGAGGAACTCGCCTCGGCGCTGCGCGGCGGTGACCGCTCGGCGCTGGCCCGGGCCATCACACTGGTCGAGTCGACCCGGGCCGACCATCGGGAGCGGGCTCAGGAGCTGCTGCTCGAGCTGACACCGGAAGCGGGCAGCGCGCTTCACGTCGGCATCACCGGCGTGCCGGGTGTCGGCAAGTCCACCACGATCGAGGCGCTCGGGATGTACCTCATCGAGCAGGGCCACCGGGTGGCGGTCCTGGCGGTGGATCCGTCGTCGACCAGGACGGGCGGGTCGATCCTCGGGGACAAGACCCGGATGGCCAAGCTCGCCGTGCACCCCGACGCCTACATCCGGCCCTCGCCCACCTCGGGCACGCTGGGGGGCGTCGCCAAGGCCACCCGCGAGACGATCGTGCTGCTCGAAGCCGCCGGCTACGACGTGATCCTGGTCGAGACGGTCGGGGTGGGGCAGTCCGAGGTCACGGTCGCGAACATGGTCGACACGTTCGTGTTCCTCACCCTGGCGCGCACCGGCGACCAGCTGCAGGGCATCAAGAAGGGCGTGCTCGAACTCGCCGACGTGGTGGTGGTCAACAAGGCCGACGGTGAGCACGCGATCGAGGCCAAGGCCGCGGCGCGGGAGCTGGCCGCCGCCCTGCGGCTGATCTATCCGCGCGAGACGCTGTGGCGCCCGCCGGTGCTGACGATGAGCGCGCTGGAGGGCAAGGGCCTTCGTGAGCTGTGGGACACCGTGCTCCGGCACCGCGACGTGCTGCGCGAGGCCGGTGAATTCGAGGCCCGCCGACGTGCCCAGCAGGTCGAGTGGACGTGGTCGATGGTGCGCGACGCGGTCCTCGACCGGGTGCTGTCGCATCCCGAGGTGCGCCGGATTCGCGCCGACGTGGAACGGCAGGTTCGCGACGGTGAGCTCACTCCGGCGCTGGCCGCACGACAGATTCTCGACGCCGCCCATTGAGCCTTCGCTGACCTGGTCCTTAACGAGTCAATAACGCTCT
Source organism: Mycolicibacterium litorale (assembly GCA_050205415.1). Lineage (GTDB taxonomy): Bacteria > Actinomycetota > Actinomycetes > Mycobacteriales > Mycobacteriaceae > Mycobacterium > Mycobacterium litorale_C. The sequence goes on from JBNMQY010000005.1 coordinate 130,139, forward strand.
GTTTCCGAGGCCTGTCGACAGGTTAAATTCATAGCTGTGACCAACCTCTCAGCGCGGGGGCGCGACGCGGCACTCCCGCACGGTGTGCAGGGTGCTGCGGATCCGAGCTTCGCGCGCACGCTGCAGGGCTTCTCGCAGCTGTTCCCCGGCCGCCGGTTCGGGGGCGGGGCGCTGTGCATCTACCTGCACGGAGAGCCGGTGGTCGACGTCTGGACCGGGTACTCGGACCGGCGGGGCACGCAGTACTGGACCGCCGACACCGGGGCGATGGTCTTCTCGGCCACCAAGGGGATGGCGTCGACCGTCATCCACCGGCTGGTCGACCGCGGTCTGCTGACCTATGACGCACCCGTCGCGCAGTACTGGCCCGAGTTCGGTGCGAACGGTAAGGACAAGATCACCGTCCGCGATCTGATGCGGCACCGCGCCGGCCTGTCACAGCTCAACGGTGTCCGCAAGGAGGATCTGTTCGATCATCTGGCCATGGAGCAGCGGCTGGCGGCGGCGCCGGTGAACCGGCTGCTCCACGGCCACCCGGCGTATCACGCGCTGACCTACGGCTGGTTGGTGGCGGGGCTGGCGCGTGCGGTGACCGGGCAGGGGATGGGTGATCTCATCCGCACCGAGTTGGCCGGACCACTCGAAACCGACGGGTTGCATCTGGGCCGGCCCCCGGCGCACGCCGCGACGCGGCCCGCCCAGATCCTCACGCCCCAGGGCACGATGGCCAATCCACTGTTCAACTTCGTCGCACCCAAGGTCGCCGCGCTGCAGTTCTCCGGCATGTTCGGATCCATGTACTTCCCGGGGATGAAGGCGGTGGTCCAGGGCGACATCCCGTTCCTGGATTCCGAGATCCCGTCCGCCAACGGTGTCGCCACGGCCCGGGGGCTCGCCCGCATGTACGGCGCGATCGCCAATGGCGGCTGTCTGGGCACCGAGCAGTTCCTGTCCCCGGAGGTCGCCGCGGGGCTCACCGGTCGGCCGAATCTGCGGCCCGACCGCAATCTCGTCATCCCGCTCGCGTTCCACCTCGGCTATCACAGCCTGCCGTTCGGGCTGATGCGCGGCTTCGGCCACGTCGGACTGGGCGGATCCGTCGGCTGGGCCGACCCGGCGACCGGTCTGGCGATCGGATTCGTGCACAACCGGCTGCTCACCCCGATGCTGCTCGACATGGGTTCGTTCGCGGGGCTCAACGTGTTGATCCGGCAGGACGTGGCCCGCGCCCGCAGGCGCGGGTACCGGGTGGCGCCCCAGCTGGGCGCCCCCTTCGTGGTCCCCAAGCCGGTTGCCGGGTAGGGTCTCCGACCCGCTCCGAAACCCCTTCACAAACCGGTTTCTGCGGTTTTTCACCAACTGCTGTGACAACGTACGTTGTCCCTGGAAAAGCTTGTCCAGCAGGTTATTTCACATTTGCCAGCATCGCCGGTGGTTGCCGGTGACGGTGCCGTACCCACCCCCAGGAGGCTTTGCTGGTGGGCGGTGGTACGACAACATCGTTATCGGGTGTTCTGTTGCCATGTCACAGAGACCCCGACTCTCGCACATATCAGCACACGCCGGTCGCCGGTCCCGGGGGTGCCCGCACCGCCGATGTTGAGCATGCAAAAAGCGCTGTGCGCTGCCGAAACAAGATCGCAATGTGCGGCCGGGACGGTTCACAGGTGTCACAACTGACGCTCGACTCCCATTTACAGCAATGCCAAATACAGGGCTAACTAGTTTGCTGAATTCTTGCGTAGCGAAAAACCTGAGAGAAACCCAAGAAAGTGCCAAGATTGACATTAGAGTCAAAAACGGAGATAACTGCAGGTCAGAGCCCTGCAAGTCGATGAATCTGCGATCTTGTTGTTGCTCGTGTAACGTTTTGGCCGCAGAGATTGATCTAGCAACAGCCGAGAGTGATTTGCTCGGTACTTGCACCGGAGTCGGTGTGAGCGGTTACGCTCCGACTCGGCGCACGGAAGGCCGAAGAGATACAGAGGGGAGCGGACGGAGCACGCCGAGAAAGTGCTGAATTTCGGAAACTATCGATTTTCTATCCGTCTCGAATCCGTATCACGTTCCAGAAGAGGTTTGCACACGTGGTCGACGCACCGGTCACTCCCATCGCTGTCATCGGAATGGCCTGCCGGCTGCCCGGTGGGATCGATTCTCCCGAGCGGTTGTGGGAGGCGCTGCTACGCGGCGACGACTTCGTCACCGAGGTGCCGCTGGAACGGTGGGACGCCGAAGAGTATTACGACCCCGAGCCCGGCGTTCCCGGCCGGTCGGTGTCCAAGTGGGGCGCCTTCCTCGACGACGTCGCGGGCTTCGACGCGGAGTTCTTCGGGATCAGTGAGCGTGAGGCGACCGCCATCGATCCCCAGCACCGGCTGCTGCTGGAGACCGCGTGGGAGGCCGTCGAACATGCCGGTATCGACCCCGTCACGCTCGACACCTCGCTGACCGGTGTGTTCATCGGCATGACGCACGGCGACTACCAACTGCTGGCCGCCGACGCCCACGCCATCGAAGGCCCGTACGGGTTCACCGGTAACAACTACAGCCTCGCCTCCGGCCGCATCGCGTACGCCATGGGTCTGCACGGTCCGGCGTACACGGTCGACTCGGCCTGCTCGTCGAGCCTGCTGGCGATTCACATGGCCTGCCGCAGCCTGCGCGACGGCGAGAGCGACATGGCGCTCGCCGGTGGCGTCTCGATCATGCTGGAACCGCGCAAGATGTCCTCCGGCTCCGCCCAGGGCATGCTGTCGCCCACCGGGCGCTGCCATGCCTTCGACGTCGACGCCGACGGGTTCGTCTCCGGCGAGGCCTCGGTGATCCTCATGTTCAAGCGGCTCGCCGACGCCCAGCGCGACGGGGACCGCATCCTGGCCGTGGTCAAGGGCACGGCGTCCAACCAGGACGGTCACACCGTCAACATCGCCACCCCGTCGCGCGACGCCCAGGTGTCGGTCTACCGGGCGGCGCTGGCCGCCGCGGCGATGGATCCCGCGACGGTCGGCATGGTCGAGGCGCACGGCACCGGCACGCCGGTCGGCGACCCGATCGAGTACGCCGGCCTGGCGCAGGTCTACGGCACCGACGCGCCGTGCGCGCTGGGCTCGGTCAAGACGAACTTCGGCCACGGGCAGTCGGCGTCCGGCGCCGTCGGCATGATGAAGGCGATCCTGTCGTTGCAGCACGCGACGGTGCCGCAGAACCTGCACTTCAAGCGCATGCCCGACGAGATGGCGCGCGTCGAGACCAACCTGTTCGTGCCGCAGGAGATCACCCCGTGGCCGCGCGGCGACGAACAGCCCCGGCGTGCCGCCGTGTCGTCCTACGGGCTGTCGGGCACCAACGTGCACGCGGTCCTCGAGCAGGCGCCCGAGCCCGTCGCGACACCGGATGTCGAGCCGACCGCGAAAGCGATGATCTTCCCGCTGTCGGCCACCTCCGCCGAGGAGCTGCGGCGCACCGCCGCACGCCTGGCCGACTGGGTCGACGACCACTCCGACGGCGATCTGCGCGACCTGGCCTACACGCTGGCGCGCCGCCGCGGGCACCGGCCGGTCCGCACCTGCGTGCTCGCGAGCACCCGCGAGGAGCTCATCAAGGCGCTGCGCGAGATCGCCTCCGGCGAGACCCCCTACGAGCCCGCGGTCGCCAAGGGCGAGCACGGGCCGGTGTGGGTGTTCTCCGGCCAGGGTTCGCAGTGGGCGGGGATGGGCAAGGGGCTGCTGGCCACCGAACCGGTGTTCGCCGCCGCCGTGGCCGAACTCGAACCGCTGATCGCCCGCGAATCGGGTTTCTCGGTCACCGAGGCGATGTCCGCACCGGAGAAGGTCACCGGGATCGACCGGGTGCAGCCGACGGTGTTCGCCGTGCAGGTGGCGCTCGCCGCGACGATGAAGGCCTACGGGGTGACCCCGGGCGCCGTGATCGGGCACTCGATGGGTGAATCGGCCGCCGCGGTCGTGGCCGGTGGTCTGTCGCTGGAGGACGGCGCCAAGGTCATCTGCCGGCGGTCCACGCTGATGGCGCGCATCGCCGGTTCCGGCGCGATGGCCTCGGTGGAACTGCCCGCGCAGCAGGTGCTCTCCGAACTGGCCGCCCGTGGCATCAGCGACGTGGTGCTCTCCGTGGTCGCCTCGCCGCAGTCCACGGTCGTCGGTGGCGCCAAGGAGGCGATCCGCGAGCTGGTCGCCGAATGGGACAGCCGCGGCGTGATGGCCCGCGAGGTCGCCGTCGACGTGGCGTCGCATTCGCCGCAGGTCGATCCGATCCTCGACGAGCTCACCGAGGTGCTCGAGGACATCGAGCCGATGGAGCCGCAGCTCCCGTACTACTCGGCCACGCTCTACGACCCCCGCGATCCGGCGGAGTTCGACGCCTACTACTGGGTGGACAACCTGCGGCACGCCGTGCGGTTCTCCGCGGCCGTGCAGGCGGCCCTCGAGGACGGGTTCCGCGTCTTCGGCGAACTCGCCCCCCACCCGCTGCTCACCCACGCTGTCGACCAGACGGGCCGCGGCCTCGACATGAGCCTTGCCGCTCTCGCCTCGATGCGCCGTGAGCAGGAACTGCCCGACGGACTGCTCGGCTTCGTGGCCGACATCCACAATTCCGGTGGCGCGGTCGACTTCTCGGTGATCTACCCGGACGGGCGTCTCGTCGACGCGCCGTTGCCGACCTGGACCCACACCCATCTGATGCTGACCCGCGACGGTCAGGACCAGGCGCAGGGCGGTTCGACGGTGGCGGTGCACCCGCTGCTCGGCGCGCACGTGCGCCTGCCCGAGGAGCCCGAGCGTCACGTGTGGCAGGTCGACGTCGGCACCGCGACCCAGCCGTGGCTGGGCGACCACCAGGTGCACAACGTCGCGGCGCTGCCCGGCGCCGCGTACTGCGAGATGGCGCTCGCCGCTTCCCGCGCCGTGTTCGGTGAGACGGCCGAGGTCCGCGACATCACCTTCGAGCAGCTGCTGCTGCTGGAGGAGCAGACGCCGGTCTCCTCGGTCGCCACGGTCAAACGGCCCGGCGTCGCCGACTTCGTGGTCGAGACCTACGACGAGGGCGCCGAGGTGCGGCGTGCCGCCGCCGTGCTGCACGGCGATGCGGGGACCGAGGTCCCGGCCGCCTACGACGTCGCCGAACTGCTCACCGCCCATCCCGAACGGCGCGAAGGCGCCGACCTGCACGGCTGGTACGCCGAACGCGGCATCGCCTACGGGCAGGCGTTCTCCGGTCTGGTCGCCGCCCACACGCGCGACGACGGCGGTGACACCGTTCTCGCCGAGGTCGCGCTGCCCGGTTCGATCCGGTCGCAGCAGGGCGCCTACGGAATCCACCCGGCGCTGCTCGACGCCTGCTTCCAGGCCGTCGGCGCGCACGCCGCCCTGCAGGCCGACGTGGCGGGCACGCTGATGCTGCCGCTCGGGGTGCGCCGGCTCAGTGCGCACGCCTCCACGCGCAACGCCCACTACTGCTACGTCACGGTCACCAGCGTGAGCGCGGCCGCCGTTGAGGCGAACATCGAGGTCCTCGACGAGGACGGTGCCGTCCTGCTGACCGTGGAGGGGCTGCGTCTCGGCAGCGGCGCCACCGCGGGTGGGCAGCGCGACCGGCTGCTCAACGAGCGGCTGCTGACCATCGACTGGCGTAAACAGGAGCGTCCCGAGGCCGCGCACGTCGACGCCGGGCGCTGGCTGCTGATCGCCACGTCCGACTCCGCACAGGGCGAGTCCGCAAGCCTGGCCGAGGCGCTCACCGGCGCCGACGCGCAGGTGGCCACCGTGGTCTGGCCGGCGGACGCCGAGCACGCCGCTGTCGCCGAGCAGGTGCGCGGCCGGCTCACCGCCGACCACCACAACGGGGTCGTCGTGGTGACCGCGCCCGCCGCCTCCGGTGCCGACGCACCGGCGCACGGCGCCGAATACGTTCGCCACCTGGTCCGCATCGCGCGGGAACTGCCCGAGGTGCCCGGCGAGCCGCCGCGGCTGTTCGTGCTGACCCGCAACGCGCAGACCGTGCTTGGCGACGACGTCGCCAATCTCGAACAGGCCGGCCTGCGCGGTCTGATGCGGGTGCTCGTCATGGAGCATCCCGCCCTGCGGCCGACACAGGTCGACCTCGACGACGCCACGGCGCCGGAGGACGTCGCCGCGCAGCTGTTGTCGGATTCGGAGGAAGACGAAACCGCTTGGCGCAACGGCGAGTTCCACGTCGCACGGCTGGCACTGAGCCCACTGCGCCCGGAGGAGCGCCGCACCACCGTCGTCGATCACGAGACCGGCGGCATGCGGTTGCAGATCCGCACGCCCGGTGACCTGGAATCGCTGGAACTGGCCGCGTTCGACCGCGTCCCGCCGGGTCCGGGCGAGATCGAGGTGTCGGTGACGGCATCGAACCTGAACTTCGCCGACGTGCTCGTCGCCTACGGCCGCTACCCGAGCTTCGAGGGCCGGCTGCCGAAGCTGGGCGCGGACTTCGCCGGTGTGGTCACCGCCGTGGGCCCGGGTGTCACCGAACACCAGGTGGGGGACCGGGTCGCGGGTATCTCCGCCAGCGGCGCCTGGGCCACGTTCGTCACCTGTGACGCCAACCTCGCGGTCACGCTGCCCGCCGGCGTGCCCGAGGACCGGGCCGCCGCGGTGCCCAGCGCCCACGCCACCGCCTGGTACTCACTGCACGATCTGGCGCGCATCGGCGCCCGTGACAAGGTGCTGATCCACTCCGCGACCGGCGGCGTGGGACAGGCCGCGGTCGCGATCGCGAAGGCCGCAGGCGCGGAGATCTACGCCACCGCGGGCAGCCCGGAACGGCGGAAGCTGTTGCGCGACTGGGGGATCAAGTACGTCTACGACTCCCGCAGCACCGACTTCGCCGACGAGATCCGGCGCGACACCGACGGCTATGGTGTTGATGTCGTGCTGAACTCGCTGCCGGGTGCCGCGCAGCGCGCCGGTCTGGAGCTGCTGTCGTTCGGCGGCCGCTTCGTCGAGATCGGCAAGCGCGACATCTACGGCGACACCAGGATGGGACTGTTCCCGTTCCGGCGGAACCTGGCGTTCTACGCGGTCGACCTCGCGCTGCTGACGCTGACGAATCCGGGCATCCTGCGCCGCCTGCTGGAGACGGTCTACCAGCAGATCGCCGACGGGGTGCTGCCGCTGCCGGAGACCACGCACTACCCGCTGGCCGAGGGCGCGACCGCGATCCGGGTGATGGGCGCGGCCGGGCACACCGGCAAGCTCGTGCTCGACGTCCCGCACACCGGGCAGAGCACCGCCGTGGTGCCGCCGGAGACCGCCGACGTCTTCCGGGGCGACGGCGCGTACGTGGTCACCGGCGGTATGGGCGGGCTCGGCCTGTTCCTCGCCGAGAAGATGGCCGCGGCCGGCTGCGGCCGCATCGTTCTCAACGGCCGCTCCGCGCCGAGCGCCGAGGCGGCCAAGGTGATCGACCGCATCCGGGCGACGGGCACCGAGGTCGAGGTGGCGCTCGGCGACATCGCCGATCCCGCGACCGCCGAACGCGCGGTGGCCGCGGCGACCGCGACCGGGCTCCCGGTCCGCGGCGTGCTGCACGCCGCCGCGGTCGTCGAGGACGCGACGCTGCCGAACATCACCGACGAGCTCATCGACCGCGACTGGGCGCCGAAGGTGCACGGTGCGTGGAACCTGCACACCGCCACCGCAAATCAGCCACTCGACTGGTTCTGCTCGTTCTCGTCGGCGGCCGCCATGGTCGGCTCACCGGGGCAGGGTGCGTACGCCGCCGCGAACAGCTGGCTCGACGCGTTCACGCACTGGCGACGGGCGCAGGGTCTGCCTGCCGGCTCGATCGCCTGGGGTGCCTGGGCGGAGATCGGCAAGGGTCAGGCGATGGCCGAGGACACCGCGATGGCGATCCTGCCCGACGACGGTGCCGACGCCTTCGACGCACTCCTGCGGCACGACCGCGCCTACAGCGGCTACGCACCGGTCGCCGGTGCGCCGTGGCTGACGGCGTTCGCGCAGACCAGCAAGTTCGCCGAGGCCTTCCAGTCGATCGGCCAGAACACCACCGGGACCAGCGCATTCCTCACCGAGCTGCACGAGCTGCCGCGGGAGGAGTGGCCGGGCCGGCTGCGCAAGCTGGTGGCCGATCAAATCGGGCTGATCCTGCGCCGTTCGGTCGACGCGGACCGGCCGCTGTCCGAGTACGGCCTGGATTCGCTCGGCACGCTGGAGGTGCGCACCCGGATCGAGAACGAGACGGGTGTCCGTATCGGCTCCACCGACATCACCACGGTGCGGGCGCTGGCGCAGCGCCTGGCCGACACGATCGCCGGTGATTCGGCCACATCGAGTCCGTCGTGACGACGGCTGACAAGGCGTCGACGAAGTCGCCCGGGAACATCCACGAAGCACGGGAGGTCTGATGGTTGCCATCAAAGCGATCCACGACTGGATCGGCGCCCCGGGTACGCTCGTCTCCTGGGGTCCGTCGGCGACGTCGCTGGCGAAGATGCAGGACGCGCCGGTCAGCGCGGTGCCGGTGAGTTACCAACAGGAACAACACATCCGGGGCTACCGCAAGCATCTGTCGCAGGGCACCGACATGGCGAGGCTGAACATCCCGGCGTGGGACATGCCCGGCCAGTGCGACATCCGGGCGATGACGCATGTCATCAACGCCTACATCCGCAGGCACGACACGTACCACAGCCGGTTCGAGATCACCGAGTCCGACGAGGTCATCCGGCGCACGATCGCCAATCCCCGCGACATCAAATTCGTGCCGACCAAACACGGCGAGATGACCGCGGACCAGTGGCGCAGGCACGTGCTGTCGACGCCGGATCCGTTGCAGTGGGACTGCTTCAACTTCGGCATCATCCAGCGCGACGACCACTTCACGTTCTACATCAGCGTCGACCACGTGCACACCGACGCGATGTTCATGGGCCTGGTGCTCGTCGAGATCCACATGATGTACGCCACCCTGGTCGGCGGCGGGGCGCCGCTGAAGCTGCCGGATGCCGGCAGCTACGACGACTACTGCACCCGTCAGCGCGAGTACACCGACTCGCTGACCCTCGAGTCGCCCGAGGTGCAGGACTGGGTGCGCTTCGCGCAGAACAACGGCGGGACGCTGCCGCACTTCCCGCTACCGCTCGGCGATCCCTCGGAGCCCTGCTCCGGTGAACTGCTCACCGTGCGACTGCTCGACCGGCAGCAGGGCGAGCGGTTCGAGGCGGCCTGCAACGCCGCCGACGCGCGGTTCATCGGCGGGGTCTTCGCCTGCGCGGCGCTGACCGACAACGAATTCACCGGTGACAGCGACTATTACGTCATCACGCCCACGACGACCCGGCGTACCCCCGCCGAGTTCATGACCACGGGCTGGTTCACCGGTCTGGTGCCGGTCACCGTGTCGGTGGACCGCGCCAGCTTCGGCGACACCGCCCGGTCGGCGCAGAAGTCCTTCGACTCCGGTCTGGACCTGGCGCACGTACCGTTCGAGCGGGTCGTCGAACTCGCCGGCTCGGTGGGTGTGCGGCCTTCGGATCCCGGTGTGCCGATGGTGTCCTATCTCGACGCGGGTCTGCCGCCGCTGTCGCCGAGCGTCATCGCTCAGTGGGAGGGGATGAACGGCAAGGTCTACAGCGACGCCCGCGCGGCCTTCCAGGTCGGCATGTGGGTCAACCGCACCGAGCGGGAGACGACCGTGACCGTGGCGTTCCCGGACAACCCCACCGCCAGGGAGTCGATCAACCGCTATCTGCAGGTGATGATGTCGTGGTACCTGCGCGTGGCGGACGGCGGCGCCGGCGGCCCGTTGTCGGGTCGGCACGGTGCGTCCGTGCGGCGTCGCGATGAGTTGGTTCCCGTAGTCGGAGGTTGATGTTGTCGACGCAGATCAGGCCCGCGCGCAGGCCTTTTCGCGGTTTCGTGACCAAACTCGAGGAACGACCCGACGAGCGGCTGTCGTATCTGGATCAAGCGCTGTTCCTCGGCCTGCGCGCCACGGGGCAGGCCGCCGTCATGCAGTGTGTGTGGATCTACGACCGCGCCGTCGACTTCGAGGGTCTGCGACGGTTCCACCGCAATTTCGGCTACGGCCTGGCGGGCCGGCGGATCGAACCGTCGCCGCTGCCCTTCGGCCGGCACCGCTGGGTGTCGTCGCTGGGACCGCCGTCGAGTATCGACGTGGAGGAGAATCCACGTCCGCGTTCGGAATTGAGCGACTGGATCGACGAACGCGCGCAGCTGCCGGTGGATCCGGAGTGGGGACCGGCCTGGCACATGGGTGTGCTGCCGATGACCGACGGGTCCACCGCGATCAGCCTGGTGGGTTCGCACTGCATCGGTGACGGCGGCGGCGCCCTGCTCACGGTGTTCAACGCCGTCACCGGCAACACCCCCGACTTCGGCTACCCGATGCCCGGTGCGCGAACCCGGTTGCGCGGCTTGGCCGCCGACGCACGGCAGACGCTGCGCGATGCCCCCGAGATCGGTAGGACACTGGTCGCCGCGGCGAAGCTGGCCTACCGGCGGCGCAAGGACTTCACCCGCTCGGGCAAGGCGGAGACGACCCCGACGGGACGCGACGAGCACGTCGTGGTGCCCGCGGTGACGTTGTTCGTTGACACCGACGAATGGGATGCGCGGGCGACGGCGCTGGGCGGCAACAGCTATGCGCTGCTGGCCGGGTTCGCCGCGATGCTCTCCGCGCGGATCGGCCGCCACCAGCCGGGAGACGGCCTGGTGCCGTTCATCATCCCGATCAACGACCGCACCCTGGAGGACACGCGTGCGAACGCGGTGATGCTGGCCAACGCCAGGATCGATCCGAAGGGTGTGACCGAGGACCTGTCGGCGGCCAGGGCGGCGATCAAGCAGGCGCTCAAGACGATGCGTGAGGTGCCCGACGAGACGCTGGCACTGCTGCCGCTGACGCCGTTCATCCCGAAGCGGGCCGTGAAGTCCACCGCCGACGTGGCTTTCGGCTTCTCCGACCTGCCGGTGTCGTGTTCGAACCTGGGGGAGCTGCCGCCCGAGATCGGCCGGATCGACGGCACCGACGCCGACTACGTGATCCTGCGCGGCGTGGACCGTTTCATCCCGCGCTCGGTCCTCGAACAGCGTCGCGGTCTGCTCACGGTGATCGGCGCCCGGGTCGGCGACAAGATGTCGATCGCGGTGATCGGCTATCAGCCCGGCGCGACGAATTCCAAATCTCGTCTGCGGGAGTTGACGACGGCCGCGCTCGCCGACTTCGGTCTGACCCCCACGGTCATCTGAGGACGGCTCCGATGGCAATCCAGATGCGCCCCAAGCTGTCACGCCGCGAGGAGCAGGGGTTCGACGATCGGCTGGCCCACATCGACCAGGCGGCGTTCCTGCAGCTGCGGGCGACCGGGCCCGGCAAGTTGGCCCAGGCGGTCTGGGTGTACGAGCATCCGGTCGACGTCGACGCCCTGCACCGGTTCCACGCCAACCTCGACCACAGCCTGCTGGGGCGCCGGATCGAACGGTCGGCGCTGCCCTTCGGGCGGCACCGGTGGGTAACCGCGCAGGCCGGTCCGCTGGAGGTGGCCGAACCGCGACCGCGCGCCGGACTCAGCGACTGGATCGACGAACGTTCGGCGGTGCCGATCGATCCGGAGTCGGGGCCGAGCTGGCATCTGGCGATGCTGCCGATGCACGACGGGTCGACGGCGATCAGCCTGGCCGCCTCCCACTGTGTCACCGACGGGATCGGGTTGTTGCGGTCGGTGGCCGACGCGGCCGAGGGCCGCACCCGTCACCTCGGATATGCCTCTGCCCGTTCACGATCCCGTCTCGCCGCCGTACGGGCCGACGCCCGTCAGACGGCGCGCGACCTGCCGGAGGTGGGCCGCACCCTGGCGGCGGCGGCGCGGTTGGGTGTCCGGCGGCGCCACGACTTCGCGCAGTCGGGTGCGACGCGACCGCAGGTCACCGTCACCCACGGTGACGAACAGGTGATCATGCCGGCGATCAACGCCTTCGTCGACGCCTCCCACTGGGATGAGTGCGCGGAGAAGCTGAACGGCACGACCTATTCACTGCTGGCCGGTTTCGCCGCGAGACTCGCCGAACGCACCGGCCGCCACCACCCCGAGGATGGCGCGGTGTCGCTGCTGATCGCGATCAGCGAGCGCACGCCGGACGACACCCGAGCCAACGCGGTCTCGCTGACCACCGTGAGCGTCGACCCGGCACGGGTGACCGCCGACCTGTCCGACAGCCGCACGGCGATCCGGCAGGCGCTCAAGACGATGCGCGAGGTGCCCGACGAGACGTTCGCGCTACTGCCCTTGACGCCGTTCGTGCCGAAGCGGGCTGTGCGGCGCGCCGCGGACGTCATGTTCGGCGACCTTCCGGTGTCGTGTTCGAACCTGGGCGAGATCGATCCCGCGGTGGGCCGTCCCGACGGCTCCGACGCCGAGTACTTCATGCTGCGCGGGGTCGACCAGGACCTCACCCGGGAACAGATCGAACGGGCAGGCGGACAACTGGTCGTGGCGTGCGTGCGACTCGGTGAGCTGATGTCCATCGGCATCGTGTCGTATCAGCCGGGCGGGAACAACACCAAGCGTCACCTGCGCGACCTCACCGCGCTGACGCTGGCCGAATTCGACCTCTACGGCGAGATCGTCTGACTGTGTCGGCGCCCGTTACGCGCCGCATCTTCGAGAAGGTCGGCCGCAGTTCCCACGCTCGTGGCCGGTTTCGTCATCGCCGCGGCGGCCTCACGCGCGCGTTCGACGTACCGGGGGCCCAGCACCTTGCGCAGGGCCTGGCGAAGCGATTTACGCGTCGTGGCCGAGAACCGTTGGTAATCGCCGACACCGAGGCGTTTGACGCTCGCACCCCAGATCGGCTGTTCGGCGCCGACCCACAGCACCAGGGTCGGCACCCCGGCCCGCACCCCGGCCGCGGTCGTCCCCGCGCCGCCGTGATGAACCACGGCCCGGCACAACGGGAACACGGCCGCGTGGTTGACGCTGCGCACGATCTTCACGTGCGGCCCATGGCGCAGACCCTCGACGTCGAGCACACCCGAACAGATCAGCGCCCGTTCGCCGAGATCCGCACACGCCGCTTCGATCAGCGCGACCGCATCGGCGGGCGATTTCACCGGCATACTGCCGAATCCGAAGTACACCGGCGGTGTTCCGGCCGCGATCCACGACACCACGTCGTCGTCGGCGTCGGTGTCTTTCTCGAGGGTGATCGCGCCCACCAGGGGCCGGACCGGGCCCCACTCCTCGATCAGGCCGGGGAAGAAGATCTCGTCGTAGGCCTGGATTTCCAGCGCGCCGCCCTCGACCATGCGGCGTACCGCGCGGACGTGCGCCGGGGGGAGGCCGAGTTCGCGCCGCTGGTCGTCCTCGGCGCCCTTGAGGACACGCCAGTGCCCCCACTCACCGACCGCCCACGCCGGTCCGACCACCGCCGACGGCAGCGGGACGGGCAGCACCTTGGAGTTCGGGCGCACCGGGAAGTAATGCAGCGCCGCCAGCGGAATATCCTGTGCCTCGGCCACATTCGCCGCCAGCTCCTGATACGTGGTGCCGGTCAGGATCAGGTCGGCGCCGTCGGCCAGCGCAGTCAGCGAGCGGCTCATCTGCGCCCACCCCTCGACGACGTACTCCCGCGCCTCACGCAGCACCGTGAGCGGGTTACGCAGCTTGTACCACTCGCGGAAGATGTCGGCGTCGAGCTGCTTCTGCGAATCGACCCCGTAGACGACCGGCACGCCGAGTCCGCACTCCTCGACGAACGATACGAGGTTGGGCGGCACCGCAGTCCGCACCTCGTGCCCACGCCGGGCGAGTTCGAGTCCGACGGCGGCGCACGGCTCGACATCGCCGCGAGTGCCGTGGACGGCGACGACGAACCTCACCGGCGCGACCCGATCGGCATGGCGGTATGTAACGGCAACGAGGGCACACCCGATTACAACATGGATCGGGTCGAGGGGTGCTCGGCGAGGGAACCGGCGCTGTGCGCTGAGCGCAACTGCGTCAGGGGTTTTGATCTTGTGAGCCGTGTAGCGTGAAAATCATGTTCAACCGCACCAGGCTCCGTGGTGCGTTGGCCGACGGGGGGTTACCCCTCCTCGGCCGCTTCATCGTCCGTCACCCCGTGTGGATCATCGTCGCGTGGGTCGCGACGGCCGCTGTGCTGTTCCTGCTCATCCCGCCGCTGGCCGTGGTGTCCCAGAAGAATCCCCCCGAATTCCTGCCGGCCGACTCGCCGGTGATGGTCGCCAGCAAGCAGATGAGCGACGCGTTCAAGGGGGCGGAGGAGACCAACGCCGGAAACCTCAACGTCGTCATCCTCAGCAACGACAACGGGCTGTCGCCCGCGGACGAGGCGACGTACAGGACGCTCGTCGAACGCCTGAAGGCCGACAAAGAACATGTGATCTCCACGCAGGACTTCGTCGCGACTCCCGAACTGCGGCAGGTGATGACCAGCAAGGACGGGAAGGCCTGGAACCTGCCCGTCAGCCTCACCGGCAACATGGGCACGCCGAAGGGTCAGGCGGCGTACCGCGCGGCGAGCAAGATCGTGAAGGAGACCACCGCCGACTCGTCGCTGCAGGCGAACATGGTCGGTGCGGCGGCGACCCTCGAGGACATCAACGCGATCGGTGCGCGTGACCAGCGGGTGATCGAGATCGCCACGGTCGGAACGATCCTCACCATCCTGCTGATCGTCTACCGCAGCATCATCGGGATGCTGATCCCGTTGCTCACCATCGGGCTGGCGCTCGGGGTGGCCAATCAGGCGGTGGCCGGACTCGGCGAACTCGGACTGGGTCTGGGGCCGCAGACCATCGTGCTGATGACCGGCATGCTGATGGGTGCGGGCACCGACTTCTCGATCTTCTTCTTCAGCCGCTATCACGAACTCGTCCGCGAGGGTATGGAGTCCGACGACGCCATGGTGGGCGCGCTGGTGACTATCGGCAAGGTGGTCGCCGGCTCCGCGGCGACGACCGCGATCGCGTTCCTCGGGCTGGCGTTCACCACACTCGGCGTCTTCGCCACCGTCGGCCCGGCCCTTTCGGTGACGATCGCGATCGGCTTCCTCGCCTCGATCACCCTGCTGCCCTCGCTCATCGTGCTCGCGGGGCGGCGCGGCTGGGTCAAACCGCGCAAGGACCTGACCGGGCGGTTCTGGCGCCGGTCCGGGATCCACATCGTGCGCCGGCCGGTCATCCATCTCGCGGGCAGCCTCGTCGTGCTGATCGCGCTGGCGGCGTGCGCGGCGTTCATCCAGTTCAACTACGACGACCGCAAGGCGCTGCCCGCCGATTCGGAGTCCAACCGCGGCTACGAGGCGATGGACGACCACTTCCCGATCAGCACCACGATGCAGCAGTTCATCGTGATCAATGCGCCGGACCAGGATCTGCGTTCCCCGCGGGCGCTGGCCGACATGGAGGAGATGGCGCAGCGGATCGCCGCGCTGCCCGACATCGACATGGTGCGCGGCATCACCCGGCCGACAGGGGAGATGCTCGAACAGGCCAAGGCCACCTACCAGGCCGGTGAAGTGGGCGGCAAACTCGACGAGGCGTCGACGCTCATTCAGGACAACGACACCAACCTCAACCGGCTCAGCGGTGGTGCGCATCAGCTCGCCGACGTCCTCGACCAGGTGCGCGACGGCGTCATCGGGGCCGTGGGCAGTGTGCGGGGGCTGGCCGGCGCCCTCGACGACATGTCGCGCAAATACGGTGGCGCCAAGACCCTCGACGAGATCGACCGCACCGCCACGCTGGTGACCAACATGCGCGACCTGGGCAACGCGATCGGTGTCGACGTCGACCGGATGACCGACATCTACGCCTGGGCGGAGCCGGTGCTGCGGTCCCTGGACACCAGCCCCACCTGTGACACCGACCCGGAGTGCGTGCGTTCGCGGGAGGACATGCGCCGCATCGTCAGCACCCGGGAGAGCCCGTACCTCAACAGCATCTCCGACCTCGGCAGCCAGCTGCAGGACACCGAGGGTTATCAGACCCTCGACGAGACGGTCCAGGGGTTGAGCAAGAGCCTGCGGACCGCGACGGCCGCGGCCCGTGAGCTCGGCCTCGACGAGCCGGGCGGGGTGCAGAACAAGATCCGCGAGGTCACCCAGGGGGCGAACACCCTGGCTGATTCGAGCCGCCAACTCGCCGAGGGCGTGCAGCTGCTGGTCGACCAGACCCGCAACATCGGGGGCGGTCTGGATCAGGCGTCGGACTTCCTGCTCGCGATGAAACGCGATGCCTCCGAACCCAATCAGGCCGGGTTCTACATCCCGCCGCAGATCCTGACGCAGGAGGAGTTCAAGAAGGCCGCGAACCTGTTCGTCGCCAAGGACGGGCACACCGCGCGCTACCTGGTGCAGACCGCGCTCGATCCGTTCGGCACCGAGGCGATGGACCAGGTGGCCGACATCATCGACGCCGCCGAAAGCGCCCGGCCCAACACCTCGCTCGCCGACGCGAAGATCACGATGGTGGGCTTCTCGCCGGTGCAGAACGACCTGCGCCATTACTACAACGGCGACATCAGGTTCATCATCATCGTCACGCTGGTGGTGGTGTTCCTGATCCTCGTGCTCCTGCTGCGCGCGATCGTCGCGCCGATCTACCTCGTGGCGTCGGTCGTGCTGTCCTACGTGTCGGCGATCGGCATCGGGGTGCTGTTCTTCCAGTTCATCCTCGGCCAGGAGCTCGCCTGGACGGTGCCGGGTATGGCGTTCCTGGTGCTGGTGGCGGTGGGCGCCGACTACAACCTGTTGCTGATCGCGCGAATACGCGAGGAGTCCCGCGACGGGATCCGCACCGGCATCATCCGCACGGTCGGCGCCACCGGCGGCGTGATCACCTCCGCCGGACTGATCTTCGCGGCGTCGATGCTGTCGTTGACGGTCAGCAGCATCGGCACCGTCATCCAGCTCGGCTTCGTCATCGGCGTCGGCCTGCTGCTGGACACGTTCATCGTGCGCACCATCACCGTGCCGGCCGCCGCTGTACTGATCGGCAATGCGAACTGGTGGCCGTCCAAACCGAAGTACGACGATCTAGTGCCGGCCGGCGTCGCGCACGGCGGGGCCATTCCGTTCCCCGACACTCCGAGAGCGCGTGTGCGCCAACGGCTGGCCGAGGTGACGGCGAACTACCGTTCCTACCGCGCCCAGCTCCACGACCTGCAGACGGAACCGATCGTCGCGACGCAACAAGGACCGGCAGCGGATCCCGATCCGCGGGAAGGTGTCAGATGACCTCGAGTGAAACGGCGTGACGGCGGCCCGGGCACCGTATGTGTCCTATCTCGGCTGGCACGGCAAGGGCAATCTCGGTGACGACGCGATCTACGACGCGGTGCGCTCCCAGTTGCCCGGCGCCACATTCCTCGACCTGCCGCGTTTCCCGCACGAGCGGATCCGCGCCAGCGCAACGGGTTTGACGAAGTCGCTGCGACAGAGCGCCCAGGTCGTCGGCGGTGGCACGCTGGTCGGCAGGCGGCACTGGCGGCGGCTGATCACCAGCGCCGTGAAACTGACCGCACGGGGCAACTACGCCATCGGCGTCGGTGTCGAGGATCCGGTGTTCGTCGGCCGCAGAAGCGGATCCGGCGGTAACGAGCTGCAGCGCTGGGTGCCGCTGCTCGAACGGTTCGACACCGTGTCGGTGCGCGGGCCGCGCAGCGCCGAACTGCTCGCCGACGCCGGATTCGCGGTGCGCGTCTCGGGGGATCCGGCGCTGGTGCTGCCGTCGCCCGAGGCGAAGCCGGTCGACGGGCTCATCGGCCTGAACCTCGGTTTCGGCGACGACCTGTGGGGCCACGACCCCGAGCGGGTGGTCGCCGAGGTGACGGTCGCGGTGAACGAACTCGCCGCCCGGGGTCACCGGTTCGTGGGTGTGCTGATGAACGGCGACGACGAGAAGTGGACCGGCAGGGCGCTCGCGGGAGTGTCCGCGGACATCGTCCGGCCGGCCGACGCGGCCGCCGCCGCAGCACAGTTCGCCGGCTGCTCGGCCGTCATCGTCAGCCGGTTGCACGCCGGAATCCTCGCCTCGCTGTCGGGCACCCCGGTCGTCTCGCTCGAATATCAGCCCAAATGCCGGGATTTCGCCCTGTCGATCGACGACGAGCGATCACTGCTGCGCACCGACCGGTTCACCGCCGCCGAACTGGTCGACCGGGTGCTGGAGACCCTGGCCGATGCGGACACGATCCGCCGCAAGACCTTCGGAGCGGTCGACGCGCTGCGGCAGCGGTTGCGTGCGGACTACGCCGGCATCCGCCGCAACGTCGGGCTGGCCTAACCCGCTTCCGCGACCGCGCGGTAGCCGCGGACCGCCAGCGGACCGAAGATCGCCGCCAGGCCGATCAGCCATGCGCAGGTGAGGAGCAGCGGCCACAGCACCGGGCCGTGGCCGGCCAGTCCGCGCATCGTCTCGATGGCGGGCGAGATCGGCTGGAACGCGATGAACGACTGCAGCCACGACGGATACATGCCCACCGGGGCCATTCCGGAACTGCAGAACACCAGCCCGATGGAGCCGGTACCCAGCCAGGTCAGCATCACGTTGTTCTCGGCGCGGATCGACAGGGCGATCACCATCATCGTGAACACCGAGACCACCGCGACCGGGACGAGGACGAACGGGATCGCCATCAGCACACCGCGTTCGAACCGCAGGCCGAGCGCGACACCGATGACGGTGATGAGCGCGGCCCCACCCAGGGTGCGACCGCCCTCGGCGATCAGCGTTCCGATCATCGCGCTGGCCCGGTGCACCGGCAGCGTCCAGAACCGGGTCAGCACACCGGTGTTGCGTTCGGCGGTCATGGCCAGACCGATCGCCAGCGCGCCGAACATCGCCCCGGCGATCGCGCACATCGGCACGAGGCCGTACACGCTGTCGGTACCGGTGATCCGCATGATCGACTTGCCCAGCAGCAGTTTGTAGGTGACCAGCAGCAGGGTGGGGAACAGCACCGCCTGCAGCGGGATCATCGGGTCGCGCCGCCAGCGCGCGTACCGGCGCCCCGCGAAGATGAAACTCTCGGTCAGCAGCGAGTTCTCGTGCGTCGTCAGCGTGCTCACTGGGGCCGCCGTTGCATGCGCAGCGCGACGAACGCGAACACCGCGAACAATCCGAGGCACCACGCCAGCGTGGCCGCCATGTTGCCGGCCGCCACGTGGCCCGTGGACAGTCCGCGCAGCGTCTCGGCGACCTGGGACACCGGCTGGTACTGGACGAACGGCTGGACCCAGCCGGGGAAGGAGTCCAGCGGGGCGAGACCGGTCGACAGCAGCACCAGCATCAGCTGCGGGAACAGCAGGACCTGACTGGAGGCCTCCATGTGCGAGAGCCGGGTCCCGGTCGCGTCTGCGCCGAGTGAGAGGGCGATCGTCAGGACGAGCGAGATCGCCACGAACACCACGGCGTAGAGCCAGCCACCGGTCATCCGGAACCCGAAGAGGTAGGCGACCGCCAGGGAGGCGACCAGCCCGAGGATGCCGCGCAGCAGGCAGTAGAGCATGCGCGCCATCAGCGGCACCGCTGCCGACATCGGCATCGTGCGCAGGCGGACGCCGAAGCCGGACGCCTGATCGCGGGCCGCCCGGTCGGCGGTGGTCATCGAGCTGAAGACCATCGCCTGGATCACGATGGCGGGCAGCACATACTGCGGGTAGCTCATCCCACCGGTGTCGATGACGTTGCGCAGGATGAACGTGAGGCCGATGAACGTGACCACCGGGGCCAGGATCGCGAACAGCAGGTCGAGATCGCGCACGGTGCTGATCACGACCCGCTCGGTCAGGGCGGCGAGTGCGTTCACGGGGTGACCGAGGGTCTGGTCAGGTGCAGGAACACCTCGTCGAGTGACGGCTTGCGCAGCGAGATGTCGGCCAGTTCCACGCCGATCTGGTTCATGCGGCGCAGCACCTCACTGAGCGTCGCGACGCCGTCGGGGGCGGGCACCGACGCGGTGTTGGCGTCGTAGTCGACCTCCGATTCCTCGAAGTCGGCCAGTGCCAAGTCGATGCGGGGGAGGTCGTCGGGATTCGTCGGGGTGACCTGGCACCAGCTGAAGCCGACGCGCCGTTTGAGGTCGTCGGCCGTTCCGCTGGCGATGATCTGGCCGGCGTCGAGGATGATGATCGAATCGCTCAGCACGTCGGCCTCTTCGAGATACTGCGTGGTGAGCAGCACCGTCACATCCTGGGCCGACAGCGAGGCGACCAGCGACCACACGTCACGGCGACTGCGCGGATCCAGCCCTGTCGTCGGCTCGTCGAGGAACAGCACCTTGGGCGGGACGACGAGGGCTGCGGCGATGTCGATACGGCGCCGCATGCCGCCGGAATACGTCGAGACCGGCCGATCCGCGGCGTGCGCGAGATCGAATTGGGTGATCAGTTCATCGGCGCGAATACGTGCGTCCCGGCGCCGCAGACCGCGCAAACGGCCGAACAGCACCAAATTCTCCCGACCGGTCAGCAAAATGTCGAGTGACGCATCCTGCCCGGTGACGCTGATATTCGCGCGCACCTTTCCCGGTTGGCGAACCACGTCGTATCCCGCGACGATCGCCTCCCCGGACGAAGGCTGGATCAACGTCGACAGAATCTTGATCGTCGTGGTCTTACCGGCGCCGTTGTGGCCGAGCAAAGCGCAAATCGAGCCGGTGGGAACGGAAAAACTCACATCGCGAAGAGCGGGTACTCCGCCCCCGAATGTTTTTCCGACGTTTCTCAGCTCGATCACGGGTTCATACGATACAGCGAATCCGCTGTCGGCAGCGCCAGTGCCGATATGCCGCAACGGTTTCGAACGACGGGCGCCGGTCCCGCGCCGGCCGGGGGATTTCTTCGATACGCAAGGTCGCAGCAAACCGAGATCGCGGCGATCACACCGGTGGACGGGGTATGGGGGCTATGCCGGTGAGGATCGGTGCGTTTGCTGAAATCGCACGGCGGCGCGAATCACGGCCTGTGTCAGGCCCGTTCGGCCAGGGCGCGCAGTCGTTGCACCCGGTGGCGGACGGCCGCGCCGCCCGGGGAGACCGCCCTGATGACGGCGCCGGCATTGCGCGGGGTCGGCTGGATGCCGAATTCCTCGGCGATCGCGCGGGTGACCGGCCTGCCGAGCCCGCCCATCCCGTTCCAGGAGTGGTTCTCGCCCGTTCCGAGGCGGTACAGCGCCGCCGGGAACGGGATCGGCCGCAGCGGGGTGCCGGCGCGCGCGAGATCGCCCGCGAGGTGCAGATGTGAGCCGAACGTACGCTCGAGACGGTCGCCGAGTGCCGCCCGCAGGTGCGCCTGGCTGGATCGCACGTCCAGCTCCGCGAGATCGCCGAACAGGTCGGTACGCACGATATGCGCTGTGCCGCAACGGGTGTGGAACCGCCGCTGCGGGCGCACCGCCGCACGGTCGGCGTTGTACCGCCACCCGCGTTCCACGTACCAGCCGTTGGCGCCCGGATCGTCGGCGACCAGACCGGCGAGGCGCCTGCTGACGAAGTCGTCGGCGTCGACGAACATGACGTGCGACGCGCCGGCCGCGCGGGCGGCGAGCAGCCCGATCACCAGTTTGGTGCCCTTGTCCAGCAGCACCGCGGCGCGGCCGGTACGCGGACCCGCCTTGTCCGAAGGCGGTGCGAACCCCACCTCGACGTAGCGGACACCGTCCGGCAGGTGGGCCGGTTCGCGATTGCCCACCACCCAGATCCCGAAGTCGTCATTGTCTTGCCGCAGAAGCGATCTCAGCGTGTCATCGAGCAACCGCTCGACGCGACCGTAGTCCCCGCTGTTCTGCGGATGCCGCAGCGACGTCACGAATGCCAGCACAACTACCCCCTCGTGGCCCACCCTATATAGGGTGTCGGCGTACACCGACTGCGAACGCGCCCGTGGGGGACCCTTGATCATCGACTCCGAACGGATGCCGGTCGTCGCGGCGATCCCCAACTACAACATGGGCGGCCACCTCCGCCGCCTGCTGCCGCAGGTACTCGAGCAGGGCTACGACCATGTGTTCGTGCTCGACGACGCCTCGACCGACGACACCGTCGAGGTGGTGCGCGGATTCGGCGACGCGATCACGCTGGTGCGCAGCGCCACCAACCAGGGGGCCGGGGCGAACCGCAACCAGATCATCGGCCAGGTCGAGGACGCGACCGTCATCCACTTCATCGACGCCGACATGGACATCGCCACCCCGCACGCCGCCGCGGTGGCCCGGGAGTTGTTCGCCCGCTACGCCGCCGACGGTGTCGGGGCGATCGGCGGCCTGGTCCGCCGCGCCGACGGGAGCCAGGAGCCGTTCAACTACGGTCCGGTGTTCTCGTTGCGCACCAACGTCACATCGTTCCCGTGGATGGTCGACCGGATCCGGCACCGTCCGCGCCTGGTCGAGGTATTCCGCCGCACCGGTATGCCGGGCACCCGGCAGTGGCCGAACATCCTGGAGGCCCCGCAGCCGACCGAGACGTACTGGCTGCACGAGGGCAACATGCTCATCCACGCGGGTGCGTTCCGCGCGGTCGGCGGGTACGACCCGAAGTTCCGGTCCCACGAGGCCCAGGACCTGGCGATCCGGCTGGACCGCATCGGGGCGAAACGACGGTTCGATCCGAGTATCGAGGTCGTGCACCACTACATCGACGTGCGGGGCAAGAACCGCAGCCGATACGAGCGGGAGGCCGTCCGCTACATGATCCGCAAGCACGGACTGGTCCGGTTCCTCACCGACCACTGAGTGCGCCGGCCGGTACCCGCCTCAGGCGTCGAGGCGGGTGAACGCGCCGTCCCGGTAGAGCTCCGCACAGGAGGCCCGGCGCACCTTGCCGCTGGTGGTGATCGGGATCGAGCCGCGGGCGACCAGCACCAGATCGGCGGCGCTGATGCCGTGCGCGGTCGAGATCGCGCTCGTGATGCGGTTTTTCAGGTCGGCGAAGTGAGCGGCCACGTCTTCGTCGGTGTCCCCGCGCCTCTTGGCCTCGACGATCGCGACGAGCTGTTCGGTCCGGTCCTGCTCGACCGAGATGGCGGCCACCCGGCCGCCGGAGATCTCCTGGATCGTGCCCTCGATGTCGTCCGGATAGTGGTTGCGGCCGCGCACGATCAGCAGGTCCTTGAGCCGGCCCATGATGAACAGCTCGTCGTCGGAGATGAACCCCAGATCGCCGGTGCGCAGCCACGGTCCGCTGTCGGTGCCCGGCGACGGGGTGTCGAGGAAGGCGTTGAAGACGTCCTCGGTCTGTTCGGGCTTGCGCCAGTACCCGAGGCACACGTTCTCGCCGCGCACCCAGATCTCACCGATCGCGCCGGCGGGTTGTTCGTTCCTGGTCTGCGGGTCGACGATCCGGACGGCGGGGGAGTCCGGCGTGCCGTAACTCACCAGCGGGGTGCCCGTCGCGCTCTCGCAGCGTTCGGCGTGGCCGGCCGAGAGCTTCTCGGGTTCGAAATGCACGACCGTGGGGGGCTTTTCGGGAACGTCCGTCGCGACGTAGAGCGTCGCCTCGGCGAGCCCGTAGGCCGGGCGCAGCACGTCTTCGGACAGGTTGAACTTGCGGAAGCGCTGTGCGAAACGTTTGAGGGTCGCGTCGTGCACCCGCTCGCTGCCGCTGATGATGATGCAGGTGTTGCCGAGGTCGTAGCCGGCCATGTCCTCGTCGGAGGTCTTGCCCGCGGCCAGTTCGAACGCGAAGTTCGGGCCCGCGGTGATCGCGTGCGGGTGGCTCGCCACCAGTTGCATCCACCGCGCGGGCCGCGCCAGGAAGGACAGCGGGGTGGTGAACACCGTCTGCCAGCCGCCCAGGATCGGGGCGAACACTCCGAGCAGCAGTCCCATGTCGTGATAGAAGGGCAGCCAGGTCACGGCCGTGGTGCCGGGGGGCGCGATGCCGCCGTGGTGGGCCAGGAACGAGGCCATGATCTGTTCGAAGTTGGCCGACAGGTTGCGGTAGGACACCATGACGCCCGCGGGTGTGCGCGTCGAGCCCGAGGTGTACTGCAGATAGGCGGTCTCTGGTCGCTCCACCCGGCGCGACGCCGACTTGCGCCGGCTCTCCAGGTCCAGCAGGTCGACCTCGATCAGCGCTGCCGCCGTCTCACCGTTCTCCGGCGCGGCGTACTCGGCCACCATGGCGCCGACCGACGATGTCGTGAGCACCACGGTCGGGGCGGAATCGCGCAGCACCGCGCTGATCCGTTCGTCGTGCACGCCGGGCATGGGCGTGGACAGCGGCACCGCGATGAGCCCGGCCTGCAGCGAACCGAGGAACGCCACCAGATAGTCCAGCCCCTGCGGGGCGACGATGACGGCGCGGTCACCGGGTTGCGCGCGCTCGCTCAGCTCGTTCGCGAGGTTGACCGAACGCCGGTACAGCTGCCCCCACGTGAGCGTCTCAGGCACACCTTCGACGGCCTTCTCGTAGTCGATGAACGTGAACGCCGGGTCGTTGGGCTGCAGACTTGCGCGTTCCCGCAGCACGGTGGGAAGTGATGACGCAGTCATAGGAGCCCTTCATCCTTGCCATAGCGAACAATGCATCCGAGCATAAGGCAACGCATGCGGAAACCGCGTATTCGCCGGTGGCCGCGAAATGCGGTGTGAGCGTTGCCGATGTGGCGATTCGGCTTTGCCCGGCGGCGGTCGGGAACGGTTGATCTAGATTGCTGTCGTTGCGCCCGTCAGCGACGTGCGCCGGTGAACCACTTCGTCTTGATCCGCCACGAGTGTGCGGACGCCAGAGCGAAGCCCGCCCCGCAGAAGCAGGCGAACACCCACACCAGGGTGCCGCGCTCGATCGCCTGCAGCCAGGGCACGTAGGCGGTGGCGATGCGGATCGCGCAGGCGATGATGCCGCTCGCCGAAGCGGCCAGGTAGATGTTCGCGATACGGCGCGAGCGCGGGTCCCGGCGCAGGACCAGGAGCGCCCGGCCGCCGTAACCCAGAAGGTAGATCAGCATCCCGCAGAGCATCAGCCAGTACGCGCTCAACCAGAAGTCCGTGGGCGTCTTGAAGAAGTCCGCGCGGTACACGTTGGCGCCGTTCCCGGCGGAGAAGGCGGCCAGCAGCAGCGGGATGCACAGGGTGGCGGGCAGCTCGACGAAACGCTTGAACGACGTCTGCATGGCGTGGTCGTCCTGGAGGCGGCCGAGCGTGTTGTAGACGACCGCCGAGGCGGCCACGATGTAGAGGTCGTGGGCGATGTAGTCCTCGAGGTTCCACTTACCGGTCAGGTCGTGAAGCAGGTGTCCGAGGGTTTCGGAGGCCAACGGCGACATCAACACCACGGCGCCCAGCTGCAACGCGATGTTGAGCGTGGCGGCAACTTCCCAGCGGCAGTTCCAGGTGACCCGGCGGATCCACAGACTCCACGCCATACAGCCGACCGTGATGGCAATGAGTACTGCGAGGGTCATCGGGGGTCGCTCTCGTGCTGAAAGACTTTCAGCAAATTGTACGACCTACAGCGGCGGCGCGTCGGGACGCGGTGCCAATTCCGAGAGTTTCGGCCTTCGGCGTGTCGTCGGCACCGCACCAGCAACGGGGGCGACGGTGGTCACCGTGAACGGCGCGGACTCCACGTAGTGCCAGACCTCCTGCCGGCTCATGAGACCGAACCGGATCTGAAGGTCGGGATAGCTCAGCTCGAACCGGTCGGCGACACGGCGTAACTCCTCGGCGTCGGGATAGTCCTGCTCTTTGATCCGACGGTAATACGTGCTGCTGGAGATCCCGAGCGCGTCGTAGATCGCCTTCGCCTCGACGTCGCCGTCGAGTAGATAGTCGAGCAACGCTTTGAGCTGCCTGCCGTTCTCGTCAGTACGTGGCATCCGTCCACGATAGACGGTGTTCCCGGCAATGGGCAGTGGCAACCTGTATTCGGATGGTCATTCCGTTATTGACATCGCCGTCACAGTTTTGGCAGTGGTCTCCCAATTCTGGGACACACCGCGTAGCGTATTGCCCATGGTCGCTCCCCACCTGGCTACACCTCACGACTTCGCGGCATCCGCTCTGCGGATCCGGGTCACCGACCGTGACGCGGTGCGCGGCATCGAGCCCGGCACCGCCGAGAGGGTCTCGGCGCCGCTCGACACGGTGCTCACCCTGGAACTCGACGGCGCCGCGTTCGCGCTGGGAGTGGCCGCCGACGAGCTGCTCCTCGCCGCACTCGGGCGCACCGTCGCCCGCACCATGGGCGAAGGCGTGGTCGCCGTCGACGTCGTCCGCGACGGCCGCTCCGTGCCGGCCCGGGTCGATCTGATCTGCCTCGGCGAGCGGCAGCTCGACGCCACCGGGATGGTGGTCATGGCGCACCGGGTGCTCACCGAGGTGTCGGCCGGCCGGGCCGACGGCCACTTAGGCGACCGTGGCGCGGATGTCGACGTGCTGTTCAACTACGTCGGCACCACGCCGGCGCGCACCGCCACGCCGCCGCTGGTGGGTCACGCCCTCGAGCTGCGGGCCTACCGGGACGGCGGCCTCATGCAGGTGGACTGGTGGTTCGACAGCAACCGGTTCGACCACGCCACCGTGCAGGAGTTCGCCGAACAGTTCCCGTTCGCGCTGATCGAGCTGACCTCGGAAGCGACACCGTCGGTATAGCCGTTAGAATCGCTGTTCAGCGGCGCTGATCCGGCCATCACCGGGGAGCCTCCGGAAGAACGGGCACGCGCCCCAGTAGAACCGGACGGGTGGGCCCGTCACAGCCTCGAACAAGCGGCGTACCTCATCGGTGCGCAAGCGGGGTGGTACCGCGGCGCTCGCCCACCGGCGTGACGTCGTCCCCGTGCCGGAACTTTCGAGGCACAGGAGACGAACGCAGTGACCGCCTACCCCAAACCCGCCGGTGGAGCGCCGAACTTCCCTGAGTTGGAAGCCGACGTCCTGCGGTACTGGGACAGCGACGACACCTTCCGTGCCAGCATCGCCCGCCGTGACGACGCCCCCGAGTACGTGTTCTACGACGGGCCGCCGTTCGCCAACGGCCTCCCGCACTACGGGCACTTGCTGACCGGGTACGTCAAGGACATCGTGCCCCGCTACCGCACGATGCGCGGCTACAAGGTGGAACGCCGCTTCGGCTGGGACACCCACGGGCTGCCCGCCGAACTCGAGGTGCAGCGTCAGCTCGGCATCACCGACAAGGCCGACATCGACGCGATGGGCATCGAGAAGTTCAACGACGCCTGCCGGGCTTCGGTGCTGAAGTACACCGACGAATGGCGGGCCTACGTCACCCGCCAGGCGCGGTGGGTGGACTTCGACAACGACTACAAGACCCTCGACCTGGGTTTCATGGAGTCGGTGATCTGGGCGTTCAAACAGCTGTGGGACAAGGGCCTGGCCTACCAGGGCGTGCGGGTGCTGCCGTACTGCTGGAACGACGAGACCCCGCTGTCCAGCCACGAACTGCGGATGGACGACGACGTCTACCAGAGCAGGCAGGACCCGGCGATCACCGTCGGGCTCAAGGTCTCAGAGGGCGACGCCGGCCCACTCGCGGGCTCGCATCTGCTGGTGTGGACGACGACGCCGTGGACGCTGCCGTCGAACCAGGCCGTGGCGGTCCACCCGGACGTGACCTACGTGCAGGTCGCCGTCCCGGGTGACGATGCGGACGGGGAGAAGTACGTGCTCGCCGAGGCGCGGCTGGCCGCCTACGCGCGCGAACTCGGTGACGAACCCGAGGTGCTGGCGAGATTCACCGGCGCCGAACTGCTGGGCATCCGGTACCTGCCGCCGTTCCCGTACTTCACCGAAGGCGACAACGCCCACAACGCTTTTCAGGTCCTGCGTGGTGATTTCGTCACCACCGAGGACGGCACCGGCATCGTCCACATGGCCCCCGCATACGGCGAGGACGACAAGGCGACCACCGACACCGTCGGCATCGTGCCCGTCACCCCGGTCGATTCCAAGGGACGGTTCGACGCGACCGTGCCGGACTACCGGGGTCAGCACGTCTTCGACGCCAACCCGCAGATCATCCGCGACCTCAAGAACGGGACGGGGTCGGCGGCTGCCAACGGCGCCGTGCTCCTGCGGCACGAGACCTACGAACACTCCTATCCGCACTGCTGGCGGTGCCGCAACCCGCTGATCTACCGGGCGGTGTCGTCCTGGTTCATCAAGGTGACCGAATTCCGCGACCGCATGGTGGAACTCAACCAGGAGATCACCTGGTACCCCGAACACGTCAAGGACGGTCAGTTCGGTAAATGGCTGCAGGGTGCCCGCGACTGGTCGATCTCGCGAAACCGGTACTGGGGCACGCCGATTCCGGTGTGGATGTCGGACAACCCGGAGTATCCCCGCATCGACGTCTACGGCAGCCTCGACGAACTCGAGCGGGACTTCGGGGTGCGGCCCACCAACCTGCACCGGCCGTTCATCGACGAGTTGACCCGCCCCAATCCGGACGATCCGACGGGTGAGTCGACGATGCGCCGCATCGAGGACGTGCTCGACGTGTGGTTCGACTCCGGGTCGATGCCGTATGCCCAGGTGCACTATCCGTTCGAGAACGCCGAGTGGTTCGCGGGAGGTGGGCCCGGGGGACAGGAGCCGCACTTCCCGGGCGACTTCATCGTCGAGTACATCGGCCAGACCCGCGGCTGGTTCTACACGCTGCACGTGCTGGCCACCGCCCTGTTCGACCGGCCGGCGTTCAAAACCTGTGTGTCCCATGGCATCGTGCTCGGCAACGACGGCCAGAAGATGAGCAAGTCGCTGCGCAACTACCCCGACGTCACCGAGGTCTTCGACCGCGACGGGTCCGACGCGATGCGCTGGTTCCTGATGGCCTCGCCGATCCTGCGGGGCGGCAATCTGGTCGTCACCGAACAGGGCATCCGCGAAGGCGTGCGGCAGGTGCTGCTGCCGCTGTGGAACGCCTACACGTTCCTGGCGCTCTACGCGCCGAAGAAGGGCACCTGGCGCACCGACTCCACCCATGTCCTGGACCGCTACATCCTCGCCAAACTCGCGCAACTGCGCGACGACCTGACCGAGTCGCTCGACGTCTGCGACATCTCCGGGGCGTGCGACGAACTGCGGCAGTTCACCGAGGCGCTGACGAACTGGTATGTGCGGCGGTCACGTTCGCGGTTCTGGGAGGAGGATCCCGACGCGATCGACACCCTGCACACCGTGCTGGAGGTGACGGGCCGGCTGGCGGCGCCGCTGCTGCCGCTGACCACCGAGGTGATCTGGCGCGGCGTGACCGGTGAGCGTTCCGTCCACCTGACCGACTGGCCGTCGGCCGACGAACTGCCCAAGGATCCCGCACTGGTGGCCGCGATGGACCAGGTCCGGTCGGTGTGCTCTACGGCCTCCTCGCTGCGCAAGGCCAAGAAGCTGCGCGTGCGGTTGCCGCTGCCCAAACTGACTGTGGCGGTCGAGAATCCCGCGCAGCTGAAACCGTTCGCGGATCTCATCGCCGACGAGCTCAACGTCAAGGCCGTCGAGCTGACCGACGACATCGCCACCTACGGCCGCTTCGAGCTCACGGTCAACGCCCGCGTCGCCGGTCCGCGCCTGGGCAAGGACGTGCAGGCGGCCATCAAGGCGGTCAAGGCCGGCGAGGGCGTGGTCAACCCGGACGGCACGTTGACGGCGGGGCCCGCGGTGCTGCAACCGGGTGAGTACAGCTCACGGTTGGTCGCCGCGGATCCCGAGTACACCGCCGCCCTGCCCGACGGTGCCGGCCTGGTCGTCCTGGACGGCACGGTGACCCCGGAACTCGAGGCCGAGGGGTGGGCCAAGGACCGCATCCGCGAACTGCAGGAACTGCGCAAGTCCAGCGGGCTGGACGTGTCGGACCGGATCACCGTGGTGATGTCGGTGCCGCAGGCCCACGAGGACTGGGCGCGCACCCACCGCGACCTCATCGCGGGGGAGATCCTGGCGACCGGGTTCGAATTCGGTGAGCCCGCCGACGGCGCCGAGATCGGCGACGGCGTGCGGGTGGCGATCGCGAAGGCCTGAGGTTCAGCCCCGGGTGACCCGTGCCGACGCGCCACCGAAGGTCACGGTGTCACCCGGGCGCAGCTGGCGACCGCGGCGCAGTTCCACCTCGCCGTTGACGGTGACCAGCCCGTCGGCGATCGCGGATTTCGCGTCCGCGCCGCTGTCGAGCAGTGACGCCAGCTTGAGAAACTGGCCGAGGCGGATGGTGTCGTCACCGATCGGAACGTCGTGCGCCGCCATGACCGTCAGGCTAACGCCCTAGCATCTGCGGTGTGGACGTGCGCTGGGTCCTGCATCTGGACATGGACGCGTTCTTCGCGTCGGTCGAGCAGTTGACCCGGCCCACCCTGCGGGGCCGGCCCGTGCTCGTGGGTGGTCTGGGCGGACGCGGCGTCGTGGCGGGCGCCAGCTACGAGGCACGGGTGCACGGCGCGCGGTCGGCGATGCCGATGCACCAGGCGCGCCGGCTGGTCGGGGCGCCTGCGGTGGTCCTGCCGCCGCGCGGCGTGGTCTACGGTCTGGCCAGCCGCCGGGTGTTCGACACGGTGCGCACCATGGTTCCGGTGCTCGAGCAGTTGTCCTTCGACGAGGCGTTCGGCGAACCGCAGGAACTGGCCGGGGCGTCCGCCGACGAGGTCGACGCGTTCTGCGAACGGCTGCGGGGGCGGGTGCTCGAGGAGACGGGGCTGGTCGCGTCCGTGGGCGCCGGCTCGGGTAAGCAGATCGCGAAGATCGCCTCCGGGCTGGCCAAACCGGACGGGATCCGGGTGGTGCGGCGTGACGAGGAGCGCCTGCTGCTCGCCGGGCTGCCGGTGCGCAAACTGTGGGGGATCGGCCCGGTCGCCGAGGAGAAGCTGCACCGGCTCGGTATCGAGACCATCGGTCAGCTCGCGGCGCTGTCGGAGGCTGAGGTCGCCGATGTGCTGGGCGCGACGGTCGGCCTCGCACTGCACCGGCTCGCCAAGGGCGTCGACGACCGGCCCGTCGCCGAACGGGCCGAGGCCAAACAGATCAGCGCGGAATCGACCTTCCCGGCCGACCTCATCACGCTCGACCAGGTGCGTGAGGCGGTCGGGCCGATCGCCGACCATGCGCACCGGCGGCTGACCAAGGACGGGCGCGGCGCGCGCACCGTCACCGTCAAGCTGAAGAAGTCGGATATGAGCACGCTGACCCGGTCGGCCACCCTGCCGTCGGCCACCACCGACGCGGCGACCCTGAGCGCCACGGCCCGCCGGCTGCTCGTCGACCCCGTCGAGATCGGCCCGATCCGCCTTGTCGGCGTGGGCTTCTCCGGACTGACCGAGGTGCGTCAGGAATCGCTGTTCCCCGATCTGGAGCTGGTGGAGGACGAGCCGGCGACCGGTGCACCGCTTCCGCCGACGGTGAGCGAGGCGGCCGCCGTAGCGCCGGCGTGGCGGGTCGGCGACGACGTCGCCCACCCCGAATGGGGGCACGGCTGGATCCAGGGGGCCGGGCACGGTGTCATGACTGTCCGGTTCGAGACGCGCAGCACCGGGCCGGGGTCCGCGCGCACGTTCCCCGCCGACCTGCCCGAGATCGTCCGGGCCAATCCGGTGGACAGCCTGGACTGGCCGGAGTACGTGGACGCGCTGCCGCAGCCCGAGTAGCCGGTCAGCCCCAGTCGGCCAGCGTGCCTGCGGGCGACAGGCCGGCGGCGAGCGCGGCCATCAACAGCACCCGCGCCTGCGCGGGACGCAGCGTCGGCACGACGAGCGCACCCGCCTCGACGAGGTCGTGTCCCGGTCCGTAGGCGGGGCGGACCCGCCCGCCCGGCACCCGGGTCGACACCGCGACCACCACCCCCTCGGCGCACAGCGTGCGCACACCGTCGATCACCGGCGCGGCGGCGTTGCCGGCGCCCAGCGCCTCGAGGACGACGGCACGGGCGCCGGCGGCCGCGCAGGCATGTAGTGCGGCCGCGTCGCCGCCCGGGTAGGTGCTGACGATGTCGACGCGGGGGGCGCCCGCGGCCGACAGGTCGCCGCAGTACGGGCGCGGTTTGGGCCCGGTGAGGACGACCCGGCCGTCGGTGACCGTGCCGACCGCCGGCCCGTCGAAGCCGTCGAGGCTGTCGGTCGCGACCTTGCGCACGCCCAGCGGCCGGCGAACCGTCCCGGCGAAGCTGACCAGCACGCCGAGGCCGCGGGCGGCGTCGTGGCCGGCGACCCTCAGCGCATCACGCAGGTTGCCCGGGCCGTCGGCGTCGGGGGCGTCGGCCCCGCGCTGCGCGCCGGTGAGCACCACGGGCGTGTCGCCGCCGTAGGTGAGCTCCAGCCACAGCGCGGTCTCCTCCATGGTGTCGGTGCCGTGGGTGATCACCACCCCGTCGACGGACCCGTCGCCCGCCGCCGCCAGCACCGCATCGCGGATCCGGTCCCAGTCGGCAGGCGTGAGCTGCGAACTGTCCTTGTTGAGCACGTCGACCACCCGCACGTCGAGGTCCGCGGTGTCGATGCTCGCGGTGAGGTCGGCGCCGCGGTGTTGCGGGCGCCGGATACCGTCGGCGTCGGTGCTGGTGGCGATCGTGCCGCCGGTGGTGATCACGACGAGGCTCACGTGCGGAATTGTCCCGTATGGGCCGTTTGGGATGATGGTGTGGTGACTGACGAAACATCGGGCAAGGCCGAGTCCGCGACGGGCGCCGCGGAGCCCGCGGATCCCGGCGTGGACCCGGCGACCCCGCCGCGGCGCCGTCTCGGCCTCCTGCTGTCGGTCGCGGCGGTGATCCTGGTGCTCGACGTCGTGACGAAGGTGCTCGCGGTGCGGTTGCTGACGCCCGGCCAGCCGGTGTCGATCATCGGCGACACGGTGACCTGGACGCTGGTCCGCAACTCCGGTGCGGCGTTCTCGATGGCCACCGGCTACACGTGGGTGCTCACCGTGGTGGCGACGTGTGTGGTGATCGGCATCATCTGGATGGGCCGCCGGCTCGTGTCGCCGTGGTGGGCGATCGGGCTGGGGATGATCCTGGGCGGTGCGATGGGCAACCTCATCGACCGCTTCTTCCGGTCGCCGGGACCGCTGCGCGGGCACGTGGTCGACTTCCTGTCCATCGGATGGTGGCCGGTCTTCAACGTCGCCGACCCCTCGGTGGTCGGCGGGGCGATCCTGCTGGTCGTGCTGTCGCTGTTCGGCTTCGACTTCGACACCACGGGCCGTCGCAAGCCCGATGACGAAGCGCAACCGGCCGCCCGTCCCGCCGCAGATCCGTCATAGTGACCACACGGTCGATGCCCGTGCCCGAGGGCCTGGGCGGGATGCGGGTCGACGCCGGGCTGGCGCGGCTGCTCGGGCTGTCGCGCACCGCGGCCGCGGCCCTGGCCGAGGACGGCGGCGTCGACATCGACGGCACGCCGGCGGGGAAGTCCGACCGGCTGCCCCCGGGCGCCTGGCTCGAGGTGCGGCTTCCGGAGGCGCCCGCGCCGGTGGAGAACACCCCGGTCGACATCGAGGGCATGGCGATCCTGTACTCCGACGACGACATCGTCGCGGTCGACAAGCCCCCGGGCGTCGCGGCGCACGCGACCGTCGGCTGGCACGGCCCCACGGTGCTCGGCGGGCTGGCGGCCGCCGGGTTCCGGATCAGCACGTCCGGCATCCACGAACGCCAGGGCATCGTGCACCGCCTCGATGTCGGCACCTCGGGCGTCATGGTGGTGGCCCTGTCCGAACGGGCCTACACGGTGCTCAAACGCGCCTTCAAGGAGCGCACCGTCGAGAAGCGCTACCACGCGCTCGTGCAGGGCCATCCCGATCCGAGCAGCGGCACGATCGACGCGCCGATCGGCCGGCACCGCGGCCACGACTGGAAGTTCGCGGTCACCGAGAACGGCAGGCACAGCGTCACCCACTACGACACGCTCGAGGCGTTCCAGGCGGCCAGCCTGCTCGACATCGAACTCGAGACCGGGCGCACACACCAGATCCGCGTGCACTTCGCCGCGCTGC
Source organism: Mycolicibacterium litorale (assembly GCA_050205415.1). Classification (GTDB taxonomy): domain Bacteria; phylum Actinomycetota; class Actinomycetes; order Mycobacteriales; family Mycobacteriaceae; genus Mycobacterium; species Mycobacterium litorale_C. The sequence goes on from JBNMQY010000005.1 coordinate 164,120, forward strand.
ACCATCCGTGCTGCGGTGACCTGACCTACGGCGCCGATCCGACGCTGGCCCGCAGGCTCGGGCTGGAACGCCAGTGGTTGCACGCCCGTTCGCTCGCGTTCGCCCACCCGGCCGACGGCCGCCGCGTCGAGATCACCAGCCCCTACCCGCACGACCTGCAACACGCGCTCGACGTGCTGCGTCATCACGCCCGGTGAGCGACGCGCGCCGCGCCGGCCTGCTCTTCGGCACCGGCGCCTACGTCTGGTGGGGGCTGTGCCCGGGCTTCTTCCTGTTGCTGTTGCCCTCCGGATCGCTGGAGATCCTCGCGCACCGCATCGTGTGGAGCGCGGTGTTCCTGCTGCTGATCCTCACGGTCGCCCGGCGGCTCGGGGATCTGCGGCGGTTGGCCTGGCGCACGTGGCTGCAACTGCTCGCGGCGTCGGCGCTGGTGTCGGCGAACTGGGGGGTCTACATCTACGCGGCCACCCACGGGCACGTGGTGGACGCCGCGCTCGGCTACTTCATCAATCCGCTGATCAGCGTCGCGCTCGGCGTGCTGGTGTTCCGGGAACGGATCAGCCGCTGGCAGGGCGCGGCACTGGTGCTGGCCGTCGGCGCGGTGGTCCTGCTGACCGTATCGGTCGGTGCGCCGCCCTACATCGCGTTCGCGCTCGCCGTGACGTTCGCGTTCTACGGCCTGGTGAAGAAGGTGGTGGCCGCCGATCCGCGCGTCGGTGTCGCGGTGGAGACGCTGCTGGCGCTGCCCATCGCCGGCGGCTATCTGCTGACGCTGGAGCTCACCGGGCAAGGGCACTTCCTGACCGAGGGGGCGGGGCACGCCGGGCTGCTGCTGCTCGCCGGTCCGGTCACCGCGATCCCGCTGCTGCTGTTCGCCGCGGCCGCCCAGCGGCTCCCCATGGTGACGCTCGGCCTGCTGTTCTACATCAATCCGGCCCTGCAGATGGCCTGGGGCGTCCTGATCGGCCACGAACCGATGCCGGTCGCGAGATGGCTCGGCTTCGGGCTGATCTGGTTGGCGCTGGCACTGCAGGCCGCGGACGCGCTGCGCCGCAGGGGGCCACGCGACGGAGGCGCCGACGGCGGTGAAACCGGTTCCGCGGTGCGCGTTGCCGAACCGTCGCCCGCGCGCGAGGCAAATTCGGGTTAGCCCTCCCCGGTGGCTCCACCTGCAAACGTCGAGCTGACATCGAGGTCTGGCAACCGCCCCGCCGTGGTCCCCGGTCGGGTTTGCGGGAAGGTCGGTTGCCTGGCGTAGGGCGATGTCCTAGCGTTTGCTAGGTGCAGCGCAAGGGGCGGGGGAAGTCGGTGGCGCGCGCCCGAGGACGCCCGGTGGGCGCCGACTCTGCCCTGACCCGCAGGCAGATCGTCCGGGCCGCGCGTGTGGTCCTCATCGAGCGCGGCTACTCGGGAATGACGTTCCAGGCCATCGCCGAACGCACCGGGCTGAGCCGGCCGACGCTGCACTACTACTTCGCCACCCGCGAGGAGATGTACGAGGGCATCGTCATAGAGGCCCGGGAGATCATCGGCGACTGCGCCGCACAAGCCCTGCGGTACGAAAAGTTGCTCGACCGGTTGTCGGCGTTCATCGCCGCGGTGCAGAGGCTGGACGGCCGGGATCCGTCGATCGTGCCGTTCCTGATCAGCGCCCGGCTGGAACCGCAGCGCAACCCCGAACTGTGGGAAATCAGCGATTCACCGATCCGGGCGTTCCTCCATCGGCTGGTGTCCGACTCGATCCGGCTGGGCGAACTCGAGGCGGAGACCGACGTCGAAGGCCTGGCCGACCTGTTGCAGGTCATCCTCTACGGAATGGCCTTCTACTCGGGTTTCACCGACGGTCCGGCCAACCTCGCGGTGATCGCCAGACAGGTGATCGAGCTGTTCGCGCACGGGCTCGTCCACACCCCGCGCGGAGAGGCGGAAGACACGCATCACGACACGCCGAAGGGTGTCGGAGGGCGGTCATAGACTGACGACCCTATGAGCGGTTCAGACGTGCGGTCCTCGGGGTCTTTTGTTCACCTGCACAACCACACCGAGTATTCGATGCTGGACGGTGCCGCCAAGGTCAAGCCGATGCTCGCCGAGGCGCAACGCCTCGAGATGCCCGCGATCGGCATGACCGACCACGGGAACATGTTCGGTGCCAGCGAGTTCTACAACGCCGCCACCTCCGCCGGGATCAAACCGATCATCGGTATCGAGGCCTACATCGCGCCCGCTTCTCGTTTCGACACCAAGCGCGTCCTCTGGGGCGATCCCAGCCAGAAGTCCGACGACGTCTCGGGCAGCGGGTCCTACACCCACATGACGATGGTCGCCGAGAACGCGACCGGTCTGCGCAACCTGTTCAAGCTGTCCTCCCTGGCCTCGTTCGAGGGTCAGCTCGGCAAGTGGTCGCGGATGGACGCCGAGATCATCGCCGAACACGCCGAGGGCATCATCGCCACCACCGGCTGCCCGTCCGGCGAGGTGCAGACCCGGCTGCGGCTCGGTCACCAGCGCGAGGCGCTGGAGGCGGCCGCCAAGTGGCGTGAGATCTTCGGGCCGGAGAACTTCTTCCTCGAACTGATGGATCACGGGCTCGACATCGAACGCCGGGTGCGCGAAGGCCTGCTCGAGATCGGCCAGAAGCTCGGCATCCCGCCGCTGGCCACCAACGACTGTCACTACGTCACCCGCGACGCCGCCCAGAACCACGAGGCGCTGCTGTGCATCCAGACCGGCAAGACGCTCTCGGACCCGACCCGCTTCAAATTCGACGGCGACGGCTACTTCCTGAAATCCGCGGCCGAGATGCGCGCACTGTGGGACGGGCAGGTGCCCGGCGCCTGCGATTCGACCCTGTTGATCGCCGAGCGGGTCCAGCCCTACACCGACGTGTGGGAGCCGCGGGACCGGATGCCGGTGTTCCCGGTGCCCGAGGGGCACGATCAGGCGTCGTGGCTGCACCACGAGGTGATGGCGGGGCTGCGCAGGCGTTTCCCGTCCGGGGTCGGCCAGGACTACGTCGAACGCGCCGAGTACGAGATCAAGGTCATCTGCGACAAGGGCTTCCCGTCGTACTTCCTGATCGTCGCCGACCTCATCAACTACGCGAAGTCGGTCGACATCCGGGTCGGACCCGGCCGCGGTTCGGCCGCCGGTTCGCTGGTGGCCTACGCGCTGGGGATCACCAACATCGACCCGATCCCGCACGGCCTGCTGTTCGAGCGGTTCCTCAACCCGGAACGTCCGTCGGCACCCGACATCGACATCGACTTCGACGACCGTCGCCGCGGCGAGATGCTGCGGTATGCCGCCAACAAGTGGGGCAGTGACCGCGTCGCCCAGGTCATCACCTTCGGCACCATCAAGACCAAGGCGGCGCTGAAGGATTCGGCGCGGGTGCACTACGGCCAGCCCGGCTTCGCGATCGCCGACCGGATCACCAAGGCGCTGCCGCCGCCGATCATGGCCAAGGACATCCCGGTGTCGGGCATCACCGACCCCACCCACGAGCGGTACAAGGAAGCCGCCGAGGTCCGTGCCCTGATCGACACCGATCCCGACGTGCGGACCATCTACGAGACCGCGCGCGGTCTCGAGGGGCTGGTCCGCAACGCCGGGGTGCACGCGTGCGCGGTGATCATGAGCTCGGAGCCGCTGATCGACGCCATCCCGCTGTGGCGCCGGCCGCAGGACGGTGCAGTGATCACCGGCTGGGACTACCCGTCGTGCGAGGCCATCGGCCTGCTGAAGATGGACTTCCTCGGGCTGCGGAACCTGACGATCATCGGCGACTGCATCGAGAACATCAAGGCCAACCGCGGCGTCGAGGTGGACCTCGAATCCCTGCCGCTCGACGACCCGAAGGCCTACGAACTGCTCGGCCGCGGCGACACGCTGGGCGTGTTCCAGCTCGACGGCGGCCCGATGCGCGATCTGCTGCGCCGGATGCAACCGACCGAGTTCAACGACATCGTCGCCGTGCTCGCGCTGTACCGGCCCGGACCGATGGGCATGAACGCCCACAACGACTACGCCGACCGCAAGAACAACCGGCAGGCGATCAAGCCGATCCATCCCGAGCTCGAGGAACCGCTCAAGGAGATCCTCTCCGAGACGTACGGTCTGATCGTCTACCAAGAGCAGATCATGTTCATCGCCCAGAAGGTCGCCTCCTACACCATGGGCAAGGCCGATGCGCTGCGAAAGGCCATGGGCAAGAAGAAGCTCGAGGTGCTCGAGGCCGAGTACAAGGGCTTCCAGGAGGGCATGATCGCCAACGGTTTCTCGCAGGCCGCCGTGAAGGCGTTGTGGGACACCATCCTTCCGTTCGCGGGCTACGCATTCAACAAATCGCACGCCGCCGGCTACGGTCTGGTGTCGTACTGGACGGCGTATCTGAAGGCCAACTATCCGGCCGAGTACATGGCGGGTCTGCTCACCTCGGTCGGTGACGACAAGGACAAGGCCGCGGTGTATCTGGCCGACTGCCGCCGGCTGGGGATCACGGTGCTGCCGCCCGACGTCAACGAGTCGGTGCAGAACTTCGCCTCGGTCGGCAACGACATCCGCTTCGGCCTCGGCGCGGTGCGCAACGTCGGTGCGAATGTGGTTGCGTCGCTGGTCAACACGCGCACCGAGAAGGGCAAGTACACCGACTTCTCGGACTACCTCAACAAGATCGACATCGCCGCGTGCAACAAGAAGGTGACGGAGTCGCTGATCAAGGCCGGGGCGTTCGATTCGCTCGGCCATCCCCGCAAGGGTCTGTTCCTGGTCCACACCGACGCCGTCGACTCGGTGCTGGGCACCAAGAAGGCCGAGGCGATGGGGCAGTTCGACCTGTTCGGCGGGGCCGACGGATCGGGCGCCGATCTGGGGGATTCCGCGTTCACGATCAAGGTGCCCGACGAGGAGTGGGAGGACAAGCACAAGCTGGCCCTCGAGCGCGAGATGCTCGGGCTCTACGTGTCCGGCCACCCGCTCAACGGGGTCGCGCACCTGCTGGCCAACCAGGTCGACACCCAGATCCCGGCGATCCTCGACGGTGACGTCGCCAACGACGCCCAGGTGCTCGTCGGCGGCATCCTCGCCTCGGTCAACCGCCGGGTCAACAAGAACGGATTGCCCTGGGCCTCAGCGCAGTTGGAGGACCTCACCGGCGGTATCGAGGTGCTGTTCTTCCCGCAGACCTACTCGGTGTTCGGCGCGGAGATCGCCGACGACGTGGTGGTCCTGGTGAAGGCCAAGGTCGCCGCCCGGGACGACCGCATCGCGCTCATCGCCCACGAACTCGTGGTGCCCGATTTCTCCAGCGCCCAGGCCGACCGGCCGCTGGCGGTCAGCCTGCCCACCCGGCAGTGCACGATCGACAAGGTCACCGCGCTCAAACAGGTGCTGGCGAACCACCCCGGTACGTCGCAGGTGCATCTGCGATTGATCAGCGGTGAGCGGATCACCACGCTGGAATTGGATCAGTCGTTGCGGGTGACGCCCTCGTCGGCGCTGATGGGGGACCTCAAGGCGCTGCTCGGGCCGGGTTGTCTGGGCGGATGAGCCACCCCGCTTCACGGCACATCAGCGTCTGGATCGCCGCGGCGCCGGACGCGGTGTACGACCTGGCGTCGGATCCGCAGACGTGGCCCAGGTGGGCCGCCGGTCTGGCGCAGGGTGGGCTGCGTCGAAACGATCGGGGCTGGGTCGCCGACTCGCCGATGGGCGAAGTGGTCGTCGAGTTCTCACCGGCGAACGCGTTCGGTGTGCTCGACCACGTGGTGCGGATGCCGTCCGGTGAAGCGGTCTACAACCCGCTGCGGGTGGTGCCGGCCGGGCCGGGGGAGCCGCGTTGCGAGGTGGTGTTCAGCCTGCGGCGTCGTGCCGGGATGACCGATGCCGAGTTCGAACAGGACGCCGCGGCCGTGGCCGCCGATCTGGAGGCGCTGCGCGCCCTCGTCGAGGGTTAGCGGCGGTCCGAGCAGAAGATGCCGAAGCCGACCCAGCTGGCGGTGGCCGCACCGGCCGCCGACAACACCGCGGGTGCGGCGCTCATCGTCAGCAGGCCCACCACGACGAAGGCCACCAGACCGACGATCAGCGCGATCACCTTGTAGGCCGGCCACGGGACGCCGGCGATACTCACGTCGCACGCCGCGCGAGCGACGTGCGAACGGAAGTTCCCGGCGGTGGTCATGGCGTCAACGATACCTCTCAACAAAGATTTCGGCTAACCGAAACTCCGGTTCAGGACGACTGTCTTGTACCCGCCTAAGCTGGTTTCATGCCACTCACCGGAGAGTACGAACCCAGCACGTCGGATTGGGCCCGTGAACAGGCCGAGAAGTTCATGGAGTCGGGAGGAACAGAGGCCACCGAACTCAACGGCAAACCGATCATCCTGCTGACCACGGTCGGCGCCAAGACCGGCAAGCTGCGCAAGACCCCGCTGATGCGGGTCGAGCACCAAGGCGAGTACGCGGTCGTCGCCTCGCTCGGCGGCGCCCCCAAGCACCCGGTCTGGTACCACAACCTCAAGAAGAACCCGCGGGTCGAACTGCAGGACCAGACCGTCACGAAGGAGTACGACGCCCGTGAGGTGTTCGGTTCGGAGAAGGCCGAATGGTGGGAGCGGGCCGTCGAGGTGTGGCCCGATTACGCCGAGTACCAGAAGAAGACCGACCGTGAGATCCCGGTCTTCGTCCTCACTCCGGTGGAGTGAAACCGGTTGTACCGGCCGACGCGGTCAGTGGCACCATTGACCGGTGTCCGCTGAACTGAGCCAACCCGCCCGTACGTCGCCGATCACCGCGGCCGACATCGACGAGGCGACTCAGCGGATCATCGACGTCGTCGTGCGCACCCCGCTGCAGTACTCGGAGCGGTTGTCCGAGGTCACCGGCGCCGAGGTCTACCTCAAGCGCGAAGACCTGCAGGCGGTGCGGTCCTACAAGCTGCGCGGCGCGTTCAACCTGCTGTCACAGCTCACCGAGGACGAGATCGCCGCCGGTGTGGTCTGCTCGTCGGCCGGCAACCACGCCCAGGGTTTCGCGATGGCGTGCCGCACGATGGGCATCAAAGGCCGCGTCTACGTCCCGGCGAAGACGCCGAAGCAGAAGCGCGACCGCATCCGGTACCACGGCCGCGAGTTCATCGAGCTGATCGCCGTCGGCGCGACCTACGATCTGGCGGCCGCGGCGGCGATCGACGATGTGGCGCGCACCGGTGCCACGCTGGTACCGCCGTACGACGACGTCCGCACCATGGCGGGCCAGGGCACGATCGCCCCGGAGATCCTCGACGACCTCGACGACGAACCCGATCTGGTGATCGTCCCGGTGGGGGGCGGCGGCTGCATCGCCGGGATCACCACCTATCTGGCGGAGCGCACGTCCAGCACCTCGGTGCTGGGTGTCGAGCCCGCGGGTGCGGCGTCGATGATCGCCGCGCTGACCGCCGGGGAACCGGTGACGCTGGACCACGCCGACCAGTTCGTCGACGGGGCGGCGGTCAACCGGGCGGGGCGGCTGCCGTTCGCCGCGCTGCGGGCCGCGGGCGACATGGTGTCGATGACGGCCGTCGACGAGGGTGCGGTCTGCACCGCGATGCTCGACCTCTACCAGAACGAGGGCATCATCGCCGAACCCGCGGGCGCGCTCTCGGTGGCCGGTCTGCTCGAGACCACCGTCGAACCCGGCTCGACGGTGGTCTGCCTGATCTCCGGCGGCAACAACGACGTCTCGCGCTACGGCGAGATCCTGGAGCGCTCGCTGGTGCACCTCGGTCTCAAGCACTATTTCCTGGTGGACTTCCCGCAGGAGCCCGGTGCGCTGCGGCGGTTCCTCGACGAGGTGCTCGGGCCGAACGACGACATCACGCTGTTCGAGTACGTCAAGCGCAACAACCGCGAGACGGGCGCGGCGCTGGTCGGGATCGAACTGGGCTCGGCCGCCGACTTCGACGGTCTGCTGGCCCGCATGCACGCCTCGGACATGCACGTCGAAGCGCTGGAGCCGGGGTCGCCGGCGTACCGCTACCTGCTCTGAGCTATCCGCCGGTCCGCACGACCGCGAACGAGTGGCCGTCGAGCCGCGTGCCGTCGCCGTCGGCGGCCGGCTCACCCCACGCCAGCACCACCTCACCGGTCACCGGCACCGTCACCGCGTCGGCGTTGAGATTGCAGGCGATCGACAGGCTGCCGCGGTGCATCACGATCCAGCGCTCGGCCTCGTCGTAGTCGACGCTCAGGTGGTCCAGCCACGGGTCGGCCAGATCCGGTTCCGCGTGCCGTAGCGCGATGAGGTCGCGGTAGATCCGGCGCAGGCGGCCGTGGTCGCCGTCGTCGATCTCGTCCCACTTGAGCTTCGAGCGCAGGAAGGTCTGCGGATCATGCGGATCGGGGATCTCGTCGGCATCCCAGCCGTGTTCGGCGAACTCCCTCTTGCGACCCTCGGCGGTCGCCCGGGCGAGTTCCGGTTCCGGATGGCTGCTGAAGAACTGGAACGGCGACGACGAACCCCACTCCTCGCCCATGAAGAGCATTGCGGTGTAAGGCGATCCGAGCGCGAGTGCGGCCTTCACAGCGAGCTGGCCGGTGTCGAGGTTCTGCGACGGCCGGTCCCCGACGGCGCGGTTGCCCACCTGGTCGTGGGTGAGGGTGTAGGCGAGCAGGCGAGTCGCCGGGATAGTGGCGGTGTCCAGCGGGCGGCCGTGGCGGCGGCGCCGGAACGACGAGTACGTGCCGGCGTGGAAGTAGCCGTTGCGCAGCGTCTGCGCCAGCGCCTCCACGCTGCCCCAATCGCCGTAGTAGCCCTGCGTCTCGCCCGACACGGCGGCGTGGATCGCGTGGTGGATGTCGTCGTCCCACTGCGCGGTCATCCCTAGCCCGCCCTGGTCGCGCGGGGTGATCAGCCGGGGGTCGTTCATGTCGCTCTCGGCGATCAACGACAGCGGCCGGCCGAGTTCGCTTGCCAGCGCGTCGGTTTCGGCGGACAGCTCCTCGAGGATGTGGATCGCGGTGGTGTCGACGAGCGCGTGCACCGCGTCGAGTCGCAGGCCGTCGGCGTGGAAATCGCGCATCCACCGCAGCGCGCAGTCCAGGATGTAGCGGCGGACCTCGTCGGCGCCGGCATCGGCGATGTTGATCGACTCACCCCACGGATTGCTGCCCGACGACAGATACGGCCCGAACTTCGGCAGATAGTTGCCCGACGGTCCGAGGTGGTTGAACACCGCGTCGATGAGCACCCCGAGGCCTTTGCGGTGGCACGCGTCGATCAGCCGGATCAGTGCGTCCGGCCCGCCGTACGGTTCATGCACGGCGTACCAGAGCACGCCGTCGTAACCCCAGCCGTGCGTCCCGCCGAACGCGTTGACCGGCATGAGTTCGACGAAGTCGACGCCGAGGTCGACCAGGTAGTCGAGTTTGTCGATCGCGGCGTCGAACGTGCCCTCCGGGGTGAAGGTCCCGGTGTGCAGTTCGTAGATGACCTGGCCATTGTCGGATCCCTCGATCTTGCGGCCCGTCCACGACCCGTCGGTCCACGCGTCGGGCGCCGGCTGCCACAACTGGGAGCGTTCGTGCACCCCGTCCGGCTGGCGTGGAGAGCGTGGGTCGGGGAGCACCTTCGGGTCGTCGTCGAGCACGAAGCCGTAGCGGGCGTCGGGTGCGGCCGCCACCTCGGCCCGCCACCAGCCGTCGTCACCGCGCGTCATCGGGTGCAGCGTGCCCTCGACGTCGAGCTGGACGCGTTCCGGCCGCGGCGCCCACACCGCGAATTCAGGCATGGTCACGCTCCAGTAGGACGGCGGGCAGCTCGGCGAACAGGTCGGCCGCGGCGATGGTGCCGGTGAACGCTGCGCCGGTGATGCGATCCGTCCACTTCCCGTCGGGCAGCACCAGTTGGGTGTCACCCCAACCTGTTTCGTGGAGCCGCACGGTGTGTCGGCTGACGGCGGTGAGTACGTCGTCGCCGCGCAGGAACGCCACCACGTGATCGGCGGCCGCACCGCGGGCGAGCAGCGGCGTGTAACCGCCCTCGAGGAAACTGGCCGGCCGGTCGCGGCGCGCGTGCAGTGCCGCCCGCACCACCCGCATCTTCGGATGCGCCGACGCCTGCAGTTCGCCACGGCGGTGCTCGTAGTCGACCGGACGGCGGTTGTCCGGGTCGACCAGACTGTCCTCCCACAGTTCGGTGCCCTGATAGACATCGGGGATGCCGGGGGCGGTCAACGCCAGCAGTTTCTGGCCGAGGCTGTCGTTGCGGGCATGCGGATCGAGTTGTTCCACCAGGCGGGTGAGTTCGGTGCCCACCGGACCGTCGATCACACTGTCCAGCCACGTGTGCACGCCGGTCTCGAACTCGGTGTCCGGATCGTTCCAGGTGGTGTGGACGGCGGCTTCGCGCATCGCCTTCTCGGCGTATCCGTGGAGCCGTTCGCGCAATTCGTCGGTCACCACCCCGTCGACCGGCCAGACGCCGAACATGTTCTGCAACAAGAACAGTCCCGTCGCGTCATCCGGTGACGGGGCCCGCTGCGACCACGCCTCGACGTACTGCGCCCACAGCGACGGCACCTGGGACAGCACACCGATGCGGGCCCGCACGTCCTCGCCGCGTTTGGTGTCGTGGGTCGACAGCGTCGTCATCGCGTGCGGCCACATGGCGGCCCGGGCTGCGGCACGCTGGTGGAATTCGGCGGCGGACACCCCGAACCACTCGGGTTCACCGCCGACCTCGTTGAGCGACACCAGCCGGGCGTCCCGGTAGAACAGGCAGTCCTCCATGGCCTTCGCGGTGGCTGCGCCGCACAGCTGCTGGAACCGCACGGCGGTCTCCCGGCTGCCGGACAGCGCCGACGACAGGATCTGCAGCGCCGGGGCGAAATGCGGCTGCTCCCTGAGGGTTTCGGCGATCGCCACCGGCAGCACCGTCGACAGCGCGGGGTAGTCGGACCGGTACACCCCGAGGTGGCTGACCACCGCGGCGATCGCGGCGGGCAGGTCGGAGTGGTCCTGGCCGGTGGCGCCCACCACCGTGCGGCACAGCCGGGCCAGCTCGCTGCCCAGCGTGGAGGTGACGGCCTGCACCTTCAAGGCCCGGGCGGTCCGTGGCATCGCCGCGTAGTCGACACCGGTCGATTCGTAGAGCGTGGTGAGCGCTTCGGCGCCGGCCGGATCGATGAACACCCCGCCCACCTCGCGCAGCGCGTCGTACCCGGTGGTGCCGGCAACGGGCAGCGTCGGGTCCAGCGGCTCGTCGACGGCGAGGATCTTCTCGATGACGATCCACGCCTCGGGGCCGACGAGTTCGCGCAGCCAGGCCAGATAGCCGGGCGGGTCGGATAGGCCGTCGGGGTGGTCGATGCGGATACCGTCGACGAGGTCGTCGGTGAACCACCGTTTGACCTCGGCGTGGGTGGCCTCGAACACCGCGTGATCCTCCTGGCGCAACCCCGCCAGAGAGGTGATCGAGAAGAACCGGCGATATCCGCAGATGCCCCGTTTCCAGCCGATCAGCCGGTAGTGCTGCCGGTCGTGCACCTCGCTGCCGGTGCCCTCGCCGGTTCCCGGCGCGATCGGGAACACCAGATCACCCAGCCGCAGGGTGTCCCCGTCGACGGTGAGGTCCGCGACGTCGTCGTCGGAGCCCAGGACCGGCAGGAGGATCCGGCCGTCCGGGTCGGCGGTCCAGTCGATGTCGAAGAAGCCGGCATACGCCGACTCGCGGCCGTGGGTGAGCAGATCCCACCACCACCGGTTCTGCGTCGGTACGTCGACGCCCACGTGGTTGGGCACGATGTCAACGACCAGGCCCAGCCCGCGGGCCTTGGCCGCCGCCGACAGCGATGCGAGCGCGTCGGCGCCACCCAGCGCCGCCGACACCGTCGTCGGATCGGTGACGTCGTACCCGTGGGTGGAGCCCTCGACCGCGGTGAGGATCGGCGAGAGGTACAGGTGTGAGACGCCGAGGTCGTCGAGATAGTCCACCAGCGCTTCGGCGTCGGCGAGGGTGAACGCTTGCCCACTTTGGGGGCCACGCATCTGCAGCCGGTACGTCGACAGCACCGGACGGGCGGCCATCAGGCGGTCTTCCGCAGGACGAGCAGCGACCTGGGGTGCAGCGAGACCTTCGCGCCCGCCGTGACGACGACGTCGGTGTCGCCGGTCGGATGCGCGGTGTCGAGATCGCCGGTCCACATCTCGGCGTAGTCACCGTCGGGTGTGACGAAGTCCTGGACGTGGTCGTGGGCGTTGAAGCACAGCAGGAACGAGTCGTCGACCACGCGCTCGCCGCGCGCGTCGGGTGCGGGGATGGCGTCGCCATTGAGGAACACCGCCACGCACCTACCCAGACCGGTGCCCCAGTCCTCGGGGGTCATCTCGGTGCCGGCCGGTGTCAGCCAGGCGATGTCGCGGACCTGGTCGCCGGTGCGGATCGGCTTGCCCTCGAAGAACCGCCGGCGCCGGAACACCGGGTGGCTCTTGCGGAACGCGACGACCTTGCGGGTGAACTCCAGCAGATCGGCGTTGGTCTCGCACAGCGACCAGTCCATCCATGACAGTTCGGAGTCCTGGCAGTACACGTTGTTGTTGCCCTGTTGGGTGCGTCCGATCTCGTCCCCGTGGGCGATCATCGGGGTGCCCTGGCTGCACATCAGCGTGGCCAGCATGTTGCGCATCTGCTTACCGCGCAACGCCAGGATCTCCGGATCGTCGGTGGGCCCTTCCACACCGCAGTTCCAGGACCTGTTGTGGCTCTCGCCGTCGCGGTTGTCCTCACCGTTGGCTTCGTTGTGTTTCTCGTTGTAGGACACCAGATCATGCATCGTGAACCCGTCATGGCAGGTCACGAAGTTGATCGAGGCGCTGGGGCGCCGTCCGGTGGCCTCGTAGAGGTCTGATGATCCCGTCAGCCGGGAGGCGAATTCGCCGAGGGTTGCGGGCTCTCCCCGCCAGTAATCGCGCACAGTGTCGCGATACTTCCCGTTCCATTCGGTCCACAAACCTGGGAAGTTGCCGACCTGGTAGCCGCCTTCGCCAATGTCCCACGGTTCGGCGATCAGCTTCACCTGGCTGACCACCGGATCCTGCTGGACCAGATCGAAGAACGCCGACAGCCGGTCCACGTCGTAGAACTCACGGGCCAGCGTCGAGGCCAGGTCGAAGCGGAATCCGTCGACGTGCATCTCGAGCACCCAGTACCGCAGCGAATCCATGATGAGCTGCAGGGTGTGCGGGTGGCGGGCGTTGAGGCTGTTGCCGGTCCCGGTGAAGTCCTTGTAGTAGCGCAGGTCCCCGTCGAGCAGCCGGTAGTACGCGGCGTTGTCGATACCGCGGAAGTTGATGGTGGGACCGAGATGGTTGCCCTCGGCGGTGTGGTTGTAGACGACGTCGAGGATGACTTCGATGCCGGCCTCGTGGAAGGACCGGACCATCGCCTTGAATTCGGGCACCGCTCCGCCGGCGTGCTGGTTGGCGGCGTACTGGTGGTGCGGTGCGAAGAACCCGAAGGTGTTGTAGCCCCAGTAGTTTCGCAATCCCAGGTCGAGTAGCCGGTGGTCGTGCATGAACTGGTGCACCGGCATGAGTTCGATGGCGGTGACGTTGAGCGCTTTGAGGTGGTCGATGATCACCGGGTGGCACAGACCGGCGTAGGTGCCGCGCAGCGCTTCCGGGATCGCCGGGTGCCGCTGGGTCATCCCCTTGACATGCGCCTCGTAGATCACGGTGTCGTGGTACGGCGTGCGTGGTGGGCGGTCGGATCCCCACTGGAAGAACGGGTTGATGACGACGCTGGTCATCGTGTGCCCGAGGGAGTCGACGCGCGGGGGAGTGCCCCCGGTGACCAGGTCGTCGGCATCGAGGTCATAGGAGTACAGCGCCTGGCTGAACGCGAAATCGCCGTGGAAGGACTTGCCGTACGGATCGAGCAGCAGCTTGCTCGCGTCACAGCGGTGTCCGGCCGCCGGATCCCACGGCCCGTGCACCCGGAACCCGTAGCGCTGGCCGGGGGCGACCGTGGGCAGATACGCATGCCAGACGTAGCCGTCGACCTCGTCGAGGTTGATGCGTTCCTCGCTGCCGTCCTTGGCGATCAGGCACAGCTCGACGCGTTCGGCGACTTCGGAGAACAGCGAGAAGTTGGTGCCCGCTCCGTCGTACGTGGCGCCCAGCGGATAGGCCTCACCGGGCCAGACGGTGTGCAGGGTCACCGGTCACCACCAGCCGGTGGCTGCGGCCATCTGGCGTCCCAGTTCGGCGGTCATGGTGCGCATGTAGGTGGTGGAGATGTGGTGAGCGTCGTGATACAGCAACACATTTCCCTCCACCACGCGGCAGTAGTCCTCGCGACACACCGCGTTGCTCATGTCCAGAGGTTTGAGCATCGGGAAGCGAGCGACGTAGGCCAGTGTCGGGTTGTCGTCGGAGAGTACCTTGGAGCGCTCGACACCGCAGGAGACGGCATCGCCGCCGTCGGCCAGGCAGTCGGCGGGGATGTACGGTTCGCCGTCGCGCACCAGCCACGGGGTGTCGCGCATCGCGAGGATCGGGATGTTGTTGCGCGACAACGTCTCCCAGATCCCCAGGTAGTTCGAGGGCATGACGTCGCCGTCCTTGATGTTCCACGGCCGCGTCGAGGTGGTGAACACGTAATCGGGTTTGTCGGCGAGCAGTTTGGGCATCACCCGCGAATTCCACTCGTGACACTTCGGATACGGGCGGTTGTCGCCCATCACCAGCGGCATCTCCTCGGTGGTCAGCGGGCAGCCCATCTTCAGATAGGTGACGACCTTGAAGTGGTGCGTCCGCCCGAGCTGGTCGAGGGCGGTGATCCAGTGTTCGGCGTGTGACCCTCCGGCCAGCGCGATGGTGCGCGGTGCCGTCTTGTCGCCGTAGGTGCAGTTGATGACCCCGACGTTGTCGAAGTCGCTGATGCAGCCGTCGATGGTGCTCGCCGGCAGATCCTTGCTGGCCTCGAGCACCGTCGGCCGCATCGGCAGCTTGGGCACTCGCACGTCGTCGATCAACGCCATCGCGCCGGGGTAGTCGCGCTCGGACAGGCCGGCCAGTTCCTTACCGCTGGCCCGCTGGACGGTGACGTGCTCGCGCCAGGTGAACGATGTCGCGGTCAGCGCCACACCGAGCAGCGCCACCGTCGAGCCCAGCGCGATCGTGGGCCTGCGCAGCCGGGTGCGCAGTGGCACGGCGGCGACGGTCGGTGCCGGGCCCCGGTACCGCAGCGGTTCCTCGATGTAGCGCATCGTCAGCCACGCCAGTACCGCCGAGATCGCCAGCACCCCCGCGCCTTGCCAGAAGTCCACCCGGCTGTGACCGGTGTATGACAGCCAGAAGATCAGCAGCGGCCAGTGCCACAGGTAGAGCGAATACGCCATGGAACCGAGCGTCACGAACGGTTTCGCGGCGAGCAGCCGGTTGGGGACGGGCATGCGGTCGCCGCCGCGGTTGGCCGCCGAGAGGATGAACGCGATGGTGGCGCCGACCGGAACCAGCGCCCACGGGCCCGGGAACTCCTTGACGCCGTCGATGAACCATCCGCAGGACAGGATCGCCGCCAGCGCGACGGTGGCGACGACGGTGCGCAACCACATCGGCCATCGCACGTAGGGGATCAGCGCACCGGCCAGCGCGCCGAGCAGCAACTCCCACGCACGCGCGAAGCTGTTGTAGTACGCGGTGGCCTGGTCGTCGTTGTGGGCGATGATCGCGTAGACGAACGACGCGATGGTCAGCGCGCTGAGGAGCACGACCAGGGCGGCCCGCAGGTGCCGCCGCAGCACCCGCCGGAACAGCACCGCAAAGCCGAAGATCAGTACCAGGAAGGCGAGGTAGAACTGCCCCTGCACCGACATGGACCAGATGTGCTGCAGCGGGCTGACCGTCTCGCCGGCGCGCAGGTAGTCCGAGGCGGTGATCGCCAGTTCCCAGTTCTGGTAGTACCCCAGACTCGCCAGGCTCTGGTCGGCGAAGGCCTCCCAGCGGGTCTCCGGCTGGATCAGGATGGTCAGCACCGCGGATGCGGCCAGCACCACCACCAGCGCGGGTAACAGCCGCCGCACCAGCCGGGTCACCTCGGGGACGGGCCGCAGCGAGCCGCCCTGGGTCAGCGCGGCCCGTAGCAACCGGCCGCCGAAGAAGAAGCCGGACAGTGCGAGGAAGACGTCCACGCCGCCGGAGACCCGGCCGAACCACACGTGGAAGACCGCGACGAGGGCGATCGCGATGCCGCGCAGTCCGTCGAGGTCGTGGCGGTAGAAGCCCGAGGCCCGGATCCCCGTCGCGGTGGGCCGGACGGTACCCGGGTCGGTGCCAGCCGCCGGCCGGTGGGGGGCGAGGGTCATCATGGTCGGCGGCTAATTTACCGAATATCGGCCCGCACCTCATGCCGCGCATCGTCTGTCCGTCCCGGCGGACCGAGCGTTAGTGTCGGTCTCCGTGCCTGCGTTGACCCCCGCCCAGATCGGCGCCCTTGATGCCGCGCACGTCTGGCATCCCTACAGCACCATCGGTGCCAGCGCGGTGCCGCCGGTGGTGGCGCTGGCGGCCAAGGGCGCGTGGATCACCGTCTCCGATCCGGTCGACGGCGCATCCGTCGACGTCATCGACGCGATGAGTTCGTGGTGGACGGCGATCCACGGCCATGGCCACCCGGTGCTGGACAAGGCGATCACCGACCAGCTGGCCACGATGAACCACGTCATGTTCGGCGGCCTCACGCACGAACCGGCCGCCCGGCTGGCGCAGCTGCTGGTGCAGATCACCCCGCCCGGCCTGGAGACCGTGTTCTTCTCCGACTCCGGATCGGTGTCGGTCGAGGTGGCCGTCAAGATGGCGCTGCAGTACTGGCGGGCCGCGGGCCGGCCGGCCAAGACCCGCCTGATGACCTGGCGCGGCGGCTACCACGGCGACACCTTCACCCCGATGAGCGTGTGCGACCCCGACGGCGGCATGCACGAGCTGTGGACCGACGTCCTGACGCGGCAGGTGTTCGCGCCGCCGGTCCCGCGCGATCACGACCCGGACTACGTGGCGGCGTTCGAGCGGCAACTCGCCGAACACGCCGACGAGGTGGCCGCGGTGATCGTCGAACCTGTGGTGCAGGGTGCCGGCGGGATGCGGTTCCACGATCCGCGTTACCTGACCGACCTGCGGGCACTGTGCGACCGCCACGGCGTACTGCTGATCTTCGACGAGATCGCCACCGGATTCGGCCGCACCGGCGAACTGTTCGCCGCCGACCACGTCGGGGTCAGCCCCGACATCATGTGCGTCGGCAAGGGGCTGACCGGCGGCTACCTCACGCTGGCCGCGACGCTGTGCACCGCGCAGATCGCCCACACCATCAGCACCGGCGACGCCGGGGCGCTGATGCACGGACCCACGTTCATGGCAAATGCGCTGGCCTGTGCGGTCGGTGTGGCGGCCGTCGAGCTGCTGCTGGCCGGTGACTGGCGCGCCACGATCGCGGCCATCGAACGGGGTCTGGCCGACGGCCTGGCGCCGGCGCGGGAGGTGGCCGGAGTCGCCGACGTCCGGGTGCTCGGCGCGATCGGGGTGGTGGAGCTGGACCGCCCGGTGGACATGGCGACGGCGACCGCCGCGGCGCTGCGCCACCGCGTCTGGCTGCGCCCGTTCCGCAACCTCGTCTACGTCATGCCGCCCTACATCTGCACCCCCGAGGAGATCGCCCAGATCACCTCGGCGGTGGTCGGGGTGGCCCGTGCACTAGCCTGAACGGTGTTCAATTGTCGGTTCCACCGACGCGTTCAATCTCGATCGGAGGTCACCCGTGACGCGCGCTGCTGTGTCGCCACTGGCCTGGCTCGACGAGGTCGCCGATCAGCGCCGGGCCGCCGGTCTGCGCCGGTCGCTGCGCGCGCGGCCCCCGGGCGACGCGGGCGTCGACCTCGCCTCCAACGACTACCTCGGGCTGTCGGCCGATCCGCGGGTGGTCGACGGTGCGGTGCGCGCGGTCCGGCAGTGGGGTACCGGATCCACCGGATCACGGCTGGTCACCGGTAACACCGAACTGCACGAGGGTTTCGAACGTGCGCTGGCCGCGTTCACCGGCGCGGAGTCCGCGCTGGTGTTCTCCTCCGGATACACCGCCAACCTCGGCGCGGTGGTGGCGCTGTCCGGGCCGGGTGCGCTGCTGGTGTCCGACGCGCTGACCCACGCCTCCCTGGTGGACGCCGCCCGGCTATCGCGGGCCCGTGTCGTGGTCACCCCGCACCGCGACGTCGCCGCGATCGACGCCGCGCTCAGTGCCCGCGACGAGCAGCGGGCCGTCGTGGTGACCGATTCGGTGTTCTCCGCCGACGGGGTGCTGGCGCCGCTGCGCGAGATGCACGACGTGTGCCGCAGACACGGAGCGCTGCTGGTCGTGGACGAAGCGCACGGCCTCGGGGTGCGCGGACGCGGCGGCCGCGGCCTGCTCGAGGAGGTGGGGCTGGCCGGTGCGCCCGACGTCGTGATGACCACGACGCTGTCCAAGGCGCTGGGCAGTCAGGGCGGTGTGGTGCTCGGGCCTGCCGCGGTGCGCGAACACCTCATCGACGCCGCGCGCCCGTTCATCTTCGACACCGGATTGGCGCCGGCCGCGGTCGGTGCGGCGTGGGCGGCGCTGGAGGTGCTGACCGACGAACCGTGGCGCGCCAGGGCGGTTCTCGACAACGCCGCGGTGCTGGCGCAGACGTGCGGAATCGCCGACCGACCGGACTCCGCCGTCGTCTCGGTGATCCTCGGCGAACCGGAGGTGGCGCTGGCCGCCGCGACCGCGTGCCGGGAGCGCGGACTGCGGGTCGGGTGCTTCCGGCCGCCCACGGTCCCCGCGGGCACGTCCCGGCTCCGGCTGACCGCGCGGGCGTCGCTGACCCCGGACGACCTGGACACCGCCCGACGGGTGCTGACCGACGTGCTGACGGCGGCCCGCCGATGAGCGTGCTCGTGGTGACCGGAACCGACACCGGGATCGGCAAGACCGTCGTGACGGCGGCGCTGGCCTGCGCCGCCCGGCTCAGCGGTGTCGAGGTGTCGGTGTGCAAACCCGTCCAGACCGGCACCGCATCCGATGGCGGACCCGGTGACGACGACCTCGCCGAGATCGCGCGGCTGGCCGGGGTCGACACGCTGTACCCGGGATGGCGTTATCCCGATCCGCTGGCCCCGGTGGCGGCCGCACAGCGCGCCGGGGCCGCACTGCCCACGCGCGCCGAGCTGATCGAGCTCGTGCGGCGGGCCGACGCGCCCGGCCGGCTCACGCTGGTGGAAGGTGCGGGTGGACTGCTGGTCGAGCTGGGCCAGGACGGCGTCACGCTCCGCGACGTCGCGGCCGAGGTCGCCGGTCAGGTCCTCGTGGTCGTCGCGCCTGGCCTCGGCACCCTGAACCACACGTCGTTGACCCTGGAATCGCTTGCCGCCCAGCGCATTCCGTGTGCGGGGCTGGTGATCGGCGCATGGCCCGCGCAGCCCGGCGCCGCCGAGATCGACAATCGCGACGCGCTGGCACGGCTCGCTCCGGTGCGCGCGGCCCTGCCCGCGGGCGCCGGCTCGGTCAGCCCGACGGACTTCGAACGGATCAGCGCGACGGCCTTCGACCCGAACTGGCTCGCGGGCCTGCTGTAGATGGTCCACTCGGTTGAGGTGCTCTTCGACCCCGATACCGATGCGGCCGTCCACCGGATCTGGGACGGCCTGAGCGCGGCCGGGATCCGCAGCCAGTCCGCCAACCGGTCACCCAGCAACCGCCCGCACGTGACACTCACCGTCGCCGAGGACATGGCCGGCGGCGTCGACGACGCGTTGCGTCCGCTGCTCGGCATGCTGCCGATGGACGGGCTGATCGGGGCGCCGATGCTGTTCGGCGCCCGCACGCTGGTCCTGGTGCGGCTGCTCGTCCCGTCGGTGCCGCTGCTGGAATTCCATCGTGAGGTGGACCGGCTGTGCCGGCCGCACATCGTCGGCGCCCCGCTGCCGCACACCGCGCCCGGTCAGTGGACCCCGCACGTGACCCTCGCGCGCCGGGTGCCGCCCGACCAGCTGCCCGCGGCGATGGCGGTGCGTGGACTCGGGGCGGACCTGCGCTGCCGGATCGTGGGTCTGCGGCACTGGGACGGCAACAACCGCGTCGAGTATCCGATCAGCTGAGCGGTGAGATGACGCCGAGACCGTCGATCAGCAGCCGAAGGCCGAACCCGAAGCGGCGATCGTGGTCGACGGCCGCCACCGCGTGCTCCGGGTCGAGCACGCCCGCGGAGTCCCACTGCAGTCTCGACTGCTCGTCGACGGTGAAACCCAGGACGTAGTAGACGACGGTGCGGGCGGCCAGTTCGGCGTCGGTGGCCGGCACGCCGGCGTCCTCGGCGGCGCGGGAGAGCGCGGCGAGGATGTCGCCGGCGGCGTCCGACTGTCCGGCGGCCAGGCTGGCCGAGACGAGTTCGGCGCCGTCGGTGTGCGACAGCAGCGCATCGCGCAGCGCCGTGCACACCGCCACGATGCGCCCGCGCCAGTCGGCGGCGTCGGGAACGTCGCGCGCCGGCTGCAGGATGCGGTCCGCGATCGCCCCCAGCAGTTGTTGTTTGTTGGCGAAGTGCCAGTACAGGGCGCCGGGGGAGACGTTGAGCTCGCGGGCGAGCCTGCGCATCGTCAGGTCGGCGATCCCGTACGAGTCCAGGATCGCCGTCGCCGCTTCGACCACGTCGTGTTTGTGCAGTTGCACGCCGTTAGCTTAACCTGAACACCGTTCAAGCCTGAACGGTGTTCAAGTCGGCTCGCCGACGTGTTCAAGTGTCGAGGAGACAATCGAGTGACCGACATCCTGACGGTGGCGCGCGAACAGGTGCTGGAGCGTGGCGAAGGTCTGACCCAGGACCAGACCCTGCAGGTGCTGCACCTGCCGGACGACCGCCTCGACGATCTGCTCGCGCTGGCGCACGAGGTCCGAATGGCGTGGTGCGGTCCTGACGTCGAGGTCGAGGGCATCATCAGCCTCAAGACCGGCGGCTGCCCCGAGGACTGCCACTTCTGTTCGCAGTCGGGATTGTTCGCCTCCCCGGTGCGCAGCGCGTGGCTCGACGTCCCGAGCCTGGTGGAGGCCGCCAAGCAGACCGCCAAGACCGGCGCCACGGAGTTCTGCATCGTGGCCGCCGTGCGCGGACCCGACGAGCGGCTGCTGGCGCAGGTCGCCGCAGGGATCGAGGCGATCCGCAACGAGGTCGACATCCAGATCGCCTGCTCGTTGGGCATGCTGACCGCCGACCAGGTCGAGCGGCTCGCGGCGATGGGCGTGCACCGCTACAACCACAACCTCGAGACGGCGCGATCCTTCTTCACCAACGTCGTCACCACCCACACGTGGGAGGAGCGGTGGGACACCTTGCAGATGGTCCGCGACGCCGGGATGGAGGTGTGCTGCGGCGGCATCCTGGGGATGGGGGAGACGCTCGAGCAGCGCGCCGAATTCGCCGCCAATCTCGCCGAACTCGACCCCCACGAGGTCCCGCTGAACTTCCTCAACCCGCGTCCGGGCACCCCGTTCGGCGATCTCGAGGTGCTGCCCGCGTCGGAGGCCCTCAAGGCCGTCGCCGCCTTCCGGCTCGCGCTGCCCCGCACGATGCTGCGCTTCGCCGGTGGCCGTGAGATCACCCTCGGTGACCTCGGCGCCAAGAAGGGCATCCTCGGCGGCATCAACGCCGTCATCGTCGGCAACTACCTGACCACCCTCGGGCGTCCGGCGGAGGCCGATCTCGAACTGCTCGACGATCTGCAGATGCCGATCAAGGCGCTCAACGCCAGCCTGTAGATGGGAAGCGATCTGCCCGCGCCCGTCGGCGCCGGCCGCTACAACGTCTACACCGGCGTGTGCAACAGTGAAGCGGCGGGAACAACGGTTCCCACCGCGGCCCAACTCGGTCTGGAACCGCCCCGGTTCTGCGCCGAGTGCGGCCGCCGGATGGTGGTGCAGGTGCGCCCGGACGGCTGGTGGGCGAAGTGTTCCCGGCACGGAGTCGTCGATTCCAAGGACCTGGAGACACAGCGTTGAACCATGTTGCGATGACCGATGAAGCGGTGAACGATCCTGCGCGGCCGCGGATCTCGCGGCGGCGGGCCGCGATGACCGCGGTCGTCGGGCTGGTGCTGGCCGGCGCCGTCACCGGCGCGGTGTGGTCGGTGCTGGCCCCGCCGGTGCACGGTGTCGTCGCGCTGACGCGGTCCGGTGACCGGGCCCGGGCCTACCTCGGTGGCGAGGCCGACCATTTCTTCACCGCGGCCGCCCTGTTCGTCGGGATGCTCACGGTCGTCTCCGTGGTGGCGGCGGTGTGGCTGTGGCAGTGGCGCGCCCACCGCGGCGCCCTGCTCGTCACCGCCCTGGTGGTCGGCAGCGGGGGCGGCGCCGCGGTCGCGGCGGGTGTCGGCGCGGCGCTGATGCGGATGCGGTACGAGGCGGTCGACGTGGCCGCCGCACCGGTCACGCCGGAACGCCGGGTGCACTACGTGATCGAGGCGCCCTCGGTGTTCTTCGGACACACCCCGCTGCAGATCGCGTGCTCACTCGTCTTTCCGGCCGCCGTCGGCGCACTCGTCTACGCGATGTGCGCGGTCGCGAACTCGCGCGACGACCTGGGCGCGTGGCCGCCCCAGGAGTTCGAACCGTTCAGCGGTCGAACTGTGACAGCGGACGGCGTTCTACCCGTCGGCCCGCAATCACCTTCGCACTGATCGCGGCGAGCCGGAGCATGCCGCGGTAGGTCGACGGGTTGAGCAGCGTCGGCCATTTGGTGCGGACGAGGTGCTCACTGAGCGGTCGGCCGGCGAACCGGTCCCGCAACCAGCGCAGCGTCATCGGCGCCGACATCGGGTGCAGCAGCATGTGCTCGCTGAACATGTCGCGGTGGTAGGTGACGTGTGCGCCGCCGCTGCTGTAGGTGTCGATCAGCGCGTCGATGTCGTCGACCGAGACGATCTTGTCGTGGACGGCCTGCACGATCAGCACGGGCGGCGTCGGCGTCGCGGTGCCGAGCTTGATGCTGTCGAACACGTGCTGGACCTCGGGCGTCTGCAGGATCTCCTCGAGCGGCTGGTCGACCAGCTTGCCCATGTCCATGCGCACCCACCGCAGCACCGCATGCGCGGTGGTCATCTTCTCGATGCGCAGCAGCATCGCCTTGCCGGTGTCGGTCGCGTGCTCCTGGATGACGCGGTTGAGCTCGGGGTAGCTGTGCGTCAGCGCTGCCACGACCATCGCGGGCAGGCCGGAGAAGAAACTGCCGTTGAGCCGGCGGAACGCATTGCCCAGATCGGCGACGGGGGAGCCGAGGACCGCCCCGACGACGTTGATCTCAGGGGCGTAGTCGGCGCAGGTCTCGGCGGCCCACGCGGTGGCCAACCCGCCGCCGGAGTAGCCCCACAGGCCGACCGGCGCCTGCGCCGACAGGCCGAGGCGGTCGCAGTTCACGGCGGCGCGGATGCCGTCCAAGATGTGGTAGCCGGGTTCGAACGGGGCGCCCCAGATACCGTCGCGCCCCTCGTGGTCGGGGACCGAGACGGCCCAGCCCTCGGCCAGCGCGGCCGCGATCAGCAGGAACTCGACCTGCGCGAGCGCGCCGACGGCTTTGGCGCCGCGGCGCAGCGCGTAGGACGGGAAACAGCGTCCGGCGATGGCGTCGATCGCGCACTGATAGGAGACGATCGGGCAGGGTTTCTTCGGGTCGCGTTCGGTCGGCCGCACGACGGTGGTGACGGTGGCGTGCGGGTCCCCGGCGAAGTCGGTCGTGCGGTAGAGCAGCTGTGTCGCGGTGAACTTCTGCGGGACGAGCCCCATGAACGCGAGCTCGACGTCGCGGGAGCGCAGCACGGTGCCCGGACGAGCGTGTTCGAAACCGGCGGGGGGTTCGTAGAAGGGATCTTTGGCAGGGACGGCCGGGCGGGATCCGCGGACGACGTCCTCGTGGTGCGGCTGCCCGATCCACTCGGCGCCGGTTTCCCGCGCCACGCTGCCCAAGTCCATCCGGCCAAGGCTACTTAAGAGGTCTATGAGATTCCACTCGCCTCACCCGGGTGGGCGAAGTGCGGCGAATTCGTCGGTGACCCGATAGCGCGACTCGGTGAAGCGGTACAGCGCCGGTGGCCGGCCGCCTGCGCGCCCCGAACGGGCGGTCGAACCCGTCCTGGTGATGACGTTGCGGCGCTCGAGGACGCGCTGCAGGTTGGTGGCGTCCACCTGGTATCCCAGCGCCGCTCCGTAGATGTCGCGCAGCGTCGACAACGCGAATTCCGTTGGGGTGAGGGCGAATCCGATGTTGGTATAGGACAGTTTGGCGGCCAACCTGGTGTGGGCGTATTCGACCATCGGACGGTGGTCGAACGCCATGTCGGGCAGTTCGGACACCGGGTGCCAGCGGGTGTCGGCGGGCAGGGCCGGGGTGGCGGGGGACGGGACCAGGCCGAGGAACGTCGACGCGATGGTCCGCGTCCCGGGAACGCGGGCGGGGTCGGCGAACACCGCGAGTTGTTCGAGGTGGGCAACCTCACGCAGGTCCACCTTCTCGGCCAATTGCCTGCGCACCGAGGTGGTGAGGTCTTCGTCGTGGCCGAGGCGGCCGCCCGGCAGCGACCACCGGTCGCGCTCGGGTTCCAGCGCGCGCTGCCACAGCAGCACGTGCAGGGCGGGGTGGCCGGGATCGTCGGGGGTCACCCCCCGAACCTGGAACACGACGGCGAGCACTTCGTGCGCGGTGCTAGTATGAGGCACGTTTTCGATTATAAGTCGAAAACCGGATCGACACCGAGGGAGTCCCCGTGACGCTGCTTGACGAGACGTTCCCGGCCGGTTTCGGCGGCGGCGCCGACGACATCCAGCCCACCGAGGAGTGGGCCGCCGAGATCCGCCGGCTGGCCCGGCAGCGCGGCGCCACCGTGCTCGCGCACAACTACCAGCTGCCCGCGATCCAGGACGTCGCCGACCACGTGGGTGACTCCCTGGCGCTGTCGCGCATCGCGGCGGAGGCGCCCGAGGACACCATCGTGTTCTGCGGGGTGCATTTCATGGCCGAGACGGCGAAGATCCTCTCGCCGGACAAGACCGTCCTGATCCCGACCGCGCTGGCCGGGTGCTCACTGGCCGATTCCATCACCGCCGAGGAACTGCGTGAGTGGAAGGCCGAACACCCCGGCGCGGTGGTGGTCTCCTACGTCAACACCACCGCCGCGGTGAAGGCCGAGACCGACATCTGCTGCACCTCGTCGAACGCCGTCGAGGTGGTGGCCTCCATCCCCGCCGACCGCGAGGTGCTGTTCTGCCCCGACCAGTTCCTCGGCGCGCACGTCCGCCGCGTCACCGGCCGGACCAACATGCACATCTGGGCGGGGGAGTGTCACGTGCACGCCGGCATCAACGGCGACGAGCTCGCCGACCAGGCCCGCGCCCATCCGGATGCCGAGCTGTTCGTGCACCCGGAATGCGGCTGCGCCACCTCGGCGCTCTACCTCGCCGGTGAAGGGGCGTTCCCCGAGGAGCGGGTGAAGATCCTGTCGACCGGCGGCATGCTCGACGCGGCCCGCGAGAGCCGCGCCACCCAGGTGCTGGTCGCCACCGAGGTCGGCATGTTGCACCAGTTGCGCCGCGCCGCCCCGGAGATCGACTTCCGGGCGGTCAACGACCGGGCGTCCTGCCGGTACATGAAGATGATCACCCCGGCCACCCTGCTGCGCTGCCTCGCCGAGGGCACCGACGAGGTCGACGTCGATCCGGAGACCGCGCGGCTGGCCCGGCGCAGTGTCCAGCGGATGATCGAGATCGGGCAACCCGGCGGCGGGGAATGACCATCGCCCGCGGTTGCGGCGGCTCCACGCACTGGCAGCAGCGCGCCGACGTCGTGGTGATCGGGACCGGTGTCGCCGGTCTGGTCGCCGGGCTGGCCGCGCACCGCCGCGGCCGCAAGGTCGTCGTGCTGAACAAGGCCGACGACCAGGCCGGGTCGACAGCCACCGGGTACGCCCAGGGCGGCATCGCCGTGGTGCTGCCGGACACCGGTGACTCGGTGGACGCCCACGTCGCCGACACGCTCGCGGCCGGCGGCGGGCTGTGCGACGCCGAGGCGGTGCACTCGATCGTGGCCGACGGTCACCGAGCCGTGCGCGATCTCGTCGCCGACGGCGCCCGCTTCGACGAGGCCGGCCCTGGCCGTTGGGCGCTGACCCGCGAGGGCGGCCATTCGCAGCGCCGCATCATCCACTCCGGCGGCGACGCGACCGGCGCCGAGGTGCAGCGGGCACTCGACCACGCGGCACGGGTGCTCGACATCCGGCACCGCCACGTCGCTGTCCGCGTCCTGCGTGACGACACCGCGGTGACCGGCGTGCTGGTGCTCAACGACGACGGCTTCGGCGTCATCCATGCGCCGGCAGTGGTGCTGGCCACCGGCGGCCTCGGCCACCTGTACGCGGCGACCACCAACCCCGAGGCGTCCACCGGCGACGGGATCGCACTCGCCCTGTGGGCGGGTGCGGCGGTCGCCGACGTCGAGTTCGTCCAGTTCCACCCGACCATGCTCTTCGACGGGCGGGCCGGCGGCAGGCGTCCGCTGATCACCGAGGCACTCCGCGGAGAGGGCGCGAAACTCGTCGACGCACAAGGCGATTCGGTCACCGCGGGCATACACCCGATGGGTGATCTCGCGCCGCGCGACGTGGTCGCGGGCGCCATCGACGCACGGCTGAAGGCCACCGGCGATCCGTGTGTCTACCTCGACGCCCGCCACCTCGGCGGGGTCGCGCACCGCTTCCCGACCGTCACCGCCGCGTGCCGGCGGGCCGGCATCGACCCCGCCCGCCACCTGATCCCGGTGGTCCCCGGGGCGCACTACAGCTGCGGCGGCGTCCTCACCGACGTCGACGGCCGGACCGCGCTGCCCGGTCTCTTCGCGGCGGGGGAAGTGGCGCGCACCGGTATGCACGGCGCCAACCGGCTGGCGTCCAACAGCCTGCTCGAGGGTCTGGTCGTCGGCGCCCGCGCGGGCCGCGGCGCCGCCGACCACGCGGCCGCCGCGGGCCCGAGCCGCGCCGCCGCCCCGGACCGCCTCACGGTCGAGGCGCTCGGCCGCGGGCAGCTGCAGGCGGCGACGAGCCGCGACGCCTCGGTGGTCCGCGACGCCGCCGGGCTCGGCCGCCTCTGCGATGCGCTCGCGGGTGCGGCGACCCGCCCGGTGCGCACCCGCGCCGACCTCGAGGACGCCGCGCTCACGCTGGCCGCGCGGGCGGTGGCTGCCGCCGCGCTGCACCGTACGGAGTCGCGCGGGTGCCATCAGCGCGGCGATTTCCCCGACACCGATCCGGCGCAGGCGGTCAGCGGTGTCGTCGACCTGGACGAGAACGGACTCGTGGAACTGAAGGTGAGGGCCGGAGCGTGCTGCTGAGGCAACTATCGGAGCTGCAGATCGCCGAGGCGCGCGCGGTGGTCACGCGGGCGCTGGACGAGGATCTGCGATACGGGCCCGACGTGACGACGCAGGCCACCGTCCCGGCGGACGCGACCACCACCGCGTCGATGCGCACCCGCGAGCCGGGCGTGGCGGCGGGCGTCGACCTCGCGCTGCTCGTGCTCGACGAGGTGATCGGCGCCGACGGCTACCGCGTCACCGACCGCGTCGAGGACGGCACCCGGCTCGAGCCGGGCGCCGCGCTGCTCACCCTGCAGGCTCCGACGCGGGGGCTGCTCACCGCCGAGCGCACGATGCTCAACCTCGTCTCGCATCTGTCGGGGATCGCGACCGCGACCGCGACGTGGGTCGACGCGGTGGCGGGCACGAACGCCAAGATCCGCGACACCCGCAAGACGCTGCCGGGGTTGCGGGCCCTGCAGAAGTACGCGGTGCGGGTCGGCGGCGGCGAGAACCACCGCATGGGGCTGGGCGATGCGGCGCTGATCAAGGACAACCACGTCGCGGCCGCCGGTTCGGTGGTCGCCGCGCTGCGGGCGGTGCGGGCCGCCGCGCCCGGCCTGCCCTGCGAGGTCGAGGTGGACTCCCTCGAGCAACTCGACGAGGTACTCGCCGAGGGGGTCGAGTTGGTGCTCCTGGACAACTTCCCGGTCTGGCAGACCCAGATCGCCGTCCAGCGCCGCGACTCCCGCTCACCGTCGACGAAACTCGAATCCTCCGGCGGGCTGACGCTGGCCAGCGCCGCCGAGTACGCGGGCACCGGCGTCGACTACCTCGCCGTCGGGGCGCTCACCCATTCGGTGCGCGTCCTCGACATCGGGCTGGACGTCTAGGCAGCGGCCGGCCCACGCCGCACCAGCGACAGCACCACCGCGGCGGCGGCGAACAGCCCGGAGAAAACCCGGTTGAGGACCGTCTGCTGGCGCGGCGTGTGCAGCCAGCGGACGAGCCGGACCGACATCGCGGTGTAGAGGCCCATCACCACCAGGTCGATGGCGATCATCGTCGCGCCGATCGCCAGATACTGCGGTACCAGCGGTGCGGTCGGCACCACGAAATGCGGAAGCACTGCCAGGAAGAACACCAGGCCCTTCGGGTTGGTGGCGTTGACGAGGAAGCCCCGCACCAGCAGCGCCACCCGACCGCCGTCGACCGCCTCCGTGAGCTGGTCGCGCAGGTCCACCGCAGCGGTGCGCCACTGCCGCACCGCCAGGTACAGCAGATACGCCACCCCGACCCATTTGATGACGTGGAACGCGACGACGGAGTTGGTCACGACGGCGCCGAGCCCGACCGCCACCAGCGCGAGCTGCAGCATCAACCCGATCTCCAGACCCACGATGCTCCAGTAGCCGCGGACCACCCCGTGGGTGAGACCGGTGGCCATCGACTGCACCGCCCCGGCGCCGGGGGACACGCTGATCATGATCGCCGCGCCGAGGAAGGTCAGCCACAGTTCCCACGCCATGGTGACGACCGGTCAGCCGACGTCGGCGACGAACACCGCGAGGTTGCGGGCCTGACGCCGGGCATAGCCCGGCAACGCCGCCACCTCGCGTCCGTTGGGCACGATCCGGGGATTGACGATGTGCACTTCGTCACGGAAGAGCTTCAGGTCGGCGCCGCCGGCGGCTTGGGCGTTCCTGGCCCAGTCGGTCATCCCGTGGCCCAGCACGATCGCCACCTCGTTGCCTTTGCGGTAGGCGGTCACCGGCGTCTCGAAGCGCTTCCCGGACTTCCTACCAGTGTGTTTGATGAGTGCGAGCCCGGGTACGCGCCCGGCCAGCGGCCTGATGACCGGGTTGAAGTACTTGACCTGGATGCGATCCAGCCACTCCGGGAACATCTTGGGCAGCTCCGACACGACGGCTCCAATACGATTTGGCCTGCTCTGGGACAATGGACAGCGTGAATGTATCGCCGGTGACGATGGCCCGCATCGACTTGCGCGGCAGGACGTTGTCGGCCGCCCAGTTGCGGTCGGCGCTGCCCCGCGGCGGGGTAGACGTCGACGCCGTCGTGCCGAAGGTCCGCCCGATCGTCGACGCGGTCGCCGCACGCGGCGCCGAGGCCGCCCTCGAGTACGGCCAGTCGTTCGACGGTATCCGGCCCGACGCCGTGCGGGTGCCCGCCGAGCGGCTGGCCGCGGCGCTGGCCGACCTGGACCCGGACATCCGCGTGGCCCTCGGGGTGGCGATCGAGCGGGCCCGCGCGGTGCACGCCGACCAGCGCCGCACCGATACGACGACCACGCTGGCGCCCGGGGCGACGGTCACCGAACGCTGGGTGCCCGTCGAGCGCGTCGGCCTCTACGTGCCGGGCGGCAACGCCGTCTACCCGTCGAGTGTCGTGATGAACGTGGTGCCGGCCCAGACCGCGGGCGTCGATTCGCTGGTGATCACCAGCCCGCCGCAGGCCGAGCACGGCGGCCTGCCGCACCCGACCATCCTGGCGGCGGCCGAACTCCTCGGCGTCGACGAGGTGTGGGCGGTCGGCGGCGCCCAGGCGGTCGCGCTGTTGGCCTACGGCGGCACCGACGTGGGAGATGCAGCCGGCGCCGAACTCGCGCCGGTCGACATGATCACCGGACCGGGCAACATCTACGTCACCGCCGCCAAGCGGATCTGCCGCTCGCAGGTGGGTATCGACGCCGAGGCCGGCCCGACCGAGATCGCGATCCTGGCCGACCACACCGCCGATCCGGTGCACGTCGCCGCCGACCTGATCAGCCAGGCCGAACACGACGAGATGGCCGCCAGCGTGCTGGTCACCACCAGCGCCGACCTGGCCGACGCCACCGACGTCGAACTGCGGCGGCAGTTGGAGACGACGGTGCACCGCGAGCGTGTCAGCACCGCGCTGACGGGTCAGCAGTCCGCGATCGTGCTCGTCGACGACCTCGACGCCGGGGTGCGGGTGGTCAACGCCTACGCCGCCGAACACCTCGAGATCCAGACCGCCGACGCCGCCGCGGTGGCGGGCCGGGTCCGCTCGGCCGGGGCGATCTTCGTCGGTCCCTACGCGCCGGTCAGCCTCGGCGACTACTGCGCCGGGTCCAACCACGTGCTGCCGACCGCGGGGTGTGCCCGGCACTCGAGCGGGCTGTCGGTGCAGACGTTCCTGCGCGGCATCCACGTCGTCGACTACACCGAGGCAGCGCTCAAGGACGTCTCCGGTCACGTCATCACCCTGGCCAACGCCGAGAACCTGCCGGCACACGGTGAAGCGGTGCGACGGAGGTTCGAACGGTGACGGTCGGGCAGCGCATCACCCTCGCCGATCTGCCGCTGCGCGATGATCTGCGCGGCAAATCGCCGTACGGCGCACCGCAGCTGCAGGTTCCGGTGAGGTTGAACACCAACGAGAACCCGCACCCGCCGAGTCAGGCGCTCGTCGACGACGTCACCCGCTCGGTCGGGGAGGTCGCCGCCGAGCTGCACCGGTATCCCGACCGCGACGCGGTCGCGTTGCGCAGCGACCTCGCCGACTACCTCAACCTGCAGACCGGTGTCGAGTTGGGCGTCGAGAACCTCTGGGCGGCCAACGGTTCCAACGAAGTGCTGCAGCAGCTGCTGCAGGCCTTCGGCGGACCTGGCCGCAGTGCGATCGGGTTCGTGCCGTCGTATTCGATGCACCCCATCATCTCGGATGCCACCCGCACCGAGTGGCTGCAGACGGTGCGCGCCGACGACTTCAGCCTCGACGTCGACACCGCGGTGGGCCAGATCGCCGCCCGCAGGCCCGACATCGTCTTCGTGACGAGCCCGAACAACCCGTCCGGACAAAGTGTTCCGCTCGACGATCTGCGCAGGCTGCTCGATGCGATGCCGTCGGGCATCCTGATCCTCGACGAGGCCTACGGGGAGTTCTCCTCGCAGCCCAGCGGTGTGGCGCTGATCGACGAATACCCGACGAAGCTCGTGGTCAGCCGCACGATGAGCAAGGCCTTCGCCTTCGCCGGTGGACGCCTCGGCTACCTGGTCGCCGCGCCCGCCGTGATCGAGGCGATGCTGCTCGTGCGGTTGCCCTACCACCTGTCCTCGCTGACCCAGGCCGCCGCCCGCGCCGCGCTGCGGCACGCCGACGACACACTGGCCAGTGTGGCCACCCTGATCGCCGAACGCGACCGCGTGGCGAACGGGTTGAGCCAGTTGGGTTTCCGGGTGATCCCCAGCGACGCCAACTTCATCCTGTTCGGGGAGTTCGCCGACGCGCCGGCCACCTGGCAGCGCTACCTGGATCAGGGGGTGCTCATCCGCGATGTGGGCATCCCCGGGTACCTGCGGGCCACCACCGGACTGGCCGAGGAGAACGATGCGTTGCTGGCCGCGTCCGCCCGCCTCGCCGAGACCGAACTCGCTGCAACACTAGGAGCCTCATGACCGACATGCTGACCGGCACGCGCCGTGCCCGCGTCGAACGCACGACCAAAGAGTCCGACATCGTCGTCGACCTCGACCTGGACGGCACCGGGATCGTCGACATCGACACCGGCGTCCCGTTCTTCGACCACATGCTCACCTCGCTGGGCAGCCACGCCAGCTTCGACCTGACCGTCCACGCCAAGGGCGACATCGAGATCGAGGGGCACCACACGGTCGAGGACACCGCGATCGTGCTCGGGCAGGCGCTCGGCCAGGCGCTGGGCGACAAGAAGGGCATCCGCCGCTTCGGTGACGCGTTCATCCCGATGGACGAAACCCTCGCGCACGCCGCGGTGGACGTCTCCGGCCGGCCGTACTGCGTCCATACCGGGGAGCCGGAATCCATGGTGGAGTTCACCATTGCCGGTTCCACCGTGCCCTACCACACGGTGATCAACCGGCACGTCTTCGAATCGCTGGCGTTCAACGCGCGCATCGCGCTGCACGTGCGCACGCTCTACGGCCGCGACCCGCACCACATCACCGAGGCGCAGTACAAGGCCGTCGCCCGCGCGTTGCGCCAGGCCGTCGAACTCGATCCGCGCGTCACCGGTGTGCCGTCCACGAAGGGCTCACTGTGAGCCGGAAAATCGTCATCCTCGACTACGGGTCGGGGAATCTGCGCTCGGCGCAGCGCGCGGTCGAACGGACCGGCGCCGATGTCGAGGTCACCGCTGACGCCGACGCTGCGCTCAACGCCGACGGCCTGGTGGTCCCGGGTGTCGGTGCGTTCGAGGCGTGTATGGCCGGGCTGCGCGAGATCGGCGGGGAGAAGATCATCGCCGAGCGGGTCGCCGCGGGCCGCCCCGTCCTCGGGGTGTGCGTGGGTATGCAGATCCTGTTCTCCCGCGGCGTCGAATTCGGTGTAGAGACCGCCGGCTGCGGACAGTGGCCGGGTTCGGTCGTCCGGCTCGACGCGCCGGTGATCCCGCACATGGGCTGGAACGTCGTCGACGCCCCCGCGGGCAGCACGCTGTTCCGCGGCCTCGATCCCGACACCCGCTTCTACTTCGTGCACTCCTACGCCGCACAGCAGTGGGAGGGTGACGAGTCCGCCCGCCTCACCTGGGCCACGCACCATGTGCCGTTCCTCGCCGCGGTCGAGGACGGTCCGCTGTCGGCCACCCAGTTCCACCCGGAGAAGAGCGGGGACGCCGGCGCGGCGCTGCTTCGCAACTGGGTCGAGGGGCTCTGATCTAAGGTTGTCCGTCGTGCCAGAGAAGCCCGTGTCTGAGAAGCCGTTGATCCTCCTTCCCGCCGTCGACGTCGTCGAGGGCCGTGCCGTGCGCCTCGTCCAGGGCAAGGCCGGGAGTGAGACCGAGTACGGGTCGGCGCTCGACGCCGCGCTCGGCTGGCAGCGCGACGGGGCGGAGTGGATCCACCTGGTCGACCTCGACGCCGCGTTCGGCCGCGGTTCGAACCGCGAACTGCTCGCCGATGTCGTCGGCCGCCTCGACGTCGCGGTCGAGCTGTCCGGGGGCATCCGGGACGACGACTCGCTCAAAGCCGCGCTGGCCACCGGGTGCGCCCGCGTCAACATCGGCACCGCGGCCCTGGAGAACCCGCAGTGGTGCGCGAAGGTCGTCGCCGAATACGGCGAGAAGGTGGCTGTCGGCCTGGACGTGAAGATCGTCGACGGTCAGCACCGGTTGCGCGGACGCGGGTGGGAGACCGACGGCGGAGACCTGTGGGAGGTGCTCGACCGCCTGGATTCCGAAGGGTGCTCGCGCTACGTCGTGACCGACGTGACCAAGGACGGCACCCTGCAGGGCCCGAACCTGGACCTGCTGGGCAGTGTCGCCGACCGCACCGATGCGCCGGTGATCGCCTCCGGCGGCGTCTCCAGCCTCGACGACCTGCGTGCGATCGGCACCCTGACCGGCCGCGGCGTCGAGGGTGCGATCGTCGGAAAAGCGTTGTACGCCGGGCGTTTCACGCTGCCCGAGGCGCTAGCAGCGGTAGGGCAGTAGGACGTCGATGGCACTGGACGAGACCGACCTGCAGGGTCTGGTCGACGAGGCTGCCGTGATACTCGACGCCGCGTCGGAACCCTTCATCAGCGGGCACCGCGCTGACTCCGCGGTGCAGAAGAAGGGCAACGACTTCGCCACCGAGGTGGACCTGAAGATCGAACGCCAGGTCGTCGACGCGCTCAACGCGGCCACCGGCATCGAGGTGCACGGCGAGGAGTACGGCGGCGCCGCCATCGACTCCCCGCTGGTGTGGGTGCTCGACCCCATCGACGGCACGTTCAACTACGCCGCCGGCCTGCCGACCGCCGCGATCCTGCTCGGCCTGCTGCGCGACGGCGAGCCCGTCGCCGGGCTGACCTGGCTGCCGTTCATGTCCCAGCGCTACACCGCCGTGGTGGGAAAACCCTTGTACGTCAACGGCGTTGCGCAGCCCCCGCTGCAGACCGGTTCGTTGTCGGAGTGTGTGGTGGGCACCGGCACCTTCAACATCGACTCCCATGGCCGGTTCCCCGGGCGGTGGCGGGTGGCGCTGCTGGAGAACCTCAGCAAGCGGTGCAACCGGATCCGGATGCACGGCGCGACCGGGCTCGACCTGGCCTACGCCGCGGCCGGCGTGCTCGGCGGGGCGATCAGCTTCGGTCACCACATCTGGGATCACGCCGCCGGAGTCGCGTTGGTGCGGGCCGCGGGCGGTGTCGTCACCGATCTGGCCGGGGCGGACTGGACCCCGGAATCGAAGTCGGTGCTGGCCGGCTCACCGCAGGTGCACGGCGAGATCCTCGACATCGTCGCAGCGGTCGGCGCCCCGGAGGAGTTCTAGTGGCCGCCGACAGAGGGCTCGCCGTCCGCGTGATCCCGTGCCTGGACGTCGACGCCGGCCGGGTGGTCAAGGGTGTGAACTTCGAGAACCTGCGCGATGCGGGCGACCCGGTCGAACTCGCCGCCGTCTACGACGCGGAGGGCGCCGACGAACTGACGTTCCTCGACGTCACCGCATCGTCGTCCGGTCGCTCCACGATGCTCGACGTGGTGCGCCGCACCGCCGAACAGGTCTTCATCCCGCTGACCGTCGGCGGCGGGGTCCGCGCCGTCGAAGACGTCGACGCATTGCTGCGGGCGGGTGCCGACAAGGTCTCGGTGAACACCGCCGCGATCGCGCGCCCGGAGCTCCTGGCCGAGCTGGCCCGGCAGTTCGGCTCACAGTGCATCGTGCTGTCGGTCGACGCCAGGACCGTGCCGCAGGGGGAGCCGCCCACCCCGTCCGGCTGGGAGGTCACCACCCACGGCGGCCGTCGCGGGACCGGCATCGACGCCGTCGAATGGGCCACGCGCGGAGCCGAACTCGGGGTCGGAGAGATCCTGCTGAACTCGATGGACTTCGACGGCACCAAGGCCGGATTCGACCTGCCGATGCTGCGTGCGGTGCGCGGTGCGGTGACCGTGCCGGTGATCGCCAGCGGCGGTGCCGGCGCCGTCGAACACTTCGCGCCCGCCGTCCACGCCGGTGCCGATGCGGTGTTGGCGGCCAGCGTCTTTCACTTCAAGGAGCTCACCGTCGGGCAGGTGAAGGCGGCGATGGCCGCGGAGGGGATCACGGTGCGGTAATGCCTCTCGACCCGGAGATCGCGTCCCGGCTCAAGCGCGACGCCAACGGACTGTTCGCCGCGGTCGCGCAGGAGCGGGGCACCGGGCAGGTGCTGATGGTGGCGTGGATGGACGACATCGCGCTCGACCGCACAATGCGCACCCGCCGGGCCACCTACTGGTCGCGTTCGCGCGGTGAGCACTGGGTCAAGGGCGAGACGTCGGGTCACACCCAGTACGTGCATTCGGTGCGGCTGGACTGCGACGGCGACACCATCCTGCTCGAGGTGGATCAGACCGGTCCCGCCTGCCACACCGGCACGCACACCTGCTTCGACGCCGACGAGCTGCTCGGCCCCGAGGGCTAGGCGGATTGGCGCTGCCGCAACACGGCCAGCGCCTTGTCGGCATGCGCCTCCATGTTCAATTCGCTGGAGAACACGTCGAGCACGGTGCGGTCGGTGTCGATCACGAATGTGGTGCGTTTGACCGGCAGGAACTTGCCGAGCAGGCCCCGTTTGACGCCGAACCGCGCGGCGACGGCCCCGTCGGCGTCGGAGAGCAGCGGGTAGTCGAAGCGCTGGGTGTCGGCGAATCGGGCCTGTTTGTCCACGGCATCGGTGCTGATCCCGACCCGCGTGGCGCCGACGGCGGCGAACTCGGCGGCCAGGTCGCGGAAGTGGCAGGCCTCCTTGGTGCAGCCGGGCGTCATCGCCGCCGGATAGAAGAACAGCACCACCGGTCCGTCGGCCAGCAATGCCGTGAGACTGCGCACCGCACCGGTCTGGTCGGGCAGTTCGAACTCGTCGACCCGGTCACCGCGTTTCATGGTCAGTCACGCTACGCCGCCTGAGTGTGCTGCGTGTCCCGTCAGTC
Source organism: Mycolicibacterium litorale (assembly GCA_050205415.1). Lineage (GTDB taxonomy): Bacteria > Actinomycetota > Actinomycetes > Mycobacteriales > Mycobacteriaceae > Mycobacterium > Mycobacterium litorale_C. The sequence continues at coordinate 200,421 of JBNMQY010000005.1, forward strand.
TGGGAGAATTGCGCCGTGCAGACGACCGCCACCCCCGCCCGCGAGCGCTCGTCGCTGGCGAACACCACGTCCCGCGAGGATTTCCGGGCGCTGGCCGCCGAGCATCGCGTGGTGCCGGTGGTCCGCAAGGTGCTCGCCGACAGCGAGACGCCGCTGTCGGCGTACCGCAAGCTCGCCGCCAACCGGCCGGGGACCTTCCTGCTCGAATCCGCCGAGAACGGCCGGTCGTGGTCGCGGTGGTCGTTCATCGGTGCGGGTGCGCCGTCGGCGTTGACGGTGCGCGACGGTGAGGCGGTGTGGCTGGGCGTCACGCCCAAGGACGCGCCGAGCGGCGGCGATCCGCTGCACGCGCTGCGCGAGACGCTGGCGCTGCTGGAGACGGCGGCGCTACCGGGCCTGCCGCCGCTGTCGAGCGGTCTGGTCGGGTTCTTCGCCTACGACATGGTGCGCCGGCTGGAGCGGTTGCCGTCGCTGGCCGTCGACGACCTCGGGTTGCCCGACATGCTGCTCCTGCTGGCCACCGACATCGCCGCGGTCGACCACCACGAGGGCACCATCACCCTGATCGCCAACGCCGTGAACTGGAACGGCACCGACGAGAACGTGGACGGCGCGTACGACGACGCCGTCGACCGGCTCGACGTGATGACCCGGGCACTGGGGCAGTCGCTGCCGTCGTCGGTGGCCACCTTCTCCCGGCCCGCCCCGACCCACCGGTCGCAGCGCACGGTGGAGGAGTACACCGCGATCGTCGAGAAGCTCGTCGGCGACATCGAGGCCGGCGAGGCGTTCCAGGTGGTGCCGTCGCAGCGGTTCGAGATGACGACCCGCGCGGATCCCCTGGATGTGTACCGGATGCTGCGCGTCACCAATCCCAGCCCGTACATGTACCTGCTCAACGTGCCCGACGAGGACGGGGGACTGGACTTCTCGGTGGTGGGGTCGAGTCCGGAGGCGCTGGTGACCGTCGCCGACGGCAAGGCGACGACGCACCCGATCGCCGGCACCCGCTGGCGTGGTGACACCGAGGAAGAGGATCTGCTGCTCGAAAAGGAGCTGCTGGCCGACGAGAAGGAACGCGCCGAGCACCTGATGCTGGTGGATCTGGGCCGCAACGACCTGGGCCGGGTGTGCGAGCCGGGCACCGTCCGGGTCGAGGATTACAGCCACATCGAGCGCTACAGCCACGTCATGCACCTGGTGTCGACGGTCACCGGCCGTCTCGCCGAGGGCAGGACCGCACTGGACGCGGTGACCGCGTGTTTCCCGGCAGGCACCCTGTCGGGGGCGCCGAAGGTCCGGGCGATGGAGCTGATCGAGGAGGTCGAGAAGACGCGGCGCGGGCTCTACGGCGGTGTGCTGGGCTACCTCGACTTCGCAGGTAACGCAGATTTCGCGATCGCCATCCGCACCGCGCTGATGCGCAACGGCACCGCCTACGTGCAGGCCGGTGGCGGTGTGGTGGCCGATTCCAACGGCCCCTACGAGTACACCGAGGCGGCGAACAAGGCCCGCGCGGTGCTCAACGCCATCGCCGCCGCCGAGACGCTGAGCGAACCATGACCCGGATCGCGCAACTCCTGCTCGTCGTCGGCGCCGCGGTGCTGTGGGTGGCGTCGCGATTCACGTGGGTGGACGTGCAGTCGTTCGACGGCCTGGGCCAGCCGAAGTCGTCGACGCTGACGGGCGCGCAGTGGTCGACGGCGCTGATCCCGCTCGCGCTGCTGGTGCTGGCGGCGGCGGTCGCGGTGCTGGCGGTGCGGGGCTGGCTGCTGCGGATCCTCGCGGTGCTGATGGCGGCGGCCAGTGCGGCGATGGCCTACCTGGCGATCACGCTGTGGGTCGTCGTCGACGTCGCGCCTCGGGCCGCCGATCTGGCCGAGGTGCGGGTCGCCGACCTGACCGGGACCACGCGGCACTACACCGGCGCGGTGCTCACGCTGGTCGCAGCGTGCCTGGTGCTCGCGGGCGCAGTGCTGCTGATGCGGTCGGCGGTCAAGGGGGCCGGTGCGGCGGGCCGCTACGCCGCCCCCTCGGCGCGCCGCGCCACCGCGGTGAAGCAGGACGAACAGGGGGAGCCGATGTCCGAACGCATGCTGTGGGATGCCCTCGACGAGGGCCACGATCCCACTGATCGCGACACGAAGGGTCGGTGACAGGCGATGCCGCGGTTGCGACTACCCTTCGGTGTGAACCATCCGGCACCCGCCGGCGACGTACCAGAGGGGGATCGACGGGCTATGAGTTCGGCGACCGTGCTCGACTCCATCATCGAAGGAGTCCGCGCCGACGTTGCCGCCCGTGAAGCCGTTGTCAGTCTCGCCGAGGTCAAGGAGCGGGCTCAGCAGGCGAAGCCTCCGCTGGATGTGATGGCCGCGCTCCGCGAACCCGGTATCGGGGTGATCGCCGAGGTCAAGCGGGCCAGCCCGTCGAAAGGTGAGCTCGCGTCGATCGGTGACCCGGCCGACCTGGCCCGCGCCTACGAGGACGGCGGCGCCCGGGTGATCAGCGTGCTGACCGAGCAGCGCCGGTTCAACGGGTCGCTCGCCGACCTCGACGCCGTGCGTGCCGCGGTGTCCATCCCGGTCCTGCGCAAGGACTTCATCGTGCGGCCGTATCAGATCCACGAGGCCCGTGCGCACGGCGCCGACATGTTGCTGCTGATCGTGGCCGCGCTCGAGCAGCCCGCGCTGGAGTCGCTGCTGGAGCGCACGGAGTCGCTGGGGATGACGGCGCTGGTCGAGGTCCACACCGAGGCCGAAGCCGACCGGGCACTGCAGGCCGGGGCCCGGGTGATCGGGGTCAACGCCCGCAACCTCAAGACCCTCGAGGTGGACCGGAACTGCTTCGCCCGCATCGCCCCGGGTCTGCCGTCGAACGTCATCCGTATCGCCGAGTCCGGCGTGCGTGGCCCCGCCGATCTGCTGGCCTACGCCGGTGCGGGCGCGGACGCCGTGCTGGTCGGCGAAGGCGTCGTCACCAGCCGTGATCCCCGCAGCGCGGTCGCCGATCTGGTGACCGCCGGTACGCATCCGTCCTGCCCGAAACCGTCGCGATAAGCGTGGCCGAGCTCATCGATTCGGATCTGCCGCGCTCGAGTGCGGCCGTTGCCGAACCCACCAGTCACGACCCGGACGCCCGCGGTCACTTCGGGCCGTACGGCGGACGTCTGGTCCCCGAGGCGCTGATGGCGGTGATCGAGGAGGTCACCTCGGCCTACGAGAAGGCCCGCGGCGATCAGACCTTCCTCGCCGAACTCGACCGGCTGCAGCGCCACTACAGCGGTCGGCCGTCGCCGATGTACGAGGCGACCCGGCTCAGCGAGCATGCCGGCAACGCCCGCATCTTCCTGAAGCGAGAAGACCTCAACCACACGGGTTCTCACAAGATCAACAACGTGCTCGGGCAGGCGCTGCTGGCCCGGCAGATGGGCAAGACCCGGGTGATCGCCGAGACCGGCGCCGGCCAGCACGGCGTCGCGACCGCGACCGCGTGTGCGCTGCTCGGCCTGGACTGCGTCATCTACATGGGTGCGGTCGACACGGCGCGTCAGGCGCTCAACGTGGCGCGGATGCGCCTGCTCGGCGCCGAGGTGGTCTCCGTCGAGGCCGGATCGAAGACCCTCAAGGACGCCATCAACGAGGCGTTCCGGGACTGGGTGACCAACGCCGACGAGACGTACTACTGCTTCGGCACCGCGGCGGGTCCGCATCCGTTCCCGCTGATGGTGCGCGATTTCCAGCGCATCATCGGGCTGGAGGCGCGCGCGCAGATCCAGGCGCAGGCCGGCCGCCTCCCCGATGCGGTGACGGCGTGCGTCGGCGGCGGCTCGAACGCCATCGGCGTCTTCCATGCCTTCATCGACGATCCGGGCGTCCGGCTGATCGGTTATGAAGCGGCCGGCGACGGCGTCGAAACCGGAAGGCACGCAGCGACTTTCACCGGCGGGTCACCCGGCGCGTTCCAGGGCTCGTTCTCCTACCTGCTGCAGGACGAAGACGGCCAGACGATCGAATCGCATTCGATCTCGGCCGGTCTCGACTACCCGGGGGTGGGACCCGAACATGCGTTGCTCAAGGACATCGGGCGGGCCGAGTACCGGCCGATCACCGATTCCGAGGCGATGGACGCGTTCTCGCTGCTGTGCCGCACCGAGGGCATCATCCCCGCCATCGAGTCCGCGCACGCGGTCGCCGGTGCGCTGAAACTGGGCCACGAACTCGGGGCCGGTGCGGTGATCGTGGTCAACCTGTCGGGCCGCGGGGACAAGGACGTCGAGACCGCGGCGCAATGGTTCGGTCTGCTGGACAAAGGCGGTTCATGAGTCGGTTGGGTGGCTTGTTCGACGCTTGCCGCGAAGAGCAGCGCGCCGCGCTCATCGGATACCTGCCGACCGGGTTCCCCGATGTGCCGGGATCGATCTCGGCGATGACGGCGCTGGTCGAATCGGGTTGCGACATCATCGAAGTCGGCATCCCGTATTCCGACCCGGGGATGGACGGCCCGGTGATCGCCGCGGCCACCGAGGCCGCGCTGCATGGCGGCGTCCGGGTGCGGGACACGCTGGCCGCGGTCGAGGCGATCAGCAAGGCCGGCGGCCGCGCGGTGGTGATGACCTACTGGAATCCGGTGCTGCGGTGGGGGATCGACGCGTTCGCGCGCGACCTGGCGTCGGCCGGCGGACTGGGTCTCATCACGCCGGACCTGATTCCCGAAGAGGCCGACGAGTGGATGGCCGCTTCGGAGGCTCATGACCTCGACCGCATCTTCCTGGTGGCGCCGGCATCGACGCCGGAGCGCCTGGCCAAGACCGTCGAGGCCACCCGTGGTTTCGTTTACGCCGCGTCCACGATGGGTGTCACCGGTGCACGTGACGCCGTCTCGAGTGCGGCCCCCGAGCTGGTGGCGCGGGTGAAAGAGGTTTCCGACATCCCGGTCGGCGTTGGCCTCGGGGTGCGGTCGCGGGCGCAGGCGGCGGAGATCGGTGCCTACGCGGACGGTGTGATCGTGGGGTCGGCGCTCGTGTCGGCGCTCAAGGACGGGTTGCCCGCGGTGCGCGCGCTGACCGAGGAACTAGCCGAGGGAGTGCGCCAGAGGGTGACGGCGTGACGTCCACGCTCGCTTACCTTCCGAGTCCGCCGCAGGGCGTCTGGCAACTCGGGCCGTTCCCGCTGCGGGCCTACGCGCTGTGCATCATCGTCGGCATCATCGTGGCGTTGGTGCTGGGGGACCGCCGCTGGGAGGCGCGCGGCGGCGAGCGCGGCGTCATCTACGACATCGCATTGTGGGCGGTGCCGTTCGGGCTCGTCGGCGGACGTCTCTACCACGTCATCACCGATTGGCAGACCTACTTCGGCCCCGATGGCGCGGGCCTGATCGCGGCGTTCCGCATCTGGGAGGGCGGGCTCGGCATCTGGGGTGCCGTGGCGCTCGGCGGGGTGGGGGCGTGGATCGCGTGTCGGCGCCGCGGCATCCCGCTGCCCGCGTTCGGCGACGCGATCGCTCCCGGCATCATCCTGGCGCAGGCGATCGGCCGGCTCGGCAACTACTTCAACCAGGAGCTCTACGGCGGTCCGACGACGCTGCCGTGGGGTCTGGAGATCTACGAGCGCCTCGATTCCAGCGGTCAGCGCAATGACCTGATCGGGGTGTCGACCGGCCGCGTGCTCGAGGTCGTCCATCCCACGTTCTTGTACGAACTGCTGTGGAATCTGCTGGTTTTCGCGGTGCTCATCTGGGCGGACCGGCGGTTCAAGCTGGGGCACGGCAGGTTGTTCGCGCTGTATGTCGCGGGATACTGCCTCGGCCGGTTCTGGATCGAGTTGTTGCGCACCGACATGGCGACGCATCTGGCCGGGATCCGGATCAACTCGTTCACGTCGATGTTCGTGTTCATCGGCGCGGTGGTGTACCTGATGGCGGCTCCGCGGGGACGCGAGGATCCGGCGACGCTGCGCAGCGAACCCGAAGACGTCGAAGCCGAAGAGCCTCGGCCTGCAGAACCTGAGTCCGCCGAGCGGGAGTCCGGGGAGCGCGACGACGCGGCAACGGAGGCGTTCCTCAAGGAGGTCGCGACCACCACCGGGGTGGGCGTGGCGGCAAAAGCGGCGGGAGACGCCGAATCCGAGGACGCTGAGGCGGAGGCCGAGGCGGAGGCGCTGGCTGATGATGTGGAGTCGGCGTCGTCGGAGGAGATCGCTGAGGCTGGTGAGGCCGCTGATCGTGAGCCGTTGACGACTGCTGGTGCGGTTGAGGGTGAGGATGCGGTCGCGGCGCAGGAGGCTGCCGAGGAAGCGCATGCGGAGGCGGTCGAGCTCGCCGAGGAGGCGGATGCTGTCGCTGATGAGGTGACTGCTGGTGAGCCTGTCGAGGCGGTGGCTGAGGCTGAGGCGTTGGCCGATGCTGTGGAGTCGGCGTCGTCGGAGGAGATCGCTGAGGCGGTGGAGTTCGCGGAGGCTGGTGAGGCCGCGGATCGTGAGCCGTTGACGACTGCTGGTGTGGTTGAGGGTGAGGATGCGGTCGCGGCGCAGGAGGCTGCCGAGGAAGCGCATGCGGAGGCGGTGGTCGAGGGTGCCGAAGGGGCCGAGGCTGTCGCTGACGAGGCTGGTGAGGCCGCGGATCGTGAGCCGTTGACGACTGCTGGTGTGGTTGAGGGTGAGGACGCGGTCGCGGCACAGGAGGCTGCCGAGGAAGCCCACGAGGCGGTGGTCGAGGGTGCCGAAGGGGCCGAGGCTGTCTCTGATGAGGTGGCTGTTGACGAGGCCGCGGATCGTGAGCCGTTGACGACGGCTGGTGCCGTTGAGGGCGAGGATGCGGTCGCGGCGCAGGAGGCTGCCGAGGAAGCGCATGAGGCGGCGGTCGAGGGTGCCGAGGAGGCCGAGGCTGTCACTGACGAGGCCGGTGAGACCGCCGATCGTGAGCCGTTGACGACCGCTGGCGCGGTCGAGGGTGAGGATGCGGTCGCGGCGCAGGAGGCCGCCGAAGAAGCCCACGAGGCGGCGGTCGAGGGTGCCGAAGAAGCCGACGCGGTGGCCGAAGCAATCACGGATACGGTCGCGCAGACCGAGGCCGAGGAGGATCTCGAGACGGCAGCGGAGCGGGCCGAAGAGGCCGAGGCCGTCGCCGAGGAGATCGCCGTTGCCGATGCCGTCGGCGACTTCGTCGACGAGGAACCCGTACAAGTCACCGCCGAGACAGAAGCGCTCGAAGACTCGCAGGCACAGGAGCAGCCCGACTCGGATGAGGCTGCGAAGCCCGTCGTCTCAGAGCCCGAGGAGGAGCCGGCCGAGCCCGGTGACGACGCCGAGACCGATGCGTCGGCCTACCAGATCATCACGGCACCGACCGAGGAGCCGTCGCGCCGCCGGTGGTGGCGCCGCAGCAAGTGATGTCCCAGCGCCGCTGATCCGGCCGGGGAGAATTGTCAGACCCTCCCGCTACGATCGAACACATGTTCGAAGAATCGCAGACGGCGGCGCGGTCACTCGTTGATCGCATCGCCGGCTCGGCGCGAGCTGCCAACCAGGCGACGGCACGAATGCTGGTCGCCGTGGGCGACCTCTACCGGCTGCGCCTGCGTGAGGTCGGCGATGCCGCCTACGCCGCCTGCGACACCCTCGACACGGTCAGCGCCGAAGTCGCCGCCGCGTTGACCATCAGCACAGGTCTGGCCAGAAGTCACGTGCAGCATGCGCTCACGATGCACGACCGACTACCGCAAGTCGGTTCCGTGTTCGTCGCCGGCGATATCGATTACTTCATGTTCCAGACCATCGTCACGCGCATCAATCTCGTCCTAGACCCGGAAGCGCTGGCATCCGTCGACGGCCAGATTGCCGCCGCGGCATCACGCTGGACCACCCTGAGCAAGAAGCAGGTCGCGGCGCGCGTCGACCGAATCGTCGCCCGGGTGGACCCCGATGCGAAACGCCGCCGGAAAGAAGCCTTCGAGCGGCGCGAGATCTGGATTGCTGACCGGAACGACGGTTTGTCGGACATCGGCGGAACGTTGTTCACCACCGCGGCCCACGCCCTCGACAAGCGCCTCAACGCCCTGGCCGCGACCGTCTGCGAGCACGATCCCCGTACCACGGACCAGCGCCGTGCGGACGCGGTGGAGGCCATGGTGGTGGGCGCCGACCGGATGGCATGCCGCTGCGACCGTCCGGACTGCGCCGCCGGCGGTCTGACCGCCGGCCCGGTGGTCATCCATGTCATCGCCGACCAGGCCACCATCGACGGCAACGGCAGTAACGAGGGGTCACTGGTCGGCGCGGACGGCCTGTTGGCGCCAGAGGTCATCGCCGAAGTCGCCCGCACCGCGAAGTTGCGCCCGCTCACGCTCCCCGGTGACGCACCGCCCGAGCCGCGTTACATCCCGTCAAGGGCGCTGGCCGAGTATGTCCGGTGCCGCGACCTGACGTGCCGATTCCCCGGTTGCGATCGGCCCGCGGCGCGCACCGATATCGACCACACCGTTCCCCATGCGGCCGGCGGGCCGACGCAGGCGGCCAACCTCAAGAGCCTGTGCCGTCTGCATCACCTGATCAAGACGTTCGGCGGCTGGAAGGACCAGCAGTTGCCCGACGGCGCCGTCATCTGGACCAGTCCGTCGGGGCATACCTACATCACCACTCCGGGCAGCGCGCTGCTGTTCCCGACCCTGTGCACGCCGACCGCACTCGCCGCACCGACGAAGACCGACGGCCCAAGGGGCGACCGGAACGCGAAGATGCCGCAACGCCGTCGCACCCGGGCCCAGAACCGCGCCGCGGCAGTCGCCAAGGAACGCGCGCACAACCGCGCGATGCGCCAGAAGGAGCGCCGGGAAACCTACGCGTTCCTGTCGGGAAACTCACCAGATCCCGACGACGAGCCACCGCCCTTCTGACGCCGCGCAGCGAGGGGCTTCTGGCATGCTGATCACATGACCGATCCCTCGCAGTTCGGCAATACCCCCGACGGCACACCGCCCCCGCCGCCGGGTGGCTATCCGCCGCCTCCGACCGGCTCCGGCTACCCGCCGCAGTACCCATCGCCGGGCAACTACCCGCCCTATTACGACCCGTCCGCGCCCTACGGGCGGCATCCGGTGACCGGTGAACCGTACTCGGACAAGTCCAAATTCGTCGCGGGCCTTTTGCAGCTCGTCGGCCTGGTGGGTCTCGTCGGGATCGGGCGCATCTATCTCGGGCAGACCGGTCTGGGTATCGCGCAGCTGGTGGTGGGGCTCGTCACCTGCGGCATCGGCGCGGTGATCTGGGGGATCGTCGACGCCGTCCTGATCTTCACCGACAAAGTCCGCGACCCGAACGGTCTTCCCCTGCGCGATGGAACCTGACGTTCCCACCCCCAGTCGTACCCCGCTCTACATCACCCTCGGAACGGGCGCGCTGTTCGCTGGTGCGCTGGCCTACATCGGCCTCGCCGACCCGCACAGGCCGGGCTTTCTCGCGCCACCCTGCCCGTTCAAGCTGCTGACCGGCTGGGACTGTCCGGCGTGCGGGGGTCTGCGTATGACGCACGACCTCCTGCACGGCGACATCGCCGCGGCCGTCGCCGACAACGTCTTCCTCCTCGTCGGCCTGCCGCTGCTGGCCTCGTGGATCCTGATCCGGCGGCGTCAGCACAGAACGGTCATGCCGACAAGCGCGATCGTGGTGGTCGTGGTGGCCGTGCTGAGTTGGACCGTCGTCCGCAATCTGCCCGGATTTCCGCTGGTCCCGACGTTGCTCGACGGGTAGGCGCCCACCTGCGCTGATACACTGGCAATTCGGGCCGCCGCAGTCCCGGCAACATCTCAGGACTGCGGAGGTGCACCTCGATGCTCTACTCGGCCACACCCAGCGCGCAGGGACTCTACGATCCCGAGCACGAGAAGGACTCGTGCGGCGTCGCCATGATCGCCGACATCCAGGGCAGACGGTCACACTCGATCGTCGCCGACGGACTCGTCGCTCTCGAACACCTCGATCACCGCGGCGCGGCCGGGGCGGAGACCAACAGCGGTGACGGCGCGGGCATCCTGCTGCAACTGCCGGTCGAATTGTTCCGCGACGTCCTCGACTTCGAACTCCCGCAGCCGACCGGCGACGGGTGCAACACCTTCGCGGCCGGTATCTGTTTTCTCCCGCAGGATCCGGTGGCTCGCGCGGAAGCCACCCGTCAGATCGAAGCGCTGGCCGCCGAAGAGAACCTCGACGTGCTCGGCTGGCGCCCCGTTCCGGTCGACCCGGACGGCGCCGACGTCGGGGCCACCGCTCTGTCCTGTATGCCGTACATGGCTCAATTGTTCGTCGCCGCACCGAAATTCGACGGGGAGCGCCCCGGTGGCCTCGAACTGGACCGGCGCGTCTATCCGCTGCGCAAACGGGCCGAGAAGACGGCCGACGTGTACTTCCCGTCGCTGTCCAGTCGCACCATCGCCTACAAGGGCATGCTCACCACGGTCCAGTTGCCGCTGTACTTCAGCGATCTGCGCGACGCCCGCTGCACCAGCGCGATCGCGATCGTCCACAGCCGCTTCTCCACCAACACCTTCCCGTCCTGGCCGCTCGCGCACCCGTTCCGGTTCGTCGCCCACAACGGTGAGATCAACACCGTGCGCGGCAACCGCAACCGCATGCACGCCCGCGAAGCGATGCTGGCCAGCGCCAACATCCCCGGCGATCTGAGCCGGCTGTCGCCGATCTGCACGCCCGACGCCTCCGATTCGGCCAGCTTCGACGAAGTGCTCGAACTCCTGCACCTCGGCGGCCGCAGCCTGCCCCACGCCGTGCTGATGATGATCCCCGAGGCGTGGGAGAACAACGCCTCGATGGACGCCGACGAACGCGCCTTCTGGCAGTTCCACGCCTCGCTGATGGAGCCGTGGGACGGCCCGGCCTGCGTCACCTTCACCGACGGCACCCTGGTGGGAGCGGTGTTGGACCGCAACGGATTACGGCCCGGCCGCTGGTGGCGCACCATCGACGACCGGATCATCCTCGCCAGTGAGAGCGGTGTGCTCGACGTCCCGTCCGGGCAGATCGTCGCCAAGGGCCGGCTACAACCCGGCAAGATGCTGCTCATCGACACGGCTGAGGGCCGCATCGTCAGCGATGACGAGATCAAGCTCGAGCTGTCGGAGTCCGAGGCCTACCGCGAATGGCTGCACGCCGGGCTGCTCGAACTCGCGACCCTTCCGGAACGGGTCCGGGTGCAGCCCAACCACGAGTCCGTGGTGCGCCGCCAGATCTCCTTCGGCTACACCGAAGAGGAACTGCGGATCCTGCTCACCCCGATGGCGGCCTCCGGCGCCGAACCGCTGGGGTCGATGGGTACCGATACCCCGACCGCGGTGCTCTCCGAACGGTCCCGGCCGCTCTACGACTACTTCGTCGAACTCTTCGCCCAGGTCACCAATCCACCGCTGGACGCCATCCGCGAGGAGGTGGTGACCAGCATGGCCCGCATCATGGGGCCCGAGCAGAACCTGCTCGAGCCGACCGCCGCGTCGTGCCGGCAGATCCTGCTGAAGTGGCCGGTGCTCGACAACGACGAGCTCAACAAGATCGTCCACATCAACGACGACGGCGAGCATCCCGGTCTGCAGGCGGTGGTCCTCAAAGGCCTCTACGACGTGGAGCGTGGCGGCGAGGGGCTGGCCGAGGCGCTCGACGAACTGCGAACCCGGGCCAGTGAGGCGATCGTCGAAGGCGCTCGCACGCTGGTGATCTCGGACCGCGACTCCGACCACACCCGGGCGCCCATCCCGTCGTTGCTCGCGGTGTCGGCCGTCCACCACCACCTCGTACGGACCAAACAACGCACGAAGGTGGCGCTGGTCGTGGAGTCGGGCGACGCCCGCGAAGTGCACCACGTCGCCATGCTGATCGGCTTCGGGGCCGCGGCGGTCAACCCCTACCTCGCCTTCGAATCCATCGAGGATCTGATCCGCGAAGGCGAGCTCACCGGTATCGAGGCCGCGGCCGCCGTGCGCAATTACCTCAAGGCCCTCGGCAAGGGGGTGACGAAGGTGATGAGCAAGATGGGCATCTCCACCGTCGCCTCCTACACCGCCGCGCAGGCGTTCGAGGCGGTCGGCATCGACCGCGACGTCATCGACGAGTACTTCACCGGCACGCCGACCCAGATCGGCGGCATCGGTCTCGACGTCATCGCCGAGGAGGTCAAACTCCGGCACCGGCGCGCGTACCCGGAGAACCCGACCGAGCGTGTCCACCGGAGGCTCGAGGTGGGCGGGGAGTACGCGTTCCGGCGCGAGGGGGAACTGCACCTGTTCACCCCCGAAGTGGTGTTCCTGCTGCAGCATTCGACGCGCACGGGCCGCCAGGACGTCTTCCGGCAGTACTCCGAGGAGGTCGACCGGCTGTCCCGCGACGGCGGCACCCTGCGCGGGCTGTTCGAGTTCAAGACGGGTTCGCGTCCGCCGGTGCCGCTCGACGAGGTGGAACCGGCGAGCGAGATCGTCAAGCGGTTCAACACCGGGGCGATGAGTTACGGCTCCATCAGCGCCGAGGCCCACGAGACGATGGCGATCGCCATGAACAACCTCGGCGGCCGGTCGAACAGCGGCGAGGGCGGGGAGGACGTCGACCGGCTCTACGACCCCCGCCGCCGCAGCGCGGTCAAACAGGTCGCCAGCGGCCGGTTCGGCGTGACGAGCGACTACCTGGTCAACGCCACCGACATCCAGATCAAGATGGCCCAGGGCGCGAAACCCGGTGAGGGCGGCCAGCTTCCGGGCTACAAGGTGTATCCGAACATCGCCAAGACCCGGCACTCCACGCCGGGCGTCGGGCTCATCTCACCTCCGCCGCACCACGACATCTATTCGATCGAGGATCTCGCGCAGCTCATCCACGATCTGAAGAACGCCAACGACCAGGCCCGCATCCACGTCAAGCTGGTCAGCAGCGTCGGGGTCGGGACGGTCGCGGCCGGGGTGTCCAAGGCGCACGCCGACGTCGTGCTGATCTCCGGACACGACGGTGGCACCGGCGCCGCCCCGCTGACCAGCCTCAAACACGCCGGCGCGCCGTGGGAGATCGGCCTCGCCGATGCCCAGCAGACGTTGGTGCTCAACGGTCTTCGCGACCGCATCACCGTCCAGTGCGACGGTGGGATGCGAACCGCCCGCGACGTCATGGTCGCCATGCTGCTGGGCGCCGAGGAGTTCGGCTTCGCGACGGCGCCGCTGGTGGTGGCCGGCTGCATCATGATGCGGGTCTGCCATCTCGACACCTGCCCGGTCGGGGTCGCCACCCAGAACCCGGAGCTGCGGGCCCGGTTCAACGGTAAACCGGAGTTCGTCGAGAACTTCTTCATGTTCATCGCCGAGGACATCCGCCGCCACCTCGCCGAGCTCGGGTTCCGCAGCGTCGACGAGGCCGTCGGTCACGCCGAGATGCTCGACACCGCAGGCGGAGTCGAGCACTGGAAGAGCAGGGGACTCGATCTCACGCCGATCTTCGCCGTCCCCACCGACGCGCACAGCGGCAGAACCCAGCGGCGTAAGCTCAAAGACCAGTACCACGCACTGGACCAGGCGCTCGACCAAACCCTCATACAGTTGTCGGAGGGCGCCCTGGAAGACGCGCATCCGGTCAGGCTGGAGCTGCCGATCCGCAACGTGAACCGCACCGTCGGAACCCTGCTCGGTGCGGAGGTGACCCGCCGATACGGCGCCAGCGGGCTCCCCGACGACACCATCCGCGTCACGTTGACCGGATCGGCCGGACAGTCGATCGGCGCCTTCCTGCCGCCCGGTATCACCATCGAACTCGTCGGCGACGCCAACGACTATGTGGGCAAGGGACTCTCGGGTGGCCGGATCATCGTCAAACCCGCCGACGACGTGCTGTTCCTGCCCGAGGACAACGTCATCGCCGGCAACACGCTGCTCTACGGCGCCACCTCGGGTGAGGTGTTCCTGCGCGGCAAGGTCGGGGAGCGGTTCTGCGCGCGCAACTCCGGTGCGCTGGCCGTGGTCGAGGGCGTCGGCGATCACGCCTGCGAATACATGACCGGCGGCCGCGTGGTGGTGCTCGGCCGGACGGGCCGCAACATGGCCGCCGGCATGTCGGGCGGTATCGCCTACGTGCTGGGACTGAACCCCGCCAAGGTCAACACCGCGATGGTCGAGTTGCAGCGCCTCGAACCCGAGGATCTGGTCTGGCTGCACGACGTCGTGGCCCGGCACGCCGAACTCACCGGCAGCACGGTGGCGACCTCGGTGCTGTCGGACTGGCCGCGCCGCAGCGCCCAGTTCACCAAAGTCATGCCCACCGACTACCAGCGCGTCCTGCAGGCCACCCGGATGGCCAAGGCCGAGGGACGCGACGTCGACACCGCGATCATGGAGGCCAGCCGTGGCTGATCCCACCGGGTTCCTGAAAGTGCCCAAGGTCGAGGCCGCCAAGCGGCCCGTCGACGAACGGGTCGGCGACTGGCACGAGGTGTACGAACGCCAGAGCCTGCCCGAGCGCGCCGAAGAGGTCTCGGAGCAGGCGCGTCGCTGCATGGACTGCGGAATCCCGTTCTGCCACTCCGGATCCGCCGGGTGCCCGCTGGGCAACCTGATCCCCGAGTGGAACGACCTGGTGCGCCGCGGCCGGTGGGATGCCGCCAGCGAACGCCTGCACGCCACGAACAACTTCCCGGAGTTCACCGGCCGGCTCTGCCCGGCGCCGTGCGAGGCGGCCTGCGTGCTGTCGATCAGCGAAGACCATACCGGCGGCAGCGTCACCATCAAACGCATCGAGAACACCATCGCCGACCAGGCGTGGGCACTCGGACTCGTCGAACCGCAGCCGGCGTCGATCCGCACCGGTAAACGCGTCGCTGTGGTCGGGTCCGGCCCGGCCGGGCTGGCCGCCGCCCAGCAGCTCACCCGCGCCGGTCACGACGTCACCGTCTTTGAACGCGACGACCGCATCGGCGGGCTGATGCGGTACGGCATCCCCGAGTACAAGCTGGAGAAGAAGACGCTGGACCAGCGACTGGCGCAGATGCGGGCGGAGGGCACCCGGTTCGTCACCGACTGCGAGGTGGGCGTCGACCTGACGGTCGAGCAGCTGAGGGAGCGCCACGACGCGGTGGTGCTGGCGGTCGGTGCGCTGCGCGCCCGCGACAACCTCGTCGAGGGTCGCGACCTCGAGGGAGTGCACCTGGCGATGGACCACCTGGTGCCCGCCAACAAGGAGTGCGAGGGCGACGGTGCGTCGCCGCTGTCGGCGCGGGGTAAGCACGTCGTGATCATCGGTGGCGGCGACACCGGTGCGGACTGCCTGGGCACCGCGCACCGCCAAGGCGCGGCATCGGTCACCCAGCTCGACTACAACCCGGAACCGCCCGAGACCCGCGACGACACCCGCACCCCGTGGCCGACGTGGCCGCTGGTGCTGCGCACCCGGTTGTCGCCGGCGCACGCCGAAGGCGGTCACCGCCGCTACCAGGTCGCCGTGCAGCGCTTCCTGGGCGACGAGCACGGACACGTGCGGGCGATGGAGATCGCCGAGGTCAAGGTGGAACGCGACGCCGAGGGCCGCCGCCGCATCGTCCCGGTCGGCGACACGCTCGAGATCCCCTGCGACATGGCCCTGCTCGCCATCGGTTTCGAAGGCGTCGAGCACATGCCGTTGCTCGACGGACTCGGGTTGACGCTGAACAACCGTGGCGCGCTGCCCTGCGGCAGCGACTGGCAGACCACGGCGCCGGGCGTGTTCGTCTGCGGTGACGCGCACCGGGGGGCGTCGCTGATCGTGTGGGCGATCGCCGAGGGGCGCAGCGCGGCCAACGCCGTCGACACCTATCTGATGGGGGAGTCGGACCTGCCTGCCCCGGTGCGGCCCGGCGCGCTGCCTCTGGCCGTCGTCTGAATCGATCAACGACTACGATGAGTCAACGTGAATAGACGCGGGAAGATCGTTTGCACCCTCGGCCCCGCCACGGCCTCCGACGACGCCGTCCGGGCCCTGGTCGAGTCCGGGATGGATGTGGCGCGGCTGAACTTCAGCCATGGCGACTACCCGGATCACGAGGCCAACTACAAACGGGTCCGCGCGGCCTCCGACCACACCGGGCGCGCCGTCGGCATCCTCGCCGACCTGCAGGGCCCCAAGATCCGGCTCGGACGGTTCGCCGACGGTCCGACGATGTGGGCCGAAGGCGAGACGATCCGGATCACCGTCGACGACGTCGAGGGCACGCACGACCGGGTGTCGACGACCTACAAACGGCTGGCCGAGGACGCCACGCCCGGTGATCGCGTGCTGGTCGACGACGGCAACGTCGGGCTGAAGGTCGTCGCCATCGAGGGCAACGACGTGGTCTGCGAGGTCACCGAGGGTGGCAAGGTCAGCAACAACAAGGGCATGTCGCTGCCCGGGATGAACGTCTCGGCCCCGGCCCTGTCCGAGAAGGACATCGAGGACCTCGAATTCGCGGTGCGCCTCGGCGTCGACCTGATCGCCCTGTCATTCGTGCGCTCGCCTGCCGACATCGAGCTCGTCCACGAGGTGATGGACCGAGTGGGACGGCGGGTCCCGGTCATCGCCAAGCTGGAGAAGCCGGAAGCGATCGACAACCTCGAGGCGATCGTGCTGGCGTTCGACGCGATCATGGTCGCCCGCGGCGATCTGGGCGTCGAACTGCCGCTCGAGGAGGTCCCGCTCGTCCAGAAGCGCGCCATCCAGATGGCCCGCGAGAACGCCAAACCCGTCATCGTCGCCACCCAGATGCTGGAGTCGATGATCGAGAACTCCCGGCCGACCCGGGCCGAGGCCTCCGACGTCGCCAACGCGGTGCTCGACGGCGCCGACGCGGTCATGCTCTCGGGTGAGACCTCGGTCGGGAAGTACCCGCTCGAAGCGGTGCGCACGATGGCGCGCATCATCGCCGCCGTCGAGGAGAACTCCGTCGTCGTCCCGCCCCTGACGCACGTTCCCCGCACCAAACGCGGTGTGATCTCGTATGCCGCCCGCGACATCGGGGAACGGCTGGACGCCAAGGCGCTCGTCGCGTTCACCCAGTCCGGCGACACCGTGCGCCGGCTGGCGCGGCTGCACACACCGCTACCGGTGCTGGCGTTCACCGCGCTGCCCGAGGTGCGCAGCCAGCTCGCATTGACCTGGGGCACAGAGACTTTCATCGTTCCGGAGATCGGCACGACCGATGGCATGATCCGGCAGGTCGACAAGTCGCTGCTGGAGCTGGGCCGCTACAAGCGCGGCGATCTGGTGGTCATCGTCGCGGGTGCGCCGCCCGGCACAGTAGGCTCCACCAATCTGATCCACGTGCACCGGATCGGGGAGGACGACGTCTAGCGCGGGGTAGGAGGCCAACGTGTCGGCAGACTTCGACGAGCTGCTGGCCGTCCTGGACCTCCGGCGCGTCGGCGACGACACCTTCATCGGCTCCCATCCCAGCAAGAACCCGGTCCGCACGTTCGGCGGTCAGATGATGGCGCAGGCTTTCGTCGCGGCCAGCCGCACGGTCGACGACCGGATCTCTCCGAGCGCGCTGTCGGCGCATTTCATCGCCGGCGGCGACCCGGAGCGGGATCTGGAGTTCCGGGTGTCGCGGTTGCGTGACGAACGGCGGTTCGCCAACCGCCGGGTCGACGTCTGCCAGGGCGACGACCTGTTGACCACCGCGATGGTGTCCTACATGAACGGCGGCCGGGGCCTGGAACACAGCGTGCCGGCGCCGGATGTCGCGGACCCCGAGGAGCTACCGAAGATCGACGAGCTGCTGCGCGGGTACGAGGAGACCGTTCCGCACTTCGTCAACGCGCTGCGGCCCATCGAATGGCGCTACACCAACGATCCGGCCTGGGTGATGCGCCACAAGGGTGGGCGCCTCGACCACAACCGGGTGTGGCTGAAGACCGAGGGGAAGATGCCGGACGATCCGGTACTGCACGCCGCGGCCCTGGTCTACTCGTCGGACACCACCGTGCTCGACTCGATCATCACCACCCACGGGCTCTCGTGGGGCTTCGATCGCATCTTCGCCG
This sequence comes from Mycolicibacterium litorale, assembly GCA_050205415.1. Lineage (GTDB taxonomy): Bacteria > Actinomycetota > Actinomycetes > Mycobacteriales > Mycobacteriaceae > Mycobacterium > Mycobacterium litorale_C. Next base: position 218,440 of record JBNMQY010000005.1, read on the forward strand.
TGACGATGAACCACTCGGTGTGGTTCCACCGGCCGGTGCGGTTCGACGAATGGGTGCTCTACTCGACCGCCTCACCGGTGGCAGCCGAATCGCGCGGACTGGGCACCGGCCACTTCTTCGACCGGACCGGCACCCTGCTGGCCACCGTCGTCCAGGAGGGGATCGTCAAGTACTTCCCCGGCCGCTAGCTATCGCGAGGGCGTCACCGTCACGCTGAACTGGTCCTCGAGCTTGCGCTGGAACTGGTCCTGGCATTCCTGCTGCGCCTGAGTGTCGTTCCCGGCCTGCTGCAGGCATTCGAACAGATCGCCCGCGCCGACCTCCCTGGCGAACATGACCGTCAGCGCGATCGCGACGACGCCGACCACGACGCCCAGCACGCCGAGCACGATGCCGGCCATCGCCACGCCACCGTTGGTCGCCTCACCGCGCTTGGCCCGGCCCCGGCCGATGACGCCGAGGATCACCGCGACGACGCCGAGCACGATGCCGCCGAACACCGAGAGCAGACCGACGATCGCGACAATCAGCGAGGCGATGCCGAGGCCGTTCTTCGGTGCAGCCGGCGCGGGATAGCCACCTCCCGGGTAGCCACCTCCCGGGTAGCCGCCGTACGGGCCCTGCGGCGGTGGGGGATAGCTGCCGGGGTAGGCGCCGTACTGGTAGGGCTGTTGCGGTGGGTACGGCTGCTGCTGAGCCGGATTGGGCGGCGGCGGGGGCGGCGGCGCCGACGGGGACTGTTCGGGCTTGTCCGGCTCGGTCATGGTGCTGACGTTACCTGCTGACAGCCAGATTCAGGCGTAGACAGGCAAGCGCATCGTCGGGTAGGTGATGGGTGGCCACCACGACGGTGCGGTCGGCAGGGAAAAGCGCTCCGGGAGTGAGTAGTTCGGTCAGCAGGCGCGCCGCGTCACCGGCGTCGAGGTGTTCCGTCGGCTCGTCGAGCAGCACGACCGGGAACGTGGAGATCAGCGCGCGGGCGAGCAGCAGCCGTCGGCGCTGGCCGGCCGACACCGCGGCGGCGCCTCCCACCAGAACCGTCGACAGCCCGTCGGGCAGGCCGTCGAGCCAGGCGCGCAGGCCGACGGCGGCGAGGGCGGACCGGAGCTCGTCGTCGGTGGCGTCACCACGGGCGACCAACAGGTTGTCCCGCACGGTGGTCGAGAACAGGTGGGCGTCCTCGGCGAAAAACCCGCGCGCGCCGGTCAAGTCGTCGGCGCTCTCGGCCATCGCCATCAGCAGCGTGGTCTTGCCCGAGCCGCTGGGTCCGGTGACGGCCACCCGGTCTCCGGGGCGCAACGGTATCGGCGGGACGACCGGTCGCGTCCGGCCGCCCGGTGCGGGCCGGGTGAGGTCGAGCAGCCGGCGGGCGGCGATGCGGGACCGGGTGAGCTGGACCGCCGCGGCGGGCAGCGCGGTGGTCGCCTCGAACGCGGACAGCGGCAGCAGCATGAGGATCGCCACCGTCATCGGCGCCACCGATCCGGCCAGGGCGATACCGGCGACCGCGGCGCCCAGCACCGCGGCGCCCATCGCCGCGCCCGGTATGGCGGCGGCCAGTGCCGCAGGGGCGGCGGCACGGTCGGCGGCGCGGCCCCAATCCCGTTGGTGGCGCTGGGCTTCCGCGACCACATCGTCGAGCCGACCGCACACCCGCAACTCCGGGGCGTGGTCGAGGGCGAGCATCGCCGCGACATCGCGATCGGCGTGGTGCGATACGGCGGCGGTCTCCGCGGCGGTCACGGCGCGGGCGGCCAGAGCGGGTGCGACGACACCGGCCACCAGCAGGCATCCGGCAAGCAGCACCGCGGATGGCACGGAGATGACGGCGAGCACCCCGACCGCGGCCGTCGACAGCACCACGGCCACCGCGATCGGCAGCACCGCGCGCACGATCACGTCGGCGAGGTCGTCGACCGAGGTGCCCACCCGGTTGACCAGTTCACCGCCGGGCAGCCGCATGGACACCTCGGGAGGCGCCTCGGCCAGGGCGCGGTAGATCCCGGTCCTGGCCTCGCCCGCGGCGCGCAGGGCGGTGTCGTGCGCGGCGAGCCGCTGACAGTATCCGAGGACGCCTCGGGAGATGCCCAGGGCGCGCACCGCGACCGCGGCCACGGTCAGGTCCAGCACCGGCGGCATCTGCCAGGCCCGGGTGATCAACCAGGCGGCGATCCCGGCCAGCGCCAGCGCGCTGCCCAGTGACAGCACACCCAGCAGGGTGGCGAGCAGCAGCCGCCCCAATCGGGGCCGCAGCAGGTCCACGGTCAGCCGCAGCAGGGGATCAGTGTTCGGCAAGGACCCCGGCTCCCATCCGGATGACCTGGTCACCGATCGACAGCACACAGTCGCGGTGCCCGACCACGAGTACGGTCGCGCCGGCCCGGGCGCGCGCGGAGATGGCGGCCAGCACCCGCGACTCCAGTGCCGCGTCGAGGTGGGCGGTCGGTTCGTCGAGGAGCAACACCGCGGCGCGGGACCCGAACACCCTGGCCAGTCCCAGCCGCTGGCGCTGACCGAGCGACAGGCCGATCCCGTCGCGGCCGAGGACGGTGTCGAGCCCGTCCGGAAGACCCGCCAGCACCTCGTCGAATCCGCTGTCGCGGCAGGCGCTCTCGAGGTCGGCCAGGGGCCCGAACAGTTCGAGGTTCGCGCGGACCGTGCCCGGGACGAGCACGGGGCGGTGGGCCAGCCACGCGACCTGACTCCACCAGTGTTCGAGGTCGAGGTCGGCGACCTCGACGCCGCCGACCGTCACGGTCCCGCCGAGGTCGGTCAGTCCCAGCATGGTCTGCAGGATCGTGCTCTTACCGCACCCGTTCGGTCCGGTCAGGACGGTCACCTCGCCGGGCTCGACGTCAACATCCAGCGCCCGCAGGTGGATGGGCGCCCCCGCGGCGGTCACCGTGCGGGTGCCGTGCGGTGGTGCGGATCCGGCCTGCAGCAACGCGAACGCCCGGTCCGCCGCGGCCTTTCCGTCCTGCGCCGCGTGGAACTCCGTCCCCACGCGTCGCAACGGCCAGAAGACTTCCGGTGCGAGCAGCAGCGCCGCCAGCGCGGCGAACAGGGTGGTCTCCCCGAACACCAGGCGCAGCCCGACACCGACCGCGACGAGCGCGACACCGAGGGTGGCCAGGAGTTCGAGCACCAGTGCCGACATGAAGGTGATCCGCAGCGTCGCCATCGTCGAACGGCGGTGGGCCGCAGACAATTCGGCGATCCGGCCGGTGGATCCGGCGGCGCGTCCGAGTGCCCGCAGGGTGGGCAGGCCGGCGACCAGGTCGAGCAGGCGCGACTGCAGTGTGGTCATCGCGGTGAGGGCCGCGGCGGAACGGTCTCTGGTGACCAGCCCGATCAGGATCATGAAGATCGGGATCAGCGGCAGCACGATCACCACGATCACCGCGGACCGCCAGTCGACGATCGCGATCGCCAGCACGGCGGCGGGGGTGAGGATTCCGGCGAGCAGCACGGCGGGCAGGTAGTTGACGAAGTACGGACGTAGCCCGTCGAGCCCGCGGCTGACCACCACGGCGGCCGCGTCGCGTTCGGCGGCCAGCCGGCGCGGCGGTAGCGCGGTCACCGTCCGGAGCACCTGTGCCGCCAGGTCGGCGATCACGGCGGTTGCGCCGCGCTGTGACAACCGGCCCTGCGTCCACTGGGCCAGGAATCGCACCGTCCACAGCCCGGCCAGCGCTGTCAGGGCCGGCGCCCAGTGCGTGAGCGTGCGCGACGCCGGGTCGGTGATGACGCCGGACACGATGTGCGCCAGCAGGATCGCCGATGCGATCGTGACCGCGCTGACGACCACCCCGCACACCACGGATGCGGCCAGGAAGCGCCGCATCGGGGCGGATGCGCGGGGCAGGTTCACAGCGGCTGCTTGCTCAAGCCGACCGACGCCGGTATGCGATCGGCCGAAATGCGCTGGCGGAACACCCAATACGTCCAGCCCTGGTAGATGAGCACCAGCGGCAGCAGTGTCAGCGAGGCCCACGACATGATGGTCAGCGTGTACGGCGTCGACGAGCCGTTGAAGATCGACACGCTCCACTCCGGGTTGAGCGTCGAGTTCAGCAGATTCGGGTACAGCGAGCCGAAGATGAGCGCGGCGACCGCAGCGACCACCACGACGGTGGCCGTGAACGCCCAGCCCTCGCGGTTGCGCGTCCACATCAGCGCGACGGCCGACAGCAGGGCGACGACGGCGACCGCCAGCACCAGCCAGGTCCACGGTTTCCCGTGAGCCACCTGCGTCCACAGGCCGAATCCGCCGACCAGCGCGATGACCGGCAGCGACAGGACCCGCGCGAACCGGAAGGCGTCCCGCCGCACCGCCCCCGAGGTCTTCAGGGCCAGGAACGTCGCACCGTAGAACAGGAACAGCGAGCCGGTCGCGAGGCCGCCGAGCAGGGTGTAGGCGCTGAGCACGTCGGTGATGGACAGGCCCTCGACCCGCTGTTCGGAGTTCACCGGGAGTCCGCGCAGCAGGATGGCGAAGGCCACGCCCCACAGGATCGCCGGGAGCCAGGAGCCCAGGGCGATGCCGAGGTCTGCTCTTCTGCGCCACGTGGGATCGTCGATCTTGCCGCGCCATTCGATGCCGACGATGCGCAGGATCATGCCGAAGAGGATGGCCAGCAGCGGCAGGTAGAGCGCCGAGAACACGGTCGCGTACCACACCGGGAACGCCGCGAACATCGATGCGCCTGCGGTGATCAGCCACACCTCGTTGGCGTCCCACACCGGTCCGATCGTGTTGAGGGCCGCCCGGCGGCGCATCTCCGGGTCGCCTTCGCCGACCTTGCCGATCGGACCCATCAGCATGCCGACCCCGAAGTCGAAACCCTCCAGCACGAGGAAGCCCAGGAACAGGGCGGCGATGAGGAAGAACCAGAGCTCTTGAAGTCCCATTGCTGACCCCTCCTAGTAGGCGAACGACAGGGGGGCGAGCTCTTCGTCCTCCGGTTTGGCCGGCGGTGCCGGCTCGGAGTCGTGTTCCTGGGGGCCTTTGACGACGTAGCGCCGCATCAGTCCGAACCAGACCACGGCCAGCGCGCCGTACACCAGGGTGAATGTCGCCAGTGAGAACACCACCATGGCCGTCGAGTGGTCGGACACGCCCTGTTGGACCGTCATCCGCACCAGCTGGTCGCCGGTCGGATTGGGCGCCACGACCCAGGGCTGACGGCCCATCTCGGTGAACACCCAGCCCGCGCTGTTGGCCAGGAACGGGGTGGGGATGGTCAGCACCCCGAACCAGCTGTACCAACGCTGGCTCGGAACGCGCCCGCCGCGGGTGAGCCACAGCGTGGCGAGCGCGAAGGCGACGGGCACGAGCAGCAGTCCGATCATGGCGCGGAACGACCAATAGGTGACGAACAGGTTGGGCCGGTAGTCGCCGGGCCCGAACTGCTGCTCGTACTGCGCCTGAAGATCGTTGACGCCCGCCAGGGTGACGTCGCTGAACTGGCCCTTGGCCAGGAACGGCAGCACGTACGGCACCTCGAGCACATGGGTGACGCTGTCGCAGTTGTTGTGCGTGCCCACGGTGAGGATGGAGAAGTCAGGATCGGTTGCGGTGTCGCACAACGATTCCGCCGAGGCCATCTTCATCGGTTGCTGATCGAACATCAGCTTGCCCTGCACGTCACCGGTGAAGAACAGCGCGACCGACGCCGCCAGCGCCAGCAGGCTGGCACTGATCGCCGCGGGCCGGTACATGGTGCGCGCCTCGATGGTGGGCTCGGTGGTCTTGCGCATCGAGCGGACCATCAGGAAGGCCGATACTCCGGCGACGAACGCGGCTGCGGTGAGCAGCGATCCGGACACCGCGTGCAGGAACGCCCAGATGGCGGTGTTGTTGGTCAGCAGGGCGCCGAAGTCCTGCAGTTCGGCTCGGCCGGTTTCCGGGTTGAACCGCGCACCGACCGGGTGCTGCATGAACGAGTTGGCCGCGATGATGAAGTACGCCGAGGCGTTGACGGCGATGGCGACGATCCAGATGCACGCCAGGTGGACCAGGCGGGGCAGCCGGCTCCACCCGAAGATCCACAGCCCGATGAACGTCGATTCGAAGAAGAACGCGACCAGACCCTCGAATGCCAGGGGGGCGCCGAAGATGTCGCCGACGAACCGGGAGTACTCACTCCAGTTCATCCCGAACTGGAACTCCTGCACGATGCCGGTGGCGACGCCGATCGCGAAGTTGATCAGGAAGAGTTTGCCGAAGAACCGGGTCAGGCGGTACCAGGCGGGGTTGTCCGTGATCATCCACGCGGTCTGCATCGCCGCCAGGATCGGCGCGAGGCCGATGGTCAGGGGGACGAAGATGAAGTGGTAGACGGTGGTGATCCCGAACTGCCACCGTGACACGTCCAAAGCGTCCATTCGACCAACTCCCGAAAGCAGTACACAGGTGTACGACGAAGTGTAGTAGCGAAGTCGGGAGTTCGCCGAGGACTTTGGTCCTCAGTCCGGGATCTACCTCCCGACGTCCGCTGCCACGGACCTCGACTCCCTACGGATCCGGATACCCGTGATGACCTCGATCACACCGATGACGACGAGGATGATGCCGGTGACCTGTGTCAGTGCGACGAGACCTTCCAGCGGCGCGACGAACATGATGATGCCGGCGATGACGCTGATGATGCCGACGATGATCTCCCAGACACGGCCGGGCAGTGTCCGGTCGGTGAACGCCGACGTCGCGGTGGCCACCCCGCGGAAGATGAAGCCGACGCCGATCCAGATCGCGAGCAGGTCGACCGAGTTCGACATGTTGGCGAAGCACAGCACGGCCAGCACCAGGGCGGCGGCGCCGCTGATGAACAGCAGCGCCCGCCCGCCGAACGTCGACCGCACGCTGAACGCGAGGACGACCTGTGCGATACCGGTCACGAGCAGATAGGCGCCGAAGAAGATGGCCGTGACGATGATGGCCGCACCCGGGCGGAGGAAGATGAGCACGCCGAGCAGCACCGCGAGAAGTCCGGAGACCACGGTGTAGATCCACAGATGCCGCAACATGGTTGGGGCAGCGGTAGTTTGCATGCGCGCAGTGTGGCATAGCACCCCGGTGAGCTGTGGCGATTCGGCAGTACGGCTGAGATGTCGGTGCCGGGTCGTTAATGTTCCGTTACCGGAAGTGCGTGCTGGGACCGCGATCGTTAACGTCGTCGGTTCGGAGCCGGCGACGGCCCGAGGCAAGAGAAAGAGGCAACTGTGTCAGGTGGGAAGATGTGGCGCATCGCGGCGATGTTCGCTGTGAGCGGCGCGATGGTGTTGTCCGGTTGTGCCAGCGGCACCGATTCTGGCGGGTCGGGCACCGAGACGCCGGCGGCCGGCGCCAAGGTCGACGAGATCGCCAACACGGTCCCCGAGGAGATCAAGTCGTCGGGCAAGCTCGTGGTCGGCGTCAACATTCCGTATGCGCCCAACGAGTTCAAGGACGCGAGCGGCAAGATCGTCGGGTTCGACGTCGATCTGATGAACGCGATCGCCGCGACGCTCGGTCTCACCCCGGACTACCGCGAGGCGGACTTCGCCAAGATCATCCCGTCGGTGCAGGGCGGCACGTTCAACGTGGGCATGTCGTCGTTCACCGACACCAAGGAGCGTGAGCAGTCGGTCGACTTCGTCACCTACTTCTCCGCGGGCACCCAGTGGGCGCAGCGGCCCGACAATCCGATCGACCCCAACAACGCCTGCGGGAAGAAGGTCGCCGTCCAGGCGACCACCTACCAGGAGACCGACGAACTGCCGGCGAAGAGCAAGGCCTGTGTCGACGCCGGGAAGCCCGCCATCCAGATCACGCCGTTCGACGGTCAGGACGCCGCGACGAATGCGGTGGTGCTGGGCCAGGTCGACGCGATGTCGGCGGACTCGCCGGTGACCGCGTACGCCATCAAGCAGAGCAACGGCAAGCTCGAGGCGGCCGGCGAGATCTTCGACGCCGCCCCGTACGGCTGGCCGGTGGCCAAGGGTTCCCCGCTGGCGCAGTCGCTGCAGCAGGCGCTCGAGCACCTCATCGAGGAAGGCACCTACGAGGAGATCGCGAAGAACTGGGGTGTCGAGGCGGGCATGATCGACAAGCCGGCCATCAACGGAGCGATCAGCTGACGCGATGACAGATGTCGAATCGCCGTCAGCCGCCGCCAGCCCTGCCGCCATAGACGCGGTTCCACTCCGGCATCCCTGGCGGTGGGTGACGGCGGTCGTCATCCTCATTCTGGTCGGGCTGTTCCTGTACGGCGCCGCCACCAACGACGCCTACCGCTGGTCGATCTACTGGGAGTACCTGTTCAACGAGCGGGTGTTGACGGTCGGTGTCGTCAACACCCTGCAGCTGACCATCTACTCGATGGTGCTGGCGCTGATTCTGGGCGTGCTGCTCGCAGTCATGCGGCTCTCACCCAACCCCGTCTTCAAGGCGGTGTCGTGGGCGTACCTGTGGATCTTCCGCGGCACGCCGGTCTACGTGCAGCTGGTGTTCTGGGGGCTGCTGCCGACCATCTACCAGAACATCCAGCTCGGGGTGCCGTTCGGGCCGTCGCTGCTGCACATCGATCTGCAGTCCCTGTCCTTCCCGTTCGTCCTGGCGATCCTCGGCCTGGCGCTCAACGAATCGGCCTACATGGCCGAGATCATCCGCGCCGGCATCACCTCGGTACCCGAGGGGCAGATGGAGGCGTCGACGGCGCTGGGTATGTCGTGGAGTATGGCGATGCGCCGCACCGTGCTGCCGCAGGCGATGCGGGTCATCATCCCGCCGACCGGCAACGAGGTGATCAGCATGCTGAAGACCACGTCGCTGGTCACCGGCGTGCCGTTCGCGCTCGATCTCTACGGCATCACGTCCCGGGAGATCGCCTCGCGCATCTTCGAACCGGTGCCGTTGCTGATGGTCGCCGCCACCTGGTATCTGATCATCACCAGCGTGCTGATGGTGGGGCAGTACTACCTCGAGCGGTACTACGCCCGCGGCGCGTCCCGCAAACTCACCTCCCGGCAGCTCGAGGCGCTGGCGAAGGCGCAGTTGGGAGAGCCGCATCCATGACCCCGATGGTCAAGGCCGAACAGGTCTGCAAGAGCTTCGGCGCCCTGCACGTGCTCAAGGGCGTCACCCTGGAAGTCGGCAGGGGTGAGGTGCTGTGCATCGTCGGGCCGTCCGGATCGGGGAAGTCCACGTTCCTGCGGTGCATCAACCACCTCGAGCAGGTCAACGCCGGCCGCCTGTACGTCGACGGCGAACTGGTCGGGTACCGCGAGCGCGGTGACAAGTTGTTCGAGCTGTCGCCCCGCGAGGCCGCCAAGCAGCGCCGCGACGTCGGCATGGTGTTCCAGCACTTCAACCTGTTCCCGCACCGCACCGCGCTCGGCAACATCGTCGAGGCCCCGGTGCACGTCAAACGGGTGAAGAAGGACGACGCCGTGGCGCGGGCGAAGGATCTGCTCGACCAGGTGGGCCTGGCGGACAAGGCCACCGCCTATCCCGCCCAGCTCTCGGGTGGTCAGCAGCAGCGGGTGGCGATCGCGCGGGCACTGGCGATGAACCCGAAGCTGATGCTGTTCGACGAGCCCACCTCCGCCCTGGACCCCGAACTGGTGGGTGAGGTGCTCGGGGTGATGAAGAAGCTGGCGTCCGAGGGGATGACGATGCTCGTCGTCACCCACGAGATGGGGTTCGCCCGTGAGGTCGCCGACAAACTGGTGTTCATGGACGGCGGTGTCATCGTCGAATCCGGTCCGCCCCGCGAGATGATGAGCAACCCGCAGCACGAGCGCACGAAAGCCTTCCTGTCCAAGGTGATGTAGATGCCGCAGCGGGTGGACCCCGCCGCGCCGCTGTGGCGGGCGGCGCAGGTGTTCCGGCTGCTGAGCTGTCTGTACGCGCTGGGCTTCCAGATCGCGGTCAACGACGACCTCGACCGGCGCGCCGCGGCGTGGGCGCTGTTCGCGGTGCTGATCGCGTGGAGCGTCGCGTGCGCGATCGCCTATCTGCAGGGTTTCGGCCGCCGTACCGGCTGGGTGGTGGCTGAGATCGGTGTCGTGCTGGCGCTGATGATGTCGACCGCGCTGGTCGCCGACGACCGGTGGGTGGCCGACAACCAGTCCTGGCCGACGACGCTGTGGGCGACCAATGCCGTCATCTCGGCGGCCATCCTGCGGGGGCCGGTGGCGGGGATGGTCACCGGCCTGGTGGTGATGGCGGCCTACGCGGTCCTCAAGGGCTACGTCAGCATCAACGTCTTCCGCAACGCCACGATCGTCATCGAACTCGCGGTCGGGCTGGCGGTGGGGATGGCCGCGCAGACCGCCCGCCGTGCCCACGCCGAACTCGACCGTGCCACCCGCTTGGCCGCCGCGCTCGAGGAACGCGAACGGCTCTCCCGCCACGTCCACGACGGCGCGATCCAGGTGCTGGCGCTCGTCGCGCGGCGCGGTAAGGAGATCGGCGGTGCGACAGCACAACTCGCCGAACTCGCGGGTGAACAGGAACGGGCGTTGCGGCGTCTGGTGAGCGCCGCCGACACCACCGTCGGCGGATTGACCGATGTGGGCGCCATGCTGCGCCGGCGTGCGTCCGACCGGGTCTCGGTGAGCCTGCCGCCGGACCCGGTGCTGCTCGACGCCGACGTCGCCGCCGAACTGTGCGCGGCAGCGGTCAACGCGCTCGACAACGTCGCCGCCCATGCCGGTGCCGACGCGCGGGCCTACGTGCTGGTCGAGGATCTCGGTGACGCGGTGACGGTCAGTGTGCGCGACGACGGCCCCGGCATCGCCCCCGGCCGGCTCGCTGAAGCGGCCGCAGAGGGCCGTATGGGCGTGGCCAAATCCATTGTGGGCCGGATCGATTCGCTTGGCGGGGTGGCCGAGCTGCACACCGGCCCGGACTGCGGCACGGAATGGGAGCTGACGGTGCCGCGCCGGCAGCGGCAGGATGGTGGCCGTGGCTGACGAGCAACCGACCACCGTGATGGTGGTCGACGACCATCCGATCTGGCGCGACGCGGTCGCCCGCGACCTCGCCGACGACGGTTTCGCGGTGGTCGCGACCGCAGACGGCGTCGCCTCCGCCCGGCGCCGCGCGGGCGTGGTGAAACCGGCGGTGGTGGTGATGGACATGCGGTTGGCCGACGGTGACGGCGCCGCGGCCACCGCGGAGGTGCTGAGGGTCTCACCGGGGTCGCGGGTACTGGTCCTGTCGGCGTCGGACGAACGCGACGACGTCCTCGAAGCGGTGAAGGCCGGTGCCACCGGCTATCTCGTCAAGAGCGCTTCGAAAGCCGAACTGAGCGCCGCGGTCCGGGCCACCGCGGAGGGACGGGCGGTGTTCACCCCGGGCCTGGCGGGACTGGTGCTGGGGGAGTACCGCCGGATTGCGCAGCGGCCGGATGCGGACGCATCCGTGCCGACCCTCACCGAGCGCGAGACCGAAGTGCTGCGCTACGTGGCGAAAGGGCTGACCGCCAAGCAGATCGCCGCCCGGCTGTCACTGAGCCACCGCACCGTCGAGAACCACGTGCAGGCCACCTTCCGGAAGTTGCAGGTGGCCAACCGCGTCGAACTGGCCCGGTACGCGATCGAGCACGGACTCGACGAGTAGCGAAGTCGGGTAGTCCTACTCATCCGGATCGCGGTCCGCGCGGCGACGATGATTCCATGACCGAATCACCCCACGCCGTCATCGCGCGCCTGTCCACCGACTTCGCGGCGATCTCCCGGCAACTCGCCCGGGTGTCGTCGGACCTGACCCAGCTCGACCGGCTGCTCTCCGAGCGGCCACCCGCGCCGCAACCGGTGCCGCAGCCGGTGCCCCGATTCGTGGTGCCCCCACCGGTCATGCCACCACCGCC
>JBNMQY010000006.1:0-223595 GCA_050205415.1 Mycolicibacterium litorale
CGACCCGCCCGCCCTGCCGGGGACACCGCTGTGGTTCGCGACGCTGGTGACCGCAGCCGCGGCGGCGGCCGTGGTCATGAGCTACTGGCCGGTGCGCAACATGGTGTCGAGCCGACAGCGGATGAACGCGGCGTTCAACCCGTATCACCTGATGAACACCTACGGCGCGTTCGGCAGCATCGGCCGCGTCCGCCACGAGGTGGTGATCGAAGGCACCGACGACGCGCAGATCACCGAGCAGACGGAATGGAAGGAGTACGGGTTCAAGGGCAAGCCGGGCGATCCGCACCGGCGGCCGCGCCAGTGGGCGCCCTACCATCTGCGCCTGGACTGGCTGATGTGGTTCGCCGCGCTGAGCCCGACCTATGCGCGGGACTGGTTCGGCAAGTTCATCGTCCGGTTGCTACAGAACGATCCGGCGACGCTGCGGCTGCTGCGGCACAACCCGTTCCCGGATTCGCCGCCGCGATACGTGCGGGCCCGGCTCTACGAGTACCGGTTCAGCACCTGGCACGAGCTGGTGCACGAGCGGATCTGGTGGCGCCGCACCCTGGTCGGCGGGTATCTGCCACCGGTCACCCTCGGGGATGCCCGACTGCCGCAGTCGCGGTGAGCGCCTGCCGGTTACGTGACCAGCGAGACGGAGTTGGCGCGGCGCAGCTTGCCCGACGGCGTCTTCGGGATCGTGCCCGGCCCGAGCACGACCACGTTGCGCGGCCGCACGTCGACCTCGGCCACCACCTCGTGCGCGACCTGCCGCTCGATGCGGTGCACCTCGTTCGGGTCCTGCCAGGCGTTGGACTCCACGGCGACGGCGAAGGTCTCCCGGGAGTGCCCGGCGTCCAGGCGGACGGCGACGGCGCAACCGGGCCGCACGCCTTCGACACGGCCGGCGGCCCGTTCGATGTCGGTCGGGTAGATGTTGCGGCCGGCCATGATGATGACGTCCTTGACGCGGCCGCACACCACGACATGGCCTTCCTCGGTCAGGTAGCCGAGGTCGCCGGTGTCGTACCAGCCGTGCTCGTCCTGCGCCGGGACGAAACCGCCCATGGTGATGTAGCCGGGGGTCAGCGGCTCACCGCGCAGCTCGATGACGCCGACACCGCGGGCGGGCATGACGTTGCCCTGCTCGTCGATGATGCGGGCCTCCAGACCTTCCAGCAGCGGGCCCAGCGTGGCCAGTCGCTTGGTGTTGCCCTTCGTGGCGGGGACGGCGCGGCGCAGCGCGGCCAGCAGGTCGGCGTCGACCTCGTCGACCACCAGCCCGGCCCCGCACTTGGAGAACGACACCGCGAGCGTGGTCTCGGCCATGCCGTACGCCGGCAGGATGGCCTCGGGCGCCAGCCCGAACGGCTTTCCGGCGTCGATCAGATCCTCGACGTCGGCGGGCTCGACCGGTTCGGCGCCCGAGAGCGCGAACCGCAGCGTCGACAGGTCGAACTCGCCGGGTGTGGCCTGCCGGCGCAGCCGCTTGGCCAGCAGGGCGTACGCGAAGTTCGGCGCGGCCGTCATCGTGCCCTTGTACTTGTCGATCAGGCGCGCCCACAGCAGGGTGTCGCGCAGGAAGTCCATCGGCGTGACCTTGACGAGCTCGGCGCCGAAGTACATCGGGATGGTGAGGAAGCCGACCATGCCCATGTCGTGGAAGCAGGGCAGCCAGCTCACCATGACGTCCTTGGTGACGTCGTACTCGGCGCCGATGAACATCGCCTCGGCGTTGGAGTAGATGTTGCGGTGGGTGATCTGCACGGCTTTAGGAGATCCGGTGGAGCCGCTCGTCAGCTGCATGAGCGCCAGATCGTCCTCGCCGACCTCGACCGGGTCGACGGGCTCCGCGGCCAGCAGATCGGCCACGGTCAGGACCAGCAGCCCCTTCTCCTCGAGCACCGGGATCGCGACCGTGAAGGGTTCGGACACGATCACGGCCTTCGCCTCGATCATGCCGATGACGGTCAAGGTGTCCTCGGCCCACATCGCGAGGTCGGTGCGCGGGGTGGGCTGGTGCAGCATCGTCAGGCTCGCGCCGCGCATCCAGACACCCTGAGCGGTCGGGGCGATCTCGACCGGCAGACCCTCGAGCACGCCGACCGCGTCACCGTGGCCGATACCGGCCGCGGCGAGCCCGCCGGCGATCCGTCGGGCGCGCTCGTGCACCTCACCCCAGGTGTGGCGGACCGGCTCGTGCGGCTCGCCGGTCACCATGCCGGTGCTCACGGTGCGCGCGTTGCGGTACATCTTCTCGGTGAACCTGCTCACGACATCCTCCTGGGGACCGGCGCCACTGCCCGGCTTCTCATGCTCCGCCTGACCGCGAGCGTTGCCGAGTAGGCACGCGCACACGATTGAGGAGCAGTTGGGTATCGAAACGGTGATGGGGCGTCCAACTCGTCGCCCGCCGGCGACGCCGGCGGGAAAGGACACACGTCCGGTGCTCGACCGCTAGCTTTCACCGCCGACCATCTTAAGAGACCCTTAAGTAACTGCCAAACCATCGCGCTGATTGAGGTGTGGGTCACACCTTACGTACGCAACGACACCGGTGCCGCCGGCACCCGTCACACCGACGGTGACGGCGCCGGAACCACCCGGGCACCCTGCACGGGCCCACTGGCCACGCGCACCGTCCGGCACACCCCCGCACCGGCCAGCCGGGCGCCGATGTCGATCGCCGCGGGCGACGAGGGACACAGGAACGCGCACGTCGGACCCGACCCGGACACGATCGCGGCGAGCGCACCGGCGTCCAGGCCGGCCCGTAGCGTGCGCCGCAGTTCCGGATACAGGCTCAGTGCCGCCGCCTGCAAATCGTTGCCGAGCAGCGGGGCCAGCTGAGCGGCATCGCCGGAGGCCAGCGCGGCGAGCATCGGCTCCGGATCGCCGAGCCGGCTGGGTTCGGCGCGCTTGCTGTCGGCGGTGGCGCGCAGCCGGTCGAGTTCACCGAACACCTTCGGCGTCGACAGCCCCTTGCGCGCGAACGCCAGCACCCAGTGGAACGTGCTGCGGGCCAGCACCGTCGCGAGCTCCTCACCGCGGCCGGTGCCGAGCGCGGTGCCGCCGTGCAGCGCGAACGGCACGTCACTGCCCAATTCGGCGGCCATCGCGTGCAGGTCGCGCCGGGGTACGCCGAGCTCCCACAGATGATTCATGCCGACCAGCACGGCCGCGGCGTCGGCGCTGCCGCCGGCCATCCCGCCGGCGACGGGGATGGTCTTCTCGATCGAGATCGCCACATCGGGCGCCCTGCCGACGTGGTCGGCCATCAGCTCGGCCGCTTTCCAGGCGATGTTGCGCCGATCGGTCGGCAGCGATTCCACGCCTTCGCCGACCAGATCCACCGACAGCGTGTCCGCGGTCGAGACGGTGACCTCGTCGAGCAGTGAGACGGCATGGAAGACCGTCGTCAGGTCGTGATAGCCGTCATCACGCAGATCGCCGACGCCCAGGAACAGGTTCACCTTGCCGGGCACCCGCACGGTGACCGAACCGGTGGGAACCCACTCGGAGGCGGTGTTGCCGTTGCGCACCGCTCGACACTATCTCCGCACGTCGACAGCGCAAACTCGAAGCAAGACCGGACCGGTCAGCTAGAGGACCCGGACCTGCTCTTCGGTCTCGCCGGAACGCTGCAGCAACCGCACGAAGTCGGCGATGGCAAGGGTTTCACCGCGCCGCGACGGGTCGATGCTGGCGGCGAGGAGCCGGCGTGCCGACTCGTTGCCCGACCCGGCCCATTCGGCGAACGCATTGCGCGACGTCTTGCGGCGTTGCGCGAACGCGATGTCGATCAGGTCGAAGACCTGGGCGCGGAACTCCGCGTCCGTGGGCCACGGCGACGTCTCGTAGCGGTCGATCCGGACCAGCCCGGAGTACACCCGCGGGATGGGCCAGAACACCGTCGGCGAGACCATGCCGTAGCGCCGGACGTTGCCGTAGAAGCGCACCTTCGCGCTCGGCACGCCGTAATCCTTGCCGCCGGGGTCGGCGGCGAGCCGCTCGGCCACCTCGGCCTGGACCATCACCATGACCGAACGGATCGTCGGGAACTCCGCGAGCAGATGGAGCAGCGCGGGTACCGCGACGTTGTACGGCAGATTGGCGACCAGCGCGGTCGGCTGGTTCTCCAGATCCGACGGCATCAGCGTCAGGATGTCCTGGTTGAGAACCGTCAGCCGGTTGATCTCGCTGTGCGAGTGGTCCGCGATCGTGGTCGGAAGCTGTTGCGCCAACAGTGGATCGATCTCCACCGCGGTCACGTGAGCGCCGCGATCGAGGAGCGCGAGGGTCAGCGAACCGAGCCCCGGCCCCACTTCGAGGACGTGGTCGTGTCGGTGCACACCGGAGGCCGAGACGATCCTGCGCACGGTGTTGGCATCATGGACGAAATTTTGCCCAAAGGACTTGCGCGGGCGAAAGTCGATGTCTTTCGCCAAGCGCCGTATCTCGGTCCGCCCGAGTAGTCGAATCGTCAGGACGCCCCCACTCTTCCACTGCACACGGGCCAGGCTCCCCAACCTTGCCTTGCCCGAGTGACCTCAGCAATCGCGATCTGTTCTTCTCTTGTTGCCAGATCCGCCCTAGGAGCATACCTCAGACCACCGTTGCGCTCCCAGGTGTTTTGATCAAACTGGACTCCACCGAAATATCCGTTGCCGGTATTGATGGACCAGTTACCTCCTGCTTCGCACTGCGCGAGCGCGTCCCAGGACGCTCCGGCACGTACCGGAGGCACCTCCGTACCCGGCTTGGCACCGACCCGCAAAACGGCATTCCTTGCAGGTGAAACGATGACATTAGCTACTGGCAGCCTGCCCGTTTCCACACCGTTCACCTTCGAAACAGCAAAGGTGACGTCCTGGACGCCGGGGGTTCCCGGATCCTCGACGATCTGGCGGCTCATATTGAGGTTGACGTCTTCGATCCGCGTGTCGGCGGGGTCCAGCGGCACCCGCTCGGTGAGCTTCTCGATGCGGACACGAGTTATCTGTATCTGCATTCCGTCGACGACTGGCGCCGACGCGGCCGGGACCACCCGGTCCCGCTGCTGCAGCGGTGCGCCCGCGGCCTCGAGCAGACTTGCCACGTTCGGCGCGGCCAACCGGACCGTGCGGAGGGCCCCGCCGTCGTCGATCTGGACGGTCTTCGGGCTGACGACCGGAAGCGACATACCGCCGAGCGGCACCCGGCTGCCGCGGGATGCGGCCGCGGGAGCGCTGTCGGTCATCTTCAGCTGCTCGAGTGCCTCGTCGACCGTCGACGCCGTCGTCCACACCTGCCGGGTGTGCTGACCGTCGAGTGAGATGTCGAGCGGCCGGCTGCGCCGCAGCACGATGGTGTCGGACGGCCGCACCTCGGCATCGGCGGCCGGGAAGAGATCGTCACGCTCGCCGACCTCGAAGCCGTTCTCCCGGACGACGTCGATGACCCGGGACTTCATCGTGGAGACCGTGGTCTGCGTCCCCTCCACCGACAGGGTGACCGTCTTCTGGGTGGTGACGGCGTACGCACCCGCGAACGCCAGCGCCACCAGCAGCGCCGCCACCACGATGCGCAGCATGGGCGAGCGCGCCTCGTGCAGTCTGTTCAGAGCAGTCAAGAGTTGTCGGGTCCCTGGAATTGGTACAAACGTTTCAAAAAGTCCGGCTAAGTGCGCTTACGATCACAAGACGGTAACGAAGTCCTTTACTGAGATCAACTCTTACGCAGCCCGTATGCGCGGATGGCGTTGGCGGTGGTTTGCTGCGCCAACTCCTCGGCCGGCCGGTCACAGACCTCGGCCAGCGCGCGCACCGTGTAGGGCAGGCAGTACGGCTCGTTGGGCGCGCCGCGGAAGGGGTGCGGGGTGAGAAACGGTGCATCCGTTTCGACGAGGAGCTGTTCGCCGGGGATCAGGCGCGCCGCCTCGCGCAGCGCGTGCGCGTTGCGGAAACTGAC
Source organism: Mycolicibacterium litorale (assembly GCA_050205415.1). Lineage (GTDB taxonomy): Bacteria > Actinomycetota > Actinomycetes > Mycobacteriales > Mycobacteriaceae > Mycobacterium > Mycobacterium litorale_C. Next base: position 5,935 of record JBNMQY010000006.1, read on the forward strand.
CGTTCCCGAAAGGCTCAGCAGCCAGCCCGCATCGACACACGTGCGCGCCATCCGGGCATCCGACGAGAAGCAGTGGAAGATCACCGTCTCGGGCGCCCCCTCGGCCGTGAGCACGTCGAGCACCGCCGCGTCGGCGTCGCGGTTGTGGATCATCAACGGCTTGCCGGTGCGCTTGGCGAGGTCGATGTGCCAGGCGAACGCCTCTCGCTGCACCTCCGGTTCGGCGCAGCCGTCGAGCTTGCCGGGCCAGTACAGGTCCATCCCGGTCTCCCCGATCGCCACCACCCGCGGATGGGCGGCCAGGCGTTCCAGTTCGGAGCGGGCCTCGTCGGTGAGCGCGCCGGCGCGCGTGGGGTGCAGCGCGACCGCGGCGTAGACCCGGTCGTCCCACTCGGCGGCCTGGGTGGCCCAGCGCGCGGCCGCCAGATCGTCGGCGATCGTCACGACGGCGCCCACCCCGACCGCGCCCGCCCGGTCCAGCGCCGCCCGCACATCGTCGGCGTCACGCACTCCGCAGGCGTCGAGGTGGGTGTGCGCGTCGATCAGTGGGCTCAGCGGCTCAGGAGCCGGCGGTGCCGGACGGTTCGAGCGACTCACGCCCCACACCATAAGGTGAAGGCAAATGAGCAAGCCGTTCTACATCACGACCGCGATCGCCTACCCCAACGGCGATCCGCACGTCGGCCACGCCTACGAGTACATCGCCACCGACGCAATCGCCCGGTTCAAGCGGCTCGACGGGTTCGACGTGCGCTACCTCACCGGCACCGACGTCCACGGGCAGAAGATGGCCGAGACGGCCGCGGCCCAGGGCATCTCCGCCGCCGAACTGGCGCAGCGCAACTCCGACGTGTTCCAGCGGTTGCAGGAGAAACTCGGCATCTCCTTCGACCGGTTCATCCGGACGTCGGACGCCGACCACTTCGAGGCGTCCAAGGACATCTGGCAGCGGATGAACGCCGCCGGCGACATTTACCTCGACGCCTACTCCGGCTGGTACTCGGTGCGCGACGAACGCTTCTTCACCGAGAACGAGACGACGCTGCGCGAAGACGGTGTGCGCATCGCCACCGAGACCGGTGCGCCGGTGACCTGGACCGAGGAGCAGACCTACTTCTTCCGGCTGTCGGCCTACACCGAGCGGTTGCTCGCCCACTACGAGGCCCACCCCGAGTTCATCGCCCCTGAGTCGCGACGCAACGAGGTCGTCAGCTTCGTCTCCGGCGGGCTGCGCGACCTGTCGATCTCCCGCACCACCTTCGACTGGGGCGTGCCGGTGCCCGACCACCCCGACCACGTCATGTACGTGTGGGTGGACGCGCTGACCAACTACCTCACCGGCGTCGGCTACCCCGATACGTCCTCGGAGGCCTTCCAGCGGTACTGGCCGGCCGATCTGCACATGATCGGCAAGGACATCATCCGGTTCCACACCGTCTACTGGCCGGCTTTCCTGATGTCGGCGGGCCTGGAGTTGCCGCGGCGGATCTTCGCCCACGGCTGGCTGCTCAACCGCGGCGAGAAGATGAGCAAGTCGATCGGCAACGTCGTCGACCCGGTGAACCTCGTCGACACCTTCGGGCTGGACCAGGTGCGCTACTTCTTCCTGCGCGAGGTGCCGTTCGGCCAGGACGGCAGCTACAGCGAGGACGCCATCATCGGCCGCATCAACGCCGATCTCGCCAACGAACTGGGCAACCTCGCGCAGCGCTCGCTGTCGATGGTCGCCAAGAACCTGGGCAGCGCCGTCCCGGAACCCGGTGAGTTCACGGCCGACGACCAGGCACTGCTCGACGCCGCCGACGCGCTGATGGACCGGGTCCGCGGTCACTTCGACGACCAGGCCATGCACCTGGCGCTGGAGGCCGTCTGGTCGGTGCTCGGCGCGGCCAACCGGTACTTCTCCGCCCAGGAACCGTGGGTGCTGCGCAAGTCGGAGGCCGCCGCGGACCAGACCCGCTTCCACACCGTGCTGTACACGACGCTGGAGACCGTGCGCATCGCCGCGCTGCTGACCCAGCCGGTGATGCCGGATTCGGCCGCCAAACTGCTCGACCTGCTCGGCCAGCCCGCCGAGGCGCGTACCTTCGCCGCTGTTTCCAGCCGCCTCGCACCGGGCACCGCGTTGCCGAAGCCCGTCGGGGTGTTCCCCAGATATCAGGTGGACGAAGCATGAACGGACTACACGAGAACCTCCAGGACATCTTCGAAGAGGTCGCCAGGCGCAACCCCGGCGAGACGGAGTTCCACCAGGCCGTCTACGAGGTACTGCAGAGCCTCGGCCCGGTGGTGGCCAAACACCCCGAGTACGCCGACGCCGCCGTCATCCGCCGGCTGTGCGAACCGGAGCGGCAGATCCTGTTCCGGGTGCCGTGGATCGACGACAGCGGCACCGTCCAGATGAACCGCGGGTTCCGCGTCGAGTTCAATTCGGCGCTCGGCCCGTTCAAGGGCGGCCTGCGGTTCCACCCGTCGGTGTATCTGGGCATCGTGAAGTTCCTGGGGTTCGAGCAGATCTTCAAGAACTCGCTGACCGGTTTGCCGATCGGCGGCGGTAAGGGCGGTTCGGACTTCGACCCGAAGGGCCGGTCCAGGGGCGAGATCATGCGCTTCTGCCAGTCCTTCATGACCGAGCTGTACCGCCACATCGGTGAGTACACCGACGTGCCCGCCGGTGACATCGGTGTCGGCATGCGCGAGATCGGTTTCCTGTTCGGCCAGTACAAGCGCATCACCAACCGCTACGAATCCGGGGTGCTCACCGGCAAGGGCATCACCTGGGGCGGCTCGCTGGTGCGCACCGAGGCGACCGGCTACGGGACCGTCTACTTCATCGCCGACATCCTGCGGTCCCGCGGGGATTCGTTCGACGGCAAGCGCGCCGTGGTGTCCGGGTCGGGCAACGTCGCGATCTACGCGATCGAGAAGATCCAGCAGCTCGGCGGCACGGTCGTCGCCTGCTCGGACTCCGACGGGTACGTCGTCGACCCCGACGGCATCGACCTGGAGATCCTCAAGGACATCAAGGAGGTGCGGCGCGGCCGCATCGCCGAGTACGCCGACCTGCGGGGGAATCGCGCCCGCTTCGCCCGCGGCAACGTCTGGGACGTCGAGTGCGACATCGCCGTGCCCAGTGCGACGCAGAACGAGATCAACGGCGCCGACGCCGCGGCCCTGGTCAAGGGCGGCTGCGACATCGTCGCCGAGGGGGCGAACATGCCGTGCACACCGGAGGCGGTGAAGCTGTTCGCCGAGGCGGGCACCGTCTTCGCCCCCGGCAAGGCCGTCAACGCCGGTGGTGTCGCCACCAGCGCGCTGGAGATGCAGCAGAACGCCTCCCGCGATTCGTGGACGTTCGCGGAGACCGAGGCGCGGCTGGCCGAGATCATGAGCCGCATCCACGACCGCTGCCTGCAGACGGCCGAACAATACGGTCAGCCGGGCAACTACGTGGCCGGTGCGAACATCGCCGGGTTCACCCGGGTGGCCGACGCGATGCTGGCCCTCGGCCTGATCTGATCCGGGGTGACCTGAGCCACATTCGGCCCCGGAGCTGTCACACTCCGCAAGCGTGCGGTGTCTCGAGGACAGACCGGCTCGAGAAGACGCCGGACGACCCGAGGAGACAACGATGTCCGAAGCAAAGATGTCCGGAGCGAAGACCCGCGTCGTCGTGATCGGCGGCGGTTACGCCGGCGTGATGGCCGCCAACCACCTGCGCCTCGCCGACGGTGTCCAGATCACGCTGATCAACCCCCGGCCGCAGTTCGTCGAGCGGATCCGCCTGCACCAGTTGGTGACCGGCTCCGACGACTCCGTCGTCGACTACGGCGCGCTGCTGGGTGACGGCATCGAACTGGTCGTGGATTCGGCGGACCGGATCGACGCGGCGGCCCGGCGGGTCGACCTGGCCTCCGGCGCGGCGCTCGACTACGACTATCTGGTCTACGCGGTCGGCAGCACGGGAGCCGAGCTGAACGTGCCGGGCGCCGCCGAATTCGCCTATCCCATCTCCGAATACGAGCACGGCGAACCGCTGAGCGCCGCAGTCGCAGACGCCCCCGCCGATGCGCCGATCGTCGTGGTGGGTGCCGGTCCGACGGGGATGGAGGTGGCCGCCGAACTCGCCGAAGGTGGCCGTGCGGTCACGCTGGTGTGCGGCAGCGTGCTCGGCCCCTACCTCGGCACCGCGGCGCGCCGCACGGCCGCGAGGCGGTTCGCCGAACTCGGCGTCACCGTGTTGGACGGCCCCGGCGCCGTGGTCACCGCCGTGGAGCGCGACGCGGTCACGCTGTCCGACGGCCGCCGGTTGCCCAGCGCCGTCACCGTGTGGACGGCCGGCTTCGGGGTGCCCGACCTCGCCGCCCGCAGCGGCCTGACCACCGACCGCATCGGCAGGCTGCTCACCGACGAGACGCTCACCAGCGTCGACGACGAGCGGATCGTCGCGGCCGGCGACGCGTCGGCACCGTCGAACCTGCCGCTGCGGATGAGCTGCCAGGCGGCGATCCCGCTCGGCGCCCAGGCGGCCAACACCGTGCTCAGCCGTATCGCCGGCACCCCACCGAAGCCGCTGAACCAGGCCTTCACCGGCCAGTGCATGAGCCTGGGCCGCACGGCGGGTCTCATCCAGCTGGCCCACCTCGACGACCGCGTGATGCGGTGGCACATCTCCGGACGGGTGGCCGCGTCGATCAAGGAGGCGGTCTGCAAGGGCACCATCTCGTTCCTGTCCCGCGAGGCACGCAAACCGGGCAGCTACTTCTGGCTCAAGGGCGGCAAGCGGGCGGCTCGGCTCGCCGACGCGGGTGTGGCGGTGTCATGAACGAGCACGCCGAACGGTTCACCCTGCTGCGGCCGCTGCTGTTCACGATCGCCTACGAGATCCTCGGCACCGCAACCGAAGCCGATGACGTGCTGCAGGAGAGCTATCTGCGCTGGGCCGAGGTGGACCTGGCAGGAGTGCAGGACACCAAGGCCTACCTCGCCCAGCTCGTCACCCGGCAGGCGCTCAATGCGCTGCGGGCGCAGTCCCGCAGGCGTGAGGACTACATCGGCCCGTGGCTGCCCGAACCGCTGCTCGTCGAGAGCAACGACGCCTCGGCCGACGTGGTGCTCGCCGAATCGGTGTCCATGGCGATGCTCGTCGTGCTCGAGACTCTCACCCCCGACGAACGCGCGGTGTTCGTCCTGCGGGAGGTGTTCGGCTTCAGCCACGACGAGATCGCTTCGGCCGTCGGCAAATCGGTGACCGCGGTGCGCCAGATGGCGCACCGCGCCCGCGAGCACGTCCAGTCGCGGCGCAAGCGGTTCGAACCGGTGGATCCCAAGACGTCGACGGAGATCACCGCGCGGTTCTTCACGGCCGCGTCGACCGGCGACGTCGACGGGCTGATGGAGCTGCTGGCGCCCGACGTGGTGTGGACCGCCGACAGCGCGGGCAAGCGCAGCGCGGCACGCCGTCCGGTCGTCGGCGCCGACCGCGTCAGCAAGCTGATCCTCGGGCTGCTGCGCGCAGCGGGCGAGGGCGGCCGCCTGGAACCCGCCATGTACAACAACGCCCCCGCGCTGAAGCTCTACCTCGGCGACAGCTTCGAGGGTGTCGTCACCGTCGAGGTCGTGGACGGCCGGATCAGCCACTTCTACGCGATGCGCAACCCCGACAAGCTGACCGGCGTCGACATCCCCCGGGAGATCAGCCGCTGAACTGTGTCAGGCTTGGCACGTGCGAATCGAGCGGCTCGGTGATCTGGGTGAGGCGCCCGGGGTGCTGGCCGCTGTCGCGCGGGTGGGCGCCGCGCTGGGACTGGCTCCGCCCGCCGCCCTCATCGGCGACTGGTTCGGCTCCAGCGCCGTCATCGCACCGTCGCTGACCGCTGCGCCGGTCGAGACGACCGGGGCGTTCGACGTACCCGTCCCCGGCACAACCCCGTCCGGGAAGGCCGTCGGCGGAGGGTGGTTCGGCTACCTGTCCTATCCCGACCCGGGCGCCGACGGCCTCGGCCCGCGCATCCCCGTCGCGGCGGGCGGATGGTCGGACTGCGTGCTGCGCCGCGACCTCGACGGCTGCTGGTGGTACGAAAACCTCAGCGGTGCAAAGCCAGCCGCGTGGATCGTGGAATCCGCTCGGGTTCCCGTTGCGCCGGCGCGTTACCAGATCGACTGGGCGCCACCGGATCGCGCCGCCCATCGCCGCGGGGTGACCGACTGTCTGGCGGCGATCACCGCCGGCGAGGTCTACCAGGCATGTGTGTGCACCCGGTTCGTCGGCCGCCTGCGCGGCGCCCCGCTGGACTTCTTCGTCGACACCGCGTCACGGATCACTCCCGCCCGCGCGGCCTACGTCGCCGCGGATTGGGGTGCGGTGGCGTCGCTGTCGCCGGAACTGTTCCTGAGCCGCCGCGGCACCACGGTGACGTCGAGTCCGATCAAGGGGACGTTGCCGGCGTGGGCCGATCCGGCCGAACTACGGACGTCGGTCAAGGATGTGGCGGAGAACATCATGATCGTCGACCTGGTCCGCAACGACCTGGGCCGCATCGCCGACACCGGAACCGTCACAGTCCCCGAACTACTCGCGGTCCGGCCGGCGCCCGGCGTGTGGCATCTGGTGTCGACGGTCACCGCCGAGGTCTCCGTCGACCTGCCGACCGCCGAGATGCTCGAGGCGACGTTCCCACCGGCGTCGGTCACCGGCACCCCCAAGGGCAGGGCACGCACCCTGCTGCGGACCTGGGAGCCACATCGGCGCGGAATATACTGCGGCACAGTCGGTCTGGCTTCGCCCGTCGCCGGTTGCGAGTTGAACGTCGCGATCCGGACGGTGGAGTTCGGCACCGACGGGTCCGCGGTGCTCGGCGTCGGCGGAGGCATCACCGCCGACTCCGATCCGGACCGCGAGTGGGAGGAGTGCCTACACAAGGCGGCGGCCATCGTCGGCGCCGGGTCGGCGATTCCGCGCCGCGACCGAGATGTGGTAGTCAACCCGATATGAGTGAACCGACCGGTATCGGCCCGCTGCCCCTTCCCGCGCTGACGGACTTCCCGTCCGATCAGCCGGTCGTGATGGTGAACCTGCTCAAGTTCGCCGAACCCGACGGGCTCGAGAGCTACCAGCGTTACGGTGCCGCGGTGGCGCCGTTCCTGGAACGGGTCGGCGCGTCGATCGTGTACGGCGGCACGTCGCCCGCCTTCGTCATCGGCGACGAGGGCAGCCCGTGGTGGGACGTCATCCTGGTCGTGGAGTATCCGACGCCGTCGGCCTTCCTCGAGATGGTCACCAGCGAGGAGTACAACGCCATCCACGTGCACCGGGCGCAGGCACTCGAACGGGCGGAACTCATCGCGACCAGCCGCTGGTCGGTGCTCCCCTAATCGCGCGAGCGCAGGACGGCGTCGTAGAGATCGCGTTTCGACGGCGCGCCCGGATTGGCGGCGACCACCTCGGCGCACGCGTCCTTGACCCGGGCGCCGGCGGCGACGCGGTCGTTGACGTCGGCGACGAGGGTGTCCAGATCGGCGGACGGCACCGCACCGGCGAGCACGACGGTGATCTCGCCGAGCACACCGTCGGCGGCCCAGTCGGCGAGTTCGGCCAGTGTGCCGCGCTTCACCTCCTCGTGGGTCTTGGTCAGCTCGCGGCACACGACGACCCTGCGGTCACCGCCCAGCGCCTGGGCGGCGTCGCGCAGGGTGTCGGCCAGCCGGCGGGGTGACTCGAAGAACACGCAGGTGCGCTGTTCGGTGGACAGCGCGTGGAACCACGCCACCCGGGCGGCGTGCTTACGCGGCGGGAAGCCCTCGAAGCAGAACCGGTCCGACGGCAGCCCCGACACCGCCAGCGCCGTCGTCACCGCCGACGGGCCCGGCAGGCAGCTGACCGGCAGCCCGGCCTCGACGCATGCCGTCACCAGCCGGTAGCCCGGATCGTTGATCAGCGGCATGCCGGCGTCGCTGACCACCAGCACCGTCGCCCCCGATCGGATCGACTCGACCAGGGCGGGCACCCGGGTGGCCTCGTTCTGGTCGAAGAAACTGGTCACCTTGCCCGCAGGTCTGACCTCCAGCGACTGCGCGAGCTGGCGGACGCGGCGGGTGTCCTCGGCGGCGATGATGTCGGCGGTCCGCAACGCGGTCACCAACCTCTTGGAGGCGTCACCGGGCTGACCGAGCGGGGTGGCGGCGAGAAGGAGTCGGCCGGCGGTCATTCCCAACAGCCTACGATCGAGTCTCGTGACCGCCCCCGCCACCGATGCACCGCGCGCGGTCCCGGTCATCAGCCCGGGGCCGTTGATGCCGGTCGCGGATTTCGGACCGGTCGACCGGCTGCAGGGCTGGGCGATGACCGCGGTGATCACCGCGCTCGCCGCGATCACCCGGTTCCTCAACCTCGGCTCGCCGACGGACGCGGGCACGCCGATCTTCGACGAGAAGCACTACGCGCCGCAGGCCTGGCAGGTGCTGCACAACCACGGCGTCGAGGACAACCCCGGCTACGGCCTGGTGGTGCACCCGCCCGTCGGCAAGCAGCTGATCGCGATCGGCGAGGCGCTGTTCGGCTACAACGGGCTGGGCTGGCGGTTCTCCGGGGCGGTGTGCGGGGTGGTGACGGTCCTGCTCGTGGCGCGGATCGCGCGGCGGATCAGCCGCTCGACACTGGTGGGCGGGATCGCCGGTCTGCTGCTGATCGCCGACGGCGTGTCGTTCGTCACCTCGCGGACCGCGCTGCTCGACGGGTTCCTCACCGTCTTCGTCGTCGCCGCGTTCGGCTGCCTGATGGTCGACCGCGACCAGGTCCGCGAGCGGATGCACGTCGCGCTCCTCGAAGGCCGGATCGGCGAGACGCCGTGGGGGCCGCGCCTCGGCGTGCGGTGGTGGCGGTTCGGTGCGGGCGTCCTGCTCGGCCTGGCGTGCGCCACGAAATGGTCGGGGCTGTACTTCGTCGCGTTCTTCGGTGTGATGACGCTGGCGCTCGACATCGCGGCGCGCCGCCAGTACCGGGTGAACCGGCCGTGGCTGGGGATGCTGCGCCGGGACCTCGGGCCGGCCGTCTACGCACTCGGCCTCATCCCGTTCGCGGTGTACCTGGCGTCGTACACGCCGTGGTTCGCCTCCGAGACGGCGGTGAACCGGCACGAGGCCGGACAGTCCATCGGCGAGGACAGCGCGTGGCCGATCCCCGATGCGGTGCGCTCGCTGTGGCATTACACCTTCGCGGCCTACCGCTTCCACTCCGGGCTGACCAACTCCGGCGGCAACCACCACCCGTGGGAATCCAAACCGTGGACGTGGCCGATGTCGCTGCGGCCCGTGCTCTACGCGATCGACAACCAGGACGTGCCGGGCTGCGGTGCGCAGTCGTGTGTGAAGGCCGTGATGCTGGTCGGGACGCCGGCCATGTGGTTCATCGCGGTGCCGGTGCTCGCGTGGGCGGTGTGGCGGACGTTCGTGCGGCGCGACTGGCGGTACGCGGTGGCGCTGACCGGTTACTGCGCCGGCTTCCTGCCGTGGTTCGCCGACATCGACCGGCAGATGTACTTCTTCTACGCGGCCGTGATGGCGCCGTTCCTCATCATGATGATCGCGTTGATCCTCGGCGACATCCTGCACGCGAAGCGGCAGAACGCCGAGCGGCGGACACTCGGACTGATGGTGGTCGCCGGGTATGTGGCGCTGGTGATCACGAACTTCGCGTGGCTGTTCCCGATCCTCACCGGCATCCCGATCAGCCAGTCGACGTGGAACATGCAGATCTGGCTGCCCAGCTGGCGCTGAGACTGCGCGACGGGTCGTGATTTCGGGTTATCCACAGCCGGGGACGCAGTTTCGCCGTTGATGGTGTCGATCTGTCGTATCGACCGTTCACGATCACCGCGTGAACGAGGTCTTCATCGGCAGAGAGCAACTGGCGCTCGGCGGCCTGACCCGCGGGCAGTTGCGGTGGAACTACGCCTCGATCTTTCCCGGCGTGTACGCGCCCAAGGCCGCTGCCACGTCTCTGTCGGCACGCATCGCGGGAGCCTGGCTCTGGACGGGCCGCGAGGGCATCGTCGCGGGCCGTGCCGCCTCCGCACTCCACGGCGCCCAGTGGATCGAACCGAACATTCCCATCGAGCTGATCGCCCGGCGCGACCGCTCACCCAACGGCATCGTGGCGCGCAACGAGCGAATCGATCCGGACGAGGTGACGGAGGTCAACGGGCTACTCGTGACCACACCTGAGCGCACCGCAGCGGATCTCGCCAGACACTTGCCGCGTAACACTGCGGTTCGACACCTCGACGCGTTGGCGGCTGCGACCGGAGTGACGCCCGAAGGGGCTCTCGAGCTGATCGATCGGCATCCCCGGGCTCGCGGTAGACGCCGAGCGTCGGTGGCGTTGCGGTTGATGGACGCCGGCGGCCAGTCACCGAAAGAAACGTGGCTGCGACTTCTCTACATCGACGCCGGTTTCCCTCGTCCGCGCACCCAGATCAAAGTCACCGACGGCTTCACCACGGCATTCATCGACATGGGTTGGGAGGAAGTCCTGGTCGGCGCCGACTACGACGGCTATCAGCATCTGACCGACCGGCGGCGCTACGTCCACGACATCGGGCGGAACGAGATGGTCAGACGGGAAGGCTGGTTCGATCTGCACATCGTCGCCGAGCATTCGCCCACGTTCATCATTCGCCGAACCGCTGACGCCTTCGCGCAACGTGGACAGCCGTTGAAACTGCGCAGGAGGTCGTGATCGTCGACGGGTCACAGCCATGGGCGCAGTCTCAGCGCCGCGAAACGCTACAGCGGGTCGCGGGCGGCCGGACACGACATGCAGCGTGGCCCACCCCGGCCGGTGCCCAGCTCCGACGCGGCGATCGGAAGCACCTCGATCCCCGAATCGGCGAGTCGCGCATTGGTTTCGGTGTTGCGCTCGTAGGCGGCCACGACACCCGGCGCGAGCGCGAGGGTGTTGTTCCCGTCGTCCCACTGCTCACGTTCGGCGGTCACCGGATCCAGCCCGGTGTCGATGACCCGCAACCGGTCGATGCCCATCGCCTCGGCGGCGGCGGTCACGAACGGTGCGGCGTCGTCGATGCGCACCCCGCCGTCACCGTTGCGCCGGATCGTGAACGCCGACAGCGTGTCCACGACGTTCGGGTACATCACGACGGCGTCGACGTCGACCATCGTGCACACCGTGTCCAGATGCATCTGCGCCCGCTCTTGCGCGATCGGCACGGCGAGCACAGTGTGCGCCAGATCGTCGTCGAACAGGCTGCGCGCCAACGCCTCAGCACCCGCGGGCGTCGTGCGCTCCCCCACCCCCACCGCGACGACGCCCGGCGCCAGCAGCAGCACGTCACCGCCCTCGACCGGCGCCGAGCGCGATTCGTAGGCCCGCCGCACCCCGAGGAAGCGCGGATGGTGGGCGTAGATGAGGTCGGTCAGCGACGTCTCCCGCGACCGGGCCGGCAGCGACAGCGACGTGATCGCCACCCGCGGACCGATCCAGAACGACGAGTCGCGGGTGAACAACAGATTCGGCAGCGGGTCGATCACGAAGTCCCCGCCGTGGTGCATCCGCCGCACCAGCGACAGCTCGCTCGCCGCGAACGGCAGTTCGTTGAACGTCATGCCCGCGACGAGCACATGCGCCAGCGGCGCCGCTTCCAGCGTACGCAGATAGGCCGAGAGTTCCTGCGCGAGAGGGATTCCCAGCCGACGGGGATCGACGGCCGCTGCGATGCCGTGCATCCGCGCCGCGCCACTGGTGAGCGCCTCGGTGAGCAGTTCCGCCAGCAGCAGCACCTCGACCCCACGCGACCGCAGCAGCTCGGCGAACGCGTCGTGCTCCTCCTGCGCGCGGGACACCCACGGCAGCCCGTCGAACAACAGCGCATCGTTGTTGCGGGGGGTCAACCGCTGCAGTTCGGCGCCCGGGCGGTGCAAGATGGCCGCCCGTAACGTGCCGACCTCGGAATCGCAGCCCAATGTCACACCTAGCACCGTAGCGTCATCGCCTTCATGCAGAGACCTGAAGTATGGTTGAGGTCATGGACGGCCACGAGCTGACTCCGAGTGAGATGGCGGCCCGCAGCGGCGTCGCGGTCTCAGCGCTGCACTTCTACGAACGCGAAGGACTCATCACCAGCCGGCGCACCGCGGGCAACCAACGCCGCTACGCGCGCGAGACCCTGCGCCGGGTCGCGTTCATCCGGATGTCCCAGCGCCTCGGCATCCCGCTGGCCCGCATCCGCGCGGCGCTGGCCACGCTGCCCACCGACCGCGTGCCGACCAGTAAGGACTGGGCGAAGCTGTCGGCGAGCTGGCGCGAAGACCTCGACGAACGGATCCTGCACCTGCAGCGGCTGCGCGACAATCTCGCCGGCTGCATTGGCTGCGGCTGCCTCAGCCTCAAGACCTGCGCGCTGGCCAACCCCGGCGACGTCCTCGCCGGGACCGGACCAGGACCCGCTCGCCTCTGACCCGTCATCGAACGCCTGTGCGATACACTCGGTTCCATGGAGCTGGCTCTACAGGGCTCGCTTTTCGAGCACGCGGAGCGCCGCATACTCGGCAACGGCGCATGGCTCGACGTCCGTTCGGGCTGGCTGACCGATGCCGACACCCTCTTCGACGAACTTCGTGAGGGCATCCCGTGGCGCGCCGAGCGCAGGCAGATGTACGAGCGCGTGCTCGACGTGCCGCGGCTGCTCAGCTTCCACAACCTGGTCCACGACGAGGCACCCCATCCGCGGCTCAAGCAGATCCGCCGCCGGCTCAACGACACCTACGGCGGCGAACTCGGCGAACCCTTCGCCACCGCCGGCCTGTGCCTCTACCGCGACGGCAACGACAGCGTCGCCTGGCACGGCGACAACATCGGCCGCAGCAGCACCGAGGACACGATGGTGGCGATCGTCGGCCTGGGCGCCACCAGGACCTTCGCGCTACGGCCGCGCGGCGGCGGCCCGTCGCTGCGCATCCAGCACCACCACGGCGACCTGCTGGTGATGGGCGGATCCTGCCAGCGCACCTGGGAACACGCGATCCCGAAGACCACCCGACCCACCGGCCCCCGGATCAGCATCCAGTTCCGGCCGCACGACGTGCGCTGACGCCGTCAGCCCCGCACCGCGGCGACCGCGTCGACCAGCAGTTGCCGGGCACGCTCGGTGTTCACCGGCGCCACCGGCTTGTCCGGGATCACCAGCGGATTCGCCGTGACGATCACCATGTACCGGTCGAATCGGGCGGTGTAGTTGTACAACTCGCCCGTGCGCGGTGCGCCCGCGACCACGGTCTGCAGTACGCGATGGGTCGCGGCGGTCTGCACCCCGTCGATCTGCGGCGCCTCCACCACCTCGACCAGCCCGCGCAGCGCGGGGCCACCGAACTCGACCTTCTTGCAGGCCTCCCCCGGTTCGGGGACTGGGACGGGTTCGTTCGTCTCGACCGCGAGCGCGATGAACCGGTTGCCCTCACCCTCGGCGGTGGCAGCGGCCATGTTGCCCTTCAGCTCGTCTTCGGGCAGCTGCCCTTCGGCGAACGTCGCACACTCGGGCGGCCGAAAGGTCAAGCCCGGCGGCATCTTCTGCGGTTGCAGCAGTTTGGGGTCGATACCGGTCGGCGCGATGTCGCGGTACTGGAACTGGTCCCCGAACGTCGTCTTGACCTGCGAGACGCGGGCGATGTCCGCGTCGGGGGGCTCGGGCGCCGAACCGGAGCCGCATGCGGCGAGCACACCGGCGCAGGCCACGGCCGCCATCGCTCTTGCGTGCAACATCGCCGTCAATGTACCCGCCGCTCAACTCCTCAACGCGGCCACCGTGCGCGTCAGCAGGTCCGCGGCGAAATCGCCGTCGAGCGGCGGATATGGTGCGCCGGGATCGGTCACGACGGTCACATACACCAGATGTGCGCCCTCGTGAGCGACGAATGTCTGTGCGTGCGAGCGGGTTTCGGTGCCACCCTCGACGACCGTGGCGGTGTCGGCGACCATCCCCACGACCTCCACCCCGCGCACCGACGGCGGATCGACCAGGCGGACGGCGCCTGTCGTCGGGCCGGCCGTCATGGTCCACGTGCCGCATTCGCCCAGCAGTACGGGGTCGGCGGGCGCCGCACCTGCGGCCGCGACCGCGTAGACGATGCCGCCGGGGCCCGACGCCGACCAGCCGCGCACCGTCGCCGGATCCGACGCCGGGTTCGCGAGTGCACCGCACTGCGGGGGATCCGCCGACCAGTCCGGGCCGTACCCCCACTGGGCGAGCGGGGTGATGCGTCCGCTCGCGTCCGCCACTTCGTAGTCCGGGGGCAGTTCGTAGCGAGCGCGGTTGATGCGGGACGGGTCGATGGGCCCGGCCGCTTCGGTGGTCGACGGCGCGGGTGCGGGCGGCGAGGGTTGACCGCAGGCGGCCACACTCAGGGCGGCGGCCACACCGGCCGCGAAGCGGCGCACGTCGCGTTGATATCACAACGCGCGGCCCGCATCGGTCAGGCGGCGTCCGGGTCGGACGTCGACTCCTGCTCTGCTCCCGCGTCAGGATCGGTGGAGCCTGCCGGTTCCTGCGCATCCTCGCCCCGGCCGGTGATCCGATCGATCAGCCTCTTGAGCGGACGGCGTTCGGCCCGCACCTCTTCCTTCGACGGGGTGTCCCCGCGCGGCGGGGCGAGGTTGCGCAGGATGTTCGTCCGCGGGCGGTCGGCGATCGGCGTGGGATCGGGTTGGGTGCCGGGCTCCTGATCGGCGACCGACTCGGTGTCGGCCGGCGCCGTGTCGGTGGACGTGTTCGACGCCCTCAGGGTGGAGTCGGGCTGCGACGGCGCCAGCGGGCCACCGAGTTCACCGCCCACGCCGTACGGGCTGGTGACCGGAGAGGTGCCCAGCGGCCGGAACGTCGGATCGGCCGAGGCCTCCGCCGCGGCGTCGTCGAGGCCCGTCGGAATGGCGATCACCAGGTTGGTGAGGCCGATGACCGGGTTGAGCACCGGGATGAGGCCGGCTCGGGTCGGGGTGCCGACGTGGTCGGGGTTCCGGTCGTAGCCGAATTCCACGATGACGCGCAGCGGCGCGTCGAGCGCGGTGAGCATCGGCGACGGCACCCCGAGTTGCTCCAGGGGCATCAGCAGCGGCAGCCGCTCGGTGGGGATCATGTAGTAGGTGGTGTCGCCCTCGATGCCCTGTTCGAGCGGGGTGCCGACACCTTCGCTCCAGTAGTCGCCGTGCAGGTAGTAGATGCCGAACAGCGCGTTCGCCGTGGCGAGCATGTTCATCGGGTAGGCGGGGAAGTCCGCCCAGCCGTCGTACTGGCGGGCGATGTCGATCGTGGTGAACTGGCTGTCCGTCGGTGTCGCACCGTTGAACGTGACGTCGAGCATCGGGATGTGGAGACCCTCGAAGCGCTGCATGACGCCGCCGTTGGGCCGGTTCGGATTGGAGAGGAGCAGGAACGTGACGTCGGGCGCCTCTTCCGAGTCGCCGTACCGTTCGATCAGCTTGCGCTTCTCGATCGTCGCGATGACCGCGCTCTGGGAGTAGCCGTACACCACGAAGGGCGGCGCGGGCACCACGAGCGGCGTTTCGGCCTCCGCATTCGCCGAGACGGTGCGTGCCACACACTGCTCGTGACCCTGGACGCAGCGGTCGAGGTTCGCGACCCCGGCGTCGACCGAGTCGTCGAACGTGGCGGTCCCGAAGATCGGGCCGAACTCCTCCGGCGTGTGCACCGCGACCGCCTGGTACGCACCGGGGTCGGTGGCGCCACCGATGCCGCTCGGCGCGACGTACACCCGGATCGCGTCGTCGGCGTAGTCGGAGACGTAAGCGTGGTCGTCGGCCCACTCGCCGTGGCCGTCGATGAGCGGATGTTGCGTCCCACCCATGGTCAGCACCGTGACCGCGAGGAGTTGCACCGCGGACGCCAGGGTCAGCGACCAACCAATTGCCATAACACCGAAAATCACACCGATGATGACCAACAGCGAACGCGCAGAGCTGCGAACCATTGCACTCCCCCAGAAGATGACAGCAAGCCGGCCAACCTTGAGCCCACTTCCCCCGGAGAAGCTTTGTGGCGTGCCACATGCAGTTTGACATCGGTTCTGAGAAATTCACAGGAAGTTCTGGCACCTGCAAGCAACTGCTTCCCATGGCAACGACGGCACCGGCCCGGACCAGCTTCAGCAACGTTTCGGCTGGCGGATTCTTGCTTCGCTGGCGGACCGATGCTCGAACACGTCCTGACGTCAGCCCGCGCGTGACACCGCTGACGCCTCGGCGACCTGCTCCGGCGTCGGCCGCACCCCGGTGTACCGCTCGAACTGCTCGGCGGCCTGCAGCGCGACGACCTCCGCCCCGGTGATCACGCCGACCCCGGCCTTGCGCGCGGCTGCTATCAACGGCGTCTCGGCGGGCATGGCGACGACGTCGAAGACCGTCCGCGCCTGCGCGATGGTGCCGGTGTCGAATGCCTGCTGGTGTTCCTCCGGTCCACCCGCCATCCCCAGCGGCGTGACATTGACGATCACCGCCGCCGTACGCGACCCCACCTCCGTGGCGTGTTCGTAGCCCAGCCGGTCCGCCAGTTCCCGGCCGGCGCGGCCGTTGCGGGCCACCACGGTCCCGGCCGTGAAGCCGCGGTCGCGGAATGCGGCGCCGACGGCAGACGCCATGCCGCCGCTGCCGCGAATCAGCACGGGATCGGCGGGATCGAGGGCGTACTGGTCGATGAGGCGCTGCACGGCGAGGTAGTCGGTGTTGGAGGCGGTGAGGTGTCCGTCGTCGTTGACGATCGTGTTGACCGCCTCGATGACGCGTGCGGACGGTTCGACCTCATCGACCAGCGCGAGCACGTCCCGCTTGAACGGCATCGACACCGAGCAGCCCCGGATGCCCAGCGCCCGAACACCTCCGATCGCTGCGCCGATGTCGGTGGTGGTGAAGGCCTTGTAGAGGAAGTCGAGTCCGAGCACCTCGTAGAGGTGGTTGTGGAAGCGCGTGCCGATGTTGCTCGGGCGGCCGGCCAGGGAGATGCACAGCCGGGTGTCCTTGTTCAGCGGCGGACGGCCCATCAGCCGACGGCCCGGATGACCTGGCGGGTGACGTCGCGGATCTGAGCGGTCAGTTCGGGCGGGAACGGCAGGGTCGCGGGATCGGGGACGTCGACGACGGTGGTGACCACGCCGAGGTCCTCCCGGTGCCACTTCGCGCCGAACCGGTCGAGGATCCGGCGCATCGCGTAGTTGTCGGTCAGCACGCGGGCGGTGAAACGGCGCACCCCGTCGTAGCTCGCCGCCACCACGAGCGCGTCCATCAGCAGCGTGCCGACACCGCGGCCCTGGTAGTCGTCGCCCACGGTGAACGCGACCTCCGCGGTGGCCGGGTCGTGTTCGTCGCGGACGAACCGAGCGTCGGCGACCACCGGCCCGTGGGCGCCGTCGGTCATCACCCACACGAAGTGGTCGGCGTAGTCCACTTCGAACAGGTAGGCCATCAGCCGCGGGGTGGGTTTGCGGGCGGACTGGAAGCGCCGGTAGAGCGTCTCGCTCGAGAACTCGACCGGACCGTTGATGGTGCGTTCGTTGTCGCCCGGTAGCACCGGCCGCAGATACAGCTCGGTGCCGTCGCGCACCCGCATCGGGATCGGTGCGACGAAGGCGGCGAGCCGCTGACGGGCGAGCCGGACGAGCTTGTTCATCATGCCCGGACACTCGAGCATGGTGTCGAAGGCGTCGTGGGCACCGACCCAGCCGGTCACCTCGTCGAGTGCGATGACCGTTGCCGTGCGCGGGGTTTCGCGCATCAACGCGATCTCGCCGACGATCATGCCGTGGTGGACGTCGACGACCGCGTGCAGTCCCTCCGCGCCGGTGTGGCTGACCTGGACGCGCCCGGATCCGATCAGCAGGAACGAGATCGCGTGCTCGCCCTGTCGCATGAGGATCTCGCCCGGCGCCGCCGTGAGCGGCCGCAACTGTGCCGCCAGCGGCTCCAGGTTCTGGGCGGAGCAGCCGGCGAAGAAGTCCAGCGCCGCGAGCTCGTCTGCGCGGGCGGCAGTCACACCGGCCACGCTTCCGAGGCTACGGTGAAGGCGACGGACCCGGCAAGGAACGAACGGTGACGTCACCCGGGCACAACCGGGAGCGCACAACGAAAAGCGCCCGGTGTCCGTCGAAACGGAACCGGGCGCTGTTCGCGTGATTCAGTGCGGCTGGACCGGGGTCACCAATCCCAGATCGGCGCGCCGGGGCCACCGAACGGACCGAAGTCGACGTAGGTGCCGATGCCGCCGGTGATGGACGGCACCGCGCGCAGCGAGTCCTTGGACTCGCCGCCGGCCGGGGCGAGGGGTGCGCCGATGTCGGCGGCACGCACCTCGGAGGGGCCTGCGTTCACGACGCCGGGATCGGCGACGCGGATGCCCTCTTCGGCGACAGGGAACGCGGACGGTGCCGAGGGGTCACCCTCGACGTCCTCGACGTCGGCACCGGCGGTCCCGGCTCCGAACGCCAAGAAGGCTCCCGTGACGGCGAGCGCACCAAATCCCATAATGCCCAGCTTCTTCGTTTTGCGGACGAGGGCTTCGGCGTGTTCGGCCATCTGCCTCCCCTTTCTCTGCGGGATCACATCCCGGTCTGTTGACGTCAGCGCGCGAGGGAAGATTATCAGGGCGGATCAACCCCCGCACCCGCACGGGAGTACCAGATCCTGTGAATTTTCGCGACCGGTTTCCGGCATCGGAACGATCTCGACGTGGCGGGCCGCCGAAGCGGCCCCTCGAAGTGTGGAGCTAAGGGGAATCGAACCCCTGACCTACTCGATGCGAACGAGTCGCGCTACCAACTGCGCCATAGCCCCTGATACCGGTACGAAAGGCTACCAGCCCTCGCGCACCGGTCGAAACCGGCTACTGCCCAGCGGCCCTGGGCAGTTCGAAGTGCCGGGCGAACGCCACTTCGTCGAGGTGCTCGAAGACCGGATCCTCATCGTCGATCTCGAGCACCGCGGCCCCCGGCCGGCGCAACCGGGCGGGCACCACGTCGAGCTCTTGATCGTCGGTGTTCTCCACCCCCAGCCGGGACCGGCGGAGGCGCTGGGCCCGCCTGCGCCGCAGCTGCTCCTCGATGCGGGTCTGCCTACGGAGGTAGGCGAGGTAGAGAACCGTCACCACACCGACCGCACCGCACAGCCACCACGCCCAGGGGGCGACGAGGTAGGCGAGGACGGCCGACGCCAGCAGCGCCACCGCCATCGAGGTGACCATGCGTTTGCGGAACCGGAACTTGCGGGCGCTGACGGCCGCCGCGGTTTTCGACTCCTGGCGCCGTCTACGAGCCGCACCGACGGCGTCGGCGGCCTGGTCGCCCTCCGACGCCTCCAGCCCGGACGAGTCCGGCACGTACTCGTACTCGTCGGCGGTACCGTCGTCGGCCGATTCGGCGTCGTCGGAATGCGCTGCGGCGTCGGCGGTCTCGAGCTCCGGCTCAGGTTCGGCCTCGAGTTCGGGTTCGGGTTCGGCCTGCGGTTCCGATTCGGCGGTCTCTGCGGCCTCTTCGACCTCTCGGGCCTCTTCCGCGACGGGAAGCGCCCCGGACTCCTCCTCGACGATGTCGACGTCGAGGTAGTCCGGCTCGGCCTCACGCTGCGGCGCGGTCGCGAGGACGACCGTGCGCTGCGGCTCGTCGAGCGGCTCCTCGTCGAGGTCGTCGAGCTCGTCGGAGGACGGGCGCCAGTCCGGGTCGGAATGGTGACCGGCCGCGGGGCCGGATCGGCGGAGCTTTCGAGCGCTCTGACCCGAGTTCAGCACCCGGGTGGACAGCGCGACATCGCTCGTGCGCCGCACGGCATCTCGCTTGCTCACCAGCATGGGCACCAGCACGAAGAGCCAGAGCACCACGAGCGAGATCCACAGCAGAGATTGGGGGATGCTTGGCATGCGCCTGCTCCTTTCCCCTACAGGCTAGGTCGGTTGACCAGCGCACCTGGGGGCGACGCGCCGAGACAATTACACACCTGCAATTCGGATGAGACAAGCACCATCAGTAACACGTGTCACAGCAGTAACACCGATCAGGCCCACTCGGCCCGCCCCGACCGCACCAGCGCGGCCGACGCCGATCCACTGAGCTCCTCGACCGTGATCGCGACGAGCAGGTGGTCGCGCCACGCGCCGTCGACCTCGAGGTACCGCTTGAGCAGCCCTTCCTCGCGGAAGCCGACCTTTGCCAGCACCCGCCGACTCGGGGCGTTCTCCGGCCGGACCGTCGCCTCGACGCGGTGCAGCATCACCGGCCCGAAGCAGTGGTCGACGCCGAGTGCCAGCGCCGCCGTCGCGACTCCCCCGCCGATCCGCTCACTCGACACCCAATAGCCGATCCACGCCGAACGCAGTGCGCCGTGGGTGACGTTCCCGATCGTCAACTGCCCGGCGAAATGACCGTCGAGTTCGATGGCGTACGGCAACATCCGCCCTTTGCGGGCCTCCGACCGCAGCGTCGAGCACACCGACGGCCACGACGAGAATGCGTGGCGGAGTTGCCAATCCACGCCGGTCACCGGTTCCCACGGCTCGAGGTGCCCACGGTCGGCCAACCGGATCCGGCTCCACTGCGCGGCGTCGCGCAGCCGGACCGGGCGCAGTCTCACCACGCCGGCCGGAACCCGAAGCGGGCCCACCGGCATCGGCCATCCGGGGTGCAGAGAACTCGACCGCAGCGGGTTCACCTCGTCTCGGGTCAGCCGCGCTGCGCCAGGAAGGCGACGTCCACGGTCTCACCGGTACGCACTTCGTCGACGTCGGTCGGCACGATCACCAGACAGTTTGCCTCGGCCAGGGTGGCGAGCAGATGCGACGAGGCCCCGGGTGCGCCGCCGAGCGCCTGCACGAGGTATTCGCCGGTGTCCTGGTCGCGCATCAACTGCCCGCGCAGATACCCCTTGCGCCCGGAGACCGACGTGATCGGCGAGAGGGCGCGCGCGGGCACGATGCGCCGCATCGGCGACCGTTTGCCGAGCGACAACCGGATCAGCGGCCGCACCATCACCTCGAACACCACCAGTGCGCTGACCGGATTGGCGGGCAGCAGGAACACCGGGACCCGGTCGCGGCCGAGCTGACCGAACCCCTGAACCGAACCGGGGTGCATGGCGATCCGCGAGACCTCCATCTCCCCCAGTTCGGAGAGCACCGCCCGCACCGACTCTGCCGCCGCACCTCCCACCGCGCCGGCGATGACGACGATCTCGGCCCGATTCAGTTGCCCTTCAACGGTTTCCCGTAGCCGGGTCGGGTCGGTGTCGACGATGCCCACGCGGTTGACCTCGGCACCGGCGTCGCGGCCCGCGGCGGCCAGCGCATACGAGTTCACGTCGTAGACCTGGCCGTTGCCCGGTGTGCGCGAGATGTCGACGAGTTCGCCGCCCACGCTCAGCACCGAGAGCCGGGGCCGCGGATGCACCAGCACCCGTTCGCGTCCGACCGCCGCCAGCAGGCCGACCTGGGCCGGACCGATGATGGTGCCCGCCCGCACCGCCACGTCACCGGGCTGCACGTCGTCCCCGGCGCGCCGCACGTAGGCGCCGGAGCGCACCCCGCGCAGCACCCGCACGCGGTTCGAGCCGCCATCGGTCCACCGCAGCGGCAGCACGGCGTCGGCCAGTGTGGGCATCGGCGCGCCGGTCTGGACCCGTGCGGCCTGCCGGGGCTGCAGTCGGCTCGGGGTGCGCGCACCCGCCTCGATCGACGCCATCACCGGCAGGCTGACATCCCGGCCGTCGTGATCGTCGGCGCCCTCACCGCCGCCGACACCGAGGACGTCGACGCTGCGCACCGCATAACCGTCGATGGCGGCCTGGTCGAAGCCGGGCATCGGGCGCTCGGTGACGACCTCTTCGGCGCACATCAGGCCCTGAGCTTCGGCGATGGCAACCCGTACCGGTCGCGGAGCCACCGCGGCGGCGGCTATCCGAGCCTGCTGCTCCTCAACCGAACGCACAACACGCCTTTCTCCACTTCTGTCGGGCCTGTCGCGCCGTTCTAGTCCTCGGTCAGACCCAATCGCTCGACCAACCACTGCCGCAGCTCGGGGCCGTAGTCGTCGCGTTCCAACGCAAAGTCAACCGCAGCCTTGAGGTAGCCGCCGGGATTTCCCAGGTCGTGTCGGGTGCCCCGGTGCACGACCACGTGAACCGGATGCCCCTCCTCGATGAGCAGTGCGATCGCGTCGGTCAGCTGGATCTCGTTGCCCGCACCGCGCTTCACCCGTCGCAGTGCATCGAAGATCGCCCGGTCCAGAACATAGCGTCCCGCCGCGGCGTACGGTGACGGCGCATCCTCCGCCTTGGGTTTCTCGACCATGCCCTTGACGCGCATGACGTTGGGGTTCGCGGCGTCCGGCACCTCTTCGACGTCGAACACGCCGTAGGCGCTGATCTTCTCGGCCGGCACCTCGATCGCGCACAGCACCGACCCACCGCGTTTGGCGCGGACCTTCGACATGGTCTCGAGCACCCCGGTCGGCAGGACGAGATCGTCGGGCAGCAGGACCGCGACCGCATCCTCGTCGTCGGACAGCGCCGGTTCCACACAGCTGACGGCGTGACCGAGGCCGAGCGGTTCGGCCTGCACCACCGATTCCACCTTGATCAGCGCGGGCGCGCGGCGGACCTTCTCCAGCATCGACTTCTTGCCGCGGGCCTCGAGCGTCCCCTCGAGCACCAGGTCCTCGACGAAGTGGGCGACCACACCGTCTTTGCCCTCCGAGGTGATGATGACGAGACGCTCCGCGCCCGCCTCGGCGGCCTCGGCCGCCACCAGCTCGATGCCGGGGGTGTCGACCACCGGCAGCAATTCCTTGGGCACCGTCTTGGTGGCGGGCAAAAACCGCGTGCCGAGGCCCGCTGCGGGCACGACGGCGGTACGGGGAATGGGTACTTCTGGCCGAGTCATCCCGGACAGATTAACCGGTGCGGGCTGGTTAAACATGTTATGGCCGCATGCGGACCGTGTGAGCGGGGATGTCATCGTGGACGCTGTGACGACGCCGACCAAGGCCGAGCTGCGGGCCGAACTCCTGCGGGCGCGCCGCAAAGCCGCGGCCGAGTCCCGCAAACGGGATGCCGCCGCACTCGCCGGCCACCTTGCTGGAATCGCGGCGGCCGGCCGAACCGTGTGCGCGTACGTACCGGTGGGCTCCGAACCCGGGTCGCTCACATTGCTCGATCGGTTGCTGTCGCTCGGAGCGCGGGTCCTGCTGCCGGTGGCGCAGCACGACGAGGCGGGCGGTCCGCTGCCGCTGCGGTGGGGCGAATACCGTCCCGGACAACTCGTCGACGCGCGGTTCGGTCTGCGCGAGCCGGCGCCGCCGTGGCTGGCGCCGGAGGCGGTGGCCGACGCGGACGTCGTCCTGGTTCCGGCGCTGGCGGTGGACCGCACCGGCGTGCGACTCGGGCGGGGCGCCGGGTTCTACGACCGCTCCTTGGGATTCGCGGCTCCGGGCGCGCTCCTGATCGCGGTGGTGCGCGACGAGGAACTCCTCGAGCGGGTGCCCGCGGAACCCCACGATGTGCGGATGACTCATGCGCTGACCCCGGGCCTCGGGTTGGTCGCCTTGGGGGAATGACCGTGGCCGCGTAGCGGTTCTAGCACTTGAGCCGGTAGAGTGCTAAGAAGTTTGACGACCTCGGAGGTTTTCGTGCCTACCTATTCCTATGCGTGCACCGAATGCGGCAATCGGTTCGATGCCGTGCAGGCGTTCAGCGACGATGCGCTGACGGACTGCCCGAAGTGCAACGGCCGGCTGCGCAAACTCTTCGGCAAAGTGGGAGTGGTGTTCAAGGGCAGCGGTTTCTACCGCACCGACAGCCGCGAAGCCGCCAAGTCCACGAGCGGTGGTTCCGCGAAGAGCTCCTCGGATTCGTCGGCTTCGACGTCGTCGAGCTCGAGTGCGTCGAGCGATTCCTCGAGTTCGACCAGTTCCACCAGTTCGGCGCCAGCGGCCGCGGCCTCCAGCTGATCCCATAGTTATCCACAGGCCCCCGGTGAACCCGCGCGGGCCAGCCCGGTTGCTGCCTAGCGTGGCGGCATGGGGGAATCTCTCGCACCGACACCGCTGGCACGCCTGAGCAGGTTGCGGCCGGACTGGAGCCGCACGGTGCTGGCGCGGCGGATCGCCGCCGGCGCGCTGGTGGTGCTCGCCGGTGTCGCGGCGGTGCGCTCCGATCCCGACGGTGAACAGGTCGACGTCGTCGTCGCCGCTCGGGACCTCACCCCGGGCGAGGAGCTGGCCGCATCCGATGTGCGCACCGAACGCCGTCCGGTGACGACGGTGCCCGACGGCGCAGCGGCGGATCCCACCCGGGTGGTCGGCGCCACGGTGGCGGGCCCGGCCCGGCGCGGTGAAGTGCTCACGGATGTCCGCTTGCTCGGACCGCGGATCGCGGAGGCCGCCGCGGGCCGTGACGCCCGCATCGTGTCACTGCAACTGGCCGACGGTGCCCTGGTGGATCTCGTCCGTACCGGCGATGTGGTGGACGTCCTCGCGGCACCGGCCACGGAATCCGGCGTACGGCCCAGGGTGATCGCCACCCGCGCGGTGGTCGTACTGGTGTCGGAGAAAGGGCAGGGGCCCGGTGCCGCCGGCGACCGCGCCGTGCTGGTGGCGCTGCCGGAGCAGGCGGCCAACGAGGTGGCGGGTGCATCGTTGACCCAGGCCATCACGCTGACCTTCCACTGAGGCACCCCCGTGCGGGCTACCGTGGCGAATTATCAGCCATTCATCCGACGGATACAGAGGGGCTCCGCATGCTGAAGGGATTCAAGGATTTTCTCGCCCGAGGCAACATCGTCGACCTGTCCACGGCGGTCGTCATCGGCACCGCGTTCACCGGCCTGGTCACCGCCTTCACCAACAGCGTCATCGAACCGTTGATCAGCCGTATCGGCGCCGGCGGTGAAGCCGACTACGGCATATTGCGCATCAACATCGGTGGCGGGCAGACCATCGACCTGAACGTACTGCTGTCGGCGATCATCAACTTCATCCTGGTCGCGGCGGTCGTGTACTTCCTCATCGTGCTGCCCTACAAGAAGCTGCGCGAACGGGGCAAGGTCGAGCAGGCTCAGGACACTGAGTTGAGCCTGCTCACCGAGATTCGCAACATCCTCGCCGAGACCAACGGGTCCAGCGGCCGGCACGAGAGCGGTCCCGGTACCGGACCCAGCCCCGACACCGCGGAGACCACCAGCGCCGACAAGCACTGAAACAGCGATCGGCCCCCGGACGGATCCGGGGGCCGATCGATCAGGCGGGTGGCGAACTAGTTCATGTTCCAGGGTTCGCCGTAGGTGGTGACGCTGTCGCCGGAAGAGGCGATCAGGCGAGCGTACGGACGCAGCAGCACACCGCCGGCCGCACCGGTCACCGTGCCGTGCGCATTGGAGACCGCGACCGCACCTTCGGCACCGGTGACGTCGACCGCGAAGGTCGCGACTTCCTGGATGCCGGGGCCGTTGCCCAGGTCGGCGCTGATCGACACACCCGGGAACAGCGGCGGGGTCACGATGCCCTCGGCGGGCAGGATGCCCCCGATGCCCTCGATGACGTTGACGCCCTCACCGTCGAACGCGATGTTGGGGGTGGTGTAGCTGAAGTTGATGCCCACTCCCAGCGACCAGGGGAAGCCGATCTGGTAGCCGAGCTCCAGCGAGCCCTCGAAGTCGTCGGCGCCCTCGCCGGCCACGATGTACTTGGCGCGGCCCGAGTGGAACCACTCACGGGTCAGCCGGTTGCGGTCCAGCGGGAACACACCGTTGAGGAAGGTGTCCCACTGCTGAATCGTCAGCGTGCGGCCCTGGCCGTCGACCAGGCTGAGCTCATTGTCCAGACCTGCGTGAGAGGTGCCCGTGCTCGTGAACAGAGCCGCGATGGCCGCAACCAACGCGATCAGCACCCGACTGATTGCCTTCATGATCTCCCTAGCTGTCGCGCCGACATGGTCCGAGCATCTGGCCCGCGCTCGACCAGAGACCCCGCGAGGTCAACATGTGACTGTGATGAGAATCTCACGTGCAGTCCTCACGTAAATCTCATCGCCAGTGACGCGCAAAACATAACAGTGCGGCTAAGCACCGACAACAGAAAGCACCGTTCCGGCCGGATCCCGGGGCCGGGGCAATACGACGGCTCGACCGGTACCACTGCTGACCTGCCCCGATACGAAGAAGCCCCGCGGGTCGGACCCGCGGGGCTTCTCGTGCGATCAAACAGAACTCAGTTCATGTTCCAGGGCTCGCCGTAGGTGGTGACGCTGTCACCGGTTCCGGCGATCAGGCGGGCGTACGGACGCAGCAGCACACCGCCGGCCGCACCGGTCACCGTGCCGTGCGCGTTCGAGACCGCGACCTCGCCCTGCGCACCGGAGACGTCGACCGCGAAGGTCGCGACTTCCTGGATGCCGGGGCCGTTGCCCAGGTCGGCGCTGATCGACACACCCGGGAACAGCGGCGGGGTCACGATGCCCTCGGCGGGCAGGATGCCCCCGACGCCCTCGATGACGTTGACGCCCTCACCGTCGAACGCGATGTTGGGGGTGGTGTAGCTGAAGTTGATGCCCACACCCAGCGACCAGGGGAAGCCGATCTGGTAGCCGAGCTCCAGCGAGCCCTCGAAGTCGTCGGCGCCCTCGCCGGCCACGATGTACTTGGCGCGGCCCGAGTGGAACCACTCACGGGTCAGCCGGTTGCGGTCCAGCGGGAACACACCGTTGAGGAAGGTGTCCCACTGCTGAATCGTCAGCGTGCGGCCCTGGCCGTCGACCAGGCTGAGCTCATTGTCCAGACCTGCGTGAGAGGTGCCCGTGCTCGTGAACAGAGCCGCGATGGCCGCAACCAACGCGATCAGCACCCGACTGATTGCCTTCATGTTCTCCCTAGCTGTTATGGCCGGTGAGGGGCTCACCGAGTTGTAGTTGGGTGCCTGGCCCTACCGCTCCGCCACACACCCCGCAAGACCTTGATGTGAGCCGGATTAGAGATCCCACATCTTGCTCTTACGCGTAGCTCATCGTTGACACGAGGAACATATAGGGCACCTTTCAGGGCGGCAACGCGAACGTTTTCGCAGGCCCCTTCAGGTCACAGCCGGGTCAAGATTTGCTGAGGGTTACCTGACCAGGCCCTCGAGGGCGGCCCCGGGCGTGGCGCCGACGAGTCGGGTGACCAGGGGTGTGACGTGGGTAACCGGCGTCACACAGCCGCTTTTGAGGTGCGCGACCTGGGGTTTTCTCCATATCGCTGAAAATCACGATCAATCATGATGCGGCGGGATGTTGTCTCGGAGCCAACGGTCGTGTCGGGCCTCGTCCTCGGACGCTCGATCGTCACGTTCGTCGGCCGACGCCTCGGGAAGGGTCTCACCGAAAATTTTGTTAACTGAATCTCGACGGTTGTTCGGTTGCGTAGTCACAAACATCCTTGCGTGTGATCAAGATCACAAACGGTACGGAATTACCGTTCACGACCTGGTAACACGGCCGAAACCAGCGGTTCCGGCCGCAAAACGAAAAGACGCCGGGCGACGCTGGGAAAGCGTCGCCTCGGCGTCTTGCCAGGACGATCGGTCGTCAGATCTCCAGGCTCGATAGCTGTCCGATGATCTGCACGGCCAGTGGATTGAGGGTGGCCATCCCGTCGCGGACCGCCGCACGTGATCCGGCGATGTTCACCACGAGCGTGCTGCCCGAGACGCCGGCCAGGCCGCGAGACACTCCCGCATCGACGATTCCGGCGGACAGCCCGGAGGCGCGCAGCGCTTCGGAGATGCCGAGGAGTTCGCGGTCCAGGATGTCCCGAGTCGCCTCCGGCGTCACGTCGCGCGGCGTCACCCCGGTGCCGCCGACCGATACGACGAGGTCGACCCCGCCGATCACCGCGGTGTTCAACGCGTTGCGGATCTCCACCTCGTCGGCGGACACCACGACGACGCCGTCGACGACGAAGCCCGCCTCACCGAGAAGCTCGGTGACCAGCGGACCGCTGTGATCCTCTTCGTCGCCGTGGGCGGTGCGATCATCGACGACGACGACGAGCGCGCGGCCCACCAACTCCCCTGGCTGTTCCATGACCTCAACCGTATATGTGGGCAACGACAGCGGTGCAGCCACTCGCAGGGTTCCCGGTTCGATGCCCGCGGTCACTGCTGCGCCTTCCCCAACGTCACCTGCACGCTCTGCGGTTTACCCGCCGGGTCGAGGTAGGTCAGCGTGACCTTCTCCCCCGGCGCCTTGGAGCGCACCGCCGCGACGAGCGCGTCGGCGCTGTTGATGACACGGTCGTCGACCTTGGTCACCACCACGCCGCTGGGCAGACCCGCCGCGGCTGCGGCGCCGCCGTTGTTGACCTCCACGATCTTCGCGCCGTCGATGGCGGTGTCGTTGCTGACCTGCACCCCCAGCGAGGCGTGCGAGGCGGTGCCGTTCTGGATCAGCTCGTCGGCGATGCGCTTGGCCTGGTCCACCGGGATGGCGAAACCGAGGCCGATCGAACCGCTCCGCGCCTCCGGGGAGTCCCCGCCCATCGTGGCGATCGCCGAGTTGACCCCGACCAGCTCGCCGTTCATGTTCACCAGCGCGCCACCCGAGTTGCCGGGGTTGATCGCGGCGTCGGTCTGGATCGCGTCGAGCACGGTGTTCTGGTTGCGGGTGTCACCGCCGGCGGCGACGGGCCGGTTCAGTGCGCTGATGATGCCGGTGGTCACCGTGCCCTCGAGGCCGAGCGGCGAACCGATGGCGATCACGTCCTGGCCGACGCGCAGATCACCCGACGAACCCAGCGTGATCGGCGTCAGCCCCGAGACGTTCTCGGCGCGGACGACCGCGATGTCACTGCTCGGATCGGTCCCGACGACGGTGAACGAGGTGGTGCGGCCGTTGGCGAAGGTCACCTTGGTCTCGGCCCGGCCGCCGGGGGCATTCGGGTCGGCGGCCGCGGCCACGACGTGGTTGTTGGTCAGGATCAGACCGTCGGAGGTCAGGATGATGCCGGAACCCTCTTCGGAGGCCCGGCCCAGGTTCGTCTCGAGCTTGACCACACTCGGCACCACCTTCGCGGCCACCTGCTCGACCGACCTCGCGGGCAGGGCGGCGGCGGGGACGCTCGGCGCGGCGCCGGAGATCGAACTGTCGAACGACGGCCGATTCTGGTGCACCATCGTCGCGACGCCACCGCCGATGCCTGCCGAGATCACCGCCACTGCCAGCGCACCGATCACCAATGTGCCTGCGCGCGAACGCTTCTGCTCAGGGCGAGGCTGCGGCAGCACCGTGGCCGGCTGGGCGGCGCCCCGGTAGGGGTCGTACGGTGCGCGGAACTGCTGCTGCGGTTGCGCGGCGTACCGCCAGTCGTAAGGCTGTTGCGGATAGGCGCCTGTCCCCTGCGCACCTGGATACCCGGTGTCCGGGCCAACCGGGCGCTGGCCCGGCTGTTGTTGCGGCGGCGGCGAATACCTCGGGTGGTTCGTCATGTCGCTTCGGTGCTCTTCCTGGTAAGTGGTCCGACAGTTCGTCTAACGAAGGACTCGTCCTCACAGTGCCCAGAAGCACTGAGAATCCACTTAGAGAAGCATCGAACCAGACCGAGACTTGATCCGCACCGAGGTGGGCTTGATCACTTTTTGAGTGTCCGGGATCCGGCCTGGTCCATGTCCGCGTCGTCGGCGGCAGGCATCAGACCGGTTCCCTCGGTGGACGCGGGCACCGGGCGGCCGGGCAGCATGACGTGGATGGAGGTGCCCGGCGGGTCGCCGCCCGGGACGGTGTCCTCCACCCGCAGTGCGCCACCGTGTTTGAGCACCACCTGTTTGACGATCGCCAATCCGAGCCCGGAGCCGGGCATCGCGCGGGCGGCGGTCGAACGGTAGAAGCGCTCGAACACCAGCCGGCGTTCGGCCTCGGGGATGCCGGGGCCGCGGTCGGATACGACGAGTTCGGCGTGCACCGGATCGGTCTGCGTGAGACGGACACCGACCCGGCCGCCGGCCGGACTCCACTTCGCCGCGTTGTCGAGGAGGTTGAGGACGGCGCGGGCGAGCCCCGCGGCGTCGCCGTAGACCTGCCAGCCGATGACGTCGACGTCGAACTCGATGTCGTTGCGGCGCCGCCGAACCCGCTCGAGGCTGCGGTCGACCACCTCGGCCAGGTCGACGGTCTCGTAGACCACCCCGCCCGCTTCGTCGCGGGTGAGGTCGACCAGATCGCCCACCAGCGTGGAGAGTTCCTCGATCTGCGCGATCACGTCGGCACGCAGACCCGCCATCTCCTCCTCCGGCAGCCGGGGTGCGCCGGGCGCCTGCGAGGCCATCAGCAGTTCGACGTTGGTGCGCAGGGACGTCAACGGGGTGCGCAGCTCGTGTCCGGCGTCGGAGACCAACCGTGCCTGCCGCTCCCTGGACTCGGCCAGCGCGCGCAGCATCATGTTGAAGGCCTCGGTGAGCCGGGCGAGTTCGTCGCTGCCGAACACCGGGATGGGTCGCAGGTCCTCGGTGCGGGCCACCCGTTCGGCCGCCTGCGTCAACCGCCCGACCGGGCGCAGCCCCGCCCTGGCCACCATGCCGCCCGCGATGGCGGCGACCGCCACCCCGACCCCGCCGACGATCAGCAGCACGGTGCCGAGCCGGCCGAGCACCTGGCCGGTGGGCGCCAGGCTCTTGGAGATCAGCAGCGAGCTGCCGTTGTTCAGGTGGACGGCCAGCACCCGCTGGTGGTTGACCGTGCGCAGCGACAGCAGCAACTCACCGGAGATGACGTCCTTCTCGGGCTCTCCCAGCGGCAGCTGTCCCTGCGAGTTGTTGGCGAAGATCGACCGGCCGGGGATGACGAGTATCGCGTTGATGTCCGAATACGCGGTGCCCTCGATCGCCTTGGCCGGGTCGGCGGCCAGCGAGCCGCTCTCGATCAGCAGCCGCGCGCGGATGTGCAGCTGGTTGTCGATGTCGTCGTAGAGCGCCCGTGACACCACGGCGTAGACGGCGACCGACATGAGCACCACGACCATCGCCACCATCGACATCGCCAGGAGCATCACGCGCCAACGCAGCGACAGCGAGCTGGTGTTGCGCGGCGGTTTGAACCGGGGCGGCGGCGGGGGTACGGGGTACGGCGGAAGGGACATCAGGGAGGGGTCTCGCGGAGCACGTAACCCACCCCGCGCACGGTGTGGATGAGCCGCGGCTCCCCGGAGGCTTCGGTCTTGCGGCGTAGATAGCCGATGTACACCTCGAGGGCGTTTCCCGAGGTCGGGAAGTCGAAGCCCCACACCTCTTCGAGGATGCGGCTGCGCGTGAGGACGCGGCGAGGATTGGCGATGAGCATCTCCAGCAACGCGAACTCGGTGCGGGTGAGGCTGATCTGCCGGGAGCCGCGGGTGACCTCGCGGGTCACCGGGTCGAGGGTCAGATCGAGGAACGTCAGCGCCGGCGACTCCGGCCCGTCGTCAGGTGTGGTGCGACGCAGCAGCGCCCGCATCCGCGCGAGGAGTTCCTCCAGAGCGAACGGTTTGGGCAGGTAGTCGTCGGCGCCCGCGTCGAGTCCGGCCACCCGCTCGGACACCGAGTCACGGGCGGTGAGCACCAGGATCGGCAGGTCGTCGCC
This sequence comes from Mycolicibacterium litorale, assembly GCA_050205415.1. Classification (GTDB taxonomy): domain Bacteria; phylum Actinomycetota; class Actinomycetes; order Mycobacteriales; family Mycobacteriaceae; genus Mycobacterium; species Mycobacterium litorale_C. The sequence continues at coordinate 37,565 of JBNMQY010000006.1, forward strand.
GGTGCTGCGGAGCTGGCGGCACACCTCGAGGCCGTCCAGCCGCGGCATCATCACGTCGAGCACCACGGCATCGGGCCGGTCGTTGGCAATCAGGTCGAGGGCTTCGACACCGTCCTGGGCCAGCTCCACCGAGTACCCGTTGAAAGACAGTGACCGGCGCAGGGATTCTCGCACCGCACGATCGTCGTCGACGACAAGTATGCGCACAGCCACAGTTTCAACCCAACTCCTGAGAGGGCGCTGAGAGGCGCGCCGCTACGGCGGCGAAAGTGGCCGTCGAAAGTCGCGTCAGCGGCGGTCGAGGTCGATCAGACCCAGACGGGCAGCCTTGAGCAGTCGACGCGGCACCTTGTGCTGCTGGCCTGCGACAGTCACACCGACGAGTTCGGTGGGCTTGGCCTTCCACTGCGCGCGGCGGCTACGAGTATTCGAACGCGACATTCTGCGCTTGGGCACAGCCATGATCGAGCTTCTCCTCTGACGGGTGTGGTGCCACGCGAAACCCGGAACAGGGCGGGGCGCCGGCAAGTGCTCTCCAGGATAGCCGGTGAGCTGCACCGCCTCCAAAACACACCGCGCTCAGCGCCGTCGCGGACGGTCACGGACCAGGTCGATGAGTGCCGGGTAGGTGCCGAGGACCAGGGTGAGCATCGCCACCCCGAACCACATGATCGTCGGATGGTCGGCGGCGATGCCCCACCAGACACCCCCGGCTCCCGCCGATGCGCATCCGACGGCGGCCACCGGCATCCCGATCGCGGTCCGGCGGTCGGGTGCGCGTCCGCTGGCATGCCTCGGCCGACGTTTCGGGTCGGCGCGGGGGTCCACCGACCGGCGGAAACCGGCGACTATCTGGTAGGCCCCGAACGCGACGAGCACCCAGCCCATAGCCGGGGATGACGCACCGCGTCCGGTCTCGCTCAACGGCGGACCCAGGCCGATGGCGACGCCGCTGACCGTCCACACGACGCCCAACAGCGCCTGCACGATCCACGGCACCGCTCAAGTATCGGGCCGTCCGGTGCCGCCACCTCGCACGAGTTTTTCGCCGGCGAACCCTTGACGTGAGACCGGAGGTACCGGATAACCTACCGGTTGGTTGGCGCATCGACGACGATTGGAGCCGGCATGGGAGCGTGCGTTGCCTGATCCGGTTCGCATCGGGAACTGTTCGGGCTTCTACGGGGACCGCCTGGCCGCGATGCGCGAGATGCTCACCGGCGGTGAGCTGGACTTCCTCACCGGCGACTACCTCGCCGAACTGACCATGCTGATCCTCGCGCGCGACCGGGCGAAGAATCCCCACCGCGGCTACGCCAAGACGTTCCTGACCCAGCTCGAGGAGTGCCTCGGCCTCGCCGTCGAACGGGGCGTCCGGATCGTCACCAACGCCGGGGGCCTCAACCCCGCCGGACTCGCCGCGGCGGTGCGCGCCCTCGCCGACCGGCTGGGACTCGCTGTCAACGTCGCGCATGTCGAAGGCGACGACTTGGCGGGCCGGTCCGGTGAGCTCGGCTTCGGCGCCCCGCTGGCGGCCAACGCCTACCTCGGGGCATGGGGCATCGCCGACTGCCTGAACGCCGGCGCCGACGTGGTGGTGACCGGGCGGGTCACCGACGCATCGGTGACCGTCGGCCCCGCCGCCGCGCACTTCGGCTGGCAGCGCACCGACCACGACGCCCTCGCGGGGGCGGTCGCCGCCGGGCACGTCATCGAATGCGGGGTGCAGGCCACCGGCGGCAACTACGCGTTCTTCACCGAGGTGCCCGACCTGCTGCACGCCGGCTTCCCGCTCGCCGAGATCCACGCCGACGGCTCGTCGGTGATCACCAAGCACGCGCGCACCGGCGGCGCCGTCACCGTCGGCACGGTCACCGCGCAACTGCTCTACGAGGTCGCCGGCGCCCGGTATGCCAACCCCGACGTCACGCTGCGCCTCGACTGGGTGCGTCTGCACGACGACGGACCGGACCGGGTGCGCATCGACGGTGTGCGCGGCGAACCGCCGCCGCCGACGCTCAAGGTGTCGCTGAACAGTGTGGGCGGCTTCCGCAACGCGATGACGTTCGTGCTCACCGGCCTCGACATCGACGCCAAGGCCGCCCTGGTGCGCGAGCAGCTGGAAGCGGGGCTGAGGAAGCGTCCTGCCGAACTGGAGTGGACGCTGGCCCGCACCGATCATCCGGACGCCGACACCGAGGAGGCGGCCAGCGCGCTGCTGCGCTGCGTGGTCCGCGATCAGGACCCCGCGCTCGTCGGACGCCAATTCTCTAGCGCCGCGGTCGAATTGGCGCTGGCCAGTTACCCCGGTTTCCACGTGACCGCCCCGCCGGGCGACGGGCAGGTCTACGGCGTGTTCACCGCGGGCTCCGTCGCCGCCACCGAGGTGCCGCACATCGCCGTGCACGCCGACGGCACCCGCACCGAGATCTCCCCCGCCACCGATACCTCGGCGCTGCAACCCGTCGCCGAACCCGAACTCCCCGCACCCCTGCCCGACGGGCCGACCCGGCGCGCGCCGCTGGGCCTCATCGCCGGGGCGCGCAGCGGCGACAAGGGCGGCAGCGCCAACATCGGCGTGTGGGTCCAGACCGACGAGCAGTGGCGGTGGCTGGCGCACACGCTGACCGTCGACACGCTGCGGCGCCTACTCCCGGAGACCGCCGACCTGCCGGTGACGCGTCATGTGCTGCCGAACCTGCGTGCGGTGAACTTCGTCGTCGACGACATCCTCGGCGCAGGCGTGGCGTATCAGGCGCGGTTCGATCCGCAGGCCAAAGGACTCGGCGAATGGCTGCGCAGCCGTCATCTCGACATCCCTGAGGAGTTGTTGCCCCGGTGAGCATCTGGCACACCCCCGAACGCGAACAGCTGCGGAAGTCCGTGCGGGCCTTCGCCGAACGCGAAGTGCTGCCGCACGTCGACGAGTGGGAGCGCCGCGGCGAACTGCCCCGTGAACTGCATGCGCGCGCCGGCGAGGCCGGGCTGCTCGGCGCGGGGATGCCCGAATCCGTCGGGGGCGGCGGTGGAGACGGCGCCGACGCGGTCATCATCTGCGAGGAGATGCACTACGCGGGCGCCCCCGGTGGCGTTTTCGCCTCGCTGTTCACCTCCGGCATCGCGACGCCGCACATGGCGGCCTCCGGTGACGCGCGGTTGATCGACACCTACGTGCGGCCCACGCTTCGCGGCGAACTGATCGGCGCGCTGGCGATCACCGAACCCGGCGGCGGCTCCGACGTCGGGCATCTGACCACCCGCGCGGACCGGGACGGTGACTCGTACGTGGTCAACGGCGCCAAGACCTACATCACCTCCGGTGTGCGCGCGGACTACGTCGTCACCGCGGTGCGCACCGGCGGGCCGGGTGCCGGCGGGGTGTCGCTGCTCGTCGTCGACAAGGGCACATCGGGATTCGAGGTGACCCGCAAGCTGGACAAGATGGGGTGGCGGTCCAGCGATACCGCCGAACTGTCCTACACCGACGTCCGGGTACCGGCGGCCAACCTGGTCGGCGCCGAGAACACCGGTTTCCTGCAGATCGCCGGCGCCTTCGTCTCGGAACGTGTGGGCCTTGCGGCGCAGGCGTATTCGAGCGCGCAGCGCTGCCTCGACCTCACCGTGCAATGGTGCCGCGACCGCGAGACGTTCGGCCGGCCGCTGATCTCCCGCCAATCGGTGCAGAACACGCTGGCCGAGATGGCCCGGCGCATCGACGTCGCGCGCGTGTACACCCGTCACGTCGTGGAACGTCAACTCGACGGGGACCAGGACCTGATCGCGCAGGTGTGCTTCGCGAAGAACACCGCCGTGGAGGCCGGCGAATGGGTCGCCCACCAGGCGGTGCAACTCTTCGGCGGGATGGGTTACATGGCCGAATCGGAGGTCGAGCGGCAGTACCGCGACATGCGGATTCTCGGCATCGGCGGCGGCACCACCGAGATCCTCACCTCGCTGGCCGCCAAGACGCTGGGCTACCAGTCGTGAGGGCGGCAGCGAACGTGCGCTCACTGCGACAATGCGCGGCGATTTTCGCACCACGCGCACGCTCGGCGGCGAAGGTGGCGGTATGGCCCTGAAGTCCACGCTCAACCCGACATCGCCGGAGCACGCCGCGGCCGCCGAGGCGATGACCGCCAAACTGGCCGAACTCGACGCCGAACACGCCAAGGCACTGGCCGGCGGCGGCGCGAAATACGTCGAACGCCACCACGCACGCGGCAAGCTCACCGCCCGCGAGCGCATCGAACTGCTTCTCGACCCCGACTCCCCGTTCCTCGAACTGAGCCCGCTCGCCGCGTGGGGCACCGAATTCGCCGTCGGCGCCAGTGTGGTCACCGGGATCGGCGCGGTCAGCGGCGTGGAATGTCTCGTCATCGCCAACGACCCGACCGTCAAGGGCGGCACGAGCAACCCGTGGACGCTGCGAAAGATTCTGCGGGCCAACCAGATCGCGCTGCAGAATCGGCTGCCGGTGATCTCGCTGGTCGAATCCGGCGGCGCCGATCTGCCGACGCAGAAAGAGGTGTTCATCCCGGGCGGGCAGATGTTCCGCGACCTCACCCGGCTGTCTGCGGCCGGGATCCCTACCATCGCCCTGGTTTTCGGCAACTCCACCGCGGGCGGTGCCTACGTGCCCGGCATGTCCGATCACGTGGTGATGATCAAGGAGCGCTCGAAGGTGTTCCTCGCCGGGCCGCCGCTGGTGAAGATGGCCACCGGCGAGGAATCCGACGACGAATCGCTCGGCGGCGCCGAGATGCACGCCCGCACCTCCGGTCTCGGCGACTATTTCGCGCTCGACGAACTCGACGCGCTGCGGATCGGCAGACGCATCGTCGCGCGGCTCAACTGGCGCAAGAAGGGACCGGCCGCCGGCCCGGTCACCGAACCGCGTTACGACAGCGAGGAACTGCTCGGCATCGTGCCGTCGGACCTGCGGATCCCGTTCGACCCGCGGGAGGTCATCGCGCGCATCGTCGACGGTTCGGAGTTCGACGAGTTCAAGGCGCTGTACGGCTCCTCACTGGTGACGGGATGGGCGCGGCTGCACGGCTATCCGATCGGCATCCTGGCCAACGCCCGCGGGGTGTTGTTCAGCGAGGAGTCGCAGAAGGCCACCCAGTTCATCCAGTTGGCGAACCGCGCCGACACCCCGCTGCTGTTCCTGCACAACACGACCGGATACATGGTCGGCAGGCAGTACGAGGAGGGCGGGATGATCAAACACGGGTCGATGATGATCAACGCCGTGTCGAATTCGACGGTGCCGCACCTGTCGCTGCTGATCGGCGCGTCCTACGGCGCCGGGCACTACGGCATGTGCGGGCGCGCCTACGACCCCCGCTTCCTGTTCGCCTGGCCCAGCGCGAAGGCGGCGGTGATGGGCGGCACCCAGTTGGCGGGGGTGATCTCGATCGTCAGCCGGGCGGCCGCCGAAGCCCGCGGCCAGACCGTCGACGAGGACGCCGACGCAGCACTGCGGGCGGCGATCGAAGCGCAGATCGAGGCGGAGTCGTTGCCGACGTTCCTGTCCGGCCGGCTCTACGACGACGGGGTGATCGATCCGCGAGACACCCGCACGGTGCTGGGCATGTGTCTGTCCGCCATCGCCAGCGGCCCGGTCGAGGGGACGTCGAACTTCGGCGTCTTCCGGATGTGAGGGGCCCGATGCCTGCGAATTCGGCGCGGTTATCGACGGTCAGCGCACGTAAGCGGGCCGAAATCGCAGAGGAGGGGGCACGGTGATCACCCGAGTGCTGGTCGCCAACCGCGGGGAGATCGCCCGCCGGGTGTTCGCCACCTGCCGCCGTCTCGGTCTGGGCACCGTCGCGGTCTACACCGAACCCGACGCCGGCGCACCGCACGTCGCCGAGGCGGATGCGCGGGTGCGACTCGACGGCCGCAACGGCTACCTCGACGCCGCACAGCTCATCGCCGCCGCCCGCGCCGCGGGCGCCGACGCCGTCCACCCCGGATACGGATTCCTCTCGGAGAACGCCGATTTCGCCGCGGCGGTCCAGGACGCCGGGTTGACGTGGATCGGTCCGCCCGTCTCCGCCGTACAGAGCATGGGCAGCAAGATCGAGGCGAAGAAGCTGATGGCCGCCGCGGGTGTGCCGGTGCTCGACGAACTCGACCCGGCCGCGGTGACCGCCGACCAGCTGCCCGTGCTGGTGAAGGCCTCTGCCGGCGGCGGGGGCCGCGGGATGCGGGTGGTGCGCGACGTCGGCGCGCTGGCCGCCGAGGTCGCCGCCGCACAGCGCGAGGCGCAGTCGGCCTTCGGCGACCCGACCGTGTTCTGCGAGCGCTACCTCAGCGCCGGCCACCACATCGAGGTGCAGGTGATGGCCGACGCGCACGGCACGGTGTGGGCCGTCGGCGAGCGCGAGTGTTCGATCCAGCGCCGCCACCAGAAGATCGTCGAGGAGGCGCCGTCACCGCTGGTGGAGCGCACCCCCGGGATGCGCGAGCGGCTGTTCGACGCCGCGCGCCTCGCGGCGAAGGCGATCGGCTATCTGGGCGCGGGCACGGTCGAGTTCATGGCCGACGACCAGGGCGGGTTCTACTTCCTGGAGATGAACACCCGACTGCAGGTCGAGCATCCGGTCACCGAGGCCACCACCGGCCTCGACCTCGTCGAACTGCAGCTGCTGGTCGCCGACGGCCATCGGCTGGACGCCGACCCGCCCGCCACCCGCGGTCATTCCATCGAGGCACGCCTCTACGCCGAGGATCCGGCGCGCGACTGGCAGCCGCAGGCCGGCGCCATCCACCACTTCGAGGTGCCCGGCACCGCAGCGTCGTTCAGCCCGCACACGCGGACGGGCGTGCGGGTGGACTCCGGCGTCGCCGACGGTTCGGTGGTGTCGATCTTCTACGACCCGATGCTCGCCAAGGTGATCTCGTATGCGCCGACGCGCAGACAGGCCGCTGGCATCCTCGCCGACGCGCTCGCACGCACGCGCCTGCACGGCGTCCGCACCAACCGCGACCTCCTCGTCAACGTGCTGCATCATCCGGCGTTCCTCGACGGCGCGACCGATACGGCGTTCTTCGACACCCACGGCCTTGCCGCACTCGCCGCCCCGGTGGGTGACGCCCGTGGCGCCGACCTGTCGGCATTCGCGGCTGCGCTTGCCGACGCTGCCGCGAACCGTTCGGCGGCAACGGTTTTCGCAGCCGTCCCGAGCGGTTGGCGCAACCTGCCCTCCGGCTACCAGACCAAGCGCTACCGCGACGCCGCGGGCGACGAACGCGAGGTGCGGTACCGCTTCACCCGTACCGGTGTGCGGTTCGCCGACCACGACGGCGTGACGGTGGCGTCGGCGACCCCACAACGCGTGGTGCTGGCCACCGGCGGTGTCGAGTTCGCGTTCGATGTCGCGCGTTACGGGGACGACGTGTTCGTCGACTCACCGCTGGGCCCGGCACACCTCGTCGTGCTGCCGCGGTTCGGTGACCCGGAGTCGGCCGTCGCCCACGGTTCGCTCATCGCACCGATGCCGGGTGCGGTGGTACGCGTCGGCGCCGCCGTCGGAGACACCGTGACCGCCGGCCAGCCACTGCTGTGGCTGGAGGCCATGAAGATGGAGCACACGCTGACCGCACCAGGGGACGGTGTGCTCGCCGAACTCAACGTCTCACCCGGCCAACAGGTCGACGTCGGTGCGGTGCTGGCCCGGGTGGAAAGCCCAGAAGGAGGACGATCGTGACCGGTTTCGTCGAGACCGAGGAACAGCAGGCGCTGCGCAAGGCGGTGGCCGCGATGGCCGCCAACTACGGCCAGGACTACTACCTGGAGAAGGCCCGCGCCGGTGAGCACACCGACGAGCTGTGGTCGGAGGCAGGCAAACTCGGCTTCATCGGGGTCAACCTGCCCGAGGAGTACGGCGGCGGCGGCGCCGGCATGTACGAGCTGTCGCTGGTGATGGAGGAGATGGCCGCGTCCGGGTCGGCGCTGCTGATGATGGTGGTCTCCCCCGCCATCAACGGCACGATCATCAGCAAGTTCGGCACCGAGGACCAGAAGCGGCGCTGGCTGCCCGGCATCGCCGACGGGTCGATCACGACGGCGTTCGCGATCACCGAACCCGATGCCGGGTCGAACAGCCACCGGATCACCACCACCGGACGCCGCGACGGCGCCGACTGGATCCTCAACGGGCAGAAGGTCTACATCTCCGGCGTCGACCAGGCGCAGGCGGTGCTCGTCGTCGGCCGGACCGAGGACCACCGGACGGGCAACCTCAAACCGGCCCTGTTCATCGTGCCGACCGACACCCCGGGGCTGAGCTGGACCAAGATCGAGATGGAGCTGATCAGCCCGGAGAACCAGTTCCAGGTGTTCCTCGACGACGTGCGCCTCCCCGCCGACGCGCTGGTCGGGTCGGAGGACGCGGCGATCGCGCAGCTGTTCGCGGGGCTCAACCCGGAGCGGATCATGGGCGCCGCCAGTGCGGTCGGCATGGGCCGCTTCGCGATCAACCGCGCCGTCGACTACGTCAAGACCCGTCAGGTGTGGAAGACGCCGATCGGCGCGCACCAGGGTCTGTCACATCCGCTGGCGCAGAATCACATCGAGATCGAACTGGCCAAGCTGATGATGCAGAAGGCCGCAGCGCTCTACGACGGCGGCGACGACGCCGGCGCCGCCGAGGCCGCGAACATGGCGAAGTACGCGGCCGGCGAGGCGTCGGTGCGCGCGGTCGATCAGGCCGTGCAGTCGATGGGCGGCAACGGGCTCACCAAGGAGTACGGCGTCGCGGCGGCGGTGACGGCGTCCCGGCTGGCCCGGATCGCACCGGTCAGCCGCGAGATGATCCTCAACTTCGTCGCGCAGACGTCACTCGGCCTGCCCCGGTCGTACTGATGAGCGAACTCGTCCGCTACCGCGTCGACGGCAGCGTCGCCCGGTTGACACTGGATTCGCCGCACAATCGCAACGCCCTGTCGACGGTGCTGGTCGAGCAGTTGCACGAGGGACTGCGCAGAGCCGCGACGGACGGCGCCGTGCGCACGGTCGTGCTCGACCACACCGGTGGGACGTTCTGCGCCGGCGCCGATCTGCGCGAGGCCGCCGGGCGGGAACCGGGTGACGTCGCGGTCGACCGGGCGCGGGAACTGACCGGTGTGCTGCGGGCGATCCTCGAACTGCCGGTGCCGGTGATCGCCGCGGTGGACGGGCACGTGCGCGCCGGCGGGCTGGGGCTGGTCGGGGCCTGCGACATCGTGGTCGCGGGGACGGGCAGCACCTTCGCGCTGACCGAGGCCCGGATCGGGGTCGCGCCGTCGATCATCTCCCTCACCCTGTTGCCGAAGATGACGCCGCGGGCCGCCGACCGGTACTTCGTCACCGGTGAGAGTTTCGGCGCGCACGAGGCCGAACGCATCGGTCTGGTGACCGTGGCCGCCGCCGACGTCGAAACCGTGGTCGCGGAACTGGCCGGGCAGATCGCGCAGGGCTCACCGCAGGGTCTGGCAGCGTCGAAGGCGCTGACGACGGCTGCCGTCCTCGAGGCGTTCGACGAGCGCGCCGAAGAATTGACGCTGGAGTCGGCCGCGCTGTTCGTCTCCGCCGAGGCGCGCGAAGGCATGCTGGCGTTCCTGCAGAAGCGGCCGCCGAAGTGGCTGGGCTGAGCGGGCCTGGCGAAAGAATGTGTTTGAAATCGCAGAGGTCCGAAAGTGCCGCGGCACGTTACACATTGGGCGCCGACTGACCACATAATCCCAGCGTGCGTCGGTATCTTTTCGACATCGGCGGGCCGGAACCGAAGAAACTTCGCCGCACTACAGGGTTCGCCGTCACGGTGAAGAGCACAGTTTAGCCAACACTCTTGCATGTGCCAGCGTTCGTCGTAGGCTCGTCTCTGATGAGCACACCTGCGACGCCGCGGAACGGGTCTAAGCGCGCTGCCGACACCGATCGGATTCAGGTCGCGCAGTTGCTCACTGAGGCCGCCGCGCAGGGTCGGCTCCAGATGCCGGAGTACGAGGACCGCCTGACGAAGGCGTACGCCGCTCAGACCTACGACGAACTCGCCGTGTTGAGCTCCGACCTGCCCGGCGCGATGTCTCTGCCGCGCGGCAGCGGACCGTGCCGGCCCGCGCCCTCGACGCTGCTGCTGGCGATCATGAGCGGGTACGAACGGCGCGGCCGGTGGAATGTGCCGCGGCGCCTCACCACCGTGGCGTTCTTCGGTGGCGGCGTCGTCGACCTGCGGTACGCGGACTTCACCGCGCCCGAGGTCGAGATCCGGTCGTATTCGGTGTTCGGCGGTCAGACGATCCTCGTGCCGCCGGAGGTGAACGTGGACCTGCGCGGCGTCGCGGTGATGGGCGCGTTCGACCACAGCGTGCCTGGACAGGGCACGCCGGGTGCGCCGTGTGTGCGGATCCGCGGCTTCGCGTTGTGGGGCAGCGTCGCCGTCAAACGCAAGAAGCGTAAGCAGGCCACCCCGAACTAATCCGTCTCGGCCGTATCCGCATCCGTCGAAGCGGTGTCCGGCTTCTCGGAGGCCGGTTCGTCCCGCGTCGAATCGTCCTTCTTGTCGGTGCTCTTTTTCTCGGTGCTGTTCTGCTGCCCCGCGTTCGTCAGCCGGTCGATCGTCTTCCTGACGATGCTGCCCAACGATCCCGGCGTCCGCGGGCCAGGGCGCTTGGTGTCGTCCTCGACTTCTTCGACTTCTTCGACTTCTTCGACCTCTTCGAGCGGGGCGTCCCGCTCCACCGTCACGCGCGGCCTGGTGTTGTTGGTCGGGTCGGCGAGGTTGCGCAGGAAGGTCGCGGTCTCGCGCGGGGTGGGCAACAGCCCGGCCGGCCGGTAGGCGTCCGGGTCGGCCAGCGGATCGTTGTCCGGATACCCGAAGTTGACGACGTCGGTCAGCGGATCCTCGATCGCGTCGGCGAACCGGTTGCCGACCTCACCGCCGTACGTACGCAGCGGCTGCAGCAGCGGCAGACCCTCGCGGCGGTAGCTGATGTAGGTGGTCTGGCCGACCTGCTTGATGACGACGGTCTCCCCCGAGTCCAGCACGACCGTCGTGTCCTCACCGCTGTCGATGGAGACCTGGCACGCGCTGTCGCACTCGGCGTCGGAGAGGTCGAGGTTGCCGTCGGTGTCGACGGGCAGGTCGACCTCGTGCTGGTTGAGGCGGTTGTCGAAGTAGGTCGCCAGCGAATTGGCCATGGCGAACGGGTTCAGCACATACGCCGGGGTGTTGCCGTTGATGTCGTATTCGTAGCCGACGTCGACGACCTTCGCCCCCGGCGAGGTGGGGGTCGGCACCGGGTTCACCCCGATGACGGAGAACACCGGATAGCGCGTACCGAAACCACCGTTGGGCCGGGCCACGTTGTTGTCGAGGACGTAGACGGCGTTGGTGCCGATCGGGTCGTCGCCACCGGTGGCCGCGAGGTAGCTGAGCAGCAGGCTGACGTTGGCCGCGCCCCAGCCCGACGACATCACGACGTTGTCGTCGTCGGTGGCGTTGGCGGCGAGTGCGTCGTACACGCCGAACGGCCCGGTGAAGAAGTTCACCGTCACCAGATCGCGTCCCTGGGCGAATTTCCCGCGGTAGAAGTTCTCGATGCCGGTGCCGGTCGGATTGGTCGAGCTGCCCTCGGTGATCAGCGCCGACAGCTCGTATGTCGTCGAGGCGACGGCGTCGGGACGAACCACCGCGACGCCACCGGCGGCGACCACGCTGGCCACGATCGCGCTGCTGAACGTGGCCGGCAGCACCGCCTGCCGAAGCCGCGCGCGGTCAGCCGTCCGGTCACATTGTCCGGCGCGGTGTTTCGCCATCGATTCCCCCTAGCATCTGCGCACCGTCCGCCGCGACTTCCCGAATACGACGGGACGATGCGAATTCAGCGAACCCTAGCGCACACAAAATGGTTCGGAAAGGGGTGAATCAACTCAGCGTCTGCGGCGTGTGTATAGGTAGTCGCCGACCACGGCGGCGCCGAGGCCGTCCAGGTCGGGCACCACCACCCGGCCACCCACCCGGCGGGCGACCTGGTCGATGAAGCGGGCCAGACCGGGGTCGCTGCCTAGCCGGAAGATGGTGACCTGCGCACCCAGTCGGGCCACCTCGTCGAAACCCCGGACGGTGTGGGCGATGGTCCGCGGATGCGGCGGGTAATCGAAAAACACCTGCGCCCCGTCGCGGCCGCCGAAATCCTCGAGGTGGGCGGTCGGCTCGCCGTCGGTCACCACCAGGATTACGGGCTGGGCGTTCGGATGCCTGCGCAGGTGGCGGGTGGCCAGTGCCAGCGCGTGGTGCAGGTTGGTGCCCTGTTCGTAGACGCCCTCCAGGCCCGTCAGTTCGGCGGCGGTCACCGTCCTGGCGTACCGGCCGAACGCGATGATCTGCAGTGCGTCGGAGCGGAAACGGGTGCTCACGAGGTGGTTGAGCGCCAGCGCGGTCCGCTTCATCGGCAGCCAGCGGTTCTCCATCACCATGGAGAACGAGGTGTCGACGAGCAGTGCCACCGCGGCCTGGGTGCGGGTCTCGGTCTCGGAGATCTCGACGTCGTCGACCGTGATGCTCAGCGGTAGCTCGCGCTCACCGGTGCCGCTCTGGCGCAGAACGGCATTGGTGAGGGTGCGAGTGACGTTCCACGGTTCGGTGTCCCCGAACTGCCACGGCCGGGTGCCGCCGGTCAGTTCTCCCGCCGCGCCGGCGCGCCGGGTGTCGCGTTCGCCGTGCCTGCCCGAGAGTTGTTGTGCCACATCGCGCAGCGCGGCCTGCCCGAGCTGGCGCATCGCCTTCGGCGACAGCCGCCACTTACCGTCCGATCCGCGGTCCAGGAAGCCCTGGTTCATCAGTGCGCGTTCCAGTTCGGCCAGCGTCCTGGCGTCGACGGCGGCCTCGTCACCGAGCTGGCGGGCCAGCGCGTCGAGGTCTACGTCGTCCATCGAGGCGCCCGCGTAGCTCTGCGAGAGCTGTTCGGCGAGCTGTTCGAGTTCGCCGATGTCAGCCAGCGCCTGGGCGCCCTCACCCATGCCCAGCGGGTTGTCGCCGGAGAACTCCGACGACCCGGTCCAGTCCTCACCCGGGCGGGCGGCCTGCAGATGCGAGTCGAGCCGGTTGAGCGCGTTCATCAGCGACGGCGATCCGAAGGCCTGCTGCGCCAACGCATCCAGCTCGGCACGCTGATCGGGTGAGAGGCTGTTGCGGAACCGCTGCGCGGCGGCGGCGCGTTTGGCCAGCGAGTCGAGCAGTTCGTCGACGTTGCGCGGGTTCTCCGGGAAGAACTCGCCGTGCTTGGCCATGAAGTCGTCGAAATCCTGCTGGGAATCCTGGCCGTTCGCATGCTTGTCCAGCAGGTCGTTGAGATCGTCGAGCATGTCGTTGACGCGCTGGCGGTCCTCGTCGGTGGCGTTCTCCAGCGCCTGCTTCATCCCGGCGAACCGCTGATCGAGCATCTCGCGGCCGAGCAGATCCTTGATCTGGTCGTACTTCTCGCGGGCCTCCGGACTGCGCCACTGGTAGTCCGACAGTTCCTGGACGGCCTTGGCCGGTGACGGGGACAGCGCCTCGATCTGCATCTCGTTGAAGCGGGCGTCGTCGTCGAGGGCGCGGGCGAGTTCCTTGCGCTCGGCGAGCACCGCCTCGTCGAGCAGCTTCTTGATCTCCTGCAGGGTGCCGTCGAGGTTGTTGCGCTGCAACAGTTCCCGGCGCCGCCGGTTCGCCTCGGCGGCCAGCCGGTCGGCGCCGCGCATGTTCTTGGTGCCGCGTCGCAGCAATTCGGACAGGGCGCGCCGGGGCGAACTGCCCTCCATCACGTCCTCGCCGATCTGCTCGAGCGCCTCGCGCAGATCCACCGGCGGGGCCAGCGGATCGGGCCCGCCGGTGTAGCGGGAGTACCGGGCGGACCGGCCATGGCCCTTGTGCGACCGGGCTTCAGCCATAGACGGTTTCGCCTTCGCCGGAGACCTTGTCGATCCGCTTGGCCAGGTACAGCGCTTCCAGTGCCAACTCGACGGCGGCGGCCCGCTCACCGTCGGTCTGCGCGCCCAGCCGGGTGGCGATCGCGTCGATCACCGGCAGGTCGGGCAACGCTGCCAGCACATCCTTCGCCGACACCCGCTCACCCGTCGTCACCGGGGAGCCCTCCTCGACGGCGGCGACGAGCGGGCCGACGTCGAGTCCGCCGAGCAGCCGCTGCGCGGTGTCGGCGGTGGCGCGGCGCAGCAGATGTTCGAGCACCGCCTGTTCGCGGCCCTCCTCGCCGGATTCGAACTCGAGCTTGCCCCGCAGCACGTCGACGACCGTGCCGAGGTCGCACACCCGCGCCACCGGCTCCTGTTCGCCGAGGATCGTCGATCGGTGGCGGGCGGCCGCGGCGACGGTCTCGGCCGCGGCGATCGCGAACCGCGCGGACACGCCGGAACGCTGGTCGATCGAATGCGATTCGCGCAGGTTGCGGGCGAACCGGGCCAGGATCTGCAGCAGGTACTCGGGCACCTGCGCCGCGAGCTGCGCCTCCTGGGTGATGACGCCGACCTCGGCGTCGAGTGCCAGCGGGTAGTGGGTGCGGATCTCGGCGCCGAACCGGTCCTTGAGCGGGGTGATGATGCGGCCGCGGTTGGTGTAGTCCTCGGGGTTCGCGCTCGCCACCACGAGCACGTCGAGCGGCAGCCGCAGCGTGTAGCCGCGGACCTGGATGTCGCGTTCCTCCATCACGTTGAGCATCGACACCTGGATCCGCTCGGCGAGGTCGGGCAGCTCGTTGACGGCGACGATCCCGCGGTGCGCCCGTGGGATCAGCCCGTAGGCGATGGTCTCCGGATCCCCGAGGCTGCGGCCCTCGGCCACCTTGATCGGATCGATGTCGCCGACGAGGTCGGCCACGCTGGTGTCGGGGGTGGCGAGTTTCTCGGTGTAGCGCTCGCTGCGGTGCTTCCACGCCACCTTGAGGTCGTCACCGGAGTCAGCGGCCCGCCGGATCGACTCCGGGGTGATCGGTGTGTACGGGTGCTCGCCCAGTTCGGAGCCCTCGATGACGGGCGTCCACTCGTCGAGCAGTCCGGTCAGCGCGCGCAGCAACCGGGTCTTGCCCTGACCGCGCTCACCGAGCAGCACGATGTCGTGGCCGGCGATCAGCGCCCGCTCGAGCTGCGGGATCACGGTGTCCTCGAAACCCAGGATGCCGGGCCACATGTCGCGCCCTTCGGCGAGCCCGACCAGCAGGTTCTCCTGGATTTCCTGTTTGACGCCCCGCTCGCGATGGCCGGAGGCGCGTAGCTCGCCGACGGTCCGGGGCAGATCATGAGGTTGGGTCACCACTCCACGCTACGACTGTGCGGCGACTGCGGCACCGCTTCCCCCGTGAGCGAACGGTGACGGCCGGTAGTCTGCGCCCATGCCGTTGGACACCGGTCAGGTCTTCGCGGGCTACACCATCGTCCGGTTGGTGGGCACCGGCGGCATGGGTGAGGTGTATCTGGCCCAGCATCCGCGGCTGCCGCGCCAGGATGCGCTGAAGGTGCTGCCCGCCTCGTTCTCCGCCGACGACGAGTACCGGCACCGGTTCAGCCGCGAAGCCGATCTGGCCGCCGCGCTGTGGCATCCGCACATCGTCGGCGTGCACGACCGCGGCGAATACGACGGCCGGCTGTGGATCTCGATGGACTTCGTCGACGGCCACGACGCCGCCCGGCTGCTCGCCGACCGGTATCCGAACGGGATGCCGGCCGCCGACGTCGTCGAGATCGTCACCGCCGTCGCCGACGCGCTCGACTACGCACACCAGCGCCAACTGCTGCACCGCGACGTCAAACCGGCCAACATCCTCATCACCGGGGCCGACCGGGCCCGGCGGCGGATCCTTCTCGCGGACTTCGGCATCGCCCGCCACGCCGAGGACAACACCGGGCTGACGTCGTCGAACATCGCCGTCGGTTCGATGAGCTACAGCGCACCCGAACAACTCATGGGCCACGCCATCGACGGCCGGGCCGACCAGTACTCGCTGGCCGCGACGGCGTATCGGTTGTTCACCGGCAGTCCGCCGTTCCCGCACAGCAATCCGGCGGTGATCATCAGCCACCACCTCAACACCCCGCCCCCTCGGCTCGGGGACACCCGGCCGGAGCTGCGGATGTTCGACGCGGCGATGGCACGCGCGCTCGCCAAGGATCCGGCCGCCCGGTTCCACACCTGCCACGACTTCGCCGTGGCGCTCGCCGAGGCGGCGAGCGGCCCCGTCGCCGCGCAGTCGCCGATCGCCGCGCCGGCCGGCCCGCCGCCGGGTGTGTCGTACCCGGGACCGCCGATCAGCACGTCGCCCGGCGGTGCGCCACCGCCACAGGCGGGAAGTCAGGGGCCACCGGTGCTGGTGTCGCCGTGGCTGCCGAGCGGTGCCGGCAATCCGACGGCGGCGTACGGGCCGGCACCCGGGCAGCCTCCGCGGCGCAGACGCAAGGGGCTTATCGTCGCCGGCGCGATCCTCGGGGTGATCCTGCTGGTCGCGGGTGTGGTGACGGCGGTCGCGGTCGGCGGCTCCGACGACGCCGCCGGCTCACCGGATCCGACGACCACCACCTCCGCGCCGACGCGGGCGCTGGCCGACACCGACCGGACGACGGCGGCGGTCCGTCCGGACCGGTCGGGCTACACCATCGCCGACTACATCCGCGACAACCGCATCGTCGAGCTGCCGATCCGGCGCGAGACCCCCGATGCGCCCGTCGTCACGGTGCCGATCCCGCCCGGCTGGTCCGACGCCGGTCCGCGCGCTCCGTCGTGGGCGTATTCGGCGATGGTGTTCGACGGCCTGCCCCCCGACGTCGATCCGCCGACGGTGATCTCGCTGATGTCGAAGCTGTCCGGCAACGTCGACCCGGCGCGGGTGCTCCAGTACGCGCCGAACGAGCTGAAGTCGCTGCCCGCCGCCCACACCGGGACCGCCGTGCCGGGGAAGCTGGCCGGATTCGATTCGGTGCAGGTCGACGGCAGCTACGAGCGCGACGGGAAACGGCGGTCGACCTGGCAGAAGACCGTCGTCATCGGCGCCCCGGACGGGTTGTTCGTGCTGCAGGTCAACGCCGACGCACCGGCGGCATCCCACCAGTTGATCACCGATGTGGGCGTGGTGATCGACCGGCAGACCGCGATCACGCCTTGAGTGTCAGGTTCTGACAGTTGCGCAGCCGCGTTTGCGGGACGAAGCTGAAAACGCCGATGTCATCGATAGGTGAAG
Source organism: Mycolicibacterium litorale (assembly GCA_050205415.1). Classification (GTDB taxonomy): domain Bacteria; phylum Actinomycetota; class Actinomycetes; order Mycobacteriales; family Mycobacteriaceae; genus Mycobacterium; species Mycobacterium litorale_C. Next base: position 54,776 of record JBNMQY010000006.1, read on the forward strand.
GGCAGCCGTCACCACGAGGGGGTACATGACCATCGCAGTGCGCGAATGGTGGCGCCAGCCCGACCACTACTACTGGCTCACCGCATTCCTGGCCGCGCGGGGCGCGCAACAGAGTATCTGCCGAGTGGTCGCGGGATCGCTCCTCGGTTTCGCCGTGGTCCTGCTGGTGTCGTTGGGCAGCCCGGCCGGACCGTCGGGAATGGCCGCCCGCGTCGGGACGGCGGTCATCGTCGTGGCCCTGATCGGCATGGCGATCGGCTGGTGGCGTGAGGGCTGGCCGACGCAGCGCCAGTCGGCCGGGTTCGTGATCGCGGCCGCGCTGGCGATCAGCATCGGCTGTCTGATGAAGAGCGATCCGTTCAACGGCATGTTCGGCGCGGCGACTTTCGCGGTCCTCGCCGGCTACATCGCGTTCTTCCACACGCCGCGGATGATGGCGTTCAACTTCGTGCTGGCGCTGCTCACCGGGACGGTGCTGGCGGTTCAGGTCGCTCTCGACGGCGACGTCGCGCTGGCGGTCTCGACGCTGATCTTCCTCACCGTCATCAACATCGCGATCCCGGCGACCTGCCACGCGCTGGTGCACCTGCTGGGCATCGACGTGCTCAACGCGGACATCGACCCGCTCACCGGGCTGTACAACCGTGACGCGTTCGACCGTGCCGCCGCGGCCTACATCAGTTCCCGCAACCGCGACGACGACCGGTTCTTCGTCCTCGTGGTCGTGGACCTCGACAACTTCGCGCTGCTGACCCAGGCCAAGGGCAGGCAGGCCGGGGAGCGGGCCCGGGTCGCCGCGGCGCAGACGCTGCGCGAGACCACCCGCCAGAACGCGGTGATCGCCCACCTGCCGGAAACCGAGTTCCTGATCGCCGACAGCTTCCCGACGACCGACAGCTCACCGCTGGTCGAGCGGGTGCGCAGCGCGATCCGCACCACGCCGCCGCGGACGTCGGCGAGTATCGGTGTGGTCACCACCCCGATGCAGGCCCTGGCCGAACGGCCGCCGGAGCAGATCCTCGACGAACTGCTCGAGTTCGCCCGGTCCGCCGTCGTCGTCGCCCGGCGTGCGGGCGGCAACCAGGCGCATCACATCATCTGCCCGCCGTTGCGGGCGCTCGAGGACGACGAACCCCCGCTGTAGGCCGCGTCTAGACTGCTCGGAGAACGCTCAGTGTGCGAAGTGCCGGGCGCCCGTCAGGTACAGCGTGACGCCGGCTTCGGCGGCGGCCTCGGTCACCACGTCGTCGCGCATCGACCCGCCGGGATGCACGACGGCCTTCACGCCCGCATCGGTGAGCGTCTGCAACCCGTCGGGGAACGGGAAGAACGCATCCGATGCCGCGACCGCACCGCGCACCCGGTCACCGGCGCGCTGTACCGCCAGCCGCGCCGCGTCGACACGGTTGACCTGACCCATCCCCACGCCCACCGTGGCGCCGCCCGCGGCCACCACGATCGCGTTCGACTTCACCGCCCGGCAGGTGCGCCAGGCGAACGCCAGGTCGGCCAGCGTGGCGGGATCGGCCGGCTCGCCGGTCGCCAGCGTCCAGTTGGCGGGATCGTCCCCGGCGGCGTCGAGCGCGTCGCGCTGCTGCAGCAGCAGCCCGCCGCTGATCTGGCGCATCTCGGTGCCGGTGGTGGGCGGTTCGGAGGCCACCAGGATGCGGATGTTCTTCTTGCGCGCGAGGATCTCCACCGCGCCGGGCTCGTACGCGGGCGCGATGATGACCTCGGTGAAGATGTCGGCGACGGTCTCGGCCATCTCGACGCTGACGGTGGTGTTGGTGGCGATCACCCCGCCGAAGGCCGACAGCGGATCGCATTCGTGGGCCTTGCGGTGCGCATCGGCGACGGACACCGACGAGATGGCGATACCGCACGGGTTCGCGTGCTTGATGATCGCGACGCAGATGTCGGAGTGGTCGAACGCCGCCCGCCAGGCCGCGTCGGCGTCGGTGTAGTTGTTGTACGACATCTCCTTGCCGTGCAACTGTTCGGCCTGCGCCAGCCCCGGCCACGCGGTGGCGTCGCGGTAGAGCGCCGCCTGCTGGTGGGGGTTCTCGCCGTAGCGCAGCACCGCCGCCCGGCGCCAGGTGCCGCCCACCCATGCGGGCAGTTTCTGCGCGGGTTCCTCCGGCGCCAGCGTCGAACCCATCCACGTCGCCACGGCCACGTCGTATTCGGCAGTGTGCCGAAACGCCAAGGATGCCAAGATCTTTCGCTCGGCGAGCGTGAACCCGCCGCCCCGCACCGCGGCCAGCACACCGTCGTAACCGTTCGGTTCGACGACCACCGCGACGCTCGGGTGGTTCTTGGCCGCCGCGCGCACCATCGACGGACCGCCGATGTCGATCTGCTCGACGCATTCGTCTTGGGTGGCGCCCGACGCGACCGTCTCACTGAACGGGTAGAGGTTGACCACCACGAGGTCGAACGCCTCGACACCGAGTTCTTCGAGCGCCGCGACGTGCTCCGGTTTGCGCAGGTCGGCCAGCAGTCCGGCGTGCACCTTCGGGTGCAGGGTCTTGACCCGGCCGTCGAGCACCTCGGGGAATCCGGTGACCTGCTCCACCGGGGTGACCGGGACTCCGGCGCCCGCGATGGTCTTGGCGGTCGATCCGGTGGACACGATCGCGACCCCGGCCTCGTGCAGACCGCGGGCCAGGTCAGTCAGGCCGGTCTTGTCGTAGACGCTGATCAGTGCGCGCCGAATCGGCTTGCGCGCCGTCGAATTCCCCTCGTCCATGGTCATTCCAGGGTCGCCTTTCGTCCGGTCCAGGTCACGCCGCGCTGTGCCATCGCGGCCAGGACATCCACCAGCAGTCGTCGTTCGACCACTTTGATTCGTTCGTGCAGGGTGGCCTCGTCATCGCCGTCGTACACCTCGACGGCTTCCTGCGCCAGGATCGGGCCGGTGTCCATACCCGCGTCGACCAGGTGCACGGTGCAGCCGGTCACCCGGACCCCGTAGGCCAGGGCATCGGGCACGGCGTGGGCGCCGGGGAACGCGGGCAGCAGGGCCGGGTGGGTGTTGACGACGCGGCCGGGGAAACGGGCGAGGAATTGCGGCCCGAGGATCTTCATGAAGCCTGCCGACACCACCAGGTCGGGTCGGTGCTCGGCGGTCGCCGCGGTGATGGCGGCGTCCCAGGCGGCGCGATCGGGGTAGTCCCCCAGCCGGACGGTGTAGGTGGGCACCTCGGCGGCCGCGGCGATGTCGAGCGCGGCGCAGTCCCGGTCCGTGCCGACGGCCACCACCCGCGCCGGATACTCACCGACGGCGGATTCCAGCAGCGAGGCGAGCAGCGAACCGGTGCCCGAGGCGAGTACCACCAACCGTGCAGGTGCGCTCGGAGGCACACGTAGCGGTTGCTGCACGCGCAGCAGCCTAGTCGGCTGGGCGGCGGGGTTCGTCGTCGGTGGGGGCACGGCCGGTGCCGGCGTGGCCCGTCACCCCCTCGTCGGTGACGTCGTCGGCGATGTCGTCGGTGAGGAAGTGCTCCTCGGGATCGTGCGCGACATCCGCCGGTTGCGCGGCGGGCTCGGGCGCGCCCCGGCGCATCTCCGGCGGCGCGTCGACGATCGGTCCGGTATCGGCGTCGTCGACCTCCGGCTCGGGTTCGCGCTCGGGTTCGGGCTGCAGGTCGGGTTCGGGTTCGGGTTCGGGCTCGGGCTCGGGTGCGGCGACCCGGACGGGCCGGGGCCGGCGGACGATCCCGCCGGTCATCGCCACCGTCAGCCCGCCGATCACCGTGAACCACAGGAAGACACCGGGCCCGAACGTGGTCTGGTCGACCCCGACCTCGCCGAAGTTGCCGAGGCGCCCACCGCCGGCCTCGCCGAGCAGCGCCATGGTCAGCGCCGCCAGCGCCGACGCGACGACGAGCTTCGCGGCGGCGACGTGGATGGGTGCGGGCCTGCGGGCGACCTGCTGGCCGACGGCGACCGCGGAGGCGGCGGCGATGATCAGCAGCGCCACCCACACCGGACCCAGCGGCGGGGTGGGCACCGCCGCGAGGATGGGCAGGGCGGGCACGTCGCCGCCGAGCACCGTGAACGAACTGAACGTCGCCAATCCGATGTGCGCACTGGAGCCCACCGCGACCGCCGCCGCGCCGACGACCACGTTCGGCAAGTACAGCAACGACAGCACGGTGAGGCTGAACTGGCCGAAGACCGAATCGGTGATCGCGAACAGTTCGTGCATGGTCGACCAGTGCACGACCAGCGATGCCGCGGTGACGACGCCGCACAGGCCGGCCAGTGCGAGAACCCCGGCCGCGGCGGCGCGGAACGCCTCGGGCAGCCAGTTCGGCAGCCGGGTGGTCTGCACCGTGCGCCGTCCCACCCGCGACGCCACCCCGATGGCGGCGCCGATCAGGTGGACGGCCAGCACACCACCGAATGCGCGCAGCGCCGACGGGGTCTGCAGCTCGGTGAGCACCGACGCCGCGTCGTGGATGACGGCCAGTGCGATCGCGGCGATCAGTAGCGGGCCACCCAGCGCGGAGGCGACCACCCAGCGGGTGACGAACCACGAACCGTACGGCGACGTCGCCGCCGCGGTGGTGCGGGCGGTCCCCCACACCATCATCAGCACGGGCAGCAACGGCATCGCCCCGAGCTCCCGGCCCCCGATGGACACCGGTACCTGGTGCACGCCCAGCCACATGCTGGCGATGGCGCCGAAGGCGCCCGTCATATCGCTGTTGGCGATGAGCAGCTGCAGCAGCGTCACCGCCGCGATGACGACGAGCGCCACGACGGACGGCCCGAAGGCGACCCGCAACAATTCACGGGCCTGACGGGCACCGACCGGACGGTTCTCCACCAACGGGGCCCCTCGCACAGGCTGGCGTGCGCGTCGGTCACGCACGCGCGGTCAGGTTACGAGGGGTTGGGGCCGGACTGCTGCTGCGACGACTGCGGCTGCTGTCCCTGTCCGGAACCGCCGCCCTGCTGCTGCGGCTGGCCGTAGGTCGGGAAACCGGTGGGCGGGGTCGGCGGACCGCTCTGCTGGCCTCCCGCCGAGAATCCACCGGTCGACGGGCCGCCGCCACCGGGGTAGCCGCCGTACTGGGAGGGGTAGCCGGGCCGCTGCTGCTGGGGGGCCTGCTGGGGCGAACCGGTGTGGTGCTGCTGCGGCTGGTGCTGACCGGAGTGCGGCTGACCGTAGTAGCCGCCGGGTCCGCCCGGACCGCCGTACTGGCCGTACTGCTGCTGCTGGTCGTACTTGGGACGCGGCGTCGGCGGGGTGAGGACGCCGGTGTCGAACAGCAGTGCGGCGACGGCCGATCCGGCCTGCAGGAGCGACAGCACGATGAGCGCGTAGAGCGCCCAGCCGATCGAGGCTTCCTCCGGTTTGTTGATCAGTTCGGCGATCACCAGCAACAACGCCAGCACGGACAGCACGGACGCGATGGCGACGTAGGTGCGGCCCTTCGACAGCAGGGTGACGCCGGCGAGCAGGCCGGCGGCGAGCGCCGCGATGACCGCGAGCCCGATGCCCAGCGTGGAGCCGCTGACGGTGCCGCCCTGGCCGAGGAAATCGGATGCGGTGACCTGGAAGATCGGCCCGAAGTTGCAGAGGTAGACGAGCAGGCCGAGGGCCGCGACCACCATCAACAGGTAGGCGGGCAGCTTGTTGGGGCCTTCGCCCGAGGCGGGCGGCTCGGGCAGCTTGCCGAAGTGCTGCGTCGGCGCCGAGAACTGGGTCGTGGGCTGATTGGCCGGTGGGTATCCGGGGCTACCGGGTGAGTAGGTCATGACCTCTCCTGTGCTGATCGGGCGTCTGACGTGGGCAACACGTGCGCATGAACACGGACCACCTGAGCAATTCGCTATCCCACGCTAGCGCACCGACGGCCGCGCCCGGTGCACGACGGGTGCCTAATCCGTGTGCGGTGCCATGTCACACACTCGCGAGCACCGGCGTGTCCGCGGAGTCCGCTTCGGACGCCTCGATCTCGCGCACGAGCGGCAGCACGCGGGCCCCGAAGTACTCGATCTCCTCCTGGAAGTGCAGAAACCCGCCGAGGATCAGGTCGACACCGCGTTTGCGGTATGCCGCAATGCGTTCCGCGATCTGCTCGGGGGTACCGATCAGCTGGGTACGGAAGCCGTCGTTGTACTGGACGAGGTCGTCGAACGTGGAATCGGCCCACATGCCTTTCTTGTCGCGCGTCGAGTTCCCCGCCTGCTGCACGGCGTCGCGGAAGCCCTCGACCGCGGGTTTGTTTGCCTTTTCAATTATCTCGCGGAGCGTCTCCTTCGCTTCCTTCTCCGTGTCGCGCGCGATGATGAAGCCGTTCAGCCCGAACCTGACCTCCCGGCCCGCTTCTGCCGAATTGCCGGCACCGCCGGCGGCCCGGGCGTGGTCGCGGACCTCGATGATCTGTTCGGTGATGCCGTCGAAGTCCGTGCCGTTGGAGAAGTACCAGTCGGCGTAGCGGCCGCCGTTGCGCCGCGCCGCCGTCGAATTGCCGCCCTGGAACAGCTCGGGATTCGGGCGCTCGGGGGTGTTGACCGGTTTGGGTTTGAGCGTGAAGTCGTGGATGCGGTAGAAGTCGCCGCGGAAGTCCACCTCGTCCTCGGTCCAGATCTTGCGCAGCACCTGCAGGAACTCGGCGCTGCGGCGGTAGCGCTCGTCGTGTTCGAGCCAGGGTTCGCCGAGGTGGGTGAATTCGTCCTTGAACCAGCCGGAGACGACGTTGACGGCGAACCGCCCGCCGGACAGCTGATCGGCGGTGGCGCCGAGTTTGGCCAGCACCCCCGGCTGCCACAGGCCGGGATGCACGGCGGCGATGACCTTGAGCCGTTCGGTGGCCAGCAGCAGCGCGAGGCTGAAACTGGTCGACTCGTGCTGGTACTCGGCGCCGTAGCTGGCCTCGTACCGGACCTGGCTCAGCGCGTACTCGAAGCCGTTGTTCTCGGCGGTCTGCGCGAGCTTGCGGTTGTAGTCGTAATTCCAGTCGGTGCGCTGCTCGATGTCGCTGGTCACCAGGCCGCCACTGACGTTGGGCACCCAGTAGGCGAACTTGACGTGGTCGGCGATGCGTTCGGTGCTCATGGCGTCCATGGCAGCAATCGCCGCCGTCCGCGTCACGACTATCGATCGCCGCGCTCCGAATCGGCGCGACTCGTGCTTGCCCTTCTTACTAGAACACGTTCTAATTCGACCATGGACTTCGGGCTCGTACTCTTCACCAGCGACCGCGGCATCACTCCGGCGACGGCCGCGAAGCTGGCCGACGACCACGGCTTCCGCACGTTCTACGTCCCGGAGCACACCCACATCCCGATCAAGCGGGAGGCGGCCCACCCCACCACCGGCGACGAGACGCTGCCCGACGACCGCTACATGCGCACGCTCGACCCCTGGGTGTCGCTGGGCACGGCGTGTGCGGTGACGTCACGGGTGCGGCTGTCGACCGCGGTGGCGCTGCCCGTCGAGCACGATCCGATCACGCTGGCGAAGTCGATCGCCACACTCGACCACCTGTCGGGTGGCCGGGTCAGCCTCGGCGTCGGATTCGGCTGGAACACCGACGAACTCGCCGACCACAACGTCCCGCCGGGCCGGCGTCGCACGATGCTGCGCGAATACCTGGAGGCCATGCGGGCGCTGTGGACGCAGGAGGAGGCGTCCTACGAGGGTGAGTTCGTGAACTTCGGTCCGAGCTGGGCCTGGCCGAAGCCGGTGCAGTCCCACATCCCGGTGCTCGTCGGGGCCGCCGGGACGGAGAAGAACTTCAAGTGGATCGCGAAGTCCGCCGACGGGTGGATCACCACACCGCGCGACTTCGACATAGACACCCCGGTCAAGCTGCTGCAGGACACGTGGGCGGCGGCCGGTCGCGACGGTGCACCGCAGATCGTCGCGCTGGACTTCAAACCCGACGCCGACAAGTTGGCGCGCTGGCGTGAGCTCGGGGTGACCGAGGTGCTGTTCGGGCTGCCCGACAAGGGCGAGGCGGAGGTCGCCGCCTACGTGGAGCGGTTGGCCGGCAAGCTCTCCGCACTCGTCTGATTTGCGCCCAAACGAACACACGGGCGCGAAAGTGCGAGTGGATCGCGCCAAAACGTCGATCTCGGCGACGCGTTACGCCAGCGTGGCCACGTTCTTGTCGCCGTCGGCCCGCACCTCGATCGCCGCACCCAGCGGATCGCCGTCCGACATCAGCGCGACGAGTTCGTCGTCCTCGGTGATCGCCATGAACCGGCTGCCGTCGGATTCCAGTCGCCCAATGATGATGCCCGTCCGCACCGGCCAGTCGTAGCGGACCGAGTACGTCTCTACGGTGCCGCGGCCGTCGACATGACGGGTGACCGGCACCTTCGGCAGGGCGGCGATGTCGGCCTGCAGCGCCTTGCTGCGGTCGGTCGCCCAGTCGGCGGGCTCGGTCGAGTACACGCCGACCGAATACTTGCTCATCACGCCACCATTGGCGCCGACGAGTCCGAAAGCTCCTGGCTTGTCACGCATTTCGCAGACGGTCTCGGCAATCCCGTGCAGCGAATAGCTGTTGCCCGGTCCGCCGAAGTACGGCAGCCCGCCGGTGAGCGTCAGGCCGCGGGGATCGCCGGGCGCCAGGCCGAACGCGTCGCACACCGCGAAGACGGGGAACGGGAAGCAGCTGTACAGGTCGAACGTGTCCACGTCGTCGATGCCGATGCCTGCGACCCGGAGCGCTTCTGCCACAGCCTGTTTCGCCGAGATGCTGGCGCCGAGCTCGGCGCGGTCCAGCAGATCCTGCTCGGTCTGGTCGGCGTGCCCGCGCAGATAGACCCACTTCTCCTCGGGTACGCCCAGCCGCCGGGCGGCCGCCACCGACATCACCACCGCCGCGGCACCCTGGTTCACCGTGTCGCGGGCCACCATCAGTCGCGGATACGGGTCGCAGATCATCCGGTTGTCGTCGGTGACCGTCATCAGCTCCTCGACCGAACGCTGCACCGGCGACGACGAGTACGGGTTCTTCGCGGCGATCTCGGTGAACGGCGCGAAGAGCTCGGCCATCCGCCTGCGGTACTCGTGGACACCGAGTCCGAGCGCGGCGCGGCGCGCGTTGTCGAGCAGGCCGTATTGCACAGGGGCGCCGGTCAATCCGTGTGCGACGGTGTAATCGCTCATGTACTGCTCGAAGCCGTACCCGCGGTCCTCGAGCTGACCGCCGACGCGTTCGGTGAAGTCCGGTTTGTCGAACTCCTCCACCGTCGCCTCGCTCGCCCTGGCCCTGTCGGAGAAGTACTTGGCCGTCGACCCCGGCTCCGACCCGACGACGAGCGCCACCTCGATGTCGCCGGCGGCGATCGCCCCGGCGAACTCCGTCACCAACTTCTGCGGGCCGTTGCCGCCGATGGGTTCGAGCACCGCACGCGCCGGGTCGGCACCGACGCGCCGCGCCACCGAGCGCAGATAGTTGTCCGAGGCGCCGAGTGGCGGATCGGCGAACGGGGTGCAGATCTCGAACTGCCGCAGACCGGCGAACACGTCGATCGCCCGTGCGACGGCGCCGGTGTCGGCACCGGTGTCGGCCAGTGCGGCGCGGGTCGCCTCGGTGGCCAGGTCGACCGCCGACATCCCGCGGTAGCCGTCGTCACCGATGCGTTCGGTGAACTGTCCGACGCCGACGACGACGGGCGTGCGCGGATCGACCATGACAAACCTCCTGGCAGGTGTTAATTCGTGAGGCTAATAGAACGTGTTCCCGTCCGGCGCACAGACCCATACCCTTGACCGGCCTGTCACTAAGTGACACATTGGATATGTCACTAAGTGACACGGAAGGGAGGTGGTGGGCCATCGACGACAAACACGCGCACGCCCGGCTGACCGTCTCCCGGCTCGCCGCGGCGCTGTTCTGGGAGCGCGGCGTGGCGAAGACCAGCGGCGACGACATCGCCGCGGCCGCCGGCCTGTCGACGCGCACGATCTGGCGCTACTTCCGCACCAAGGAGAGCTGCGTGGAACCGCTGCTCGCCAAGTCGGCGGACCGCTTCCTGGCGACGATGAACGAGTGGCCGCACGACCAGTCGCTGGCCCAGCACCTCCGCGAGGACAGCTACCGCAACCCCCTGTCCCCGCAGGACGTCGAGGACGTGATCAGCGCCATGCGTCTGACCACGATGACGGCATCGGAGCCGGCGCTGCGCACGGCCTACCTGATGGTCCACGACCAGATGGAACGCGGTCTCATCCCGGTGCTCGCCGACCGGCTGGGGCTGCCCGAGGATGACCTCACCGTCCGGCTGTGCGCGGCAGCGGTCACGGGAGCATTCCGCGTCGTCGACGAGGACGTGACCCGGGCGGTCATCGTCGAGCGCAAACCCGTCACCCAGTCCGAGGTCCTGGACCTGATGGACCGTGCGATCCACGACGCCACCAACGGTCGTCTGGGTGGGCCGGTCTCGCACTGACCACCCCCACACCCCCAACTGAAGGGATTTCCATGGCGCTGCCCGAACTCATCACGGTCGAAGAGTTCTTCCGACCTCCGGTACGCGCGGGCGCGACGATCTCACCGGACGGGACCAGAATCGCCTACCTCGCACCGTGGAACGGCCGCCTCAACGTGTGGGTCGAGAACCTCGACGGCTCCGGAACGCGTTGTGTCACAGCAGATGACAACCGCAGCGTCTACATCTATCAGTGGACCCGGGACTCCCGGTGGCTGCTCTACATGCAGGACAACGGCGGCGACGAGAACTGGCACGTCTTCCGCGTCGATCCCGACGACCCCGATGCGCCCGCGGTCGATCTGACCCCCTTTCCCGGGGTGCGGGCGGTGTTCGAGCTGTATCAGGGACGGCCGGACAAGGCCATGGTCCAGCTCAACAAGCGCACCCCCGAACTGCAGGACGCCTACGAAATGGACATCGCGACAGGCGAACTCACCTTGCTCGCGGAGAATCCCGGCACCGTCACCAACTGGCTGTGCAGCCGGGACGGCGCCTTGTTCGGTTCGACGCAGACCGCCGACGGCGACGTCGAGATCTCCCAATGGGACACTGCCACAAGCGCTTTACGGACGATCGTGACCTACGACGGCACCGATTACCCCCTCGGCATCTACCCGATTGCCGTCAGCCCCGACGGCACCGGACTGTGGCTGGGCTCCAACAGGGGCAGCGACCTCACCCGATTGGTACGCGTCGACGTGGCGACCGGCGAGGAGACCGAGGTCGACAGCCACCCGACTCTCGACCTCACCGCCCAGGTGACTCTGCCGTCACCGCTGATCCTCAGCGATCACAGCGGCGAGTTGATCGGGGCCCGCTACTACGGCGAACGTCAGGTGATCCGTGCGCTGGACCCGGATTTCGCCGCGGTGCTGGAGAACCTGGGCAAGCTGTCCGACGGCGACCTGTCCGCGTTGTCCTCCGACAGCAGCGGGCGCCGGTGGGTGGTCACCTTCGCCCACGACCGCGACCCCTTCGTCACCTACTTCTACGACCACGACACGGGCGAGAGCCGAATGTTGTTCCGCCCGTACCCGCATCTGGATCCCGAGGCGCTGGCCCCGATGACGCCGGTGACCATCACCGCGCGCGACGGCCTGGCGCTCCCGTCGTATCTCACACTGCCGGTCGGCGTCGAACCGGTCGGACTGCCGATGGTGCTGCTGGTCCACGGCGGGCCGTGGGCGCGCGACTGCTGGCTCTTCCAGCCCGATGTGCAGCTGCTGGCCAATCGCGGATATGCGGTGCTGCAGGTCAACTTTCGCGGATCGACCGGCTACGGCAAGGCGTTCACCAAGGCCGCGATCGGCGAATTCGCCGGCAAGATGCACGACGACCTCGTCGACGCCGTCGACTGGGCGGTCAAGGAGGGCTACGCCGACCGCGACCGGGTCGCGATCTTCGGCGGCTCCTACGGCGGCTACGCCTCGCTGGTCGGTGTCACGTTCACTCCGGACGTGTTCGCCGCGGCCATCGACTACGTCGGCATCTCCAACCTGGCCAATTTCATGCGCACGCTGCCGAATGTGGCCCGACCGTTCTTGGCCAACAACTGGCACCTGTACGTGGGGGACCCGTCGGACCCCGCGCAGGAGGCCGACATGCTGGCCCGCTCCCCCATCACCCGCGCCGACCAGATCCGCACCCCGCTGCTTGTGGTGCAGGGCGCCAACGACTCTCGCGTGGTGCAGGCCGAGTCGGACAATCTCGTCGAGGCACTACGGGCCCGCGGTGTCGAGGTGGAGTACATGGTCAAAGACGACGAGGGGCACGGATTCCTGAACCCCGACAACCAGATGGACATGTACCACGCGGTCGAACGCTTCCTCGCCGAGCACCTCGGCGGCCGGATCTAGCTGCCCAGCAGACGCGAAAACCCCCCAAAACCGCGGTTTTGGGGGGTTTTCGCGTCTGCTCGCGCAGGAAAGTTACTGGCTCTGCAGGATCTCGCGGGCCAGGGCGGCGGTCTCCGACGGGGTCTTGCCGACCTTCACGCCGGCCGCCTCGAGGGCCTCCTTCTTCGCGGACGCGGTGCCCGACGAACCCGACACGATCGCGCCGGCGTGGCCCATCGTCTTGCCCTCGGGGGCGGTGAAGCCAGCGACGTAGCCGACGACCGGCTTGGAGACGTTGGCCTTGATGTAGTCGGCCGCCCGCTCCTCGGCGTCGCCGCCGATCTCACCGATCATCACGATGATCTTGGTGTCGGGGTCCTTCTCGAACGCCTCGATGGCGTCGATGTGGGTGGTGCCGATGACCGGGTCGCCGCCGATGCCGATCGCGGTGGAGAAGCCGAAGTCACGCAGCTCGTACATCATCTGGTAGGTCAGCGTGCCGGACTTCGACACCAGGCCGACCGGGCCGGAGCCGGTGATGTTGGCCGGCGTGATGCCGGCCAGTGCCTCGCCGGGGGTGATGATGCCGGGGCAGTTGGGCCCGATGATGCGGGTCTTCTGCCCCTTCTCCACGTTGTAGGCCCACGCGTAGGCGGTGTCCTGCACCGGGATGCCCTCGGTGATCACCACGAGCAGCGGGATCTCCGCGTCGATGGCCTCGATGATCGCGTCCTTGGCGAACTTCGGCGGCACGAAGACGACCGACACGTCGGCGCCGGTCTCCTTCATCGCCTCGCCGACGCTGCCGAACACCGGCAGCTCGATATCCTTACCGTCCTTGTCCACATGCGACACGGTGGTGCCTGCCTTGCGGGCGTTGACGCCGCCGACCAGCTGGGTGCCCGCCTTGAGCATGAGCGCGGTGTGCTTGGTGCCCTCACCGCCGGTGATGCCCTGGACGATGACCTTGGAGTCCTTGTTCAAAAAGATAGACATTGTGCAGGTCCCTTACTTGTTCGCCAGCTCGGCGGCCTTGTCGGCGCCCTCGTCCATGGTCTGCGCCAGCACCACCAGCGGGTGGTTGGCGTCGGCGAGGATCTTGCGGCCCTCTTCGACGCGGTTGCCGTCGAGGCGCACCACGAGCGGCTTGTTGGCTTCCTCGCCGAGGATCTCCAGCGCCTTGACGATGCCGTTGGCGACGGCGTCGCACGCGGTGATGCCGCCGAACACGTTGACGAACACGCTCTTGACCTGGCTGTCGCCCAGGATGACGTCCAGACCGTTGGCCATCACCTCGGCCGAGGCGCCACCGCCGATGTCGAGGAAGTTGGCCGGCTTGACGCCGTTGTGCTTCTCACCGGCGTAGGCGACGACGTCGAGCGTGGACATGACCAGACCCGCGCCGTTGCCGATGATGCCGACCTGTCCGTCGAGCTTGACGTAGTTGAGGTCGTTCTCCTTGGCCTTGAGCTCCAGCGGATCGGTCGCGTCGCGGTCCTCGAACTCGGCGTGCTCCGGGTGGCGGAAGTCGGCGTTCGCGTCCAGGGTGACCTTGCCGTCGAGGGCGAGGATCTGGTCGTCGGGAGTACGCACCAGCGGGTTCACCTCGACCAGGGTGGCGTCCTCGTTGACGAACACGTCCCACAGCTTGGCGATGGTCACCGCGGCGGAGTCGAGCACCTCGGCGGGCAGGTGGCCCTTCTCGGCGATCTCACGGGCGAACGCCTCGTCGACACCCTTGGTGGCGTCGACGGGGATGCGCGCCAGGCGGTCGGGCTTGGTGGCCGCGACCTCTTCGATCTCCATACCGCCCTCGACCGAGCACATGGCCAGGTAGGTGCGGTTGGCGCGGTCGAGGAGGAACGAGATGTAGTACTCCTCGGCGATGTCGCTGGCCTCGGAGACCAGCAACTTCTTGACGACGTGGCCCTTGATGTCGAGGCCGAGGATGTTCTGGGCGTGGGTGAACGCGTCGTCGGCGGTGGCCGCGTACTTGACGCCGCCTGCCTTACCGCGGCCGCCGGTCTTCACCTGCGCCTTGACCATCACGGGCTTGCCGATCTCCTCGGCGATCGCCTTGGCGTCCTCGGCGGTGTCGGTCACCCGGCCGGGCGTGGTCGGAACGTTGTGCTTGGCGAACAGCTCCTTCGCCTGGTACTCGAAAAGGTCCATGGCCTCACTGTCTGTCTGCGTTGACGGTCGCGTTATTGCGGAGGTTTGCGCCCAGGGGGCTTCTGGGAACTTTATCCGCACCCGCTGAGCCGGTAGTCACCGCCCACCACGGATGTGGGAGATCTCACCGCGCCCCGAACGTGATACAGCTCACAAATCACCTGGGAATTACTGCACGGGTTGCCACAAACATTGGGGTTTGGTTAACGTGCCATCTGGTCTTGATAGATCACGGTCAGGTCACGACAAAGGATTCTTCAGGTTGGCAGCGCATCGTTCGTCCCGGTCCCGCGAGGGAGCTCCGACGAATGCCCGCCCGCGCCAGGCGATTTCGATTCCCGCCGAGCGCGCCGCGGAAGTCACCGACATCATCCCGTTCAACGAGTTCGGCGATCTCGCCGACCTCGATTTCCGCGACAGCACCGCCTTCGATCGTGAGGCGCAGGTCATCGGCGCCCCCGAACTCGACGACCTCCACGACACCGACGACCTGATTCCGCTGCGGCTGGCCGTCCCCGCGCAGTTCCGCGCCGCGAACGACGGCGCCGACACGCCCCGCCGGTCGCGCGCCTACCGCGACAGCCACACCGATGTCAGCGACGGCACCGCCGCCACCGACATCATCGATCTCCGTGGCCGCCGCGGCGCGCACCGCAAGGAGCCCGAGGGCCCGATCAAGAGCCGTCTGGTCATCGCCGCGATGGCCGCGGGCGCGACGGCCGCCGGCGCGTACTCGATGACGCAGAATTCCGCTCCGGCCACCAGCGACACCGTGCTGGCGGCGGGGTCGACGGCCGTCGAGGGCGCCTCGATCACCGGCTCCGTCGACGGTATGCAGATCGTCTCGGTCGCCTCGACCGCCGATTCCGCGGTGCACGCCGAGGAGATCACCAAGGCCGCCGCGTTCGCGCAGGAACGCGCCGAGCGCGAAGCCCGCCAGCTGCGCCCCCTCTTCGTGATGCCCACCAAGGGCGTGTGGACGTCCGGATTCGGCTACCGCTGGGGTGTGCTGCACGGCGGTATCGACATCGCCGGTCCGATCGGCACGCCGATCCTCGCGGCCGCTGACGGTGTCGTGATCGACGTCGGCCCGACCGCTGGCTACGGCGCCTGGGTCAAGCTGCGCCATGCCGACGGCACGGTCACGCTCTACGGTCACCTGAACACCTGGTCGGTCAGCATCGGCGAGCAGGTCATGGCCGGCGACCAGATCGCGACCATGGGCAACCGCGGTAACTCGACCGGACCGCACCTGCACTTCGAGGTGCTGGTCGGCGGGTCGAACCGCATCGATCCGGTGGGGTGGCTGTCCAAGCGGGGCGTCACCACCGGCAGCTATGTTGGCTGAGTGAGCGCTGCTGACTCGACTGGCCACCCAGACGATCCGGCCCCTCAGGACGACCCCAAGACACGCATCATCCGCCGTCACCCGACCGGCGCTGCTCCCGCGCCGCCCAGCGAGTCGCAGACCGGCATCATCCGGCGGCATCCCACCGGCGGGCTGCCCGCTGCCGCCGCGGAACCGCAGACGACCTACATCGAGCCTCCCGCGGTCGCTGACGGCGCGCAGACCTCCTACATCCCACGGCCGCGGCCGGTGGAGATCCCGCCGACGGCGCTGACCGCGCATCCGCGCACCGCGGTCGCCGCGGCGGTGTTCGCGATCCTGTCCGGATGGGCGACCGCCGTCATCGCCACCGACCTGATCACCGGGTGGTGGAGCACCGACCGGTTGTTCTGCGTCGCCATCGGATTCCTCACGGCGATATCCGCCGCGGCGTCCATCGGCGGGCTCGTCATGCTGCTGCTGCGCCGCCGCACGAGCCGGCTGCTGATCGTCGTCGGCTGCGTGATCGGGCTGCTGATCTTCGGCAGCCTGTTCGTCGCGGGCGCGAAGTTCCCATGGATCGTCTACGCGATCCCGGTCCTGCCGCTGGCCGCGATCGTGTTGACGCTGCTGCCCAGTACCGGACGCTGGGCCCAGTCGCCGTAGCCACGGCCGACACTGCTGTCAGTCAGAGCTTGGTCACCGGCGCGTGATTGTGCATGAGCTTGACGCGGCCGGCGCTGCCGAAGTCGATGAGTGACATCGCGGACTCCCCGACGCCTGAGACCTCCTCGACGCGGCCCAGCCCGTACTTGTCGTGGGTGATGCGGTCACCGGGCTCCAGGACGATCAGCGCCTTCTTACCGCCGCCCGAGCGCATCGGCGACGGACGCGCCGTGCCGAACCCGGAACCGGCACCCGAGCCCATGCGGCCCGGTGCGCTGTACGACGACGGGGCCGGATCGGTGCGGCGCCACTCGATGAGCTCCTGCGGGATCTCGCGCAGGAACCGCGACTCGGGGTTGAGCATCGGCTGCCCCCACGACGAACGCACCTTCGCCCGGCTGAGGTAGAGCCGCTGCCGCGCCCGGGTGATCCCGACGTAGGCCAGCCGGCGTTCCTCGGACAGTTCGGTGGGATCGCCGAGGGCCCGCATGTGCGGGAACATGCCGTCCTCCCAGCCGGTGACGAACACGACCGGGAACTCCAGGCCCTTGGCGGTGTGCAGCGTCATCATCGTCACGACACCCGAGCCGTGTTCGGGGATGTCGTCGGCGTCGGCCACCAGCGACACCCGCTCCAGGAACTGCGCGAGCACCCCGGTGTCGGGGACGTCCTCGTCGACCGGTTCGTCGAGGTCCTCGGCGAGCGCGGCGGCGTTGGCCCGGTCGATGCTGAATTCGTGTGCGACGCTGACCAACTCGTTGAGGTTGTCGAGGCGCGCCAGGTCCTGCGGGTCGTTGGACGCCTCGAGTTCGGCGCGGTAGCCGGTGCGTTCGAGCACCGCCTCGACCAGCTCGCCGAGTTCGTCGCCGAGGCGGCCGCGCAGGTCGTCGAGCATCTCGACGAAGCTCTTGATGCACTTCTCCGAACGGGTGTTGAGCATCGGCACCTTGCCCTCGGCCGCGGCCTGCAGGGCGTCGTTGAAGCTGCTGCCGGTGTTCTCGGCGTACACCGCGACGCAGGCCTCCGCCCGGTCGCCGATTCCGCGCCGCGGCGTGTTGAGGATGCGGCGCATGCTCACCGAGTCACCCGGATTGTCGAGCACCCGCAGGTAGGCGACGATGTCGCGGATCTCCCTGCGCTCGTAGAACCGGACCCCGCCGACCACCTTGTACGGGATGCCGGCGCGGATGAACACCTCCTCCAGCGCACGGGAGCTGTTGTTGGTGCGGTAGAACACCGCGAAATCGTTGTAGCTGTAGCCGTTGTCGGCCAGCGCGTCGATCTCGCTCGCGACGAACCGCGCCTCGTCGTGTTCGTTGTCGGCGACGTAGCCGACGATCAGTTCGCCCTCGCCGGAGTCGGTCCACAGCCGCTTCTCGCGCCGGCCGGCGTTGCGGGCGATCACCGAGTTGGCGGCGTTGAGGATGGTCTGGGTGGAGCGGTAGTTCTGCTCGAGCAGGATCGTCGTGGCGTTGGGGTAGTCGCGTTCGAAGTCCTCGATGTTGCGGATCGTCGCACCGCGGAACGCGTAGATCGACTGGTCGGCGTCGCCCACCACGCACAGCTCGGCGGGCGGTACCCCGTCGTCCTCGGGCAGGTCGTGGCCGACGAGTTCGCGGACCAGGACGTACTGGGCGTGGTTGGTGTCCTGGTACTCGTCGACCAGGATGTGGCGGAACCGGCGGCGGTAGTACTGCGCGATCTGCGGGAAGCGTTGCAGCACCGCGACGGTCTCGCCGATCAGATCGTCGAAGTCGAGCGCGTTGGCGGCCCGCAGCCGGCGCTGGTACTCGGCGTAGACGTCGGCGATGATGCGGGCGAGGTCGTCGGCGGCCTCGGAAGCCTCGGCGGCGGCCTGTTCGGGGCCGATCAGCTCGTTCTTCAGATTGGAGATGCCGTTGGCCAGCAGGCGGGGCGAGTACTTCTTGGTGTCGAGCCCCATGTCCTTGCCGATCATCATCAGCAACCGGCGCGAATCGTCGGAGTCGTAGATCGAGAAGTTCGAGTTCAGGCCGGGCAGCAGCGACGCCTGGTTGCGCAGGATCCGCACACACGTGGAGTGGAACGTCGCCACCCACATCGACCTGGCGCGCGGACCGATCAGCCCGACGACGCGTTCCCGCATCTCCGCGGCGGCCTTGTTGGTGAACGTGATGGCGAGGATCTGGCCGACGCCGACGTCGCGGGCGGCCAGCAGGTAGGCGATGCGGCGGGTCAGCACCGCGGTCTTCCCGGACCCGGCGCCCGCCACGATCAGCAGCGGTGAGCCCTCGTGCAGAACCGCCTGGCGCTGCTGTGGGTTGAGGCCGTCGAGCAGCTCCTCGGGCCCGCCGTCAGGCCTGGATCTCGGTTCAGTCACGTTCACACTCATGTCTGTCCCAACTTACCGCCGAGCGGTGACACTCTTTGCGCTGGCACGGCCGCAGGTGGCACACTGACTACCGTGCTTGACACGCGGCGATTTTTCTACGGGTACCGGCCCGCGGTGCCCGTGGTCTAGCTGCTTCCCTCAGCCCCGCGGTCCGCGTCCGGATCCGGGGCTCTTCTCTTGTGTGAGGCCCGAAACCGGATGAGACCAGAACCCCCACACGACGAGGAGTCAGAGATGAGCATCGAAACCGACCAGTCGCACGACATCGACGCCCTCCGGTTGGAGATCGACGAGCTCGACGCCGCCATCCTCGCCGCCGTGCAGCGGCGCACCGAGGTCTCCAAGATCATCGGCAAGGCGCGGATGGCCTCCGGCGGCACCCGGCTGGTGCACAGCCGTGAGATGAAGGTCATCGAGCGCTACAGCGTGCTCGGCCCGGAGGGCAAGGACCTGGCGATGCTGCTGCTGCGCCTGGGCCGCGGCCGACTCGGCCACTGATTCACTCTGCGTTCACTCTGCGCCGAGATCGACGTTTCGCCGGAATCCTCTCGCACTTTCACGCCCATGTGTTCGTTTGGGCGTCACGGCGAGCCGGACAGCGCCTCGGTCAGCCACGGCGTCAGCCACTCGACCGCCTCGCGGGTGGGGTGCACGCCGTCGTCGCGCATCTGGATGCCGTCGACCCGATTGGTGTAGTAGCCGCGCGGTGAGAGCTTCTTGTTGAAGTCGAGCACCGTGACGTTGCGCCGCTTCGCCGCGGCCTCGCGCAGCAGGTCGTTCCACGCATCGGCGCGGTCCGGATCGTCCTCCGGATACAGGCTGCCGTCGGCCTGTTCGGCCCGCCGGTTGTACGGCGCGGTGGTGACGACGACGCGCGCCCCCGTCGACCCCAGGATGTCGAGCGCCCGGTCCAGCTCGCCGCGCAGGTAGGCGTCGTAGGCCGGATCGCCGACGTGGGTCCACTCCCCCTCGTTGATGCGGTCGACCAGTTCCCAGCGCCCGATCATCAGCAGCACGACGTCGGGCCGGTCGTGGTCGATGCGCTGGGCCCAGCGGCTCGGCCAGGTGTCGCATTCGGGTTTCTGCGTGAGCGTCTGCCCGGTCGTCCGGTACGGCCCGCCGCGGGCGATACCGCAGCCGATCGTCGTGTAGTTGGTGAAGTGCAGACCCGGCGTCTCCGGCAGGTACCGCATCAGCGTCCACGCGACCGAATCGCCGAACACCGCGACGCTGCGGGTACCGGGCGGCCGCTGCACACCCCGGGCGCCCAGTGCGACCGGCCGTTCCGGCAGAACCGCCGCGGCCGAGGCGATGTCGAGCAAGTCGGGCCGCTGGTCCTCGACGGGTTGCACGCCGACGGGCACGACCGAGATGGTCACGACGGCCGCGGTCGCCGCGGTGGCCAGGGCGAGCGGGAGCTGCGGCACCGTGGCCGGACGCCACTGCCGGATCGGGCGTTCCACCAGCCAGTAGCTCAGCACCGCCACCGACAGCGTCGCCGCGCAACGGGCGGCGAACAGCGGCCATCCGGTCCAGCCGGTGCGTTCGCCGTTGAGGAACAGGAAGATCGGCCAGTGCCACAGGTACACGCCGTAGGAGATCGTGCCCAGCCACACCAGCGGCGGACACGCCAGCAGTCGGGCGACCGGACCGCGCTGGTCGAGGGCCACCGTCGCGACGACGAGCACCGCCGCGGCCGCGGTCGCGGTGAACAACCCCATCCGGTACTCGGCCGGCGCACCCGTCGCGTAGTGGGCCAGTGCCACCAGCCCGGCCAGTCCGAGCACCGACAGCAGCCGAGTCGTCCACCGTCCCCAACGCCCGCGGATCGGCGTGCCCATCGTGACCGTCGACCAGTCCCGCACCAGCAGCGCCGCGGCCGCCGCCCCGATCAGCAGGGCCTGCACGCGGGTGTCGGTGCCGAAGTACACGCGGTTGGCGGTCGCCTCGGAGGTGAGCAGGACGGCCGCCGTGGCGGACGCCGCCGCACCCCCGACCGCCAGGACGAGAACGCCCCAGCGCACCGCCCGCAGCGTCGGCGCGGCACGCCGGAACGCCAGCACGCCGACGACCGCGACCAGCAGCAGCGGCCACACCAGGTAGAACTGCTCCTCCACGCCGAGCGACCAGGTGTGCTGCAGCGGTGACGGTGGGCTGCCCTGCGAGAAGTAGTCGGTCTGCTGAGCGACGAACGCCCAGTTGGCGACCCAGAAGAACGCGGCGACGGCATCGTCGCGCAGGGAGGTGACGGCGTCGGGCGGGAAGAACACCCGGGCCGCGACCACGGCGAGCACCATCGCCAGCAGTGCGGGTAGCAGGCGGCGGGCCCGCCGGATCCAGAAGCCGCGCAGGTCGACCCGTCCGGTGCGGCCGAGTTCGTCGAGCAGCAGTGAGGTGATCAGGAATCCGCTGAGGACGAAGAAGACGTCGACACCGAGGAACCCGCCCGGGACGCCGGGCAACCCGGCGTGGTCGGCGAGCACCAGTGCCACCGCGACGGCGCGGACACCGTCGAGTGCGCGGATCTCCCGACGCCCGGCGGTGCCGCGGCGGGACCGCCCCGGCACCGGCGCCACCCAGCGCCGACGCGCGGTAACGCGGACCGGCGCCGCAGTCACGTTCATGCCCTCCAAGATCGGATCCGAGCATGGAAGTCTATGGCGGCTGCGGCGCCGAATCCGGAAGGCGCACCGCCCTCTTCGCGAGCAGACGCGAAAACCCCCCGAATCGCTTGATTCGGGGGGTTTTCGCGTCTGCTCGCGCCCGGGGACGGACTAGTTCGTCAACGCGATGTACTTCGTGTCGAGGTACTCCTCGATGCCCTCGGTACCGCCTTCGCGGCCGAAGCCGGACTCCTTGATGCCACCGAACGGGGCGGCGGCGTCGCTGATCACGCCGCGGTTGACACCGACCATGCCGGACTCGATGCCCTCGGCGACGCGCAAAGCGCGGTCCAGCGACTGGGTGTAGACGTAGGCGGCCAGGCCGTATTCGGTGTCGTTGGCGGCGGCCACACCCTCGTCCTCGGTGTCGAAGCCGGTGATCGGGGCGACCGGGCCGAACACCTCCTCCTTGAGGATGCGGGCGTCGGCGGGGACGTCGGCCAGCACGGTCGCCGGGTAGAAATTGCCGGGTCCGCCCGGTGCCACCCCGCCGACGGCGACGGTCGCGCCGCGTGACACCGCATCGGAGACGAGTTCGGTGACCTTCTGCAGCTGCTTGGAGTTGATCAGCGGGCCGAGCTTCGACGATTCGTCGAGGCCCTTGCCGAGGGTGAACTCGCTCATCCGCTTCACCAGCTTCTCGGTGAACTCCTCACGCACGGCGTTGGCGACGTGGAAGCGGTTGGCCGCGGTGCACGCCTCGCCGCCGTTGCGCATCTTGGCCAGCAGCGCACCCTCGACGGCGGCGTCGACGTCGGCGTCGTCGAACACGATGAACGGTGCGTTGCCGCCCAGCTCCATCGACGTGCGCAGCAGCTTGTCGGCGGACTGCTTGACCAGGGCCTTACCCACGCCGGTCGATCCGGTGAAGGTGAGCTTGCGCAGCCGGCCGTCGTCGATCAGCGCGCCGGTGACCCCGCCGGGATCGCTGGTCGGCAGCACCGACAGCACACCCTTGGGCAGACCCGCCTCGTCGCACAGCTTGGCCAGGTACAGCATGGTCAGCGGCGTTTCCTGGGCGGGTTTGACGATCATCGTGCAGCCGGCGGCGAAGGCCGGGCCCATCTTGCGGGTGCCCATGGCCAGCGGGAAGTTCCACGGGGTGATCGCGTAGCACGGCCCCACGGGCTGCTTGGTGACGATGATGCGGCCGGTGCCTGCCGGGCTGGGCGTGTAGCGGCCGCCGATGCGGACCGCCTCCTCGGCGAACCAGCGGAAGAACTCGGCGCCGTAGGTGACCTCACCTTTGCTCTCGGCGAGCACCTTGCCCATCTCGAGGGTCATCAGCGCGGCGATGTCGTCGGCGCGGGCGGTCAGCGTCTCGAAGACCGACCGCAGGATCTCACCGCGTTTGCGCGCAGGGGTCGCGGCCCATTCGGCCTGGACCGCACAGGCTGCGTCGAGCGCGGCGCGGGCGTCGTCGGCGGTGGCGTCGCCGACGGTCGCGATGACCTGATCGTCGCTGGGGTCCAACACGTTGAACGTCGATTTCGCCTGCCGTTCTTCACCGCCGATCCACAGACCGGTGGGAACAGACTTCAGCAGTGCGGTGGTGTCCATACCTCAATTCTCTACGCCTACTTTTCCGTGATCGCACTAGGGTTTCTTTTCCTCTACCGCACTAGGGTCTGGGGCATGGACTCCGACGGACAGCAGATTCCGGACATCGCGGCCACCCCGGCTTGGCAGGCTCTGCAGCGTCACCACGATCAGATCGCGGGGACGCATCTGCGGGAGCTGTTCGCCGAGGATCCGTCGCGCGGCACCGAGCTGACGGTGTCGGTGGGTGACCTCTACATCGACTACAGCAAACACCGCGTCACCCGCGAGACCCTGGGTCTGCTGGTCGACCTGGCGCGCGCCGCCGGCCTCGAGGCCAAACGCGATGCGATGTTCGCCGGGGCACACATCAACACCTCCGAGGACCGCGCGGTGCTACACACCGCCCTGCGGCTGCCGCGCGACGCGCAATTGACCGTCGACGGGCAGGACGTGGTCGCCGACGTGCACGAGGTGCTGGACCGGATGGGCGATTTCACCGACCGGCTGCGCAGCGGCGAGTGGACGGGCGCGACCGGGCAGCGCATCCGGACCGTCGTCAACATCGGGATCGGTGGGTCCGACCTCGGGCCGGTGATGGTGTACGAGGCGCTGCGCCATTACGCCGACGCGGGGATCTCGGCGCGCTTCGTGTCCAACGTCGACCCGGCCGACCTGGTCGCGAAGCTCGACGGACTCGATCCCGCGACCACGCTGTTCATCGTCGCCTCCAAGACGTTCTCCACGCTGGAGACGCTGACGAATGCGACGGCCGCGCGGCGTTGGCTGACCGGCGCGCTGGGTGACGCGGCGGTGAGCAAGCACTTCGTCGCGGTGTCGACGAACGAGCGGCTGGTCGACGAGTTCGGCATCAACACCGACAACATGTTCGGGTTCTGGGACTGGGTCGGCGGGCGGTACTCGGTGGACAGCGCCATCGGCTTGAGCGTGATGGCGGCGATCGGCAAGGAGCGCTTCGCGGATTTCCTGTCCGGTTTCCATCTGGTCGACGAGCACTTCCGCACCGCCCCGCTGGACGCCAATGCGCCTGCGCTGCTGGGGCTCATCGGGTTGTGGTACTCGAACTTCTACGGCGCGCAGTCGCGGGCGGTGCTGCCGTATTCGAACGACCTGTCGCGGTTCGCGGCGTACCTGCAGCAGCTGACGATGGAATCCAACGGCAAGTCGGTGCGCGCCGACGGCTCCCCCGTCAGCGCCGACACCGGGGAGATCTTCTGGGGTGAGCCGGGCACGAACGGTCAGCACGCGTTCTACCAACTGCTGCACCAGGGGACGCGGCTGGTGCCCGCTGATTTCATCGGGTTCAGCCGGCCCACCGACGATCTGCCGACCGCCGACGGCACCGGCAGCATGCACGACCTGCTGATGAGCAACTTCTTCGCCCAGACGCAGGTGCTGGCGTTCGGCAAGACCGCCGAGGAAATCGCCGCCGAGGGCACACCCGCCGACGTGGTGCCGCACAAGGTGATGCCCGGAAACCGGCCCACCACAAGCATTCTCGCGACCCAGTTGACGCCGTCGGTGGTCGGCCAGCTCGTCGCCCTGTACGAACACCAGGTGTTCACCGAGGGTGTCGTGTGGGGTATCGACTCGTTCGACCAGTGGGGTGTGGAGCTGGGCAAGACACAGGCCAAGGCGCTGCTGCCGGTGATCACCGGCGAGGATTCGCCTGCGGTGCAGTCGGATACGTCGACGGACGCCCTGGTGCGGCGCTACAGGGTAGAGCGCGGGCGCTCCGCTTAGGCGTCGGGGTCCGGGCGGATCCACCCGAGGATCATCGCGGGCAGACACCCGCCGATCAGCAGCACGGTCAGCGCCATCGACCCGCCGGCATAGGCCATGTCGGTGTCGGTGCCGCCGGTCAGCGTCGCGCCGAACACGAGGTAGAAGATCGGCACGAGCATCAGGTACTGCGTCACGGTGAGACCGATCGAGCGGGCGCTGTTGCGTTGCTGCACTTCGTATTCGTCGAGCGCCGCCTGTGGTGCGTCGCCCTGCCGGCCGGACACGATCTGCAGCACCGTCCACGCCGGGAGGAACACGACACACGCGGGCAGCCACAGCAGCGGCGCCCAGTCGACTCCGAACGCGCACAACACACTCACCACGAACATGAACGCGAACGTCACCGCCAGCACGACGACCAGGGCGCGGCGGCGCCGTTGGGTACGCCAGCCGGGCAGCGTGTTGGCGTAGGCGCGTTCCCGCTTCAGGAACCGGCGGGTGCGGTAGGCCTGGTAGCGGTCGATCAGCGTCGGATCGGCGTGCAGCGTGGATCGTGGCTCAGACATCGGGGTTGCCTCCTTGCGCTCGGGTGGTTCCGCGGTAGAGCTCGGCCGACAGCGGGACGAATTCGGTGCGGGAGAAGACGGCCTCGACCGGCAGGTCGAAGACGTCGCATATCCGGAACGCCAGATCGAGGCTCGGGTAGTGGTCGCCACGCTCCAGCGCGCCGACGGTCTGCGGGTTCACGTCGATCAGTTCCGCCAGCTCGGCCCGCGACATGCGGCGCTCGGCGCGCAGGACGCCGATGCGGTTGTGAATCGGTGGCGTTTTGCCCCGTCTCACCGGACTCATACAACGAAGTATTGGGAAAACCCAACGATGTGTCAATCCCATACAACGAAAACGACGCACGTCCCCGGGCAGGGACGTGCGCCGTTGTGTGGTGGTCGTCGGTATCAGGGGGCGGGGATGGTGATGCAGCCGACGTTCGGCAGGCATCCGCTGGCGCCGTCGGGGCCGGCCGAGCCGCCGGGCCCGTTCGGGGCGAGCGATCCGCTCGCGCCACCCGGGCCGGCCTCGCCCGCCGGACCATTCGGGATGGCGCCCGAGGCGCCGCCCAGATCGGCCGTGCCGGCCGGTCCGCCGGGCACGCTCACGTCGGCGCCGCCACCATCGACGCTGCCGATGCTCGAACACGGCGAGCCGTCGGCGTTGACGCACGGCGGGGGCGCAGGCTGGGCGCCGGCGATCGGCGCAGCGGCGATCGCAGCTGCCGCTGCACCCACGAACAGGACGGGGGTCATCTTCGTCAGTTTCACGATCATGAAAGAGGACTACCCACGGTCACGAGACGGTTAAACCCCGAGTTGTACTAACTAAAGGGTTTCATCAGGCGCGACGGCAGGATCCGCATCAGCTGCACCAGCGGCGCCCACGGCCACCACGGCACGGCGGCTCGGCCGGACTCCTTCTCGATGACCCGGACCATGGCGGCGACGCCGGTGTCGGTATCGGTCATCAGCATGGTCGACGCCGACTTCGCGGTCATCTCGGACTCGATGTAGCCGGGTTCGAGGACGGTGACGCGGATCGGCCCGCTGGGGTACTCCGCACGCAGCGACTCCCCCAGCGATCTGACGCCGGCCTTGCTCGCCGCGTAGGCCGCTTTCACACCCGGTACGCCCTTGTTGCCCAGTACCGACGAGACCAGCACGAGGTGCCCACTGCCGGTGCGCTTGAACATCTCGAGCGCCGTCTCGATCTGCACGAGCGCGGCGACCAGGTTGGTCTCGATGGTCGCCTTGTTGGCCCACAGCTTGCCCGACCCGAGCGGTGCGCCCTTGCCGAGGCCGGCGTTGACGATGACGCGGTCGAGGCCGCCGAGTTCGCCGGCCAGCGCCGCGAAGACCTTCGGCACCTGCTCGTGGTCGTTGACGTCGAGTTCGGCGACCGCGACGGTGACCCCCGGATATCGTTGCGTGAGTTCGGCTTTCAGCGCTTCGAGGCGGTCAGTCCGGCGCGCACACAGCGCGAGGTCGCGGCCCTTGGCGGCGAACGCCCGGGCCATCCCGGCGCCCAGTCCGGAACTCGCCCCGGTGATGAGGATCTTCTGGCGGGTCATGCGGGCAGCGTAACGGGGGACTTACTTCAGCAGCCGCGACATCCGCCGGTCGGCGAGCACCCGGCCGCCGGTCTGACACGTCGGGCAGTACTGGAACGACTTGTCCGCGAACGACACCTCGCGCACGGTGTCCCCGCACACCGGACATGGCAGCCCCGTCCGCGCGTGCACCCGCAGCCCGGACCGCTTCTCCCCCTTCAGCGTTGCGGCCTGCTGCCCCACCGACCGGGACACCGCGTCGGTGAGCACCGAGATCATCGCGTCGTGCAGTGAGCCCAGTTGCGCGGCGGTCAGCTTGTTGGCGGTGGCGAACGGTGACAGCTGGGCGACGTGCAGGATCTCGTCGCTGTAGGCGTTGCCGACCCCGGCGATCACCTTCTGGTCGGTGATGACGGTCTTGATGCGCCCGCTCTGCCCGGCCAGCAGCGCGCTGAGATCCTCGGCAGTGAGCTCCAGCGCATCCGGTCCGAGCGTCGCGATACCGGGCACCGAAGCCGGGTCGTCGACGAGCCAGACGGCCAGCCGTTTCTGGGTGCCGGCCTCCGTGAGGTCGAATCCCGGAGCCTCACCGGGCACCCCGAGATGGACCCGCAGCGCGATCGGCCCCTTGCCGGGTTTCAGTGGCGCGGCCGCCAGCTTGTCCGACCAGCGCAGCCAGCCGGCGCGCGACAGGTGGGTGATCAGGTGCAGGTCGCCGGCCTGCAGCCCGAGGTACTTCCCCCAGCGGTTGGCGCCGGTGACCTCGCGGCCGTGCAGTGCGGTGATCGGCGGATCGAACGTCTTGAGCACCGAGAACGCCGACACGTCGACGCGTCCGATCGGCAGTCCGACGGCGTGGCGGCGCAGGTGGTCGGCGAGTGCTTCGACCTCGGGCAGTTCCGGCATGTGTCCAGTGTGCCGGTCAGCGCCGGATCAAGCCGCCGCTCAGCAAAGACAGCACCCAGCTGACGATCGACAGCAGGATGCCGGCCCAGATCGCCGTCCACCAGAAGTCGTCGATGTAGAGCCCCCAGTGCGTGGTGTGCTCGGTGATCCACGCCGTCAGCCACAGCATCAGCGCGTTGACGACGATGTGGAAGAGCCCGAGCGTCAGGATGTACAGCGGGATCGACATGATCTGCACGATCGGTTTGATCACCGCGTTCACCAGGCCGAACACCACCGCCACGACGAAGATGATCCCGACGCGCTGCAGCGTGTTGTCGCCGCCGACGAACTCCATCCCGGAGACCAGCTGCGTCACCACCCACAACGCCACACCGGTCACCGCGGCCCGCAGCAGGAAGCTCCCCACGGGCTGATCTTCGCACGGTCAGGCGCGCAGCAGGTAGGTGTCCATGATCCAGCCGTGCCGGGCCCGGGCCTGCGCGCGCAACGCGACGATCCGCTCCCCCACCTCGCCGACGGTGCCCGACACCAGCAGTTCGTCGTCGGTGCCGAGGTAGGCGCCCCACCAGATCCGGGTGTCCGCGGGGGTCTCGGTGAAGGCGCAGTCGCCGTCGAGCATGACGACCGCGGTCCCGGTCAGCCCCTGCTCGCGCAGCCGGCGCCCGGTGGTGATGAGCACGGGCTCGCCGACGTCGTTGAGCGGGATCCGGTGCCGTGCGGTGAGCGCCTGGATGGCGGTGATGCCGGGAACGACGTCGTAGTCGATGTCGAGGTGGGTGGCCACCCGGTCGAGGATGCGCAGCGTGCTGTCGTAGAGCGACGGGTCACCCCATGCCAGGAAGGCGCCGACGCCGCCGTCGGCGAGTTCCCGGGAGACCGCCTCGGCCCACAGCCGCGCCCGTGCGGCGTGCCAGTCGTCGACGTCCTTGCGGTAGTCGTCGGTCTTGGCGCGCCGCGGATCCGGCAATTCGACGAACCGGTAGCCGGGTTCGCGGATGAACCGATCGCAGATCAGCCGGCGCAGCGCGACGAGGTCGTCCTTCGTCTCACCCTTGTCCATCGCGAAGAACACGTCGGTGTCGTTGAGCGCCGCGACGGCCTGGGCGGTCACGTAGTCGGGGTCGCCTGCACCGATGCCGATGACGTGGATCCGTCGGGTCACGCAGGTGAGTATGCCCCCGTGCCCGCGTCAGCCGTCGTCGCGTCCCCGGCTGCGCCGCAGCGCCCTCGCGCGCTTGACGTCCTCCTCGTAGGCGGCTTCCTTCTTCTCGATGACCCGGGTGTCACGCGGCGGCAGCTGCAGTTCGCGCTCGGCGGGCAGGCCGGCCTGCAGCTGGCGGCCGCGTTCGAGTTCGGCGTCCAGCTCGGCGCCGAACAGCAGCGCGAGGTTGGTGATCCACAGCCACAGCAGGAAGATGATGACGCCGGCGAGCGCGCCGTAGGTCTTGTTGTAGCTGCTGAAGTTCGAGACGTAGATCCCGAAGATCACCGACGCCAGGATCCAGGTGAGGATGGCCAGCGCCGCACCGAGGCTGATCCACCGGAATTTGGGTTGCTGCACGTTGGGGGTGACGTAGTAGAGCACCGCGACGGCGATGATGACGAGCAGCAGGATCACCGGCCAGCGCCCGATGCTCCACGCCGTCACCGCCGCGTCACCGAGGCCGATCGCATTGCCGACGGCTTCGGCCACCGGCCCGCTGACCGCGAGCATGAACGCCACAAGCGCCGCTCCGAGCAGTGCGGCGAAGGTGAGTACGAGCTGCAGGGGGCGCAGCTTCCAGATCGGACGGCCTTCGTCGACCTCGTAGATGCGGTTCATCGCGCGGCCGAACGCCCCGACGTACCCGGATGCCGACCACAGGGCGGTGAGGATGCCGACCACGAGCGCGAAACCCGCCGAAGGTGAATTGACGAGTTGCTCGATGGTGGGGCGCAGGGTCTCGACCGTCGAGCCCGGTGCGACGTCGTTGACGATGTCGAGCAGCGCGTCGGTGGTGCGGCGTCCCTGGCCGAAGACGCCGAGCAGCGACACCATCACCAGCACCGCCGGGAACAGCGACAACACCGCGTAGTAGGTCAGCGCGGCCGCGAGGTCCGTGCACTGGTCCTTACCGAATTCGCGGGCGGTCTTGCGCAGGACGTAGAGCGCCGACGGTTTGGTGAGGTCGGTCGGTGAATCCGGCTTGCGCGGGTCGTCCGGGTCGGGTGCGTGGTCTTTCGTAGACGCATCTTCGGCCATGCTCCGTCTCTACCCGGAGGCCGATGTCCCAAACTCGGGACACCGTCGCCCCAGGTGGCGCGCCGTCGCGCTGGACCTCACATCGGCACGACGGTCTTGAGCCAGCCAACGTGTCGCTGGTCGAAGTCCGGGTAGGCGAGGACCATCGAACAGCCTCGGCACGTATCGCCGGTGGGGTTGCAGTTGCCGGCCTGGATGGTGAGGTTGCGGTTCATCGCCTCACCGAACGGAAAAGCCTCCAAAGTGGGCGGATACAGGCCGATCACGCCGACAGAACCGGCTTTGGCCACCGCCTGCACGGCCCACCGGACGGCCAGGCTGGGCGCGTCACCGGGTATCCACTGATCACCCGACGTATCGCCTTCCGGTGCTGCAGAACGGCGTTCGGATTCGAACGTATCGGTGTCGGCGGGCAGGTTCTCCGCCGCAGGGCCCTGTTTGGGAGGCTGGGCGTCCACGCCGACGGCATCGATGACACGGTCCACGCCGATCTCGCCGGTGAGGTCGCGCACCACCTCGACCGGGTCCTCGGCGTTGAAGTCGATGGTCTCCGCATTCTGGCTGCGGGCGACATCGGGGCGGTCCCTGATGCCGTCGACCACCAGAACACGCGTCGCCCCTTGGCGTTTCGCCGAGGCGATGGCACACTGGCCGACCACCCCGGCACGGACGGGTCAAACGGGCAGGCCGGTGAGATCCGGGCGACCGCCGAGGTGTGCGACGACCCGCCGTGCCGCGGCGGCCGCGACGCCGCCGGCGTGTTCCGGAGGCGCGCCGCGCAGCAGCGCCGCGATCAGACCGGCGACGAATGCGTCGCCGGCCCCGGTGCGGTCGACGACCGGATCGTCGGTGAACGCGAACAGCCGCTGCCCGTCGGGCCACAGCACCACGTCGCCGACGCCGTCGAGTTCGAGGGCGACCAGCGTCGGTCCGGAAGCCATGATCTGTTGGCCCAATTCGCTCACCGCGGCGAGTGACTGCAGCGGCTCACCGGTCCACAACCGGGCCTCCTCGGCATCTGCGCGTACCACGTCGGCCAGCGGCAGCAGGGCGTCGCGGAGATCGCTGTCCATCGCACCGTCGACCACGACCCGGGCGCCGTGATGCCGCCCGAGCCGGGCGGCGGCCAGCACCGATTCCGGCGGCTGCTGCAGTTGCAGCGACACCGCGTCGGCACCGGCGAACACGTCCGCCGACTGGAGCACGTCCTCCTCAGTCAGCAGCGCCGTGTCGGGGACGTGCTCGAACAGTCGCCGCTGCGGCGGATCGTCGACCACGTCGAGCAACAGTGCCGTCTGTCCGCGGCGGACCACTCCCGTGACGTCGATGCCGTCGGCCGCGGCCTGTTCGGTGACGGCGGCTCCTGTCGCGTCGTCCCCGGCCACCGCGACCAACGCCGTCGGCACCCCGAGCTGAACCAGCCCTACGGCTTGGTTGGCGCCCTTGCCGCCCAGTTGTTCTCGACGCTCGAGCACATCCACGGAATCTCCCGCATCAGGCAGTCCGGCAGTGCGCAGGATGAGATCCCGGGCGATCTGCCCGACGACCGCCGCCCTCACCCGGGGGTGCTCTGTTCGTGGCGCCGCTGATCGGCGACGCGTTCTCCCGCCGCGTCGTCGCTCTCCTGGCCGATGGCGTCGAACACCTTGTCCGCCTTGCTGTCCGGCATCAGCGGGGGCAGCAGCGGGGTGGCAGCGTCGACCACCGCTTCGATGACGGTCGGCCGGTCGGCGGCGAACGCCTTCGCCCACGCGCCGCCCGCGGCCGCCGAATCGGTCACCCGGATACCCTGCAGCCCAAGCAGTTCGGCGTAGTCGGCGTACGGGAACCGCGGGACGTCCTGCGATGCGGTGAAACGCGGATTGCCCTCCATCTCACGCTGCTCCCACGACACCTCGGTGAGGTCGGCGTTGTGCAGCACCAGCACGACGAATCGCGGATCCGCCCACGAACGCCAGCGGTCGGCGATCGTGACGAGTTCGAGCAGCCCGCTCATCTGCATCGCCCCGTCACCGACCAGCGCCACGACCGGCCGTTGCGGGGCATCGAGTTTCGCGGCCACGCCGTACGGCAGCGCACATCCCATCGACGCGAGATAACCGGAGAGGTGGGCGGGTACGCCGGGCGGCAACCGGAGGTGGCGCGCATACCAGTAGGTGCACGATCCGGTGTCGACCGCCACCTGCGCATCGGGGGGCAGGTGATCGGACAGCGCCCGCACGACGGCTTCGGGATTGGCTTCGGAATCCGCCGTGGCGGTGTGCACCGCCGCCCGCCGCGCGGCGTCATCCTGCCACCGCTGCCGCCACCGGTGCACCTGCTCCTGCCAGCTGCGGTCCTCCTTGCGTTCGAGCAGCGCCGCCAGGGCTGAAAGCGTCTGCGCCGCATGCCCTACCACCGGCGCTTCGACGGGATACTTGGCGCCGATCACCCGCGGCTGGATGTCGATCTGGACGGCCCTGGCCTGGCCGGGCGCCGGGTAGAACTCCGTCCACGGGTCGTTGGATCCGACGATCAGCAGCGTGTCGCAGTGCGCCATCAGTTCGGCGCTCGCGGTGGTGCCGAGATGGCCCATCACGCCGGTGTGCCAGGGTTCACCCTCATCGAGGACCGGTTTGCCGAGCAGCGACGCCGCGACCCCGGCCCCGAGGCTGTCGACCACCTCGGCGATCTCGGCGGCGGCGCCGGCCGCACCGCGGCCCACCAGCAGCGCCACCCGCTCGCCCGCGTTGAGTACCTCGGCGGCGCGGCGCAGCTGGTCGTCGGGTGCGGTGATCAAAGCCTTCGCGCTGACGGCGGCGGACGGTACCACCCCGTGACTGTGCTCGAGTTCGTCGGGCATCTCCGCCTGCTGGACGTCGTGCGGGATGATCAGGCAGGTCGGGGTCGACGTCGCGATCGCGGTGCGCATCGCGTTGTCGAGCGCCATCACCGCCTGCTCGGGCGCGAACACCGTCTGCACGTACTGCCCGCACACGTCCTTGAACAGCGCGTGCAGGTCGACCTCTTGGAGGTAGCCGCTGCCGAGCGCCGTCGACACCACCTGGCCGACGATCGCCACCACCGGCCGCCGGTCGAGTTTCGCGTCGTAGAGGCCGGCAAGCAGATGAATGGCACCGGGGCCCTGGGTGGCCATGCAGACGCCCACCCGGCCGGTGTACTTGGCGTGTCCGCACGCCATGAACGCGGCGAGCTCCTCGTGGCGGGTGGAGACGAATTCGGGTTCGCCCGAACGTTGCAGCGCGCCGAGCAACGTGTTCACCCCGTCGCCGGCGTAGCCGAACACCCGGTCGGCGCCCCAGTCGCGCAGCCGGGCCACCAATGCGTCAGCCACCAGATCTGTCATGGCCCGCGGCATACCCACCGCGGCGGGTGCCAATCAGTGACGTCGCACCGCGAGCACCGCCACCGCGACCGCGAAACCCGCTCCTGCCAGCCCGGAGACCAGCAGCGGGACGGTGCCGTCGGCGCCCCACAGCAGGCCCGCCCACAGTCCGGCCGCCAGTACCGCGAACCCGCTGGCGCCTTGGAACACTCCCTGCGCGCTGGCCTGCACATCCCCGCCGACCAGTGACGAGATCCACGCCTTGCCCACTCCGTCGGTGCAGGCGGTGAACAGCCCGTAGACGCCGATCAGCAGCCAGGCCGCGACGGTGTCCGTGGTCAGCCCCAGCCCCGTGTAGCCGACGGCGAAGAACCCCAGTCCGACCGCGAACACCGCGGGCGTGCCGAGCCGGTCGGCCAGCAGCCCGGCCGGGTAGCTCGCCACTGCGTAGACGACGTTGTAGCCGACGTAGGCGAGAATCACCTCGACGACGGAGAAGCCGATCTCGTTGAGCCGCAACAACAGCAGTGCATCGGGGAAGTTCACCACCCCGAACGCCACCAGCAGCGCGGTCACCCGCCAGTAGCGCCGCGGCAGATCCCTGACCCGCGAGAACAATGACGGACGGACCCCCACCGCCGCGGGCCGCGCGCGTTCACGCACCAGGAAGACCAACGCGACGGACAGCACCGCGGGGACGACCGCCACCCACAGCAGCGGGCCGATCTGGTGGTCGAGCAGTTCGTAGCCGGCCAGGCCGAGCAGCGGGCCCACCACCGCGCCGAAGGTATCCATGGCGCGGTGGAATCCGAACACCCGGCCGCGCGCGGCGGCGTCGACACCGTCGACCAGCAGCGCATCGCGCGGCGCACCGCGCAACCCCTTGCCGAGCCGGTCGGTCACCCGGCCGGCCAGTACGCCCGGCCACGTCCCGGCGGCGGCGACGATGACCTTGCCCAGGGCCGCCATCCCGTATCCGGTGGCGATCAGGGGCCGCCTGGCGAACCGGTCGCCGAGCGGCCCGGAGGCCAGCTTGGTCAGCGAGGCCGCCCCCTCGGCGGCGCCTTCGACCGCACCGACCACGGCCGCCGGTGCACCGATGACAGAGGTGAGATAGATCGGCAGCAGCGGGTAGAGCAGCTCGCTGGCGGCGTCCTGGAGGAACGACACCGCCGACAGCAGCCGGACGTTACGGGTGAGCCAGGTCCGCCGGGCGCGCACCTAGGACATGATGCCGCAGTTCGCTACTCCGGGTTCTCGTTCGCCAGCGCGGCGAATCCCTTGGCCTGCCCCCGCGCGAGCGCGGCCCGGACCAGGCCGACGATCAGGCCCTGCACGGCGGCGGCGATGAAGATCTCCTTGGCGGAGCTCTGCAGATCCTCGGGGTCCGGCGGCTCGGTGCCCGACGGGTTGGCGCGCTGCCAGATCTCGGAGAAGATTTTGCCGGCGATGAGACCGCCCACGATGCTGCTCGCCAGCGCCAGGGGCTTGTAGAAGGTTTTCGCGACACTCACGAACGCTGTGTTTCCGGCGCGGCATTCTTCAAACATCGGACTAGAACGCGTTCTAGTATTCGGCAACCGACCCGAGGAGGCGCTGTGCGGTTCACCTACGCCGAGGCCATGACCGATCCGACGTTCTACATCCCGCTGGCCAAGGTTGCCGAGGCCGCGGGCTACGACGCGATGACGATCCCGGACAGCGTCGCCTACCCGTTCGAATCGGACTCGACCTACCCGTACACCCCGGACGGCAGCCGCGAGTTCCTCGACGGCAAGGCGTTCATCGAGTCCTTCGTCATGGCGAGTGCGCTGTGCGCGGTCACCACCACGTTGCGGTTCAACTTCTTCGTGCTCAAACTGCCGA
The DNA here is from genome assembly GCA_050205415.1 of Mycolicibacterium litorale. Lineage (GTDB taxonomy): Bacteria > Actinomycetota > Actinomycetes > Mycobacteriales > Mycobacteriaceae > Mycobacterium > Mycobacterium litorale_C. The sequence continues at coordinate 90,002 of JBNMQY010000006.1, forward strand.
TCCGCCCGCCGGCGCTGGTCGCCAAGCAGGCCGGGTCCCTGGCTGCGCTGTTCGACAACCGGCTCGGTCTCGGCGTCGGCACCAGCCCGTGGAAGGAGGACTACGAGCTGATGAACGTGCCGTTCGCCAAACGCGGCAAGCGGATGGACGAATGCATCGAGATCATCAAGGGCCTCACTACCGGCGAGTACTTCGAATTCCACGGCGAGTTCTACGACATCCCGAAGACGAAGATGACCCCCGCCCCGACGAAGCCGGTGCCGATCCTCGTCGGCGGCCACGCCGACGCCGCACTCAAACGCGCCGCCCGGTGCGACGGGTGGATGCACGGCGGTGGCGATCCCGAGGAACTCGACGGGCTCATCGCCAAGCTCCACAAGTTCCGCGCGGAGCAGGGCGTCACCGGACCGTTCGAGATCCACGTGATCTCCGCCGACGCGTTCACCGTCGACGGCGTCAAACGTTTGGAGGACAAGGGCGTCACCGACGTGATCGTCGGCTTCCGTCTGCCCTACATCACCGGCCAGGACACCGAACCGCTGGCGGACAAGATCCGCCACCTGGAGTGGTTCGCCGAGAACGTGATCGCCAAAGTATGACGCGATTATGACGGCCGTCATCGGGTAACACGTGCCCCATGGCCGTGCCTGACCCAACGTCGAACGGCGCCCTTCCCGGGGTGGTGGCCGTCGGCGCGTCCGCCGGCGGTGTGGAGGCGCTGACGAGCTTCGCCGCCGGTCTTCCCGAGGATCTGCCCTATGCGGTCCTGGTGGTGTTGCACATGCCGCCGAACGCGCCGAGCGTGCTTGCCCGCATCCTGGATCGCGCCGGACCGCTGCCCGCGGTATCGGCCGTCGACGGCACCCCACTCGAAGCCGGCCGTATCTATGTGGCCGTCCCGAACCGCCACCTGATGGTCCGCGACCACAGCATCCTGCTCTCCAAGGGCCCGACGGAGAACATGAACCGGCCCGCGGTCAACGCCCTGTTCCGATCCGTGGCGGTGACGTTCGGGCCGCGCGCCATCGGCGTGGTGCTGTCCGGAATGCTCGATGACGGGGTGCTCGGATCCGGCGCGATCCGGGCCAGGGGCGGCGTCACGGTCGCACAGTCGCCCTCCGACGCGCTGTTCACCGCCATGCCCCACAACGCAATACAGGCCGGGGTGATCCAGCACCAGGCATCGGCCGCAGACATCGGCAGGCTGCTGACCAAGCTGACAGACCGCGACATCGAGGAGCGGGAGATGGAGCCCGACACCCGGATGGAACTGGAGAACCGGATCGCCATGGGAAGCAGGTTCTCCGCGCATTTCGACTCCGACGATCTCGGCCCGCCGTCGGGATACACCTGCCCCGACTGCAACGGTTCGCTGACCACACTCGAGGAAGGCAGCTTCCGCTGCCGCGTGGGGCACGCGTGGACCGCCGAGGCGTTACTGGAGGCACGGGATCACGAAGTCGAGAACGCGCTGTGGATCGCCGTGCGCAGCCTGCAGGAGAAGGCCAAACTCTCGCGCAGGTTGGCGGACAACGCCGGCGCCGGGATGGTGGGCCGGAGGTACCTCGACGCGGCGGAGGAAGCCGAGCACGCCATGGAAGTCCTGGCCAAGCGGCTCAGCGAAGCGCCCGCCGGCACGGGTGAACACGGTGACAGCTGATTGCACCCGGCCGCTTTCCGTCACCGCCGAGGCAGTGGGTGACCACACCCTGCTGACCGTCGTCGGCGAGCTCGACAGCACCACGTACCGGGAACTCCGTGACCACATCATCAAGGTGGCCCTCGACGAGCCCATGGCCGTGCTCATCGACATGAGCGGTCTCACGGTCACCGTCGAATCCGCCCTGGCGGTGTTCACCAGCGCCCGCTGGCACGTCACCCGGTGGCCGGAGGTGGCGCTGGCGCTGATCTGCCGGCACTCGGCAGGCCGGTCGGCGGTCCGCCGAAACGGCGTCACCCGTTACGTTCCGGTCTACGCCACCGTCGACGAGGCAGTAGCGGCCGTGGCCGCCGACCATCCGCTGCGGCACCGCCGGCGCGCGAAGGTACAACTGCCCGCGGCGAAATCCAGCCTGTGCCGTGCCCGCGACATGGTCGACGAGTGGCTCACCGCGTGGTCGCGTGAGGAGCTGATCCCCGTGGCGAAGATCGTCGTGACCACCTTCGTCGAAAACGTCCTGCAACACACTGACAGTGACCCCGGCGTGCGGCTCGAGGCCAGTGACGGGACGGTGACGGTGGCTGTCGCCGACGAGAGCCGGGTGCCCGCCGCCGTACGGGAGCCCGAAGACGCCGACCGTCCGTCGGGTCTGAAGATCGTGGCCGCGATGTGCCGGATGTGGGGTGTCGCGCCGACCTTGACCGGGAAGACCGTTTGGGCGGTGATCGGCCCCGAGAACAAGCTGTGAGCGCGAGTATGTTGGTGCGGCGTATTCAGGCGGGCGGACGGGACAAGGGTGAACGACCAGACGGACGAGGTGTTCGAGGCCCTGCTGCGCTATATGCGCGACTCGCGCGGATTCGACTTCACCGGGTACAAGCGCACGTCGCTGATGCGGCGGGTGCGGCACCGGATGGACCAGGCCGGGTTCGAGAGCTTCGATGAGTACCTCGACGTCCTCCAGGCCAGCTCCGACGAGTTCGCCGCGCTGTTCAACACCATCCTGATCAACGTCACCGACTTCTTCCGCGATCCGGGGGCGTGGGACTTCCTGCGCGAGGAGGTGGTGCCGTCGCTGCTCGCCGAGCGCGGGCCCAATGACCCGATCCGGGTGTGGAGCGCCGGCTGCGCCTCCGGTCAGGAGGCCTATTCGCTGGCGATGGTCATGGCCGAGGCGCTGGGGCCGGAGGCTTTCCGCCAGCGGGTGAAGATCTACGCCACCGATGTCGACGAGGAGGCCCTGGCGGAGGCCCGTGCCGCGAGCTACGACGCCAAGTCCGTCGAATCCATCCCCACCGAGCTGCTGCACCGGTATTTCGAACAGATCAACGGTCGCTACATCTTCCGCAAGGACCTCCGGCGCGCGATCATCTTCGGCCGCAACGACCTGGTCAAGGATGCCCCGATCTCGCGCGTCGACCTTCTGGTCTGCCGCAACACGTTGATGTACCTCAACGCCGACACCCAGCGGAATGTGTTGAGCCGGTTGCATTTCGCGCTCGCACCCCAGGGCACGCTCTTCCTCGGGCACGCGGAGATGCTGCTGAGCCACAGCGACCGGTTCACCCCCCTCAATCTCAAGCAGCGCATCTTCCGCAAGACGGCCGGTCACGACCGGACACCGGGGCGCATCGAGAACGCGGCGGAACCGTTCAATCCGCAGACCGAGCTCCCCGGTATCGACGCCATCCGCGATCTGGCGTTCCGGGCCAGCCCCGTCGCGCAGATCGTGGTGACCGGTGACGACACGGTCGCCATGATCAACCAGCAGGCCGAGGTCACGTTCGGGCTGTCGGCCCGCGACATCGGCCGGCTGCTCCGCGACCTCGACGTCTCGTACCGGCCGATCGAACTGCGTGCCTACCTCGAGCAGGCGAAGGTCGAACGCCGGTCGGCGATGGTGCAGGACGTGCAGTGGCAACGTGTCGGCGCCGAACCCGTCTGGTTCGAGATCCACATCAACCCACTGGTGGACACCCAGAACGGTCTGCTGGGCGTCTCGGTCGTCTTCTTCGACGTGACCGCCACCCGCGCGCTGGTCGACAAGGTGGTGCAGACCAACCACCAGCTCGAGGCGGCCTACGAGGAACTCCAATCCACCAACGAGGAGTTGGAGACCACCAACGAAGAACTGCAGTCCACGGTGGAGGAGCTGGAAACCACCAACGAGGAACTCCAGTCGACCAACGAAGAACTCGAGACGATGAACGAGGAACTGCAGTCGACCAACGACGAGCTGCACACCATCAACGAGGCGCTGCGCGAGCGCAGCATGGAACTCGACAAGGCGCAGACGTTCCTCGATTCGCTGGTCAACAGCGTCAACCATGGCCTCGTCGTGGTCGACCGGGAGATGCGCGTGATCGTGTGGAACCGCGGATGCGAGGAGCTGTGGGGTCTGCGGGCCGATGAGACGACGGGTGCGCCTCTGGGTGCGCTCGACATCGGGCTGCCGCTGACGGAGATCAAACCGCTGATCGGGAAGGTGTTCGTGGACTCCGACACCACGGGCGAGACCGTGATCGACGCGGTCAACCGGCGCGGCAGGTCCACCCGGGTGCGGGTCACGTGCACCGCGTTCCGGGCCGCCGAGAGCACCGTCGACGGAGCCCTGCTACTGATGGAAACCCTGGTCTGACAGATCGGCGTGCCGGCCGGCGTCCTCGAGTTCGCGACGGAGTTCCTCGGCGGCGGCCGCTTCGTGTCGTTCCGCTTCCTCGCGATGCCGTTCGGCCTTGTCCTGGTGTGCTTCCACGTCACCGTCCTCGGCGATCAGCGCCGCCTGTTCGTGGGCGGCCGCCGCCAGGCGATGCACCCGGCCGGCCTCGCGGTGCCGGTTCGCCGAGGCGTGATGCGCCTTCTCCGCACGGGTCAGCGCGTCGATGGCGCTCTGATAGGCGCGTTGCGCCGTCTCGGTAGTGGGCGGGATGCCCTGATCGAGTTCTTCACGGCGCCTTCGCAATTCCTCGGCTCGGGCGCGGGCGACCTCTGCCCGCTTGGCCGGTTCCTCACCGGTAGCAGACGTGCCGTCGGTCATGGCAGTGGATGGTCGGTGTGGACGAGCCGTCGGGCGACGTCCACGAGCGGTATGTTGCCGTCCTGCGACAGTCTCTTGAGCAGGTCGAACGCCTGCACGGCGTTGATGTTGAACCGCTCCATCAGCATGCCCTTGGCCTGGCCGATGATGTCGCGGGACGCCAGGGCGCTGCGGAACTGTTCGTCGCGCCGCTGCAGATCCCACGCGATCGCGGCGTGGGTGGCATAGACGAAACCCACTTCGACGGCTTCGTCGCTGAACACGTGAGGCTGGTCCGCGTAGAAGTTGAGCGCCCCGACGGTCCGCTGCCCGCTGAACAACCGGAACGACATGATGGATCGAACATCGGTGCGCGCCAGCGCATCCTGCTGGTAGTGCGGCCAGCGCTGGTCGGCCTCGAGGTCGTCGACCAGGATCGTGTGTTGCTCCCACGCCGCGGACAGGCAGGGGCCCTGCGCGTGCTCCTGCTGAACGCGGTCCAGGAGCGTCGCCGCGTCGTTCGTGGCGGCGATGGTCTGAACCTTCCCGTCACGGTCGGCCTGGGTGATGCCCGCGAAGTCGGCGCCCGGCACGGATTTGACGGCGCTCTGCACGAGCTCGCTCAATGCCCCTTCGGCATCGGTGTGCCGGCTCTGTTGGAGGTCGCGTACGAGTGCTGCCAGTTCCAGAGCCATAGAAGTGTGAGCGTCCGCCGACACACGCCTCCCCTGACGTTGATTGTCGCCATCGATCTTACGACCCAAATCGACACCCGGGCGTGACGGTTGAATCATGCCCGCAACGTGGTGTGCGGACTCTGGCCGTAGGTCTGCCGGTAGAGGACCGCGAACCGGCCGGTGTGGGCGAAGCCCCAGCGCGCCGCGATGGCCGTCACGGTGTCACGGCCGTGATCGCCGGCGATGAGATCCTGATGTGCGTGGTGCAGGCGCAGCCGGCGCAGGTACTGCACCGGCGTCGTCTCCAGATGGCGCCGGAACATGTACTGCACCGCCCGTGGCGAGACGTGGGCGGCCGCGGCGATGTCCGCCAGCCCGATGTCGTTGGCGAGGTTCGACTCGATGAAATCGGTTGCGCGCCGCAGCAGTACGGGTTTGGCGTCGCGGTCGTGATCGGTCGGCTCGACGCCGAGCGTGCTGGGGAAGGCCGACAACGTGACCGCGGCGAGCAGCCGTCCGGCATGACCGAGCACCAGCGGCGTGGCCAGCGCGTCGTCGGCGAGCACGCTGTCCCTCACGTAGCGGACCGTCTGCTGCCAGAGCCGCTGGGCGGGGTCGTCGACGGGCTCGAACAGCGAGAACGTGATGGACTGCGGGGCCTGCGACGGCGGCATCCCGGTGGCGACGCCGGCCACCAGCGCCGGGTCGAGCAGCACCGTCGTGAGCGCGACGTCCTCGCCCTGCGAGTTGTGCGGTTGATCGGGCTGGGTGAGCAGCATGATGTCGCCCGCCCCGGCCTGCCCGGCGGCTCCGGCGCTCCGACTGGCGATCCGGCCCCGGTCCGCCCACACCGCGGCGACCTTGTTGAGGGGGTCCGGCGAAGCGGCGAACGCGCCGAGCACCTCCACCTCGTCGATCGCGAAGTCGCCGGCGTCGTGGCGGGTGTGGGTCACCACTGCGCCGCCTTCGGAACTGGTGAGCCTGGACAAGCGCAGGCGCGAGCCGTACGCGTGGTCGAGGAACGCCGCGGCCTCGTCGGGATCGATGATCTCCACCCGGGTGCGTACCGGGCGGACGGCAGGATCTAGCTGTGCGGTTATGGGATTCACCTCTACGGGCGACGCCGTGCGGGGCTGGAGCTGAACCCCCTGGATCGGGCATTACCTTAGCGAAATCGCCGCGGATCGCCCCGCCACACGGCGCGACGTCACAAACGCGTCCCACTTCGGAGGCCGTCACGCAGGCCGCTGCCCGGTGACAAGTGACGAGGTCGGCGAAAACCCGGTGTGGTGGGATGGCGTGCATGTCCGTACTCGACAGATTCCGTCTCGACGACAAGGTCGTCATCGTCACCGGCGCCTCCTCGGGTCTCGGTGTGTCGTTCGCCAAGGCGTGCGCCGAGGCCGGCGCGGACGTCGTGCTGGCCGCCCGCCGCGTCGACAAGCTCGAAGGCACCGCCGAGCTGGTGCGGTCGTCGGGGCGGCGCGCGCTGTCGGTCGCCACCGACGTCGCCGATCCGGCCCAGTGCCAGGCCATGGTCGATGCGGCCATGGCCGAGTTCGGGCACGTCGACGTGCTGGTGAACAACGCCGGCGTCGGCACCGCGGTACCGGCCACGAAGGAGACCCCCGAGGAGTTCCGCGCCGTCGTCGACATCAACCTGAACGGCTCGTACTGGGCGGCCCAGGCGTGTGGGCGGGTGATGACGCCCGGCAGTTCGGTGGTCAACATCTCGAGCATCCTGGGCATCACCACGGCCGGTCTGCCGCAGGCCGCCTACAGCGCGAGCAAGGCAGCGATCGCGGGGCTGACGCGAGATCTGGCCCAGCAGTGGGGAACTCGTAAGGGCATCCGCGTCAACGCCATCGCGCCGGGGTTCTTCAAATCCGAGATGACCGATCAGTACAAACCCGGCTACCTCGAGAGCGTCGTCCAGCGGGCGGCGCTGGGCCGCACCGGCGATCCGGAGGAGCTGGCCGCCACGCTGGTGTGGCTGGCGTCGGACGCCGGGGGCTACGTGACGGGCCAGACCATCGTCGTCGACGGCGGCGTCACCATCACCTAGACCACCAGATACTGCTGGCCCGGCATGAAATCGCCGAGCAGCACCGGCCGCGCCCCATGGTCGAGAGCCACGGCGGCGAACGGGTCACCGGCGTGCATGGCCAACAGCAGCGACACCGCACCGAACCACCGTCGCGCCACCACGTCACGCTGTGCCGCCGGCATGCTCTCGTTGAGCGCCCAGTTCGAGATGAACAGGTCGGCGTCGATCTCCAGCTCGCCGACGAGCCCGATGGGGACCAGGTTCACCCGTCCGGGTTCGGGCCGGACCGGGCCGCGGTGATGGAGCACGACGCGGTCCTCACCGAGCACGGCGGACAGATAGAGCCACTGCAGTGCGGAGAAGACCGGGGTGTCGATGACGACGCAGGTGGGGTCGCCGCCGTGCAGCCGCACGAGCATGCGCATCAGACTGCCGAAGCCACCGCCCCACTCCACGATCGTGTCGGATTCGCGCACCCGCCGCCCGGCGGCCTCCTCGTAGCGCAGCAGGTGATAGAGCTGGTGCACGGTGTTGGGTGACGTGCGGATGGTGGTGCCGGGCACGATCGTCGTCGGCGGTTCACCGACCGGATCCTCGGCGAGAAGGGCATCGTCGCCCAGCCGCTCCCGCACGTAGGGCAACTCATGGGGCACGATCCGCTCCCCCATCAGCATCTGGAACCGGATGGCCGGATGGCACAGGAAGTCGTGAGGCGGCACCGGTAGCAGGTCACGCGCCAGTTGCTCGTTGCGTTGGGCCCAGTCCGCCCGCACGTACGCCGGGTTCACGCAGCTCCGGACGGCGTCGAGCTGGCGGGCGAAGCGGCCGGCGAGGCCGCTGAGAGGACCCCACCCGGCGGACGTGTCGTTTCGATCGGAGGGCATGTCGGCAAATACCCGCTCTGTATCCGGCGAATCGGTTTCCGCCCGGCCGAACCGGGTAACGGCAAACAACGAAACGGGAAAGGGGCGCACCGATGGCGACACCGGGAACGCAGGGCACGCCGAAGGCGGCACCCACGTCGGGTAAGGCGGCGGTGCAGAAGGCCGCGCTGGCTGTCGGTGTGGTCTTTCTGCTGGTCGGCATCCTGGGATTCATCCCGGGCATCACCACCGACTTCGACAGGCTGGCCTTCGCCGGACACCACTCCGGGGCCATGCTCTTCGGCATCTTCGCCGTCTCCGTGCTGCACAACGTCGTGCACCTGCTGTTCGGCGTCGCCGGCGTCGCGCTGCACGGCACCTTCAACGGGGCGAAGTGGTATCTGATCGGCGGCGGGCTGGTCTACGCGGCGCTGTGGGTGTACGGGCTGGTGGTCGACCGTCATTCGCCGGCGAATGTCGTCCCCTTCAACCACGCCGACAACTGGCTGCACCTCGGGCTGGCGATCGGGATGCTGGCGCTGGGCGTTCTGCTGGGCCGGGTCCCGCCGACCGCACCGCACGACCGGCGGCACACCTAGTCCCCGGCGCGTCACCGGCCCGCCCGCGCGTCGCGGTGCCTATCCTCGGCGCGTGAGTGCAGATGTCGTGATCATCCACACCGACGGCGGATGCCGGCCGAATCCCGGCCCCGGCGGATGGGGCGCCGTGTTGCGCCATCGCGACAGCGTCCGCGAGATGTGCGGCGGGGAAGCCGGCGCGACGAGCAACAACCGGATGGAGTTGACCGCGCCGATCATGGCGCTGGAGGCGCTGACCAGACCTGTCGTGGTGCATCTGCACACCGACAGCACCTATGTCCGCAACGGCATCACCAAGTGGGTGCTCGGCTGGGAGCGCAACGGCTGGCTGACCGCGGCGAAACAGCCGGTGAAGAACGTCGATCTGTGGCAGCGCCTGCAGAAGGCGTGTGCGCGCCACCGCGTCGAGTGGTTCTGGGTGAAGGGCCACTCCGGGATCGCCGACAACGAGTTGGCCGACCAGCTGGCGACCCGGGGTCTGCAGGAGGCGATCGCCGCGTCGGCTGCCGCGGTCTGACCGGTTCAACTCTCACCGGACGCGGGTAGCCCGGTGGTATGGATCAGTCGAAGGCACCTCTACTGGACGCGCTGGCCGACTACCACCGCAGCGAGCGCTACGGCTTCAGCCCGCCCGGTCACCGGCAGGGCCGCGGAGCCGACGAGCGGGCACTGGCGGTGCTCGGCAAGGATCCGTTCCGCGACGACGTGCTGGCCTCGGGCGGTCTCGACGACCGGATGTCACGCGGCGGGTTCCTGTCGGACGCCGAAGACCTGATGGCGGAGGCGGTCGGCGCCGAGTCCGCGTTCTTCTCCACGTGCGGCAGCTCGCTGTCGGTGAAGGCGGCGATGATGGCGGTGGCAGGCGGGCACAGCGGCGGACTGCTGCTCAGCCGCGACAGCCACAAGTCGGTGGTCGCCGGGCTCATCCTCTCGGGCGTGCAGCCGCGGTGGATCACCCCGCAGTGGGACGCCGAACGGCACTTCTCCCATCCGCCCTCGCCCGAGCAGGTCGAACAGGCCTGGGAGAAGTATCCGGATGCCGCGGGCGCACTCGTCGTCAGTCCCAGCCCGTACGGCACGTGCGCGGACCTGGCCAGCATCGCGAAGGTCTGCCACGACCGTGGGAAACCGCTGATCGTCGACGAGGCATGGGGTGCGCACCTACCCTTCCACGAGGACCTGCCCACCTGGGCGATGGACGCCGGCGCCGACGTCTGCGTGGTCAGCGTGCACAAGATGGGCGCGGGTTTCGAGCAGGGGTCGGTGTTCCATCTGCAGGGCGACCTGGTCGACGCCGACCGGTTGTCGATGTGTGCCGACCTGCTGATGACGACGAGCCCCAACGTGATGATCTACGCGGCGCTCGACGCGTGGCGCCGTCAGATGGTCGAGCGTGGTCATGAATTGCTCGGCGCCGCACTGGAACTCGCCCACGACGTCCGCAGCCGGATCGAGGAGATCGACGGCGTCGAGGTCCTCGACGACGAACTCCTGGGCAAGGAGGCCTCCCACGACCTCGACCGCCTTCAGGTCCTGATGGACATCGCCGCGACCGGGACGTCGGGATATCAGGCCGTGGACTGGATGCGCGAACACTGCCAGCTCGACGTCGGCATGTCCGACCACCGGCGTGTGCTGGCGACGATGTCGTTCGCCGACGACCGGCACACCACGGGCCGGTTGATCGACGCGCTGTCGTCGTGGCGTAAGGCGGCACGCCATTTCGACCCACCCCCACCGATCGACCTGCCCACCCCGGACGAGATCCAGCTCGAGACGGTCATCGTTCCGCGGGACGCCTTCTTCGGCAACGCCGAGATGGTGCCGGCCGACAAGGCGGCGGGACGCGTTGCGGCCGAACAGATCACGCCGTACCCACCGGGCATCCCGGCGGTGGTCCCCGGTGAGGAGCTCAACGACGCGGTGATCGACTACCTGCGTTCGGGTGCCGCCGCAGGGATGAATCTTCCCGACGCGTCGGATCCCAAGGCGCAGCACTTCCGCGTGGTGGCCTGATCGCCGGCTCCTAGGCGAGCAGCAGCAGCGCGGAGGCCACGAGCATGACGACGGCGGTCAGGCCGTGGACACCGAGAGAGATCGACCTGGGGCCGCCGTCGGCCGCCACGATGGCCGCATCCGCGACCGGAATGATGCAGGCGGCCAGGATGATCCAGCCGAGCAGGTGCGGCGTGCCCGCGACCATCAGGATGACGACGAACAGCCCCGATGCGATGTCGCGGACTCCCTTGACCCTCAGATAGGCGGCCACGGACGGCTCACCGGGATCGGCGGGCACGCCGTAGCCGGCGGCCGCGACCTTCGGCGCGATGAGGAACCGTGCGCCGATGAAGACGATGGCGACGGCTATCAGCCCGGCGAGCGTGTAGCCGATGACGGTCGCGGTCATGTCGAACACTCCTGTCGGGTATCACAGCACCAGCACCAGGCACAGTGCGGCGGTGCGGACGACGAGGGCCGAGGGCCATTCGGTCCTCCTCCGCAGTCGGCGCTAGCAACGCTAACCCCGCGCCGCACCGTCCGTCAATAGCGCCGCTAGCATTGCGAGCGGCGCTAAACTGCGGGCATGACGCTCGAGGATCGCCGCACGCGCGAGCAGGCCGCCCGGCGACAGCTGATCATCACCACCGCCCGCGCTCTGGCCGAGGCCGAAGGCTGGGAGGCCGTCACCACCCGTCGACTGGCCACCGAGATCGAGTACAGCCAGCCCGTGATCTACAAACACTTCGCCGGCATGGACCAGATCGCCGCCGCGATCGCCGTCGAGGGCTTCGGGGAACTCGCCGACGCCATCCGCACCGCGCGTTCCTCCCCCGACCCGCTGAACCGAATCGCCCACGCCTACGTCGATTTCGCGCGTCACAACCCGGCGGTGTACGACGTGATGTTCACGCGGGTCACCACGTTGCACTTCGCCGCGCCCGACACACCGCCCGAGCTGACGGCGGCCTTCACCGAACTGCGCGAAGCGGTCGCCGTGGCCGCGCACGGTCAGGACACCGACGCGCTCACCGAAGTGGTGTGGGCGGCCCTGCATGGACTGGTGGTGCTCAGCCGGGCGGGTCGGCTACGCCCCGGCTACGAATCCGACCGGATTCAACTGCTGGTCGCGCAGTTCACGAGAGGATGAGCGCTACTCCCACACCACGTCATCGGGCGACTTGTCCGGCCGCAGCCCGCGCCACGAGGGCTGGCGCAGCCGGCCGTCACCGGTGCGTTCGCTGTAGCGCACCTCCCCCACCAGCTCCGGTCGCACGAACGTCACGCCCTTGGCGTCCTGCGTGGGAAGCCTTGTCACGAACGGTGATTCCTTCGTGTGCAGCGGTTTCAGCGTCTTCTTCAGGTTCGCCAGGTCTTTCTCGGTGAAACCGGTGCCGACGCGGCCGACGAACTGCAACCCGTCCGGTCCGGGGACGCCGAGCACCAGCGCGCCGATACCGCTGCTGCGGCCGCCCTCACCTTGCCGCCACCCGCCGATCACGACTTCCTGGGTGTTCCACAGCTTGTCCTTGATCCACGCCGACGAGCGGCGGCCCGGCTGGTAGGTGGAGTCCCACTTCTTGGCGACCACGCCTTCCCACTTGCGTTCCCTGGCATGTTCGAGTGCTTCGGGCCCGTCACCGTCGAGCAGCGGCGGCACGATCAGCCCGCCGCCACTGGCCAACGTCTCCAACAGCTTTCGGCGGTCACGGTACTTCGCCCGCAGCAGCCAGCGGCCGTCGAGACGCAGGATGTCGAACGCCCAGAACTCGACGCGGGTGGACCGGGCCCGGTTTTGCATCTCACCGAAACTGGGCACGCCACGCTCGTCGAGGGCGACGACCTCCCCGTCGAGCACCACATGATGGTCGGCGAGATCTGCTGCCAGCGCCCGCAATTGGGGATACTCGGCCGTGACGTCGCGACCGCTGCGGGAGCGCAGGCACAGCTTGCCGTGGTCGGCGTCGACCAGCAGCCGGTAGCCGTCCCACTTTCCTTCGAACGCCCAGTTCTTCGCCGTGTACTTCTCGACCGAGCCGTGCGTGGCCAGCATCGGTGCGAAATCCTCGAAGGTCGGATTGCCCTGGTCTTTCATCCGGTGCGCGAGCCAGTTCTTGCCCTCGGTCTGGATCAGCGCGTAGCGCCCGTCGACCTTGCTGCCGTGCAGGGTGACGATCACCTCGCCGCCCTTGGCGGGGCCGTCGGGGGCGTGGTCGTTGAACTTCTCGGTCTCGTAGGTGCCGGTGTCCCAGACGATCATGTCGCCGCCGCCGTACTCGCCTTTCGGGATGGTCCCGTGGAAGGTCAGGTATTCGAGCGGATGGTCCTCGGTGTGCACGGCGAGCCGGTTCTCCGCCGGGCTTTCGGGCAGGTTCTTGGGCACCGCCCAGCTGACGAGCACGCCGTCGCGTTCCAGCCGAAGGTCGTAGTGCAGGCGGCGGGCGTGGTGTTCCTGGATGACGAAGCGGTCGTTGTTGCCCTTGGTCGGCGGACGCGGCGGCACCGGTTCCGGCGTCTTGGCGGGGTCGCGCATGCTGCGGTACTTCGTCAGCCGGTCCTCGACGGGGACCTTCTCGTCGAGATCGGCCAGCAGATCGCCGAATTCCTCGATGCGCTCCAGCACCTCGTCGAAGCGCAGATGCCGCAGATCGGGGTCCTCGATCTCCTCCCAGGTGCGCGGCGCGGCGACGGTCGGCTCCTCGCGGCCGCGCATCGAGTACGGCGCGATCGTCGTCTTGTTGCCGTTGTTCTGACTCCAGTCCAGGAAGACCTTGCCGGTGCGCAGGCTCTTCGTCATCGTCGCGGTGACCTGCTTGGGCATGGTCTTCTCGAGCTGCTGGGCGATCCGTTTGGCCAGTACCGAGGCGCCCTGGCTGCTGATCGGCTCGTCGAGCGGGACGTAGAGGTGCAGGCCCTTGCTGCCGCTGGTCAACGGGAAGGACGTCAGGCCGATGTCGTCGATCAGGTCGCGGACCTCGTGGGCGACCTGGCACAACTGGCGGAACGTGACGCCCTCGCCCGGGTCGAGGTCGAACACGATGCGGGTCGCCGGGCCGGGCGTGAGGTTGTCCGGGTCTCCGACGAACCGCCACTGCGGCACGTGCACCTCGAGCGAGGCCTGCTGCGCGATCCACGCCAGCCCTTCGCGGGTGTCGATGATCGGGTAGGTGGTGGTGCCGGACTTGTGTACGACGGTGCCGCGGGTGAGCCAGTCGGGCGCGGAGCTGGCCAGCTGCTTCTCGAAGAACTCCAGCTCGCCGACACCGTTGGGCCAGCGCTTACGGGTGACCGCCCGGCCGGCGATGTGCGGGATCATCGCCTCGGCGACGTTGACGTAGTACTCGAACACCTCGGCCTTGGTGGTGCCCGTCGCCGGGTACAGCACCTTGTCCGGGTTGGTCAGGCGCACCCGACCGTAGTGATCCACCACGCCTTCCACCACGACAAGGTATTACCCGTTTGGCGCGCCCCGCATCGTCGCCGAGTTCTACGTGAGGGTCGTTCCCGGCGCCGCAGCACGACCCTGGTGTAGAACTCGGCGTCCACAGCCGCTGCTTCGTCCACAGGCGGGGCGGCGCAGCACTCGCGACGGCGTCTCGCCGTCGGCCCTCCTCAACAGCATCGGCGCATGCAGCAACCCTTCATCGGCTCCGAAGCGATCGCCCGCGGCGTGCTCACCCGCGGACAGCTCCGCGCGAGATACGCCGCCGTCCACCCCGGCGTGTACCTCCCCAAGGGCGCCGAGCAGACGCTGCTGGCCAGGGCGCAAGCCGCGTGGCTGTGGACGGGGCGCCGCGGCGTCATCGCGGGCCGGGCAGCCGCGGCTCTGCACGGCGCGAAGTGGGTCGACGCGTCGACACCGATCGAGGTCGTCGCAGAGCACGGCCGCCGCCGGACGGACGTCATCGTGCACGAAGAGCGAATCGCCGACGGCGAGGTCGTCCGTATCGGTGAGCTGCCGGTGACGTCCCTGGCGCGCACGGCCTTCGACCTCGCCCGGCACCTTCCCCGCGACGCCGCCGTGGTGCATCTCGATTCGCTCGCCGCCGCCACCGGTGTGACGGCGGCCGATACGTCGGCGCTCGCGCAGCGCTACCGCGGAGCGCGCGGCATCCGTAGGTCACTCGTCGCCCTCGACCTGATGGACGGCGGAGCCGCTTCGCCTCAGGAGACGCGACTGCGGCTGACGCTGATCGACGGCGGGCTCCCTCGGCCTCGCACGCAGATCCGCGTTTCCGATGGGTATTCGGAGGCCTTCATCGACATGGGATACGACGACCCGAAGGTCGGCCTGGATTACGAAGGCGCACACCACGCCAGCAACCGCGTCCAGTACGTGCACGACATCGGCCGCGCCGAACTCCTCGACCGCGAAGGGTGGATCGACCTACGCGTCGTCGCCGAACACAGTCGCCGATACGTCCTGCACCGCGTCCGGGAGGCGTTTGCGCGCCGCGGCTGGACGCCGCCGACTTCTACGTGAGGGTCGTTCCCGGCGCCGCAGCACGACCCTCACGTAGAACTCGGCGCGCGCCAACCCCGCCAACCCCGACGCCCCTACTCGATCCGCTCACCCGTCTCCGGGTGGAACAGGTGCACCACACCCTCGGGGGCCTTGCGCAGTTCGACGGTGTCGGCCAGCCGGACCGGCGTCCGCGACAGCGAGCGCGCGACGAGCTCCACGTCCGGCGCCGCATGCGCGTAGAGATACGTCTCGCTGCCGAGATCCTCGACCAGGTCGATGACGACGTCGATCCCCCCGGAGTCCGACACCACCAGGTGTTCCGGACGGATGCCGACGGTGACCTCCGATAGGCCGGCCTCGTGCAGCCGGGTCAACTGGTCGCGCTCGAGCGCCAGCGAGGAGTCCTCGCCGATCTTCACGCCGCTGGACGTGATCGGCGCCGTCAGCAGGTTCATCGCCGGTGATCCGATGAACCCCGCGACGAACGCGTTGGCCGGCCGGTCGTAGAGGTCGCTCGGGGTGGCGAACTGCTGCAGTCTGCCGTTGCGCAGCACCGCGACCCGGTCCCCCATCGTCATCGCCTCGACCTGGTCGTGGGTGACGTACACGGTCGTCGTGCCCAATCGCCGCTGCAGCGCGGCGATCTGGGTGCGGGTCTGCACGCGCAGTTTGGCGTCGAGGTTCGACAGCGGCTCGTCCATGCAGAACACCTGCGGTTCGCGCACGATCGCCCGGCCCATCGCCACCCGCTGGCGCTGTCCACCCGACAGCTTCGCCGGTTTGCGGTCCAGGAAGTCGGTGAGGTCGAGCAGCTTCGCCGCCTCCTCGACCTTGCGCCGCCGCTCCTCGGCCGACACCCCACGCAGTTTCAGCGCGAAGCCCATGTTCTCGGCCACGGTCTTGTTCGGATACAGCGCGTAGTTCTGGAACACCATCGCGATGTCGCGGTCCTTAGACGGCACACCCCGCATGTTGCGGCCGCCGATCTCGATGTCCCCCTCGTCGATGTCCTCGAGTCCGGCGAGCATGCGCAACGCGGTGCTCTTACCGGAACCGGACGGCCCGACCAGCACCACGAACTCCCCGTCGGCGATGTCGAGGTTGAGCGAGTCGACCGCGAGCTTGTCCGAGCCTTCGTAGATGCACGAGGCGTTCTTGTAAGCGATTGTCGCCATTGGTGTTACTCCCTTTTCCGGGTCTACTTGATCGCACCGAAGGACAGTCCACGAACCAGCTTGTTCTGGGCGACCCAACCCGCCAGAACCACCGGTAGCGCGGCCAACGTCGCCGCCGCGCACAGCTTGGCCCAGTACAGGCCCTCACCCGCGATGAAGCCGACCAGGAAGACCGGCATGGTCTGCGCCTGCACGGCGGTGAGGCTGACCGCGAAGAAGAACTCGTTCCAAGCGAAGATCACGCAGATCAGCGCGGTCGCAGCGATACCGGGTGACACCAGCGGCAGGATCACCTCCCGCGCCGAACGCCAGGTGCTGGCACCGTCGAGACTCGCGGCCTCGAGCAGCTCACCGGGCACCTCGAGGAAGAACGACCGCATCATCCACACCGCCACCGGCAGGTTCATCGCGGTGTAGAGGATGACCAGTGCCCAGATGTTGTCCAGCAGGCCGATATTGGAGACGATCACGTACAGCGGGATGATCACCGCCACCACCGGCAGCATCTTGGTGCTCATGAAGAAGAACAGCGCGTCGGAGGTCTTGCGGACCGGCCGCAGCGACAGCGCGAACGCCGCCGGAATCCCCAGCAGCAGCACCAGGATCGTCGAGACCGTGGTGGCGAACAGCGAGTTCAGCAGCCCGGTCGCGATCCCCTGGTCGAATACGGCGCGGAACTCGTCCAGCGTCGGGGCGAAGATGAACTTCGGCGTGGTGGTGTAGGCGTCGACCTCCTGTTTGAACGCCGTCAGCACCATCCAGAACACCGGGAAGACGAACCCCAGGCCGACGAGCCAGGCGACGACACCCCACGGATCGAACTTGCGGCGCTTGGTCTTCGCGGCGGGAGCGGTGGTCGTGGTGGTGCTCATGTCAGGCCGCCTCTTCCTTGCCGGTGAACGATTTGAAGATCAGGCGCAGTGCGAAGCTGGCGATGATCATCGTGAAGATCACGACGACCACACCCATCGCAGCGGCCTGGCCGATGTCGAAGCCCAGGAAGGCGCGCTGGTAGATGTAGAACGGCAGGTTCGCACTCGCCGTCCCCGGCCCGCCCTGGGTCATCATGTAGATCTGGTCGAAGGTGTTGACGAGGTAGATCGCCCCGAGCACCGTGCCCAGTTCGATGAAGCGCCGCAGGTGCGGCAGCGTCAGCTCGCGGAAGAGCTGGAACGACCCCGCCCCGTCGACTCGGCCGGCCTCCAGGATGTCGCGAGGCATCGACTGGAGGCCGGCGAGGATCAGCAGCATCATGAACGGCGTCCACTGCCAGACCAGGGCGAGGATGACCGACGACAGCGGGAACCGGCTGACGAAGTCGATGCCCTCGCCGGGCAGGATCCAGTTGATGATGCCGAAGACCGGATCGAGCATCGCCGTCTTCCACATCAGCGCTCCCGCAACGGGTGTGACGAGGAACGGGGTGATCAGCAGCGTGCGCACCACACCGCGACCGAGGAACGCGCGGTCGAGAAGCAGCGCCAGCAGCAGACCGAGCACCACCGAGATCAGCACCGTGGCGACGATGATCACGACGGTGTTGAGCGCGACCTGCCAGAACGTTCCGTCGGCGACGACGTCGACGTAGTTCTGCAGGCCGACGAACTCACGCGAGCCGGGCCGTACCAGATTCCACGACAGCGTCGAGTAGTAGAGCGTGAACAGGAACGGGATCTGCGTCACGAGGATCATGAAGATCAGCGCGGGCAGCAGCGGCCCCCGCCGGCGCCAGCCCTCGGCGCGGGTGACGCCCCGGTCCTGAGCGCTCTTGATCCGCGCGACGTGTTCGGACTCCGAGTCCCGGACGTCCGTGGCGAACGTGGTCATGGCTTCTCCTGGTAGGTCCGGCCGACGACCTCGGCGTACCGCTGTGACTGCTCGAGCGCTTCGGCCACCGTCTTCTGTCCGGCGATCGCGGCGCTGATCTGCTGGCTGACCCGGGTGCCGAGATCCTGGAACTCCGGGATGGCGAGGAACTGGATTCCCGTGTACGGCACCGGTTTCACCGTCGGCTTGAGCGGGTCGGCGTTCTCGATCGAGTCGAGCGTGGCCTGGCCGAACGCCTGCGACGCTTCCTTGTACTCAGGAATCTGGTAGGTCGAGAGCCGACTGCCCGGCGGCACCCGCGCCCAGCCCAGTTCCTCACCGACGAGCCGGATGTAGTCCTTGTCGGTCATCCACGAGATGAACTTCCACGCGGAGTCCTTCTTGTCACTGCTCTTGGGGATGCCGAGCGCCCAGGTGTAGAGCCAGCCAGAGTTCGGCTTCTCCACCATCGGCGCCATCGCGTAGCCGACCTTGCCGACGACCGTGGACGAGGCGGGGTCCTCGAGCACCGACACCGCCGAGGTCGCGTCGTACCACATGGCGGTGCGGCCCTGCCCGAACTGTGTCGCGCACTCGCCGAATCCGCTTGCCGCAGCACCCGGTTCGCCGACCTTGGTGACCGTGTCGACGTAGAACTGGACGGCGCGCTGCACCTCGGGACTGGTCAGCTGGGCGTTCCAGTTCTCGTCGAACCAGCGCCCACCGAACGTGTTGATGACGGTGTCCAGCGGCGCCAGCACCTCACCCCAGCCGGGCTTGCCGCGCAGGCAGATGCCGACCATGTCGGGGCCGTCCAGTCTGGCCGCCGCGTCGGCGACCTGCTGCCAGGTCGGGGTGCGGGGCATCGTGATCCCGGCCTGGTCGAACAGGTCCTTGCGGTACATCAGGAACGAGGATTCGCCGTAGAACGGCACCGCGTACATGTCGCCGTCATAGGACAGCGATTCGCGCAGCGAGGGGAAGAAGTCGTTCTCGTCGTAGCCCGGCGTCTTGCTCGTGTAGTCGGAGAGGTTGACCAGCCAGCCGTTCTCGGCCCACTGCGGCGTCTCGTAGTTGCTGATCATGACCACGTCGAATTCGCCGCCGCCCATCGCGGTGGAGGCGGTGATCTTCGCGCGGGCCTGGTTCTCCGAGAGCGTGACGAACCGCAACTTGATGTCGGGGTTGGCCTCCTCGAACTTCGAGGACAGCTCGCGGGCGTCGGTCATCTGGGAGTTGGAGACCATCGCGATGGTGACGGTCTGGTCGGTCGCGCCGAGGGTGCCGGCACCGGCACAGCCGGCCGTGAACACCAGCCCGACGGCGGCCAATCCTCCCGCCAGCCGGCGCATCGCTTTGCGTGCTTTCACCGTCACCCCTTTCCGTGGTCGAGAAGCCAACGTGCGCAGTCGATGTCGCAGACCAGCAGGCGGGCGAGCCCACCGCGCAGTGCGGCGAGCGTGGCCCGGTGCTTGGTGGCACCGCTGGCGATGAGGATCGATTTCTCGCAGGCCCGGACGTCTTCGAGCGGTACCGACACCGCACGCTGCTGCAGTTCGGTGTCGACGGGTCGGCCGTGATCGTCGAAGAACCGACCGCCGATCTCGCCGACGGCGCCCGCGGCGATCTGCTCGTCGAGCATGCGGGTGTCGAGATAGCTGCCCTCGAACAGCGTGGTCGACGTCGACACCGCACCGACCCCGAACAGCATCACATCGGCGTGCCGCCCGGCCTCCAGCGTGCGGGAGATGACCGAGTCCGACCGCATGGATGCGACGGTGGACGGGTCGGCGTACAGCGGTGCGGGCAGCCGGATGGTGGTGGCGCGCAGGACATCCGCGCACCGGCTGAGGATCAGCTCCACACCGGTCTGGTAGGCGGCACTCGACATGGCGCCGTCCAGCTGGACGACGGCGCGGCAGGTCGCCACGCCCGGGGTCAGCGCGGTGGCGACGGCCACCTGCTCGGGCCCCCAGGTGAAGCCGAGGACGTCGTCGGGCCCCAGCCTGCGCATCAGCAGCGCGGCGGCCGCGCGGCCGAGGTTGGCGAACGCGGCCGGGCGCCCTGGTGCGCCGACGTCGACGCCATGGCCGGCGACCACGACCTCGGTGAGCCCGAACCGCGCCTCGAGTTCGCGTTCCTCGTCGGCGTGCAGATCGTCGCGCAGGTCGGGCGGCACCACGATGTCGATGCGCACCAGGCCGCGCGCCTTGGCGCGGGCGACGAGCCGGCCGGCGGTCGGACGCGAGACTCCGAGCCGCACGGCGATCTCGGCCTGGGTGAGACCGTCGAGGTAGTAGAGCGTCGCCGCGCGCAACGCCAGACGCAGGTCTTCCGGGGAGCGCTGCGGCACCTGGCCGTTCGCGGCGGAAGTCGACGTCGGTGTCGCCACGCGCTGGCCACCTCTCCGTGGAACCGTGAGCATATGCTCAGTGGTGCGAGTAGATGCTCACCACGCTAACATGTCGGTGTGACGCAGACAACACTTTTCCGCCCGAGTAGCGTCGAGACGATGGGGACGGTGCGATGAAGCTCGACAACGCGGCCCTGCCCGAGATCTCCATCGCCAAGCCGACATACGCCCGTGACGACGTCACCGTCGGCATCGTGCACTTCGGGGTCGGCGGATTCCACCGGGCCCATCAGGCGATGTACATCGACAAACTTTTCGAGATGGGCCTCGCCGCCGACTGGGGTATCTGCGGCGTCGGCGTACTGCCCGGCGACCGCAAGATGGCCGACGCGCTGGGCAGCCAGGACGGGCTCTACACGCTGCTGCTGGAGAATCCCGACGGCACCCGCGACGCCCGGGTCATCGGCTCGATCGTCGACTACCGCTACGCACCCGACGATCCGGAGGCCGTCGTCGAAGTGCTGGCCGCACCGACCACCCGGATCATCTCGCTGACCATCACCGAGGGCGGCTACGAGATCGACAAGGTCGACGCCGACTCGGTCAACGTCTTCGGCCTGGTGACCGATGCGCTCGCCCGGCGGCGCGACCGCGGCATCACCTCGCCGACGATCGTGTCGTGCGACAACATCGAAGGCAACGGCGACGTGGCGCGAGCGGCGTTCATGGCCTACGCCGACCGCGCTCACCCGGGCCTCTCCGACTGGATCAGCGCCAACACGCGCTTTCCCAATTCGATGGTCGATCGCATCACACCGGTCACCACACCGGACGTGATCGCCACGGTGCGAGACGAATTCGGCGTCGACGACACCTGGCCCGTGGTCGCCGAACCCTTCACCTCGTGGGTGCTCGAGGACACGTTCACCGACGGACGGCCACCGCTCGAGGAGGTCGGGGTACTCCTGGTCGACGACGTCACCCCCTACGAGCTGATGAAGCTACGGCTGCTCAACGCCAGCCACCAGGCGCTGTGCTACTTCGCCTACCTCGCGGGCTACCGGTTGGTGCATGACGCCGCGAGCGATCCGCTGTTCGCCGAATTCCTGCGCCGGTACATGGATTCCGAGGCCACGCCGACGCTGCAGCCGGTGCCCGGTATCGATCTGCCCGACTACAAGCGCACACTGCTCGAGCGGTTCGCCAACCCGGGCGTCCGCGACACCGTCGCCCGCCTGTGTTACGGCTCGTCGGACCGCATCCCGAAGTGGCTGCTCCCGGTGATCCGGGAGAACCTGCGGACCGGTGCGCCGATCCGGCTCTCGGCGGCCGTCGTGGCCAGCTGGGCACGCTACGCCGAAGGCGTCGACGAGCAGGGCGAGCCGATCGACGTCCAGGACCAGCTGGCCGACACGCTGGTGCCGCTGGCCCGCGCGCAACGCGACAATCCCACGGCCTTCATCGAAAACCGCTCAGTCTTCGGCGATCTCGTCAACGACAAGCGGTTCGTCGACGAGTACGTGGCAACCCTGGAGGCGCTGCACCGCGACGGCGCCCGCGCCACGCTGGAAGCGCTGGTGAAAGCGTCATGAGTCCGCGCGCGCTGGTGATCGGCGAGGCGCTGATCGACATCGTCGAACGCGGCGGTGAAGTCATCGGAGAACATGTCGGCGGTAGCCCGCTCAACGTCGCCGTCGGTCTGGCCCGGCTCGGGCGCGGCGTGGACTTCCTCACCCACATCGGCGAGGATGCGCGCGGCCGCCGCATCGTCGAGCACCTCCAGGCCTCCGGTGTGCAGCTCGTGGCCGGAAGCACCAGCGCCACCCGGACCCCGACGGCGCGGGCGACGCTCGACGACGCCGGTTCCGCGCGCTACGAGTTCGACATCGAGTGGGACCTCGCGGGCACCCCGGAGGCCGGACCGCCGCTGGTTGCGCACACCGGATCGATCGCCACGGTCCTCGAGCCGGGATGCCGTGCCACCGCGGCACTGCTCGACGCCTACCACCTCTCGGCGACCATCACGTTCGACCCGAACATCCGGACCGCACTCATCGCCGATCCGGACGCCGCCCGCACCAGGATCGATCGGCTCGTCGAACGTGCCGACGTCATCAAGGCCAGCGACGAGGATCTGCGGTGGATCGACCCGCACCGCACGCCGAAACAGATCGCCCGCTCGTGGCTGGAACTCGGGCCGGCGCTCGTCGCGGTCACCGAAGGTGCGCAGGGCGCGTTCGCGGTGTGCGCGGCGGGTTCGGCGCGGGTGGCGGCGGTTCCGGTCGAGGTGGTCGACACCGTCGGCGCCGGCGATGCGTTCATGGCGGGGTTGATCGACGCGCTGTGGACGCACGGTCTGCTGGGCGCCGAGAACCGCCCGCAATTGCGCGCCATCCGGCTGGACGCGCTGCACGACGTCCTGCAGACCGCCGCGCTGTCGTCGGCGTTGACCGTGGCCCGCCCGGGTGCGGATCTGCCGGATCGGGCGACCCGCGACGCCGCGGCGCGCTGATTTCGTCGAACGCACGCGAGGCGCGGGCGGACGCGCTGTTTGCACACGGTAATTAGCGCTCGCGACAATGCTTTTCTGATCAATTTGCTGCACGCGGGCCGGCGGTCGCGCCATGTGTCGCAGCCGCCGGCGTCATCCAGCCAGTCGGAGAATCCGGAGCCCGTCCGTCCGCGAGCCCGGCACCGTTGTCCGGCCTTGACGGACTGTCGATCACGGGCCGACCACGAGGCGACGATTGGGCCTCGACGGGACGATGGTCAGCAAACCGGATAATCCGTCAGTCGCTGCCAAATGCCTAGTCCGGGCGTCATGAGAACTTTTCGGCAATGGGCATAACGTGTTCCAGTTCTGCTGTCGCTCGTTGCATATGCAATGTTCTGAGGCGCGGGGGTGAATTTGCCGAATACGCGTCAATATCGGGCTGAGCAGCGGCTTCAGCTGGAACCGCTCGCAAAGACCTTCGCCGCTCGCGATCGGCCCAACAGTGGTTTGCGGAATCCGTCCACGTTCAGATTTCTCTCAGGTACTTTGCGCGTGTCCAACATCACACGTTTGAAAGGTGCTCATCGATGCGCACTGCTCTGCGACCGTATGCAACCGCAGGAATCGCCTTGGTGGGAGCGAGCGTCATCGCCGTCGCCCCGCTCGCCCCTCCGCCGGATGTCAGGATCGCGGCGGCCCCCTCGTCGGCTGCCGTAGACCTGGTGGTGAATCCGGTCGACTTCTACTCCGCGCTGTTCGAGGAATCGGCGGCCAACGTCGGGGCCCTCGTCGACATCTTCCTGGCCAATCCGACGCCGATCCTCTCCCAGATCATCGACAACCAGATCGACAACGCAGAACAGATCTCCGTCGCGCTCGAGGAAATGATCAACGGGCTGCGACCCATCCTGACCGAGCAGGTTCCCCTGCTTTTCAGAACGGCGGTCGAGGCTCTCGCCGACGGCGATGTCGAGACTGCTCTGAACACCCTGCTGTCGATCCCGACAACAGTCGCCGCACTACCGGCTTTCATCGGCCTCGGCGCCGTTTTCCTGCCGATCGCCAAGGCGTCGGGGAACATCAACAACGTCATCCAGCAAGTCGTCGGCGGTGCGATTCTCGGCGGCGCCGTCGCGGCATTCGGTCCGCTACTGAGCACGATCGGCGCAACCGGAACGGCCATCCAGGGCGTCCTCGACGGTGTGGCCGCCGGCGATATCGGCGAGGTGGCCGACGCCATCATCAATGCTCCCGGCGTGATCATCGACGGATTGTTGAACGGCGGATACGGCCCGCCGCTGCTCATCGTTCCGGCACCGGGCCTCCTCTCGCCCAATGGCCTACTCGGGCCGTTGGGCGCCGGGCCGATCGGATTCGTCCTCGCACTTCGGAAACAGATCGCCGACGCGATCAAGCCGGCAGCGCCGTTCAGCACGGCTGAGCAGCGCATCGCCGGCGATCCCGAAGCGGTGGAAGGCTTGCCGGAGGCCGACAGCATTGCCGGCACGGGTCAGACGATCACGGTCAGCACGGAGGATGTCCAGAGCCCGGCGGACGGCACGACACCGGAACCGCAGGGCGCCGCCCCGGCCGTGATCACCGACGGCACCGAGGAGGGAAGCACCGAAGTGGTGGCCCCGGCGGCGGAGGTGACGGAGGTCGACAACGGCACGGATGCGGAGGTCCTGGAGCCCGGCGAAACGGGCAAGCCCGCCAAGGTGCAGCCCGGCCAGAATCTGCGCAACAGCTTGCAGAAGGCGGGCGAACGGGTGGGGCAGGAGATCAAGCGTGTCGAGAAGCGCATCGGCGGCGCGATCGATCGGCTCACCGGCCGCAAGGGAGCCGACGCCAAGAAGAACGCCGAATCCAACACCGGTGGCGGCGCGGCAAGTGCCGGCGCCGGCGGTGACACCGGCGGCGGCAACGACAGCTGACATCGGCTCAGATCGTCGAACCCTCCCCCCGCCCTCGTGTCGGGGGGAGGGTTTTCTTCTACAGTCGCCGAGCCTGGTCACGTCGTGGACGCGTACGCCGCAGCGTGCGTAAGTGAACCGCTTCTGCCATCGCCGTGGGCCATACTGGCCGTATGCGATCCATCTGGAAGGGTTCGATCGCCTTCGGCCTGGTGAACGTACCGGTCAAGGTCTACAGCGCCACCGAAGACCATGACATCAAGTTCCACCAGGTCCACGCGAAGGACAACGGCCGCATCCGCTACAAGCGGACCTGCGAGGTGTGCGGTGAGGTGGTCGAGTACCGCGACATCGCGAAGGCCTTCGAATCCGACGACGGTCAGATGGTGGTCATCACCGACGAGGACATCGCCACGCTGCCGGAGGAGCGCAGCCGCGAGATCGAGGTGCTCGAGTTCGTCCCGGCCAGCGACCTCGACCCACTGATGTACGACCGCAGCTATTTCCTCGAGCCCGACGGCAAATCGTCGAAATCGTATGTGCTGCTTGCCAAGACGCTGTCGGAGACGGACCGGGTCGCAATCGTGCACTTCGCGTTGCGCAACAAGACGCGGTTGGCCGCGCTGCGCGTCAAGGATTTCAGCAAGCGTGACGTGATGATGATCCACACGCTGCTGTGGCCCGACGAGATCCGCGATCCCGATTTCCCGGTGCTGGACAAGGAAGTCGAGATCAAACCCGCCGAGTTGAAGATGGCCGGCCAGGTGGTCGAGTCGATGACCGACGACTTCAACCCGGACCGCTACCACGACGATTACCAGGATCAGTTGCGCGAGCTGGTGGAGGCCAAGCTCGAAGGTGGCGAGGCGTTCGCGGTCGAGGAGCAGCCCACCGAACTCGACGAGACCGAGGACGTGTCCGATCTGCTGGCGAAGCTGGAGGCCAGCGTGAAGGCGCGGCGGTCGGGTTCGAGCTCCGGCGACGACGATTCGGACGACAAGCCGTCGAAGAAGGCCCCGGCCAAGAAGGCCGCGGCGAAGAAAGCCCCCGCCAAGAAGACCGCTGCGAAGAAGTCGCCGGCCAAGAAGACGGCCGCCAAGAAGGCCGCGGCCAAGAAGTAGCGACCTCCCTCCGCCGAACGTGCGCTCAGCGCGACATTCGGCACGATTTTTCGCAGTGTGCGCACGTTCGGCGGCACCGGGACCCGAATAGAACGTGTTCCAGAAACCGGACTCCCCGCATCTGGCGCCTTGCTACGGTGACGCGCGACGAAAAGGGAGGCAGACGTTGATCCTCGACAGATTCCGGCTCGACGAGCGGGTGGCAGTGGTTACCGGTGCAGGCCGCGGGCTGGGTGCCGCCATCGCGGTGGCGTTCGCGGAAGCCGGTGCGGACGTGGTGATCGCGGCCCGCACCGAATCGCAACTCGAGGAGGTCGCCGAGCAGATCCGGGCGACCGGCAGGCGGGCGCACGTCGTCGTCGCCGACCTCGCACACCCGGAGTCGACGGCGCAGCTCGCCCCCGCCGCTGTCGAGGTGTTCGGGAAACTAGACGTCGTCGTCAACAACGTCGGCGGGACCATGCCGAACGCGCTGACCGAGACCTCGGCGAAGGACCTCAAAGACGCGTTCACGTTCAACGTGGCCACCGCGCACGCGCTGACGACCGCGGCCACACCGCTGATGCTCGAACACTCCGGCGGCGGCAGCGTCATCAACATCACCTCGACGATGGGCCGGCTCGCCGGACGCGGCTTCGCCGCATACGGCACCGCGAAAGCCGCCCTCGCCCACTACACCCGGCTCGCCGCGCTCGATCTGTGCCCGCGCATCCGGGTCAACGCGATCGCACCGGGTTCGATCCTCACCTCGGCGCTCGACATCGTGGCCAGCAACGACGATCTGCGGGAACCGATGGAGAAGGCCACCCCGATGCGGCGGCTCGGCGAGCCGGAGGACATCGCCGCCGCCGCGGTGTACCTCGCCTCACCGGCAGGCAGCTACCTCACCGGCAAAACCCTCGAAGTCGACGGCGGGCTGACGTTCCCGAACCTCGACATGCCGTTCCCGGATCTCTAGGAGACCCAGGGCGGACAACTCTCGATCTGCCACTCACAACTGGCAAAGGGCTAGTACGCTTCGAGACATAAGCTGCCGCCGACCCGAGGACGGTTCCATGCGTACCGCTCTGCGCCTCTTCCTTCCGCTCGTCGCAGCTGCGGGCGCAGCCGCGGCCATCGCCGCCGCACCGGCCGCCGTCGCACAACCCAACGGCGACGATGACGACAAGTGCCTCAACGTCGCGCCCAACGCCCTGGGTCAGGGGTCGTCCTGCCCGCCGTGGGACACCCAGTTCGCCACGCAGCCGAAGGACATCCACAACCAGAGCACCTTCCTGTATCCGTGGGGCGATCCGTACTACGGTCCCGCCCTTGTCGTCGACTGGGGATAGAAGGATCACGTGAAGAAGACCATCCGATTTGCGCCGGCCGCCCTCGCTGCGGGTCTCGGCGCGGCGATCCTCATGGCGCCCACCGCGGGCGCGCAACCGAACTGCGTCACCACCGGCGAGACCGGTATCGGCGGCACCACCACTCAGTGCAGCAGCCCCGGTAACACGCAGATCGTGACCTCCCCGGGACAGACGAACTATCTGTACCCGTGGAACGACTACTACTACGGCCCGGCGCTGGTCATGGGTTGGTAGGTCGCCACCACAGCACCCGGCCGAGTCAGGAGGCCCGATGCGTATCGGTTCATCCACGGCCACAACGATTTCCGCTGTCGCTCTGATCAGCGCTGCGCTCTTCGCGGCACCGACGGCCACCGCGCTTCCGAGATGCGTCGACACCAGCGCGCGCACGACGCAGTGCGAGACCGGCGGCAGCACCCAGATCGTCACCACACCCCCCGACATCAACTACGGCTTCCCGTGGTGGGGGTTCGGCATATTCCCGTTCGGGATCTGACGGCGACGACACGCTGACCGCGACGGTCTGGGCCGCTGCGTTTGGCCCATGAGTTTTCGGCTACCCTAACTTCTCGATTCGACAAACCGGACGAGAGGAACCTGGGTGCTTCCGGATACCGAAACCCGTCCCCGCTCGACGTGGGTGCTGCTGGGACCGGCGTTCGTCGCCGCGATCGCCTATGTCGACCCCGGCAACGTCGCGGCCAACGTCAGTGCGGGCGCCGAGTTCGGGTTCCTCCTCGTCTGGGTCATCGTGCTGGCCAACGTGATGGCCGGTCTGGTGCAGTACCTGTCGGCCAAGCTCGGGCTGGTCACCGGCCGCTCACTGCCCGAATCCGTCGCCGGCCGCACCCGCACGCCGACCCGCATCTCCTACTGGTTGCAGGCCGAACTGGTCGCCATGGCCACCGATCTCGCCGAGGTGGTCGGCGGCGCGATCGCCCTGTACCTGTTGTTCGACCTGCCCCTGCTGATCGGCGGCGTGATCACCGGCGCGGTCTCGCTGGTGCTGCTGGCGGTGCAGAACCGCAGGGGTCAGCGGCACTTCGAACGGGTGATCAGCGGTCTGCTGTTGATCATCGCGATCGGATTCCTGACGAGCGTGTTCGTCGAGCCGCCGCCCGTCGCCGACGTCGCCGGCGGCCTGCTTCCCCGCTTCGACGGCGCCGAGAGCGTCCTGCTGGCGACGGCGATGCTCGGTGCGACCGTGATGCCGCACGCGGTGTACCTGCACTCCGGTCTGGCGCGCGACCGGCACGGCCACCCCGAAGCCGGGCCGAGGCGCCGCCGGCTGCTCAAGGCCACCCGCATCGACGTCGGGTTGGCGATGCTGATCGCCGGCGCGGTGAACATGTCGATGCTGCTGGTCGCCGCCACCAACCTGCAGGGCATGACCGACACCGACACGCTCGAGGGTGCGCACGCCGCGGTGCAGCAGACGCTGGGGCCCGCCGTCGCGCTGTGCTTCACGATCGGCCTGCTGGCCTCCGGCCTGGCGTCGACGTCGGTGGGCGCCTACGCCGGCGCGATGATCATGGGCGGGCTGCTGCGCCGGAATTATCCGCTGCTGGTGCGCCGCCTCGTCACCCTGGTGCCCGCGCTGGCGATCCTCGCGCTCGGCGTCGACCCCACCCGCGCCCTGGTCCTGTCGCAGGTCGTGCTGTCCTTCGGCATTCCGTTCGCGCTCATCCCGCTCATCCGGTTGACCAGCGACCGGACCCTGATGGGCGACGACGTCAACCATCGCGTCACCACCGCACTGGGCTGGCTCGTCGCCGGTTTGATTAGTCTGCTGAACGTGGTGCTCATTTATCTGACCGTGACAGGCTGAATGTCGCGCTCCGGTCGACACGCCTACTTCGCGTACGGGTCCAACCTGTGCGTGCGGCAGATGGCGCGGCGCTGCCCCGACGCCGCCGACCCGCGTCCGGCCACGCTCGCCGACCACGACTGGCTGATCAACGAGCGGGGCGTCGCCACCCTCGAACCGCTCGCCGGCGCGCAGGTGCACGGAGTGCTGTGGGAATTGTCCGATCACGATCTCGCGACCCTCGACAGCGCCGAGGGCGTGCCGGTGCGCTACCGCCGCGACCGGCTGACCGTGCACACCGACGACGGTCCGGCGCCGGCGTGGGTGTACATCGACCACCGCGTCGAACCGGGTCCGCCGCGGCCGGGCTATCTCGAACGGATCATCGACGGCGCCCTGCACCACGGCCTGCCGCACCGCTGGATCGAATTCCTGCGGCGCTGGGATCCGATGCACTGGCCGCACCGCCCGCCGCATTCGGAAACCGATGGACCACAGACGCTTTCGGAGCTGCTCGCCGACCCCGCGGTCTACGAGGACAGCGTGCTGCGGTCGCGGTTCGGGTTCCTCGCCATCCACGGCGGAGGCCTGGAGCAGATGACGGACGTGATCGCCTTGCGCGCCGCGGAAGCCGCCGGCGCGTCGGTGTACGTGGTGCGTCACCCCGAGCAGTACCCGCACCATCTACCGTCGGCGCGGTATCTGGCCGGCGAGTCGGAGCGGCTCGCGGAGTTCCTCGACCACGTCGACGTCGCCGTCTCGCTGCACGGTTACGGGCGCATCGGGCGCAGTACCGAACTGCTGGCCGGCGGACGCAACCGCAGGTTGGCCGCCCACCTCGCCACCCACATCGACATCCCCGGTTACCGGGTGATCACCGATCTGGACGCCATCCCACCGGAACTGCGCGGACTGCACGCCGACAACCCGGTCAACCGGATGCGCGGCGGTGGAACGCAACTCGAGCTGAGCTCCCGGGTGCGCGGGCTGAGCCCGCGCAGCCCGCTGCCGGGCGACGACGGCCTGTCCCCCGCCACGTCGGCGCTCGTGCAGGGACTCGTCGCGGCCGCCAGGACGTGGTAGGCGCTACCGCCGGGCCGGTTGGGCCGGCGTCTCCTCCAGGTCGAGGACCGGTGTCGGCCGGCTGAAGCCGCGGGTGACGACCAGCAGCCAGACGAATCCGGCTGCCAGCCAGATCAACCCGATGGTCAGCGATTCACCCGAGAGGCTGGTCCACAGCCAGACCGTCAGCGCGAAGCCGATCAGCGGCAGCACCAGGTTGTTGATCACGTTCTTCTCGCGGGTATCGATGAAGTAGTGCTTGATCACGGTGAGGTTCACCGCCGAGAACGCCACCAGCGCACCGAAGCTCACCACCGAGGCGAGAATCGCCAGATCGATCACCAGGGCCAGCAGCGAGATCACCGAGATGACCAGGATGGCCCACGTCGGCGTGCCGAACTTCACCGAGACGTGCCCGAACACCTTGCGGGGCAGCACCCCGTCGCGACCCATCGCGAACACGATGCGCGCCACCGACGCCTGCGACGTGAGCGCCGAACCGAGCGCCCCGGCGACGTAGGCGGCGGTGAAGAACGCCGCCAGGAATGCCCCACCGGCGGCGGTCATCACGTCCACCGAACCGGTGTCCACGTTATCGAAGGCGTTGGACGGGAACACCACCTGCGACGCGTAGGACAGGATGATGAACAGCACGCCGCAGATGACGGTGGCGAGCATGATGGCCTTCGGCACGTCACGCCGGGGATCTTTTGCCTCTTCGGAAAGCGTTGACACGGCGTCGAATCCGAGGAACGACAGGCACAGGATCGCCGCGCCCGCCAGCACCGGCCCCATCCCACCCGCGCTGCCGTCACCGCGGAACGGCGCCATCACGTCGACGGTGCCCGAGCCCGAGACGGTGGCGATCGTCATCACGACGAAGACCACGATGAACACCGCCTGGATCGCGATGATCAGCATGTTGGCCCGCGCCACCGACACGATGCCGACGATGTTGAGCACCGTGACGATCGCGATGGTGACCACCACGATCGCCCACTGCGGGATCGCGGGCACGGCCTCGTTGAGGTAGAGACCGATGACGAGGTAGTTGAGCATCGGCAGGAACAGGTAGTCCAGCAGCAGCGACCATCCCGCCAGGAAGCCGATGGGTGCGCCGAAGGTCTTCTGCGTGTAGGCGTATGCCGATCCGGCGACCGGGAATGCCCCGGCCATGCGCGCGTACGACCGCGCGGTGAAGATCATCGCCACCAGCGTCACCACGTAGGCCAGCGGGACGCGCCCGCCGGACTCGACCGTGACGATGCCGTAGGTGGTGAACACGGTGAGCGGCACCATGTACACGAGCCCGAACAGCACCAGCGAGGGCACGCCGAGAACGCGGCGCAGCTGTCCCTCACCCTCCCCGACTGACGGGTTCAGGGGTGTGGTCGATGACATGAGGACTCCCTTCAGCGTGCCGACGGCCCTATGAGCTTGCCGCCCAGACACGTTCCGCGTACCTGGATCGCGGGAATCTCCAGCGCGGGGGTGTCGCGCGGGTCGGCGCTGAGCCACACCATGTCGGCGCTCGCGCCCGGGACGAGCCGGCCCCAGTGGTCTTCGGCGAACGCCTGACGCGCCACACCGGCGGTGTAGGCGCGCATCGCACGCTCGACGGGAACGATCTCCTGCGGTGTCCAGCCACCCTCCGGGGTGCCGTCGACGGTGCGCCGCGACGCCGCGACGGCGATCCCGTCGAGCGGGGCGCCCGACGACACCGGCCAGTCCGAGCCGAACGCGAGCACATCCGCCTCGTCCAGGGTGCGCATGCGGTACTGCCGGTCGGAGCGTTCCCGCCCGAGCCGCGGCACGGTCAGCACAGTCATCAGCGGGTCGAGCTGCGCCCACAGCGGCTGCATGTTGGCGATCACGCCGAGCCGGGCGAACCGGTCGATGTCGGCGTCGTCGACGAGCTGGGCGTGGGCGATGACCGGCCGGCGGTCGCGCGGACCGTTGACCCTGATCGCGTGCTCGATGGCGTCGAGGGCTTGGCGGACCGCCGCGTCCCCGATCGCGTGGATGTGGATCTGGAAACCGAGTTCGTCGACCCGGCACACGGATTCGGCCAGCGAGTCGCCCTCCCACACCGTCATACCGTGGTCGTGCAGTCCGGAGCAGTACGGCTCCAGAAGCGCGCCGGTCTCGTTCTCCACCACCCCGTCGGCGAAGAACTTCACGGTCTGCGCGGTCAGCAGCGGGTCCGCCAGCTCGTCGACGCGGCGGCGGGCCTCGGCGAAGTGCGGAAGCTGGGTGTCGAAGTGCCGGGGGTCGGCGTAGAGCGCGAGGTTGAACCGCATCCGCAGGGCGTCGCGGCGCGCGGCGGCGAGATAGGTCTCCACATCGCCGGGCTCCACCCAGGCGTCCTGCACCCACGTGACGCCGCGGGCCAGGTAGTAGTCGGCTGCGGTGCCCAGCGCGGCCACCCGGATGTCCTCGTCGCGTTCCGGCATGACCGCGGTGACGAGGTCGACCGCGCCCCACTCGCGCAGTGTGCCGAGCACCGAACCGTCCTCGCGGTGCGGGATCTCTCCGAGCACCGGGTCGGGGGTGTCGGCGGTGACACCGGCGCGCTGCAGGGCCACCGAGTTGCACCACACCGTGTGGTAATCCCAGGCCCGCAGCACCACGGGGCGGTCCGGCACGGCCGCGTCGAGCCAGCGCGCGTCGAACAGTCCTCCCTCGGCGAGGCTGCCGTCGTAGGAGGCGCCGACGATCCATTCCGCCTCGGGATGCCGGTCGGCGTAGCCGCGCACCGCCTCGACGATCTCGTCGACCGAACCACAGCCCCGCACCGGTGGGCCCACCTCTTCGAGGCCGCCGAGCAGCGGGTGGGCGTGCCCGTCGCCGAACGAGGGCATCAGGAAGCCGCCGTCGAGGTCCACTTCGTCGTCGGCTGCGCGGGCGGTGGCCGCCTCCCCCACCGCGGCGATGGCACCGTCGACCACCAGCAGCGCGTCGGTGACGGGC
This sequence comes from Mycolicibacterium litorale, assembly GCA_050205415.1. GTDB lineage: Bacteria > Actinomycetota > Actinomycetes > Mycobacteriales > Mycobacteriaceae > Mycobacterium > Mycobacterium litorale_C. Next base: position 123,380 of record JBNMQY010000006.1, read on the forward strand.
TCGGGCGTGCCGGTCCAGATGGTCCCGTTGCGATATACCGTCGCTGCCACGGCGGGAACTATAACCATCCATCGGACTCTCGGCTCCGAATGACGATCGTGGAACCGACATCGACGCCCGCGCTGTACCGGACCCGCGTCACCCACCTGCGGCGTGCGCCCGTGCACCACTACTTCGAGCTCAACAGCTACAGCTGGTACGTGGATCTCGACGCGATGCCGCGGCTGCCCCGCTGGGCGCGGCCGTTCGCCCGCTTCGACGCGCGCGACCACTTCGACGGCGTCGCGGGCGACACGCTGCGCGCGCGGGTCGACAGCGTGCTGGCCGACCGGGGCATCGACCTCCGCGGCGGCCGCGTGACCGCGCTGCTGCAGCCGCGGATGCTGGGCTATTCGTTCAATCCGCTCACCCTGTACTGGTGCCACGACGTCCACGGGGTGCTGCGGCATGTGCTCGCCGAGGTGCACAACACCGACGGCGAATGGCACGTCTACGTGATCCCGCCGGACGGCCCCAATCCCGCGATGGTGCGAAACCGGTTCTACGCCTCGCCGTTCACCGGCGTGGACGGCTACTACCTGGTGCGGGCACCGCGGCCCGGCGCCGAACTTGACGTCACGATCTCACTGCACCGCGACAACCAGCCGGCGATCGTCGGCACCCTGCGCGGTACGCGCCGGCCTGCCACCCTGGCCCAGGTGCTGCGGTTGCAGCTGACCAAACCGTTCGCACCGCAGATGAGCGCGTTGAGCCTGCGCGTGCAGGGGTTGATCCTGCGGGCCCGCCGGGTGCCGGTGACGCCCCGGGCCGCCGCCGAAACGCCGCAGGCGCGGACGGCGAGTGTGGCGCATTCATGAGCAAAGCCGGGACAGCGCATCGAAGCGGTTGCGGGACAGGTCGATCCGACCACCGCGACCGGGGACGACCATACCGATGACCGCCCTGGCAGGGCCGGTTAGGCTACCGTTCGTGACCACTGACCTCGACGTACTGTTACGGCAGGTGGCCGAGCGGGACGTCGACGCGTTCGCCACCCTCTACGACCGGACGAGGGCGCGGGTCTTCGGAATGGTCACCCGGGTGCTGCGCGATCCGGGGTACAGCGAAGAGACCACACAGGACATCTATCTGCAGGTGTGGCGGTCGGCCGGCAGCTACGACCCCACCGCAGGGTCACCGATGGCCTGGTTGCTCACCTTGGCGCACCGCCGCGCGGTGGACCGGGTGCGTTCGGAGGAGGCCGCATCGCAGCGGGAGTCCCGGTACGGCGCGGCGACCGTCGACCCGCCCGCCGACCACGTCGCGGACTCGGTGATCCTGCTCGACGAACGCCGCCGCGTCGTCGACTGCATGGAGTCGCTGACCGATCTGCAGCGGGAGGCGATCCAGCTGGCGTATTACGAGGGACTGACGTATGTCCAGGTCTCCGAGCGTCTGTCGGCGAATCTCGCGACAATCAAATCGCGGATGCGTGATGGCATCCGCGGTCTCAAGAACTGTCTGGGCATCTCATGACCGAGCCGATGAACTCCGATCTCCTCGACCTGGCGACGCCGTATGCGCTGCATGCGGTGCCGACCGGCGAGCGTGACGACATCGAGCGCCGGCTGACCACCGCGCCACCCGAGGTGGCGGACGCCTTCACCGACGAGGTGCGCTCGGTGCGGGAGACGATGGCGCTGCTGTCCGCGGCCACGGCCGTCGAACCGCCTGCCCAGCTACGGGACAACCTGCTCGCCGCGGTCGCCGAAGATCCGGTGCGCGAGCTGCCGCGCCGGCCGTCGCGCTGGCGCACGGCCGTGCTCGCGGCCGCCGCCATCGCGGTGATCGGGCTGGGCGCGCTGGGGGTCGGGTTCGCGTTGCGGCCGGCGGCCACGCCGACGACGGCGGATCAGGTGTTCGCCGCCCCGGACGTGCAGACCGTCTCCGGTCCGATCCCCGGAGGCGGCACCGCCACCGTGGTGTTCTCCAAGGAGCGTGACGCCGGCGTGCTGGTGATGAACGACGTGCCACCGCCGAAGCCGGGCACCGTCTATCAGATGTGGCTGGTCGACTCGGACGGACCGCACTCGGCGGGGACGATGGACGCGACCGCGGTCTCGCCGTCGACCACCGCCGTGCTGTCCGACATCGGGGCGTCGCAGGCGCTGGCGTTCACCGTCGAACCGCCCGGCGGCTCCGAGCGGCCCACGTCACCGGCATTCGCCGAGCTACCGCTGGCCTAGGCCGGCCAGCGTCGCCTCGGCGACCGCGTCGACCACGTCGGCGACGTCGCCGCGCCGCTGCCACGCCGCGCGCTGACGCATGGCGCCGTTGCCCTGTTCGTCGAGGCGCGCCAGCTCGTCGCAGACCAGGTCGTGGTCGCCGACCGCCTGCAGCGCCGGGGTGATGCGGTCGACCAGGCCGGCGAGCAGTTCGCGCGCGGGCACCGGGGCGTGCGATTCGGCGAGGTCGATCGCCGTCCCGTCCAGCCCGTCGCGGGCCGACCGCCAGTAGGCGGCGTCGAGCGCGTGCGCCGAGATGCGCGGCACGCCCGCGCCGTTGCGCTCGTCGTCGAGCACGGTCATCACGGTGGCCCGCACCAGCGCGGCGAACAGCACGGTGTCGGCCACGGTGGCCGGGACGTCGGCGACGCGCACCTCGATCGTCGGGAAGTTGGCCGACGGCCGGACGTCCCAGTAGACCTGCCCCTCGTCGAGCATGGCGCCGGAGTGCAGCAGCATCCGCACCATCGCGTCGTATTCGTCGACGGAGTCGAAGTGCGGCGGCGGCCCGGCACTGGGCCAGCGCGCCCACAGCATCCGGCGCCAACTGGCGTAGCCGCTGTCGGCGCTGCGGTAGATCGCGGAGTTGGCGGTCAGCGCGAGCAGCACCGGCAGCCAGGGCCGCAGCCGGTTGCTCACCCGGATCGCCACCTCCCGGGTGGGCACCGCGACGTGGACGTGCGCACCGCAGATCCCCTGTTCGCGGGCAAGCATCCCGAACCGTTCGGCGATGCGGTGGTAGCGGGGACTGTCGGTCACCGGGAACTCGTGCGGAACGGTCGGGGGTACGGCGACGGCCAGCAGCCGCGCCCCGCTGTCGGCGGCGGCGCGCGCGGCCGTGGTCCGCAGTCGGGTCAGCTGCTCGCGGACGTCGGTCATGCTGCTGGACACCTCGGTCGCGGTCTCCACCTGGCACGACGTCAGCTCGAGCTGCAGATCGACCCCGAGTTCGCCGGCGCGCTGCGCGACCTCGCGGCTGCGGGCGATCGGGGCGCCGGTTTCCGGGTCGACGAGCAGGAACTCCTCTTCGACACCGACGGTGGGATGGGCGGCCATGGTTGTCGCGCTGACCCTTCTCGAGACATTGATCCGGCCCGTCGGGCGTACTCACGACGGGCCGGATCTGGGTGTGGCTTTTCGGTTGTCTCCGCCGTGGCGCGGAGCGTGCGGATCATTAGTAACCACTGGCTACTCCGATCAAACATCCGTTTTCGACGGCGCGCATAGGATCCGGGGATGAAGGCGGATTTCCGGTTCGGCGTCGGACTGCATTCGGCCGACTCGCTGGCGAAGGTGCAGGAGGCGGCGCGCCGGGCCGAGGGCCAGGGCTTCGACGTCCTGCACGTCCCGGACCACCTCGGGGCACCGGCGCCGTTCCCAGTGCTCACCGCCGCGGCCGCCGCCACGACGACGCTGCGCATGGGGACCTTCGTGCTGAACGCGGGCTTCTACCGGCCTGCGCTGCTGGCGCGCGACGTCGCCGCGTTGCACGAGCTGTCCGCGGGCCGGTTCGAGCTGGGCCTCGGCGCGGGGTACGTGCGCAAGGAGTTCGAAGCCGCCGAGCTGCCGTTCCCGACGGCGCGCCAACGCGTCGACCATCTGCAGCATGTGACCGAGTACTTCGCCGAACACCTCCCGGCCGTTCCGGTCCTGATCGCGGGTAACGGCGACCGCCTTTTGACGGTGGCCGCCCGCCACGCCGACATCATCGGGCTGACGGGCGGCGACCGGGCCGCCGAGGGCGACGCCGACCCGCTGGCCGAGCGCATCGCGTTCGTCCGGGCGGCGGCCGGTGACCGGTTCGATGCGCTCGAGCTCAACGTCGCGATCACCGCGATGCCGGTGGACGATTCGGGCCGCCCCGACCTGACGATCCCCCGCCGCTTCCTGCCCGATCTGTCCGACGACCAGCTGCTGCGGCATCCGGGGGTGCTGTCCGGGACGCCGCACGACATGGCCGACCGGCTGCGCGAGTACCGGGACCGCTACGGCATCTCCTACGTGATCGTGCAGGCGCCGCACGCCGAGGCGTTCGCGAAGGTGATCGCGCAGCTGCGGTGAGGTTCGTCGGCGGGGCGGTAAACTGCCACGGCCGCCCCCGTAGCTCAGGGGATAGAGCACGGCTCTCCTAAAGCCGGTGTCGCAGGTTCGAATCCTGCCGGGGGCACGTTTCGGCGGCGCCGACACTGCTGCCAGATCGCGTTTGCCAGCGAATTCGTGATCTGCCAGCAGTCTCGGCGGGCCGACCGGTATTGACGAAAGCGTCAGCGGGACACCCTTGTTCGCCGTTAGATAGCCACACTAAAGTGATCGTGTGATCCGATCGAAGATGCTGAAGAACAAGCTGAAGATCATGGTGCTGTCCGTCGGCGCGGCCGCCCTGCCGGTCGCCGCCCTCGCCGGCGCAGCGCCCGCGTCGGCCGGACCGGACGTGTGCGTCAGCGGCCCGTACGGGTTCGCCTACGCCTGCGTCGACACGCCGGGCTGGGTCAACTGGCACGACGACGGGCCGCGCGGCCGGGGCCACGGTCACGGCCACTGGAAGCACGGCCACTAACCAGCCTTCACACGCCGAGACTGCTGCCAGATCGAGACAGGCGGGAAACTCGTGACCTGACAGCAGTTTCGGCGGGGCCGTCGGCGTACAAAGGCTGGTCACCCGCGGGTGTCGATCACCTGCTGTGCGATCTCGGTCAGCTTCTTGTTGCTGTCCTGCGACAGCCGGCGCATCATCTCGAACGCCTGCACGTCGTCGACCTTGTAGCGCTCCATGATGATGCCCTTGGCCTGGCCGATGCGGTCACGGGTCGACAGCGCGGACCGCAATTGATCACCTTCTCGGTGGGCGAGCAGCGCGGCCGCGGCGTGCGCGGCCAGCACCGCACCGATGGTCTCGGCGTCGCTGTCCCAGGTGCGGGGCTGGAACCCGAACAGGTTGAGCGCGCCCGCCGTTCGGTCGGCGGTGTAGAGCTTGAACGACAGGCTGCTGAGCACACCGAGCTCGATACACGCCGGGGCGTACTGCGGCCAGCGGGTCTCCTCACGGAAGTCGTCCGTGCGCACCACGACGTCATCGAGCGCCGCCTGCACGCACGGCCCCTCACGGAATTTCATCTGCAGCTCGTCGAGCTGATGCGGTAAATCGGTGACCTGGGCGACCGACTCGAAGTCCCCACCGCGGCCGACGAGCAGGATGCCCGCCGCGTCCACCCCCGGGATCAGATCCTTGGCCGTGGCCGTGACGCCCGACAGGATGCTGTCGAGGTCACGGGGCAGGGCGAGGGATCGCGCCAACTCCGCCATACGCATGGCGAGGTCGTGCGTGTTCGATTCGGCCATGGCTGCAGTCTTCCCGATCTCGATCGAACGCACACAGAAACGTTTGCGAAGTGCTGCGACGGGAATGGTGCGCTGAGGCGGATGTGGCGGTCGACCACCACACCCGCCGAGGTCTCGTCGGTTCAGACCAAGAGCCGGCGGGGCCGCCCGCAAGTTGCTGCGCCGTTGCGCAGCCTCGCCGAGTGGTTGCCGCGTACCGACGGACGCGGCCCGCCCAGGCGGCGGACACGGCGTCAAGAGCCTCCGCCGCACGCTCCGGTCACAGCCGGCTCCGTCGCAGCGCCGCCTTCCCCCGGGAGCCGAGCGCCCGCACGGGCACCTCCCCGCACACGCCGCCCACCAGCGCGGCTCTGCCAAAATTTTCCGGAAATCGGTCTAGCACTCGCATGTGCCGAGTGCTAATCTAAGGGCGCACAGTGATTTGGTCGCCCGCCAGGGTGGCGGGCTCTGGATCGACGAGGAGGTGGATTGCTGTGCTTCGCTTTGATCCGTTCAGTGACCTAGACACCTGGACCCGGGGTTTGCTGAGCAGCCAGACCGGATCAAACCGCACTCCCCGGTTCATGCCGATGGATCTCTGCAAGATCGACGACCACTACGTGCTGACCGCCGATCTGCCCGGTGTCGATCCCGGCTCGGTCGACGTCAATGTCGACAACGGCACACTCACCATCTCGGCACACCGCACCGCGCGGTCCGAGGACTCCGTGCAATGGCTCGCCAGCGAACGGTTCTTCGGCACCTACCGGCGGCAGCTGTCCCTCGGTGAGGGCGTCGACGCGTCGGCGATCACGGCGACCTACGAGAACGGCGTGCTGACCGTCACCATCCCGATGGCCGAACGCGCCAAGCCCCGCAAGATCGACGTCGCCCACGGCGGCGGGCAGAAGTCCATCCGACCCACGACCGTCGACGCCGAATAGCGGCGGGCGGCTTCCCCATCGAGGCCGCGGGAGGATCACCCGATCCACCCGCGGCCTCGCCGTGTCAGCGGGGGCCGCGGGACATGGCCGCCACGAGCGACCACACCGAGCACAGCACCGCGGCCACGGCCACGCCGCCACCGATGTAGAGCCCGTATCCGGCGTGCACCTGATCCTGGACGTTGATGTGGTGATACCACACGGTCATCGCGACGATCAGCAGCGAAACCGCCAGCGCGGCAACCGAAGCCACCCTCTCGGACAGTCCTCGCGCCGCCATCGCCCCGGCCACCACGAGGGCGGCCGCCAGCAGGACGATCAACTGCCCGGCGCCGAAGCGGGCCGGCAGCACCAGGCTGCCGGCCGTTCCGCCGATCGCGCTGGCGCGTCCGCCGCCGTCCGCGGACGTGGTCAGCCACGGCAGCCACGCACTCACGGCCAGCACCGCCGCACACGACGCGACCAGCCACCCGGGACGCAGCATGCGATGAGACTAGCGTGCGGGGTCGCGCGTCGCGGTCGACCACCGGGCGGATGGTCTCTACGCTGAGATGACTCCGACCAAGGCGGTGCATGCGATGAGCGATCTCCCGGCGTGGGCGCAGCGACTGGACCTGTCGCCCCACCCCGAGGGTGGTTGGTACCGGGAGACGTGGCGCAGTGACCTCACGGTCACCCAGTCCGCGTTGCCCCCGGATTACACGGGTCCCCGCAGCGCGGGAACGGCGATCCTGTTCCTGTTGATGCCGGGGCAGCAGTCGGCGTGGCACGCGGTGCGCAGCGCCGAGTTGTGGATGTACCACCGCGGCAGCCCGCTGCTGCTCGAGATGGGACCCGAACACGATTCGGCGACAACGCATCTACTCGGCAGTGACGTCGACGCCGGGGAGAGCCCCCAGCTGGTCGTGCCCGCCCGGCACTGGCAGCGCGCCCGCCCCCGCGACGACGAGCCCAGCCTGGTCAGTTGTGTGGTGGTGCCCGGATTCGATTTCGCCGACTTCGAGTTGGGCACCGTCAGCGGCTGAGCAGGCCGACGGCGGCCGCGACCAGCGCCGCGTTGTCCGGGGCCGGTGAGCCGTCGGGCAGCAGCAGCGTGTCCTCCAGGCCGATACGCGTCTGCAAGTTGCGCACCCCGGCGTGTTGCAGGAGCGGCCAACAACTTTCGTCGAGTCCATGCAGCAGCACCGGCGCGGGTGAACCCGCGGACCGCACGATGTCGAGCAGCGTGTCGGCGGTGGCCGCGTCCTCGTCGGCCTGCAGTTCGATCATCACCCGCAGGCAGTGCGGAGCCACCGCCGAGGCCGCCCACGATTCGGCGGCCTCGGCGTGGAAGATCCCCACCTCGACTCCGACGCCCTTGCCGAGCAGCAGCTGCGCCAGCTCCGGCGAGCCCGGCTCATGCCAGTTGAGCGAGGTGAAATCCGGCAGCACCGACCAGCTCTCGACCGTGCGGAGCCGGCGCTGCGCGTCCGGCAGCGCCCAGTAGCCCGTCGTCACCCCCAGCGGAAGGCCGGGGGCGGCGTGGCGGACCGCCGTGATCGCCGCCCCGACGATCTCGGGGTCCAGCGAGTCGGCGCCACCGGCGTCCTTCGGATGCAGGTGCACCGACTGGGCGCCGGCTTCGTGGGCGGCGACGGCCGCGGCGGCCAACTGCTCCGGGGTGACGGGCAGGCCGGGGTGCGCATCGGGGGTGCGGGCACCGTTGATGCACGCCTGGACGTAAACGGGAGGGGTCGGCATGACCCCCATCTTCCCGGTAGCTCAGCGCTCGAGCGAGGTGAGGTTGAAACCGGCGCCGGTCGGGTCGGCCACCGCGGCCAGCCGCCCGTAGGGCGTGTCTTCGGCCGGACGGACCACGCTGCCGCCGTGGTCGACGATCAGCGCGATCGTCTTGTCGACGTCGTCGCTGCCGAGGAACACACACCAGTCCGACGGCGTCCCTGCGCCGAGGAACTGGCCGCCGTCCATCACACCCACCAGGGCCGCACCGTCGAACATGGCTGTGGCGTAGCGGAATTCGTCGGTGTCGGACACGGTTTCGTACTGCCACCCGAACACCTGCCGGTAGAAGTCGAGCGCTGCGCCGAAGTCGCGCGTGGTGAGCTGGTGGTAGGCGGGTGCGCCGTGCTCGTCGACCACCTCGAAGCCGCGGTGACCACCCGGCTGCCACAGCCCGACGAAGCCGTCGGCCGGATCGGTGAGCAGCGCCATCCGTCCCTTCGCCGGGATGTCCATGACGCCGCCGCAGTTGGTGCCGCCCGCCGCGGTGGCCGCCGCCACGGTGGCGTCGATGTCGGCGGTGTGCAGGTAGGTGATCCAGCCGTCGGGCCCGTCGTAGTCGGGGTGCTTGGGCATCAGGCCGGCGACCACGTGTCCGTCCTTCGCGGCGGTGACGTAGCCGCCGTACTCGGGGCCGGAGCTGGTGAACGTCCAGCCGAACACCTCTGCGTAGAACCGCTGCGCGCGGTCCATGTCGGAGGTGGACAGGTCGATCCAGATGGGGGCGCCCAGCGGGGCGGCGGCACGAACGGGCACGTGAGTCTCCTTCTCGGTGATGCGGTCACCGGTGTCGACCACCGGTCCGCGGAAAACTCATCGCGGCGTGATGAGGTCCTGATAGCCGCGGATGTGCGCGCACACCAGATCGGCGGCCTTGGCCGGGTGCCCGCGCCGGACCGCGGCCAAAATCGCGCGGTGCTCACCGCGCAGCGTCGCCGCGACGGTCGGCCAGTCGTCGAGCAGCGGGACGCCGGCCAGCACGTAGTCGTGGATCGAGTCACGCAGGGCCGCCATCATCGCCGCCACCACGACGTTACCGGCCAGCTCCGACATGGCCACGTGGAAGGCCGCGTCCAGGCGCAGGAACTGTTCGGGCGTCAGCGTGGTGTCGTCCATCGCGTCGAGGGCTGCCTCGACGGCCGTCAGGTCGGGCCGCGGTGCGCGATCGGCGGCCTCCCGCAAAGCCCAGCTCTCCAACAGGATTCGGGTGTCGACCAGATCGGCGATGGGCAGGTGTTTGGTCGCGGTGTGCAGGCGCAGTGCGGCGCCGATGGAGCTGATGGGGTCGGCGACGACGGTGGCGCCCGCCTCGGGACCCGAGCCCACCGCCGTGCGCACGACGCCCATGGCCTCCAGGACGCGGATCGCCTCGCGCACCGAGGAGCGACTGACGGAGAGCTCCCCGGCCAGCGCCCGCTCCCCCGGCAGCCGGTCCCCGACGGTGAGCACGCCCGCGGCCAGGTCCCGCTCGATGCGGTGCAGGACGAGTTCGTGTGCGCGCATGTGACGAGAGTAGCGAGCTGGGCTGGTGTGGTCCGACCACAGTGACGTAGTGTGGTCGGACCACACCGACCAGCCCCGGAGTGTCATGCGCATCGCCCTGTTCGCGACCTGTCTGGCCGACGCCATGTTCCCGCAGGCCGCCATCGCCACCGTGCGCCTGCTCGAACGGCTCGGCCACGACGTGGTCTTCCCCGAGAAGCAGACGTGCTGCGGTCAGATGCACGTCAACACGGGATATCTCGACGAGGCGACGGCGCTGGTGCGCCACCACGTCGAGGTGTTCGAACGGGCCGGGTGCGATGCCGCGGTGGCGCCGTCGGGATCCTGCGTGGGCTCGGTGCGCCACCAGCACGCGATGGTGGCCCGCCGTGCCGGCGACGAGCGGTTGGCCACCCGGGCGGAGGCGGTCGCGGCGCGCACCTACGAGCTGTCGGAATTCCTGGTCGACGTGCTCGACGTCCGCGACGTCGGCGCCTACTACCCGCACCGGGTCACCTATCACCCGACCTGCCACTCCCTGCGGATGCTGCGGGTGGGTGACAAACCCCTGGAACTGCTGCGCCACGTGCGCGGCCTGACGCTGGTCGACCTCGCCGACGCCGAATCGTGCTGCGGGTTCGGCGGTACGTTCGCGCTGAAGAACGCCGACACCTCGACGGCCATGCTCGCCGACAAAATGGCCCACGTGATCGACTCGGGGGCGGAGGTCTGCAGTGCCGGCGACTCGTCCTGCCTGATGCACATCGGCGGCGGGCTGAGCCGCATTCGCTCCGGGGTGCGCACCGTGCACCTCGCCGAGATCCTGGCCTCCACCGACGACGCGGTGGCGGGTGCGCGGTGAGCACGTTCCTCGGCACTCCCGGCACCGGCAACCTGCGCGGCGACGACCCGTTCCCCCGCGCGGCCCGAAAGGCCCTGCGCGACACCCAGATGCGACGCAACGTCGGGTACGCGACGCGAACCATCCGCGCCAAACGGCTGAACGCGGTCGGCGAGTGCGCCGACTGGGAACAGCTGCGCGCGGCGGGCAGTGCGCTCAAACAGGACGTGCTGGCGCGGTTACCGGAACTGCTCGAGGAGCTGGAGCGCAACGTCAGCGCGCGCGGCGGGGTGGTGCACTGGGCGCGCGACGCGGACGAGGCCAACCGCATCGTCGGCGACCTCACCCGGGCTGCCGGCGCCGACGAGGTGGTCAAGGTCAAGTCGATGGCCACTCAGGAGATCGGGCTCAACGAGTACCTCGAGTCCATCGGGATCGCCGCGGTGGAGACCGATCTCGCCGAGTTGATCGTCCAACTCGGACACGACAAGCCGAGTCACATCCTGGTGCCGGCGATCCACCGTAACCGCGCCGAGATCCGCGAGATCTTCCGGCGGGAGATGCCGGGGGCGGCGGACCTGACCGACGAACCCCGCGTCCTCGCCATGGCCGCCCGCGCGCACCTGCGCCGCAAGTTCCTGTCGGCGAAGGTCGCGGTGAGCGGCGCGAACTTCGGTGTGGCCGAGACGGGTACGCTCGCGGTCGTCGAATCCGAGGGCAACGGCCGCATGTGTCTGACGCTGCCGCAGACCCTGATCACGGTGATGGGTATCGAGAAGGTGGTCCCGCGCTTCACCGACCTCGAGGTGTTCATGCAACTGCTGCCGCGGTCCTCGACCGCCGAGCGGATGAACCCCTACACCTCGATGTGGACCGGGGTGCACGACGGTGACGGCCCGCAGGAATTCCATCTGGTGCTGCTCGACAACGGCCGCACCAGCGTGCTCGCCGACGAGGTGGGCCGGGCCGCGCTGCACTGCATCCGGTGCAGTGCCTGCCTCAACGTGTGCCCGGTCTACGAGCGCACCGGCGGACACGCCTACGGCTCGGTCTATCCGGGACCGATCGGGGCGATCCTGTCCCCTCAGCTCACCGGGACCGACGGCCACGACGACCCCAACGCCTCACTGCCGTACGCATCCTCGCTGTGCGGCGCCTGCTTCGACGCCTGCCCCGTCCGCATCGACATCCCGTCGATCCTGGTGCATCTGCGGGCGAAGGAGGTCGATGCCGAGCGCGGCGGGATCCCCGGCGGCCAAGACCTGGCCATGAAGGCCGCGGCATGGGCGATGGCGTCACCGCGCCGGTTCGGGCTCGCCGAGAAAGCGCTGGCGGCCGGGCGGCTGGTCGCCAACGCCGACCACCGGATCACGATGCTGCCGTGGCCCGGCTCGAAGTGGACCGCCAGCAGGGACATGCCCGAGCCGCCACCCGAGACGTTCCGCCAGTGGTGGAGCAGAACCCATGGCTGACGCGAAAGACGTTGTGCTGAACCGCATCCGACAGGCGCTCGCGGGTGCGCCACCCGCTGCGGTGGCGGTCCCGCGCGATTATGACCGCGCACCGCTGCACGGCGACGGTGACGTCGCCCGGTTCGCCGAGACGGTCGGCGAATATCGGGCGCGGGTCCGCCCGGTCGTCGGCGCGGTGGCACCGGTGGTCGCCACGCTGGTCCCGCGGGGAGGCCGGGTCGCCGTGCCCGCCGACATACCGGGCGACTGGGTCGACGGCCTGGACGCGGTGCGTGATGCCCCGCCGTTGTCCAACGCCGAACTGGACGAGGTCGACGCCGTGGTGACCGGGTGCGCGGTGGGAATCGCCGCGACGGGGACCATCGTGCTCGACGCCGGCTTCGCGCAGGGCCGGCGGGCGTTGACGCTGATCCCCGACCACCACATCTGCGTGGTGTTCACCCGCCAGATCGTCGACACCGTTCCGCAGGCGTTCGCCGCGCTGGATCCGTTGCGGCCGTTGACGTTCATCTCCGGTCCGAGTGCCACCAGCGACATCGAGCTCAACCGGGTCGAGGGTGTGCACGGCCCGCGCACGCTGGATGTGCTGATCGTCGAGGGTTAGGCCGAATCGCGCGTCACGAGCTGGGGTTGGAACACGATGTGTTCGGCGCGGTGCGCGGTGCCCTCGTCGGCGGCGGCGATCAGCAGGTCGACGGCCGTCGTCCCGATGGCCCGCGTCGGCTGGCGCACCGACGTCAGCGGCACCACAGCCGAACGGGCGAAGTCGATGTCGTCGTAACCGACCAGCGCGATGTCGTCCGGTACCCGGATGCCGCCCAGCAGCGTGAGCGCCTGCAGCACGCCGATCGCGAGCAGGTCGTTGGCACAGAACACGGCGTCCGGGCGGCGGTGGGGCGGCCGTGCCCGCAACCGCTCCCCCACCGCGCGGCCCTCGAGGACGGTGAGCGACGGGGTGTCGATGACCTCCAGTTCGGCGCCCACCACGTCGGCGACCGCCTCCCGCGCACCACGCAACCGGTCGCGCACCTGCCGCAGTTCGGTGGGCCCACTGACGAACGCGATCCGCCTGCGGCCGGTGGCGCACAGATGGTCGACGGCCAGGCGGGCGCCCGCGACGTCGTCGACCGCCACGGAGTCGAACGGGGTTCCGGTGCCGTCGCGGTCGACCAGCACGACCGGGGTGCCGCGCTGACGGGAAGCGTTCAGCCGGTCGAGATCGTCGCCGATCGGTGACACCAGCAGCCCGAACACGCGTTGTTCGTCGAACGCGTCGAGGTAGGCCCGTTCGCGGCCGGGGTCGTCGTCGGAGGTGCCGAGCAGCACGGTCAGATTGTGTTCGCCCGCGCGGTGTTCGGCGGCGCGGGCGATGTCGGTGAAGAACGGGTTACCGACGTCGAGTACCACCAGGCCGACGCTGCGCGACCGCCCGGCCTTGAGTTGGCGGGCAGCGTCGTTGCGGACGAACCCCAACTCCTCGATCGCGGCGTGCACCCGTGCCACGGTGGCGGGAGCGACCTTCTCGGGTGAATTGAGCACATTGGACACCGTGCCGACCGAGACGGCCGCTGCCGCGGCCACCTCCCGCATGCTCACCACGACACCATTGCACCAGACGGGACGTAGCGGGTTGCGGGGAACCGGTCGGCGACCAGTGCGCGCAGGCCGTCGAGGTCGCCGTCGACCAGTCCGGTGGCGCGCGCGGTGAGCAGTACGTTGCCCAGTGCGGTGGCCTCCACGGGGCCGGCCAGCAGCGGCCTGCCGAGCCGGTCGGCGGTCAGCTGGCACAGCAGCGTGTTGCGGCAGCCGCCCCCGACCATGTGCACCGTCGCGACGTCGACACCGGAGAGGCGGGCGGCGGCGTCCACCGCGGCGGCGAATGCGGCGGCGAGACTTTCGACGATGGCGCGCACGGTTTCGGCCGGACCGGCCGGCGCGGGCAGCCCCTGTTCGCGGTACCACGCCGCGATGCGGGCGGGCATGTCCCCGGGCGGCAGGAAGCGCGGGTCGTCGGTGTCGAACACCTCGGCGGGTGCGGGCGCCGCGGCCGCCTGGGCCAGCAGTACCGCCAGATCGGCGGGCGTGCCGTCGCGTTCGTACTGCCGCACGGTCTCCGACAGCAGCCAGGTGCCCATCACGTTGCGCAGGAACCGCACCCGGCCCTCCACGCCGATCTCGTTGGTGAAGTTGGCGCTTCGGCTGTCGGCGGTGACGACCGGGTCCGGCAGTTCGACGCCGACCAGACCCCAGGTGCCGCAGGAGATGTAGGCCGACCGCTGCGGCTGCATGGGTATCGCGGCGACCGCCGACGCGGTGTCGTGCGAGCCGACGGACACCACCTGGACGTCATCGGCGAGGGCGAGGGATGCGGCGACCTCCGGGCGGATCGGCCCCAGCACGCTGCCCGGCTCGACGAGGTCGCGGAACAGGCTCGGGCGCAATCCGATCCGGTGCATCAGGGCGGTGTCCCAGTGACCGTCGAGGCCGAGCAGCCCGGTGGTCGACACGTTGGTCCGCTCGGCGGCGGCGCGACCGGTCAACCAGTAGTTGATCAGGTCGGGGACGAGCAGCACCGTGTCGGCAGAGTCGAGCAGCCCGTCCGCGCGTTCCACGGCCAACTGATAGACGGTATTGAACGGCAGGAACTGAATGCCGTTGCGGGCGTAGAGTTCCTCGGCGTCCACCACCGCGTGTACGAGGTCCACGCCGGTGGCGGTGCGGTCGTCGCGGTAATGGTGCGGAGTCCCCAGCAGCCGGCCCTCGCGCAGCAGTCCGTAGTCCACCGCCCACGAGTCGACGCCGATCCCGACGAGGTGGTCGGCCGCCCTGGCGGCGGCCGTCAACCCCTGGCACACCTGGCCGTACAGGCCGGTGACGTCCCAGTGCAGCGCGTTGCGCCGGCCGTTCCACACTCGCACCGGATCGTTGGGAAAGCGCGCCACCGCCGCCATGTCGAGGTGGTCCGGGCCGATGTCGGCGAGCATGACCCGGCCGCTGGTCGCGCCGAGGTCGACCGCCGCGACCTGGCTCATCGCAGGAAGGCCGCGGCGACGCCCGCGTCGACCGGCACATGCAATCCGGTGGTGTGCGAGAAGTCCGACGTGCACAGCGCGAACGCGGCGTTGGCGACGTTCTCGGGCAGCACCTCGCGTTTGAGCAGAGTGCGCTGCGCGTAGTACTTGCCGAGCTCCTCCTCCGGAACCCCGTACACCGCGGCACGTTTCGCGCCCCACCCGCCGGCGAAGATGCCCGACCCGCGCACCACGCCGTCGGGGTTGATGCCGTTGACCTTGATGCCGTGCTCACCGAGTTCGGCGGCGAGCAGCCGGACCTGGTGGGCCTGATCGGCCTTCGTCGCCGAGTAGGCGATGTTGTTCGGGCCGGCGAACACCGAGTTCTTCGACGAGATGTAGATGATGTCGCCGCCGAGACCCTGGTCGATCAGCGCCTTCGCCGCGGCCTTGGACACCAGGAACGAGCCGCGCGCCATCACGTCGTGCTGCAGATCCCAGTCCTCGGCGGTGGTCTCCAGCAGCGACTTCGACAGCGACAGCCCGGCGTTGTTGACGACGATGTCGATGCCGCCGAACGCCAGCACGCATGCGTCGATCGCCGCCTGGACGGCGCCCTCGTCGGTGACGTCGGCGGCGATGCCCACCGCGATATCTGCGGAGCCGATCGCAGTGTTGATTTCTGATGCCGCCGACTGGGCCTTCGCCGCGTCGAGGTCGGCGATCACGACGCACGCCCCCTCGGCAGCCAGCCGCGTGGCGATCGCCTTGCCGATGCCCGACGCCGCACCGGTCACCAGCGCGATGCGGGTGGCCAGCGGTTTGGGTTTGGGCATGCGCTGCAGTTTGGCCTCCTCCAGCGCCCAGTACTCGATCCGGAACTTCTCCGCCTCGTCGATCGGCGCGTAGGTGGAGATCGCCTCGGCGCCGCGCATGACGTTGATGGCGTTGAGGTAGAACTCGCCGGCCACCCGGGCGGTCTGCTTGTCCTTGCCGTAGCTGAACATCCCGACACCGGGGATCAGCACGATCGCCGGGTCGGCGCCGCGCATCGCCGGGCTGTCGGGTGCGGCGTGCCGCTCGTAGTAGGCCCGGTAGTCGGCGCGGTACGCCTCGTGCAGTTCGGCCAGCCGAGCCTTGCAGTCCTCGACCGCGGCGTCGGCGGGCAGGTCCAGCACCAGCGGTTTGACCTTGGTGCGCAGGAAGTGGTCGGGGCAGCTGGTGCCGAGTGCGGCCAGGTGCGGATGCGCACTGGCGCCGAGGAATTCGAGCACGCGCGGATCGTCGGTGAAATGGCCGACCTGCGGTTTGTCGGTGGAGACGAGCCCGCGTAGGAACGGGGCGAGTTCGGCGGCCTTCGTCCGGCGCTGCCCGTCGGGCAGGGCGCCGTAGCCGGCCAGGGGCTCCCCGAACGGTTGGCTGCGGCCGTGTTCGGCGATGTAGCGTTCGGCGGTCTCGATGATCTCCAGCGAATGCGCCTCGGCCTCCGCCGAGGTGTCACCCCACGCGGTGATGCCGTGGCCGCCGAGGATGGTGCCGATGGCCTGCGGGTTGGCCCGCTTGATCTCGGCGATGTCGAGTCCGAGCTGGAATCCGGGCCGCCGCCACGGCACCCACACCACCCGGTCGCCGAAGATCTGCTTGGTCAACGCCTCCCCGTCAGCCGCCGTCGCGATCGCGATCCCCGAATCCGGGTGCAGGTGGTCGACGTGGGCGGCGTCGACCAGGCCGTGCATGGCGGTGTCGATCGAGGGGGCCGCGCCACCACGGCCGTGCAGGCAGTAGTCGAACGCGGCGACCATCTCGTCCTCACGCTCGACGCCGGGATAGACATCGACGAGTGCGCGCATGCGGTCCAGCCGCAACACGGCCAGCCCCTTTTCGGTCAGCGTGCCGAGGTCACCGCCGGAACCCTTGACCCACAACAGCTCCACGGGAGCGCCGGTGACCGGGTCGGTTTCGACGCCCTTGGCGGAGGTGTTGCCGCCGGCGTAGTTGGTGTTCTTGGGGTCGGCGCCGAGCCGGTTGGAGCGCTCGATCAGTTCTTTCACGGTGTCGGTCATCGGCTATGCTCCCCAACTCGATTGTGTGCCGCCGACGCGGGCAGCGTTGATGGTCTCCTGGTAGCCCGATTCGGCGTACGCCGCCATCGGGTCGGCGGGCAGGCCCCGCTCGGTACGCCATTGCGCGAGCTGCGGCCGCACGTCGGTGTAGAACGCGTCCATGAAGATCTCGTTAGCGCGCAACACATCTGCGGACTCCTGCGCCGCGGTCAACGCGTCGGTGTCGACGAGCAGCGCCCGCGCCGTCATCTCGAGCACGTTGAGCACCGAGCGGATCTGGCCGGGGATCTTCGCCTCGACGTTGTGGCACTGGTCGAGCATGAGGGCGACACCCGAGGCTTCTGTCGTCTCCCCGTCGCTTCGCTCGCCCGAAGCATCGAGCCCGCCGCCGCGAATCACCTCGAACATGATGCGGAACAGCTGGAACGGGTCGGCCGCACCCACGATGAGGTCGTCGTCGGCATAGAACCGCGAGTTGAAGTCGAACGACCCCAGCCGGCCCAGCCGCAGCAGCTGGGCGACGATGAACTCGATGTTGGTGCCGGGCGCGTGGTGGCCGGTGTCCAGGCACACCATCGCGCGCTCACCGAGTGCGGTCACGTGCGCATACGACGTCCCCCAGTCCGGCACATCGGTCATGTACATCGCCGGTTCGAAGAACTTGTACTCCAACACCATTCGCTGGTGTGGACCGATGTGGCCGTAGATCGCGGCCAGCGATTCGGCCAACCGGTCCTGGCGGCCGCGGATGTCACCCTGGCCGGGGTAGTTGGTGCCGTCGGCCAGCCACACCTTGAGGTCACGCGATCCGGTCAGGTCCATCACCTCGATGCAGTGCAGGTGGTGGTCGATCGCCTTCTGCCGCACGGCCCTGTCGGTATGGGTGAGGCTGCCGAACTTGTAGTCGTCGTCCTGGAAGGTGTTGGAGTTGACCGTGCCCAACGCCACTCCGTGGTCCTTGGCGTACGCCGCCAGTGCGGCGTAGTCGTCGACGGTGTCCCACGGGATGTGCAGCGCGACCGTCGGGGCGAGTCCGGTCATCCGGTGCACCATCGCGGCGTCGGCGATCTTCTCCTCGACGGTGCGCGCGGTGCCCGGGGTCCCGAACACCTTGAAGCGGGTACCCGAGTTGCCGAACGCCCAGGACGGCAGTTCGATCGCGAGGTTGTCCAGTAGCGGATTCATGGTGTGACAACTGCTTTCTCGACGGCCGCCGGATCGACGGGGGCGCCGTAGCGTTCGGCTTCGATCTGTTTGAGGGTCTTACCCCGGGTCTGCGGCGCCCACACCGCGCCGATGACCAGCGCGACGGTGAGCAGGCCGACGAGCAGCAGGCCGACCCCGGTCAGCCCGGTGACGGCGAGCATCGTCGGGAAGAAGTAGGACAGCAGACCGGTGGCGGTGCGCACCACGAAGAACATGACTCCCTGCGCGCTGGCGCGGTACGGCGTGGCGAACAGTTCGCTGGTCCACAGGCTGTAGAACGCCTGGGCGCCGATACCGCTGGAGACACCCCACAGCACCGCGAAGATCAGCATGGTCGGTACGCCGTTGTCGGTGAACGCGACGAGCACGATCCACCCGACGATGCCGAGCGCCGCCCCGATGACGTAGAGCAGCCGCTGCGACATCCGGTCGGCGAGCCCCATGAATCCGAAGTAGGTGGCGGCGACGGTGCAGCCCCACACCAGGACCTGCAGCAGGTTCTGCTGGACCGCGGAGTGCAGGCCTGCGGTGTCGTAGACCCGCGGCATGAAGATGCCGGCCTGCCCGGCGACGGTGTTCCAGAACAGGTAGATGCCGCCGAGGAAGAGCAGTGCGGTGATGTTGACCTTGCGCGAGAACAGCCCCCGCAGGCCGCGGACCCCGACGGCCGACGCGATCTGCGTCGACTCGTGTCTGCCCTCGTCCTGCCAGATCTGCGATTCCTGCAGGCCCTGCCGGATCCACCACACGACCGCCGCGACGACGAACAGGTGGGCGAAGATCAGCCTCGACCCGAGCAGTCCGAGCGGCGCGAGGGCGGCGGCCAGCGCGAACCCGACCAGCGGTCCGGTCGACCAGGCCAGCTGCGCGGTGCCGACGTGTTTGGCCCGTTGCACCGACGGCGCCTGCTCGGCGATGTAGGTCCACGACGCGGGTACGCCCGCCCCGACGGCGATACCGGTGACGACGAACCCGATCAGCAGCATCGTGAAGTTCACCGCGCAGGCGGCCAGCAGCACGCCGGCCATGTAGACCAGCAGGTCGTAGGTGTAGATCGCCTTGCGGCCGAACCGGTCGCAGAGCGGCCCGCCCAGTATCGCGCCGATCGCGGCGCCGAAGGCGTTGGCGCTCAACGCCGCGAGCAGACCGACGCCGAAGTTGCTGATGCCGAATTCGGCCTGCCAGAAACCCAGGCTGGTGGCGATCGCGATGATCGACCCGGCCTCGATGTAGTTCGACATCGCGACGGAGATCGTCGCCTTCCAGCCTGTGGTGGAGCGCGCTCCTACTTTCACGGCAGTCCTCGGTCTCTTCGTCTCAGGGTAGGTGGAAGTACGACGGCAGGACACGCATCGCGTGGTCGGGTCTGCTGTCGAAGTAGTCGGCCATCGTGGCCTGCCAGCGGTCGTTGACCTCGGTGGCGGCCATGGCCGCGGTGGCGGCCGCGTGGTCGTCGGTCTCGAAGTAGCCGACGACCAGTCCGTCCTCGGCGCGCAGGAACAGGGAGTAGTTACGCCAGCCGGCCTGTCGCAGGGCGTCGAGCATCTCCGGCCATACGTGCTCATGAGCGGCGAGGTAGTCGTCGATGCGGTCAGGTTTGAGCTGGAGCAGGAAGCAGACGCGCTCGGTCGTCTCCGCCATCGCCACTCCCTCGTATTTGAAACGTTTCAACTCGTGACTGCGCTCACAGTAAGGGACGCTGTGGAACGGAGTCAAGATTCCCGCCGAGTGTGAGCCCAGTGCGACGTATCGGCCGATTTTTCGCAGTGAGCGCACGCTCGGCGATTGTCAGCCGGCGAGGCCGAGCACCCGCAGCGCGTTGTCCTTGAAGACGAGCCGGCGTACCGACGGGTCGACAGGGAGCTCGTCGAAGTCGCGCCGCCACCGGTCGAGCTGGATGTAGGGGAAGTCGGTCCCGAACAACACCTTGGTGCGCAGCTGCCGCCCGATGGCGCGGACCAGCTGCGGCGGGAAGTACTTCGGCGACCAGCCCGACAGGTCGATGAACACGTTGGCCTTGTGCGCGGCGATCGAGATCTGCGCGTCCACCCACGGCACCGCGGGGTGCGCCATCACGATCGTCAGCTCGGGGAAGTCGGCGGCGACATCGTCGAGCAGCATCGGGTCGGAGTAGCGCAGTTTGATGCCGTGGCCGCCGGGCAGCCCCGCCCCCATCCCGGTCTGCCCGGTGTGGAACAGCGCGGGCACCCCGGCCTCGGCGATCGCCTCGTAGATCGGGTAGAACCGGCGGTCGTTCGGTTCGAACGCCTGCATGCTCGGGTGGAACTTGAACCCACGGACGCCGTAGTCGCGAACCAGTTCGTGCACCCGGTGCACCGCGCGCCGCTCGTGCCACGGGTCGACGCTGCCGAACGGGATCAGGACGTCGTTGTTGCGCACCGCGCCGGCGATGAGGTCTTCGATCGAATTGGGCGCGTGCCGCATCGCGGTGCGGGCGTCGATGGTGAACACCACCGCCGCGGTGTTGTGCCGGCGGTAGAGGTCGGCGAGCGCGTCGACGCTCGACAGAGTGTCGTCGCCGAGTTTGAAGTACTTCGCGGTGGCCTCGACCAACACGTCGTCGTAGGCGCGGTGGCCGTGACCGTCGACCTCGACATGGGTGTGGAAGTCGACGGCGTCGACCCGCGCGAAATCGATTCCGTACTCGTACTTTCCGTCCACCATGGCCGCGAGACTACGGTTGTTGACCGGAATCCGCGGGAATCCGTCAACAACCGTGGTCTCGGCGCGGTCAGGCGGAGGCCTCCGGCGCGTACCCGAGCGCGGCCTTCACCTCGAGGAACTCGTCGAACGCGAACTGACCCCACTCGCGCCCGTTGCCGCTGCGCTTGTAGCCGCCGAACGGGGCGCCCATGTCGAATCCGTGGTTGATCGCCACCGATCCGGCGCGGATCCGGCGGGCGACCTGGCGGGCCTTGTCCAGATCGGCCGCCGACACGTAGCCCGCCAGCCCGTACTCGGTGTCGTTGGCGATCTCGATCGCCTGGTCGAGGTCGTCGTAGCCGAGGATGCACAGCACCGGCCCGAAGATCTCCTCGCGCGCGATCGTCATGTCGTTCTTGACGTGCGCGAACACCGTCGGCTTGACGTAGTAGCCCGTGTCGAGGCCGTCGGGGCGTCCTGGGCCGCCGATCGCGACCGTCGCGCCTTCGTCGATGCCCTTCTGGATCAGACCCTGGATCTTGTCGAACTGCGCCTTCGAGGCCACCGGACCGATCGCGGTCTTGTCCTCGGGATCGCCGACCTTGACCGCACCGGCGGTCTGCTTGGCGATCTCGATCGCCTCGTCCATCCGCGAGTTCGGCACCAGCATGCGCGACGGCGCATTGCAGCTCTGCCCGCTGTTCATCATCATCACGCTCACGCCGGCCGCGACGCTCTTGGCGAAGTCGGCGTCGTCGAGCACGATGTTCGGGCTCTTCCCGCCGAGCTCCTGCGTGACCCGCTTGACGGTCGGCGCCGCATTGCGGGCGACCTCGATCCCGGCCCGGGTCGATCCGGTGAACGAGACCATGTCGACGTCGGGGTGGCTCGACAGCGGTGCGCCCACTCCGGGACCGTCACCGTAGACCAGGTTGTACACGCCCGCGGGAACCCCTGCGGCGTCGACGATCTCGGTGAAGATCTGCGCCGAGTACGGCGCCACCTCCGACGGTTTGAGCACCATGGTGCAGCCGGTGGCCAGCGCCGGGTACACCTTGCACGCGATCTGGTTGATCGGCCAGTTCCACGGCGTGATCAACCCGCAGACCCCGATCGGCTCCTTCACCACCAGCGTCGAACCGTGCTGCTCTTCGAACTCGTAGTTCTTCAGCACGTCGATCGCCGTCATCAGGTGCCCGAGCCCGAGGTTCACCTGTGGACCCGCCGCCAGCGAGGCCGGTGCGCCCATCTCCTCGTTGACCGCGTCGGCGAGGTCGCCCGCCCGCTTCTGGTATTCGGTCAGGATCGCCTGCAACAGGTCGAGCCGGTCCTCGCGGGTGCTCTGCGACCAGGCCCCGAACGCCCGGCGGGCGGCGGCGACCGCCAGGTCGACGTCGGCGGACGATCCCAGCGCGATCTTGCCGGAGACCTCTTCGGTGGTCGGGTTGTCGACCTCGAGGGCGTTCGGGCGAAGCGGGTCGACCCACTCGCCGTCGATGTAGAACTTCAGATACTCACGCATGTGTTCACTCTTCCCTAGTTCGCGCGTCTACTGGGTGCCTTCGGCATACCAGGTGCGGAATCGGTCGTACTTCGGCATCTCCTCGGAGTTGGCCTTGGGGTCGATGCAGACGTGGACGACGGCGGTCTTGCCGCTGGCGTAGGCGCGCTGGATGGCCGGGCCGATCTCGTCCTCCTTCTCGACGTACTCGCCGTGGCAGCCGAAGCCCTCGGCGACCTTGTCCATCCGCACGTCCTTGCTCCAGTGCACGCCGGGCTGGGGCGAGGGCTGCTCGAAAGTGCGCTTGTAGACCCCGACTTCGAGGCCCCACTGGTGGTCGACACCGACCACGCAGACCAGCGGCAGGCCCTCACGGGCGGCGGTCTCCAACTCGGCGATGTGGAACAGGAACGCCGAATCGCTCGTCAGCAGCATCACGGGCCGCTTGCGCCCTTCGGCGACCGACGCACCGACGGCGTACGGCAACCCGGTGCCGAGGTGGCCGAAGTTCTGGTTCCAAATGACGTCGCGCGGTTTGGCCTGCGAGTAGGTCCACTGGAAGATCACGGTGGCGCCGCCGTCGCGGACCATGATGCCGTCCTTCGCGTACTCGTTGAACGCCTTGGTGGCCTCGACGACGAAGCGGGCCGGATGCACCGGGGTGCGGCCGGTCGGGGCCTCCTCGGCCACCCGGGCCAGCTCGGCGGCGTCGGCCTCGATCAGGGTCTCGAGGTTCGACGACGGGCTGCGCGGCGTATCCCGCAGCGCGTCGACGAGCTGCGGCACGACCCCGCGCAGATCGCCGACCAACGGCACGTCGAACTGCCGGTTGACGCCGATCGCGGCGGGATCCTGCTCGACATACACCCATTTGCGGTCGGCGTCGTTGCCCGCCCAGTGCTGGGTGCGGCCGTAGTGCATGGGCTCGCCGAGTTCGGTGCCCAGTGCCACGCACAGGTCGGACTGCTCGACGGCCTCATTGGCGGCCGGGGAGAACAGGTACGGGAAGGTGCGGTCCTCGAGACCCGGAATGTACGAGGTACCGCCCGACGTCTGGATCACGGGGCACGCCATCAGCTCGGCCAGCTCCCTGACCTGCTCCTGGGTGCGGGAGGTGTGCACACCGTGACCCACCAACAGGATCGGGTTCTTCGCCGCGCGGATCAGCTCGGCGGCCTCGGCGACCTCCCGCTCCCCCGCGCCCTGGTTGACGAGCCGATATCGATTCGGCGGCAACGGATCCGGCACGTCGAGTTCTTCGAGGATGACGTGCGACGGGTACTCGATGTAGCTCGGTCCGGGCGTGCCGGACATCGAGCGGCGGATCGCCTCGCGGATGATC
This sequence comes from Mycolicibacterium litorale, assembly GCA_050205415.1. Taxonomy (GTDB): domain Bacteria; phylum Actinomycetota; class Actinomycetes; order Mycobacteriales; family Mycobacteriaceae; genus Mycobacterium; species Mycobacterium litorale_C. Next base: position 147,267 of record JBNMQY010000006.1, read on the forward strand.
TCGTCGGTCTGGTCGGCGTACTCGATGGAGCTGCTGTACTTGACGGCAGGAGTGAAAAGCGCTTCCTGCTGGATGAATTGGATGCGGCCGCGGCGCACGCGACGCTCGGTGATGCGGGCCCGCTGCCCGCCGAGGAAGATCACCGGGGAGTTCTCCACCAGCGCGCACATCATCGCGCCGGCGATGTTGGCCACCCCGGGCCCGAGCGTGCCGATGCACAGTCCCGGCTTGCCGGTCATCCGCGACGCCGCCTCGGCCATGAATCCGGCGCTCAGCTCGTGATGCGGTGCGACGACCGACCAGCCGCGCGCCTCGGCCTCGGCGAACATGTGCACGAAGTTGGGGTCGGGGATGCCGAACAACGTGTTCACGCCCTCGGCCTCGAACAGGTCGAGGATGCGCTTGTAGACGGGGACACCCATGGGGTTACTCTCCTTGATTCCGATAGCGGTGAGCGAGTGTTCTGCGGTGCGCCGCAGGCGATCCGAACAGTGAGCGGTTGAGTGCGGCGCGCTTGAGATAGACGTGGATGCCGCTCTCCCAGGTGTAACCGATGCCGCCGTGCAGCTGCATGGCCTTACCGGCGATGTCGACCGCGGCACCGCAGACGTGCGATTTGGCCATGGCGGCAGCGGTTGTCGCGTCACCGGCGACGACGGCGGTGACGGCCGCGTCGACGAGTTGGCGGCACACCTCGATCTGCACCAGCATGTCCGCGCACGCGTGCTTGACGGACTGGAACGATCCGATGGGGCGGCCGAACTGGTGGCGCACCTTCGCGTAGTCGACGGTCGCCGCCAGCATCGCCTCGGCGAGTCCGAGGCTGTCGCAGGCGATCGCGACGGCGGCCCGGTCCCGAAGCCGGCGCACCGCGACGTCGGCGTCGGTATCGAACCGCAGGATCGCCTGCTGCTGCGTCGCCCGTGGCGAGACCGTGGCCAGCCGCCGCGTCTCGTCGACGACGGGCACGGGGGTGACGTCACATTCGGCCACCGACACCGCACCGTCGGCCACGACCAGCACCCGGTCGGCACCCGCGGCGTCGGGCACGAAGTCCGGCGAGTCGAGCGCGACGGCGAGCCGGCACTCGCCTGCGGCGATGCCGGCGAGCAGCTGGTCGCGAGTCTCGCTGGGCTGCAGCGCGTTCAGTGTGCCGACCGCCAGCACGCCGCTGCCGAGGTAGCTTCCCGCGGTGGCGGCACGCCCCATCTCCCGGCAGATGACCGCAGACTCGGCGAAGGTGGCGCCGGCCCCGCCGAGGCGCTCGGGTATCTCCAGCCCCACCCACCCGGCGTCGACGAGGACGGGCCAGTCCACCACCCTGTCCTTGCCGAGCACGTCGGCCGCGACGGACCTCAGCTCGTCGTGGAACTCCTCGAAACCCGTCATCACACCGCGCTCGGCTCTCGGGGCAGACCGAGCCCGCGTTCACCGATGATGGTGCGCTGGATCTCGCTCGACCCGCCGGGGATCGTCCACTCCCACGAACCGATGAAGTCCAGGAGCCAGGACCCCGACTCCCACCCGCTCGACATCGGTTTCGCCACTTCGGTGTGCGCGGCGAGTCCCCCGATCTCCGCGGCGAAATCGGTGAGCCGCTGTAGCAGTTCGCTGTAGAACAGCTTGACGACCGAGGCGTCGGCGGGTCCGGGGGCACCGGAGTCATGGCCATCGACCACCTTGCGGCACAGCCCGCGCAGCCCGGTGATCTCGCATTCGAACTGCGCCAGTCGATCGGCGACGATCGGATCGTCGACGGGGCAGCTGCGGACCAGCCGGCGGAAACCGGCGTTGGCGAGGCGTTCGGCCAGCTCCAGCATGGTCATCCCGCGTTCGGCGCCCAGCGTCGCCTGTGCGACCTGCCAGCCCGCGTTCTCGGCGCCCACCAGGTTGGCGGCGGGGACCACGACGTCGCTGAGGAAGATCTCGCAGAAGTGGGAGTCGCCGACGGCGTTGCGGATGGGCCGCACCTCGACACCCGGTGTGGTCATGTCGAGCAGGAAGTACGAGATGCCCCTACGTTTCGGCGCATCCGGGTCGGTGCGCGCGAGCAGCAGACACCAGTCGGCGTGCATTCCGCCGCTGGCCCAGAGTTTCTGGCCGTTGACGACGAACGAGTCGCCGGTGCGGCGCGCCGTGGTGCGCAGGCTCGCGAGGTCCGAGCCCGCTTCGGGTTCGGAGAACCCCTGCACCCAGATCTCGCCGTCGAGGATCGCGGGCAGGTGCCTGCGCCGCTGTTCGTCGGTGCCCGCGACCAGCAGGGTGGAGGCGGCGTGGTGGATCCCGACGAACGCCAGCACCAGCCGGGGCGCGTCGTGAGCCGCCAGCTCCTGGTAGAGGACGATCTGTTCGGCGACCGACAGCCCGCCACCCCATTCCGCGGGCCAGTGCGGCACCGCGTAACCGGCGCTGTGCAGTTCGGCGAACCAGGCCTTCTGGAAGCGGACGAACTCCTCGTCGCTCACCCCGGTCTGTTTCTCTCGCCAGTCGGCAGGAATGTGGTCGGCGCACCAGGCCCGGACGTCGGCGCGGAAGTCTTCGGTGCTCACGACGGCACCCCTACCCGAACGGCGTTGTCCCGCAACCGCTGCATCGCCCGCGCGACGGCGAGGCCGTCGTCGAACGACGGTGCGATCTGCGTGCCTGTCCGCAGCGCCTCGGCGACCTGGGTGAAGAACGTCGTCAGCGCGGGATCGGGCCGCCCCGGCCGCTCGAACTCGACGGTCTGCGGCTCTCCTCCGGCGGTGCGCAGGACCAGTCGGGTGTCGGCAGTCAGCTCGATCGAGCCGTCGGTGCCGAGCAGCACGGCGCGCGGAGTGGTCGGGATGGCGGCGGCGAACCCGGTGTCCTGGGCCGCGGTCGCCCCGTTGTCCAGCACGAACCACGCCGCGTAGGCGTCCTCGGCGGTGGCCCCGTCCTTCGGGTCGTCGATGCGGAGAACGCCACCGCAGTCGGCGATCTCGCTGCCGAACAGCCAGCGGGTGAAGTCGATCAGATGCGAGCCGTACGCACCGATCCAGCCGCCGCCGAGGTCGACGTCGTTGATCCACCCGTGCTCTCGTCCGCGCAATCCGTTGCCGAACCAGTTCCAGCTCAGATGCGTCGGCGTGCCGATGGCACCGCCGTCGGCGAGTTCCTTGACCCTCGCCCATGCTTCGCGGCACCGGAATTCGAAGTTGAGGAAGTTCAGGGCGCCGACCTCGCGCGCCCGTTCGCACATCGCGGCGGCCTCTTCGGCGGTGCGGCCGAACGGTTTGTCGCACAGCACCGCCCGGCCGCGGTCGAGTGCGGCCGAGACGTGGTCGACGTGCAGGAACGGCGGCGAGTGCACCGACACCAGGTCGGCGCCGGAGTCCAGCCCGCGCTCGACGGCGGCGGCGTCGCGGGGGCTGACGACCTCCACGTCGAATCCGGCGCTCTCGTACGCCGGGACGGCGGCATGCTTGCCGAAACCCGTGCCGATGACGAGGACCCTCATGCGTACAGTCCCGTCAGCCCACGCCGGCCCGCAATGCGGGTCAGCTGCGTCCGTGTCGCCGAGAGACCGAGCGGAAGCCGGCGCAGCGGTTGGCTGTAGCGCGACAGCCACGACAGCGTGGTCTCGTCGCAGAAGCCGACCGCGCCGTGCAACTGGTGGCAGACCCGGAACACCACCTCGGCGGCCTCGATCGCCGCGAGCCGAAGCGCGAGCGCGTCGTCGACCGCTTCGGGCCGCCCGGTCGCGATACTCCACAGCGCGTACTTCGCGAGGATGTCGACGCCGCTGCGCTCCACCTCCGCGTCGGTCAGCTGGAACTGCACGCCCTGGAAGCTCGACAGCGTCTGCCCGAACTGCTTGCGCAGCGTGACGTGCGCCGTGGTCAAGGCGATGGCCCGGTCGAGCATCCCGAGCAGCGTCCAGCACGGCAGCGTGAGCCCGAGCGCGAGGTCGCCTGTCCCGGCGTCGCCGAGTGCGGACAGTTCCAGTTCGGCGACGAACGCGGGTCCGGCAGCGCCCTGACCCGTCACCGTGCTGCGCCGGCCGTCGAGTGTGATTGCCGCCCAGCGTGATTCGAGGCCGGCGACGGTACCTGCGGGACGGTTGTCCGCGACGACGAGGAGTCCGTCCACGTCGAGATCGGCGGGCCGGGCCAGCCGCTCCGCGACGGGGTACGGCAACGCCCAGTACCCGGCGCTGCGGCACAGCGCTGCCGCCGCCTCGAGTTCGTCGGCGTCGCGGACGTCGAGGTCCCAGGCGCCGAGCCCGGCCAGTGCCGGGCCGACCAGCGATTCCCGTTCGGCCGGTTTGGCTTCGGCCTGCTGGACGAGCAGGTCACCGCCGGCGGCTTCGAACGCCCGCAGCGCCTGGCGGCCGTACTCCGCGGCGTCGTCGCCGAGGTCGAGGATCATCGGGCAGCCCCCAGCAGGGCGCGCGACAGCAGGATGCGCTGCATCTCGATGCTGCCCGACGACACGGTCGCGGCCTGGGAGTACCGCCAGTGATCCTCGACCTCCCCGAGGAACCAGGCGGCCCGCGGATCCTCGTGGGACACCTCGGCCGAGATGTCCATCAGGACCTCCGCACTGTCCTGGTCGAGTTTCGTCACCGCGATCCGGTAAGCCGCGGCGTCGCCGGGCTGGATGCGCCCGCTGCTCTGCAGTTCCACGATGCGGTACGCCATCAGCCGGGCCCGGCGGCAGTGCGTGAGCATCCGCAACCAGCGGCCACGCAACTCCTCGGGCAGATCCTCCCACCGGTCGGCGAGAACCGTTGGTGCGGCAGCCAGGAGCCGTTCACACCGGGCGTAGCGGGCGATACCCACCCGTTCGAAGGCCATGACGTCCTGCACGACCGACCAGCCGTGGTCGACGGTGCCGAGCACGTCGGCGTCGGTCACCCGCAGATCGTCGAAGAAGACCTCGTTGAGGTGGTGCGGTCCGAGCATGGTGCGGATCGGCCGGACCTGGATCCCAGGGTCGTCCATCGGCACCAGGAAGATGGTCAGTCCCTGCTGCTTGCGCTCACCCTTGGAGGTGCGGGCCAGCAGGAAGCACCACTGCGCCATGGTCGCGTAGGACGTCCAGATCTTCTGCCCGTTGACCAGCCAACCGTTCCCGTCGCGCCGCGCCGTCGTCCGCAGCGACGCGAGGTCTGAGCCGGCTTCCGGCTCGGAGAACCCCTGACACCAGATCACCTCACCGCGGGCGATCGGCGGCAGATGCCTGCGCTGCTGCTCGTCGGTGCCGTGCCGCATGATGATCGGCCCGACCCAGTTGACGCCCATGTACTGGGCGCCGCGCGGTTCGTGATGCGCCCACATCTCCTCGCGCACCACGGTCTGCTCCCAGATCGACGCTCCCCCGCCGCCGAACTCCTCCGGCCACGCCAGGCACAGCAGTTCGCGCTCCGCGAGCAGACGGCAGAACCGTTGCGCGGTCTCCAGATCCGCCGGGTCGTCGGTGAACGCGCCCAGGAAGTGTTCGGGCACATGCTCGTTCACCAGCGAACGCAGTTCGGTGCGCAGTCCGGCGGCGTCCGGACCCATGTCGAAGTCGAGGCTCATCGCGCCTCCTGCGCGCCGAGACTACGGTTGTGGACCGAATCCGGCCGATTTCCGTCATCTTCCGTAGGCTCGGCGCGTTGCAGCCCGACTTCGGCGAGCACCGTCACCGTATCCGCACCCAGTTCCGGCGCCGGCCCGCGGACGTGTCCCGGAGTGCGCGAGAACCAGGTCGGCACACCGGGGAAGCGCACCGGACCGTGTGCGGTCTCGACGGTCTCGAACATGCCGACGGCGTCCAGGTGCGGGTGGTCGAACAGCGCGTCGGGGGTGTGGATCGGCGCGGCGGGGATCTCCAGCTCACGGAACAGCGCCAGCCATTCGTCGGTGGTCCGTTCCTTGAGCGTTTCGGCGACCAGCCCGTAGACGGTGTCGATCTGCTTGGCCCGCCGCTCCAGCGTGGCGTACACATCGCTCTCCCACACCGGGGACACCGCCTTGATGAACGCGTTCCAGTGTTTGTCGTTGTAGATCAGCACGGCGATGTGGCCGTCCTTGGTCGGGTACGGCCTGCGGTTGGGCGCCACGGTGCGCGGATAGACCGCGGGTCCCAGCGGGGGGTCGAACATGGCGCCGTTGGCATGTTCGACCAGCATGAAGGCGGCCATGGTCTCGAACATGGCGACCTCGACCTCCTGGCCCTCGCCGGTGCGCTCCCGGTGGAACAGGGCCATCATCGTGGCGTACAGCGCGGTCAGCCCCGCGACCTTGTCGGCCATGATGGTGCCGACGTAGTTGGCCTCGCCGGTGAGTTGTTCCTGCACGGCGGGGATTCCGCATTCGGCCTGGATGGTGTCGTCGTAGGCGGGCAGATCGCGGTCGGGGCCGCGGCGCCCGTAGCCATAGCAGTTGGTGTAGACGATGTCCGGGTTCAGCGCGGCGACGTCGGCGTAGGCGAAGCCCAGTTTCGCGATCGCCTTGGCGCGCATCGAGTGGATGAACACGTCGGCGTCGGCGATCAGCGCGCGCAGCGCGGCCTTGCCCTCGTCGGTGCGCAGATCCAGCACGGCGCTACGCTTGCCGCGGTTCACGTTGACGAACACCCCGCTCATCCCGGGGGCGGGGCCGACCGAGATGAAGCGGGTGTTGTCCCCCTCCGGCGGTTCGACTTTCACGACGTCGGCGCCCATGTCAGCCATGATCTGGGTGCAGTACGGGCCCATGACCATCGCGGTCAGGTCGACGACGCGGACGCCCGCCAGCGGTCCGCTCACCGGGTGCCCGCCTTCTGAGCCGCCATCGCGAAGCTGTAGCGGATGTGCGCGTTGTGCCCGTCGGGCACCACCGGGAAGACGACGGGCTGCGAGCGGTCGCGGATCGCGTCGAGGTTCTCGGCGACGTCCTCGACCGACCACGACGGCCGGTGCACACCCGGGCTCTCGGCGATCACGGCGCTGGCCACCCGGCCGGCCAGCGCGACGAACATCTCCCCTGTCGCCGAGCAGGTTTCGTGGGCGAGCCAGCCGACCGTCGGCGCGACCAGCTCCGGCCCCATCGGCGGATAGGCCGACGTGTCGATGCCCTCGGCCATCCGGGTGACCGCGGCCGGCACGATGACATTGCTCTTCACGCCGTGGTCGGCGCCTTCGAGCGCGGCGACGTTCGACAGCCCGATCACCCCGGCCTTGGCGACGGCGTAGTTCACCACGTCGTGGTTGCCGTAGAGGCCGCCGATCGACGAGGTCAGCACGATGCGGCCGTAGCCGGCGTCGCACATGACCGGAAACGCGGGCCGCACGACGTGGAACGCGCCGCGCAGGTGGACGTCGACGACGGCGTCGAAATCCTCGTAGCTGATCTCGCGCAGCGATCCGCGGCGCACGTTGCCCGCGTTGTGGATGAGGATGTCGAGGCGGCCGTAGGTGTCCAGTGCCGTATCGACGATCGCCGCGCCGCCGGCCGGGGTGGCCACGGAGTCGGAGTTCGCGACCGCTTCGCCTCCGGCGGAGACGATCTCGCGCACCACGTCCTGCGCCGGTCCGGCATCGGTGCCGCCACCGGTCAGGTCGCCGCCGAGGTCGTTGACGACGACCTTCGCCCCGCGCTCGGCGAGCAGCAGCGCGTACGCGCGGCCGAGTCCGCGACCGCCGCCGGTGACGACCGCGACCCGGCCGTCGTACCGCAGCTCACTCATGCGCCGACTGCACGGTTGTTGTACGTGAACGCCGAGTGCGACCGGCAACAACCGTGCGCTCGGCGCTATCTGACGTCGAGGCCATCGAGATCGCCCTTCTCCCGCCAGCCGGCGATCAGGTCGTCGAAGGCGTAGAACCCCGGCGAATAGAAGTCGCCGAGGAACGCCCCGTTACGTTCGGCGCCGCCGCGGCCCTCGTTGTTGTAATAGCCCGGTGTGCAGGACAACTCGAATGCCGAGTTGTCGATCGCCAGCTCGCGGACCGTGTGCACCCAGTTGTCCTGGCCTTCCTGGGTGGGTTCCACGACGGTGGCGCCCCGCTTCTGCGCCTCGGCGATGAGGTAGGCGATGTGCTCGGCCTGCTGTTCGAACATCGCGGTCGTGTTGGCCGACACACCGCCCTGGATGAAGCCCATGAAGAACTGGTTCGGGAATCCCCGGCTGGTGATCCCGTGCAGGGTCTTGTAGTCGTCGCGCCAGTAGTCGAACAACGACAACCCGTCGCGGCCGACGATGCTCTCGATGGCGAACCGGCGGCTGATCTCGGTGGAGATCTCGAAGCCACTGGCGAAGATCACGCAGTCCACCTCGTACTCGACGCCGTTGGCGACGATGCCCTTCTCGGTCAACCGTTCCACGCCCTTGGACGCCGACACGTCGACGAGCGTCACGTTGGGCCGGTTGAACGAGGACAGGTACTCCTCGCTGGAACACGGCCGCTTGCACATGAACCGGTAGTACGGTTTGAGCGCCTCGGCGGTGTCGGGGTCGTCGACGACGGCTTCGACGCGGCGCCGCAGCCGCTCCATGATCTTGTAGTCCTCCTCCTCCCGGAACGCCATGATCTGCTCGATGGTCACCGACGCCGGGTCGTCGCTGGCGGCGATGCGTGCGGTCAGATTGCGGCCGAGTTCGGTCCAGAAGTCGCACACCAGATCCGGCTCACCGAAGACCACCCCGACGAACGGCGACCAGTTGTGGAAGTTGCGCTTGCGCTCTTCCTGCCAGCCCGGCTGCAGTGACGAGGCCCAGTCCGGATCCGTCGGCGTGTTGACCCGTTCGTCCACCGACGACGGCGTGCGCTGGAACACGTAGAGGTGCGCCGCATCCCGTCCGAGATGGGGTACCAGCTGGACTCCCGTGGCGCCGGTGCCCACGAGGGCCACCCGCTTGTCGGCGAGCTTGTGGAGGCCGCCGTTCGCGTCACCGCCCGTGTAGTCGTAATCCCAGCGCGCCGAGTGGAACACGTGGCCCGTGTAGTCCTTGATCCCCGGAATCCCGGGCAGTTTCGGGCGGTTGTAGGAGCCTTGGGCCATCACGACGAATCGGGCTCGGATGTCGTCGCCACGGTCGGTGCTGATCTGCCAGCGTCGAGATGCGTCGTCCCAGCGCAGCTCGCGCACCTGGGTGGAGAACAGCGCACCGTCGTACAGACCGAAGTGCTTGCCGATGTTGCGGCAGTGCTCGAAGATCTCGGCGCCGTCGGCGAACTTCTTGCTCGGCATGAAGTTCAGCTCTTCGAGCAGCGGGATGTAACAGTACGCATCGTTGTCACACTGGATCCCCGGGAATCGGTTCCAGTACCAGACACCGCCGAAGTCGCCGGCCATCTCGATGACGCGGATCCCGTCGACGCCGGCTTTCCTGAGGTACGCCCCGGCCAGCAGTCCTGCGAAACCTCCGCCGAGGATGACGACGTCGGCCTCCTCGACGATCGGATCGCGCTCGGTCACCGTGGTGTAGGGGTCGACCTCGTAGAACTCGGCGAACTCCCCCTCCAGCTCGAGGTACTGGTCGGCGCCCTCGGGACGCAGCCTCTTGGCGCGCTCGGCGGCGTACTTCTCCCGCAGCGCGGGGATGTCGATGTCAGTGGGCGTGTCGGTCGCCCCGCACGTGTTCTCGATGGTGGTCAACGTCTCAAGGTTCCTTTGCTCTTCGCGCGAGCGCTCATCACAACTCCTTGGGCTCTCCGGTGCCCATGTACTTCGACAGCTGGTAGTGCAGGTTCACGGTGCTGCGTTCGCGGTAGGGGTTGGGCAACGTGCCGGGGAAACCCGCGGACTTCATGCCCTGCTGCACGGCGGCCATGTTCGAGAAGTCCTGCGGCAGGACCGACAGCCAGTTCGGTGACTCCTTCGGGGTGTAGGCCCATTCCGTCTCCGGCTCTTCGCCTTTCGGGTACAGCTCGAACACCGCGACCTCGAAGATGCATTTGTTCGGGTCATAGCTCGGATGGGGCCGGGCGCTGTAGCAGAGTGCGCTCGTCAGGCCCTGGCCGATCTGGAAGTTCGGGAACAGCTGCCACGCCGTGCCGCTCTGCCCCAGGATGTCCGGCGGGATCGTCGGCCAGATCACGCCGCGCGCCTCGTCGTCACGACGCGCCGACGCCAGCCAGTGCTGTAGCACCTTGTCGGCCGGCGTGCCCTCGGGCAGTTCGTCGACCAGTCGCTTGGCCGCGTTCACCAGGGTCTCGGTGGTGGTCGCGTTCGTCTGCTCCCAGGTGTACATCTGCATCTCCGCGGTGGAGACCCGCGGATCGTCGCCGGTGCCGAGCCGGATCTTGGACTTCGTCTCGTCCATGCCCTTGGGCGCGTCGTACCCGATGTTGCTGTGCCTGCCCTGCGCCTTGGCCCAGCCCTTGAACTCGCCGAACTTGTTGAACTCCGGATGCGTGGTGAACACGTGGTACGTCTCGTTGAACGCCTCCAGCGCAACCTTCCAGTTGCAGTCGAAGTACAACCACTTGCGCCACTTGTAGCGCATGTTCTCCAGCCCGAACGGGTCGAGGATCTTCGAAGCCGGGAACAGGTAGTCCGCCAGCGGTTCGCAGTCCGGGTCCATGTTGACGAACAGCCAGCCGCCCCAGGTGTCCACCTGCACCGGGGCGAGGTGGGTGTTGCGCGGGTTGAGCGTGCCCTTCCAGTCGTCCTGTTCCCGGATATGCGTGCAGGTGCCGTCCAAACCGTATGTCCAGCCGTGGAATCCGCAGACGAAGGACTTGCGCGCGCGTCCGCGGGCGTTCTTGGCGCCGTCGGGGGTGTCGATGAGCCTGCGTCCGCGGTGCATGCACACGTTGTGGTGGGCCGCGAACTCGTTGGGCCCGGTTCGTACGACGATGATCGAGTCGTCGAGGATGTCGTAGGTCAGGTAACTGCCGACCTCGGGGATCTCCTCGACGCGGCCGATCTGCTGCCAGACCTTGCGCCACAGCTTGTCCCGCTCCGCGCGGGCGTACTCGGGTGAGATGTACGCCTCGACCGGGATCGTCATGGGGTCCGACAGGTCCTCGGCGATCTCACCCGTCGAGTCGTCCGCATCGGCTTCGACCTCGATCGCGGCGTCGAGATCGGATTCGGTATGGGTCATCACATCTCCTTGATCGCGGACCGGAAGTTCTCGTCCTTGAGGAACAGCGACGTGTTGTCTGCCCCCAGATGCGTCCACTTGAGGTCGAGGCCACCGTCGACCAGCAGGGTCTGCCCGGTGATGTAGCTCGACATCTCCGAGAGCAGGAACAGGATCGCGTTGGCCTGTTCGGCGGGGGTGCCGCGGCGGCCCATCGCGATCGCGGTGCGGTCCCGTTCGGGGTCCTCGTCGACGTAGGTCGCCGAGGCGGCGGTCTCGGTGACCCCGGGGGCGACGGCGTTGACGCGGATGCCGTCGAGCGCGAGTTCGACGGCCATGGTGCGGGTCATCGCGACGACGGCGGCTTTGGCTGTGCCGTAGGCGATGTGGAACGGGGCGGTGTTCATCCCGCTGATCGACGACACCGAGACGATCGAGCCCCCGGAGCCACCGGCGCGAAGTTCGCGGCTCACGGCCTGGCTCATGAAGAACGCGGTCTCGAGGTTGGCGGTGAACAGCGCCCGCCAGTCGTCGCGGGTGACACGGGTGGCCGGCATCCACGTCGCGGGCGCAGCGCCGCCGGCGATGTTGACCAGGCCGTAGAGGTCCCCGTCGGCACGCCGCGCCGTGGCGATGACACGGGCGATGCCCGCGTCGGTCGACGCGTCGGCCGCCACCGTGACGATCGACAGCCCCTTGTCGATCAGCGGCCCGACATGTTGGTCGAGGTTGTCCTGGTTGCGGCTGACGGCGACGACGGTGGCGCCCGCCGCCGCGGCCAATTCGGTGACGGTCGTGCCGATACCACCACCGCCCGCGCCGGAGACGATGACGACGCGGCCGGTGAGGCCCAGGTGATCCTGCATCCGGACGCCTATTTGTCCGGACGACATACGTTGCTCTGCATATTGAAGAACACTATTCCGCAGCGATTATCGGGCCGTCAAGGGTGTTCGAACCGGTCGACGCGGCTATTGTCTGGACCAGCGATGGTTGATAACGTCGCCAGCCATGACGTCGCCGACGGAGTCGTTGCAGGCCACCCGCTACCCCGGTGCCCAGCCGGCCGTCGCCGACGGGTGGCGTTTCGAGCGGCTCACCGCACCCAGCCGGTTGTTCGGCGCCAACGGGTTGCGCACCGGACCGGACGGCCGGGTCTACGTCGCCCAGGTGACCGGCAGCCAGATCAGCGCTCTGGACCTCGGCAGCGGCACCGTGGAGACGGTGAGCCCCAAGGGCGGCGACATCATCGCCCCGGACGACGTGGCCTTCGGTCCGGACGGCGCGCTGTACGCCACCGAGGTGATGGACGGCCGGGTCAGCGTGCGCGACACCGACGGCCGGACCCGGGTACTGCGCGACGATCTGCCCTGCGCCAACGGCATCACGGTGCACGACGGCCGGTTGTTCATCGGTGAGTGCCGCGACGGTGGCCGGCTCATGGAGCTCGACCGCGACGGCGGGATCGCACGCATCCTCGCCGAGAACCTGCCGTCCCCGAATGCGATGGAGGTCGGACCGGACGGGCTGCTGTACTACCCGCTGATGACCGCCAACGAGATCTGGCGAATCGACCCCAACGGCGGGGAACCGCAGCGGGTGGCCGGTGACCTGGGCGTGCCCGACGCGGTGAAGTTCGATTCCCAGGGCAACATCGTGTCCACCCAGGTGGCCAGCGGCCAGGTGCTGCGCATCGATCCGCGCAGCGGCGAGAAAACGCTGCTGGCGCAACTGAATCCGGGGCTGGACAACCTGACCTTCGTCGGCGACCGGTTGTTCGTGTCCAACTTCACCGGCGAGATCACCGAGATCCTGTCCGGCGGCGAGACCCGCACCACGCTGCCCGGCGGCCTGAACTGGCCGCTCGACCTGGCGATCGGCGACGACGGCAGGCTCTACGTCGCCGACGGCACCTATTTCTATGCGGTGCAGGCCGACGGTTCACTGGAGACGGTCGGCATGCTGTTCACCCCCGGCTACCCCGGCTTCCTGCGCGGGCTGGCGGCCGCCGGCGGCGGCGAATTCGTGGTCACCACCTCCGGCGGGCAGGTCACCCGCTACCGGCCCGCCGCCGGTGAGAGCGACGTGCTGGCAACGGGTTTCGATCAGCTCTACGGTGTCGCCCTGGCGCCGGGCGGTGCGGTGGTGTTCGCCGAACTCGGCACCGGGCGGGTGCTCTCGGCTCAGGGCGGCGACGTGCAGGTGCTGGCCGCCGATCTGCGGGAGCCCGTAGGCGTGGCGGTCACTCCCGACGGGACCGCGCTGGTCGCGGAATCCGGCGCCGGCCGGGTGGTGCGCCTGGCAGGCACCCACGTCGTCACCGTGGTCGACGGGCTGCAGCGTCCGCAGGGCCTGCTGGCCGCCGACGGAGTGCTCTACATCGTCGACGCCGGGGCGAAGGAAGTGCTCGCCGTCGACATGAACAGCGGTGCCCGCCAGACGATCGCGTCGGGTCTGCCCGTCGGCCCGCCACCGGGTGTGCAGCCAAAACCGCTGCGCGGGATGCCGCCGTTCTCCGGACCGCAGGGGCCGTTCGCCGGGATCACCATGGGACCGGACGGCACGCTGTTCGTCTCCGCCGACGGCGACGGCAGCGTCCTGGCGTTGCGGCGGGACACCGCAACGCCATGAGCGTCACCCAATCCGAGCACCGCTACCTGCAGGTGGCGCGCACACTGCGCAAGGAGATCGTCGACGGTGTGTACCCCGTCGGCGCGCAGCTGCCCACCGAACACGAACTGTGCGAGCGGTTCGCGGTGAGCCGCTTCACCATCCGGGAGGCGCTGCGCCGGTTGCGCGAGGACAACCTGGTGACGTCGCGGCCCCGGGCGGGCACGGTGGTGGTGCCCCGCCCCGCGGGCAACACCTACGCCCAGGACGTGATGTCGATCGACGATCTGCTGGCGTTCGCCGCCGGCGCGCAGTTCACGATCGAGTCGAACACCACCGTGACCGTGCACGCCGAGCTGGCCGACAAGACCCACCTCGCGGTCGGCTCGGAATGGCTTGCGGTGCAGGGATACCGCCAGGCCGATGCGACCGCCACCCCGATCTGCCGCACCGAGTACTACATCAACCGCGCCTTCGCGGCGGTCGGCCGGCTGCTGCCCCGCCACACCGGGCCGATCTTCCCGTTGATCGAGGACCTGTTCGGGGTGAGCGTGGTGGAGGTGCACCAGGAGATCGCCGCGGTGGTGCTGTCCCCCGACCTGGCCGCGAAACTGGGCGTCGCAGCCGGTGACGCCGCACTGCAGATGCAGCGGACGTACATCACCTCCGACGGCGAGGTCGCCCAGGTCACCGTCAACACCCACCCGTCCGCGCGCTACCGGCATGCGATGACGATGCGCCGCGTCAAGGGCTGACGTGTCCGTGACCCTGGCCGACGCCCTGCGCGACGCCGCGCAGGCGACACCGGACCGCGTCGTCCTGGTCGACGGTGACTGCCGGCTCACCTGCGCGGCGCTACTCGAGCGCGCCACCGCCCTGGCGCATGCGCTCACGGCACGGATGCCGCCCGCAAGCATGGTGTCGTTCATGCTGCCCAACTGGCACGAGGCGGCGGTGGTTTATCTCGGGGCGACGCTCGCCGGCATGGTGGTCAACCCGATCCTGCCGTCGCTGCGCGACCACGAACTGCGCTTCCTCCTCGACGACGCGGACAGCCGGATGATCTTCGTGCCCGCGCGGTTCCGTGGCCACGACTACGCCGCGATGGTGGGCCGGGTGACCGACACGCTGGACCGTCCACCCGAGGTCGTGGTGGTCCGCGGCGCGGCGGCCGGCCACACCCCGTATTCGGCGCTGTTCGACGGTCCCCCGTCCGGCACCCTGCGCACGCCCCGGCCGGATGAAGTCCGGATGGTGATGTACACCTCCGGCACGACCGGACGGCCGAAAGGCGTTCTCCACACCCATGATTCGATTCACGCGCTGATCTGTCAGATCCGCGACCACTGGCGGGTGGAGCCGGGTGACGCCTTCTGCGTGCCCTCCCCCATCGCCCATATCGGCGGATCGATCTACGCGTTCGAGTGCCCGCTGCTGCTCGGCACGACTGCGGTGCTGATGGAACGCTGGGACGGCGACGAGGCCGTCGCGCTGATGACCGCCGAGCGGTGTACGCACATGGCGGGCGCCACCCCGTTCCTCGAACACCTGCTGGCTGCGGCGGAGCGGGCGGGCACCCGGTTGCCCGATCTGAAGGTGTTCATCTGCGGCGGCGCCTCGGTCCCGCCGTCGTTGATCCGGCGTGCGACACGGTATTTCGCACGGGCCGCGGTCAGCCGCGTCTACGGGTCGACCGAGGTGCCGGTGACCACCGTCGGCGCCCTGGACGACCCGGATCGCGCCGCGGACACCGACGGCAGGCCCGGCATCGCCGATGTGCGCCTGGTCGACGGAGAGATCCGCGCGCGCGGGCCTCAGATGCTCGTGGGATACCTGCACCCCGAAGACGACGCCGGATCGTTCGACGCCGACGGCTATTTCCGCACCGGTGACCTCGGCCGGTGGGACGGCCGCTGCCTCGTCGTCACCGGACGGGCGAAGGACCTCATCATCCGCAACGGCGAGAACATCTCGCCCAAGGAGATCGAGGACCTGCTCACCGGTGAGGCGGGAATCGCGGAGATCGCGGTGGTCGGGGTGCCGGACGGACGCACAGGGGAACGGGCGTGTGCGGTGATCGTGCCGACGGAACAGCCCGGCCCCGACGTGGCCGACCTGGATCGGGTGCTGCGCGCCCGCGGGGTGGCGCCGTTCAAGATCCCCGAGCAGGTGGAGATCTGGGATGCGTTGCCCCGCAACGATGCCGGAAAAGTACTCAAGCACCGGATCCGCGCGGTGCTGACCGGGAAGGTGGACTGACATGCAGGTCGCGATCGTCACGGGGGCCAGTAGTGGCATCGGATTCGGCTGCGCCACCATGCTCGCCGAGGCGGGGATGGCGGTGCTGGGCACCGGCCGCGACGCGGACCGGCTCGCCGAGTTGGAGAAGGCCGTCGGCGACCCCGACCGGATCGCCACGCTGGCGGTCGACCTGACCGCCGACGACGGGCCGCAGCGGATCGTCGACGCCGCAGTGCAACGCTGGGGACACATCGACTTCCTGGTCAACAACGCCGGGGTGGGCAGCCCGAAACCGCTGCACGAGACCGACGACGAGGCCCTGGACCACTTCCTGGGGCTGATGCTGCGGGCCCCGTTCCGGCTGGCACGCGACGTCATCCCGCACATGGGCCCCGGTTCGGCGATCATCAACGTCACCTCGACCTTCGCGGTCGTCGGTGGCCTGCGCGGTGGTGCATACTCGGCGGCCAAGGGCGGGCTCACCGCGCTGACCACCCACATCGCCTGCCAGTACGGCCCGCAGGGCATCCGCTGCAACGCCGTCGCCCCCGGTGTCACGCTGACCCCGATGGTGGCGCACCGCCTCGACGACGAACGGTTCCGCAAGATCAACACCGAGATGACGCCGTATCCGCGGCTCGGCAAGGTCGAGGACATCGCCGCCACGGTGGCGTTCCTGTGCTCCGAGGGCGGCGCCTTCATCAACGGGCAGACCATCGTCGTCGACGGCGGCTGGAGTTCGACCAAATACCTGTCGGACTTCGCGCTGTCGTCGGAATGGGTTGCGAGGTGAATCTGTTCGCTCTGCTCGACCAGGCCGCCGCGCGGTTCGGCGACCGGGGCGCGGTGTACTGCGGTGAGCGGCAGGCGTCGACCTGGGGCGAGTTGCGGGAACGGTCGCTGCGGTTGGCCGGGTCACTGCGGGCTGTGCCGGGGACGCGGATCGCCGTGGCCTCGGAGAACCGGCCGGAGATCGTCGAGTTGATGTTCGGGATCTGGGCGGCCGAGTGCGTGTACGTGCCGATCAACTACAAACTGCATCCCCGCGAGATGACCGACGTCCTCGCGGATTCCGGTGCAACGCAGGTCTTCGCATCACCGAAGATCGCCGCGCAGCTCGACGTCGAGGTACCGGTCGAGACCATCGGCACCGAATCGTATGCGCAGCGGTGCCGCGCCGATCCGGTGGGCGCACCGGACACCGATCCGGCGGCGTTGGCGTGGTTGTTCTACACCAGCGGCACCACGGGGCGCTCCAAGGGCGCCATGCTCTCGCACCGCAACCTGATGGCGATGACGGTCGCACACCTCGCCGATTTCGATGCACCCGACGAGGATTCGAGCCTCATCCACGGTGCACCGATGTCGCACGGATCGGGTCTCTACATTCCGCCGTACGTGTTGCGTGGCGCCCGTCAGGTGATTCCCGAGTCGGGCGCGTTCGACGCGGAGGAGTTCCTCGACCTGTGTGAACACCACCCGGGCTGCAGCGCCTTCCTCGCCCCGACGATGGTGGCGCGGCTGGTCGCCACCGGCCGGCCTCGGCCACGGCACCTGCGCACCGTGGTCTACGGCGGCGGACCGATGTACGTCGACAGCCTGAAGAAGGCGATGGCGGCGTTCGGCCCCGTCTTCGTCCAGCTCTACGGTCAGGGTGAGGCGCCGATGACCATCACCGGTCTGCGCCGGGCCGACCACCTCTCCGCCGGATCTCCAGCCGACGACGCGATCCTCGGGTCGGTCGGCTACGCGCGTTCCGGGGTCGACGTGGCGGTGGTGCGCGAGGACGGCACACCGGCTCCTGCGGGTGAGATCGGCGAGATCGTCTGCCGAGGAGACGTCGTCATGTCCGGGTACTGGAACAACCCCGAGGCCACAGCGGCGACGTTGCAGGGCGGCTGGCTGCACACCGGCGACATGGGCTCGTTCGACGAGCGCGGCTACCTGACGCTGCGCGACCGGTCGAAAGACGTGGTGATCAGCGGCGGCAGCAACATCTATCCGCGTGAGGTCGAGGAGGTGCTCGTCGAGCATCCGGGGGTGATCGAGGCGTGTGTCGTCGGCGCGCGGGACGAGGAGTGGGGCGAGATCGTCGTCGCCTTCGTCGTCGGCACCGCGGAACCGGCGGACCTCGACGCGCACCTGCTGACCCGCATCGCGCGGTTCAAGCGGCCCAAACGCTACGAGTTCATCGACGAACTGCCCAAGAACAGCTACGGAAAGGTCCTCAAACGCGCGTTGCGGGATCGACTGGCGCGGTGACTCCTCAGGCGGAAGGCCCGCGGCGAATCACCACATGAGGCCGCGGATCAGCTCCGTCGGCGGAATGTCCTCGATCGCAACTAATCCCGCGGGCGCCCGGCACACCCAGTCGATCGCGTTGACCGCGCGTGCCGCCGTGGACAGACAGCCTGCGTCGGTCACGTCCAATTCCGGATGGGACAGGTGGGTGCTCACCTCGATGCGCGGTTCGCCTTCGACGATGACCTTGTGCACCCCCGTCTGACCGTGGGGCGGGTACTCCCATTCGGGCGCGGCCGCGGGCGTGAGCCTGGTGGTGTGTTCCACCGTGATCACCGGGACGCCGCCGCGCACCCCCTCGACGGCGAACCGGACGCCGGCCAGCTGTCCCGGCTCGACGGTCATCATCGCGCACTCGATGCGCGCCGCGGTGTACCACGGCTCGTAGCGCTGACGGAGCTCGTCGAGTTCCACCCCGAGGTGGTCGGCGAGATTGCCCACCAGGCCGCCGAACATCGACGTGATGACTCCCGGTTGGAATGCCAGGGGCAGGTCGTCGTCGGCGGTGGTGCCGAAACCCATGGCGGCGCCGGTGTATTCGTAGTCGTCGTAATTGCCGTAGTCGAAGATCTCCTTGACCGTCACCGACTCGGCGCGCGTGACCAGACTGAGCGCGGCGTGCACCGCGGTGTCCCCCGAGTAGCCGGGGTCGATACCGTTGACGAACAGCGACGAGTTGCCCGCCGCGCAGGCCTGTTCCAGCGGCACCCGCAGCCAGTCATCGGCCTGGCGCGGAGTCACCAGCCACACCATGGACGTTCCGACGACGTTGATCCCCGCCGACAGGAAGCACGACATCTGCTCGATGGCCTCGGTCGGCCGGGTCTCCCCCAGAGCCGTGTACACCACACAGTCCGGATCCAGCGCGATCAACGCGTCGATGTCGTTGGTGGCCACGATTCCGGTGGGCATGTCGAGCCCGCACAGCTCGGCAGCGTCCCGCCCGATCTTGTCCGGTCCTGAGGCGTGGACGCCGACCAGGTCCAGATCCGGTCTTCCGATGATCGCCGCCAGCGAGTGCCTGCCGACGTTGCCCGTGGAGAATTGGACCACTCTGCGCATCGTCGCGCTCCGTTCCTGCTCAATAGTCGGGGATGGGCAGTGGCGAGTTGTTGGACTCGATGCCGCCGTCCACATGGAAGATCGCGTTCGTGGCGTAGCAGTCGCGGGTGGACAGGTAGACACAGAGCCGGCCGAGGTCGGCGACGTCGCCCAGGCGATGCAGTGGCGTCGCCGCGTTCATCTTCTCCAGCGACCCGGGCATCATGTCGAGGCTGCCCTGGAGGCCGTCGGTCGCAAACGATCCCAACGCGATCGCGTTCACCCGGATCTTGGGGGCGAGCTCCTGCGCCATCGCGCGGGTCAGCGCTTCGAGGCCGCCCTTGGCCGTGCAGTACGCGGCCAGCGCGCGGATGCCGAACCGGGCCGACCCGGACGAGATGTTGATGATCGACCCTCGCCCCGCCTCGATCATGTACCGCGCGGCCAGCTGGCTCATGATGAAGGCGGACGTCACGCACCAGTCGAACGTATGACGGAAATCGTCGTCGGTGATGTCGAGGAACCGGGCGTACGTCGAGCCCCCGACGTTGTTGACCAGGATGTCGATACGGCCGAAGTTCTGCATGGCCGCCGCCACGACACGCTCCCCGTCCGGTCGGCTCATGGCGTCGGCGACCACGGCGACGCCCTTGCCTCCAGCTCGCTCGATCCCCGAGATCGTCGCGGTGATATCGGATTCCGTGCGCGCGGTGCCGACGACCGCGGCGCCTGCCTCCGCGAGCACCTTCGCGATGCCCTGGCCGACTCCTTTGCCTGCTCCGGTGACGATCGCTACCTGCCCGGTGAGATCGAACTGCTCCAGCGCCATGGCGATCCTCCCCGTCGAGATCAGTCCTCATCTAACGTCCTGCTCTGACTCACGTCAACGAATCAACGTGAAGATCCAGCTGAGTCGCTTCCGGCAGGCGGCCCAGCTGCGGCTGACCGCGACCTCGAGAACCGTGCTCACTGGTCAGCGGGACACCCGGAGCACTGATTGACGGCTTCGTTTTGCTGACTATAGTCAGCATGCATGAACCTGCGGATCACCGGTTCGGGCGGCAAAACCGCGAAGGTCGCCGCACCTCCGATGGCGGCGAGCGGGCTCGACGAACACATGGCCGCCTCCCAGCGCGCCCAACGCCAGGCCGACAAGTGGCTGATCTCCGGCGGCCTGTTGATCGGTACCGCCGCACTCGGGATCTTCGGTCTGCCCTTGTTCCTGCGCGGCGTCTGGCTGTTGCGCAAGGCCCAGCGCGAGGGCCTGAGCGTGCGCCCGATGCTGGTCACCCTGCTGGGCTACCTGGTCATCATCGACGCCGCGATCAACACCGTCGGGTGGGCACTGGACCTGGTCGCCAACCACACCATCCTGGCTCGAATCCTGTTGAACGGCTGGGGTGCGATGTTCGACGCCGGTTACTTCTGGCACTACAACGAGCTGTGGCTCGGCGGCGCCGCCGGTCCCGGCGAGAAGGCGATGGAAGTCGGCATGATCCTGACCGTCTTCACCATGCGCATCGCGGCCGCGATCGGGTTCCTGCAGATGAAGCGCTGGGGCCACCAGTGGATGATCGTCACCTGCTGGATGGGCGTGCTGATCTGGTGCGTCTACGTGTTCAACATGACCATGTTCGCCGACGTGCGCTTCGCCGGCGTCATCTTCCCGGTCATCGGCTGGTGGCTCTACGACATCTTCTACATCACCCCGTTCCTGGCCATCCCGTATCTGCACTCGGTCAACAGAGAGATCTTCTCCGACTGACCGAAATGACTCCACTCATTGACTGCAATCAGCAAAAGGGTTACAAAGGGCACACCTCACGCCTCATGCTCGACGGCGCACCGACCACGCCGCGTGCACACCACTGACGGCGTGGACCGACGAGCACGGGGAGCTGCGATGGCAGGCTGGATCTGGGAGATACTGCGCTACGTCGCCGCCTGGGGCGGAACAGGTTTGATCATCTGGTTCTGGTACTGGATGTTCTCCAACATCGGCACCTTCTGAACGCACGATGTCCGAATTGTCCGACGCACACGCCATGACGGTCGAGCGCAGTTGCGCGCTCACCGCGGTGGCGCTGAGCGGACGCCGCCGCACGGGCGTCCAACTGGTGACCGGGCAACACCGTGGGTTCGGCCTCAACGTCGCGCTCGATATCATCCGCGTCCCCTACCCCGCGGTTCGTCGTGACTGGACCCGGCGAACCCTGACCTGCGGTGTGGCACTCCAGTGTTCACCGTCCAAGGAAGCGCTCGCCGACTACCGGTTGAACGAACTGACCACCCGCGAACTCCGGGCACTGACCCTCGTGGAGGCCGGCGCCGCCGCCCGCTGGATCGCCTCGAACTGGCCCGGCCTGATCCACGAGCTGCGTCGGTTACTGCCCGACCTCGTCGCGGCCCCCATCGACCTGGACGGAGCGCAGATGCTCGAACGTGCGATCACGCTGGCGCGCGCGGGCGGGCCGCTGACCGTCGACCCGCTGCTGGGAAGCCTGCCACGCGCGTACACCGATCCCCATGGCCTGGCCGACACCCTGAGGCGCACGCTCGGCAGGCTACCGTGGACGACCACCCAGAAGCGGCTCCCGCGTGCGCATTCCGTCCCCGTGGGCGGTGACGGCGGCGTTCGCAATCCGAACCTGCCGCCACCGAGCCGGCCGCAGGACAACGATTCCGACATCACGCCGGACCACCGGCCAGGCATCCCGTATCCGGAGTGGAATGCCTGGACGAGCAGCTTCATACCCGACCACGTCGCGGTGCTGGAACACAAACACGCCAGTCGCACCCGCCAGCCCGCGCCCGGCTCTCCCGAGCTGCGCAAGTGGTTCGAGGAGCACACTCACCGGGCCATGCGGAACCGGTTGGAGGACGGGTCGGATCTCGATGTCGCACAGTACGTCGACCACTTCATCGATGTACGAACAGGTGAGGCCGCCGAACCCCGGATCTTCCGGGACCTGCTGCCCAGCAGCCGCGATGTGACCACCGCACTGCTGCTGGACGGCAGCTCTTCGCTCGGCGTCCACGGCGGCACGATCTTCCGGCTCGAGTTGGCCTGTGCCGACGCGCTGTCGAGGGCGATGACGGCAGCCCGGGAACGCCATGGAATCTTCGTCTTCACCGGTAACACCCGCCATCGAGTAGAAGTGAACTGCCTCAAGGACTTCGAGGAGCGCAGGTTCGTCCCGCCAGGAAGCCTGGGGCTGTCGACGGGCGGATACACCCGCCTGGGGGCACCGTTGCGGCACCTGACCAGCCGTCTGCTCGCGCAGCCGTCCGAGCGGCGGCTGATCATCGTCATCGGAGACGGCCTGATCTCCGACGAGGGGTACGAGGGCCGCTACGCCTGGGCCGACGCCGCGCACGCCGTCGAGGAGGCGGCCGACGCCGGGGTGTCCATGTACTACGTCGGCGTCGGCCCCACCCGCGTCGACCCGCTGCCGGAAGTATTCGGCTCGAAGCGATCTCAACGCATCCGGCGCGTCGACTATCTTCCCCGTGTCCTCGCGCATGTCCATCAGGAGCTGGTATCCGCATGACTGACGAGCGCTTGCGCGAGGAGGCAAGGGCAACAGACACCTACTACGCCAACGGAAACGAGGTCCAGCTCTTCGAGCAGGCGTTCCACCAGCGGCTGCCCGTCATGCTGACCGGCCCGACCGGATGTGGCAAGACCCGGCTCGTCGAGCACATGGGGTCGCTGCTGGGGCGGCCGGTGGTCACCATCAGCTGTCACGATGATCTGACCAGTTCCGACCTGGTCGGCCGGTTCATGGTCACCGGCGGCGACGTGGTGTGGACCGATGGCCCGCTCACTCGGGCGGTCAAGGCCGGAGCGATCTGCTACCTGGACGAGGTCGTGGAGGCCCGCCACGATTCGCTGGCGATCCTGCACTCACTGACCGATCATCGCCGGGCGCTGTACCTCGACCGCGCCGATGAGGTCGTCCTCGCTCCCCCGGGGTTCATGCTGGTGTGTTCCTACAATCCCGCCTACCGCAGCTCGCTGAAGGAGCTCAAACCGTCCTTCCGGCAACGGTTCGTCACCCTTCCGATGCGATACCTGCCCCCGGAGCAGGAGTCCGCGGTGATCGTCGCCGAGACCGGCATCGACGAGCAGACCGCCCATCGACTGGTGCGGTGCGCCACCGCGATCCGCACCGCTGACGACGTGTTCCACTTCGAGCCGCCGTCCACCCGGGTGCTCGTCACCGCGGCCGCGCTCATCGCCGCCGGGGCCACCGCACTGGAGGCGGCGGAGGCGTGCATCCTCGCCCCGCTGTCCAGCGACGGCGCGATCACCGAAGGCCTGCGCGAGGTGGCCGTGGCCAGTCTCGCCGACGCGGACAACTCGAGTACCACCCTCTAGAAAGGAGCCGCCATGGTGGATCAGAAGGAGAAGAAGCGCAAGAGGGCGCTGATCGTCCTGCAGATCGTCATCTACGGCTACCTGCTGACGATGTTCCTCATCCAGCTCTACATGTCCTTCGCCCGGGGTTGGTGGGACTTGTGAACTTCCCTACCCTGAAACGCAATTCGGGCCAGACCGCCACGGCGACCGGTCCGCTCGGCGGTTCCGGCGACCTCGAGGAGCACCACGAGGATTCGCGGCTGGCGCAACGCCGAGCGGACAAGTGGATGATCACCGGCGCCGCCCTCATGGGCATGTGGGCGCCCGGGGTCATCGGCTTCCCGATCTTCATGCGCGGCGTCTGGCTCCAGCGGCAAGCCCTCCGTGCGGGGTTGTCGGTGCGGCCGATGATCGTCACGCTGATCGGCTACCTGGTGTTGATCGACGGCATGCTCAACAGCCTCGGCTGGGCGCTCGATCTGGTCGCGAACCACACCCTGATCAACCGGGTGCTGATGGTCGGCTGGGGCGCCATGTTCGACGCCGGATACTTCTGGCACTACAACGAACTGTGGGTCGGCGGCGCCGCCGGACCCGGCGAGAAGTCGATGGTGTTCGGCATGATCGTCACCGTTTTCGCGATGCGCTGCGCCGCCGCCATCGGCTTCCTGCAGATGAAGCGCTGGGGCCACCAATGGATGATCGTCACCTGCTGGATGGGCGTGCTGATCTGGTGCGTCTACGTCTTCAACATGACCATGTTCGCCGACGTGCGCTTCGCCGGCGTCATCTTCCCCGTGGTCGGCTGGTGGCTCTACGACATCTTCTACATCACCCCGTTTCTCGCAATCCCCTACCTGCACACCGTGAACCGCGAGATCTTCTCCGACTGAAGGAGCCGACGTGACAACCACCGAAGAGAAGATCGACGACCTGCCACCCGGCACCACCCCCTACTACGCGCGGATGCACAAGTGGATCAAACGTGCGGTCCTGGTGTGCCTGGTGGCGCTGGTCATCGAGGGCGCCTTCACGCTGCCCTTCATGGCGGTCTACTACGGGTATCCGACGCTGAGCCTGACCGAGATCTGCAGTGAGCTTCTGAAAGTGCGCTACTCCGACGACACGCTGGAGTGCCAGGTCCCGTACCCGGCGTTCGGGCCGCCCGAAGGGGCCGAGGGTAAGGACACCGCCCAGGACGAATGGGGCATCCAGCCCGTACCGAAGTACAACCGCATCGGTTTCCGCGAGTTGGTGCGCATCCACGAGGAGCGCGAAGCGCGCATGGCGGCCGAACGTCAGCAGGGACCCTGACCGGGCGCAGATTCCTGGCCGCCGACTGAAAGGTGTTGGGATGCCGGAGAAACCGTATCGGGTCATCCAGTGGATGACGGGTGACGTCGGCCGGGCCGCGATCCGGCACTTCGCGGACAACCCGGTCTACGACATCGTCGGGGTCCTGGTGCACAGCAAGGACAAGGTCGGCAAGGACGCCGGTGAGATCGCGGGTATCGCACCGATCGGCCTCGCCGCGACCGACGACATCGACGCGGTCGTCGCGCTGGATGCCGACTGCGTGTTCTACACGCCGGTGATCATGGATGTCGAGACGGTGTGCCGGTTGCTGCGGGCGGGTAAGAACGTCGTGACGACCAGTGGGTTCTTCCACCCGTCACCGGATTTCACGGCGCCCGCCGACGCGATTCGGACAGCGTGCGCGGACGGTGGGACCTCGTTCCACGGCGGCGGCATCCACCCGGGGTACGCGGGCGACATCCTGCCGCTCACGTTGGCCCGCGTGATGAGCAGGATCGACACCATCCGCGTGCACGAGGTCGTCGACGTCGTGAACGATGCACCCGCGGACCACATCGACTGGATGGGCTTCGGCAAGGACAGGGACGCGTTCCTCTCCCAGCCGACGATCCTCGGTCTCGGGCTCCCGTTCTTCGCCCAGTCCATGTACATGATCGCCGACGGCCTCGGCGTGTCGATCGACGAGGTGACCGCCGCCGACCCGCAGGTCGCCACCGCGGTCGGGGACATTGCACACGCCGACGGCGCGATTCGCCGGGGAACGGTCGCCGCGCAGCGACACGAGTGGACGGCGTGGGTGGACGGCCGTCCGCTCATCGTGTTCGAGGCGAGCTATGTGACCGCAGGCCCCGATCTGCTGGACCCGGCGTGGGATCTGGGCGCGACCCGCTACGACATCGTCGTGGAAGGAGACCCGCCGACCTCCCTGACACTTGCCGGTGTCCGGCAGTCCGACGGCGCCATGGTCCATCCCGGTTACACGTGGACCGCGATGGGAGCCGTCAACGCGATACCCGACGTCTGCGACGCGGAGCCCGGCTGGCTCAACCACCTGGACCTCGGTCTGATCCGGCCCCGCGGACTGGTCCGGCCGGCGGACCACCCGCGGTGCCGGCGATAGAGTCAGGGACATGGCAGTCGCGAACAGACCGTCGGCTCGTGAGACCAGGCGTCTGCAGACCCGAGAGCGGCTCCTGGGCGCGGCGATCGCCGAGTTCAAGCGGTCGGGTATGGCCGAGGCCGACGTCGCCGCGATCGTGGCCGCGGCCGGAGTTGCGCACGGCACCTTCTTCTTTCACTTCCCCACCAAGGAGCATGTGCTCCTGGAACTCGAGCGTCGGGAGGAAGATCGGATCGCCAAAGCGCTTGTCCGATACGCCGGCTCGAACCATGACCTGGCCGACATCCTGCGCGAGTCGGTCCGTCTGGTCCTGGGGCTCGAGCGACGGCTCGGCGCTGTGCTGTTCAAAGACTTTCTGGCACTGCACTTCTCGCAGACACGGCCTCCGGTCGAGGAGAGCATGGAGCATCCGGTGATCATCGCGGTCGCCGAACAGATCAGGTTCGCGCAGGATGCGGGCAGCGCCGATGACGACGTGGACGCCATGAACAGCGCGGTGTTCTTCCTGCTCGGCCTCTATGCGCTGTTGACCACCACCCACGGCTGGCCGACCCAGGCCGCGATGCTCGACGACTACGTGATCAGGACGCTGCGCAGCATCGGCGTCTCGTGAACCCGGCCGTGACGTACCCGATGTTTCTGCGCGGCCTTGCGGGGAATGTCCTGGAGTTCGGTGCTGTTGCCGTTCGTCCAGGAGTATTCGCAGCGTAGGAGATGGTCAGATGCAGGTCGTCATCGCCGGAGGTCACGGCAAGATCGCCCTGAGTGTGGAGAAGCTGTTGCACCAGCGAGGCGACACCGCGATCGGGCTGATCCGCAACCCCGAGCATGCCGGTGACCTCGAAGCGATCGGGGCGCGTCCGGTGGTGCTCGATCTCGAACGGGCGTCCGTGGAGGACGTGGCCACCGTCCTGGACGGTGCCGACGCGGTGGTGTTCGCAGCGGGCGCTGGTCCGGGTAGCGGCGCGGCGCGCAAGCAGACCGTCGACCGCGACGCCGCGATCCTGCTCGCCGACGCGGCGGAAGCCGCCGGTGTGGGCCGCTACGTGGCGATTTCCTCCATGGGGGCCGACGCCGAAGCGCCCGACGACGCCGGCGATCCGGTGTTCGTGGCGTACCTGCGGGCCAAAGGCGCCGCGGATGACGCCCTACGGTCCCGCAGCGCGTTGAGCACCACGATCGTCCGGCCCGGGCGGCTCACCGACGATGCGGGCGTCGGCCGGGTGCGCATCGCGGACTCCACCGGCTACGGCGCCATCCCGCGAGAGGACGTGGCCGCCGTGCTCGTCGCCGTGCTCGACGAACCCGCGACCGGTGGGAAGACGTTCGAGCTCGTCGGAGGCGACACTCCGGTGGCCGAGGCGATCGAGGCGTTGGCGAGCTGAGCCGTCGGTCGCCGAGATCGACGTTCTGGCGGCTTCTACTCGCACTTTCTCGCCCATGTGTTCGTTTGGGCGAGCGCGTCAGGCCGGGGCGAAGACCGCCTTGAACCGGTTCAGCGATTCGCGGATGTCGCTCTTGAGGGCTCCGGCGACCAGCATGCCGATCGGCCCGAACAGCGCGGGCCCGCCGAGGTGGATGTCGAACGTCACGGTCGACCCGTCACCGGTGTCGGACGGCTTGACCTTGCCCATCAGCTTGACCTTGACCCCGCCCTTGCCGTCGCCGTTGAGGGTCATCGACTGCGGCGGCTTGTAGTGGACGATCGTCCAGTTCACCCGATTCGCCATCCCCATCACCTCGACGATCGAGTCGATGCGGACACCCTTCTCCAGGGTCTCGGGGAGCTTGGAGCGCCACACTCGGTGGATCGACAGCCATTCCTTGTATCGCGACAGGTCCGAGGCGCACTCCCACGCCTTCTCCGGCGGTAGGGGGACGTCGACGGAGACGGAAAGTTTGGCCATGGGTCAGGGTTGCCTCGGGGGCTGCGTCGTCGGGTCGATCGGCGGCTGCGGCGGCCGGGGATTGTTCTTGTTGACGTAGTCCCTGGCCGCGTTCTGCGCCTTGTCGACATGCGGCGCGTACTTGCCCTTCGTCTTCTGGTCGAAGAAGTCAGCGGCCTTGTCGATCGCGGTGCCGGCCTTGTCAGGGTTCTTCGACACCCAGTTCTTCACCTTGTCGAAAAATGCCATAGGGCCAGTTTAGCGGCCACGCCACAGCCGGCGGGGCTCGCCGAGCACCCGTCCCTGCATCCACCACAGCGCCTCGATGGCCGCGGCACCGACCAGTCCGACGCCGAGGGCCATGGCGGTGGTCGTCACGTTCGACGGGTCCAGGATGAACAACTCCCGCGCCCAGGGAATCGAGAAGATCACCACGTAGGCGAGCGCGGACACCGCCACCAGCGCGACCCGCCACCATTCGTAGGGCCGGGCCACCACCGCCAGCACCCAGACAGCCGTCACCAGCAGCGTGATGAGTGCCGCGGTGGAGGCCTGCGTCTGCTCGACCTCACTGGCGGCGCGGCCCTGATAGGCCAGCAGGTAGGACGTGAACGTCGCGACCGCCACCACCACACCCGACGGAAGCGCCGCGGTCATCACCCGCCGCACGAATCCGGGGTGCGCCCGCTCGTTGTTGGGCGCCAGCGACAGGATGAAGGCCGGGATGCCGATGGTGAACCAGGCCGCGATCGTCACATGAATGGGCTGGAACGGGAACAGCAGCGGATCGGTGTCGAACACCTCGGACGACAACCCGGCCGCGCCCACCAGGACCGCCAGCAGCACCGAGTAGACGGTCTTGGTGAGGAAGAGGTTCGAGACGCGTTCGATGTTGCCGATCACCCGGCGGCCCTCGCCGACCACGTACGGCAGCGTGGCGAACTTGTTGTCGAGCAGGACGATCTGGGCGACCGCGCGGGTCGCGGGGCTGCCCGAGCCCATCGCCACGCCGATGTCGGCGTCCTTGAGCGCCAGGACGTCGTTGACGCCGTCGCCGGTCATCGCCACGGTGTGCCCGCGGGACTGCAGGGCGTGCACCATCGCCCGCTTCTGGTCGGGGCGGACGCGGCCGAAGGTGGTGTGCGATTCGAGGGTCTCGGCGAGTTCGTCCGTGGAGTCGGGCAGCTGCCGGGCGTCCATGCATTCGCCGCGCAGCCCCAGCGAGCCGGCGACCGCACCCACCGACACCGCGTTGTCACCGGAGATGACCTTGACCGAAACGTGTTGCGAGGCGAAGTAGTCCAGGGTGTCGCGGGCGTCGGGCCGCACCCGCTGTTCGAGGACGACCAGCGCGACGGGTGTCACGGTGCCCGGTGCGGCCGGATCGTCCACCGGCAGGTCTGAGGACCCCACCAGCAGGACACGCAGCCCGCGGGCGCCGATCTGCTCGGCCTGTTCGGCGACCGGTGACCCGGGGTCGAGCAGCACGTCGGGGGCGCCGATCACCCAGTTGCCGTGCTCGCCGTAGGAGACTCCGCTCCACTTGGTGGCGGATTTGAACGGTGCGGTCGCGGTGGCGGTCCACCCGGGTGCGTCGGGGTAGGCCTCCGCGATCGCCTGCATACTCGCGTTCGGCCGGCTGTCGTCGGCGGCCATCGAGGCCAGCACGTCGGAGACGTGCGCCTCGGCGAAGGTCTCGACGTCGCTGAGCCGCATCCCGTTCTCGGTCAGCGTGCCGGTCTTGTCCGCGCACACCACGTCGACGCGGGCCAGCCCTTCGATCGCGGGCAGTTCGTTGACCAGACACTGCCGCCGGCCCAGCCGCACCACGCCGACGGCGAACGCGATCGACGTCATCAGCACCAGACCCTCGGGCACCATCGGCACCAGCGCGCCGACCATCGCCAGCACCGCACGCTTCCAGCCGGTGTCGGTGGTGAACAACTGGGTGTAGATGGTGAGCAGCCCGGCGGGCACCAGCAGGTAGGTGATGAACCGCAGAATCTTGTTGATCCCGCTGCGCAGTTCGGATTTCACCAGCGTGAACTTGCTCGCCTCCTCGGCGAGCTTGGCGGCGTACGCCTCGCGGCCCACCTTGGTGGCCCGATAGGCACCGGAGCCGGCCACCACGAAACTGCCCGACATCACCGCATCGCCCGCGTCTTTGGCGATCGGGTCGGCCTCGCCGGTGAGCAGGGATTCGTCGACCTCGAGGTTGGCCTCCTCGACGACCTCACCGTCGACGACGACCTGGTCGCCGGGTCCGAGTTCGATGATGTCGTCGAGCACCACCTCGCTCGGGGTCAACGCGCGGGTGCCGGAACGTCGGCGCACCAACGGTTTCGCCTGCCCGACGATCGCGAGCTTGTCCAGCGTCCGCTTGGCCCGCAGCTCCTGGATGATGCCGATGCCGCTGTTGGCGATGATCAGCAGGCCGAAGGCGCCGTTGATCAACGATCCGGTGGACAGCACGATCAAGAACAGCACGCCCAGGATGGCGTTGATGCGGGTGAAGACGTTGGCGCGGACGATCTCGGAGGTGGTGCGCGCCGCGCGGGTCGGGACGTCGTTGGATTTCCCGTCGGCGACCCGCTGGGCGACCTCCTCGTCGGTCAGCCCGGCGGTGGTGAGGAGCGGACCGGCCGTCATCGGGACCCTCTGCTCTTCGCGCAAGCGCTCATCGCGGCCCTCTGCTCTTCGCGCAAGCGCTCATCTCGGCCCTCTGCTCTTCGCGCAAGCGCTCATCGGAAAAACACTCCGTTGTGCTCCTCGTCGAAATACTCCAGCGTCAGCCGGTTTCCGTCGAAGGTGGCCTTGGACACCGACCCCGGCGGGGAGTTCTCCGAGACGAAGCTGAACGTGAAGACGTTGCCGTCCCAGTGCGTCAGCGGCCAGACGTCACCGCGCGGGCCGACCTGCAGGCCGAGCGAACCGCCCGCCTCGGTCACTCTGGCCGGACCCCAGAAGTCGTTGTTGTACACCCCGGCCAGGGTCGCCGGCGGCGCGGACGGCGCCGGGTTCGCCGGGGCCTGCTTGCCGACCAGCGAGCCGAGCGGTTTCTCCATCGCCGCGAACGCCTGGCGATAGAGGCCGTACCAGTCCTCCCGGACCTCGCCGAACTGCACGAGGTCGGCGAACTGGGCGGTCAGTGTCTCGGGCACGCCGGCCGGGGTCGCGTTCGTCAGCGCGACGATCGCCACATCCGCCGACGGCAGGATCACGAAGTTCGTCGCCGCGCCCAATTCGAAAGCGCCCGAATGGCTGAGCTCGACACGTGCCGCCGAGGAGGTCCCGACATTGAACCCGAACCCGTAGAAGCCGGTGCGCATCGCCGGTTCACTGGCCGGGCTCGACACGCTCTGCGGGGTGAGCGCGGGCAGCAGAGCCTCGGCGTCGACGATCTGTTCACCGCCGGCCTTGCCGTCGGCGAGCACCATGGCCAGCCACTTGGCCATGTCGTTGGCCGACGAACTCGCCCCGCCCGCCGGGCTTTCCGCGTCGGGTTCACGGACGTAGGACGGTTCGTAGCGGCCGTCGACGTGGATGTGGCCGACGGCCCGGTCGGGGCGTTTCTCGTAGTCGGCGAACCGGGAACTGGTCGAGGTCATCCCGAGCGGCCGGTACAGGACCTCCTCGCTCAGCGCCTCCCACGGTTTGCCGGCACCGGTGGCGACCGCCTCGGCGGCGGCGGTGAGACCGAAGTTGGTGTAAGCGTAGGAATCCCGGAACGGCGCCAGCGGCAGCTGCCGTAACCGTTCGAGGACGGCGCGACGGTCGTAACCGACGTCCTCGAGGAGATCGCCGGCATGGTCGGGCAGCCCCGAGCGGTGCGCGTAGAGATCGCCGACCGTCACCATCTGCGTGACCGCGGGATCCGACAGGGTGAACCACGGCAGCTTTGACACGACCGGGGTGTCCCAGCCGATCGCGCCCGTCCCCACCTGGTGGGCGACGACGGTGGCGCCCAACGGTTTGGACAGGGAGGCGAGCTGGAACACCGTGTCGGGGTCCACCTTCGCGCCGGTTCTCACGTCGGTCACACCGAAACCCTTGGCGTACACCGTCTTCCCGCCGTGGACGACGGCGACCGCCATCCCGGGGATACCGGTCTTCGCCAGCAGATCCTCGGCCATCCCGTCGAGTCGGCTGACCGCCTTGTCGACGGCGCCGTCGGGTAGCGCCATCGCGGGCACCAGCGGCGGCGGCACATCGGCCTGCGGTTTCGCCGGGGACGGCTGCGGCGCGTCGGGCGGCGCGGAGTCGCACCCCGCGACCAGGGTGACCGTCGCGGCGAGGGCGACGATCGACAGGAGTCGGCGGTTCACAGCGTGCACGCTATCCGCTCAGAGCTGCCACCACGGCTCTATCGGCGGTGACGCGCCACGCTCGACACGCTGCCCCGGTTTCGGCACCACGACGCTCACACCGGCAGGTTCGGCGGCCGACAGCAACCGCTCCACCGGTTCGGCCCAGGGGTGCGGCGCCAGCCGGAAGGTGCCCCAGTGGATCGGCAGCAGCACACCCCCGCCCGTGTCGGTCATGTCCCGGTGCGCGCGGACCGCCTCCTCCGGATTCATGTGGATGTCCGGCCACGCCGGGTGGTAGGCGCCGACGGGCATCAGCGTCAGATCGAAAGGGCCGAATTCCGAACCGATTTCGGCGAAACTCGCGGTGTAGCCGGTATCCCCGCCGAAGAAGACACGGTGCCGCGGTCCGGTGAGCACCCACGACGACCACAGTGTGGTGTTGCGGCTGAACAGCCGCCCCGAGAAGTGCCGGGCCGGGGTGCACACCAGGGTCAGCTCGCCGATCCGGTGGGATTCGTTCCAGTCGAGTTCGACGATGCGCGCATCGGAGATCCCCCACTTGCGCAGGTGTGCCCCCACCCCGAGGGGGACGCAGAACGGTGCGCGCTGCGTGCGCGCGAGCCCGAGGATCGTGTCGATGTCGAGGTGGTCGTAGTGGTCGTGGCTGATCAGCACGGCATCCACCGCCGGCAGCTGTTCGAGCGGCACCGGCGGTTCGTGCATGCGTTGCGGCCCGACGGTGCGCGACGGCGAGCAGCGGTCGCTCCAGATCGGATCGGTCAGGACGCGGTACCCGTCGACCTCGATCAGCGCGGTGGAATGGCCGTGCCAGTAGGCCGCCAGTCCCGCCGCATCCGCGTCCGCCGACGTCGGTGTCACGACCGGGATCGGCGCGGCGGGCCTGCCGCCGTCGCGGCCGGTGAACAGTTCACGCACCAGCATCCGGCGCGCCTCGGCGTCCATGCTCATGGTGGCGGCGGGTTCGAGGTTGACGAACGACCCGTCGCGGTAGTTCGCACTGCGTCTGGCGACGGGGTGGATCTCGGCGGGGGTGGCGCCCAGCGAGGCGGGCGTGCCCTGCAGCGCCCGCAGCACCCAGCCGCCCGCCAGCACCGAGGCCATACCGAATCCGAACCGCAGCGCCGCCCCCATCACGTCAGGCCCCCGTGAACCTCGGCGGACGCTTCTCTATGCGCGCCACCTGGGCCTCGATGATGTCCTGGCTGGCCCAGGCCCGGTCGAACAGTTCCTGGTGCGCGGGCCACGGTTCCTCGTAGGCGCCGTCGTCGTTGAGCACCCGCTTGGCGTGCTGCAGGGCCAGCGGCGCGAAACCCGCGATCTCCTGCGCCCACGCCTGTGCGTCGGCGAGCGTGCCGGTCCGGTTGGCCATACCGGTCTGCAGCGCGATCTCGGAGGTGAGGCGCTCGGCGGCCAGCAGCATGCCCCTCGCCCGGCCGGCCCCGACCAGCGACGTCAGCCGGCGGATGCTCCAGTTGTCCAGGGCGATACCGTATTTCGCGACCGGGAACTGGAAGTACGCCTCGGGCGCGACGACCCGCAGATCGCAGATCATCGACAGGATGACGCCCGCGCCGATGGCCGGACCGTTGACCGCGGCGATCACCGGGACCGGCGCCTGGTCGATGGCGATGTTGAGCGCCCTGGCCTTGTCGGGCAGCTCGTCGGCGACGCCCTGGCCGCCGGACAGGTCCGCGCCCGAGCTGAAGACGTGGCCCTGGCCGGTCAGGACGATCGCGCGGACGTCCTCGGTGGCGGCCTTCTCGATCGCCTCCCGCAGGCCGTCGACGAGTTCGCCGTTGAGCGCGTTGCGGCGTTCGGGCCGCTGCATCTCGAGGGTGAGCACATGGCCGTCGCGTGTGACACCAATCATGCGGCCACTGTATATAGCCTGGCCCCGTGAGCCGGATCGGTGCCCTCGAGCTGCGTGACGCCGTGCTGGACGAGGGATCGTTCCGCAGCTGGGACGCCCCGCCCCTGGCGGTGGCCACGTCCGACTCCTACCGCGCCGACCTCGCCGCCGCCGCGGAGGCGACCGGACTCGACGAGGCGGTGCTGACCGGGGAGGGCCGGGTGTTCGGGCGCCGCGTCGCGGTCGTGGCGTGCGAATTCGACTTCCTGGCCGGCTCCATCGGGGTCGCCGCCGCCGAACGCATCACCGCCGCGGTGCAGCGGGCCACCGCCGAACGGCTGCCGCTGGTGGCGTCGCCGTCGTCGGGCGGCACCCGCATGCAGGAGGGCACCGTCGCGTTCCTGCAGATGGTCAAGATCACCGCGGCGGTCGAACTGCACAAACAGGCGCACCTGCCCTACCTGGTCTACCTGCGGCATCCGACGACAGGCGGGGTGTTCGCGTCGTGGGGTTCGCTCGGCCACGTCACCGCCGCCGAACCGGGTGCGCTGATCGGCTTCCTCGGCCCCCGCGTCTACGAACACCTCTACGGCGAACCGTTCCCGGCGGGCATCCAGACCGCGGAGAACCTGCACCGCCACGGGGTGATCGACGGGGTGGTGCCACTGGCGGCGCTGCGCGCGACGCTGAACCGGGCCCTCACCGTGGTCTCCGACGCCCCGGATGCGCCGCCCGAGGCGCCGCCGGCAGAACCGCCGGCCGACGTGCCCGCATGGACGTCGGTGGAGGCGTCGCGTCGCCCGGACCGGCCGGGAGTCGGCTACCTCTTGCGCCACGGCACCACCGACCGCGTGCTGCTGTCGGGGACGGGCCGCGGCGAGGCCGCGACGACGCTGCTGGCGCTCGCCCGCTTCGGCGGTCAGCCCGCCGTCGTCCTCGGTCAGCAGCGGGTGATCGGCGGGATGGTCGGTCCCGCGGCGCTGCGCGAGGCCAGGCGCGGGATGGCGTTGGCGGCGGGGCTGCAACTGCCGCTGGTGCTCGTCATCGACACCGCGGGGCCGGCGCTGACGGTCGAGGCCGAACAGGGCGGACTCGCCGGGGAGATCGCACGCTGTCTGGCCGACTTGGTCACGCTGGACACCCCGACGGTGTCGGTGCTGATGGGGCAGGGTTCGGGCGGACCCGCGCTGGCGATGGTGCCGGCAGACCGGGTGCTGGCCGCCTTGCACGGCTGGCTGGCGCCGCTACCGCCGGAGGGGGCGAGCGCGATCGTCTACCGCGATCTCGACCACGCGCCGGAACTCGCCGCGGCCCAAGGAGTTCGGTCGGCGGATCTGCTGCGCAACGGCATCGTCGACGCGATCGTCGGTGAACATCCGGATGCCGCCGACGAACCCCTGGAGTTCACCCACCGGTTGTCGGCGACCATCGCCGCGGAACTGCACGCCCTGCGCGACGTGCCCGCCGCGGACCGGCTGCAGCGGCGGCTGGAGCGCTACCGGCGCATCGGGTTGCCCTGACTCAGCCGCCCAGTTCGTCGACCGCGGTGTTCAGCGCGGCGGCCTGCTCCTCGATCGCCCGGTCGTCCGGTTCCGCCCCGCCGGTGCGTTTGAGCAGTTCGTCGCGGGAGATGATCTCCAACGCGCCCTGGTAATCCGGTGAGCCCAGCTGACCGGCCGTCACCACCTCGACCCGGCCCTCGATGAGCACCAGCACGGCTTCACCGTCGGTGCCGAGCAGCCGCCGGACGTCGTCTGCGCTGATGGTCATCACTGCCCCCGTCCGGTCTGCTGCTGGAGCCGGTCGATCATCTCCGACGCCTGCGCCTTGGTGAGGTTGTCGGGGATCTCCTCCCCCGCCTCCTGCGCGAGGGTGTTCAGATAGCTGCGCTGCGGACCGGTCATCGGTTCGTCACCGGTGACCCAGTCCGACTGGTCCTTCTGCGGGTTCTCCTGTGGCGCGACGCCTGGGTCTTCACTCATGTCGGTTCTATGCCCGCTGACGGCCCCGACTATGCGCGTCATCCGAACAT
The DNA here is from genome assembly GCA_050205415.1 of Mycolicibacterium litorale. Classification (GTDB taxonomy): domain Bacteria; phylum Actinomycetota; class Actinomycetes; order Mycobacteriales; family Mycobacteriaceae; genus Mycobacterium; species Mycobacterium litorale_C. Next base: position 183,374 of record JBNMQY010000006.1, read on the forward strand.
CAGTGCGATCAACAACGCGACGCAGGCGATCAGGTCCAGCGGCAGCCGCAGCAGGCTGCGCCGGGTCCACGCGGCCGCGGCCGCGGCGTCGACCCCGGCGGGATCGGCCCCGTCCGGTGGGCGGTCGGCCAATGACCACGCCCTCGCCACGGCGTGACTGCCCACCGCGACGAGGAGCGCGGTGCGCGCGGCGGGGTGGGCCCACGCCGCGATCAGGCTCACCACCAGAAGCACCTCGACCACCGCGTACGCGGGCCACCAGAACCGGCGCCGGGCGATACCTCCGTGGTGCGCCTGGACGATGCCGGGCCGCTTCGGCCAGAACGGGTCGACGGCGAGGGATTCGTAGAGCGCGCCGCCGAACAGCACACCTGCCGACAGTGCCGTCGCGGCGAGCAGCACGAGCGTCGGAGTCGGCATCGCCACCGATTATCGCGGGGTGTCGCGGTCCCCGTTGAGTGAGAGACCGAGATGCCGGGTGCGGAGGTACAACACCACCGCCGCCACTGTGACTTCCACCATGGCCAGGGCGGTGGCCGCGCCCATCGCGAACGAGGGATCCGCCGTCGGCGCCCCGTGGTGATGGGTGGGCGCAGGCAGGTGCAGCGCGATCATGGCGAGGTTCATCAGCGCGAGGATCAACCAGGCCCGCACACTGCCCAGCACCCACAGGTCCCGGGCGCAGAACAGACAACCGGCGATCATCGCCGCCAACAGCACGGCGGTCACCGCAGTGGCGGCGTGGCCGAGCGCCGTCAGATGCAACCCCGCCGAGACGACGGCGGCCAGCGCGCAGCAGCGCCGTGCGATGACGGCCGACCGGTGCGCGGCGGACATCGTCTCATCCTCGCAGCACCCGCCGACATCGGCAGCTCTTCGCCGCGTCGCTCAGGCCGAGGTGTGCAGCCCCAGCAGGCGCACACTCTCCGCGCGCATGTCGACCTTGCGGACCTTCCCGGTGACGGTCATCGGGAACTCGTCGACGACGTGGACGTAGCGCGGGACCTTGTAGTGGGCGATCTTGCCGCGGGCGAATTCCTGCACCGCGTCGGCGGTCAGCGGTGGGCGGTCGCGCTTCATCCGGATCCAGGCGCAGATTTCCTCGCCGTACCTCTCGTCGGGTACGCCGATCACCTGGGCATCCTCGATGTCGGGATGGGTGTAGAGGAATTCCTCGACCTCGCGCGGATAGATGTTCTCCCCGCCGCGGATCACCATGTCCTTGAGGCGGCCGACGACGTTGCAGTAGCCGTCGTCGCGCATGACCGCCAGGTCGCCGGTGTGCATCCAGCCGTCGGCGTCGATCGCCTCGGCGGTCTTGTCCGGGTCGTTCCAGTACCCGAGCATCACCGAGTAACCGCGGGTGCAGAACTCCCCCGGCTCGCCGCGTTCGAGGGTCTCGCCGGTGGCGGGGTCGACGATCTTGACCTCGACGTGCGGATGGGCGCGGCCGATCGACGCGGTACGGCGTTCGAGATCGTCGTCGATGAGGGTCTGACACGACACCGGTGAGGTCTCCGTCATGCCGTAGGCGATCGCGACCTCCGTCATGTGCATCTCGTTCACGCAGCGTTTCATCACCTCGACCGGACACACCGAACCGGCCATGATGCCCGTCCGCAGCGACGACAAATCCGTGCCGGCGAAATCCGGATGGCCGAGCATCGCGATGAACATCGTCGGCACGCCGTAAACGCCTGTGCACCTCTCCTTCTCGATCGCCGCCAGCGTGAGACCGGCATCGAATCCGGGCGCGGGGATCACCATTGTGGCGCCGTGGGTGGTGCACCCGAGATTGCCCATCACCATGCCGAAGCAGTGGTAGAACGGCACCGGGATGCACAGCCGGTCGACAGGCCCGAAATTGATCAACTCGGTGACGAAGAATCCGTTGTTGAGGATGTTGCGGTGCGACAGGGTCGCACCCTTCGGGAAACCCGTTGTCCCCGAGGTGTATTGGATGTTGACAGGATCGTGTGCGTCCAGCTCGGCCATACAGTTGCGCAGCTGCCTGTCACTCACCGCCGCCGCACCGCGCTGCAGGGCCGCCCAGTCGTCGGTGCCCAGGTAGATTACTTCACGCAGCCGGGTGCAGCGGGGCCGCACCTCCTCGACCATTGCGACGTAGTCGGAACCCTTGAACGCCGTCGCCGCAATCAGCGCGCGCACACCGGATTGTTCGAGCACATAGGCCAATTCGTGCGTGCGGTAGGCCGGGTTGATGTTGACCAGGATCGCGCCGATCTTCGCCGCCGCGTACTGCACGACCGTCCACTCCGCACAGTTGGGCGCCCAGATCCCCACCCGCTCACCGCGCTGCACACCGAGCGCCAGCAGACCCCGTGCGGTCAGGTCGATTTCGTCGTTCAGCTCGGCATAGGTCCACCGCCGGCCGGTGGCCACCTCTACCAGCGCCTCGGTGTCCGGGTACCGCGCCACGATGCGCTCGAAATGTGCGCCGATCGTCTCCTCGATGATCGGGATGCCGGTGGGACCGGCGTCGTAGGCCTTCATCCGCTCACCAGATCCTCGTAACGGTATTCGGTCGGGATCGCCCGTCCCGCACTGCCTTCCTCGCGGCGGCGCAGCTCCACGCGCCGGATCTTGCCGGAGATCGTCTTGGGCAGATCGTAGAACTCGACGCGGCGGACCTTGAGGTACGGCGCGAGGTGGTCGCGGGCGTACTCCATGATCGCTTTCGCGGTGTCGGCGTTGGCTTCCCACCCCTCGGCCAGTGCGACATAGGCCTTCGGCACCGCGAGCCGGGTGTCGTCGGGCTGGGGCACCACCGCGGCCTCGACGACGGCGGGGTGCTCGATCAGCACGCTCTCCAACTCGAACGGCGAGACCTTGTAATCGGACGACTTGAAGACGTCGTCGGTGCGGCCGATGTAGGTGATGTAGCCGTCCGCATCGCGCCGGGCGACGTCGCCGGTGTGGTAGTAGCCGCCCTCGGTCACCGCCTCGTTGCGCGCCGGGTCGTCGAGGTATCCGGTCATCAGATTGACCGGGCGCCGGCTCAGGTCCAGACAGATCTCGCCTTCGTCGGCGGGGCGGCCGGTGAGCGGGTCGACCAGCACCACCGGCACGCCCGGCATCGGCCGCCCCATCGAACCCGGCTGGACCGGCTGGCCGGGGGTGTTGCCGATCTGCAGCGTCGTCTCGGTCTGCCCGAAGCCGTCGCGGATCGTCAGCCCCCACGCCTTCTCCACCTGCGCGATGACGTCCGGGTTGAGCGGTTCGCCCGCACCGAGGATCTCGCGCAGGCCCGTGGGTTTGGCGCCGAGGTCGGACTGGATGAGCATGCGCCACACCGTCGGCGGCGCGCAGAACGTGTTGACCTGCGCCCGGTCCAGCTGCCGCAGCAGGGCGGCGGCGTCGAACCGGCGATAGTTGTAGACGAAGATCGTCGCCTCGGCGATCCATGGGGCGAAGAAGCAGCTCCACGCGTGTTTCGCCCAGCCCGGCGAACTGATCGCGAGATGGACGTCCCCGGGTCGCACCCCGATCCAGGCCATCGTCGACAGATGCCCGACCGGGTAGCTGATCTGGGAGTGTTCAACCAACTTCGGCTTGCTGGTGGTGCCCGAGGTGAAGTAGATGAGCATCGTGTCGTCGACGACGGTGCGGGCGGTGAACGGACCGGCCGAGACGGTGTCGTACGCGTCGGCGTAGGTGTCCCAGCCGTCGACCGGGGCGCCGACGGCGATGCGGGTGTAGTCGCCCGGCACGTCGGCGAACTTGGGAGTGTCCGCGGCGTTGGCGATCACCGCCGTCGCACCGCCTCTGGTGATGCGGTCGGCGAGGTCGGCCGGGCCGAGCGCACCGGTGGTGGGCATGGTGACCGCGCCCAGTTTCGCCACCGCGAGCATGGCCTCCCACAGCTCGACCTGGTTGCCGAGCATCAGGATCACCCGGTCGCCCTTACCGACCCCGCGCCGCTCCAGCCAGGTCGCGACCCGGTCGGAACGGTCGGCCATCTCGGCGAACGTGAGCCGCTCCTCGCGGCCGTCCTCCTCGACGATCCACAGCGCCAGGCGGCCCGCGGTGACCGGGTCGCGCGCGATGACGTCGAACCAGTCGGTCGCCCAGTTGAAGGTGCCCTCGAGCCTCGGCCACTCGAAGCTCTGCAGCGCCTTGTCGTAGTCGCCGATGACCGCGACCAGCTGGTCACGCGCGCTGCGGTACAGATCGGTGTTGGTGCCCATGCCGATATGCTCTACGTCACATAGTCCACCCGCTACCCCCGAAAGAGGGTGCCGTCCGTGCGCCAGCCGGTCACGCCGCTGCTGCGGCCGCGCGACGCCGACGCACTGCGCGCCGAACTGCGCCGCATCGCCTCGGTGACCGGTCTGCCGGTGACGTTCGGCGGCGAGGTGTTCGACCGGACGCTGCTGCTCACCGAGTTCGTCGGAGCGCGGACGAACGGCCTGCACGGGCTGGCGGTGCGCCCCCATTCGGGCCTGGGCGGGGCGACGGTCATGGCGGCTCGCCCGATGTCGGTGTCGGACTACCGCCGCGACGTCACCATCACCCACGATTACGACGGCCCCGTCCTCGGCGAGGGCATCCTCTCGGTGCTGGCGGTGCCGGTGGTGGTCGACGGGCAGGCCCGCGCCGTGCTGTACGGGGCGCAGCGGTCGCCGTCACCGATCGCCGACCGGACCGCGGAATTCATCGTGAGCTCGGCGCGGCGGCTGAGCGTCGAGCTGCGGATCCGCGACGAGGTCGACCGGCGGCTGCGGATGCGGGAGGCGGCGCTCGCCACGTCCGGCGGCGGGATCGCCGGTGCCGAGCAGGTCCGCGAGGTGCACGCCGAACTGCGCCGGCTGGCCGCGGACTCCCCCGACGGCGCGCGGCTGCGCGACCTCGCGGACCGACTGGCGCAGGCGCTGGGCGGTGACGCGCCTGCGCCCGAGACCCCGTTGAGCACCCGGGAGCTCGACGTGCTGGCACAGGTCGCCATGGGCTGCACGAACGCCGAAGCAGCGCAACGCCTCTCATTGCGACCCGAGACGGTGAAGAGCTACCTGCGCAGCGCGGCCGCCAAGCTCGGCACGCGCAGCCGCCACGAATCGGTGTCGCGGGCGCGCCTGCTGCGGCTCATCCCCTAGGGGGCCGTGCGAGGATCGCAGATGTGTCCGCTGTCACACCGTTTCGCATCGAGATTCCCGACACCGTCCTGACCGACCTCAAATCGCGCCTGGCCAACACACGGTGGCCGGAGGCCGAATGCGTCGACGACTGGAGCCAGGGCATCCCACTGGCCTACACCAGGGAGCTGGCCGACTACTGGGCCCACGACTACGACTGGCGCGCCCGCGAGGCCGCGCTCAACCGGTTCGACCAGTTCACCACCGAGATCGACGGCCTCGCCATCCACTTCGTCCACCAGCGCTCGCCGCGGCCGGACGCGTTCCCGCTGCTCATCACCCACGGCTGGCCCGGGTCCGTCGTCGAATTCGGCAAGGTGATCGAACCGCTCACCGCCGCCGGGTTCGATGTCGTGTGCCCGTCACTGCCCGGCTACGGCTTCAGCGGTAAACCCGCCTCGACCGGCTGGGGCGTCGAACGCATCGCGCTGGCGTGGGACGAGCTCATGACGCGGCTCGGCTATCACCGCTACGGCGCCCAGGGCGGCGACTGGGGCGCCGTGGTCACCACCCAACTCGGCCGCAACGAGCGCGGATGCGTCGCGATCCACGTCAACATGCCTCTCGGACGGCCGCCGAAGAACCTGGAGAACCCCACCGCCGAGGAGCAGGAGGCGCTCGCCACCATCACCGAACGGCAGAAGTGGGGCACCGGGTACTTCCAGCAGCAGTCGACCCGCCCGCAGACGCTCGGCTACGGGTTGGTCGACTCCCCCGTCGGCCAGCTCGCCTGGATCGTCGAGAAGTTCAGGGACTGGAGCGACTGCGACGGCCATCCCGAGAACGTGTTCACCAGAGACGAGTTGCTCGACAACGTGATGCTGTACTGGGCGACCGCCTCGGCGGCGTCGTCGGCCCGGTTGTACTGGGAGACCTACACCGGCGGCCGGGGCTCGGGACCGGTCAGGGTGCCCACCGGGGTGGCGTCGTTCCCGAAGGAGATCGTCCGGATGCCGCGGCACTGGTGCGAGGAGAGCTACCACATCACCCACTGGACGACGATGCCGCGCGGCGGGCACTTCGCCGCGTTCGAGCAGCCGGAACTGTTCGCCGACGACGTGGCGGCGTTCTTCGACACGGTGCGCTGATGCGCTCGCTCGAGGCCGACTACCTCGTCGTCGGCGCGGGCGCGATGGGGATGGCGTTCGTCGACACGCTGGTCGGCGAATCGGACGCCACCGTCGTGATGGTCGACCGCAACCACGCTCCCGGCGGGCACTGGACGACGGCGTATCCCTACGTCCGGCTGCACCAGCCGTCGGCCTATTACGGCGTCAACTCCCGCCAGCTCGGCAGCGGCGCGATCGACCAGAGCGGACCCAACGCCGGGTTCTACGAACTGGCCGGCGGTGCGGAGGTGTGCGCCTACTACGACGCGGTGATGCGCCAGCAACTGCTGCCCACCGGTCAGGTCACCTACCTGCCGATGAGCGAGTACCTGGGCAACGGCCGGATCCGCACGCTCGGCGGCGACGACATCGACGTGGCGGCGCGGCGCACGGTGGTGAGCCACATCGACGTCGTGGTGCCGTCGATGCGGCCGCCGGCCTACGAGGTGGCCGACGGTGTCGAGTGCGTGCCGCCGAACGCTCTGCCCTTCCTGCGCCGGGCGCGGGACCGCTACGTCGTCGTCGGCGCGGGCAAGACCGCGATGGACGCATGCGTGTTCCTGCTGCGTCACGGCGTCGCACCACAGCGGGTCACGTGGATCAAACCGCGGGAGGCGTGGCTGATGGACCGCGCGTCCGTGCAGCCCGGCGCGCGGTTCGCCAAGCGTGCCCTCGCCGATTTCTCCGCGCAGCTCGCTGCGGTGATGGAGGCGACCTCGTTCGCCGACCTGTTCGGCAGGCTCGAGGCCAAGGGGTCGCTGCTGCGGATCGACGAGTCGGTGGACCCCACGATGTACCGCTGCGCGATCGTGTCGCAGGGCGAACTGGAGATGTTGCGGCGCATCGACGATGTGGTGCGGCTCGGCCACGTCACCGCGATCGCACCGGGACGCGTCACCCTCGAAGGCGGGACCGTCGACGTCGACGACTGGTCAGTGCTCTACGTCGACTGCACGGCCGACGGGCTCGGCGACAAGGCGCCGGTCCCGGTGTTCGACGGCGATCTGATCACGCTGCAGACGGTGCGCACGTGTCAGCCGGCGTTCTCCGCGTCGGTGATCGGTCACGTCGAAGCCACCTACGGTGACGACAACACCCGCAACGCGTTCTGCGGTCCGGTGCCCTATCCGCACGTGCCCGCCGACTGGCTGCGAATGATGTTGACGTTCAACCACAATCAGATGCGGTGGTTCACCGACCCCGACATGATGGCGTGGCTCGACGGCGCCCGGCTCAACATCCTGCACCACATCACCGCGGGAGTCAGTGAGCGGGCACGCGCACGGATCATCGAGATGCTGGGATCGCAGCTGCACGACATCAACCACAAACTCGAGGCGCTCCTCGCCGAAGTGTGAGCCGAAGTGCCCACGGACGGTACCCTGGTGAAGTTTGCTGGGGGAAATAGCTCGATGGGCTGCGATCCGGGGGCGACGAAGATGGCGGCGGCGTTGTCGAGTAAGAGATGGCCACAATCCCACCACTACGAGTGGATGACCGACTACCTGGCCGCGCGCGGGATGACCGGGGCGGTCCGGGTCATGATGGGCGGAATCGCGGCGTCGCTGGCGCTGTGTCTGGTGATCCTGCTGCGCTACGACGGGCCGCAGGACACCGTGCCCGTCGTGATGACATGGGCGGCGTTCGCCGGCGGGATCGTCGGTGTCGTGCTGTGGTTCTGGCGCTGGCCGACGTACCGGCAGTCGGTGGCGTTCGCCGTCGTGTCGAACGCCGCGATCGCGCTGTCGTGCCTGGCCTACCCGAACCCGCACGGTGCGCTGCTCGGGTGCATCTCGTTCGCGACGATCGCCGCATACATCGCGTTCTTCCACTCGACCGCGTTGGTGCTCTACAACTTCGCGGTCACGGCGGTCGTCAGCATCATCGCCGCGGTGCGGATCGCGATGTCCGGGCACCCCGCGATGGCGATCGTCGATCTGTTCATCGTGGTGCAGATCAACATCGCCATGCCGGTCGCCATCCATGTCCTGGTGCGGGCGCTCGGGGTGGATCTGGCGCGGGCGGACCGGGATCCGCTGACCGGTCTGCTCAACCGGAGGGCGTTCCACACCCAGAGCGTGAAGCTGTTTGCGACGGAGCCCGCGGCGGGCCATCTGGTGATGGTGGTGGTCGACCTCGACGACTTCAAGCAGATCAACGACACGTACGGGCATCAGGTCGGCGACGAGACACTGGTGGCGGTGGGACGCGCGTTGTCGCGGGCCGTGGTCGGCACGCCGGCGGTGATCGGCCGCAGCGGCGGTGAGGAGTTCGTCGTCGCCACGGTGTGGGAGACCGACGATCCGACGCCGTTGGCGCAGCGAATCTGCGAAGAGATCGAGGCGCTGCCGGAACCGGTCACGGCGAGCGTCGGCACGGCGTGTACGGCGCTGGCATCGGCGCGCGCCAGCGACTCGTCGACCCTGGACCACCTCGTGCGGGCCGCCGACGCCGCGATGTACGAGGCGAAGCGCGCCGGCGGCAACAAGTGTCACCACTATCGCTGAGGGGGTGTGGCGGGACGCGAGACGCGCACCCACCGCTCGAAAGCACCGCGGCTCAGGCCAGCGACTGCTCCCACGCCCGGTGCAGCGCCGCATACCGGCCGCCGGCGCGCCCGATCAGCTCCGCGGGCGAGCCGTCCTCGACGATGCGCCCACCTTCGAGCACCAGCACCCGGTCGGCGATCGCCACCGTGGACAACCGGTGCGCGATCACCAGCGCCGTCCGGTCCGACAGCACGGTCTCCAGCGCCCGCTGCACCATCCGCTCGCTCGGGATGTCGAGCGACGACGTCGCCTCGTCGAGGATCAGCACCGCCGGGTCGGCGAGGAACGCCCGCGCGAACGCCACCAACTGCCGCTGCCCCGCCGACAACCGACCGCCGCGCTTGGCGACATCGGTGTCGTACCCCTCGGGCAACGTGTCGATGAACCGGTCCGCGCCCACGGCGGCAGCCGCCGCACGCACCTCGTCGTCGGTGGCGTTCGGTTTGCCGAACCGGATGTTGTCGGCGATGGTGCCCTCGAACATGAAGTTCTCCTGCGTCACCATCACCACATGCCTGCGCAGTTCGCTCTGTGACAACCGGCGCAGATCCGTCCCGTCAAGCGTCACCGAACCCGATGTGGGGTCGTAGAACCGGGCGATCAACTTCGCGATCGTGGTCTTGCCCGCACCGGTGGTACCGACCAGCGCGACGGTCTGCCCGGCCGGCACATCCAGCGAGAGATCCGGCAGCACCGGGCGGTCGGGCGAGTATCCGAACGTCACGTCGCGGAACGCGATCTCGCCGCGCACACCGTCCAGCCGCACCGGGTCGGCCGGGTCCTCGATACCCGGTTTCTCGGCGAGCACCCCGGCCAGCTTCTCCAGCGCCGACGACGCCGACTGGAACGTGTTGAAGAACTGCGAGATCTCCTGCATCGGTTCGAAGAACATCCGCAGGTACAGCAGGAACGCGGTCAGCGTGCCGATCGTCATCTCGCCGTGCAGGACCCGTGAACCGCCGTAGAGCAGCACCACACCCGTGGTGATGTTGCCGACCAGCTTCACCCCCGGCATGAAGATCGCGAGCAGCTTGAACGTCCGCTCGTTGATCTCGCGGTACTCGTCGGCGATGTCTTCGAAGATCTCCTGGTTGCGCGGTTCGCGGCGGTAGGCCTGCACCGCCTTGATACCGGTCATGGTCTCGACGAACTGCACGATCACCAGCGCGGCGCTCTCACGCACCTTGCGGTACGTCTTGGCCGACTCGGTGCGGAACCACCACACCAGGGCCACCAGGATCGGGAACGCGCCCAGGCACATCAGGCCCAGCTTCACGTCGAGCGTCACCAGCAGGATCGCGGTGCCGACCAGCGTGAGCACGGCGGTGATCAGGCTGTCGAAGCCGGTCTCCAGCATGTCCTGGATGGCCTCGACGTCATTGGTGGAGCGGCTCACCACCCGGCCGGAGGTGTAGCGGTCGTGGAAGGCGATGTCGAGGCGCTGGAAATGGCGGAACACCCTGCGCCGCAACTCCAGCAGCACCTTCTGCCCGATCTTGCCGGAGCGGCGCAGGAAGAACATCCGCCCGCTCGCCTGGACGACCACCACCGCGCACAACGCGCCGACGATCAGCATCAGCTCGCGCGCGGACCCGCCTTCGAGCAGCGGCGGGATGCCGTGGTCGATACCGCGCTGCACCAGGATCGGCACCGACAACCGCGCGGCGTTCTCCACCACCACGACGAGGGCGAGCAGCACCAGCGCGGCCCTGTACGGCTTGAGCAGGTTGCCCAGCAGCGCCCTCGCCTCGCGGCGGCGGGGCACACTCTCGTCGATCGGGAGATCGTCGTCTTGGTTCTCCTTGACGCGTCCACGCCAGTCGGTCGTCGTCATCGGCGTTCGGCCTCCGACGTGACGAACCGCGGATCGGCGCACGCGTCGTCGGTCGCCTCGTGTTCGGTGTAGGTGTGGTCGAGGCGTTCGCGTGCCGCGTCGTCCTCCCATGCCAGGACGCGTTCGGCGCCGTCGTCGAGTTCGTCGTCGGCGGCCAGCAGGTAGCGGTACTGCGGCACGTCGGCGAGCAGCTGCGCGTGGGTGCCGACGTGGGTGACCGTCCCGTTCTCGAGCAGCGCGACCTTGTCGGCGAGCAACACCGTCGACGCCCGGTGCGCGACGACGATGCCGGTGACGGCGTGCAGCACCCGGCGCAGCGCCTCCTCCACGATCGCCTCGGTGTGCACGTCGAGCGCGGACAGCGTGTCGTCGAGGACGAGGATCCTCGGCGCGGCCAGGATGGCACGGGCCAGCGAAAGCCGTTGCCGCTGACCGCCCGACAGGCTCATCCCCTGTTCGCCGATGCGGGTGTCGAGCCCGAACGGCAGGTCGTAGACGAACTGCGCGGCGGCCACCTCGATCGCCTCCGCCAGCTGTTCGTCGGTCGCGTCCGGCCGGCCCAGCCTCAGGTTCTCCGCGACCGACATCGAGAACAGCGTCGGATCCTCGAACGCCGTCGCGACCGCCTGGCGCAGCGCCGGCAGCGACAACTCGCGGATGTCGACGCCGTCGATGCGGATGGAACCCTCGGTGACGTCGTAGAGCCTCGACAGCAGCGACGCCAGGACCGACTTGCCCGAGCCCGTCGACCCGACCAACGCCAGCGTCTCCCCCGGTTCGACCGTGACATCCACGTGGCGGAGAGCCCACTCGTCGCTGTCGGGGAATCTGAATCCCACGTCGACGAGCTCCAACCGCCCGCCGCGCGGGGTCTCGGTACGCGGACCGTCGGCGATCTCCCGTGGCGCATCGAAGATCTCGGCGATGCGATTGGCCGCGGTGTAGGACTCCTGCATCATCGACAGCAGGAAGCCCAGCGACGCGATCGGCCACACCAGCGACAGCATCATCGTGATGAACGCGACGAGCGTGCCGAGCGTGACGTAGCCGTGGCCGGCGGCATACGCGCCGAACCCGAGCACGACGATCAGCGTCAGGTTCGGGATCACCTCGAGCAGCGTCCAGAACTTCGCCGACACCGACACCCGGTTGACCTGGGTGTCGTACAGGTCGGTGAGCTGGCGATCGAACCGGTCGTAGACGTAGTCCTCGCGGCCGAACGACTTCACCACCCGCAACCCCAGCGCCGACTCCTCGACGTGGGTGGCGACGTGGCCGGACTGGTCCTGCGCCAACCGCGACAGCCGGGTGTACTCGCGCTGGAAGTGCAACACCGTCAACGTGATCGGCACGATCGACACCAGCACGACCACGCCCAGCGGCCAGTACATCGACAGCAGGATCGCGGTGACCACCACGATCTGCAGCCCGTTGAGGATCAGGAACACCAGCCCGAACGACATGAACCGCCGGATCGTCGACAGGTCGTTCATCACCCGCGAGAGCAACTGACCGGACTGCCAGCGGCCGTGGAAACTCATCGGCAGGATCTGCAGCCGGGCGTAGAGATCCTTGCGGATGTCGGCCTCGACCCCCATGGTCGCGCGCGACACCAGCCAGCGGCGGATGAACCACAGCACGGCCTCGGTGATGCCGACACCCATCGCGGCGGCGCCGAGCACCCACAACCCCTGCTGATCCTGGTGGCGCACCGGCCCGTCGATGACGGCCCTGGTCATCAGCGGGATCGAGATGGTCGCGCCCAGGCTCGCGACCGCGACGACGAGCATCGCGATCCAGCGCACGCGGTAGGGCATCAGGTACGGCAGCAGCCGCCACAGATCGGAGCTGCCCCTCGGCCGCGCCCGCCGAGCAGCGATCGCGGGCGCCGAGATCAAGGCGCGAGAGTCAGGAGAGGCCACTTAGTCAATCTTCCCATCGGAGGCAAACCAATAACGTTCCCGCGGAGAACGTCATGCAACCGCCTGCGATTCCTGCGGACCGAACTGGGTCTCGTACAGCTCGGCGTACCGGCCGCCGCGGCCGAGGAGTTGCTGGTGCGTTCCGCGTTCGACGATCCGGCCGTCCTCGACCACCAGGATCACGTCGGCCGCGCGCACCGTCGACAACCGGTGCGCGATGACCAGCGACGTCCGCCCGGCCAGCGCCTCGGCGAGCGCCTGCTGCACCGCGGCCTCCGACGCCGAGTCCAATGCCGCCGTCGCCTCGTCGAGCACCACCACCCGCGACCTCCCCAACAGCAGGCGGGCGATGGTCAGCCGTTGCCGTTGCCCGCCCGACAGACGGTAGCCACGCTCACCGACAACCGTGTCGAGCCCGTCGGGCATCGCGGCGACGACGTCGGACAGCCGGGCGCGGCGCAGGGCCGCCCACAGTTCGTCGTCGGTGGCGTCGGGTGCGGCCAGCAGCAGGTTGGCCCGGATCGACTCGTGGAACAGATGCCCGTCCTGGGTGACCATGCCGACGGTGTCGCGCAGCGATGCGAAGGTCAGATCGCGCACGTCGACACCGCCCAGCCGCACCGCACCCGAGTCGGTGACATCCCCCGAGTCGCTTCGCTCCTGCCCGCCGACGTCGTACAACCGGGCCAGCAGCGCCGCGATCGTCGACTTGCCCGCCCCCGACGAACCGACGAGCGCGACCATCTGCCCCGGCTCGGCGGTGAAGGTGATGCCGTGCAGCACCTCACCGTCGTCACGGTCGTCGAGCACCGCCACCTCTTCCAGCGAGGCCAGCGAGACCTTCTCGGCCGTCGGGTACGAGAACCGCACATCCTCGAACTCCACGCGGACGGGGCCGTCGGGCACCGGAACGGCGTCGGGCTCCTCCCGGATCAGCGGTTCCAGATCGAGCACCTCGAAGACCCGCTCGAAAGACACCAGCGCAGAGGCGATCTCGACGCGCGCGTTGGCCAGTGCGGTCAGCGGCGCGTAGAGCCGCGTCAGCAGCAGCGCCAGCGACACGATCGCGCCGGCCTGCAGGTGCCCGCCGAGCGCGATCACCCCGCCCAGCCCGTACACCAGAGCCAGCGCCAGCGCCGACATCAGCGTCAGCGAGTTCATGAACGTCGACTGCAGCATCGCCGAACGCACCCCGATGTCGCGCACCCGCCCGGCGCGCACCGCGAATTCGTGCGATTCGGCGGCGGGCCGGCCGAACAGCTTGACCAGCGTCGCGCCCGGTGCCGAGAACCGTTCGGTCATCTGGGTGTTCATCGTCGCGTTGTGGATCGCACTCTCACGCGACAGGTGCGCCATCTTCGCGCCGATCCGTCGCGCGGGCAGTACGAACACCGGCACCAGCACCAGCGCGACGACGGTGATCTGCCAGGAGATCGCAAGCATCACCGCCAGCGTCAGCGTCAGCGTGACGAGGTTGGAGACGACCCCGGACAGCGTGTCGGAGAACGCGCGCTGCGCGCCGAGCACGTCGTTGCCCAGCCGGCTGACGAGCGCGCCGGTGCGGGTGCGCATGAAGAACGCCACCGGCATCTTCTGCACGTGGTCGAACACCGCGGTCCGTAGGTCGAAGATGAGGCCCTCGCCGATGGTCGACGACAGCCAGCGGGTCAGCAGCGAGACGGCCGCCTCGGCGACCGCGACGACGGCGATGACCAACGCCAGCCCGACCACCACGGCCGGCGCACCGCCCTGGGTGATCGCGTCGACCACCCGGCCGGCCAGCAGCGGGGTGGCCACCGCGAGCGTCGCGCTGACCACGCTGATCGCCACGAAACCGCCGAGCCTGTGGTGGTGACGAGCGGCGAACCGCCAGATCCGGCGCAGCAGCGCACGGTCGGCCAGCGAGTGCAGATCCCCGCCGCGCGCGTGCGCCTGGCGGTAGAGGGTCTGCCGGGCGACCGTCTCGATGCTCATGGAATTCACGGTAGAACCTCAACAAAAGGTGAGGTCAATTGTTCCCCGGCGCTGCGGCGGGCAGCCTCCCCCAGCCTGACCTCCCAATCAGGCAAGATTGCTCACATGGACAGTGGTGTGGGATCACCCCGGGTGCTGGTGGTCGACGACGACCCCGACGTGCTGGCGTCGCTGGAGCGTGGACTTCGGCTGTCCGGATTCGACGTGTCCACGGCCGTGGACGGCGCCGAGGCGCTGCGCAGCGCCACCGAGACGCGCCCGGACGCGATCGTGCTGGACATCAACATGCCGGTGCTCGACGGGGTGAGCGTGGTGACCGCCTTGCGGGCGATGGACAACGACGTGCCCGTCTGCGTGCTGAGTGCGCGGTCGTCGGTCGACGACCGGGTGGCGGGTCTGGAGGCCGGGGCCGACGACTACCTGGTCAAACCGTTCGTGCTGGCCGAACTGGTGGCCCGGGTCAAGGCGCTGCTGCGGCGGCGCGGGTCGTCGGCGACGTTCTCCTCGGAGACCATCCAGGTCGGCCCGCTCGAAGTCGACATCCCGGGCAGGCGCGCCCGCGTCAACGGTGTCGACGTCGACTTGACCAAACGCGAATTCGACCTGCTCGCCGTGCTGGCCGAGCACAAGACCGCGGTGCTGTCGCGCGCCCAGCTGCTGGAGCTGGTGTGGGGCTACGACTTCGCCGCCGACACCAACGTCGTCGACGTGTTCATCGGATACCTGCGCCGCAAGCTCGAGGCCGGCGGCGCGCCCCGCCTGCTGCACACGGTGCGCGGTGTGGGCTTCGTGCTCCGGACCCAATGATGGTTGCGCTGTCGCGGATCTTCCGCCGCACCCCGTCTCTGCGGACCAGGGTGGCGTTCGCGACAGCGATCGGCGCGGCCATCGTCGTGGTCATCGTCGGCACCGTGGTGTGGGTCGGGATCACCAACGACCGCAAGGAACGCCTCGACCGACGCCTCGACGAGGCCGCCGGCTTCGCGATCCCGTTCCTGCCGCGCGGTCTGGACACCATCCCGAAGTCGCCGAACAACCAGGACGTCGTCATCACCGTCCGGCGCCCCGACGGCGAGGTCACCTCCAACTCCGACGTGGTGCTGCCCGAGGCGCCCGCCGGGTACGCCGACACCTATGTCGACGGTGTGCGTTACCGGGTCCGCACCGTCGACATCCAGTTCCCCGAACCGATGTCGGTGGAGGTCGGCGCCACCTACGACGCGACCGTCGCCGACACCAACAACCTGCACCGGCGGGTGATCATCATCTGCGCGCTGGCCGTCGGGGCGGCAACCCTGCTGGGGTGGCTGCTCGCTGCATTCGCGGTGCGCCCGCTCAAACGGCTCGCCGAGCAGACCCGCCAGATCGACGCCGGCGACGAAGCACCCGACGTCGAAGTGCGCGGCGCCTCCGAGGCCGTCGAGATCGCCGAGGCCGTCAAGGGCATGCTCGAGCGGATCTGGTCCGAACAGGACCGCACCAAGGCCGCGCTCGCGTCGGCCCGCGACTTCGCCTCGGTCTCGGCGCACGAACTGCGCACGCCGCTGACCGCGATGCGCACCAACCTGGAGGTGCTCGCGACCCTCGACCTCGCCGACGAACAGCGCAAAGAAGTGGTCAACGACGTCATCCGCACGCAGTCGCGCATCGAGGCGACGCTGTCGGCGCTGGAGCGCCTCGCCCAGGGCGAGCTGTCCACCGCCGACGACCACGTGCCCGTCGACATCACCGAACTGCTCGACCGCGCCGCCCACGACGCGATGCGGGTGTACCCCGACCTGGAGGTGACGCTGGTGCCCGCGCCGACGGTGATCATCGTCGGGCTGCCCGCCGGGTTGCGCCTCGCCGTCGACAACGCGATCGCCAACGCCGTCAAACACGGTGGCGCGCGGCGGGTGCAGCTCTCAGCGGTCAGTTCGCGCGCGGGGGTGGAGATCGCGATCGACGACGACGGCGTCGGCGTACCCGAAGAGGAACGCACCCGGGTGTTCGAGCGGTTCTCCCGCGGGTCGACCGCCTCGCACTCCGGCTCGGGTCTGGGACTGGCGCTGGTCGCCCAGCAGGCCGATCTGCACGGCGGCACCGCGACGCTGGAGGCCAGCCCGCTGGGCGGGGCGCGGCTGCTGCTGCGCCTACCCGGGCCCCAGTGACCCGTCGCGCAAGCAGACAGAGAATCGCCCTCTGAGCGGGGCGTAGAACGCGATTCCGCGTCTGCTCGCGGCGCTAGCGGGTGGCCAGCAGGTCGATGACGAAGATCAAAGTCTTACCCGACAGCCGGTGGCCACCACCTTCGGGACCGTAGGCCTGCGCGGGCGGGATCGTCAGCTTGCGCCGGCCGCCCACCCGCATGCCCGGGATGCCGTCCTGCCAGCCCTGGATCAGCCCCTGCAGCGGGAACTCGATCGACTGGCCGCGATTCCACGAGCTGTCGAACTCCTCGCCGGTGTCGTACTCCACGCCGACGTAATGCACTTCGACGTTGGCGCCGGGCACGGCTTCAGGTCCCTCGCCGACGACCAGGTCCTCGATGACCAGCTCGGTCGGGGCCGGGCCGTCCGGGAAGTCGATCTCGGGTTTCTGTCCTGGGTTCACAGTCACCACCTCACGGTAGTCGGGCAGACTGGAGTCGTGGCATCAGATCAAGACATCCTGGCTCAGGTGAACAAGCTCGTCGCCGAGGAGCAGCAGCTTCGCGAGGCGCTGCAGCAGCGTGAGATCGACGAGAGCGAAGAGCATCAGCGGCTGCGGGCAGTGGAGGTCCAGCTCGATCAGTGCTGGGATCTGCTGCGGCAACGGCGTGCACTGCGCGACAGCGGTAGGGATCCGCGGGAAGCGGAGGTGCGCCCGGCCGACGAGGTGGAGGGCTACCTGAACTGAGCGCGGCCTACGACGCGCTGATCGTCGGCGGCGGGCACAACGGACTCGTCGCCGCCGCCTACCTCGCGCGCGCCGGCCGGCTGGTCCAGCTGCTCGAACGGCTCGACCACGTCGGCGGGGCCGCCGTGTCGGCGCATGCGTTCGACGGCGTCGACGCCCGCCTCTCGCGCTACTCCTATCTGGTCAGCCTGCTGCCCCGGCGCATCGTCGACGACCTCGGCGCCCGGATCCGGCTGGTCAAACGGCGCTACTCCTCCTACACACCCGACCCGGCCACCGGCGGGCACACCGGCCTGCTCATCGGTGCCGACAGCGCGTTCGACGCCGTCGGCGCCGCCGCCGACGAGGCCGGTTTCACCGACTTCTACCGCCGCTGCCGCACCGTCACCGAAAGGCTGTGGCCGACGCTGACCTCCCCGCTGTTGACGCGCGAGCAGGCGCACCGGCACGTGCTGGCCGGCGGCGCCGAGGACGCCGCTGACGCGTGGGCGGCCATCACCGGCGCCCCCATCGGCGCGGCGATCACCGCGGCGGTGCGCAGCGATCTGGTGCGCGGGGTCATGGCCACCGACGCGCTGATCGGCACCTTCGCCCGCACCGACGATCCGTCGCTGGTCCAGAACATCTGCTTCCTCTACCACCTGCTCGGCGGCGGCACCGGCGACTGGGACGTGCCGGTCGGCGGGATGGGTGCGGTCAGCGGTGCACTTGCCGCGGCCGCCGCCGGATTCGGCGCGGAGATCACCACGGGAGCCGAGGTCACCGCCGTCACCCCCGACGGCGAGGTCACCTACCGGGCCGACGGGCGGGAGCACCGGATCGGTGCGCGCTTCGTCCTGGCCAACGTCACGCCCGCGGTGCTCGCCGGCCTGCTGGGTGAGCCGGCACCGCAGACCGAGCCCGGATCCCAGGTCAAGGTCAACCTGATGCTGCGGCGGTTGCCCCGGCTGCGCGACGCCACCGTGACGGCCGAGCAGGCCTTCGGCGGCACCTTCCACATCAACGAGACGCTCAGCCAACTCGACGCCGCCCACGACCGCGCGGCGGCCGGTGAGGTCCCCAATCCGCTGCCGTGTGAGATCTACTGCCACTCGCTGACCGATCCGTCGATCCTGTCCGACGAGCTGCGCGCCTCGGGCGCGCAGACCCTGACCGTGTTCGGATTGCACACCCCGCATTCGCTGCTCGCGCACGGCGACGACGAACGGATGCGCAACACGCTGACCTCCGCCGTCCTGACATCGCTGAATTCGGTTCTGGCCGAACCGATCCACGATGTGGTGCTGGAGGATGCGGCCGGCCGGCTCTGCATCGAGACCAAGACCACCGCCGACCTCGAACGCAGCCTGAACATGACCGGCGGACACATCTTCCACGGCGGGCTGCAGTGGCCGTTCACCGAGGACGACGATCCGCTCGACACCCCGGCACAGCGCTGGGGCGTGGCCACCGCCCATCCGCGAATCATGCTGTGCGGCTCGGGCTCTCGCCGCGGCGGTGCGGTGTCCGGGATCGGCGGCCACAACGCGGCCATGGCTGTCCTGGACAGCTGAGCGTACGCTGGCCTGCGTGAACGCCACCTGGATGATGGCCGGGGCCGCCGCGGCGGGGCTCGTGCTCGCCGCACCGGCAACCGCGACACCGAGCTACGGCAGCAACGGACTGTTCGGGGTCGACGAGCAGGCCTCGAAAGGCTGGGCCACCTCGTTCATCCCGCCCGGGCGTTACCGCGTCGACCAGGCGCCGAGCATGCCGCCGTACCAGAGTGCGCCCGGATTCTGGCTGCGCTGCAGCGCATTCCCGTGCGCCATCGAGGTCGGCGGCAACATCGTCGCCAAGGGCGACGCGATCCGCGACGTCCCGACGTTCGTCGACATCGCGCCGACGGACGCCGGGGTGCGCCTCTACAACGTCACGCTGACGCGGGTCTGACCGCTCAGCTCGTCGCGTCGGCCAGCGCGTCGTGCGCCCAGGCCAGATGCGGCGGGAGCGCGCCGCGGTGGGTCGGGGCCCGCAACGCCTCGATGTCGGCCAGGTAGGTGCCGCGCGGATCGACCGTCGCCGGGTCGGCGAGCACATCGCCGAGCTCGGTGACCATCGCGCAGCAGTGCGCGACGATCCGCGACCGCCGCTCGAGCGCCTCGGCGGTCACCGCGTCGCGTTCGGCGGTCGAGGTCGACGATCCCAACGCCCGCACCGCGGCCAGCGTCCGGACGTCCGCCTGGTCGAACAGCGCCTCCGGCGCCGCGCCCAGCGCCGCGTAGTCACGTTCGATCAACCGCTGCATGTTCTCGGTGGCCCACCAGTCGTCGTCCGTCTCGGCGGACTCGGGCTGCTGCCACGGCAGATCCGTCGAGTCGAACCAGACCGGCACGAACGACGACAACCGTGGGGACGCCAGCGACGCCAGGATCACTGGGTCGGCCGACAGTTCGGTGACGATGCTGGCGGCGGTCTCGTGGCCCTTGGTGTCCTCGGCGTGCATGCAGATCACCGACTCCGACTTGACGCCGGGCCGCCAGTCCGCCGCGGTGTCGCCGATGTCGCGGAGCACCGCCCACATGTCCTCGATGGTGACCTTGCCGCGTTCGGCGTTCTCCTGCATCACCCGGCCGGACCGCGCCAGCCGCGCCGTGCACGACGCCAGGAACGGCAGCTCCGGATCCGCGTACGCCGCACCGAAGTCGAACCGGCCGCCGCTGCTGGGATCCCACCAGCCGCGCTCGACGGCGTAGGACTCCGCGTCGGCGGAGATCAGATCGTAGTCCGCGCCGATCGAGTACGCGTTGGAGATGGTGGCCACCGTGGTCACCCGCTTGGCCGCCCAGTGCTTGTTGGCGGTCTCGATCACCCAGGCGGTCGACGGGTCGGCGATGAGGAAGCCGTTGTGGTAGGTCTGGTCGACCACCAGGTTGGTGGTGCCCGACTGACCGTGTTCCTCGAGCAGGTCGATCAGCACCTGCAGACCCCCGTCGGCGGTCGCCGCGCGCTCGAGGACCAGCCGCAGTAGATCCATGCCGAGCAGCCCGGGTTCGGCGGACGCCTCCTCCCGCGACCACAGCGCCTCGTTGCCGACGCCGACGCCGTGTTCGTTGACGCCGTGTTCGAAACCCCAGATCCACCAGGGCCGGGAGCCGATGACGGCGTGGGTCGAGGGCACCTGGGGAATGCTGATATAGGTCGCCCGCACCACCGCGTCGGGCTCGTGCGTGGCGGCAGGCGCGCGGTACAGGTACTGCGCCTCGTTCGGGTTGCGGTCGCTGTTCTTGGCCAGGATCGTGCGGCCCGACGCGGTTGCGTCACCGACCGCGACCATGGTGTCGCAACTGGCTGCCCGGATGTCTGAATACATGCTGCCTCTTTCGTTCTCGGACGGGAGGGATGGGGTGGTGGTCATGCGACACCACGGCTCTTGGCCCGGCTCCGCAGCGCGATGCCGACGAGGTTGAGACCCACAGTAGTGATGATCAGCGCGACACCCGGCAGGACGGTGATCCACCAGTAGACCAGGATGTACTGCTTACCGTCGGCCATGATCGATCCCAGCGACGGCATGTCCGGCGGCGCACCGATTCCCAGGAAGCCGAGCGTCGACTCGTAGACGATCACCGCCGCGATGTCGAGGACGGCCAGCACCAGGACAGCCGAGATGTTCGACCGCAGAAGGTATCTGCGGATGATGCGGCCCGGCCGCGCGCCCATCGCCACCGAGGCGCGGACGTAGTCTGCAGATTTCTCCAGTTGGGTGGCGCTGCGTACGACGCGGGCATAGGTCGGCCACATCGCCAGGGTCAGCACCGCGGTCAGCGACCAGAACGACGGTTCGGAGACCGACAGCACGGCGACGGCCAGCACGATGAACGGCAGCGCCATCTGGACGTCGGTGAGCCGCATGAGCACCGTGTCGAGGAACCCGCCGAAGTACCCGGAGAGCAGTCCGACGAGGAAACCCACCACGATCGCGATCGCGATGACCGTGATGGCGATCGTGAACGACGTGCGCAGACCGAGCGCGATGCGGACCGCCATGTCGCGGCCCACCTGGTCGGTGCCCAGCAGATGCCCGGCCGAGAACGGCGGCAGGTACGCGCGTTTGGGATCCACCACCGTGTCCGACGCGGGCGCCAGCAGCGGCAGCAGGATCGAGGTCAGCGTGGCCAGCACGACGATGCCGAGGCCGACGTACATGGTGGCCGTCCGCGGGAACCAGGCGAACCGCTGCGATGCGGGTTTGAGAGGAACCGCCACATCGTCGATGTCGTGTGCGGAAGGGACCGTCGTCACGCCTGCGCTCCCTTCATCGCGAACTTCGGGAACCACCCGGGCAGTGCGCGCCTGGCGCCGGTGCCCGCCCGGTTGTCGATCGCCATCCGGCGGTCGATGCGGCCGTAGGACAGGTCGACCAGGAGGTTGAGCACCAGGAAGATCAGCGCGGTCACCAGCGTGATGACCTGCATCAGCGGATAGTCGCGGCGCAGCACGGTGTTGAGCGTGAGCAGCCCCATCCCCGGGTAGTTGAAGATGTACTCGACGACGACGGCGCCGCCCAGCAGATAGCCGAACTGCGCGCCCATCACGGTCAGGAGCGGAACCCCGGTGAGCCGCAACGCATGCCGCCATGCGATGCGCGTCGTCGACAGACCCCGCGCCCGGAGTGCCACCGCCATCTCGCTGCGGAGCGTGTCGGCCATGTTGGTGCGCACCACGCTCGCGATCACCGCGGTCAGCGGCACCGCGAGCGCCACACTCGGCAACACCACCGAGATCGGCCCGACGTAGCCGACCGTCGGGAAGATCCCCGATTTCACGGCGACGAACGACCCGAGCATGATCGCGACCCAGAAGTTGGGCATCGACTGCAGGACGATCGTGACCACGTTGATCGTGCGATCGGACCACCGGTCCTCGCGCCGGGCGGCGAACACGCCCAGCGGGATACCGACCAGCAGGCTCAGTGCGAGCGCTGTGAGCGCTAGCAGCGCCGTGTACGGCAGCGCCTTGACGACCAGATCCAGGGCGCCGCCCTGGAAGAAGTAGGACTCGCCGAAGTCACCGCGGACCATCTGCTGCAGGAAGCCCCAGTACTGGCTCAGCAGCGGCCGGTCGAGTCCGAGTTCGGCGCGGATCTGCGCCGCGGCGGCTTCGTTGGCCGTCGGGGCGATCACCCGCACCGGGTCACCCGGGATGAGGCGCAGCATGAAGAACACCAGCGTGACGACGCCCATGAGGACGATCAGCGTCTGGACGATCTTGCGCAGCAGGTAGGTCATCGGTCGGCTTTCTGAGTCGTGCAGATCACGAACGACGGTGTGGGGCAGGCGTTTGCGCACCTGCCCCACACCACGTCGTCACTGCGCGATGGTCACGTCCTGAATGCGGAAGTACGAGTTCGGCCACACCTCGAAGTTCTGCAACGACGAGCTGTACGCCGTCGCCAGCTCGCTGGCGAACATCGGGAACTCGGGCAGTTCCGTCTCGATGGTCGGCAGCACCTCGGTGCGGAACACCTCGGCCCGCTGCTGCGGATCCATCGTGGCGGCCTCCTTCTCGAGGACCGCGGCCACCGCCGGGATCGGCTTACCCGTCACCAGCGCGTTGCGGAACAGCGAGAGCAGCATCACCTCCGGATCCTTCGAGGCGATGAACCAGCCGTGGTCGTAGAGGTCGCAGGCCTGCGGGTCGAAGAGCAGCTGGTTGTAGCGCGCCACCTCGAGGGTCTGCAGCCGCGCGTTGATACCGATGTCGGCGAGGTTCTGGACGATGAACTCGCCGTACTCCTTGGTCTTCGGGTAGAAGCCGACCGAGACGCAGTACTCGAGCGGGCGCAGACCGGCGCCGCCGGGGTAACCCGCCTCGGCGAGAAGCTGTTTGGCCTTCGCCTGGTCGAACTTGGGGAACGTCGGGCTGTTCTCGGAGAACTCCTGCATGGAGGTCAGGAAGCTGGTGTTGACCTCACCGCTGCCCATCATGATGTTCTTGACGATCGTCGGCACGTCGATGGCGTGCGCGATCGCCTGCCGCAGTTTGACGTTGTCCATCGGCGCCTTCTCGATGCGGAAGGCGGTCCACTTCGATTCGACGGTCGGCGTGCGCTGCACCTTCAGATCGGGCGACGCCTCGATCACCGGGATCTGATCGGGCTCGACCCGGTCGATGATCTGCGCCTGACCGGACTGCAACGCCGCAAGGCGGGTCTGGCTGTCGCCGACGAAGCGGAACGTGAAGTCCTTGACCTTCGGCGCATCACCCCAGTAGTCCGGGTAGGCGGTGAGTTTCACGCCGGCCTCTTCGCCGTCGTAGGAACCCCACATGTAGGGCCCGGTGCCGACCATCTTCTCGTCGAGCTTCTTCGACTCGATCAGGTGTGCCGGCGCGACGACGGCGGACACCCCGCTCGCCAGCAGCGCCAGGGTGGGCGCGAACGGTTTACCCGTGTTGATGCGCACGGTGTGGTCGTCGACCACCTCGGCGGTGAACGGGTTCGGGAACGCGAACGAGCCCGTCACCTCGGGATTGGAGACGTACTCGATGGAGGCCTTCACGTCCTTGGCCGTGAACGGTGTGCCGTCGTGGAACGTCACGCCCTCGCGGAGCTTGAACTCCCAGATCTCCGGGGACGGGTTCGACCACTCGGTGGCCAGCAGCGGCTGGTACTCCATGTTGTCGTCGAGCGTCAGCAGGCCCTCATAGGCCATCTGCTGCAGGCGATCCTGACTCAGCAGGGTGTGGTCGAACGGGTCCCACCGGCCGGCCAGGTTCTCCGCGGACAGGAACGTGATCGATCCTCCCCCACCGTCACCCGCCGGCACCGCGCCGTTCTCGACCGGACTGCAGCCGGTGACCACGAGCGCGGCCGCCAGCACCGCGACACCGCCTTTGATCGCTGCGGCGCACGGGCGCCGAAGCCCGCCGCCGGACCGGACTCCCTGGAGTTGGGTCACCTGACCTCCTTGTACATAGTGGGCACTTCGACATCTGTGGTGGAGCGGGTCAGTTCGCCGCGCCGACCAGCCGCTCGGATCTGCGCCGTCGCTGCACGACCGGATCCGGGACCGGAACCGACGCCACGAGCTGCTGGGTGTAGGAACTCTGCGGTCGGGTGAGGACGTCGCGGGCCCGGCCCGCTTCGGCGACACTGCCCGACTGCAGGACGACGATGTCGTCGGCCACCGTGGCGACGACACCCAGGTCATGTGTGATCAGCACGCACCCGAAACCGAGCTCACCGATCAATTCCCGAAGCAGTTCGACCACGTGCGCCTGGACGGAGACGTCGAGTGCCGACGTCGGCTCGTCGGCGATCACCAGGGCGGGATCCATCGCGAGGGCTCGTGCGATGGCCACACGCTGGCGCTGGCCGCCGGAGAGTTCGTGCGGGAACCGGTCGGCGAAAGCCGTTGGCAGATGGACCGCGTCGAGCATCTTCGCCACCCGCTCGGCCCGTGACTTCGGGGTGCCGACATGGTGGATGTCGAGGGGCTCGCGGATCGCCTCCGCCACGGTGCGGCGCGGATAGATCGATGCGCGGGGATCCTGGAACACCACACCCAGCGACCCGGTCAGCTCGCGGCGGGCACGGCCCTTCACGGTGGCGAGGTCCTGGCCGAGGAGCGTGATCCTCCCGGAGGTCGGCGTCAGCAGCCCGGTGAGGCACTGCGCGATCGTGGACTTCCCCGACCCGGACTCGCCGACCAGGCCGAGCAGACGACCCGGCGCGAGCGTGAACGACACACCGTCGACCGCGGTGACGGCGTGACGCCCGGAACCGTACGTCACGCGCAGGTCGTCAACCGAAAGGACCGGTGCCGCAGTGGGTTCCGGCTCGGTCGCGGACGGTTGCACCGCCGACGGCTCGGGGATGGTGGGCACGGCGGCGATCAATTCGCGGGTGTACTGCTCGGCCGGGGCGGTGAAGATCTGCTCGGTGGTCCCCTGTTCGACGATCTGCCCGTCGCGCATCACCACGACGCGGTCGGCGAGATCGGCGACGACACCCATGTTGTGGGTGATGAGGACGATGGTGGAGCCGTGCTGGTCGCGGCACTCCCGCAGCAGGTCGAGAACCGCCGCCTGGACCGTGACGTCGAGGGCGGTGGTCGGTTCGTCGGCGATGATCACCTTCGGTCGCATCGCGAGCGCCATGGCGATCGTCACCCGCTGCTTCTGGCCGCCGCTGAGCTCGTGCGGAAACGCCTTGAGCCTCTTCTCGGCATTGGGCAGACCCACTGATTGCAGCATTTCGACTGCGTACGAACGGCTTTCTCGCCGGCTCATGTCCTGGTGCAGCCGGAAGGTCTCGACGAGCTGCTGACCGATGGAGTAGACGGGACTCAACGCGACGGACGGCTCCTGGAAGATCATCGCGAGATCCTTGCCGCGCAGCGCGGAGAACCGCGATTCGTCGAGGCCGACCAGCTCGGTGTCGCCGAACCGGATCCGGC
Source organism: Mycolicibacterium litorale (assembly GCA_050205415.1). Classification (GTDB taxonomy): domain Bacteria; phylum Actinomycetota; class Actinomycetes; order Mycobacteriales; family Mycobacteriaceae; genus Mycobacterium; species Mycobacterium litorale_C. The sequence goes on from JBNMQY010000006.1 coordinate 209,233, forward strand.
CGCTCACCGCCGCCGCCGGTGGCAGCAGGCCCATGGCGGCACGCATGGAGACACTCTTTCCCGAGCCCGATTCCCCCACGATCGCCACGATTTCGCCTTCGCGGACGTCGAGATCGAATCCACGGAGCGCCTGCGCGGTGCCCCGCTCGGTCGTGAAGGTGACCGAGACGTCGGCGAATGACAGGACGGAACTCGGGGTGGGATCACCCGTCTCGGTGCTGCGACAGTCACTGTCGGGCAATGAAATCCTCACTGTGTCAGCGTTTTCCGCCTCGCCGCCGAGGCTGGACTCGAGAGATCGTCGACTGCCGGCACCTCTCAGGCTACCAAGCGTAAACATCGATCACTGACAGTGGATAATTCCGATCACAACCAGATACGTCAATTCTTGGGCCCAGACTTAATGCATTCGTTATATGGCGTTCGATTGACGCGGCTGGTATGCGCTCAGCGCCCGGTGAGCTTGCGCAGCGTCACCCGCAGCGCCTCGAGTTCGTCGTCACTCAGGGTGGTCAGCACGTCGGGAGCGGGATCGTCGACGGCCTCGATCGTCGCCAGCACCGCGCGACCGGCCTCCGTCAGCGACACGGTCTTGCACCGGCGGTTCGCGGGGTTCACTTCCCGCACCACCAGGCCCCGGTCCTCCAGGTCGTTGACGGCGACCGTGGCCGCGGGGGCGTCCAGCGTCGCCGCCTGCGCGACCTGTTTCACCGTCATCGGCTGACGGCCCAGCCGGCGCAGCACCCGGATCCGGCTGAACGGCAGTCCCGTGGCCTCGACCACTGCCCGTCGCCAGCTGTCCCGGTGGTCGAACACCAGGGTCGTCAGCGCGCCCCACACCTCGTCGGCGAGCGGGTCACGCGGCACGGGAGGCCCCCTGCGTGATCACGTCCCCGGCGATGAGCGGCGCCAACCGGTCCGCGGACCGCAACGCCCGGCCCGACGTCGAGTACAGCGCCAGCACGGTGATGACGACACCGAGCCCGACGCACACGAACCACAGCGGCCGCGCGGCGGCGGCGAAATCCGTCGCCGTGCCGGCCAGTGCTCCGCCGGCCACCGAACCGCACAGCGCCACACCGATACTCACTCCGATCTGCCTGCTGGTCGACGTCACCGCCGACGCCGCACCGGCACGTTCGAGCGGCATTCCGCTGACCGCGGCGTTGGTGATCGGCGCGTTGACCATCGAGAAGCCGATACCGAACACCGTGAAGACGGCGAGCATCTGCCAGACCGGCGTGGCCGAGGTGAGCAACGTCAGCATCGCCGACGCCGCGGTGATCATCACACCGGCGATCAGCAGCGGCGGCCGGGCGCCGAACCGTCCCACCAACCGGCCCGACAGCGGGGAGAAGAGCAGCGCGCCGATCGCGATGGGCAGGTAGATCAGGCCGGTCTCCATCGCGGAGTAGCCGCGCTCTCCCTGCAGGTACAGCGACATCATGAACAGGAACGCGCCCCACCCGGCGAACGCCGACACCGCCGTCAGCGTCGCGGCACTGAACGGGATGCTGCGGAAGAAGCGCAGATCGATGAAGGGGTCGCGGCGGCGGGTCTCGTAGCGCAGGAACGCCACGAACGCGATCAGGGCGACGACGGCCGCGCCCAGCGTGCGCGGGTGCGTCCATCCCAGGGCCGGTCCTTCGATCAGCGCGATCACCACCCCGAACAGGAACAGCGCTGCCAGCACCTGACCGACCGGGTCGATGTTGCGCATGGTCGTCGACTTGCTCTCCGGCACGAAGACCGCGGTGAGGACGATGGCCGCCACGCAGATCGGCAGGTTGATCCAGAACACCGCCCGCCAGCTCACGGTCTCGATGAGCAGCCCGCCGACGATCGGTCCGATCGACATGGCGATGCCCACCACGGCACCCCAGAAGCCCAGTGCGCGGGCGCGTTCCACCCGTCCGGTGAAGACCTGCGAAACGATCGACAGCGCAACGGGGTTCATCATCGAACCGCCGACGGCCTGCAGCAGCCGCGCGACGATCAACGTCTCGATGTTGGGCGCGAGACTGCACAGCAGCGACGCGACGGCGAAGACGGTGAGCCCGATCTGGAACACCCGGCGCCGCCCGAACCGGTCCCCCGACGCACCCGCGAGGATCAGCAGCGACGCCAGCACCAGGGTGTAGACGTCGACCACCCACTGCAGCTGCGACGGCGACGCGTGCAGATCGGCACGGATCGCCGGGATCGCGACGTTGACGATGGTGGCGTCCATCGACACGATCAGCAGGCTCAGGCAGCAGGAGATCAGGATGATCGCCTTGCGCCGCGTGCTCAGGTCGGCGGGTTCAGTCACCCAACCATTGTGAAACTACAACTGTTCGCCGACAAGGCTCGCGCCGAGTTCGACGTAATGGCGAATGTCACTCGTCTTTTTGCGCCCGTTTGTTCGTTTGGGCGAAATACGGCGAGACGGGGGTCAGCGGTCCGAGGACTCGACGTAGTCGCGCTCGGTGTACCCGGTGTAGATCTGCCGCGGCCGGCCGATGCGGCCCGGCTCGGAGTGCATCTCCCGCCAGTGCGCGATCCAGCCCGGCAGCCGGCCGAGCGCGAACAGCACCGTGAACATCCGCGTCGGGAAGCCCATCGCCCGGTAGATCACGCCGGTGTAGAAGTCGACGTTCGGGTAGAGCTTGCGCTCGACGAAGAAGTCATCGGTCAGCGCGACCTCTTCGAGCGCCTTGGCGATGTCGAGCAGTTCGTCCTCGACGCCCATCTTGCCCAGGATCTTGTCGGCCTGCTCCTTGACGATGCGGGCGCGCGGATCGTAGTTCTTGTAGACGCGGTGGCCGAAGCCCATCAGCTTCACGCCGTCCTCGCGGTCCTTGACCTTGCGGACGAACTCGCGGACGTCGCCGTCGGACTGCTGGATCTTCGTCAGCATCTCCAGCACCGCCTGATTGGCGCCACCGTGCAGCGGACCCCACAGCGCGTTGATGCCGCCCGAGATCGACGTGAACAGGTTGGCCTGCGACGAGCCGACCAGCCGCACCGTCGACGTCGAGCAGTTCTGCTCGTGGTCGGCGTGCAGGATCAGCAGCATGTCGAGCGCCCGCACGATCTCCGGGTCGACCTCGTACGGCTCGGCCGGGAAGCCGAACGTCATCCGCAGGAAGTTCTCCACCAGCGTCAGCGAGTTGTCCGGGTACAGGAACGGCTGCCCCTCGGACTTCTTGTACGCATAGGCGGCGATGGTCGGCAGTTTGGCCAGCAGCCGGATCGTGGACAACTCGACCTGGTTCTTGTCCATCGGGTCCAGCGAGTCCTGGTAGTACGCGCTCAACGCGTTGACGGCGCTGGACAGCACCGGCATCGGGTGGGCGTTGCGCGGGAACCCGTCGAAGAACCGCTTGAGGTCCTCGTGCAGCAGGGTGTGCCGCTGGATCTTGGTGGTGAAGTCCTCGAGCTGGTCGGCGGTCGGCAGCTCACCGTAGATCAGCAGGTAGCTGACCTCGATGAACGTCGACTTCTCGGCCAGCTGCTCGATCGGGTAGCCGCGGTAGCGCAGGATCCCCGCGTCACCGTCGATGTAGGTGATCGCACTCTTCGTCGACGACGTGTTGACGAAACCGCTGTCGAACGTGGTGTAGCCGCTCTTGGCCAGAAGCGACCCCAGCGCGATGCCGTCGGCGCCCTCGGTGGCTCGGACGATATCCAGCTCGAGCTCGCCGCCGGGGTAGCTCAGCTTGGCGTGCTCAGTTGCACTGGACGGATTATCGGCCACGGGAATCCCTTCATCGTCGCTCCGCAGGTGCAGACCCTTCGCTACAAAAGGTAGCCCCATCGTGACGGACGTGCTTGCGGGGGGCGGGCAGTTGCTCAGACCCGCTGCTTGACGTCGGCGGTCACGTCCAGGAACTGCCCGTACGCCGCCTCGATGCGCGACACGATTCCGTCGACGGTCACGGTGTCCCAGTCGATACCCGGCCCCAGGTCGGCGAGGGCGCACATGATGATCGCGCCCCACACCGCGGCCACCAGTTGCAGACGCCGGTCGTCGGGTGCGGTGCCCATGCGGTCGACGAGCGCGGAGTTCACCGCGTCGAGCCGGAACCGGGTGCACGCGAGCATGAGCCCCTGCGACGAGGTCACGATCCGCGCCGTCGCGAGCAGCCGCTCCTCGGTCAGGCCGCTCGACGGCGCCGACTTGGTGGCGTCGAACGCCCGGACGTGGCTGTGGAACAGCGCCTCGAGGTGGCTGATGTCGGCGGGCTGTCGGCGCAGCTCGACGGCGACGCATTCGATCACCTCGTCGATGACGGCCAGCACCACCGCTTCCTTGGTCGCGAAGTAGCGGCTGAACGTGCGGGGTGAGACGTCGGCGACCGCGGCGATCTGGTCGACCGTGGTGTTCTCGAAACCCTGTCGATCGCACAGTTCGACCGCAGCGTCGATCAAGGTGGAACGGGTGCGCTGCTTCTTGCGTTCACGCAGGCCGAGGACCGGTGCGCCGTCGGGGTCAGCCACACCCCGGATGTTAGCCCCGCAGACGGCGAATTTCCGTTGATCTTGACATCCGGTGCAGATCGCCGGTCTTCACACTTTGTCGCTCTCGGACGGCACCGACGGCATGCGGTAGCGCACGAACGCCGGCACCACGGCCGCGGCCAGCAGCACACCGACCACCACCAGTCCACCTCCCCCGGCCGCGGCGATCGTGGTGCCGACGGCTGCGGCGGCGACACCGTGTAGGACATCGGCCACCCGCGGCCCGCCGGCGACCACCACGATGAACACGCCCTGCAACCGGCCGCGCACATCGTCGGAGGCGGCCTCCTGCAGGATCGTCGACCGGAACGCCGCCGACACCATGTCGGCCGCGCCGCCGATTGCCAGGAATGCCAAGGCAATCCACAGCACCACGCCGGTGTGCCCACCCGCGAACCCGCACGCGATGCCGAATCCGGCCATCGCGAGACCCCACACGACGATCGACCCGACGACCGCCAGGCCGTGTCTGCGCACCCGCGGCAACCATCCGGAGAACACCCCGCCCGCGACGGCACCCGCCGACATCGCCGCCGCCAGCAGCGCCATCGTCGTGCCGCCCTCGACCGGCCCGCCGAAGCTCTCGTGCGAGATCTGCGGGAACAGCGCCCGCGGCATGCCGAAGATCATCGCGATCAGGTCGACGACGAACGACATCAGCACCACCCGGTTGCCCGCGAGATAGCGGAAACCGTCGAGCACGGCGGTCAGCCCCCACCGCGACGCACCGCCGTCGCCGCCGGTGGGCGGGATCGGCGCGAGCCGGATGGTGGCCACGATCGGCACCAGGCAGGTGAGCGCGTCGATCAGGTACAGCGTGGACAGGTCAACCCAGCGCAGCAGCACACCGGCGAGCAGCGGCCCGACGATGGCGCCGGCCTGGGTCACCGTCATGTTGAGCGAGTTGGCCGCCGCCAGTTGCTCGGCAGGCACCATCCTCGGGATCGCGGCCGCGCGGGTCGGTGAGTTGACGGCGTAGAAGGCCTGCTGCACCGCCAGCAGACACAACACCACCCACACGTTGTTCACCTCGAGCGCGGCCTGCAGCCACAGCAGCACCGAGGCGGCGGCCAGCCCGCACGAGGCGATGACGAGCAGCACCCGCCGGTCCATCGCATCGGCAAGGGCACCGCCCCACAGCCCGAAGACGACCAGCGGCACCAGGGCGAACACCCCCGCCAGACCGACGTAGGCCGAGCTCTGCGTGAGCGCGTACAGCTGCACCGGCACCGCGAAGATCGTCAGGTTCGCGCCGATGACAGTGGGGATACCGGACACCCACAACCGGCGGAAGTCCCGCGTCCGCAGGGGTGTGGTGTCGGCGAAGAGCCGAGGGGCCATACGTCAGGGCTGCAACCGCTCGACGTGACCGGTGTGCGTGCGAATCCTGTTGTGCACGCGGTTCTCTCGGCCCTGCCAGAACTCGACCACGTCGGGTGCGATGCGGTAGCCGCCCCAGTCCGGCGGCACCGGGACCGTGTCCTGATCGGCGAACCGTTCGGTCACCTCGGCCAGCTGATCGAGCAGCGCTTCGCGGGAGGCGATCGGCCGGGACTGCTGCGACGCCCACGCCCCGAGCTGCGATCCGCGGGGCCGTTTCGACCAGTAGTCGGCGGTCTCCTCGGCCGACACCTTCGTCACCGGCCCGCGCACATGCACCTGACGGCCCAGCGCGAACCACGGAAAGGTGGCCGACGCATACGGGGTGCCCGCCAGGTCCTCACCCTTTGCCGACCCGTAGTTGGTGAAGAACGTGATGCCCGAGTCGTCGACGCTCTTGCACAGCACCGTGCGGGTGACCGGACGGCCCGCGGCGTCGACCGTGCCGAGCACGATCGCGTTCGGCTCGGAGAGCCCGGCCGCGTCCGCATCGGCCAGCCACCTGCGCAGCAGCACCACCCAGCCGTCGGCCAGCCAGTCGACGTCGAGGTCCGGGCTGCCGTCCTTCTCCACCGATCCGTACTCCACCCGCATCCTCGCCAAGTGCTCGTTGTCGGCCCGCGTCACCGGGCCAACGCTACGCCGACCCGCAGCCCGGAGGGTTGCCCCGGGTGCGAGAATCGGCGCATGACTCAGACGTCACCTTCGGTGCCGGAGCAGGCCCCGCACAACATCGCCGAGGGGCTCGAAGGGGTGGTGGCCTTCACCACCCAGATCGCCGAACCCGACAAGGACGGCGGGGCGCTGCGTTACCGCGGCGTGGACATCGAGGAGCTGGTGGCCCGGCGGGTCACGTTCGGCGACGCGTGGGCGTTGCTGGTCGACGGGCGCTTCGGTGACGGACTGCTGCCGGCCGAACCGTTCCCGCTGCCGATCCACAGCGGCGACGTCCGCGTCGACGTGCAGGCCGGGCTGGCCATGCTCGCCCCGATCTGGGGGTACCAGCCGATTCTCGACATCGACGACGACACTGCCCGCGCACAGCTCGCGCGCGCATCGGTGATGGCGCTGTCCTATGTCGCACAGTCGGCGCGCGGCATCCACCAGCCCGCCGTACCGCAACGCTCGATCGACGAATGCACAACTGTCACAGAACGATTCATGACCCGCTGGCAGGGTGAACCCGATCCGAGGCACGTCGAGGCCATCGACGCCTACTGGGTGACGGCCGCCGAACACGGGATGAACGCCTCCACGTTCACCGCGCGGGTGATCGCCTCCACCGGCGCCGACGTCGCGGCCGCACTGTCCGGCGCCGTCGGCGCCATGAGCGGCCCGCTGCACGGCGGCGCACCCGCGCGGGTGCTCCCGATGCTCGACGAGGTCGAACGCACCGGGGACGCCCGCGCCGTGGTCAAGGACATCCTCGACCGCGGGGACAAACTGATGGGGTTCGGACACCGGGTGTACCGGGCCGAGGATCCGCGGGCCCGGGTGCTGCGGGCCACCGCCGAACGGCTGCAGGCACCGCGCTACGAGGCGGCCGCCGCGCTGGAGCAGGCGGCCCTGGCCGAGTTGCGGGAGCGCCGCCCCGACCGGGCCATCGAGACGAACGTCGAGTTCTGGGCCGCGGTGATCCTGGACTTCGCCGGCGTGCCCGCGTCGATGATGCCTGCGATGTTCACCTGCGGCCGCACCGCCGGATGGTGTGCCCACATCCTCGAACAGAAACGGCTGGGCAAGCTGGTGCGCCCGTCGGCGATCTACATCGGACCCTCCCCGCGCAGCCTGGAGTCTGTCGAGGGCTGGGACCGCGTCACGGTGCCGTGACCGCCGAATTCGCTGCGGCGGCGCGCAGTTTCGCCGACCTGGTGAGCCGGATGCCCGCCGGGGCGTGGGACGGCCCGGGTCTGGGTGAGTGGGATCTGCGGGCACTGGTCGGCCACACCTCTCGCTCGCTGATCACCGTCAGCACCTATCTGCAGACGACCGCCGTGCGCGAGGACGTCACCAGTGCGGCCGAGTACTACGTGAAGGTGACCCCAGCCGCGCTGGGGATCGATCCGGGCGCGGTCGCCGAACGCGGCAGGCAGGCCGGCCGCGACCTCGGGGACGATCCGGCGGCGACGGTCGCGGGGCTGGTCACCCGGGCGCTGGCCGACGCGGAGGCGGCGGGCGACCCGCTGATCGAGGTGATCGGCGGTCTGGGCATCCGGTTGCAGGCCTATCTGCCGACACGGACCTTCGAACTGGCCGTCCACGGACTCGACATCGCCAGGGCCACCGGCCTGGACTACGCGCCACCGCCCGAGGTGCTGGCCGCCGCGACGCGGTTGGCCGCGGACATCGCCGCCGTCTCCGGACACGGCGAGCAGGTCCTGCTGGCGCTGACCGGCCGGGCGGCGTTGCCGCCGTCGTTCTCGATCGTGTGAATCGATGAGATTTGTCGGTGGGTGGGGTCAGCATGGTGACTGTCCACCTACCGAGGAGATCTCATGGCAATAGACGTGCAACCCATGGTCGCCCCCCACCTGACCGTCGACGGTGCCGCCGCCGCGATCGACTTCTACGTCAAGGCTTTCGGCGCCACCGAGATGGGACGGATGCCGGGGCCGGACGGCAAGTTGATGCACGCCGCGGTCCAGATCAACGGCGCGCTGGTGATGCTCAACGACGACTTCCCCGAATACAACGACGGGAAGCCGTCGACGCCGACGGCACTGGGCGGCTCGCCGGTCACCATCCACCTGCAGGTCACCGACGTCGACCGGAAATTCCAGCAGGCGATCGACGCCGGCGCCACCGTGGTGATGCCGGTCGACGAACAGTTCTGGGGTGATCGCTACGGCGTCCTGCGCGATCCGTTCGGCCACCTGTGGTCGATGGGCCAGCCCGTGCGGGAGGTCAGCCCGGAAGAGATCCAGGCCGCGATGACGCAGCAGTAACCACTTGCGGCGGGAACCTCACGTCCGGTGTCCGACCGGCGTCTACACGGTATGGACATCACCGACCGGAACCGCGCCTACCTCCTCCGTGACATGTACACGGCGGAGGCGGGCTACCTCGCCGCAGGCGGGCCGGGGGTTGCTGATTTCAGTACCCTCGCACCGTATTTCGCCGACGACGTCGTCCTGTACCAGGCCGACACGCTGCCGTACGGCGGAACGTGGCGCGGCCATGACGGCCTGGAGCGGTTCTTCCTCGCCATGAGTGCGACGTGGTCGGCCTTCGACATGGTCGGGCAACGGTTCCTGTCGACGGCCGAAACCGCGGTGGTCCACACCGATGTCCACGCCTGCGCCCGAGCCACCGGCCGACGACTCGAGTTCCCGATCCTGCAGACCATTCGGATCGCCGGTGGGCGAATCGCCGAGGTGCGGCCGTTCTACTGGGACGTCGCAGCGATCGCCGCCGCGTGCCGTGCGGAGTAGGGACATCGCGCGGGAAACCGGGTCGCGGCCGGCGGCCAGTAGGTCAGAAGACCGCCTTCTGCACCTGGTCGGGTCCGCTGATCTCGCCGTCGGGCAGCTTCTGCAGGCCGTCGAGGATCTCCTGGTCGGCGCCGTTGCTCTTGGCGTGCTCGATCAGGTCCTGCTTGGACGACGGGTAGCTCGCGCCGGACAGCGCCTTCTGCACATCGATCGGATTCGGCATGCTCTCGCTCCGTTCTGATTTCGCTTACGCGCGCGAGAGTGACCGCCTGCCCCCGATCGAAACGTGCTCTAGCGGAGCAGTCCGGCGAGCAGCCGTCGCCCGACACTCGGTGCCGGCGCGGTCGCGGCGGCCTCGAGCATGTCGGCGACGGAGGTGAACTTCACCCGCGGGCGCTCGTCGCCTCCGCGGCCGGTCTCCGCCGCGTCGATGGCGCGCCAGCCGTCGGCGTCCAGCACCTCGGGCCGGCGCCTCCGCACCAGCCGGTCCAGCTCACCGGCGCCGCCCGAAGGGGTGACGAGGTTGCCGGCGTTGTAATCGGCCACCAGGTTGTGCACCGTCTGCGCGGCGCATGACTTGTTGGTGCCGATGAAGCCGGTGGGCCCGCGTTTGATCCAGCCCGCCACGTAGCCGCCGGTCACCGGTCGCCCGGACTCCGGATCGACGACGCGGCCGCCGTCGTTGGGCACGATGCCCGCGGCCTCGTCGAACGGCAGCCCGGCGACCGGCCTGCCCCGGTAACCGATGGAGGTCAGCACGAGGCCTGCGTCGATGCGGCGCACCTCGTCGGTCCCGGTGACGGTGAACTCGACACCGTCGGCGCGGTCGGCGCCGGTGACACGTCGCGGTGTCAGCCGGTAGGCCAGCCGGATCCGGGGACGGGTGATCGGCGCCGAATCGTCGGCGAGCTTCGACAGCACCTCGAGCTTGTTGCGGGTGAGGGCGTCGGTGGTCTCCGCGAGGTCGCGGCGCACGAGTTCGTGGTCGGCCGCGTCGAGCACGACGTCGCACGCGGCGGTCAGCCCGATCAGCTCGGGCAGCGTGAACGCCGACTGTGCCGGTCCACGCCGCGCGGCGATCACGACCTCGTCGACGCGTGAACCGCGCAGCGCGGCCAGCGCGTGGTCGGCGATGTCCGTGGTGGCCAGCCGGTCGGGGTCCGTGGTCAGGATGCGGGCGACGTCGAGGGCGACGTTGCCGTTGCCGACGATCACCGCCCGGCGGTGGTCGAGGCGTACCGGCAGCCCCGCGTAGTCGGGGTGGCCGTTGTACCAGGCGACGACCTCGGTGGCCGTCGCGGTGCCGGGCAGCCCCATGCCGTCGATGTCGAGGCGGCGGTCGTTGGGCGCACCGACGGCGTACAGCACGGCGTGGTGGTGGGCGAGCAGGTCGGCGTGCGTGACATGCGTGCCGACCTCGATGTTGAGGTAGAGCCGCAGATCTTGCTGGGCGGCGACGCGGTCGAACAATCGCGTCACCCGCTTGGTGCTCTGATGGTCGGGCGCCACCCCCGCCCGCACCAGACCGTACGGCGTGGGCAGCCGCTCGAACATGGTGACGCGGACCCCGCGCTGGGTCAGCAGTTCGTCGGCGGCATACATCGCGGCCGGACCCGATCCCACGATCGCGACCCGCAGCGGGCCGTCCGGGCGGGTGTGCACGACGGGCGCGTCGGGGACCGCCGCCAGCTTCGACGTCGGCGGCACCTTCTCCCCCGGCTGCCGGTCGGGGTAGAACGCGGCGTTGAGCTCGACGAACGGCAGCTGGTTGTCGGTCAGCTTGCTGTCGGGGGCGATGGCGCCGACCGGGCACGCGCTGACGCACGCCCCGCAGTCGACGCACGCCGCCGGGTCGATGTAGAGCATCTCGGCGGTCGCGAAACCCGGCTCGTCGGGGGTGGGGTGGATGCAGTTGACCGGGCACGCGAAGACGCAGGACCCGTCGCTGCAGCACGACTGGGTGATCACATGGGGCACGGTCGTGCGTCCTTCTACGCCGCCGTGGCGACGTGCTGGCGGTGCGGCTCGCTGCGGTACCGGCTGGGCCGGCCGTCGATCTTGCAGATCCGCCACATCAACTTGGCCACCGGGTTCATCAGACCGGTCTCGTGGCACAGCATGCGGACGTCGCCGAACATGTCGCGCAGGAACTGCCGCGACTCCGGCGAACGGAAGAACAGTTCCTTCTTGACCGACTTCGGGATGTCGAACTCACGCCAGAACGACTTCGGCGGAACGATGATCGCCTGGCACAGCAGGCGCATCACCAGCGGCACGTACCACGACAGGTGGAACCGCTGCCACCGCGACAGCCGCGGTAGCCGCTTGCGCAGGTACTCGTGCGCGAACGAGATGTGGCGCGCTTCCTCCGCGACGTGGATGGCCATGACCCGCTCCATGATCGGATGCAGGTTCTTGCCTTCGCGCAGCACGTTCTTCTGCGTGTGGTCGATGGGTTCCTCGCCGGCGAGCACCCCGAAGAAGAACGGGATCGGCAGCGGGCCGGCGACCAGCGGGATGAACGGCGACAGCCACCGCAGCAGCCGTGGCATGCCGGGCACGTCGGCGCCGATGCGGTTCACCATCTCCTGGAACATCATGGTGTGGTTGCACTCTTCGACCGACTCGTGCATGCAGTAGCGGTATTCGGGTGAGCCGTTGGGCACCCAGAACGCGTAGTTCGTCAGGCCGCGGATCAGGATGATCTCGAACTGCAGACCGACCTTCGCGACGTTTGCCTGACGCCAGCGGCCGATCTCGATCTGCCGGTCGACCGGCTGCGCCTGATACCAGGGGTGCCTGCCGATCGGATCGGTTCCCGGCAGAATCCAGCGCTCGTCGCCGTCGATCACCGCGAACTCGGGGCTGTCCCACTCGATGTCGGTGTAGGGGTTGAAATTCCGCCGCACCGACCCTTCGGACAGGGTGGTCAACGTGTCCACGTAGGCCTTGTCGTCGCTGACGTCCATGTTGCGGCGCCACCGGCGGACCGTGCGTGTGCGAGCCATGAGAGCCTCCCAAGGGGTTTACATTCACCGGTCTTCTGTACACAGTACCGCAGGTATCGGGTAAAAGTCCATGTGCGTTTCATGAGTTTGCTGGCATATCGGCGATTCCGGCGCGCTGACGTGCGCTGACCGTCGATTTCCGCACCGAAATCGCAGGAACTACGCTGGTGACCCATGGCCGACCTCACCATTCCCGCCGACCTGAAACCCCGCGACGGACGCTTCGGGTCGGGGCCGTCGAAGGTGCGCCCCGAACAGCTCGCGGCGCTGGCGGCCGCGGGCGACCTGTTCGGCACCTCGCACCGGCAGGCCCCGATCAAGAACCTCGTGGGCCGGGTGCGCGACGGGATCAAGCAGCTCTTCTCGGTACCCGAGGGCTACGAGGTCATCCTCGGCAACGGCGGCTCGACCGCGTTCTGGGACGCCGCGGCCTTCGGACTGATCGACAAGCGCTCGCTGCACCTGACCTACGGCGAGTTCAGCGCGAAGTTCGCCTCCGCCGTCGCCAAGAACCCGTTCGTCGGCGACCCGATCGTCGTCAAGGCCGATCCGGGCAGCGCCCCCGAGCCGCAGTCCGATCCGTCGGTCGACGTCATCGCATGGGCGCACAACGAGACCTCGACCGGGGTGGCGGTGCCCGTACAGCGCCCGGCCGACTCCGGTGACGCGCTGATCGTCATCGACGCCACCTCCGGTGCCGGCGGCCTGTCCGTCGACATCGCCCAGGCCGACGCCTACTACTTCGCACCGCAGAAGAACTTCGCCGGCGACGGTGGGCTGTGGCTGGCGGTCGTCAGCCCCGCCGCCCTGGCGCGCATCGACGCGATCGCCCAGTCGGGCCGCTGGGTGCCCGACTTCCTGTCGCTGCCGATCGCCGTGGAGAACAGCCTCAAGAACCAGACCTACAACACCCCCGCGATCGGCACGCTGGTGCTGCTCGCCGATCAGCTGGACTGGCTCAACGGCAACGGCGGGCTGGACTGGGCCGTCAAGCGCACGGCCGACTCGTCGCAGCGGCTGTACTCGTGGGCCGAGGCGTCGTCGTACGCGACCCCGTTCGTCTCCGATCCTGCGCTGCGCTCACAGGTGGTCGGCACCATCGACTTCAGCGACGACGTCGACGCCGCGGCCGTCGCAAAGGTGTTGCGCGCCAACGGAATCGTCGACACCGAGCCGTACCGCAAACTCGGCCGCAACCAGCTGCGGGTGGCGATGTTCGCCGCCGTCGACCCTGAGGACGTCAGCGCACTGACCGAGTGTGTCGACTGGGTCGTCGAACGGTTGTAGATCACGCCGCGTGTCAACGTGGTCACGGGCAGGTAACGCAGTAGGCTGACCTGCTAATCGGGCCGGCGCTTCGCGCCGCTGGCGGGCCCGGAGGAGGTCGTGGTGCGGGAACTCAAGGTCGTCGAACTCGACGTCGACGGCAAGACGCTCGTCTGCCAATCCGACTCCGGCGAGAAGTACACGTTGCGTGTCGACGAACGACTCCGCGCCGCCGCGCGCGGCGACCGGGCCGGGTTCAACCGAGCGGCCGACCAAACGATGATCGATGTCGAGGTGCACAACGTGCTGCGTCCCAGAGATATCCAGGCCAAGATCCGCGCGGGCGCGTCCGTCGAACAGGTCGCCAACGCCTCGGGAATGCCGATCGAACGCGTCGAACGGTTCGCCCACCCGGTGCTGCTGGAGCGGTCGCGGGCCGCCGAACTCGCCACCGCCGCGCACCCGGTGCTCTCCGACGGGCCCGCGGTACTCACCCTGCTCGAGACCGTCAGCACCGCGCTGGTCGCCCGAGGGCTCGACCCCGACGCGACGACGTGGGACGCCTGGCGCAACGAGGACGGGCGCTGGACCGTGCAGGTGGCGTGGAAGGCCGGCCGCTCCGACAACGTCGCCCACTTCCGCTTCTCCCCGGGCGCGCACGGCGGCACCGTCACCGCCTTCGACGAGGCGGCCTATCAACTGATCGACCCCAACTTCGCCCGCCCGCTGCGTCCGGTCGCCCCGCTTGCCCAGCTCGACTTCGAGACGGCCGCAC
>JBNMQY010000007.1:0-212565 GCA_050205415.1 Mycolicibacterium litorale
CCCCGTTACATTCAGGCTGCGAGGTGACACCCCATGAAACGGTCTGATGCGCCACGCCTACCGCGTTCCCCACGTGGAGAAGCCGCGCGCCGAAGGCCGCTTCGACCTGCCGTCCGGGCGCCGTCTCGGCTACGCCGAATTCGGTGACCCGTCCGGGGACCCGGTGCTGTGGTTCCACGGAACACCCGGCGGACGCGCCAGTTCCCATTGCTCGGCCGGCGCGCCGCCGAGAAGCTCGGGCTGCGCTTCGTGCTGGTCGGCCGGCCCGGCAGCGGCCTGTCCGATCCCCACCCCTACGACGCCGTCGCCGACTGGGCGTCCGACGTCACGAACGTCGCCGACGCCCTCGGCGCTGAACGGCTCGCCGTGGTCGGGCTGTCCGGCGGCGGACCCTGCGCGCTGGCCTGCGCGGCCGTCCCACCGCTGGCGAGCCGCGGCGCGGCCGTCACCGTCCTCGGCGGCGTCGTTCCCTCCGTCGGACCCGACGCCCTGGCCACCGGTGCCGTCGACCTCGCCCACCGCTTCGCGGCCGTTCCTACAGGAATTGCGCCGTCCGTTAGCGGGATTCATCCCGACCCTCCTGACGCCGCTGCTGCCCCTCGCCCACTACGCCACCGCCCCGACCAGACCGATACCGCGGACACCGCCGCCTTCGCACACCAGATCTGCGCGGTTCATGTTTCGAGGCTAGGCGCGTTCACCCCGCAGCGGAGCCGCATGCGCTAAGACAGGTACATGCCGAGCGCCTTCCGCTACCCGCCCACCGGCCGGCGCCTGAAACTGGTCAACGCCGCAAGCAAGCTCGGCATCGACCTCATGCCCCGCCAAGACGTCACCCGCAGGTTCGTCGAAGGCCTCACCGAAGGCGATCCCACCGCCGAACGCTTCGTCGCCGACGCCTACCACGGCGACCTCGGCGCGCGGAAAGCCCGGGAGCTCGTCGAGCAGGCCCAGCGACACGGCATCGACACCATCGAGAACGCCCCCGATTCGATGCGCCAACTCTTCGAAGAATTCGAACAGCTACCCGACTGGCTCGACCCCACCCTCCTCGAACAGGGCGCCGCCGTCTGGCGGCGCTGGGCCTACGCCCTCGGCGCCCTCGGCAACGCCGGCACCAACGACACCTACACCGAAGGCTGGCTCGCCGTCCCCCTCTCCCTGTCCGGCGGCTACGCCGGCGACAGCGCCCTGCACCGCTACCTCGAGACCTCGCGCTGGTGGATCGAGGTCTGCCGTCCCGGCGCCCTCCTCACCCCAAACTCTTCCGCCCGCAAC
Organism: Mycolicibacterium litorale; assembly: GCA_050205415.1. Lineage (GTDB taxonomy): Bacteria > Actinomycetota > Actinomycetes > Mycobacteriales > Mycobacteriaceae > Mycobacterium > Mycobacterium litorale_C. The sequence goes on from JBNMQY010000007.1 coordinate 1,279, forward strand.
ATCTCTCTGCACGTGCGGATCATGCACGTCAGCGTCCGCGACCGCGTCAAACAGCACCCCGAATGGGACGCCGACCGGTGGGGCCTGCCCATCAGCCAGTCCGCCATGCTGCTCACCCTGCTCGGCGGCAGCGTCGCCCCCGCCCTCGGCCTGTTCGCCCTCGGCCACCTCACCTCGCCGCGCGAGATGCGCGCCGTCCTGCACTTCAACCGCTACTGCGGGCACCTCGTCGGCGTCCGCTGCGACGGCTACTTCCCCGAAACCATCGCCGACGCCTGGCGCATCCTGTTCCTGGCCGACTCCGCCCGCAGCTATGACAGTGCAAGCAGCGGAACCGAACTCGTCGAATCCTTCGTCCCGGCCTTCGCGCCCACCCCGTCGCACCGGGGGCTCGCCAGACTGCGCGCCGAGTACCACTATCGCGTCCAGGCCGGCTACCTCGGCCTCTACATGCTGCCGTGGAACCGCCGCCGCTACCGCCTGCCGTCGCCCCTCCCTGGCATCGCCCTCCTCCTCGCCAGAGCCCCGTTCATCGCCCTCCTCGAACTGGCCCGACGCCTCAGCCACACGATCGACCAGCGCTGGCAGAACGCCAACATGAACAGATGGGAACGCTGGCTCGAATGGCAGTCCGCCGGCAAGGCCGCGACATTCGAGGCCGCCACACCCCTGCGCCGCTGAGCCGTCACACCTCCGGGGCGATCCCACGGCACTCCCGTAGATACCGCGGGTAGTCCCACGACTGCAGGAACTTCTCGGCAGCCCGCAGCCCGCGGCCGTACAGCGCGTCGCGCTCCTCGTCGGTGATGTCGAAATCCAACGACCCGACCGACTCCGTGGGCACGAAGATGGTGCGCCGCACCGTGCACGGATCGTCGATGTAGGCGGAATCCTGATCACTGATCAACGTCTCCAGCGCACCGAACGCCAACGACAACGGCCCCCGGATCTGGTGCGTCGGCACCCTCCCGGCCGGCGCCGACAGCCGGATACCGAACGTCGGCCACCGCGGCCGATCGTCGGTGCTGTCGAACAACTGCACCGGGAAGTTCGACAGCAGACCGCCGTCGACCCACGTGGCACCGCTGACCTCGACCGGTTCGAAGGCGAACGGGACGGCCGAGGAGGCGCGCACCGCCCGCGCAACCGGGAACTCGTCGGGATCCAATCCGTAATTCGGCAGATCCCACGGGATGCGGACCAGCCGGCGCCGGGAGAGGTCGCTCGCGGTGACCACCAGCGACCAGGCGTTGCGCTCCGGCTCTTCCCCCGTGCGCAGATCCCCGAACGTCCGCACGCCCAACTCATCCAGCAGCTCCGTCAGCAGGCCCTCCAGGTATTCCCCTCGGTACAGCCCGTTCTTCGCCACCAGCGACAGCGCCGGGCCGACGATCGGTATCCGGGCGAGCAGGGTCCGGTCGGCGAACTTCGCATAGTCGATGCGCTGCGCCAGCTCGTCCAACCGGGACAGCGGTTCCCCGGCGGCCTGCAGCGCCGCGATCATCGAGGCGACCACCGCACCCGCGCTCGAGCCGGCGACCCTCGGGAACTCATAGCCCGCGGCGGCGAGCGCATGCACCGCCCCGACCAACCCGATACCGCGGACGCCACCGCCTTCGCACACCAGATCCGCGCGGTTCACCATGTTCCGAGGCTAGGCGCATCGGATTCGCACCGGCGCCCACTCGGACAAAACCGCCAGGCCTGCGGACCGGCGATCTACCGTGGATTCCATGGCCGAAACCATCGACGTCGCCCACCCACCACAGGCGCTGCTCAACGTCATCAACCCGGCGCTACGCGTCGCGCTCAAGACCCCGCTGGGCTCCGCGCTCAAACAGTTCATGGTCGTCAACTTCACCGGCCGCAAGACGGGCCGCCGCTTCGCCGTTCCCGTCAGCGCGCACCACCTCGACGGAGACCTTTACGTCATCCTCGAAGCGAAGTGGAAGCACAACTTTCGCGGCGGCGCCCCCGCCGACGTCGTGCACGCCGGCACGACCACGCACATGAACGGTGAGCTCATCACCGACCCCGATGCCGTCGCCGACATCGTCCACCGCGTCGCCAGCGCCTACGGCGCCAAAAAGGCGCAGCAGACGATGGGCCTGAAGTTCGGCGACAACACAGTTCCCTCGAAAGACCAATTCCACGACGCAGCAACGAGACTCGGCATCGCCGTGATCCGGCTGACACCCGCGACGTGACCGAGATCGACCTGCGAGCCCTATCGACCCCCGGCCACGGCTACACCGTCCGGGACGATGACGACGACGACCCCGTCCTGCTCGACCGGGACGGCAACCCGATCCAGACCTGGCGGGAGCGCTACCCCTACGACGAGCGGATGTCGCGCGACGAATACGAGTGGCTCAAACGCAAACTCCAGATCGAGCTGCTCAAACTGCAGAGGTGGAGCAAGCGCACCGGCGCCCGCCACGTCATCCTCTTCGAGGGCCGCGACGCCGCCGGCAAGGGCGGCACCATCCAGCGGTTCATGGAGCACCTCAACCCGCGCTACGCCCGCACCGTCGCATTGGAGAAGCCCACCGACCAGGAGAAGTCGCAGTGGTACTTCCAGCGCTACGTCGCCCACCTGCCGACGGCCGGTGAAATCGTGCTGTTCGACCGGTCCTGGTACAACCGCGCCGGCGTCGAGAAGGTGATGGGCTTCGCCACCGAGGAACAGCAGGGCGAATTCATGCGCCAGGCACCTCTTTTCGAGGAAATGCTCGTCAACGACGGCCTGCACCTGACCAAGTTCTGGTTCTCGGTGTCACCGGCCGAGCAGCGCACCCGGTTCGCGATCCGGCTCATCGACCCGCTGCGGCACTGGAAGTTCTCCGACATGGACATCGAGGCGGCCCGGCGCTGGGACGACTACACCCGCGCCAAGGAGGAGATGTTCCTGCGCACCGACACCGACCACGCGCCGTGGATCGTCGTCAAGAGCAACGACAAGAAGCGCGGACGCATCAACGCCATGCGTTTCCTGCTCGCGAAGTTCGACTACGACGACAAGGACACCGGCGTCGTCGGCGAGCCGGATCCGCTGATCGTCGGTAGGGCGCTGGAGGATTAGTCCCGGACCGCGAACACCGGCCACCGCTGCGGGACACCCCTGAGTTCGTGGTGGCCGCGGTCGCTGAACGCGATGCGGGAGCCCAGCACCAGCGGCGGCACCACCCCCGACACCAGCACCTCGCCGGGCCCGGCGAGCGCCATGATGCGCGCGGCGATGTGCACCGCGATACCGTGCACGTCGCCGTCGGTCACCTCCACCTCGCCGGTGTGCAGGCCGGCGCGGATCCGCAGGCCGAGTTCCGCGACTCCCTCATGGATCGCCCTGGCGCAGCTGATCGCCCGCGCCGGACCGTCGAACGTCGCCAGCGCGCCGTCTCCGGTGAACTTCACCACCGCACCGCGGGCGCCGGTCACCTCCCGTTCGACGATCCGGTCGTGCGCGGCGAGCATCGCCGTCCACGCCTCGTCGCCCAGCGCCGCGGCCAGTTCGGTCGAGCCCACGACATCGGTGAACAGCACCGTCGACAGCACCCGGTTCGACTGCGCCGCAGCGCGACCGCCGGTGACGAAGGACTCGATCTCGTCCACCACACGGTCCGCGTCGCCGGCGAACCACGCATTGTCCTCGCCGTCGAGCTCGACGCGTCGCGCATGGGCGATCCGCGCGGCCATGTCCACCGCGTGATCGCGACGGACGTGACGGTCACCGCGCCGGTGCAGCAGCAGTGTCGGCGCCTGAATACTCGCCAGCGTGGGCCGCACGTCGGTGTGCAGGAACAGCTCGAGGATCGCCCGGAAGTGCGCGGGCCCGCCGGCCAGCCGCTCGGCGCGCCCCCACCACCGACGCTTCACCACGTCACCGGACCAGCTGGGTGCCAGCTGATCCACGAGGGCGCCGCTGCCCACCGCACGTTCGGCGGCGTCGAGGTATTTCGTCAGCGTCGACTCCGGCATGCCGAACGGCTGATCCGGGCCGCGAACGTAGCGCGCGAACGGGTTGGACAGCACGAGCGATCGCACCCGGTGCGGGTGGCTGGCCGCCAGCAACAGGACCGGCAGGCCCGATTCGGACATCCCGAATACCGACGCCGACTCACTGCCCACCGCATCGAGCACCGCCACCAGCCCGTCCGCCCAGGACTGCATCGCCGGCCGGTCTTTGATCGGCACCGCATCGGAACTGCCGGTGCCGAGCAGATCGGTCAGGATCAGCCGGCTGAAGGATGCCAACTGGCGCAGGTGTCCGGCCACGGTGGGCTCATCCCACAGCAGATCGATCGGGAACGTCGCGGTCGGCACGAACAGCAGGTCCGGTCCTGTGTCGCCGACCCCGCCCGCACTGTCGGCACCGCCGACAACCTGATACGCGAGATGGGCGTCGCCATCCCGCGCATACAGCGTCTCCGGTGCGGACGCCATGCCACGAGCATGGCACGGCGGTGCGCGACTGTGAACTACGCCGAGGCGTACCGCCGCGCCAGGTCGCGCTTGTCGAGCTTGCCGACCGGGGTGCGTGGCAGTTCGGCGGCGAAGGTCAGCGACCGCGGGCACTTGTAGTGCGCGAGCCGCGCCCGCAGCCAATCGAGGAGTTCGTCGGCGAACACGGCGGTCGCGTCGGCCGGGTCGACCGGCTGCACCACCGCCGTCACCGACTGGCCCATGGCCTCGTCGGGGATGCCGAACACCGCGGCGTCGAGCACACGCGGGTGGCTGATCAACAGGTCCTCGGCCTCCTGCGGATAGATGTTGACGCCGCCGGAGATGATCATGTGGTGCTTGCGGTCGGTCAGGTACAGGTAGCCGTCCGCGTCGACATAGCCGATGTCGCCGACGTGCACCCAGCCGCGGTGGTTGTGCGCGGCCGCGGTCTTCGCCGCGTCGTTGAGGTACGAGAACGTGCCCGCACCTTCGAAGTAGATGTCGCCGGGTGTCCCCGGCGGCAGTTCGCGGCCGCCTTCACCGACGATGTGCGCGACGCCGACCAGCGGGCGGCCCACCGAGCCCGGATGTTCCAGCCACTCGTCGGCCCGGATGAACGACACCCCGACCCCTTCCGACGAGCCGTAGAACTCGTCGACGATCGGGCCCCACCAGTCGATCATCTGCCGTTTGATGTCCGGCGGGCACGGCGCCGCGGCATGCACCACCCGCCGCAGGCTCGACACGTCGTAGGCCGATCGCACCTGCGCCGGCATCTTGAGCATCCGCACGAACATCGTCGGAACGAACTGCCCGTGGGTGACGCCGTAGGCCTGGATCGCCGCCAGCGCACCCTCGGGGTCGAACCGGTCCATCACCACCACGGTGGCGCCGAGCGCCTGCGCCGACATCGACCAGAACGACGGCGCGGTGTGGTACAGGGGCGCCGGACTCAGATACACCGCCCGCTCGTCGAGGCCGATCGCGCCCAGCAGCGGCGCCAGCATCACCCCGGCTTCCTTCGGCGTGCACTGCGGCAGCGGACGGCGAATCCCCTTGGGCTTACCGGTCGTTCCCGACGAGTACTGGAGCAGGTCGCCCTCCCGCTCGTCCGGAACAGGAGTGTCCGGGCAATCCGCCACGCACTCGGGGTAGCGCTGCCATCCGTCGAGATCGTCGTCGGCGATCAGGCGCAGGGCCGGCAGCCCGCGGGGCAGGTGCGGCTCGAGCCCGGCGCACACGTCGCGCAGCGCCTGTGCGCCGGCGACGGCCTTCGCACCGCAGTCGTCGACGATGTAGGCGGCCTCCTCCGGCGTCAGGTGGGTGTTGATCGTGGCGTAGTACAGCCCGGCCCGGCGCGCGGCCCACATGACCGCGTGCATGTGCTCGCAGTTGTCCATCAGCACCGCCACCACGTCGCCCTCGCGCAGACCCGCACGGCGGAAGTGGTGGGCCAGCCGATTCGCCCGGGATTCGAGTTCGGCGAATCCGATTCGCACCCCGGACGGATGCATGATCAGCGCGGGTTGTTGCGAGTCGGCCCACTGTCGGATCTCCACGTTTACGCCGGCGGCGGGCAGGGCGGATTGGGATCGATACCGCACATGCCGTGGTGCACGTAGCTCGGCACATCCTCGGCGGGCTGGACGTCGGCGTGCTGGTTGACGAAATTGAAGCCCAGCATGAACACCATCATGATCAGGTTGAACACCGCGGTCAGCGCCAGGATGCGGATCACCGGCAGCCAGCGGGTGTGGCGGATCTGCTCGATGCCCTTGTCGGTGAGCATCATTCCGTCCCTGTCGCGGAAGCAGTAGATACCGATCGACAGCACCGTGACCACGCCGCCGAAGAAGACGCCCTCGTAGAGCGGGAATTGGTGCATGGTGCCGTCGAAGATCGACCAGTCCCCGTTGACCCGTAGGTAGTGCCACGCGCCGATCCGGTGGAAGAACTGTTCGCACACGATGCACAGGACGGTGAACAACGCGATCATGAACACGATCACGCCGGCCTTGTTGATCCGCGGGAACCTCTTGCGGACGGTCTGGATGAGCTTGTCGATGCCCATGATCGCCAGCGGCGTCAGCACGATGTAGCTGGCCAGGAAGTAGATGAGCGGCTGCGGATTCTCCGGGCCTTTCTCGACCCAGCCCGGGATGAACTCACCCCAGGTGCCCATGTTGAAAAAGCCGCCGTTGTAACCGAACACCGGCCGCACGGCGTTGACGCCGACGTCCTGCCAGGCGGCCAGCAACCAGGCGAAGACGAACACGCCCAGTGTCGGGAACTGCCGCTCGCGGCGCATCTTGCGGATGATGAACCAGAACAGGCCGACGCCCAGCACCAGGCACCCGATCTCCCAGAACCGGATCCAGGCCATGGTGGAGCCGGGGATCTCGTCGGGCCCGTTCGGTGACGGCGCGAAGCTGTCGGAGAAGATCCAGCGCAGATACACATAGGTCTGGAACACGACGAACACCGCGCCGAGGCGGGCCAGCCAGATGATCGGCGGGGAGTCCTTGGCACCGGTCCAGAGCCGGTCGAAGTTCTCCGATTCCGGCCTGGTGCTCTGGTCTGCGGTCACAGCACGGCTCCAATCTGTCCGAAGAGGTCGGCGATCTGCGCGCCGTAACGCGTGCGGCGCCGGGGGCCCACCAGAAAGCCAGGTGGAGAGGCGAATCCGAGATCGGGCAGGCGCCGGCGCGCGGACAACATCTCGCGTGCCTGGGCGCTGTCACCGCACACCGCCATCGCGTGCAGCATCTCGTCGGTGACATGCTCGCCGATGGCGCGCGGGTCGCCCCCGCTGAACTCGGCGCGGATCGCGGCGACCTCGTCCTGCCAGCCGTGCAGGTCCACCAGCGCGTCGTAGGTCTTGACCGTCAGGTAGAACGCGATCTGGCGTTTGGCGTCAGCGACTGCGCGTTGCGGGTCGTCGTCGTCGACGGCGGCGATGACCCAGCCCCACCGGAGCAGGTCGGCGGCGTCGCGACCGGACCGCTGCGCGCCGAGGCGTAACTGCGGATCGACCACCTCGTCCCACCAGCGGTCGGTGAACAGGCCGTGCCCGAGTACCCCGTCGGCGGCGCTGCCTGCGGTGCGGATCATGTGGATGTTGAACGCGCCGAGCAGGATCGGCACGTCGATGCGCCCCATCACCGGCGCCCGGATGTGGGCGTCGATCGAGTAGAAGTCGCCGTCGAAGGTGATCTTCTGGTCGTCCTCGGCGTCGAGGAAGGCGCGGATGCAGGTGACGAGTTCGGCCATCCGCCGGGCCGGGTGCGAGGAGTCGACACCGAACCAGTCGCGGTTCATCCTGGCGGTGCCCGCGCCGAGCCCGAGGAAGACCCGTCCCGGGGCGATCCTGTCGAGATGGCGCACCGATGCGGCGTGGACGAACGGGGACCTCGCGAACGCGTAGGCGATCCCCGGACCGGTCTTGGCCCGCACGGTGTCGTGCGCCATCTCCGAGGCGGTCACATAGGCGCTGGTGTCGGCGAACTCACCGGCGCAGAACGCCGCGGCGCCCGCCTGCTCGCAGCGCGCCGCGAGGTCGGCTCCCGGCCAGGGCATCCCCCACCTCATGGCACCTCAGAACTTCAGGCTGGCGCCGGCGTCGACCTTGAGCTGGACGCCGGTGACGTACCGGGATTCGTCGGAGGCCAAGTAGCACACGGCGTGCGAGATGTCCTCGGGCTCCACGTACGGGATCGGCATGCCCTGCATCATCGGGAAGGTCAGCAGCGCGTCGTCGATCCCCGGATGCTCCAGGTCCGGGCGGAACATCTTGTACATCGCCTCGTTGTGCAGCATCGGGGTGTTGACGTTGGTGGGGTGCACGACGTTGGCCCGGATCGACTGCGGGGCGAGCTGGGCCGCCAGCGCCATCGTGTACCGGTCGATGAACTGTTTGGCGAGGTTGTATCCGGCGCCGCCGGCCCCCTGCGGTCCCATCGCCGAGCCGGGCCCGGCCTTCTCGGCCAGCAGGCCCGCCACCGACCCGACCGTCACGATCGACGCCCCCGCCGAAAGGTGCTGCAGGGCAACGTGGACCGTGTTCACGACACCGACGAAGTCGACGTCGAAGGCGTTGGCGAACGCACCGATCGGCTGGTCGTCGCCCAGCGGGCAGATGCCGGCGTTGGCGACCACCACGTCGAGCCTGCCCAGTTCGGCCACCGCCGAGGACAGTGCCGCCTCCAGTGCCGGGCGGTCCCGGACGTCGACGGCGGCCGCGACCACCCGATGACCGGACTTCTCCACCTCGCGGCAGGCCTCGTCGAGATCCTGCTGGGTCGCGAGCGCGTACCCGTTGTGTTCGATGTCCTGGCAGACGTCGAACAGGATGACGTCGGCGCCCTCCTCGGCCAGTCGCACCGCGTGACGCCGGCCCTGGCCGCGCGCTCCGCCGGTGACCAGAACCACCTTGCCCTCTACCCGGCCCATGTCCGTTCCTCTCCGTCGTGGGATGTCTGAAGTCGTTCGCGCAGAACGTGTTTCTGCACCTTGCCGCTGGCGGTGCGGGGCAGTTCGCGCACCACCACGATGCGTTCCGGCGTCTTCTGCCGCGCCAGCCCGCACGCGGCGAAATGGTCTGCGGCGTCGGCGAGTTCGAAGCGCGCCCCGTCGTTGACCACGACGAAGGCGCAGACGCGTTCGCCGTAGGTCTCGTCGGCGGCCCCGACGGCGGCCGCCTCGGCGATCGCCGGATGGGCGCTCAGCACGTCCTCGACCTCTTTGGAGGAGATGTTCTCGCCACCGCGGACGATGATGTCCTTCTTGCGGTCGGTGATGGTGAGGAAGCCCTCGCCGTCGAGACGTCCGATGTCGCCGGTGCGGAACCAGCCGTCGACGAGTGCCGACGCGGTGTGGGTGTCGTCGGTGTAGCCGCGGAACAGTTCCGGCCCCCGCGTGAGGATTTCGCCTGCCGCTCCGGGTGCGACGTCGCGGCCGTCGTCGTCGACCAGCCGGATCTCGGTGCCCGGGGTGATCCGGCCGTCGGTGTCGGCGCGTTTGTCGAGCGGGTCGTCGGGACGGCCCGAGCTGACGGTCGGGTGCTCCGAGGAGCCGTAGCAGCGGAATGCGCCCACCCCGAACCTGTCGGCCCGGCGGATCAGGGTGCCCGCGACCCCGGCCGCACCCGTCGTGTACTCGGTCAGGCTGGACAGGTCGAGCCCGTGGCGTTCGGCGGCGTCGAGGATCGCGCCGAGGTGGATCGGCGCACCTCCCGAGGTCCGCACCTGGTGCCTGGCGATGAGGCGGGCGGCGTGCTCGGGATTCCAGGAGTCCATCGCGATGGTCGCGTTGGCGCGGCAGAACATCCGCAGGATCCCGAGCGTGCCGGCGATGTGGCCCGACGGGAACACCGAGAGTGCGGTCATACCGCTTGCGGAGGAACGCATCTGGTCCATCGAACGCAGTTCGCCGAGCAGTCCGGCGTGGCTGTGCTGCACCCCCTTGGGCTGCGCGGTGGTGCCCGAGGTGTACACCAGCAGGCACCGGTCGTTCGGGTCCTTCGGCGCGACGGGCACGAAGCCCGGGGCCGCCGCATCGGCCAGGTCGGTGAAGGCGACGGTGCCCGGCAGCGGCTCACCCACAAGTACGACGTGACCCAGACCGGCGACGTCCCCCAGCGCGTCCAGGGTCGGGGCCACGCCGCGGTTCCTCGTCTCGCGCGCCAGGATGATCGCGCGCGCACCGGACTGGCGGGCGATGAACGCAACCTCGGCCGGTCCGTAGATCGGCACGATCGGCAACACCACGGCACCGCTGAGCCAGATCGCCGCGTGCGCGGTGAAGCACTCCCGCCAGTTCGGCAGCTGGACGGCGACCACGTCGCCGGGGCGGATCCCCAGCGCATGCAGACCCGCTGCGATGCGGTGACTTTCGTCGACGAGCTCGCGCACTGTCGCCGAGTCGGGCCGGGTGTCGCTGTGCACCACGACCGGGGTGTCGGGTGCGGTGCGCACCGCGCTCGCGATCTCGTCGCAGATGGTGATGGTCAACATGTCAGCAGCACGCATCCGGCGATCGGTCCGCCGCCCGCGGACACCACCGCGACCTCGGGACGCTCGGGAAGCGCCGTCGGCCCGGCTCGTCCCCGCAGCTGCTGGCACGCCTCGTGCAGCACCCAGTAGCCGTGCATCCGGCCCGCTGAGAGCTGGCCCCCGTAGGTGTTGAGCGGGAGTTCGCCGTCGAGCGCGATCCGGTGCCCGCCGTCGACGAACGGTCCGCCCTCCCCCGCCGCGCAGAACCCGAGTGCCTCCAGCCACGACAGCGTGAGGAAGCTGAACCCGTCGTAGAGTTCGGCGACGTCGACATCGGCCGGCTTCAGCGATGTCTGAGACCACATGTCGGCCGCGGCGTCGGCGGCGGCCATCGCGGGGTAGTCGGCGCGGCGGGTCCATCCGCCCGTGCCCGGCGCCCCACCGTAGGCCTCGACGGTCACCGCACCGTGCGGGGCGTCGGCGCGGTGTCCGGGTGCCGACACCACCAGCGCGATCGAGCCGTCGACGGGCACGTCGCAATCCAGCAGACCGAACGGAGACGAGATCGGCCGGGCCGACAGGTAGTCGTCCATGGTGATCGGATCTCGGTACACCGCAAGCGGATTGCGCGCGGCGTTGCAACGGGCGTTGAGCGCCAGCCAGCCGAGGTGCGCTCTGGTGGTGCCGTAGAGGTCCATGTGTTTGCGGCAGTGCATCGCCAGCCAGTTCGCCGCCGAGTAGGCATGCGCGGCGAGCAGGTGGCCGATCTCGCTGTCGGCCATCGCACCCGGTTTGCGGTCGGACTTGGCCGCCGGACCGGAATCGACCGTCCCGCCGATCATCTGGACGGTGCGGTAGACGAGCACGTGCCGGGCCCGTCCCTCGGTGACCGCCTCACAGGCCATGGCCACCGGTTCGAGCAACCCCCTCGGCCCGAACGGCACGCCATGGTCACTCACGCGCGTGATGCCCAGTCTGGCAGCGGCTTCCGCCGGCGTCGTGTCTCCGAGGGAGATGACGTCGTCGATGTCGGCGGGCGTCACACCCGCGTCGGCGATCGCGGCCGCGGCGGCCTGTTCGGTCAGGTCGATGGCCGCGATACCGGTGCGCCGCCCGATCGGCGAGATCCCGGTCCCCGAGATCACCGCCTTGGCGCCACCTGCCACTCTATTCGCCTTCCTCGTCGCAAATCGCTTAATCAGTGTACTGTTTGACCGTGCCACAGACACCCGTTTCCGAGAACCCGCCGAGGATCGTTCCGGAGCTCGACGACACCACGAAGCGGTATTGGACGTCGGGTGCGGACGGACGGCTACGGATCACCTACTGCCAGGCGTGCGAGAAGTTCGTCCACCCACCCCGGCCCCGCTGCCCGGACTGCGGACAGACCCTCGGGTACCGGGAGGTGTCCGGGGACGCGACGCTGTTCACCTACACGGTGGCCCATCAGCAGTTCCATCCCGACGTGCCAACCCCTTTCGTGATCGCGCTGGTGGAACTCGTCGAGCAGCCGGGACTGCGCGTGGTCACCAACATCGTCGGCGCCGACCTCGAGACGCTGGCCTGCGGGATGGCGGTGCGCGTCCGCTTCGAACAGCAGGGTTCCGGGGACACGGCGGTGTACGTGCCGGTGTTCGCGCCCGCGGTCACTTGAGCAGGGGGTCACGGGGCAGGCCGAGGATGCGTTCGGCGATCTGATTGCGGGTCACCTCCGAGGTACCGCCGGCGATCGTCATGCCGCGAGAGCCGAGCACCAGCAGGCCGGCCACCTTCGCAGGCGGCGCCAGCAGCGCGACGTCGGCGCCCAGGAGTTCGGCGGACAGCCCCGCCCGCGCAACGACGTGCTCGGCGATCAACAGCTTGGTGACGTTGCCCTCCGGACCCGGTTCCGCGCCGGCCACACTGCGCGCGACACGGCGGAGGTTGAGCAGCCGCAGGGCGTGTCCGTCGGCGAGGAAGCGGCCGGCCCGCTCGGCAGCACCGGCGATCCGCTCGCCGAACCGCTGGGTGAGGTCCACGATCGCGTTCACCGCACCCCGGCTGGCCGACACCCCACCGCCGCCGATGCTGACCCGCTCGTTGCCCAGCGTGGCCCGTGCGACCCTCCAGCCGTCGTTCGGTGCGCCGACGACGTCGTGGTCCGGCACGAACACCTCGGTCAGGAACACCTCGTTGAACTCCGAGGCGCCGGTGATCTGGCGCAGCGGCCGCACGTCGACGCCCGGGGCCGACATGTCGATGATCACCGTGGTGATCCCGGCGTGCTTGGGGGCGTCCGGGTCGGTTCGCACGGTGGCCAGGCCGAGCTGGCAGTGGGCGGCGCCGCTGGTCCACACCTTCTGCCCGGTGACCGTCCAGCCGCCGTCGACGCGGACCGCCTTGGTGGCGACCGCGGCGGCGTCCGATCCCGCGCCCGGTTCGGAGAACAGCTGACACCACACCTGGTCGCCGCGCAGGGCGGGGCCGACCAGGCGCTCGATCTGCTCGGGCGTGCCGTGCTGGATCAGGGTGAGCACGACCCAGCTGGTGATGCCCAGGTCGGGGCGCTTGATCCCGGCGTCGGCCAGCTCCTGTTCGATCACCAGCTGTTCGACCGCGTCGGCGGCCCGCCCCCACGGCTTCGGCCAGTGCGGCATCAGGTAGCCGGTGTCGATCATCCGCTCGCGCAACACCTTCGGCTCCAGCTCGGCCCAGCCCGCGATCTCGGCACAGATGTCGGCGCGCAGCGCCTCGGCCTCCGGCGGCAGGTCGATGGAGTTCTGGCGCACCACGCCCTTGGCGGTCAACGCGTACACGTCGGCCGGTGCCTGCCTCCCGCCGAGCAGTCCGCGCAACGTCAGCGCCCGCCGGAGGTGCAGGTGGGCATCGTGCTCCCAGGTGAAGCCGATCCCGCCGTGCACCTGGATGTTGAGCTCGGCGTTGTGCACGTAGGCGTCGAAGGCGAGGCTTGCCGCGCAGGCCGCCATCATCCGGAACTCGTCCTCGTCCGCGACCGCCGCCCTGGCGGCGTCCCACACGGTGGCGGTCGCGGCCTCGGCCGCGACCAGCATGTTGGCCAGATGGTGCTTGACCGCCTGGAAGGTGCCGATGGTGCGGCCGAACTGTTCGCGGACCTTGGCGTACTCAACCGCCGCCTCGAGGCAGTCCTGCGCTCCCCCAACGGCTTCGGCGGCGCAGACGGCCCGCGCGTACGCCAACATGAGCGAGGCCGCCCCTGCCAGGACGTCCGCGGGCGTCACCTCGACACCGGTCAGCGTGACGCGCGCGGAACGGCGGCTGGGGTCGAGGCCCGGTGGCGTGTCGACCGTGACACCCGGCGCCGACGCGGTGACGACGATGACGTCCTCGCCCACGGTCAGCACCAGCAGATCCGCGTCACCGGCGCCGAGCACGACGCCCGCCTCGCCGCTGAACCGCTGCCCGTCGGCGGTGAGATCGCCGGCGGTGCCGACGGCCGCCGTCGTCGAACCGTCGGTGAGCGAGGGCAACCAGCGTGCCCGCTGCTCGTCGCTGCCGGCTGCCGCCACGACGGCCGAGGCGATGACCGTCGGCACGAACGGGCCGGGTGCCACGGCGCGGCCGAATTCCTCGGCCACGACCAGCAGTTCCGGCAGCCCGCACCCCGAGCCGCCGTACTCCTCCGGCACGTGCAGCCCCAGCCAACCCAGCCCGGCCGCCTCCGCCCAGAACGGGGGCCGTGCGTCGCCGTCGGCGTCGAGCAGGGCGCGCGTGGCGGCGCGGGCGCCACGCGCGGAGAGGAAGGACCGGACGACTCCGGCTAGTTCGCGGTGGTCGTCACTGATTGCGATACCCAACGGTCTCGGTCTCCTTGCTCGACGGGACGGGTCAGGGGTGGCCACGTGCGCCGGCTCAGCGCTCCGGACGCGGTGCGGGTCAGATAGTCGTCGCGTTTGATGCCGCGCCACAATTGCGCGACGTAGTCGTGGTCGGCGATGTCGCCGCGCCCGGCCGCCTCGGCCAGCGCGGCGCGGCCCCGCGGCACCGAGTCCGGCGCCGTACCCAGCAGCGCCGCGAGTTCGGCGGTCTCGTCGGCGTCGACCGCCGCACCCAGGCGGTCCACTTCGGCGAGGTACTTCACCAGCCGCGCAGCGCCTTTGACGTAGCGCACGCCGAGCGCGTCGGTCGACCTGCCCGCAGCGGCGGACAGCGCCGACGCTGCCGCGTCGTAGACATGTGAGTACTCGGAGGCGGGGCCGTCGTCGGGAAGATCGACCCGGACCTCGGGAATCCCGACGACATGGGCCAGCGCCTCGACGAGCAGCCGCCGGTGCAGCATGCCGTAGATCAAGCTGTTGCCCGCGTCGGGTGAGCCCGCCGGCGCGGACGCGCGGGTGTCGACGCTGCCCGGGCTCATCGAGGCCAGCCGGGTCTCGGCGAACAGCCGGTAGTACCAGACCCGGTCCTCGTCGACCCGGTGCCCGGAGAGCTGCTCGTATTCGGCCAGCCGCGCCGGGAAGTCGGTGAAGGTGTCCTGCACCGTGCGCAGCGACAACCAGGCGATGTCGTCCATCGGGTCGCCGAAATGTGCGAGCTCCCAGTCGACGATCGCGGTGACCTCGCCCGCGGCGTACATGAAGTTGCCCGGGCCGGTGTCGCCCTGCACCATGACCGTCGGCCCGTCGTAGTCGGGGACGTTGCGGTCCAGCCAGTCGATGCAGAACCGCAGCAGCGGAGCCGGTTTCGTGTACGCGTCGACCCGGCGCCGCATCGCGGCGATCTCGGCCCGCACGTGGTCGGCGACCGGCCCGGCGGGACCGAGGCTGGGGATCGTCAGCTCGGCGGCGTCGATGCGGTGCAGGGCCGCGAGTTTGGCGATGAAGTCGCGGGCGGTGCGCACCTGCTCGTCGGGATCCTTGATCAACCGGAACCAGGTCTCCCCGCCGACCCGTTCCAGCAGCACGGCCTGCCGGTCCGGATGCGCGTCGATCACTCGCGGCACGGTGATTCCGTGGCGGTGCAGTTCGGCCATGATCTCGGCCTCGACCTGCAATGGATGAAATGCGCTGCGCGGGTCCGGGTCACGCGGGTCGTACCGCAGGAACAGCACGCGTGTCCCCGCGTCGACGAACCATGCCTGTCGGCTCGCGCCACCGGAGACCTGGGTCAGGGTGAGGTCCCGGACACCGGTCACCTCGCCGATCCACTGCCGCACCTCGGCGGAGACCTCGGGGCTCATCGCTTCGCCTTCTTCGTCGACGAGGCGGCCAGCCAGGCCGTCACCGCGCGGCGGTGTTCGTCGGTCAGCCCGCAGCGGACCATGCGTTCGCTCTCGGCGCGCAGCGCGTTTTCCAGCGAAAGATGCCGGGCGTCGGCGACATTCGCCTTCGTGCCCGCGAAGGCGTAGGTGGGACCCGCCGCGATCTGGGTGGCCCAGCGCAGCGCTTCGGCACCGAGGTCCGCGTCGTCGACGACCCGGTTGAACAACCCCAGCCCGTGCGCCGCGTCCGAGTCGATGGGGCGGTCGGCGATCAGCAATTCCAGCGCCTTCGACGGCCCGACCAGCCGGGTCAGGAACCAGGCACCGCCGAAGTCTCCGGAGAACGCCAACGTGGCCCAGCCGGGGATGAGCCGGGCCGATCGTGCCGCGATGCGCAGGTCCGCGGCGAGCGCGATGCTCATCCCGGCGCCGACCGCCGCACCCGGAAGCGCGGCCACGGTGATCTTCGGCATGGTGTGCAGCAGCGTCACGATGCGGGCGTTGTCGGCCAGGATCGCGGTGCGGGCGCGGATCTGCATCTCCCGGTCTCCGTCGGGCACGTCGCGCGCCGAGCCGCCGTCGCGCACGTCGCCTCCCGCGCAGAACGCGTTGCCGGCACCGGTGAGCAGCACGCAGCCGATGTCGTCGTCGGTGGCGAACCGCGCCAGCAGCCGCGGCAGCGCCTCGTACATCTCGGGGTGCAGGGCGTTGCGACGGTGCGGGCGGTTCAGGGTGAGGACGGCGACCCCGTCGGCGACCGTCGCCAGCACGGTCTCGGTGCCGGTGTCCACGCTGACGCTGGCGGTCTGGGTCACCGCTTCTTACCGCGGGCCAGTTCGTTGTGGCGCGCCATCATCGCCACCGCCTTGCGGCGCAGCTCCTCGTCGGGCTGGGGCAGCACCACCATGCCGAACTCCCGGCTCGGTAGCGCCACCGTCGCGGTGGCGGGCGCGGTCACCTCCCCGCGTTGACTGGTGGCGCGGAACTCGATGTCCACGACGCCGTTGCCGTGTTCGACGCGCTTGCCGACCACCTCACCGGTGATGAACTGGGTGTCACCGATGTAGTTGAACTTGCGCATCTCGTCGTGCTGGCGGACCAGCCAGCCGTCGTCGCCCATCCAGTCGGTGAGGTAGTGGGTCAGCCAGCATTCGCGCATGACCCCGTAGTCGTAGGCCATCGGGTTCCCGATCGACTGGGACCATTCGTTCTCCCAGTGCAGCCGCTGCGCGACGTCGGGGATGCCGGCGGCGTTCTTGATGTAGAACTTGGGCACCCGCTGCCGGTTCTTGTAACCGACTCGCGCACCGCCGATTCCGTACGGACCGAATCCGTACCCACCCGCGTGGAAGCTGATCATGTCGGTCAGCGTCAACGGACCCTTGACCATCTTCGGCAGCGCGTCGCCGACCTGGACGTCCTCCCACCACCGCGGTTCGGCGCCGCGGGGCCCCTCGGCGGCGTAGATCTCGTCGATCTCGGCGATCTGCTCGTCGGTGTAGGTCGCCGGTTCGAGGTCCATGTACTTACCGCGTTCCCGCGACTTCTTGCGCTCGGTGGCGATGAGGATCGTGCGTTCGATCGCCACGACCTCCGCGCGCTGGTTGATGCGGACCGCACGCCGGATCCGGATGACGGAACGGCCGGCGTACTCACTGGTCTTGACCTCCGTCGACTCCATGCCACCGAATCCGTAGAGTTCGTCGCCGGGCCGCACCGGCTGGAACCACTCGGTGTCCTGACCCGATACGAACAGGTGCACCCCGGAGAACAGGCCCTTGGTGGCCTTGCGGATGTCGTCGGGGATCGGGTCGCCGAGCATCTTGCGCGACAGCGAACTGTGGATCATCGGCGGCGCGATCGGACCGCCCCACCGCGTGCCCGCGGCGTAGTCGGGATCGACGTAGAGCGGATTGTCGTCCCCGTAGCCGATCGCGAACTGGCGGATGCCGTCGACACTGAGGTGGCGGTGGTGCTCGTCGATGCTGATCGGTGCGTCGATCCCGAGCAGCAGCTTGGCCCGCTCGATGTCCTCGTCCTTGATGGCGTGGTCGAAGTCCTGTGCCTGTTCGGTCTGTGTCATCGTCGGCTTCTCCGTCGTCTCAGTACATCCGCGTCGGTAGTGTGGTCAGCCCGCGCAACGAGACCGTGGGCTTGTAGTGCAGCGACTCCCGCGGTGCGGCCAGTTCCCAGTTCGGGAACCGTTCGATCAGCGTCGCCAGCGCCGTACGGCCTTCCAGTCGGGCCAGCTGGTGCCCGAGGCAGTAGTGGATGCCGAACGCGAAAGCCAAGTGGCGGTTGGGCTTCCGGGTCAGATCCAGCGCGTCGGGATTGTCGAAGTGGTCCTCGTCGCGGTTGGCCGAGGTGATCGACCCGAGCACCTGCGACCCGCGCGGGATCGGGATACCGCGGATCTCGGTGTCCTCGGTGGCGAACCGGGCCGCGCCGTCGGCGACCGGCGAGGTGAACCGGAGCAACTCCTCGACCGCGGTGGTGTCGAGCAGTTCGGGCCGGGTGCGCAGCAGCTCGAGCTGGTCGGGGTGCTCGATGAGCGCGAGCACGCTGCTGCCGATCAGGTTGGCGGTTGTGTCGTGGCCGGCCAGCAGCAGGAGGAACACCATCGACACCAGCTCGCGGTGGCTCAGCCGGTCGCCGCCCTCGTTGGCGCGGACCAGCTCTGAGATCAGGCCCTCGTCGGGTTCGATCCGCCGGTCCTCGATGAGCGCCTCGAACAGCTTGGCCAGCCTGCGGGCGGTCGGGTACTGGCGCAGCGCGCTGCCCTGCTGCGTGCCCATCTTCTCCACGAGGGTGTGGAACATGTCGCGGTCCTCGTCGGCGACCCCGAGCATCGTGGCGATCACCGCGAGCGGAAGCCGGACCGCGTACGCGTGTACCAGGTCGACCTCGCGTTTGGCGGCGACCTCGTCGGCGAGCTGGTCGGCGATCTTGGCGACGTCTGTCGCCATCGTCGCGACCAGTTTCGGGGTGAACGCCTTGTGCACCAGCGTGCGTAACCGCTTGTGGTCGGGGTCGTCCTTGAACACCATGGTCTGGGCCAGCATCCGCAGGCTCGGCGGCAGCAACCAGATGAACTTGCCCGCCGGCGAGTTCTTCAGGACGTCGGTCGAGTACCGCTCGTCGCTGTGCACGGTCATCACGTCGTCGTAGCGCGTCAGCAGATAGCCGCCCTTGCCCTGCAGCAGGCCGGGGGCCGTCGCCCACGACACGGGTTGGTTGGCACGCAGATCGGCGAACCGGGCGTAGGGGTCGTCGAGCATCTGCCGCGTGCCGAGGTTCGTCTTCTGCAGCGTCTCAATGACTTTGGACATGGTTGGCTCCCGTCGCTCCTCACGTCCGGCGTTCACGCTGCCCCGCCCTGCAGTGGCGCGTCGGTCGAGAAGGCCCGCTCCGAGTTGCCCTTAACTCCGTGCCGGGCCCGCTTTATTAGTACACTGATTACTATGATTCTCGCTACCCCTTCCGGAAATCTCGACACCGCCGCGGCCGAGGCAGTCCGGTTGCAGGACATCGAGTTCGGCGTCGACGACCAGCACGTCGCGACGATCACGCTGAACCGGCCGGACGCGCTGAACGCGATCTCCGGCCGGATGGCGGGCGAACTCGCGTGGGCGTGGCAGACGGTCCGCGACACCGACGACATCCACGCCGTCGTGCTGCGCGCCGCCGGTGACCGTGCCTTCTGCACGGGCGTCGACGTCAAGGGGGACGGGACTTGGTTCTTCCGGTCGAATGTGTGGAACACCTTCGATCCGGGAACCGTGATCGCACCGAAACTCCATCACCGATGCTGGAAACCGGTGGTCACCGCGGTGCACGGCTTCGCCGCGGGCGGCGCCCAGTACCTGCTCAACGAATCGGACATCATCATCTGCTCGGACGACGCGGCCTTCTTCGACCCGCACGCCAACGCGTCGATCGTCTCCGCGCTGGAACCGATCGGGATGCTGCATCGCGGCGTGCCGCTGGGCGAGGTGCTGCGGTGGGCGCTGATGGGCACCGAGGAACGCATCTCGGCCGCGACCGCGCTGCGCATCGGCCTGGTCTCCGAAGTCGTCGAGCGTGCCGAGCTGTGGGACCGGGCGCAGACCATCGCGCGGGCGATCGCGGCCCGAAGCTCGGTGGCGATCCAGGGCACGATCCGTGCGATATGGGAGTCTTTGGACATGACGAGGTCGGCCGCGCTCCAGAACGGGATGGCCTACACCCACATCGGCAACCCGCCGCTGGCGGAGCGCCGCAGCACACCGCGTCGCAACGGACCCCCGGTGTACCGGTGATTTCGTGAACCCTGAGGTCATCGCACCCCGCGTGGATTCGCGCCGGGCCAAACTCGCCGGCCGCGCCGCCGAACAGATCGTGGCCGACGTCATCGAGCTCGGCTGGCCGGTCGGCCAGGTGCTGGGCTCGGAGAGCGAGCTGCTGAACCGTTACGGCGTCAGCCGCGCGGTGCTGCGCGAGGCGATCCGGCTGGTCGAGCATCAGCGGGTGGCCCGGATGCGCCGGGGCACCGGGGGCGGCCTGGTGATCGACGAACCCGACGTCGACGCGGTCATAGGTCCGGCCGTCATCTATCTGCTGCGCGTCGGCGCCACGCTCGACGAGATCTTCGACACCAGGATCCTGCTCGAAGAACTGGTCGCCGAGATCGCCTCCCAGCGCGTCAGCGAGGCCGACATCGCCACCATCCGCGACACGCTCGAGCGCGAATCGGCCGGCACGATCTCGAACTTCCGGCTGCTGCACACCCAGCTCGCGGAGCTGACCGCCAATCCGATCCTGGAGTTGTTCGTCGAGACCTTCACCCGGGTCGCGAACTTCCATTTCAACGACGCAGCCGCGTTGCCCGAGGACTTCGACCGCGAGGTGGGCCGCGCGCACGACGGCATCGCCAGGGCGATCCTGACCAACAATCCGGGCCTGGCCCGCGAACGGATGCAGCGCCACCTGCGCGCCGAGGCCGACTTCATCCGGCGTCAGCCGGCGACCGTGCAACACCTCGATCCGGCGGTCGGACTGGCCGGGACGCTGGGCGACAAACGCGGCGAGGCGCTGGCACGGCAGATCTTCACCGAGATCGTGCAGACCGGCGCGCAACCGGGCACCTTCATCGGCTCCGAGGCGACGCTGATGTCGACCCACCAGGCCAGCCGCGCCGTGGTCCGCGAGGCCATCCGCATCCTGGAGTACCACCAGATCGCGCTCACCCGCCGCGGGCCCGGCGGTGGTCTGTTCGTCACCGAACCGGACATCTCGGCGTTGGTCGACATCATGGCGATCTACCTGCGGCGCCGCGGTGTCACAACCCGGCACATCGGCGATCTGCGCACCGGGCTGGAACTCGCGGTCGTGGAACGCGCCGCGACCCGGCTGCGCGACGGCACCCACGACGTCGCGGCCGTCGAGCAGGCGTTGCGGGCAGAGTCCGAACAGGGCATGGAGCTGGCGTTCGGCCACGGCGAGGACTTCCACTCCGTGCTGGCCAGGCTCACCGACAACCGTGCGCTGCAACTGGTCCACGGCGTGACGATGCGCCTGGGCTGGCAGTTCTTCACCCAGTTCGCCGCCGACGATCCGCGCGTGGCGGCCATCTCCGAATCGCTGGCCGCCACCGTCGGGCCCGCCCACCAGGGCATCGCCGAGGCGCTGCTGGCCGGCGATGCCGAACTCGCGGTGATGCGGATGCGGGCGCACATGACCGCCACCGCACCCGAATCGCTCTGAGCGCCGCTCTCCGCTGACCCCGTTCGCCTTCCCGGTTCTCGTAATTGAGGATACTGTTCTATCTGATTCGAAGACCTGGGAGGCCGAATGCAGCATCCGTGGGACCGACGCCTCGGGGTGTGGTGGATCGCCGAGGACCACCCCGAGTCACCGGCGATCGTGGCGTCGCTCAGTGGGCGAACCCTGACCTTCGGCGCGCTGGCGGCCGCCGCCCACCGGGTGGCGAATGCGCTGCGGGCGCACGGATTGCGCGACGGCGACGTCGTGGCCTACGCGCTGCCCAACGACGTCGACGCGGTGATCTGGCAGCTCGCCACCACCGAGATCGGCCTGCGCTATCTGACGTTGAACACCGCGCTCTCGGCCGACGAGTTCGCCGCGATCCTCGACCACTCCGGAGCCGTCGTCCTAGTCAGCCACGCCGACTACCTGGACCGGTTCCCGTCGACGCCGCCGGGGGCAGCGCTGCGGATCGTCGTGGGTGCCGAGTCCCCAGGCTTCGTCGCCGAACGGGACTTCCTCGCCGGCCATCCCCCGACTCCACCGGAGCGCCGCAGCCAGGGCGACGCCATCCGCTACTCGTCCGGCACCACCGGCAAGCCGAAGGGCATCGTCCGCCCGCTCGACGGCCGGGACCCCTCCGAGGTCGCCCACGGACTGTCGGTGTTCGGGCGCGCCTTCGATTTCCGCCCGTTCGACGGCGCCCACCTCGTGTCCACCGGCATGCACCACGCGGGATGCCAGAGCTTCTACCTCGGTGCGCTGCACGTCGGCCAACCGCTCGCGATCCTGGGCCGGTTCGACGCCGAGCAGACCCTCGCCGCGATCGAACGTCATGCGGTCACCACGGCGTACATGGTCCCGACGCAGTTCGTCCGCATGCTCAAACTGCCACCCGAGGTCCGCGCGAGGTACGACGTGTCGAGCCTGCGGTCGGTGGTGCACTCCGCGGCGCCGTGTCCGCTGCAGGTCAAGAAAGACATGCTGGCGTGGTGGGGCCCGGTGATCTGGGAGACCTACGGCGGCACCGAGGGCGCGGCCACCATCGCCAAACCCCATCGGTGGCTGGAGAAACCCGGCACGGTGGGGCGGCCGGTCCGCGGTATGCGGGTCACGATCCTCGACGACGACGGACGGGAGGTGCCGCCCGGCACGATCGGCAACGTCTACATCGAGCGGGTCGACGGACAGCGGTTCGAGTACCGCAACGACGCCGAACTCACCGCGTCGGTGCACCGCGGAGCGGCCTTCACCATCGGCGACGTGGGCTATCTCGACGACGACGGATATCTGTTCATCTGCGATCGCGCCAAGGACATGATCATCAGTGGCGGGGTGAACATCTATCCGGCCGAGGTCGAGGGGGTGCTGTCGAGCCATCCGGCGATCGCCGACGTGGCGGTCATCGGCATCCCCGACGGCGAGTGGGGCGAGCAGGTCAAGGCGGTCGTACAGCTGGTCGACGGGGTGGCCCCGTCCGACGGCCTGGCCGCCGAGATCATCGCGTTCTGCCGCGAGCGGCTGGCCGGGTTCAAGTGCCCCCGCTCGGTCGACTTCGACGCGGCGCTGCCCCGCACCGAGACCGGCAAGTTGATGAAACGCGAGATCCGTCAGGGGTATTGGGCCGAGGCGGGCCGCAGCGTCTGACCCCCCGCACCTCGTTGCCGCGAGCGTGCGTGTTCGCACACGACACGCCGCGGCATTCGCAGCACTTTGCGCACGCTCGCTTGAGGATTCGCTCAGCGCGGGGCCATGCGCAGCGCCCCGTCGAGGCGGATCGTCTCCCCGTTGACGTACTGGTTCTCGATCAGGCTCACCGCCATGTGGGCGTAGTCGGCCGCATCGCCGAGCCGTCGGGGATGCGGGATCGCGTCAGCGAGGCCCTGCCTGATGTCGTCGCGGAGCCGGGCGAGCATCGCGGTGTCGAACGTTCCCGGCGCGATGGTGTTGACCCGGATCTGATACGACGCCAGATCCCGCGCCGCCACCAGCGTGATGCCGTGCACCCCGGCCTTCGAGGCGGTGTAGGCCGTCTGCCCGATCTGACCGTCGAAGGCGGCCACCGACGCCGTCATCACGACGGCCCCACGGTCACCGTCCACCAGTTCGTTGCCGGCCATCCGTGCGGCCGCGAGCCGCAGCACGTTGTACGTGCCGATCAGGTTGACCCGCAACACTTCTGCGAAGCTGTCCAGGTCGCCGGGGCGCTGCCGCTTGTCCAGGATGCGCAGCCGGTCCCCGCCCCGCCCGGCGCAGTGCACGACGGCGCGCAGCGGGCCGCGTTCGACGGCGGTGTCCAGCGCGGCGTCGAGGGCCTCGGTGTCGGTCACGTCGGCCGCGGCGAACGTCGCGGCGCTGCCGAGTTCTTCGGCGACGCGTGCGCCCTCGGAGCTGGGCAGGTCGACGAGCACCACCGAGGCGCCCTTCTCGACCAGCCGCGTTGCCGTCGCGCGCCCCAGACCGGACGACGCCCCGGTCACCAGAGTGGAGATCCCGTCGATACGCATGCGCTTCCTTCCCTCCGTCTGCCGAACTTCATACCGCATGGCCGGACCTCGTCCGGCGGCGAGCGTGCGCAAAGTGCTGCGAAACCCGCGGCGCGTCGTGTGCAGACACGCACGCTCGCGGAGCGAAAGGACCGGGGGTTGCGTCGCCGCACGCGCTGCTATTCAATCAGTCAAAACAGTATCCTTTATGAATGGAGCCTGCAGACGATGCGCGAGGGCGGCGGAACGGCCAACGCGACGATCCTGGAACTGCTGTGAGCGTGATTTCGCGGGAGGTGTTCGACGGTGAGCAGGGCTCGCCGACCACCGTCGCAGAAGTGCTCACGCTCAAGGGTTTACCGCACGACCGGTTCATGGCCGAGCCGGTCAGTGTCGCCGGCCGCCGCACCATCTACGGCGGGCAGGTTGCGGCTCAAGCACTCCGCGCGGCCGCGCTGACGGTGCCCGACGGCCGGATCGCGCATTCGCTGCACGCGTACTTCCTCGCCGCCGGCGACGCCAGCGCTCCCCTCGTTCTGTCCGTCGAACGCGACCGCGACGGCGGCCGGTACTCGGGCCGCAGGGTCACCGCGCGCCAGGGCGACTCGGTGATCCTGTCGCTGTCGTGTTCGTTCTCGGCGCCGAAGGACGACGCCGCCGAGTTCCAGTCCGTCCACATCCCTCGCGTGCAGGCGCCCGCCGAGCTGCAGACCTATCAGCTCAACGCTTCCCGGACGTTCGACCTGGAGGCGCGGGTGCCCGACGATCCCGAACCGTGGTACCGCTGGCCCGCCCGGCTGTGGCTGCGCATCCGCGAACCCCTGGGCGATGACCCCAACGTCCGGGCATGCGGTGTGGTGTTCTTGTCGGACCTGTGCACCGGGCTGTCGCGCGCCCCGCAGATCGAGAACGTCGGCCTGCTGCCCAGCATCGACCACGCGGTCTGGCTACACCGCTGCGGTGACCCCAACGACTGGTTGCTCGTCGACCTTCATCCGCTCGCCACCGCGGGCGCCCGCGGCCTCTACACCGGACAGATCTACGACCAACGCGGTGCGCTGCTGGCCAACCTGGCCCAGGAGTCGCTGTTCGACGTCTCCCGTGGCGGCAAACGGATCCCGAAAGCATCAACTAAATAAGTATCCTCTAGGTTAGGATCGCTGCATGGCGCGGGTGGTCGTGGACGACGCAGCGGACGAGGAGCGGGCCGTCACCGCCGACACGCCCTTCGAACCGCACGACGACGGCTTCCACCGCTCCCCCGACGACGACCCGTACTGGACCGAGACCACCTGGTGGTCGTTCAACATCCCCGAACGCGGGATCGGCGGTTGGCTGCACGCCGCGTTCCACACCAACCGCGGCACCGTCACGTGGCGCGTGTACGTGTGGGACCCGAACGGCGCCCGCCCGGAGAACCTGCGCTATTTCCGGATGGCCAGCGAGGTCCCGTTCGACGCCACCACCGCCGACCTGCGTGACGTCGCGATCCCCGGCGGCGGATTCCGCGTCACGATGCTGCAGCCACTGCGCGACTACCGGATCGAATACATCGACAGCGCAGCAGATTTCGCGATCGAGCTGGAGTTCCGGGGTGTGCACGACCCGCGCCGCTACACCCCGGGTGAGCCGCCGTTCATGGAACACACCCACCTCGACCAGCTCGGACACGTCACCGGGGTTCTCACGTCGGCAGGCGAGCGCATCGCCATCGACTGCTACTCCATCCGGGACCGGTCCTGGGCGCCGCGGGGCGCACCCCGTCCCGCCGGGAACCGCCCGAAGCGTCCCGACGACGACGCCGTGCGGGTCCGCTTCCCCGGCGGCCCCCGGTGGCGGCAGATCGAACGCGAACGCGGACGCGGGCGCATCCAGTACATCTTCGGGCACGCGGGGGCCGACACCGGCTTCCTGGCCTTCGCACGCGTGGCCGACGGCGACGCCGACGGCTGGTCACCGCTCAACCACGGCTGGCTGGTGCGGGACGGCCGGTTCGAACTCCTCGACAAGTCCGCGAGCGCGATGAAGAACTACCGCGACCCGGCGACCGGGTGGAGCGCTCAGATGGACGTCCGGCTCACCGACGTCACCGGCCGCACCATGCCCGCGGAGGGCTATTCGGTCAGCCACATCTGCGAGAACGGCGGCGGCAGCACCGCACTCATGCGGTGGGAGTTCGACGGCCGGATCGGCTGGGGTGAGGACCAGGACATCTGGTACCCGAAACACTTCGCCCGGATGCGGGATGCGCTGCAGGCGCTGCGTTGAGGAATCAGGAGAAGCTGTGACCGGACCATTCGACGGAGTGCGCGTCATCGAGGTCGCCTCGTGGACATTCGTTCCCGGCGCAGGCGCGATCATGGCCGACCTCGGCGCGGACGTGATCAAGGTCGAGCCACCCACCGGTGACCCGCAGCGCGCACTGCGCAATGCCCTCAACGCCGACGACACGTCGCCGAATCCGTTCCTGCAGGTCCCGAACCGGGGTAAGCGCAGCATCACCCTGGACCTGCGCTCGCCGGCCGGCGTGGGAACCCTGCTGCAGTTGACGAAGCAGGCCGACGTCTTTCTCACCAGCTACCTGCCGAAGGTCCGGACCAAACTCGGCATCGACGTCGATGACGTGCAGGCGCACAACCCGCGGGTGATCTATGTCCGCGGCACCGGCTGGGGCAGCCTCGGCGCGATGTCCGATGCGGGCGGCTTCGACGCCGCGGCCGCGTGGTCGGCCGCGGGGATCCAGCACAAGCTGACCCCGCCCGGGGCGACCGCGCCCGCACCGCAGCCCGCCGCGTTCTTCGATCTGCAGGGGTCGAGCGCGATCGCCGGTGCGGTCGCGATGGCGCTGTTCCGTCGCGAACGCACGGGCGCAGGAGGGGTGGTCGACGTCTCCCTGCTCAACACCGGCATGTGGACGATGAGCCCGGATCTGGCCGCCACCGCGGCGGGCAGCGGTGAACTGCCCCGGCAGAACCGGCTCGACGCCCCCAACCCGATCGTCAACAGCTACCGCACCTCCGACGACCGCTGGCTGAATCTGGTGTGCCTGCAGTCGGACCGGTTCTGGACCGAACTGTGCGAGCTGATCGGCAGACCCGAACTCGGCGACGACCCGCGCTTCGCCGACTCCGTCGCCCGATTCGTCAACCGCGAAGCGTGTGTGGCCGAACTCGACGAGGCGTTCCGCGCCCGCCCGCTCGACGAGTGGCGCCGGGTGCTGGCCGGCTTCTCCGGGGTCTGGTCGGCGGCGGCCACCTTCGACGAGGTGCTGGCGAGCAACCAGGCCGCGGACAACGGCTACCTGCCGACCGTCACCGGTACCGACGGCCGGGCGTTCCGGCTGGTGGCACCGCCGTACCAGTTCGACGGCGCGCCCGGCGTACCGGCCGGTCCCGCACCGGAATTGGGACAGCACACCGAGGAGGTGCTGCTGGAGAGCGGGCTGAGCTGGGACGAGATCAGCGGTCTGCGCGACGAGGGTGCGCTCGGGTGAGCCCGAGGTCAGACGAAGAGGTCGATGACCGTCTCGGTGCCGAGCCGGCCCCAGAGCATGCTGCGCCCGGCCCAGTCCATGTGCGAGGCCCAGAACTCCCGCGCCTCCTCGGGTCTGCCCTCCTCGACGAGCGTGGTGAACCTGGTGAACGCCCGGATGGTCTTCTTGAACTGTTTCTCTATCCCCACCGGATCGGTCGAGGTGGCGACCGCCCGCGCCATGTGTCGGGTGACGACCTCGCGCAGCACGGCGCCGACGAGCGCCACGGTGTTGTTGCCGCCGCGTTCCAGGATCAGGTCGTGGAACCGGAACGTCGCCGCCGACCACTCGTCGAAGTCGGCGTGTTCGGTGCCGTCGTTGACGAGCACGGCCAACTCCCCGGCCGCGGCCTTCAGGTCGGCGATGTCCGCGGCGGTCGCACGCCGGGCCAGCATCTCGGCCGCGGCGGGTTCGAAGACCTTGCGCGCCTCGTAGACGTCGGCCAGTGTGGTACCCGACATCTGCAGCAGAAGCCCGAAATTGCGTGCGGCGACCGAGGTTTCGGGAGAAGACACCAGCACTCCGCCGCGCGATCCGCGACGGACCACGATCAGCGACTCGCTCTCCAGGATGCGGAACGCCTCGCGCAGCGTCGGCCGCGACACCCCGAACTGCTTGACCAACTCGACTTCGGTGGGCAGTGCGTCACCCTTCTTGAGCACCCCGCGAACGATCTTGGCGCGCAACTGATCGGCGATCAGCTCAGCGGTCTTGGGTGCGCGCACCAGTTTCGTCGCGCCATTGCGGCGATTGACCGCGTCCATGAGCCCACCTGTCTCCGTCGTACCCACGCCAATTACCTAAATCATCTTACTCATTCGACATAGGAGGATCCGATGACGTCGACACCCCTGGCGACGCGCGGCCTGTTCATCGACGGCGGGTGGACCGACGGGCAGGGCGGCACCGCCGTGCCCGTGCTGAACCCCGCCACCGAGGAGATCATCGCCGAGGTACCCGAGGCGACCCCGGCCGACATCGACGCGGCGGTCGGCGCCGCCCGGCGGGCATTCGACGACGGGCCGTGGCCGACGATGAAACCCGCTGAGCGCGCGAAGATCCTGGCCGCCATGGCCGAGGAGCTGACCCGGCGCCGGTCCGAGCTCGTCGAGCTGAACATCGCCGAAGCCGGGTCGACGCGGATGATCGCGGAGATGCTGCAGATCGGCACACCGATCGACCACTTCGCCGACATGGCCCACCGGGTGGTGCCGCAGTTCCCGTTCCAGACCCCGGTGGCGCCGATCTTCGGCAACGGGATCGGCCAGGGCATCGTCACCCGTGAGCCCTACGGGGTGGCGGCGCTGATCACCGCGTTCAATTTCCCGTTCCTGCTCAACCTCGCCAAACTCGCCCCGGCGCTGGCGGCGGGCTGCACCGCGGTACTGAAGTCGTCGCCCTACACCCCGCTGGAGGCGCTGGTGCTCGGCGAGATCGCCGAGGCGGCCGGACTGCCGCCCGGCACCCTGAACATCGTCACGGGCGATGTCGCGGCCGGCGAGACACTCACCCGCCACCCCGGGGTGGACATCGTCAGCTTCACCGGTTCCGACAGCGTCGGGCGCAAGGTGTACGCCCAGGGCGCCGACACGATGAAGAAGGTGGTGCTCGAGCTCGGCGGCAAGTCGGCGAACATCATCCTCGACGACGCCGACCTCGACGCGGTGCTGGAAAGCGTTCTGGCGGGCATCATCACGCACGCCGGACAGGGCTGCGCGTTGCTGACCCGGATCCTGGTGCACCAGTCGCTGCACGACGAGCTGGTCGCGCGCATCGTGGCCACGCTCGGCTTCATCAGTGTCGGCGATCCCGCGGATCCCACGACGGTGATGGGCCCGCTGATCCGCGACGTGCAGCGGCGGCGGGTGGAGTCTTTGATCGCATCGGGCGTCGAGGACGGCGCGCAGATCGCGTTCGGCGGGAAGCGGCCGGCGCACCTCGACCGCGGATTCTTCCTGGAGCCGACACTGTTCGTCGGTGTCGACAACGGGATGCGGATCGCCCAGGAGGAGTTCTTCGGCCCCGTCGGTGTCGTGATCCCGTTCCGCGACGACGACGACGCCGTCCGGATCGCCAACGACAGCCGGTACGGACTGGCCGGCGGCGTCTGGTCGGCCGATCCGCAGCGCGCCGCCGGGGTGGCCCACCGGTTGCGCACAGGCATGGTCGTGATCAACGGCGGCGGAGGCGGATTGAACCCCGCCGCCCCGTTCGGCGGCTACAAGTACAGCGGGATCGGCCGAGAGTTCGGCGAGTACGGGCTGTCGGAGTTCCTGCAGCACAAGGCATTGCAGTGGCCCGTGAAGTAGTCCGGTGGGTCGCTGCCGCGGCCATGGCCGGTGTCACGGTCGCGGCGTTGAACGCCGCACCCGCGCAGGCCGATCCCCCGCCCAGGCCGCCGGGCAGCCCCCGGTACATCGACCACACCGTCTGGGAGTACCACCCCACCCCGGCCGGCGACCGCGCCACGCTGCGGATCTACCCGACCATGTGGGGATGGGGCTCGGCCGGCATGTTCAGCAACGGCGCTCAGCTCCACGACGCCTGGGCGGAGCTGCTCCAGCACGCCCCCGACGCCAACACCCTCACCATGCAGCACCAGTTCTTCTGCTACTGGCAGCAGAATGCGTTCACCAACCCAGGCAAGGTGGGCACATGGAACCTGGAACCGTGGCGGCCGGTGGTCTCGAACACGATGCTGTTCCACGCCGGCTGCAACCCCGGTGGCCCCGACGACGTGCTCAATTGGTGACGCTCACTGGGTGAGGGGAAGGAACGCCGGAGCGACGAGATCGGCGACCGCCGGCCAGGGAACGGTGATGGTGTGCACGCCCCGGCCGAACTGGCCGTCCGGGAAGTGCAGTTCGATGCCGTCGGCGCTGGGCAGCCAGAATCTGAAGTTGCGTTTCAGCGGCGCCCACCCGGTCCCGTACTCGGCCCAGCCGCCGAGCGGGGGTGTCGGATAGGCGGCGGGCAGGATCTTCTTCGTCAGCTCGGAGAGCCGCACCAGGCCTGCCTGGCCGTCGACGAACAGGTTGTCCCAGACGATCTGAACACCGCTGCGGGAGTCGAACACTCGCGTGGCGACGGCATCGACCGGCATGTTCGGCAACTCGGTGGCGTGGTACCGGCCGGTGAACAGCGCGGAGATGGTCATCGGGCGGAACAGCAGGCGGCCCTGGGAGCGGAACGTCCACGGCGAGGACTTGCTGGCGCTCGCGGCGTAGAGCCACACCTGCCCGTTCGCCTCGTCGTCGAGGATCCGGTTGATCGGACCGGTGATCGCCGGGTCACCGCCGGCGACCTTCTCGTAGTTCACCGTCCACTCGCCGGGGCCCTGGGGGCTGACCCCTGCGCGCACATCGGACACCACGGCGTAGGTCACCCCATTGGAGATGGTGTCCGCGGCCGCGCCGTGGGCAGGGCCGAAGATCACCGTCGCCGCGAACGCCACCGTGGCGAGCAACCGGCCGACGTGTCCCATGGTCATCCGCACGCCGATCAGGGCAGCTCGACACTGCTGGCCAGCCAACGGCCGTCGACCTTCTCCATCGTCATGATGATGCGGTTCCGGTCAAGCCGCGGTTCAGGATTGAGCGCGTTGGTGACCGCCTGATCCACGAACAGCATGACCTCCACCTTGTCCGGCGTGGCCGACTTGATCCCCGCGGCGAGCACCGTGCCGGTGGCCTTCGCCTTGTTGTCGATCAGCACCTGCTTCAGCCCGGCGCTGGACTGGCTGTACATGTCCTTGAACTCGCCCGTGGCGCCGTCGAGAACGGCGGCGAAGTTCGAGTCGAGTTTCGCGGCGTCGACGCCGGTCAGGATGACGGCGTACTGCTGCGCCGCGGCCAGCGCCTGCTGGCCGGCGTCGTCGACGATGCGCTCATTGCGCACCTCCCAGCCCAGCACCCCGGCGGCGGCCAGTGCCCCCGCCAACACCACCGCGGCCGCTCCGAGAGCCACAGTGCGCCGCGACGGACGCCGGCGCCGGGCGGGAGCGTCGGGGGCATCGGTGTTCTCCGGGGCGTCGAGCTCTGGTTCCTCGCTGTCGAGATCCAGGGTCATCACCTGATCGTGCTCGGTCATCGGCGTGGTCCTTTCGGGGTGCTCGGCTCAGGGGCCGCGCGGAGGCGGCGGCAACGGAAGGTCGGGGCCCGCGTAGGGCGTCGGGATGGTGAGCGGGCCCGTCGGGGTCGGGTCGGCCCGCTGCAGGGGGTTCGCACCGGGCGGTGGTCCCGCGGTGTCGTCACCGGGCGGTCTCGGTGCGTTGCGCGCACCCCGCACCAGGTATTTGGGATCCGGGTTGGGGCAATAGGTGTACAGATACGGCTCGGGGAAGTCGCCCACCGTCGGCGGCGATTTCGGCAGGTTGAAGTCACACGAGTGCCGCGGATACAGGTTCACCGCGCCCCAGACGCCGCCGTCGCGGAACGTGCTGGCGACCGCGTCGAGCGCCGATCCGGCGCGGTACTGCGGGAAGAACAGCTCTTCGAGTGCGGGCACCCGGACATAGGACTGCTGGGAGACGGTGGTGAGGTTGCCGAGCAGCTGCACCATCGTGGGCGAGTTGTCGGCGATCAGATCGTCGATCCGGCCGAGCGTCGACGGCCCGGTGTCGACCAGGGTCCGGTACCCGCCGTCCATCCGCTGCACCCCGCCGAGGATCGAGGAGAGATCCGCCGAGGTGGCCTCGAGGCCGGGGCTGACGTCATTCACGGTCGAGAGCACGACCTTGCTGTTGCGGATCAGCCGTACCGTCTGCGGCAGCACCGAATCCAGCGTCGACACCAGGAACGCGCCACCGTCGAGGATGGCGGCGAGCTTCTGCCCGCCCTGCGGTCCGACCCGCAGTTCGTCGAGGACGGCGGCGAGTTGCTCGGTGTCGACCTGCTGGAGGGTGCCGTCGAGATCGGCCAGCAGCATGGCGAGGGTGACCGGGGTTCGCGTTCTGTCGCTGGCGATTTCGGCGCCGTCGGCGAGATACGGTCCGTCGTTGCGGTCGGCGCGGAAGTCGAGGTACTGCTCACCGGCCGGTGACAGGGCCGACACCCGTGCATCGGTGTCCACGGGGATGCGCGCGTCGGGGTGGATCGCGGCGACCGCGACGACGCCGTCGGTGGTCATGTCGATCGAGCGGACGCGGCCGACCGGCACGCCGCGCAAAGTCACGTCCTGGCCCGGCAGCAGCCCGCCGGTTTCCGCAAGGTGGACACGAACCAGTGTGTCTGACCGGGTCGGATCGAGTTGCAGTGTCCCGAACAACACGTACACGACCCCGACCACGAACATCGTCGCCAGCGCGCACGCGGAGATGCCGAGTCGCCTCCGGCGGGCGAACTCGACGACGCCGCGCACGGCGCTCACGGGGTGCCGCCCGGGACGGCGGGATTCGTGGGCGGCAGCAGCGGCGGCGACGGCGGTGCCGGCGTGAGCGCGCCGGGTGCCGGCCCGACGAGATCCGGTGGGGGCACCGTGCCCGGCGGCGCGGTGGGCGCACCCCAGAACTTGTTGCGCACCATCAGCAGCTCGTAGCTGATGCTGCCGACCATGTTGCGGAAGTCCTCTCTGGTCGGCGCGTGACTGCCCGCATCGGCGGGGTGGTACGGATCGGCGAACCCACCGATCGCGAGGTCGGCGAGGTCGATGTCGACGTGTGCGGCCGTCCCGTTGGTGACCTTGAGCACCGCGCCGAACATCGAATTGAACTGGTCGAGCGAAGCATTGGGCTCCAGGGACGCCGCGTTGAGTTCGGCCGACAACCGGTTCAGGTCGGCGATCATGCTGCGTGACGGCACACCCCGCACCGAGGGAAGCTTCGCCAGCTGCAGCGTGATCCGATTCACCTGTGCGACCAGATCGACGAGGCGGCCGGTGTTGTCGGCGACGGTGCCGAGCGCCGGACCGGCCGCGGCGATCGCCGCGTCGATGGACTCCTGACGGGCCGACATCGTGGCGGCCAGGTCACCCGTCTGCGTCAACGCGCGTTTGACCACTGCCGAGCGGTCGGACAGGTTCTGGATCAGCCTGGTGGACTCGTCGAGGAACGCACCGAGATCCTCACCTTTGCCGCCGACCGCCCGGCCCATCCCGTTGATCACCTTCGTCAGGTTGCGGATCGCGCCGCCGTTGACCAGGAGCGCCGCGGTGCTCAGCACCTCCTCGACGGACGACGCGGAACCGGTGGCGTCCAACGGGATCACGTCACCGGGTTTCAGGACCGACCGGCCATCGGTCACCGGCGGGGGCGTCAGCGACACGAAGATGTCGCCCAGCGGCGTGGCGGAACGCAGCTCGGCCCTGGTACCCACCGGGATCTGCACGTCGGAGGCGATCTGCATGGTCACCACGGCGGTGTAGTTCTGCGCGACCATGGATTCCACCTCGCCCACGTCCGCGCCGGACAACCGCACCTTGGCCTTGAACGGCAGGTTCAGCGCGTTGTCGAACGTCGCGCTGATGGGATAGGTGCGGGTCCCCGCCGACGGCGCAGGCAGCGGGATCCGGTCGAGTCCCACCGCGCACGACGTCAGCGCACCCGTCAGCCCCAGGGCACCGGCGACTGCCAGTACCTGTCGAACCCGTCGCATCGCGGTCACGGTCCCAACCCCGCCAATCCCTCGAGCATGCTGGTGATCCCGAAGTCCGGCCCGAAATCCTGGATGGTCCCGGTGGAGCAGCCGAGCTGCTTCATCCCCAACAGGTTGCACAACTCCTTGGTGGCCTGGGTATTGAGCTCGATCTTGTCGAGCACGGGATGCGCTCTGATGGCCTGTTTCTCCGGGTCGATCATGTTGTAGACGTTGTCGGTGAGCATGGGCATCAGGTCGAACGCCTCCCCCACCTCCCGCCGGTAGTCGGCAAGGGCTCGGGTGACGAGCTCGGTGTTGGCCGCCGTGGACTTCAACGCATCCCGGTTCGTCTCCAGCAGATCCGCTGTCTCGGTTAGGATCTGGTTGACCTGTGCGCCGGTGGACCCGCTGCCGAGCTGTTCGGCGGCCAGCACGTCGCTGAGTTGCCGGACCGACGAGCCGAATTGCCGGATCGTCTCGTCGTTCTCCGCGGCGGCCTTGGTGAGGCTGTCGAGATTGGTGACGATGGTGGTGATCGCGTCCCCCGTCGGCACCCCCCGCTCCTTGCTCAGCTGCAGTGCCGTAGACAGCTCGCCGAGTGCCTCCCGGATCCTGGGGCCGTTGCCACTGGTCATCGCGGCACTCACGCCGAGCAGATCCGCGACCGGCCCACCGCCCCGGCCGTCGCCCCGCAGTTGCACGGCCAGCCTGTCGATCATCGTCAGCACCCGGTCGAACTCGACCGGGGTGCGGGTGCGCGCCAGGCTGAGCGTGTCGCGGTCGGCCAGGGTCGGGCCGCTGCGATAGGGCGGGGTGAACTCGACGTGGCGGTCGGTAAGGATCGACGTGGAGACGGTGACGGCCGTCGCATCGGCGGGGATCTTGACGCCGGCATCGATGTGCATCGTGACGTCGACGTACTGCCCCATGGGGACGATCTTCTCCACCGTGCCGACCCGCATGCCCAGGACCGACACCGCATTGCCTTCGTAGAGTCCACTGGCACTGTCGAATTGAGCGGTGACGGTCATCCCACGATCGGCGAAGCCCGGAGCACCCGCGCATCCGCTTGCGCCGAGCACCATCGCGACGATGGCCACCGTCTTGAGCAGTGCGCGGCCCATCACCGGCAGTCCTCGAAGTAGGTGGGCAGGTTGAACTGATCCGCCCGACCGCTGATCGCGCACATGATCGAGTCGATGAGGGTGCCGCCCGAGGAGGAGAAGTCGAATTCGTTGCCGTTGCCGGTGGCATTGGTGAAGTTCCGCAGCGGCACCGGCATCATCTGCAGGGTGTTGCGGAACAGCGCGTCGTTCTTCCCGACCGCGGTCAAGATGCCGTCGAGGTTGGACAGCAGCTCGTCCATCTGGGCGCGGTCACCGACCAGCACCGGCTGCAGCTGGTGCACGAGGTTGGTCGTGGCGTCGATCAGCCGGACGATCATCTCCTTGCGGGCCGCGAGATCGGCCAGCACGTCACGACCCTGGGTCATCAGGATTCCGAGGCTGCGCTGCTGGCCGCCGAGCAACTCGGCGATCCGCTGCGTACTGCGCAACAGGTCACCGATCTCGTCGCGGCGGTCCGCCAGCACTTTTGAGAGATGCGCGACGTTGTCGAGCGCCTGCGGCAGGATCTCCGGGGCGCCCTGCAGCTGTTGGGACAGCGACGTCATCGACTGGGCGATCTTCTCGGCGTCGACGGCTTCGAACGTCGTCGTGGCGTCCTGCAGCGAGTCCTGCAGGGTGTAGGGAACTTCGGTGTTGGCCAGCGGGATCCGCCTGTCGGTCAGCGCACCGGACCCCGCGGGCCGGAGTTCGACGTAGCGCGCGCCGAGCAGGGTGGTGAGTTTGATCGCCGCCCGTGTGGCCGCGCCCAGATGGACGTTCCTGTCGACTTCCAGCGTCACGACCACCTTGTCGCCGGCGAGTCGTAGCCCCTGCACCGAACCGACATATACGCCCGCCACGGTCACCTGGTCCCCGGCGCTCAGCCCCGCCGCTTGCGCGAAGTCCGCGTCGTAGGTGGTCTTGCCGAGGCCGAGGCGCTGCACGCCGAGCAGGCCGCCCAGTGTCACGGCGATGACCAGCACGGAGATGATGCCCAACCGCAGCTTGCCGTGCTGCTCGATCGGCCGGCGGAACACCGCGGTGAGTCTGGTCATGGCGGTCATCGGCATTTCGCGCTCTGCTGGATCTTCCCGCCGGGCGTCGCGTTCCGGACGATCGCATCGATCAGGCTGTCGATGCGCGGGAACTGGCTGACCGTCAGATGGCACGCGTAGATGTCCAGATACGAACCGCCCTGGCTGATCCGGGCGAGTCCCTTGAGCATCAGCGGGGTGTTGAATCCCATGTAGGCGAAGGCCTGCTTGTTGTCGGTGAAGTGCTTCGCGAATCCGGGCTCGCGGGCCAGCCATTCCCGCAGATCCGGCTGGACGTCGGTGAGCACCTTCGCCAGCCGCTCGCCGACGATGCCCACCTGATCCATCGAGGTGACGAATTCGCCACGGCGCTGGGCGAACCCGTCGAACACCGACTCGGCCGAGTCGATGGTGGACTTCAGGTCGCCGTCGCGTTCGGCCAGCGAGCCGACCACGGAGTTGAGATTCGCGAGCACACTCTCGAGGATCTGGTCGGTGCCGGAATAGGACTGGGCCAGCCGGGTGGTCTCAGAGATCAGCGTCGTCAGTGCGCCGGTATCCCCCTGGGTGGACCGCACGATCGCCGTGGTGAGGTTGTCGACCTGCTCGGGGTCGAGCAGCGCGAACAGCGGCTCGAATCCGTTGAGCAGATGCGAGATGTCGAACGACGGCTCGGTGCGCTCGACGGGGATCACCGCACCCGCGGGAAGTACGACCGGTTCGCTCGGGTCAGTGGAGTAGTCGGCGAGCGACAACCCGACGTAGCGCTGCCCGATGATGTTCTGGTAGACGATGGAGGCCTTGGTGTTTCCGTAGAGCACCTGCTCGGACTGGACGCGGAACCCGACCCTGGCCAGGTCGCCGTCGAGGGCCACCTCGTCGACGCGGCCGACCTTCACCCCCGCCATCCGGACCTCGTCGCCGACCTTGAGCCCCGAGACGTCGGTGAAGATCGCGCTGTAGGACTCCGTTCGGCCATCGACGTTGCGTTGCAACGTGACGAAGACGGTCCAGATCAGGGCCACGCAGACCGACAGGAACACGCACACCCAGATCAGTGGGCGTCGATAGCTCACGGGTTCTCCCCTCCTGGTGTGACGGGGCCGGGTGGCACCTCGGCGGGTAGCAGCGGCCCCGGATCCGGGACGACCTGCACGGTGTTGCCCCTCGCGACCGGTCCGAGCAGGAGTTCGGAGGCGGGATTCGGTTCGGGGCCGAGGAGTTCGGCCATCGCGGCGCGTTCCTCGGCGCTGCCCACCGGCCCGACGTTGCCTCCCGGCCGCGTCCGGGGATGCGGATAGTTGCGGGGATCGATCATCGGCGCCAGCGCGGGGACGTCCTGGGTGACCGGCGCGGTCGTGCAGCTGGGGCCTGCGAGCTCGCCGTAGCGTGGGCAGTCCTGCCGGGTGTACATCCGGTTCGGGGTGAACACCAGCATGAACTTGCCGGTGCCGTGTTTTCTCTCCGGGTTCCACACCTCGGCGAAGAACCGCTTGGACAGATTGTTGATCCGGGAGACGATGACGGGGAATTGCGCTCCCCCGTCGGCGAACACGCCGAGCACCGGCGACAGCTGCGTGGTGATCACGATCATCCGGTCGGTGTGGTTCTCGAACGCCGTGCCCATCGTGCCGAAGGTGGTGTGACCGGCGGACAGGAAAGAGGTCAGCGCCTCACGCTTCTCGGCGATCGTGCGCATCGGCACCACGGCCTGATGCACGGCCTCGAGGAGGTCCGGCGACGAGTCCTCCAGCCCCTGCAGGGCGGCGGAGAGCACCTCCAGGGTCGGCTGCGTGCCGTCGGGGACCATCAGCGCGTTGAATTCGTCGACGATACGTTTGGCGCCGCCACCCGCGTGGGTCAGTTCGTCACCGCGACCGTTGGTGGCCTCCGCGACAGCCGCCAGCACCCCGACGGTGTCGTCGGAGCCGGGCCTGCCCGCGGCGCCGAGGACGTTTCGCAGCTTGGTCAACGCGGTCTGGAACTGGACGGTGGCCAGACTCTCATCCTGGACGATCTGCGTTCCGGCACGCAGCGCGGGCGCCGGGCCGTTGTCGACGAGCTGGATGGACGACACCGCGAACACGTTGCCGGGGACCACCCGGGCGGTCACCGTCGCCGGAATGGCGTGCGCGAAATGGGGATCGAGGGTCAGCGCGACGGAGTTCGTGCCGCCGTCCAGCGCCGGGGCCACACCGTCGACCCTGCCGACGAGCGCGCCACGGAACTTGACGTCGGACCCCCGGGGCAGACCGTCGCCCACATCGTCGAGCAGGGCGACGACCTCCACGTCGCCGGCGAACGCGCCCTCGGACTTCGCGATGGCCACGGCCGTCAGCAGCACCGTGCCGACCAGCAGCGCCACCCCGCGCAGCAGCAGTTTCGTGTTGGAGAGATCCTTGGCCGCCGACTCGAACTTCTGCACGATCTCAGCCGCCCAGCCTTGCGCCGGAACCGATCCCCCACAGTCCGATGGTGAGCACCAGGTTCGCGATGATCATGACCGAGATGCTGGCCCGCATGGCGCGGCCCGCCGCGACACCCACACCCTGTGGCCCGCCGCTGGCGAAATAGCCGTAGTAGCACTGGATCGTCGAGGTGATGATCACGAAGACGATCGCCTTGCAGACCGAGTACAGGATGTCGGGGCCGGTCAGCACCAGGCGGAAGTAGTGGTCGTAGGACCCTGCCGACAGTCCGCCCGCGACGGTCACGACGGTCTGCACCGCGGCATAGTTGATCACCAGACAGAGGATGTAGAGCGGGATGATCGCCACCACCGATGCGACCAGCCGGGTGGTGATGAGGTACGGAATGGGCCGTATCGCAAGTGATTCCATGGCGTCGATCTCTTCCGAGATGCGCATCGAACCCAGTTGTGCGGTGAATCGGCATCCGGCCTGCGCGGCGAATGCCAGAGCGGCCATGACGGGCGCCAGTTCACGGGTGGACACCGTCGAGGACAACAGCCCCGCGGCGGGTTCCATGCCGAGCAGGTGCAGTGCCTGCAGACCCTCGATGCCCACGATCGCCCCGGCGGACGCGCCGAGCAGGATGATCACCCAGGCCGTGCCCCCGCCGACCACGATGGATCCGTTGCCCCAGGTGACATCGGACAGGATCGTCAGAAAGGCCTTGCGGTAGCGCGTCAGTGTCACCGGGATGCCCGCGACCGCCCGGACAAAGAACGTCAACATGTGGCCCAGGCGGATACCGCCGCCGGCCACCGTCGTCGTCGCGGCCACCAGGGGCCGGACGCCGCGCGGGTAGTATGGCGCTGCCACTACAGCGCCACCTTCGGGAACAACAGCACATACATCTGGGTGAACACCACGTTGGTGATCATCAGCAGCAGGATCGAGGCGACCACGGTGGCGTTGACCGAATTCGCCACTCCCGCAGGCCCGCCCTTGGTGGTCAAGCCCTTGTCGCATGCGACGATCGCGACGATCGCCCCGAAGACCACCGCCTTGATCAACGTCAGGATCAGGTCACCCACCGTCGCGAAGGACGCGAACGTGGTCACGAAACTCCCCGGGGCGCCGGCCTGGGCGAAGGTGTTGAACAGGTAGCCGGCGAGGAATCCGATGAAGCACACCAGACCGGTCAACGCGACGCCGACGACGATGGCGGCGGCGAGGCGGGGCACCACCAGCCTGCGGATGGCCGAGATACCCATCACCTCGAGGGCGTCGACCTCGTCCCGGATGGTCCGGGAGCCCAGGTCGGCGCAGATGGCCGAACCCACCGCAGAGGCCATCAGCAGCGCGGCCACCAGCGGTGCACCCTGGCGGATGACCGCGAGTCCGCTGGCCGCACCCGCCAGCGAGGTCGCCCCGACCTGTCCGGCGAGCAGCGCGAACTGAATCTGCAGGGTCACACCGATGGGGATGGCGACGCACATCGTCGGCAGCATGGCTGTCGACGCCATGAAGGACGCCTGCTGGATGAACTCCGCGAACGGGAAACGCCACCGGACGATGTCGAGGACCAGGTACTGCAGTGAACGCACGGCCAGGATGCATTGACTGCCAACGGTTTCCAGCGAGGCAATGGGATGCCGTCTGGCGTAGCCCTTCGTCCACCCGGCGACCGAACCGAGTGGCGAAGGCATGTCCTGTGTTGTCACCATTGACCCCTGGATCCCGCCCCTGGCCTCAGCGCCACTGCGGCGGTGGACCGGATGGTGGACTCGACAAGGGACCGAATCGTCGGGTGAACGACGCGTTGGTCTGCTGTTCCTGCCGGTAGCGGTCCGCGCTCTCGCGCAGCATCGCGATGCGGTCCTCGATGCGCCGGATCTCGTCAGTATCGGTGGGCGTTTCGCCGCGCGCCCGCTCCAGCTGTGCGCTGGCCTCGGTCAGCTCTTCGGAGATCCTGGCCGCGACCTCGCCGAACGTCAGCAGGTCGTAATCGTCGGACTCGGGCCTTGATTCACTCATCGGTCCACGCCGAAGTTCAGCAGTTCGCGTGCGTTCAGTTCGACGATGCGGTGCGCGTCGTGGTCGTCGACGCCCAGGAGGTTCTCCGCGACGCGTTTGCGACTGTTGGGCCAGTTGGAATCCGAGTGCGGATAGTCGACCTCGATCAGGATGTTCTCGACGCCGATCAGGTCACGCGAGTTCACCCCGTGGACGTCGTCGATGAAGCAACCCCAGATGTGCTTGCGGAACAGATCGGACGGCCGGTCCGTGCGGCTGATGTTCTGATACCAGCGGTGCCGCTCCCACGTGTAGTCGAGCCGTTCCAGGATGTAGGGGATCCAGCCGATGCCACCCTCGGAGAGCAGGAACTTGATGTCGGGATGCCGCTGGAGCATTCCGGAGAACACCAGGTCGGCGGTGGTCCACATCAGGTTCGTCGAGAAGGTCGCGATCGCGACGGCGAAGGGCGCCATGTCCGACGGAGACGGATTCAAGAACGAGAAACCGGGGACGTAGCCGCCGGCACCGAAGTGCAGGCAGATCGGCATGTCCGCGGCCTCCACCGCATCCCAGAGCACCTCCCAGTGCGTCGGGTGGTGAAAAGAGGGCAGCCCGAGCGGAACCGGGCTGTCGGGGAACGACACCGCCCTGGTCCCGCGTTGCGCCAGCCTCTCCACCTCCGCGGCGGCCAGCTGCGGATCCCAGGTGGGCAGGATGCCGAGCGGGATCAGCCGGTCCGGGGCGGTGGCGCACCACTCGTCGACCTGGAAGTCGTTCCACGCCCGGACACATTCGAGTGCCAGTTTCTTGTCCGCGGCGCGCTGGAAGACACCGCCGCCGAAGCCGGGGAAGGACGGGAAGGACAATGCGGCGTGCACGCCGTCGATGTCCATGTCCTTGACACGTTCGGCCGGGTCGTAGCAGCCCGGGATCATCTGGTCGTAGCGGACCGGCTCCATCCCGTACTCCGAGGGCGGCTTGCCCGCCACCGCGTTGAGCCCGATCTGCGGATACAGCTGACCCTCGTACCGCCAGACATGATGGCCCTCAGCGGTTTCGATGATCTGCGGCCCGGCGTCGCGGTGTTTGTCGGCCAGCCGGTCCTGCCACACCCGCGGATGCTCGATGACGTGGTCGTCCACCGAGATGATCTTCATCCAGTCCTGCAGGGGCATTGTGTCCTCCGAATCCTTCGACGATGGGGTCAGCCGCGTGGGAGTCCCAGCGCGCGTTCGGCGATCACGTTGCGCAGCACCTCGTTGGTGCCGCCGGCGATGGTGAACGCACGCGCATAGAGGAACCCGTCCTGCCACCAGCCGCCGTCCCAGACCTCGGTAT
The DNA here is from genome assembly GCA_050205415.1 of Mycolicibacterium litorale. Classification (GTDB taxonomy): domain Bacteria; phylum Actinomycetota; class Actinomycetes; order Mycobacteriales; family Mycobacteriaceae; genus Mycobacterium; species Mycobacterium litorale_C. Next base: position 43,164 of record JBNMQY010000007.1, read on the forward strand.
CGCCCTCCACGCGGATGCCGTCCTGGCCCTGCAGCTGGAAGCCGAATTCGTGAAGGGCCAGGTTGATTTCGCTGAACAGGATCTTCGATACCGGCGCATCGCCCATGTCACCGCTGCCGTGCAACGCACGGCTCTCCCCGAACGCCGAGACGAGCGCGTTGACGTGGACGTCCGCGACGAGCTTGCCGATGGCCTGGCGGCAGTCGTCGCGGTCGATCGCGGGGCTGCCGTCGCGGGTCACCTCGGCGGCGAGGCGCGCGAGCCTCTCCAGCCCGCCGAACAGCGACGCACCGCCGCCCGCACCGGCCCGCTCGTGGGCCAGGCTGGCGGTGGTCACCGCCCAGCCCTTGTCCACGTCGCCGATGACGCGGTCGGCGGGAATCCGCACACCGTCGAAGAAGACCTCGTTGAAGTCGGAGGTCCCGGTGATCTCGCGCAGCGGGCGCACCGTCACCCCGGGGGTGGACATGTCGAGCGCGAAGGCGGTGATACCCGCGTGTTTGGGCGCCTCGGAATCGGTGCGCGCCAACAGGTATCCCCAGTCGGCGTGCTGCCCGTTGGTGGTCCACACCTTCTGCCCGTCGACCACGAACTCGTCCCCGTCGCGGCGGGCGCGGGTGCGCAGGCTCGCCAGGTCACTGCCGGCGTCGGGCTCGCTGAACAGCTGGCACCAGACGTGTTCACCGGAACGGATGCGCGGCAGGAAGTACTCCTTCTGCGCGGCGGTGCCCGATGCGATGAGGGCCGCTGCGGCGAGCAGTCCCCCGCCCACCGGGCCCGGCGCACCGACGCGCACCAGTTCGTCGGCGACGACCGACTCGTGCAGTGGGTGCGGATCGGCCAGGCCGCCGAACTCCACCGGCCAGGTCACTCCCAGCAACTGTTCGGTGAACAGCAGCCGGGTCCAGTCCCGCAATGCGGGCATGTCCGCGGCCTCCGGCGCGCGGACCCCGGTGCGGGCCTGCCGCGGGGGCGCGTGGCGGGCGGCCAGATCGCGGACACGGTCCCGCAGTGCACCGAGTCCCGCGTCCTGCCTGAGTTGCAAAGCACCCTCCGCGTTCGATCCGGTAAGCCCGATTTAGCTTAATCAGTATCCTGTATCTTTGGGAAGAGTTTGAGAGTTCTTCGCCGTCCCGCACCCCGATCGATCCGCTCCAGCTAAGGAGAAGGCCGTGGATTTCGAGCTCACCGACGAACAACGGGGCCTGGTCGACTCCACCCGGGCGTTGCTCACGCGCCGGTCCTCGGCCGTACGGGCGCGCGGACTCATCGACACCGCCGACAGTTTCGACGCCGAACTCTGGAAGGACGGCGTCGACCTGGGCTGGCCGGCACTGGGCATCGCCGAGAGCGACGGCGGCCTGGGCCAGCAGACCATCGATCTGGCACTGGTCTGCGCCGAACTCGGCTACGGCCTGGCGGCCACCCCGTTCATCCCCGTGGCCGTCGCCGCCGACGCCTTGACCACGTCGACCGCCGAGAACAAATCCAAACTGCTGCAGTTGATCTCGGAAGGATCGTTGATCGCCGGCTGGGCGATCTCCGAATTCGGCCAGACCTGGGGACCGGCAGGCATCGGCACGGTGGCGCAACCGTACGACGGGGGATACCGCCTCACCGGGGCGAAGGCGAACGTACAGCACGCCGACGCGGCGCACCTGCTCGTCGTGGACGCACTGCTCGACGACGCGCCGGCGCGTTTCGTCGTACCGACCGATACGCCCGGCATGCGGGTGAGCCGTCAGCAGACCCTCGACGTCGCCAGGAGCTACTGCGACGTGACGTTCGACGACGTGGCCGTGGACGAAGCCGCGCTGTGCGCGACCGGTGAGCAGGCGCAGCGCGCGATCACGCGGTCCATGCACCTCAACACGGTGCTGGTGTGCGCCGAACTCGTGGGCATCGGTCAGCGCCTGCTGGAGATGACGGTGGCCTACGTCAAGGAACGCAACCAGTTCGGCCGCCCCGTCGGCAGTTTCCAGGCCGTCAAACACAAGTGCGCGGACATGCGGATCTGGGTGCAGGCCTGCACCGCCGCCACCTACCACGCCGCGATGGCACTCGACGCCGGCGGCCGTGATGCCGATGCCGATCACGCGGTCAGCGTGGCGAAGGCCTACGTCTCCGACGCCGTCGGCCGCGTGACCGGTGAGGCGCTGCAACTGCACGGCGGTATCGGTTTCACCTGGGAACACGATCTGCACCTGTACCTGCGGCGCGCGCGCACCGGCGCCCTGCTCTGCGGTGACGCGGCCTTTCACCGTGAGCGGTTGTGCCACCTGCTCGAGTCGGCGCAGACGTAGGCGCGCACATCCCGTTGAACCGATCGAGACGCCTGCTCGTATCCAAGGTGTGTCCGCCACAAGCGTCATCGCCGGGGTGCGCGGCGAACTGCCACCGCGCCGCTACAGCCAGACCGAAGTCACCGAAGCCGTGCTCGACAGCCCCGGCTGGGAGCCCTTCGAAGACCTCGTCCGCAACCTCCATGCGAGCGCGAGGGTCAACAGCCGTCATCTGGTGCTGCCGATCGAGGACTACGCGGCGCTGACCGACTTCGGCGCCGCCAACGACCACTTCATCGAGCACGCCGTGGATCTGGGCTGTGCGGCGATCGACGGTGCACTGACCGAGGCGGGCCTGCAAGCCGCAGACGTCGACCTGATCATGACCACGACGGTCACCGGCATCGCGGTGCCGCCGCTGGATGCCCGCATCGCCGCCCGCCTCGGCCTGCGCCCCGACGTCCGGCGGGTGCCGATCTTCGGCCTGGGATGCGTGGCCGGTGCCGCGGGACTGGCGCGCATCAACGACTACCTGCGCGGCGCGCCCGACGGCGTCGCGGTGCTGCTGGCCGTCGAACTGTGTTCGCTGGGACGCCGAAGCGATCCCACCATCGCCACCCTCGTCGGAAGCGCGCTGTTCGCCGACGGCGCGGCCGCGGTGGTGGCGGTCGGCGCACACCGCGCCGAACAGATCGGCGCCGCCGGACCCGACATCGTCGACTCGCGCGCGCACCTCTATCCCGACTCACTGCGGATGATGGGCTGGGACATCGGCTCCGCCGGATTCCAGCTCGTCCTCTCCGCCGACCTGCCGTCGATCATCGAGCAGTACCTGGGCGACGACGTCACCGATTTCCTTGCCCTACACGGCTACACCGTCGACGACGTCGGCGCCTGGGTGAGCCATCCCGGCGGCCCGAAGATCATCGAGGCCATCACCACCGCACTCGATCTGCCCGACGACGCGCTCGAACTCACCTGGCGTTCCCTCGGCGATGTCGGGAACCTGTCGTCGGCGTCGGTGCTGCACGTGCTGCGCGACACGATCGCCAAACACCCGCCACCCGGCAGCCCCGGACTCCTCATGGCCATGGGCCCGGGGTTCTGTTCCGAACTCGTCCTGCTGCGCTGGCACTGATGTACCGGCTCCTGATTCTCGCGGTGGCGCTGGAGCGGCTCGCCGAACTGGTTGTGTCCAGACGTAATTCGGCATGGAGCCGCGAGCACGGCGGAACCGAGTTCGGCGCCCGCCACTACCCCGTGATGGTCACGCTGCACACCGGCCTGCTGGCCGGATGCCTCGTCGAGGTCGTCGCGCTGCGCAGGCGCTTCGTCCCGGCACTCGGCCGGCCGATGCTCGTCGCCGTGCTGGCGGCGCAGACGCTGCGTTGGTGGTGCATCGGCACCCTGGGGCGCCAATGGAACACACGGGTCATCGTCGTCCCCGGCGCGTCGCGCGTGACGAACGGTCCGTACCGCTGTCTGCCCCACCCCAACTACGTCGCGGTCGTCGTCGAGGGCGTCGCCCTGCCGCTCGTCCACACCGCGTGGATCACCGCGTTGTCGTTCTCGATCCTGAACGCGGTGCTGCTGAGAACGCGGATCAAGGTGGAGAACGCCGCGCTGGCGAGACTGACGTGATCGACCTGCTCGTCGCCGGCGGCGGCCCGGCCGGGCTCGCCACCGCGCTGTACGGCGCGAGAGCCGGACTCGACGTCGCGGTGGTCGAACGGCGGCGCGGACCGATCGAAAAGGCTTGCGGCGAAGGGTTGATGCCGCACGCCGTGGAGCACTTGAGGTACCTCGGCGTGGAGCCGCCGGGCATACCGTTGCGCGGGATCCGTTACCTCGACGGGAACCGCCGTGTCGATGCGTCCTTCCGCGCGGGACCGGGCCGGGGTGTGCGCAGGACCGCGCTGCACGCCGCGTTACTGCAGGCGACGACGGATGCGGGAGTCACGGTCGTGCACAAGGAGTTCGGCGCCGTCGAACAGGACTCCACGTCGGTCCGCACGGGCGATCTGCGTGCCCGCTACCTGGCCGCCGCCGACGGGCTGCACTCGTCGATCCGCCGGTCTCTGGGACTCGAGCTGCCGGTCACCGGGCCGCGGCGGTGGGGAATCCGGCGCCACGTGCACATCTCGCCCTGGACCGACTGCGTCGAGGTGTACTGGGGTGAGGACGCCGAGGCGTACGTGACACCGGTCGCCGACGACTGTGTCGGCATCGCGATCCTCACCTCGTGCCGCGGCGGTTTCGACAGTCAGCTGCGGCAGTTCCCGGCCCTTCGGGACCGAGTCGCCGGCTACCGGCACGGCCCCGACCGCGCCGCAGGCCCGCTGCGCCAGAAGGTCAGGCGGCGGACCTGCGGCCGCGTGCTCCTCGTCGGTGACGCCGCCGGCTACATCGACGCACTGACCGGCGAAGGGCTGGGCATGGCGTTCGCCACGGCCCAACTCCTGGTCGACTGCGTCGCCGACGGCCGCACCGACGACTACGACCGGCGCTGGCGGCGGTCGACACGCCGCTACCGGCTGCTGACCACGGCGCTTCTGCACGCAAGTATGTCGCCGCCGCTGCGCCGGAACGTCGTTGCGGCCGCCGCCGCATCACCTGCACTGTTCACCGGCCTGGTGAACCGGCTCGGGCAATGACCAGGCACCAGCTGCGATTTTCTCCGCCCGACACGCCGCCCGTTGGCAATCGCCGTGCGCGACAGACATAGTGAGAACGTAATGTGTCCGCCAATTGACGGCAGGCGTAGTCTCGGCACCGTGTCGAGCAGAAGGCACCCCGTGTTCATGCCCGAATAGCAACTTCACCAGGACGGACAGTGGCAGATACATCGAGCGCAGCACCCAAGGCAGAGTCCAAGTGGCTGTCGAAATCCGCGTCGCAGACCCGTGGGTCCGATAAGGGCGAAGTCCAGTTCCACTACGACATCTCCAACGAATTCTTCAAGCTGTGGCAGGACCCGAACCAGGTCTACAGCTGCGCCTACTTCGAGAAGGACGACTACACGCTCGAGCAGGCCCAGATGGCCAAGATCGACCTGTCGCTGGGCAAGCTCGGTCTCAAACCCGGTATGACGCTGCTCGACATCGGCTGCGGCTGGGGCGCGACGATCATGCGGGCGGTCGAGAAGTACGACGTCAACGTCATCGGCCTGACGCTGTCGGAGAACCAGAAGAAGCACATCGAGGAGCACTGGTTCGCCAACGCGAAGACCGACCGCAAGATGGAGGTCCGCCTGCAGCCCTGGGAGGACTTCGACGGCCGGGTCGACCGCATCGTCTCGATCGGTGCCTTCGAGCACTTCGGCTTCAACAAGTACGACGACTACTTCAAGAAGACCTTCGACTGGCTGCCCGAGGACGGTGTGCAGATGCTGCACACGATCATCATCCCGGAGGATGAGGAGATCAAGGCCAAGGGCCTGCCGCTGACGATGTCGCGGGTGCGCTTCATCAAGTTCATCATGGATTACATCTATCCCGGCGGCCGTCTGCCGCTGGCGTCGATGGTCAGGGAGCACGCCGTGAAGGCCGGCTACACCGTGACCCGCGAACAGCACCTGCAGCCGCACTACGTCAAGACCCTCGACGCCTGGGCGAACAATCTCAAGGCCAAGAAGGACGAGGCCATCGAGATCTCAGGTGAGGAGATCTACGACCGGTTCGTCAAGTACCTCGAGGGCTGCGCCGACCTGTTCCGCGAGGGCTACACCGACGTCGCTCAGTTCACGCTCGAGAAAGCCCCCGCTTAGCCGATCTAGGCAATCCCGTATAGGGTTCGAGATCGGCTTCAAGAAACGGAGGATCACGGAGATGACGGACAGCGGGTCGGGGGACTCGGCGAAAATGAAGGTGGCGTACGAGGACGTTCAGGCCCACTACGACATCTCCAACGAATTCTTCGGGCTCTGGCAGGACCCCACGCGTACCTACAGCTCCGCCTTCTTCGAGCGCGACGACATGACGCTCGAAGAGGCGCAGCTGGCCAAGATCGACCTGGCGCTCGGCAAGCTCGATCTGCGGCCCGGCATGACACTGCTCGACGTGGGCTGTGGCTGGGGCGCGATGATGAAGCGCGCGATCGAGAAGTACGACGTCAACGTCATCGGGCTCACCCTCAGCAAGAACCAGCAGTCGCTCGGCCAGCAGGTCCTCGACGGGATCGACACCACACGGTCCCGCGAGGTCATGCTGCGCGGCTGGGAGGAGTTCGAACAGCCGGTCGACCGCATCGTCAGCATCGAGGCGTTCGAGGCGTTCCCCAAGGAGCGCTACAAGGCGTTCTTCGACCTGTGCCACCGGATCATGCCGGCCGACGGGCGCATGGTGCTGCAGACGATCATGGGTCACCCGCTCAAGCGCTGGCCGGAGCTGGGTGTGCCGATCACCATGACGGATCTGCGGTTCATGCGTTTCATCGCCAAGGAGATCTTCCCCGGCGGTTCGGTGCCGTGCGATGAGGACGTCATCGAATACTCGACCGCAGCAGGGTTCTCGGTGGCCGAGCGCGACGACCTCACCGCGAGCTACGTCCGGACGCTGAACACGTGGGCGCAGAGCCTCGAAGCCCAGCGCGAGCAGGCGATCGCGGTGACGAGCGAAGAGATCTACGACCGGTACATGAAGTACTTGCTGGGCTGCGCGGACTTCTTCAACCGCAACGTCAGCTACGTCGAGCAGTTCACGCTCGTCAAGTAGCCGTCAGGGGCGCAGCGACAGGATCCGGTCGTCACCGTCGCGCGGGTCGCCACGACCGTCGCGGTTACTGGTGGTGAACCACAGCGAGCCGTCCGGTGCGGCCACGACCGTGCGCAGTCGGCCGTACTGGCCGGCGAACAGCGGCGTGGCCGCGCCGACCGCGCCGTCACCGCCGACCGGTATCCGATAGAGCCGTTGCCCGCGCAACGCCGCCACCCACAGTGCGCCGCCGTAGTAGGCCAACCCGGACGGCGACGCCTCGTCGGTCGACCACTGCACCACCGGGTCGATCAGGCCCGGCGTCCCGGCGCGGCCCTCTGCCATCGGCCAGCCGTAGTTGCCACCCGGTTCGATGAGGTTGAGCTCGTCGAACGCGTTGGCGCCGTATTCGGTGGCCCACAGCCGGCCGGCGCCGTCCCATGCCAGGCCCTGGATGTTGCGGTGGCCGAACGACCAGACCGGCGACGCCGGGTCGGGGTTGTCCGGCGGGATCGAACCGTCGGAGTTGACGCGAAGGATCTTGCCGCCCAACGAGTCTCGGTCCTGGGCGAGGGCACGGTCACCGCTGTCGCCGGTCGCGATGTACAGCTTGCCGTCGGGGCCGAACGCGATGCGGCCACCGTCGTGGATGGAACCCGCCGGGATGCCGGTGAGGATCGGCGTCTGACCGGTGAGCGCTCCCCCGTCGAAACCCATCCGCACCACACGGTTGTCCTGACCGGTGGTGAGGTAGGCGAACACCGTGGTGCCCGTGGTGGCGATGCCGAGCAGCCCCCCCTCGCCGCGCGCCGCGACGCCGGCCACGCTGCCCACCTGGTCGGCCGCCCCGGGTGCGCGCAGATGCCGGATCGCGCCGCTGTTCCGTTCGGCGATCAGCGCGGTTCCGTCGGGCAGGAACGCGATGCCCCACGGCACGTCGAGATCGGTGACGACGTCCACCGCGGCCGGGGGTTGGCCCTGCGATTGCACCCCGGTTCCGCACGCGACGACCAGCGCCACGGCCGACCCGATCACCGCCGCCACCCGCCGCGCACCCGTCATCATCGGGCTGGGGTACCCGCCCGGACGGGTCTTCACCTCGCAGCCGCCAGCGTGATCCGGTAGCGGCCGACCGGGACGTCGACCACCGGCCCGGTGGGCGTGCCGTCGAGCTCCACCGTCGTCCCCGGCGGCAGTGAGGCGAGCCGGATCCGCACCGCCCGGTCCGTGGCGACCGCGATCGTCGACCGCGACAACTCCGCCAACCCTGCCCGCACCACGTCGACGGCCAGCCCGGACACGCCACTGAGGTCGAGTGTCAACAGCGGCAGCGGATCGACCTCGCCACCCAGCTGCCACGTCATCTCGGTGAACAGCCCCGGTGTCGGATCGAAGTCCGGGATGACACCGCGGCGGCGCCGGATCGTGCGCGTGCGGTCCGGCCGCGCATAGGACCGGGCGTCGACCGTGGCGAGCTTTCCGCGCACGGCGGTCACATCCTCGGCCGCACGCAGCTCCGACACCCACCACACCCGGTGCGGTCCGATGCCGAGATCGTCGCGCACCAGCTGCGGATACCACCCGAACGTGATGTGGCCCGGATCCGCCTGGCGCAGACCGGTACCCATGTGCGCGATCGGATCGTCGAAATCGTCCTTGAGCAGGAACGCGACGTGGTCCTCGACGGGATAGGCCGCGAACCGGTAGCGGTAGCCCAGCCGGTCCAGCTCGAACACCTGCTGCACGATCCCCGGGAACGGGACGAACTGGTCGAGGCCGCCGTGGGCGATGACGAAGGGCAGCCACCGGGCGTTGGGAAGCAACGGCCAGGTGTCGCCCTCGCGCGCACAGTGCGACGTCGGGTCGAAGTCGGCCGGCGCCTGCACGCCGCGCACCAGTCGCACCCCGCACGTCGGCGGCCCGGCCAGCACGACCGCTTTGGCGAACACCTCCGGATAGCTCAACCCCAGCTTGTAGGTGCCGTACCCGCCCATCGAGTAGCCGGCGATCACCGTGCGGTCGGGGTCGCCGCCGAGCTGTTCGACCACCCGGGCGAACACCTCCCACACGTCGAGTTCGCCCTCGTCGAAATACCAGCACGACGGGCCCCGCGCCAGCGGCGTGACGACGATCGAGTCACGGCCGTCGCACACCTCGTGCAGCAGCTTCGGATCGAATGCCGCGTACTGGTTCTGCCCCAGCGCCAGCGAGTGCAACATCAACGTCAACGGCAGCCGCCGCCCCGGCGCGTACGTCGCGGGCAGGCACACCGAATACGGCTGGACCCGGCCGAGGAACTGCGGCGCCGTATCGAGGATGTTGCCGTCGCCGACGCCCTGTCCCAGCTCGACCGACGAGACGTACCACCGGGTGGAGACCCCGGTCACCACAGGTTCGTCGTCGGTGCGGCTCTGCTCGAGCTCCTCCCACGGCACCGCCAGTGAGAACTGCGAGACATCCCCGTCGGCCAGCGCGTCGGCCTGCGCCTGGTCCGACCAGAAGTTCAGCTGCACCTTCTCCTGCTCACGGGTGCGGAACGCCAGGTTGTACACGTTGGGTTGGCCCGGACCGGCGCCGCGCACGAACGGCACCTCGGCGAAGCCGTCACCGTCGTCGTTCGCCAGACCCGCCGCCAGCCGCACGGTCCACGTGCCCGTGGGTGCGACGAGCGCCCGGGGCACCTTGGCGACGAACGACCGCGACTCCATGTCGACCCGATGCTCGACCCCGGTGCGGGTACCGGTGGTCAGGTCGATCAGCACGGCGCCGGCCCCCGACATCAGCAGGGCCAGGTCGATCCCGGCGGAGCGCACCCCCGCGTTCGCGGGCCATTCGGTGTCGGCGACCGCGGTGCGGTCGGTGTTCACGGCGAACAGGCCGATGGGAATCGTGCTGTTCAGCAGCGTGTTCCAGTCGATCCGCCACCACGTGTGCGTGCGGTCCAGGGCTATCGCGACCCGGAAGATGTCCGCACCGTTGCGGGCCGCTGGCCCGTCCGGATACACATACGTGCCGCGCGGTGGAGCGCCGCCGGTCGGGACGCTGACAGGGATGCCGGAGGCGCCGTGGTCGTCGTAGAGGAAGTCGGTCCAGAACAACGCACCACCGGCGAACCGGCCCGTCCCGCACGTCCTGGGGAAGTCCTCGCCGAACGGCCAACTCGCGGGTGCGGGCAGTCGCGGCTCACGTTGCAGCGCCGCCGGCGGCACTCCCTCGGGCATCCCGTCGATGACGACGAGGTCCGCGGCGGGAGCCGGTGCGGGAGCGAGCGCGTTCGCGACCGCACCGGCTACCCGGCGTGCCACACGGACCGGGAGCAGCGCGGTGGAGATCAGCGACACCGCCCGACGTTAAGGCGAAAGTCGGGTTATGGCGGCCGGTTCGGCGTCAGTACGCGCCGAAGACCAGCGAGACGTTGTGGCCGCCCAGACCGAACGAGTTGCTGACCGCGTACCGGTAATCGCCGCGGCGGGCCTCACCGGTCACCACGTCGAGGTCGACGTCCGGGTCCAGATGATGCAGGTTGAGCGTCGGCGGCACCACGCCGTCCCGCAACGCCTGGACGGTCGTCACCGCCTCCACCGCCCCGGCCGCGCCGAGCGAATGCCCCAACGCCGCCTTGGGCGCGTACACCGCGGGGCGGTGTCCCCCGAGTGCGTGCCGGACCGCGCGGGCCTCGGCCACGTCACCGAACGACGTGCCCGGGGCGTGGGCGTTGACCAGGTCGATGTCGGACGGCGCGAGGCCGGCCAGGTCGATCGCGTGGGCCATGGCGTCGCTGGCGGGCACGCCGCTGGGGTCGGGTTCGACGAGGTCGTAGCCGTCGGACGTCATGGCCCCGCCCAGCAGCCGGCCCAGGATGGTCGCGCCGCGCGCCTTGGCGTGCTCCTCGGTCTCGATGAGCAGCAGCGCCCCGCCCTCCCCGAACACCATGCCGTTGCGGCTCTTGTCGAACGGGCGGCAGGCGCCCGCCGGGTCGTCGTTGTCGGTGGACAGCACGCCCATCCGGGTGAACGCGCCGACCGGAACGGCCTCGATCCTGGTCTCCACGCCTCCGCAGATCGCGATCTCCGCCTCGCCGAGCACGAGCTGGCGCCACGCCTGGGCGATGGCCGCGGCCCCCGACGCGTCGGCCATGACCGGAGAGATGATGCCGCCCTTGGCCTGCCGGTCCAGACCCACCGCGGCGGCCGGTGCGTTCGGCATGTACATCTGCACGGCCAGCGGCGATACGGCGCGCAGACCCTTCTGCCGCCAGTCGTCGTACTGCGCCGGGATCTCCTCGGTCGAGCCGAGGGCGAGCCCGATGGACACCATGAGCCGACGGGCATCCACATCCGGTGCTCCGGCGGCCTCCCACAGCCGGCGGCCCAGCACCGTCGACATCTTCTGCATGTAGGACAACCTGCGCAATTCGACGCGGTTGAGGTGTTCGTCGAAACTCTCCCGCAACTGACCGCCGATGCGCACCGGTGAAGACAGTTCGTCGACGAACCAGGAATCCAGTGCACGGATACCGCTGTGTCCGGCCAGCAACTGCTGCCAGGTGTCCTCCGCGTCCGGTGCCAGCGCTGTGGTCGACGCGACCGCGGTCACCACCACGTCGGCGAACCCGTTGCCCGTTCTCAACTTGGCCATGTTCACTCTCGCTTGACGACGTCGAGCCTTTCACCCCAGGTTACGCTGCGGCAGCACGGTTTTCGTCAACTACACCGGGTCAGCGGACGGCAGCGTTGATTGCCGGTGCGTCGATCATGCCCTTCTCCACACCCCACATCGTGGCGATGGTGCGATATTCGCCGGTGGCCATCACGTGTTCGAGCGCCTGACGCAGCGACTCCGCCAGCGGCGAACCCTTGGCCACCGGCCAGCCGTAGGGCGCCGAGTCGAACACGTCCCCCGCGGGTTGCAGCGCGCCGCCCGAGGTCTTGATGGCGAATCCGGTCACCGGCGAATCGGCTGTCATCGCGTCCACGTCCCCGGCCAGCAGCGCGGCCGTCACGTCGTCCTGTTCGGTGAACACCACCTTCTCGATCGGCGCCCGCCCGGCCGCGACACACGCCCGGCTCTTGGCGGGCAGCTCCTCGGTCTCCTGGATCACGCTGTACGCCACACCGACTCGCAGACCGCAGGCGTCCGCCGGGTCGACCGTCGACCCGGCCCGCTGCGCCCACAGGGTGCCGGCCTCCAGGTAGGTGACGAAATCGGCGGTCTTCTCGCGCTCGACGGTGTCGGTGATCGACGACATGCCCACCGTGAACGCCCCCGACTGCACCGACGGCAGCACACTCTCGAACGCGGTCTCCCGGAACTCCGGCGTCAGACCCAGCGTCCGCGTGACGGCCTTCATCAAGTCGACGTCGAATCCGACGATCTCCCCGTAGGCGTCGCGGAACTCGTTCGGCGCGTACGGCACGTTGACGCCGACGATCAACCGGCCGGATTCGCGGATGTCGGCGGGCACCGTTGCCGCGATCGACGCCACCGCACCCGGTGTCGGCACCGGGGTCGGCGTGTCCTCGGCGACCACCACCTGCCGTGGTGCGCGGGTCCGCTCGGGCCACCCGCTCCACTGCCACGTCGCCACCGCCGAGATCGCCACCAGCACCAGCCCGGCGGCGGCCACGACGGCGGCTCGTCGGGTCAGCCTGCGTCGCAGTGGGATTCGCGCCGGCCGTGCCGTGTGCTTGCCCGACCGGCTCGACCAGCGCACCGGCGACGTCAGCGCACGCCGGGCGGCCGCGGCCAGTTCCGCCGCCGACTGGTAACGGTTCTCGGGCTTCTTCGCCATGCCCTTCTCGATCACGGCGTCGAACGCGGCGAGCCTGGGGTCGGTCGCCGACGGTTTGGGTACCGGTTGCACGATGTGCCCGGCGATCTGCTGTTCGAGGCTGTCCGCCGGATACGGCCGCGCTCCCGTCAGGCATTCGTAGAGCACACAGGTGAGCGCGTAGATGTCGGAGCGCGGATCGATCCTGCCGCCGTTGAACCGCTCCGGGGCCATGTAGGCCAGCGTGCCCAGCGTGCTGCCCGCCGTCGTCATCCCCGGCTCACCGGCGCTGCGGGCCAGCCCGAAGTCGATGAGGTACACGAAGTCGCGGTCGGTGATCAGGACGTTCGACGGTTTGACGTCGCGGTGGATCAGCCCGGCCGCGTGTGCGGCGTCCAGCGCGGTCGCCACCTGCTCGACGACCTTGACCGCGAAGGACGGCAGCAGCGGTTTGTCCGCCTCCTGCAGGATCGTGCCGAGGTTGCGCCCTTCGATCAGCCGCATGTCGAGGTAGAGCCGGCCGTCGATCTCGCCGTAGCTGTGGATCGGGACGACGTGCGGGTCCTGCACACCCGCCGCGGCCTGGGACTCCCGCCGGAACCTGCGCTGGAAGGTCGCGTCCTGGGCGAGATGGGGCGGCAGCACCTTGACCGCCACGATCCGGTCCGTCTGGGTGTCGTAGGCCTGGTAGACCTCACCCATCCCGCCGCGGCCGATCAGCTCCTGCAGCCGGTAGTGCCCGAATGGTGTCGCGTCCACCGTTGTACTCCTCGGCAGCGGCCAGTCGGTGTGTCGAGGAGAAATTACCTCACGTTTGCCGAAGTTGTCTGCACTCATATCGACGCCTCCGTCAAACGTGCCGCAGAAGTTTACTTATGGCAAATTTGGTGAAGGGTAGGGAAACCCCCGATTCCTCGGCGCATCCCTGCGTTCGAAACTTGCGGCAACGAACTGCCGAGGGGGACGGCCGGTCGTCTGCAGGTGACCACGAAGGGGAGCACAGTGTTACAGCAGGTCGCGGACCGACAAACCAGCATCGATCACCGCGCGGACGGGGGACACCGCCGCGCCGGCAGTAGGGGAACCTTCCAAGTGACAGCGACGGGGCGCACCCCGAGTGACATGCCGGGCCTCGACATCGGCGAGCTGAAGTCCTGGCAAAACTATCTGGATGCCGCGCTGCGGCTGCAGGCCAAGCTCAACCACGACCTGAACGAGGCATGCCGGCTTACGCTGGAAGACGTCCGGCTGCTGCACGAGCTCGCCAAATCCGCCACCGGTTCGGTGCGCATGGGGGCGCTCGCGCAGACCCTGGTGTCGACCCCGAGCCGCGTCAGCCGCCGCGTCGACCGGCTCGAGGCGCGCAACCTCGCGCACCGCGCGTCCAGCGATCGGGACGGCCGGTACGTCCTGGCCGCCATCACCGACGAGGGCCGCTCTCTGCTGGAGAAGGCGATGACCGTCTACGGCCAGACCGTCCGCACCCATTACCTGGATCCGCTCAGCCGGCCGCAGACCGCCGCGATGGCCGAGAACTGCAGGCGGATCAACGCCGCGCTCTCCCCCCAGCTGCGCGCCGCCAACTGAGGACCGGGCACCTTCGGCCGGCCGCCTAATCTACGGCGCAGATAGTTTGCGCGCTTCGCCCTTGCACTTGCAATGAGCGGGTGACGGAAACACCCCCTGAGCACCAGAGGTTCTGGGTTTCATACCGAGGGTCGGTTTCCCATTCGATTTGCTGTTTGCAATCATGACGTGATGGACGCGCTGGGAAACCCATCGGCCGGATCGTCGGCCGTCGCGGAGTTCCTCGCCGCCGTCCCGCAGGGCCCGGCCGGACTCCTCCTCGAGGGCGAGGCCGGCATCGGCAAGACCCGGTTGTGGCTGACCGCCGTGGAAGAAGCACGCGAGCGCGGCTACCGGGTGCTGTCGGCGCGGGCCGGCCAGGCCGAGACCTCGCTGGCGTACGCCGTGGTGGCCGACCTCCTCGACGACGTCGACACCGACATCACCGCCGGCCTGCCGGAGGTGCAGCGCCTCGCCCTCGACCGGCTCCTGCTGCGCGGTGACGCCGACGGCCCCGAGACCGACCACCGGGTGGCCGCGGCCGCCGTCCTGAACACCGTCGACATCCTGTGCCGGGCACGGCCGGTGATCCTGGCCGTCGACGACGTGCAATGGCTCGACGTGTGCAGCCGTGAAGTCATCGGCTTCGTCGCGCGGCGGCTCGACTGCCCGGCAGGCCTGCTGCTCACCGAACGCACCGAGGAACCCCGCAACGACCACACCGACTGGCTGCAGCTGACGCACCCCGACCGCCTGCGCCGCCATCGCGTCGCGCCGCTGTCCCTGGGCGGGCTGCACGCCATGCTGTCCGAACGGCTGGGCCGGACCTTCCCACGGCCCACCCTCATCCGGATCGCCGAAACCTCCGGCGGCAACCCGCTTTACGCGCTCGAACTGGCCCGCGCCATGTCGGAGCAGACGGCGGCGGGTGAACCCGCACTCCCCGCCTCCCTGGTCGACGTCGTACGCAGGCGCATCCGCGGTATCGACGAAGTGGTGCGCGACGTCCTGCTCGCCGCCGCCTGCGTCGCCGCCCCCACCGTGGACCTCGTGGCCAGCGCCACCGAAAAGACTCCCGAGGAGGTACTCGAGCTGCTCGAGGCGGCCGAAGCGCAGGGCCTCGTCGAAATCGACGGACTCTCAGTCCGTTTCGCCCACCCGCTACTCGCCCGGGGCGTGTACTCCGAGGCCGGGCCGGCCCGGCGCCGCCACATGCACCGGCGGCTGGCCGGCGCGATCGCCCAACCCGAGCAGAAGGCCCGACACCTCGCACTCGCCGCGACCAGTCAGGACGACGACACGCTCGCCGCGCTCGACGCGGCCGCGAACGCGGCACGGGCCAGGGGCGCCCCGGCCGCCGCGGCCGAACTCCTGGAGTTCGCGATGCGGCTGGGAGGCGACACCGATCTGCGCCGCCTGCAGGCGGCCGCGCACTACTTCACCGCGGGCGACAGCGTCCGCGCCGAACAACTGCTCTCCACCACGCTGCCCCGGATGCCGCACGGCCCGCTGCGGGCCATCGCCTCGATGCAGCTCGCGGGAATCGCGATGGACAACAACGACTTCCCTCATGGCCTCGACCTGCTGACCGAGGCGCTCGCCGACTGCGACACCGACCGCACCCTCGAAGTGCACTGTCTGCTCTCGCTGAGTATGGCCCAGACGAACGCCGGTGACCACGAATCGGCGCTGGCCAACGCCGACCGCGCCGTCGGCATCGCCGAGGAGACCGGTCAGGACCAGCTGATCGGTCAGGCCCTCACCGTGCGGGTGTTCATCCGTTTCATTTTCGGATTCGGAGTCGACGAGCAGGCGCTGGCGCGTGCGATCGACCACGAGAATCCGCACGACGATGTGCCGCTCCCCTTTCGGGCCCGCGCGGTGGCCGGGCTGATCAACTCGTGGACCGGGCGCCTCGACGAGGCGTACGACACGCTTCAGGACATGCGGCGTCACAGCCTGGACCGCGGCGCCGACCGGGATCTCCTCGCCCTCGCCGTGAGCGGGACGCTGCTGGAGGTGTGGCGCGGGCGGCTCGACGAAGCCGGCACCTACGCCGACGACGCCGTCGAACGCGCCGAACAGGTCGGCGGTGAGAACTCCCGCCTGGTGGCATTGGGCGTGCGCGCCATCGTCAGCGCTTACGCGGGCCGGGTGCGCGCCGCCCGCGCGGATGCCGAAGCGGCACTGGCCATGGCGCGTCGCAGCGGGACGGAGCGGATGACGTGGTGGCCCCTCGGCGTACTCGTCTTCCTCGAGGTGTCGCTGGGTAACTACACCCAGGCGCTCACCACACTGGAACCGTTGATGGCCGACTTCCTCGACACGCCCGGCAACGAGATCTTCAGCGCGTTCTTCGTACCCGACGCCGTCGAGGCGCTGGTGGCGCTGGGCCGAAGCGCCGAAGCGCAGCCGCTGATCGAGAGATTCGAGAACGACGGACGCCGACTCGACCGTCCGTGGCTGTCGGCGGTCGCGGGACGGTGCCGCGGAATGGAGCTGGCCGCCCGCGGCGACGTCGACGGTGCGATCGCCGCGGTGACCGAGGCGATGAAACACCATGAGCGGCTGCCGATGCCGTTCGAACGGGCGCGCACCGCACTGCTGCTCGGCCAGCTCCAGCGCCGCCAGCGCCGCAAGGAGGCGGCCGCCGCCACGCTGACCGAGGCGCTGGCCACATTCGAGAACATCGGCGCCGTGCTGTGGGCGCAGCGCGCACGCGACGAGCTGGCCCGGGTCAACGTGCGCCCCACCCGTGATCAGGGGCTGACCCCGTCGGAGCGGCGGGTCGCCGAACTGGCCGCGTCGGGGATGAGCAACCGCGACATCGCCGCGGCGCTGTTCATCAGCGTCAAGACCGTCGAAGCCAATCTCGGCAGGGTGTATCGCAAACTCGGGGTGCGGGGCCGCGTCGCGCTCGCCCGCCGGCTCGAGGAATGAGCGCTACACCGCCTGCTGCGGATTCGTCGCCGAGCCGCCTGCGTAGATCACCGTGTAAGTGGTCGGGTTCGCCGGCACCCGGATCGTGTGCGTCGCCGCCCCGCCGTCGGACCACCGGTCGAACGTCAGCTGCCTGCCGTTGACCACCTGGGTCGTGGGGGCGCTGAGGACGTAGTCCACGCCGACGACCGCACGCTCGGTGTAGGAACCCGTGTACGGCAAACCGTCGATGGTGAACTTCGCGCCGGGATCGCTCGCCGAGACGGTCAGGTCGACCAGATTCGGCCTGATGTCCCGGTACGTCGTGGTCGACAGGCCGCTGCTGTCGGTGACGGTGAGATGCACGCGGTACCAGGTGCCGTCGATCTGATCACGCGACCGCGGAATCGTGATCGTGCCCGTCGGCCCGACGAGGTTGTCGGCGAACGGATGGGTGTGCTCGTTGTGGTGGAACACCACCGTCCACTTGTAGGCGCTGTCGGGCAGCGACTCGCCGTCCGGGCGGTCCTGCGCGTCGGTGCCCCTGCCCGAGAACGTGATCGTGTCACCGGCGTTGTACGACTCGGGGAGGCTGACGATGTCGACGACCGGCGGGGTGCTGCCCACGGTGACCTTCTGCGTCGTCGCGTGCGTCTTCTCACCGTCGCTCACCGTCAACGTCACGGTGTACGTGCTGTACGCGCCGGTGGTGGTGAACGTATGCGACGTGACGGCCCCCGTCGAGGTGCTGCCGTCGCCGAAATCCCAACGGTAGGTGAGGTTGTCGGCGTCGGGGTCATGCGACTTCACACCGGAGAAGTCGACGGTCAGGGTCTTGTCGGCCGTGGTGGTCGGCGATGCGTCGAGAACCGCCGTCGGCGCGCGGTTACCGCCCGACGGTGAGATCACCGACAGCTCACCGGGATAGATGGTCAGCTGATAGAGATTGTCGTCGGGGCCCTGCGCCAGGTTGACCGTCGCACCCGCGTTACCCCAGAACGTCTTGCTGCTGATCAGGCTCGAGTACTGCTCGTCGAATTCGAGCACCCGGATCCAGCCCTGGCTGTAGTCGGCGATGAACACCGTGTTGCGGTAGGCGTCGGGCAGGGTCGCGCCGTTGTAGACCACGACCGAGGTGATGGCTCCCGCATTGGCCGGAGGTGCGGTGTGCCGGTAGGCGTAGATGGGGTTGACCGACGCACATCCGGTGCAGTTGCCCTCGGCCGAGGGCCAGCCGTAGTTACCGCCCTTGACCACCAGGTTGAGCTCTTCCCACGTCGCCTCGCCGACATCGGCGACCAGCAGCTGGCCGGTCGGAGTGAAGTTGAGCCGGAACGGATTCCGGAAACCGTAGGCGTAGATGTAGTCGGCGGGGCTCGCGGTCGCCGCGTCGCCGTCGACGAACGGGTTGTCGTCGGGCACCGATCCGTCGGGATTCAGGCGCAGCACCTTGCCGTGGATGTTGGCGAGGCTCTGCGAGTTCACCACACCCTGCGTGTTGTCGCCGACGACCCAGTACAGGTGGGTGCCGTCGTTGTCGAATGCGAGGTCCCCACCGTGATGGAAGTCCTTGGCGTCCTCGGTCGATTCGACGAGGATCTGCATGGTCTCGACCTGGGTCATGTCCTCGGACAGGATCAGCCGCGACAGTGTGTCGCGGTTGGTCAGTCCCGACGTATAGGCGACGTAGATCGAGCGGTAGCCGAACTCGCCCTCGTGCCAGAAGTCGGGATGGACCTCGATACCGGTCAGCCCGCGCTCGCCGCCAGTGGTCGTGGAGATCACCGTCAGCGTCGTGACGGCACCCGTCTCCGGATCGTAAACCTTGATGGAACCGCCCTTTTCGGCGATGAAGATGCGATCGACCTCGTTGCTGTGATGCTTGTTCAGGATCTTGAAGTCGGTCGGCTCGGTGAGGCCGGAGACGATCACGGTGCGGTCGAGGTCGGCGGGCAGGTCGGCGCTCGGTCCACACTGGCCGAGGAGCTGGATGACCGCGGCCCCCAGTGCGCGGCCCTGCGGGGAGTCGCCGAAATCGTCGACGGCGGTGACGAACATCCGCACCGGCGTGCCCAGCGGGGAGGCGATGAAGCTGTCGACCGCCTGGGTGGCTTGGCGCCGAACCCATGCGGCGAGCGCCCACAGCGCCGGTGACTGCGCGGGCGCCGCAGGGGCGGCCGGGCCCGCCGCTCCCCCGGTCGCTCCGCCGAGCAGCGGTTTGAGCACGTTGTCGTAGAAATTCGTGACGGTGTCGACGACACCGCACAGGCAGGCGACGACCGGTCGGGGGATGCTCGCGATGAACTGCTCGGGCGTCGGCAGGTCGAGCCGCAGCGGCGGGATTCCGGCCAGCTGCGTGCGGGCGGTCGAGACCAGCGCCGACTCGTCGGTGCGGGCGACCGAAACAGTCTGTACTGCAGCGGTATCGGTGTCATCGGACGCGGACGCGGTGTCGGGCTCGGGGGCCGGGGCGTCGTCGCCGGTTGCGACGGGCTCGGCCGGGACGGGCAGTTCGTCGGTGTCCGGAGCTTGCGTATCGGTCTCGGCCGGCTCTTCCTCGGGTGCCGTCGGCGGTTCGAGTTCCTCGCCGGGCTCCTCCGACGACGGGTCGACCTCCTCGACAGGCGCAGGCTCCTCGGGCTCCTCGTTTTTCGCAGGCTCCTCGAGCTCCTCGAGGGCACCATCGGCGTCCTCTTCTTCGGCGTCCTCTTCTTCGGTGCCCGCTTCTTCGGGCGCGGCTTCGTCGCCGCCGCCACCGGTCGGGGACGGCGTCTGGTCGTCGTCGGATGGTGTGGCAGCCTCGGCCGAGCCGGCGGTCGCCGATGGCGAGTCGTCGGCCCACGCGGTGCCCGGCGTGGTCGCCACCGCCCCGCCCACGCCGAGCGCGATGGCCAGCGCACCGACTCGTCCGACGTACTTCGCGTAGGTGGTTGTCGCCCTGCGATCGTTAGCTGCCATAGTGGGGTGCCCCCTTGAAATCCCCGTCAGAACGCCGCGAACGGGCGTGCGGCAATCACTATCGCACCGCTTCTCAGGAAATTTTGACTTTTCCGTAAGCAACTTCGAGATCTTTGCCTGGTGAGACACACGGCTTGCAGGAGGTCCCGACCGCTCCCGCCTCAACAGCTATCTTACTGCGGCCTGCAGCCACCCCTGCCGTATCCCCGCCAGGTCGAGACTTAACTACCCGCGGACTGATCTAATGAACAGCAACGTGTGGATCGCAGCACGGGTCGGTGCACAAGGCCGCGAGTAGTTTCCGCCGAGCGCACCATCGATCCATTCGCCGTTCCCTTGCGGATTCAGCTACTTCGCGTTGCGAAAGACCCACTGGCGGGGAGATCCGGTGGTCGCTCGACCGACGAATATGGCCCGTCCACGGCTTGCGGCGGCGCGCCCGCCATAAGCCGGAACGATCTTGGACGCGCGTACCGCAAGAAAATAAGCGGTAAGAGTAGGGAATCCCCTAATTCGTCGCGGGCCTGATGGCCCTACCGTGTGAGCATGCTCACTGTCGACGCTCAGACGTCGGGATGCCTGGCCGAGTGGTACCTGCCGGACCTCACCGAAGAGTTGATCGACGCCTTCGTCGCGCGGATCGAGTCGGTCACCGCCCAGCTGCGCGCCGAGGGGACCGACATCCACCTGGTCCTGACCGTGGCCGTGCCCTCTGACGAGGTCCTGTACGGAGTGTTCGACGGATGCGAGCCGGCGCTGGTGTCGCGTACGTGTGCGCAGGCCGGCCTTGCGCCACAGCGGTTGAGCAGCAAGGTCGGGACCAGAATCCTGCACTCATATGAGCAACGTAGGGAAATCCCCGATTCCTGACGGGTCGGGCGCTTGGTTCACTTGACAAGGAATCAGCGGCGATCTGCGGCGGGGCGCAGAGACCCGGCTGAATCCACGTGCGTCGCCCGGGGGATGCGACGCCACAGATGCTTGGCTACCTGCCGACGGGGCGGCAGGTAGCCAAGCCCTGTCTCAGGTCGAATTCGCCTTTGGAACAAGGGATTCCGCACCCGCCGAGTAGGCGGTCAGCGGCCCGGCGGTGGCGTCGGCAGGCCGAGCCGGTCCTGGATCGCGTCGATCTTCGCTTCCAACCGCTCCATGTCTTCGGCATCGACCTTGAAGATCCAGTGCTTCGCGCCGAGCAGCAGAATCGCCTGGAACACCAGCTGAAGCCACTCGCTCTGCCAGTTCTCGAAGGTGCTGGAGAAGAACGCCATCCAGTACTCCGACCAGACGAATGGCTGGCCATGGGCGAGTTGTTCGGTGCGGAACTCACTGAGCTGGGTGAAGAACTGACCCAGCCACGACCCGAGGAACAGCAGAAGCAGCAGGTACACCGCTCCCCAACGTCGAACGTGTCGCATCGCCACTCCTCGGTTCTCCGCCTCAGTGGATGGTAAGCGCGCCGGGACCCCTCGGCCTCCGCAGACACTCACCGCGCGGCGATCCACGGTCCGGGTGGCGTGTGGCGGCTGCGGGATTCGTGTGCGCGGCGCAATGGCCTGCGGTGGCGCCCTGACCTGCACCGGCGGTCTCCGCGACTGGCGCAATGCGGCGTTTCGAATGCGGCCACTCTCTCGAAACGGCCGATGGATCAACTCTCGACGCACCTCGAGTGGTCGGCGCCGCCCGCTTCACCCCCACGGTCTTGGGAGTCTCCGTGTCGAAGAAGATGCATCTTGGTTGGTTCATGAACTACGCACCGCCGCAGTGGCTCGATCCGTTCGATCGGGTGAACACGCCGTGGACGAACGCCGACTTCCACATCGAGATGGCCAAGATGCTCGAGGGCGCCTGCTTCGACTATCTGATGATCGAGGACACGCTGATGGTGTCCAACGCGTACGGCGGCTCCACCGAGGCCGCGCTCAAACACGCACTGCAGGTGCCGAAGCTCGATGCCACCGTGCTCGCGGCCGCCGTCGCCAAGGCGACCACCAAGCTCGGTGTCATCGCCACGGCGTCGATCCTGTCCTACCCGCCGTTCACCCTGGCCCGGATGATCGCCAGCCTCGACCACCTGTCCGACGGCCGCTTCGGCTGGAACATCGTGACCTCGGGCGAGGAGCAGGCCGCACACAACGTCGGTCTCGACGCCCTCCCGCCGCGGCAGATGCGCTATGACATGGCGGACGAATACGTCGATGTCGTCACGAAACTCCTGGCGTCCTGGGATGACGACGCCGTCGTGATGGATCGCGAGACGGGAACGTTCGTCGACCACACGAAGGTCCACGAGGTCAACTACGTCGGGAAGTTCTACAAGTCGCGCGGTCCGCTCAACGTGCCGCAGTCGCCGCAGGGCCGACCGGTCTACCTGCAGGCGGGCGGGTCGCCGCGGGGGCGGCAGTTCGCGGCCGAGACGGCCGACTCGATCGTCGCCATCGCCGAGGGCATCGAGGGAATGATCGACTACCGCAACGACGTTCGCGCACGCGCACAGGCCGCCGGGCGCAACCCCGATGACATCAAGGTGATGTTCCTGGTGACCCCGGTGCTGGGCGACTCCGCCGAAGCCGCGGAGGCCAAGCGCCACCGGATGGTCAACACCGATGCCTTCATCACCGGCCAGCTCGGCATGATCTCGACCGTCACCGACATCGACTTCTCCTCCTTCCCTCTCGACGAACCGCTGCCGCCGCTGACCACCAACGGTGAACAGGGCTCGCTGAACAAGTTCACCCAGGGCGGCAGCGACAAGACCCTGCGCGAGCTGGCCACCACCGCAACGGGATTCGCCAGCTGCCTGCCGCTCGTCGGCACACCCGCCGACGTCGCCGCGCAGATGGCCGAAGCGATGGAGGCGGTCGGCGGAGACGGATTCCTGCTCACCACCCCGCTCCAGCACCTGAGTCGGCGATACGTCACCGACATCACCGAGGGGCTGGTGCCCGCGCTGCGCGACCTGGGAGTCGTGCGGGAGTCCTACGAACACGACACGCTCCGCGAAAACCTCCGCGCTTTCTGACCACCTCGAAGGGCACGACATGACCACGACCATCCCCCCGGAAGCCGCAGGACGCACCGACAACGCAACCGTCAACCGCCAGTACTCGACCGGCACCGCACTCGGTCTCGCCTTCATCATCGTCTCGCCGGTGATCGCGCTGTTCGCGATCCTGCACATGCTGGTCGCGACGGACGGCCCACGCGCCGCCCTCGGTATCGGCGTCGTGTTGGTGGGCCAGATCCTGATCTGTCTGTCGCTGGCCGAGATGGCCGCCAAATGGCCTGTGCAGGGCGGCATCTACCAGTGGGTGGTCCGGACGATCGGCGTGAAGGCGGGCTGGATCTCCGGCTTCCTCTACATGTGGACGCTGATCATCGCACTGGCGTCGCTGGCCGTGGCCTGTATGGGATTCGCCGACATCGTCCTCGGCGTGACGATGAGCGCGACGTGGCGGCTGGTGTTCGCGCTGGCGTTCATCGCGGCGGCCGTACTCCTCAACGTCATCGGACCCACCCTGCTGAAGATCGTCGTCGCGGTCAGCGTCGGTATGGAGCTGGTCGCGAGCGTCGGAATCAGCGTGGTGCTGTTGCTCTTCCACCGCCACCAGCCGTTCTCGGCGCTCTTCCAGGCGTTACCCGCCAGTGCGGGCACCCTCGGTGGCGGTGCGGCGATCCTGTCGGTCATGGCAGTCGCGGGCTGGGCGTTCCTCGCCTTCGAGAGCGCGACGGATCTGGCCGAGGAAGTCCGCCACCCGAGGAGGGCGCTGCCCGTGGCGATGCTCGGAGCGCTGCTGGCGGTCGGTGTGCTCGTGCTGCTGTCCTACATCGCGATCGTGCTGGCCATCCCCGACTACGACGAACTGCTCGCCAGCGGCGAGGATCCGGCCGCGTACGCGTTGAACGTCAACCTCGGTGCGTGGGCGCCCACGGTGTTCTACGCGCTCGTGCTGACGAGCTTCTTCGCCGGGGCGGTGGGGATCGTCGCCGGCGCCGCCCGGGTCGCGTGGTCCTACGCCCGCGACGGCCGGTTGCCGGGCTCCAAGCGGTTGAGCCAATTGAAAACGGGACGGGCACTGCCCATCCCGGCGATGATCATGGCCGGCGTCGTCGCGGCTCTGATCGTCGTGCTCTCGCTCGCCGACACGATCTACACGATGCTGGTGAGCTTCGTGACCTTCGGGTTCTTCCAGGCCATGTGGCTGGCGCTGTTCGGCCGGATGTACCAGGTCGTGCGGGGACGCTGGCAGGCACATCCGGACGGATACCGGTTGGGCCGTGCGTCGACACCGATGGCGATCGCCGCATTCCTGTGGTGCACCTTCGAACTCGTCAACGTGGCGTGGCCGCGGGACACCGGCTCACCCTGGTACGTCGAATGGGCCACCATCGTCGTGTTCGTCGTGCTCTCCGGGCTCGGTGTCGTGCTCGCGAGCCGCTACTCGGTGCCTCGCACACCGCCGGTGGTGGACTCACTCACGAC
Source organism: Mycolicibacterium litorale (assembly GCA_050205415.1). Taxonomy (GTDB): domain Bacteria; phylum Actinomycetota; class Actinomycetes; order Mycobacteriales; family Mycobacteriaceae; genus Mycobacterium; species Mycobacterium litorale_C. The sequence goes on from JBNMQY010000007.1 coordinate 67,830, forward strand.
GCGGCAGGTATCGGAGCCAGATACGGCGTGATGTTGCCCATCGCGGTGGCCAGATAGGTCTCCTTCTCGCCGACCGGGGCGACGTAGTGCAGCGCGTCGCGGGCTGCGTCCAGGCCGCGGAGCCGGGCGATCACCCAGCCCGCCAAATAGGCCGAAGACAGGCACCCGCCGGCGGTGGCGACGTCGCCCCTGGCGAAGAGCGGCTGGTTGAGTACCTCCACGCCGGCGGCCCGGACCCACGGCTTCGTCGTCAGGTCGGTGCACGCGGGCACCCCGTCGAGGAGTCCGAGTTCGGCCAGCACCAGGGTGCCCGAGCACTGGGCGCCGAGGAGCTGACGCGCCGGGTCCAGCGTCAGGCGCGCCATGAGATCGCCGTCGGCGACGACTTCGCGGGTGCGGACACCGCTGCCCACGATCACCGCATCCGCGCGGACGGCCTCTTCCAGCGAGACGTGAGATTCGATGACGACGCCGTTCATCGAGCGCACCCGGGCCGACGGGCTGGCGATCGACACCCGCCAGTCGGCATCGCGGACGCGGTTGAGGACGCCCAAGGCGATCAGCGAATCCAGTTCGTTGTAGCCCTCGAAGGTGAGGATCGCGATGTGCATGTGCCCGATGCTACGAGGGCCCAGTCAGGACAATCAAAGAATTGTCCTGCATACAATGCGGTGTGGCCCGATCCCGTTACCGCGCCGTGGTCGACGCCCTGGCCGACGACATCCGCACCGGTCGGCTGGCGGCGGGCAGCCGGTTACCGACACACCGGGAGCTGGCGGCCCGGGAAGGGTTGGCGGTCGTCACCGCGTCGCGGGTGTATGCCGAACTGGCCGCGATGGGTCTGGTCAGCGGGGAGACCGGCCGGGGCACGTTCGTGCGGGAGATCTCGCTGCCGCTGACGCACGGCATCGACCAGCAGGCCGTCGCGGCGGACGTGATCGATCTGAACTTCAGCATCCCGTCGCTGTCCGATCAGGCCGACGTGCTGCGCGAAGCGCTCCGCGACCTCGCGGCGACCGGCGACATCGCCGCACTGCTGCGCTACCAGCCGCACGCCGGGCGCCCGCGGGAACGCGCCGCGGTGGCACGGCATCTGCGGAACCGCGGCGTGGCCGCGCAGCCGCAGCAGGTACTGATCGTCAACGGGGCTCAACACGGTCTGTCGGTCGCGGTACTGGCCCTGCTGCAGCCCGGTGACGTGGTGGCCGTCGATGCGCTGACCTACCCGGGCTTCAAGGTGCTCGCCCAGGCACATCACCTGGAACTGGCACCCCTTCCCGCAGCGGGTGACGGCCCCGACCTCGACGCCTTCGAGCAGCTCTGCCGCACCCGGCGGGTACGCGCGATCTACACGATGCCCACCATGCACAACCCCCTCGGGTGGGTCACCTCCGAGGAAGCCCGGCGGCGACTGGCCCGGATCGCCCGCGCGCACGAGGTATTGGTGATCGAGGACGGCGCCTACGCGTTCCTCGCCGACGACCCGCCACCGCCCATCGCCGCGATGCTGCCCCAGTCGACCGTGTACGTCTTGGGCCTGTCGAAGAGCGTCGCCACGGGGCTGCGGTTCGGATTCGTCAGCGCTCCCGCACATCTCGTCGATGCGCTGGAACGGTCGATTCGCGCGACGACGTGGAACACCCCCGCGGTCGTCACCGCGCTCGCCACGTCATGGCTCGAGGACGGAACGGTCGATCGCCTCGAAGCCGCCAAACGGTCGGACGCACAGGCCCGCAACGCGACCGCCCGCGACATCCTGCGGGGCCGCGGCGTCGTGGGGCATCCGTCGTCGTACTTCGTGTGGCTGCCGCTCCCCGAGGGTGTGCGCGCCGACCGGGTCGCCGAAACGCTGCTCCACGACAAGATCTCCGTGGCGACCGCCGAACCGTACGCCACCACCAAGGACAGCCCGCACGCGCTCCGTCTGGCCCTGGGCTCAGTCGGCACCGCAGTGCTCGCCGACGCGCTGCGCCGGATCGCCGACGTGATCGACGATCACGCCTTCCGCTGACCGGCACCCGCCGTCACTCGCGCCGGTACGGCTCGCGATGCGTGGGATGCTTCACTTCGCCCGGACGACGTGAATGGGCGATCGGCAACGTGACAGGATCCGCACCGAGAGTGAACGGCTGCCCGTGGTGAGTGAGCGCTACCGGGTCGCCCGACTGGAGCAGATAGGTCGCCTCGTGCGCGGTGACATCGACCGCCAGAGTCCTTCCGCGCCAGAGAATCCGGAATTTCAATCGGCCCAGCGTGTCCGGCAGGGCCGGCGCGAAAGCCAGTTCGCCTCCGAACTGGCGCATCCCGCCGAACCCCGCCACGCAGACCGTCCACGTCCCGGCCAGCGCGGCGATGTGCAACCCGCTGGACACATTGTTGTGCAGGTTGCGCAGATCGATGAACGCGGTTTCGACGAGGTAGTCGTAGGCGAGCCGCAGATGACCGACCTCTGCCGCGAGAACGCCCTGACCGCATGCCGAAAGCGACGAGTCGCGGACGGTCAGCGCTTCGTAGTACTCGAAGTTGCGGGCCTTCTCTTCCGCGGTGAACGCGTCGCCCCTCAGGTACATCGCCATCGTCAGATCGGCCTGTTTGACCACCTGCGTGCGGTACAACTCGAAATACGGGTAATGCAACAGCAGCGGATAGGCAGACTCGGGAGTCCCCGCGAAATCCCAGTGCGCCAGTCTGGTGAAGCTCTCCGACTGCTCGTGCACGCCGAGGTCGGCGTTGTACGGCACGACCATGCGTGATGCGGCGCCACGCCACCGAGCGGTCTCCTCGGCGGTCACACCGAACCGGTCGGCCACCGCCGGACGGCGCTCGCAGGCGGCGGCGGCTTCGGTCAGATTGTGCTGCGCCATCAGATTGGTGAACAGATTGTTGTCCACGAGTGCGGTGTACTCGTCGGGACCGGTGACGCCGTCGATGCGGAACTGCCCGGTGGAGTCGTGGTGGCCCAGGCTCAACCACAACCGCGCGGTCTCCACCAAAAGCTCGACGCCGTAGTCGTTCTCGAACTGCTCGTCGCCGGTGGAGGCGATGTATTGCGCTGTCGCGTAGGCGATGTCGGCTGTCACGTGGGGTGCGGCAGTGCCGGCAGGCCAGTAACCGGAGCATTCGTCACCGTTGATCGTCCGCCAGGCGAACATCGCCCCCTGATGGGCGAGTTCACGGGACCGTCGTTTCGCTCTCTCCAGCCTGTCGTGGCGCCAACGCAGCGCGGCGGCCGCCGCCTCCGGCATGGTGTGGGTCAGCACAGGCAGGACGAAGATCTCGGTGTCCCAGAAGGCGTGCCCGCCGTACCCGGTGCCGGTGAGGCCCTTCGCCGAGATCGGCCGGCTCTCGCCACGGGCGCCGGCCTGGAGCACTTGGAACAGGGCGAATCGGATCGCCTGCTGCAGCTCCGGGTCGCCCTCGATCTCGATGTCGGCGTGCGACCAGAACGCGTCGAGGTAGTCGCGCTGCCGCGCGCGTAGTTGGTCCCAGCCGGTCTGCTTCGCCTGCGCCAGTGCGGCATCCACCTGGGCGCGGAGCGCCGGCGCGGACCGCCTGCTCGACCACCCGTAGGCGACGAACTTCGTCAGCCGCAGAGTCTCGCCCCTGACGAGGTCGGCCGCGATGGTCATCCGCGCCAGATCCTGTTCGGCGTGGATCGTGCACACGTTGCCCGGCGCATCGTCGATCTGGTGGTCCATACCGGCGGCGACGCGCAGGCCGGACCGCCGGGTGTGATGGACCAGCACCGCCGAACGGTCGTTCGCCACAGCGAAATCGGCGACGAGCGGTCGATCGAGCGCCGCCGCGAGCCGCGGGTCGTTGCCGGGTGGAGCCACGGCCTCGTTGGCCAGCAGATCGGATTGCAGGACCACTTCCAACGCGGAGTCCAGCGGTTCGACCTCGTAACGGATCGCGACGACGGCCCGCTGGGTGAACGAGACCAGCCGCTCCGACCGGATGCGCACCGACCGCCCCGCCTCCGAGGACCAGACCGTGTTGCGGCGCAGCGTTCCCGATCGCAGATCGAGCACCTGCTCGTGTTCGACCACCCTGCCGTAGCGCATGTCCATCGGCGCGTCCTGGACGAACAGCTGGATGGTCTTGCCGTCGGTCACGTTGACGACGGTCTGACCGTCCTCGGGATAGCCGTATCCGCCCTCGGCGTAGGGCAATTCATGATGCTCGTAGAAGCCGTTCAGGTATGTGCCCGGCGTGCCCACCGGTTCGCCCTCGTCGAGGTTTCCGCGCAGGCCGATGTGACCGTTCGAAAGGGCGAAGATCGACTCGACGTCGGCCAGCACGTCGAGATCGAAACCGGACCACCGCACTTCCCACGGGGATATCTGGAATTCAGGACGAGCCGTCATGGCGTCCTCATCGCGGTCGGCGCACGCTACTGGCTGAGCGCTTTCGCCTTCAGCGACTCGAATTCCTCCGGTGTGATCGCTCCGTCGTCCAACAACGCCTTGGCATCGGCGATTTCCTGCGTCGGCGACCGGCCGGCCACCTCACGGATGTAGGCGTCCGTCTCCTGCTTGCTGGCGATCGCCGCTTCCCGTGCGCGTTCGGCCATACCCCGCCCGCGGGCGATCAGGTAGATCAGCGCGGTCAGCCAGGGGAACACGATCAGGAAGAACACCCACACGGCTTTCAACCAGCCCGAGGTCTTGTGGTCGCGCCAGAAGAGGTCCACCAATATCTGGAACAGCACCAGCAGATACGCGATCCACGCGAAGATAATCAGAAAGTGCCACAGGAAATCCCAGGTAGGTCCCCAATCCATACCTTCTCCTCATGTCGGCGAATGTTCACACAAATCCAGTGAAGCATTTCGCCACCCATTTCGGGGCGCTTTGCCAGGCCCGATCGCACCGAAGCGACAACGCTCGACGACGAGCGTGAAAACTCCGGCGAAATGCGCGTGCTCGCCGCGATAATCGACCACACCGCGCATCACGCCGCCCAATCAGCAGCAGGTGAGACGACCACATGTCCGAAGCCACATTGAGCCTGGTGATCGTCGGTGTCGCGGTCGCGTTGTTCATCTGGAACCGGCTCCCGGTCGAGGTGGTCGCGATCGGTACCGCGCTACTGCTCTTCTTCACCGGTCTGATCGACACGCGGACACTCTTCAGCGGGTTCGGCGACGCGGTCATCGTGTTCATCGCCGCTCTCTTCGTGGTCAGCGAGGGGCTGGGCGCGTCGGGGGTCACCGCCTGGGTCAGCGAGGCGCTGGCCCGACTGGCCGGGCAGGCCTATCCCCGGTTGCTCATCACCGTCATGGCACTCGGCGCCGTGATCAGCGCGGTCATCACCGTCAACGGCGCGGCCGCGGCACTGGTCCCGGTCACGGTGGCGGTGGCCCGCCGGGCCCGGATCCCGCCGTCGAAAGTCCTGGTTCCGCTGGCGTTCGGGTGCAGTGCCGGAGCGCTGCTCACCCTCGGCGGAAGTCCGGTCAACGTCCTGATCTTCGAGGCGTCTCGCGACCGCGGCGGGACCGGTTTCGGGTATTTCGAGTTCGCGCTCGTCGGTGTGCCGCTGGTGCTGGTGACCATCACGGTGGCCGTACTGCTCGGCCGCCGGCTGCTGCCCCAGCGAGAGTCGGCGACGCTGCCGACCGACTTCAGTGACTACCTACCGCGCATGATCGAGCACTGGGGTCTGGACCGGCGGCTGTTCCGGCTGACCGTGGGTGAGCGGTCGGCGGCGCTCGGCGTGCCGGCACGCGACGTCGTCGCCGGACGCGGCGACCTGGCCCTGGTGGCGACGCAGACCCGCGCGGGCCGCGTCGCCGACACTCACCACCGGCTGGAACGGGACGACACGCTCACCGTCGAAGGCGATGAGCGTGCCGTCACCGCGTTCGCGGACGACCTGGGTTGTTCGGTGGAGCGTGTGGCGAGCAGATCGTCGGACGATCTGGTGGGGCGGGCGGCCGGCCTGGCCGAACTGGTCGTCCCACCGAGGTCGGAGTGGTTGGGCGAGAAGGTCTTTCCCGGATACTCCTGGGACGGGCTCACCGTGCTGTCGGTGCACAGGATGAACGCCGACGTGGGTACACGTGTGGTCGAGATCGCCCAGGGCGACACCGTCCTGGTCCACGGCTCGTGGTCCGCGATCGACCGACTGAGCACCTCCGGCATGCTGGTCGTCGATTCCACCGAGGACGTTCGGCGCCAGACGGCCGCGCTGGACCGGTCGGCGTACCGGGCGTTGGCCGTGCTCGCGCTGATGGTGGGATTACTGGTGTCGGGGGTCATGCCGCCCGCGGTGGCCGCCCTGCTGGCCGCGCTGGCGATGGTCGCGTTGCGCGTGGTGCGCACCGAGCAGGTCTACCGCGCGATCCCCTGGCAGACGATCATCCTCATCGGCGCACTCATCCCGCTGTCGACGGCGATCCAGAGCAGCGGGGCGGCCGAACAGATCGCCACGCCCATCGTCGATCTGGTGGGCAGCCGCAGCCCGTACCTCGTCCTGACCGTGCTGTTCGTGCTCACCGCGATGCTCGGACAGTTCATCTCGAATGTCGCCACGGTGCTGGTGGTGATACCGATCGCGGTGGCCGCGGCGACCGAGAGCGGAATCTCGGTGCAGGCGGTGCTGATGCTGGTGACGCTGGCGGGCGCGGCGTCACTACTCACCCCCATCGCCACCCCGGCCAACATGATCGTGCTGAATCCCGGCGGCTACCGCTTCGGCGACTACTGGCGGCTCGGCATCGTCACGATGGTCGCGTGGTACGTGGTCGCGATGGTGGTGATCCCGTTCTTCTGGCCACTGCGTTGACACTTTTGTCCGGAATATTTCCCCGATCCCTGCCACGGGGAGCGGAATCGTCGACTATGGAGTCATGACGGGGGTACCGCAGGCAACGTCGAACAAAGTCAGCATCGTCGGGATGGGCAGCGTGGGCACCGCGATCGCCTACGCGTGCCTGATCCGCGGATCTGCGGGCGCGCTGGCGCTCTACGATCTCAACACCAAGAAGGTCCGCGCCGAACTGCTCGACCTCAAGCACGGCAGCCAGTTCGTCCCGCACTGTCCGATCTCCGGATCCGACGACATGGCGGTGACCGCCGGCTCGCGGATCGTCATCGTCACGGCGGGGGCCAAACAGGACGAGGGACAAACGCGTTTGGACCTGGCGACCACCAATGTGGCCATGGCGCAAGCCTTGACGCCACAACTGCTCGAGCACTCCCCCGGCGCCATCGTCATCTTCGTCACCAACCCGGTCGATGTCGTCACCTATGCCGCCATCGCCGCGGTGGGCGTCGACGACGGACGGATCTTCGGATCCGGAACCGTGTTGGACTCCAGCAGGTTTCGGTATCTCATCGCCGAGCGGGCCGACCTCGCCGTCGCCAACGTGCACGGGTTCATCATCGGCGAGCACGGTGACTCGCAGATCCCGCTGTGGTCGAGTGTCTCGATCGGCGGGGTGCCGGCCGGGAACTTCCGGATCGACGGCAAGGTGGTGTTCGACGAGACCACCCGCGACGCGATCTCAGCCGAGGTCGTCAACGCCGCCTATGAGGTCATCGCGGGCAAGGGCGCGACCAGCTTGGCCATCGGGTTGTCGACAGCCCGGATCGTCGAGGCGATTCTCGGTGACCAGCACCGCGTGCTGCCGGTGTCGACGATGCAGCGCGGGGCGTACGAGATCGGCGATGTCTGCCTGTCGTTACCGACCGTGGTGACGGCCGCCGGTGCGGGCCGGGTGCTCGAGGTGCCGCTGTCGGTGTCGGAACTGCTGAGCCTGCAGGCGTCCGCGGCGACCCTGAAACAGGCACAGGCCGAGCTGGGCCTGTAATCCGTCATCGGAGGCCAGGATCGACGAACAACGAGGCGTACGGGCCGATCTCGACGCGCTGGTGGACGCGACACCGGCGAGCCGCGACCGGGTCGTCGACTTCCTGCGCGCGGCGAGCATCTGCGTCGTCGTCCTGTGGCACTGGACGCTGTCGATCACCCACTGGGACGGCGACTACACGCTCGTCATGCCCAATCCCATCGGCTATGTGCCGGGAAAATGGGCGGCCACCTGGGTGCTGCAGGTGATGCCGGTGTTCTTCTTCGTCGGTGGCTACGCCAACCTCGCCGGGTGGGACGCGGTCACCCGCGCGGGAGGCGGGGCGGCGCAGTTCCTCAAGGCGCGGATGCGGCGCCTACTGGTCCCGCTGCTGCCCTTCCTCGCGGTCTGGCTGGCCTTCGACCTGGTGTTGCAGGCGACCGGCCGGCGCAGCGTACTCGAGTGGGGCATCGTGGTGTTCGTCCCTCTCTGGTTCATCGGCGTGTACGCCGGCGCGGTCGCCGCGGTGCCGCTCACCGCCCGGCTGCACCGGGCCTGGGGCTGGCGGGTGCCCGTGGTGCTGGCCGCGGTCGTGCTGGCCGCTGATGTCCTGCGGCTGGGCCCCGGGTGGGGTGGGCCTGCGCCGGCGCTGGTGGGTTCGGCGTGCGCGTGGCTGTACTGCCATCAGCTCGGTTACTTCTGGCGCGACGGGACGCTGATCCGGGGTGGGCGGCCCGCAGCGGCGGCGGTCGCGGCGGCCGGGTTTGCCGGCCTGGTCATCCTCACCACCTTCGGGCCGTACTCGCGCTCCATGGTCGCCGTGCAGGGCGAGGACACCAGCAACATGTTCCCCACCACGGCCCCGATCACCGCGCTCGCCACGTTCCAGCTCGGGCTGGTGCTGCTCGCGCGTCCCCGGCTCAACGCCTGGCTGCAGCGGCGCGGACCGTGGCGTGCGGTGGTGGCCGCCAACGGCCTGACCATGCCCGTGTTCACCTGGCACATGACCGCGCTCGTGGTGTTCCTGTGGCTCTACGAGCGTGCTGGGTTCTCGCTGTCGAGTGAACCGACCGCGGCCTGGTGGCTGTCCCGTCCGGTGTGGATCGTGGGTCCCGGCATCGTGTTGGCCGTCATTCTGGTGACGCTGGCCGGGTGTCGGCTTGTCGCGCGCCGATGGCGGCGCGCCCTGCGCGCGGGGTGAGCGCGACCAGCACCGCACCCGCGGCGAACATCAGCGTGGCGAGCACCGGGAAACGCCCGTCGGGCGCGAACCCGCCGACGGTGAACACCAGAACGCCGGCCGCCGTGACCAATGCCCCCACGAGCAGGCTCGCCAGCCCCCATCCCGCGGGCAGCGGCACCGGGAGGGAAGGCAACGGCGCGGCCAGCCGGGCGCGCTGCCACCACAGCATCGCCATCAACACCGCGGTCACCACGGCGATCGCCGCGACCCAGCCCAGCCGGGCAAGCCACCAGTCCGCCGAGCCGATCGGTGGTTGGGGCAGTAGTCCGGTCGGATAGCCGAGCAGCGCCACGACGACGACAGGCACCATGTGCCACAGGTACAGACCCATCACGGCGCCGTTGGCCGCCGCCAACGGGCGCTGCGCGCGCATGGTCCTCAGCGCCCGATTGACGGCGGGTGCCGCCGTCAGCAGCAGGCCGGCCTGGGCCGCGGCGAAGGCGACCAACGCCAGCGACGGCGGAGCCGTGTTCTGCAGTTGCTCACCCGGCACCCCGATCATGCTCACCGGATACGGTCCCCACGCGAGGAGCACGGCGAGCACGACGGCGGACGACAGTGCCAGCACGATCGGCCGGCGGCCGGCCAATCTGCCGCTGCGCCAGGCGATTCCGATCTGGTAGCTCACCGCCCAGCCCAGCACGTAGTTGAGGTAGCCGACGTACGGCACACCACCGCCGATGTAGGCCAGATCGATGACGCCCACGCCGATCGCCAGCGCGGCAGGCACAGCGAGGCCCCACCGACGGTCCGCCGCCATCACCACCGGCGTCGCCGAGATCAGCAGCACGAAGACGACCAGGAACCACAGATGGTAGGCGACCGCCCAGCCGCCGAACGCCAGCTTCGCACCGTCCACACCGACCACGAGCAGCACCGTGACGACAACCAGCACCAGGCCCACATAGGCCGCGGTCGGCCCCAGCGTCCTGGACAGCCGGGAGCGCAGCCAGCTCTGCGCCGGTTCGGAACCGTGGTCCCGCCGCCGGGCCCAGGACACCGCGCTCGCGTAACCGGCCATCAGAAAGAACGCGGGAATCACCTGGAACGGCAACGTCAGCCACTGTGTCCACGGCATCTCCTCGAGCACGTTGAGCATGCCGAACTCGCCGTCGTGATACGTGGCGTTGGCTGCCAGCCAATGTCCCACCACGACAAGGCCTATCGCGCACACGCGATAGAAGTCCACCGAAAGATCGCGCTCTGCCATAACTCCCCCCCCGGGCGCGGCTACCACATCGCCGACGGCATGAATTTGCGTCCCACCCACTTGGCCAGTTCGACGACCAGGAAGACGACGACGGCCAACGCGATCGCGACCAACCAGCCGCGAATGGTGATCGGCGCCGAGTGGAACCAGGTGTGCATGAACGGTGCGTAGGTGAACACCAGTTGCAGGGCCAGCATGATGGCGGCCATCCGCCACACCCACGGGTTGCCCCGGAGCACCTGGGGACGAAGGCTCGACGAGGTGACGAACCGGCAGTTCAGCAGGTAGGCGAGCTGGCCGAGGGCCAACATGTTGACTGCTGCGGTCTGCGCCACCGCCAATGCATATCCGCCGGCCCGCGCCACGAAGAACTCGGTGAGGGCGGCGCCCGCGACGAGGATCGACACCAGGGTGATCATCGCGACGTCGGCGCGGTTCACCAGCGCCTGATTCGGCGTGCGGGGCGGGCGCTGCATGAGGCCCTCTTCGGCCTTCTCGAAGACCAGCGCGAGCGACAACGTGACGGACGTGACCATGTTGACCCACAGGATCTGCACCGGCTCCAGCGGCAACGCGAAACCCAGCAGGATCGCCACGAGGATGATCAGCGACTGGGCGCCGTTGGTGGGCAGCATGAACAGCACGGACTTGCGGATGTTGTCGTAGATCCGCCTGCCCTCTTCGACGGCCCTCTCGATGGTCGCGAAGTTGTCGTCGGCCAGGACGATGCCCGCGGCCTCCTTGGTCGCCTCGGTGCCCTTGATGCCCATCGCCACCCCGATGTCGGCCCGCGTCAACGCCGGTGCGTCATTGACGCCGTCACCGGTCATCGCGACCACCTTGCCCTGGGCCTGCAGGGCGCTGACGATACGCAGCTTGTGTTCGGGGCTGGTGCGGGCGTAGACGTCGACGGAGTCGGCCACCTGGCGCAACCGGGTCTGGCTCATCGCCTCGAGTTCGGCGCCGGTCACGACCCGCGGCTCGTCACCGCCCTTGACGATGCCCATCTCGCGAGCGATGGCGCGCGCGGTGCCGGCATGGTCACCGGTGATCATCGTGACCTGGATGCCCGCCCCGTGGCACGTTTCGATGGCGGTGATCGCCTCGGGCCGCGGCGGATCGACGATGCCGACGACGCCGAGGAACTCCAGTCCGTCGTCCACATCCCCGGTGTCGAGGGTGCCGACACCGTCCGCGGGTCGCCGGGCCGCCGCCAGCACCCGCAGGCCCTGATCGCTGAGTTCGTCGATGCGTGCCTCCCAGAGCGCGCGATCGAGCGGCTCGGCGGAGACGTCGCCGGCCTGGGTGGTGGACCGGTCGAGCAGTCGATCCGGTGCGCCTTTGACGTAGAGGTAGCGGTCGCCGCCGGGGGTGGCGTTGAGCGTCACCATGAACTTGTTGGCCGACTCGAACGGGACCACCCCGAGACGCGGCCAGTCCTCGTCGTCGATCCCGACCTTCTGCGTCAAGGTGCGCAGCGCACCCTCGGTCGGCTCGCCCACCACCCGCCACTGTCCGTCGGCTTCGTCGAGCCGCGCATCGTTGCAGACGGCCATGGTCGTCAGCAGCGCCGCCAGATCGGGATGGTCGGCAGGCACGACCGGTGCGCCGTCGAGTTCGATACCGCCCTCGGGCCGGTATCCGGTTCCGGTGACGTCGAACCGATGGTGTGCGGTGACCACGGTACGAGCGGTCATCTCGTTCTGGGTGAGCGTTCCGGTCTTGTCCGAGCAGATGACGTTGACGGCGCCGAGCGCCTCGACGGCGGGCAGCTTGCGGGTGATCGCCCTTCGACGGGCCATCTGCTGCACACCCAGCGCCAGCGTGATGGTGACGACCGCGGGCAACCCCTCCGGAATGGCGGCGACAGCGAAACCGATTGCAGCCGTGATCAACTCGCTCACCGAGAACTGGTGCAGGAGTTTACCGATGATCAGCATCAACGCGGCCATGCCCAGGATGCCCAGCGACAGTTGGCGGCCGAACCGGGCCAGTTTGCGCGTCAACGGGGTGTCGATGGTCTCGACGTCGGCGATCAGCGATTGGATGCGGCCGATCTCCGTGCCGGTGCCGGTGGCCGTCACCACGCCGGTACCGGCGCCCGCGGCGACGATCGTGCCGGAATACACCATCGACATGCGGTCGCCCAGACCCGCGTCCGCGCCGACCCTCTCGACATCCTTCTTGGCGGGCAGTGACTCGCCGGTGAGCGCCGACTCCTCCACCCGCAGGTTCGCGACCTCGAGAAGACGCATATCGGCCGGGATACGGTCACCCGAGGCGATGCGCACGATGTCGCCGGGCACCAACGTCTGCGCGTCCACCTTCTGCCAGTGGCCGTCGCGGCGCACCTGCGCGGTGACCGACAACATTCCCCGGATGCTGTCGAGCGCCCGCTGGGCCCTGCCCTCCTGCAGGAAGCCGACCGCGGCGTTGATCACCGCGACGGAGATGATGACGATGCAATCCACCCATTCGTTGAGAATGGCTTTCAGCACGCCGGCGGCGATCAGGATGTAGATCAGGACATTGTTGAAGTGCGCGAGGAATCGCAGAATCGCGGGCGGCGGTTTCTTCTCGGGCAGCTTGTTCGCGCCATAGGTGGCCAGCCGTTCTCGCGCGGTGTCGCTGTCCAGTCCGGCGCCCGAACTGTCCAGTACCGCAAGGACTTCGGCAGCGCTGCGGGAATGCGCCAGCGCGCTGCCCAACGCGTCTTCTCTCGGGGCGGTGGCTTCCGCCATATTCGGATGGTGCGCTTCGGCGCGGCGTTGCGCAAATGGCATTTGCTCAGCCGCCCATGACGATGGCGAGATTCCGGTAGTCCATCCAGCGCTGCTCCACGGGTCGCTGCACGTCTTCTCCGACGAGCGCCGGATAGCGCGTGAGGTCGGTGAACCGGAGTTCGCCGGATTGATATCCGACCATTGCGCCCGCCCGGCCGCCGGAAGCGAGCTGCTCCGAGAGGAATTCCATGCACCGCGCGGTCAGGATGGTGGCGCGCACCCGGTCGAACGGCGATGGGTTGCCGCCCTCCTGGACATGGCCGAGGACCTCCTCCCGGGCGTCGAACAGATCGCCGCCCTCCTTCTCGAACAGCGCGGTGATGAATCCGGAGGTGTAGACGCGGTCGGACCCGTCGCTGCGGATGACGAGACCGACCCGCTTGCCGTTGCGGAAGCCGTCTGCGAGGGCGTGCACATCGGCGGTGAGACCGTCGAGCGTGATGCCCTCCTCCGGGAGGTAGATGCGTTCGGCTCCGGTGGCCAGGCCGCTGAGCAGCGCGAGATAACCGCAGTCGTGGCCCATCACCTCGACGACGAAGACTCGCCGGGTGGCGACCGCGGACCGCCGGATCTTGTCGACGTCGGTGACGATGCTGTTGAGCGCCGTGTCGCTGCCCACACTCGATTCCGTTGCCGGAACGTCGTTGTTGATGGTCATCGGCAGGCACACGATGGGGATGTCGAGAGCGGCGTGCTGGTCTCGACTTCGGTGGAGCTCGTGCGCGGCCCGGTAGCCGCTCCAGCCCCCTGCCATCAACAGGGCGTCGATCCGATGCGCGGCAACCTGTTCGGCGATCTGGGCGATCGCGGCGGGCCCGGGCACGTCACGGTTGGTGCCGATCTCGGCGCCGCCTTCGGACACCCAGCCGCTGACGTCCATCCAGCCCATCTCGTGGACGTCGCCGTTGCGTAGTCCGCGGAATCCATTCCTGACCGCGAGCACGGTGTGGCCGCGATCGAGGCCCAGGCGAACTGCGGCACGCACCGCGGTGTTCATGCCGGGCGCCGGCCCGCCGCCGTGCACGATCGCGATACGGGCGGGGCGCCGCGTGGAGACGGGTCGCGGTGCGGCCTGCTGGATGGTCTGCAGGATCCGGTACGACTGCCGGAAGTTCCCGCCGCGCAGGTCCGTTGCGGCCTCGTAGTCGCGCGCCGCGATCCGCTCGGCGACCTCCTTCGTCTGCGCCACGCACTCCATCAGCGGCAGGGTGACGACCCGATCGTCCTGCAATCCGATCATCTGGGCCGGCGCGTCCGGCTCGTCGGCGAAGAGTCGTTCGACGGCGAGATGGCCGAGCACCGTGGCGAAGTAACGGTCGAAAGCGCTTGGCGCGCCGCCCCGTTGCACGTGCCCCAGGACCGTGATCCGGGTCTCCTCCCCGAGTTCCTCCTCGAGCAGCGTCCGCACCTGTTCGGCGGTGATGCGGTTGCCGTCGCGGTCGTGCGCCCCTTCGGCGAGGACGACGACGCTGTGCCGACGGCCGATGTCCCGTCCCGCCTTCAGGTCCCGGCACATCTGCTGACGCCAGTCCCCGGACGGCGGCTGTTCGGGGATGAGGACCCAGCTCGCCGCCGTGGCCAGCGACGACATCAGGGCGAGATAGCCGCAGTTGCGTCCCATCACCTCCACCACGAAGGTGCGTTGGTGGCTGGCCGCTGTGCTCTGCAGGGCGTCGAGCGCCTCCACGATGCGGTGCAGCGCCGTATCGGCGCCGATCGTCATGTCGGTGCCGGACATGTCGTTGTCGATCGATCCGACCAGACCGACGAGCCGCAGGAACGGGTGCGCGTCCGCGACGTCAGACGAGATGGCGCCGGTCTCGACCAGTTCGGCGAGCAACCCGGACCACTCCTGACGGAACGCGTTGGCCCCGGCGAGACTGCCGTCGCCGCCGATGACCACGAGTGCGTCGATGCCGTGTTCGACCATGTGACGGGCGGCCGTGCGGCGGCCGTCGCGGGTTCTGAACTCCTTCGACCGGGCGGTGCCGATGACGGTGCCGCCCTGGTGCAGGATCCCGTCGGCGTCGGCCGGATCCATGCGGCGGATGAGCCGGCCGCCGGTGACGAGGCCGTGGTAGCCCTCGTGCACGGCGTACACGTCGATGCCGCGGTGCGCGGCGGTGCGGACGACGGCGCGCACCGCCGCGTTCATCCCGGAGGCGTCACCACCGCTGGTGAGCACAGCGATGCTCGACGGTGCGGACTGGGCTTCTGACATGTCACCGGCTCCCCGTGCCGTTGGTCTTCCCAGAAGATCACAACGCAACGAGGTGGCGCATGCGATTGCGCTGAGCAGTGACGCCCCCCAACGCGATCAGGCCCCCTCGAAAGGGGGCCTGATCAGTGTGGCAGGTGCAGGATTCGAACCTGCGTAGGCGTAAGCCGACGGATTTACAGTCCGTGACGGGGGGTGTCACGGTGTCTCACAATGGCTCGATTTCTCCCTCTGACGAGCGGTAACAGTCTCGTTGTGTCTCACGATGAAGCGCGGTGAGTCGTGTGTGTTGTGACAACCGCGTGACAACTTCTCGGCGTGACGGAACCCAGATCGGCACCCTGAACGTCCAACCAGGTATGCGGGACATCGATGCGATCGACGCCGACCTCCGGGTGATCGCGACCGCCCGGGCGTTCTGCCGCCGGGCGGGCTGGCCGCCGCCGGACTTCGCGCCGGCCGACGAGCTACTCGATGAGCGCATCTACGTTCAGACGCCGACCTGCGGTTGATGCCGCTACCATGCGCGCATGGGGGAAGTGGATGCGCGCGATGCTCGGCGGTCCAAGGTTCAGCGGTGCGTCGGCATCACCGGCGTTGGACTGCTCGTGCTGGTCGCCGTATTCGCCGTCATCGGCACCCTCACCAACGACCGCGGCGACAGGCAGGCTGAGCCGTCCACACTCGAGACAGCGCCGCCACCGACATCGCGGTACACGCCTCCGCCGCCCACCGACGTCAGCATCGGCGGGCAGATACTGAAAGACGACGGCGTCTATCGGGACGCCGGCGTGGGGGTTTGGGAGAGCAACGGGGCCCGCGCGGACGGCGAACGGTGCTCGTGGATGCGGCTCGACTCGACCGAGCCCGTGATATCGAACGCGGTCGACGCGGGTGGCGCCGACTACCTCGAGACGATTCGGGTGCGCACCGAGGCGACCGATGTGGCGTTCTGGACGCAGGGGTGTCAGCCGTGGCGGAGGGTCGCCGAGTAGCTACTGGCGGCGGGTGCTGATGCGCACCGGGGCGGGCCCGTTGAGCACCCGGCACCCTGACCCGAGGTGCGGCCGGTACTCGGTGGCGTCGCATTCGAGGCACGTCCAGGTGGTGTGGCCGTTGTGGGTGCCGCAGGGCTGGTTGCCGACGAGCACGCGCCCCGGGCCGAGCTGGTGGCCGTTCGGGCAGTGTGTCAGTGGTAGGCGCATCCACCCGCCCGTCGTGCACTGCACCAGCTCGTCGGCCACGGCGGGAGAGTACCCACCCGGAACGACGAAGACCGCCCCCAGCCCAAAGGCTGGGGGCGGTCGAGTCGGGTGCGCTACGCCACGTCGGGTATGCCCCACCAATCACGGCCGCCGCCGTGCTGTTTGTGGAGCGCCTCGAACGCCCACCATGTCATGTGGGTAGGGACCTTGTTGAGGGGCACGCAGTCGACGTCGCCTTGCTGGGCGGCGAGGGCTCGCATGTAGCGATGCCAGGCCGCCTCGTACTCGGCGTATTCGCCGACGATGTCGAGCTGCTTGCGCACGGTGTCCAAGTCGACGCGCTGCTGGCCCGTCACTTTCGATACCGCCTCGAGGCGCGCGTCGAGAGCGGCGATCGCCTCATTCTCTTCCTGCTCCCACTTGCGTCGGGCGTCTGCCACCGCCTTCTCGACGGCGCCTGCGAATTGCGACGCGTGTAGGTCGATCTGGTGGCGTTTCACCGCCCGCTCGTGCCGTCGTCGACCCCACTCGCCGAAGTGGCCGGCGAACTTGCGGGACTCCTCGATCAGCCGGTTGATGGCGAGGAGCGCGGAGACGGCCAGCGCGAGCCACGCGGGCCAGTAGCCGACCACGATGTCGGGGCTCACAGCTCGTCTCTTCCCTGCAGTCGGGGTGACGGGCCGGGGTCGAACGCGGTGGGCAGCTGATCGCGGGGGCGACGCTGGACGAACCCGAGGTTCCACAGCAGCACCAGCAGGAGGAGCACCGGCGTGATGAAGGTGCGCCAGTTCGTGGACAGCACACCCCAGACGGCTCCGGAGATGTACCCGGCGAGCGTGCCGACGATGGCGATGTGTGCGACAGCGACGAACACGGTGTACCGCTCGTGTTGTCGCTGCCACATCGCCAATTCGGCCACGCCGCCGAGCATTCCGGCCGTGAACAGCACCCATCCGAACCAGTCGCCGGACATGGTTTGTTCGAGCTTGGAAAGTTGCGCCGCCGTGCGGGGCAGCGCAACGATTCCGAGTCCAACAGCTGCGGTGAGCAGCAGTGTGGCCACCTGAAGGAACCGGAGCCACCGCTTGGGCACCCAGCGGTAGGTCACTCCGGGCGGGCGTGGCGGCCGACGGCGCGGTCCTGGGCGCGCTGCAGGATCTCCTCGGCTTCGGTGACGGTGGGTTCGTTGCGCTTGAGCCAGACCAGCCAGGTTCCGACGACCGTGCCGCCGGCGGCGATGGCCGCACCCCAGCCCGTCGGCAGCACGCCCGCTATGTCGGGATCGGCCGCGACGGTTCCGAGGGTGGTGCCGACGATTGTGGCGCCCGCGATAATCGATTTGTAGTACCTGCTCAACATGGTGATTCCTTTCGGTTGGTAGTGCGTGGTGATGAGCCCGGTGCGTCGTTGCACGCGGGCCACGGTGGGGTGCTTCAGCGCGCTGGAACCCGTGTGGCCCAGTCGCGGACGTGCTGGATGGCGAGACCGAGATACGTCTGCCCCGGCCATACCTCCCACGCGTGGTAGTTGATGTGCGGGGCGGTCCCGGCGATGAGGAACTTCATCGCGATGATCGCGGCCTGCACCGCGGCGGCCGGACCCGTCAGCGTGTTGTTCGGCGCTCCAATACCGCCGATCAGGCCGGGCAGCATGCCGATCAGGAGCGGCAGCAGCACCGGCGCCAGCCCGGCGATCGACCCGGCCGACATGACACCGCCCCCGACCTTTGTGATGAACGGCAGGTCGATGCCGGCGTCCTGCACGATTTCGAGGATGAACGGCAGCATCGCCCGCACGGTGCCGAGCATGTCGTTCATCTGTAGGTTGGTGACCAAACCGTATGCGCCGGTCATGATTTCGCCAGACTTGCCCAATGGGACGTTGGCGTACATGTCGTCGGGGTGGACGAGGTCGCACCAGTCCCACGTCGCGCAGGATTGCGGCAGCTGGAAGTCGGAGATGCCACGCCCGCTGGGCACGGCGCCCAGGTAGTAGGTGTGGCCGAACGGGCGTGACGGGTTGCCGAAGGTGAAGCCGCACACGTAGTTCCGACGGTAGTCGGCGAGCGGGCCGCCCGGCTCGAGCTCGGCGCGCAGCATCGCCGCGACGATCGCGCCGAGGGAGTAGCCACCGAGGATGAAGGTTCGGCCCGTCTGGATCTCGCGGCGGCCGGACACGACGCCGAGCTGAATGGCCTTCTGCGCCGAGGGCGTGCCGGGTGCGCCCGGCGGCAGGCCGCCCATGCTGGCCGGGAAGTCGGGGTTGCGTTCCTCGATGAGATCCCCGGCGCCTTGGCAGACGCGGGACACGTAGTCCTGGCCGATGATCCCGCCGGTGCCGCGGAACACGATGCCGAGGTGCTTCTTGCGGGCCGGCGGCGGCGCGGACTTGACCAGCGCGGCGTACTCCTCGTGCGTGACGACCACGCCTCTCGGCGGGGCGGGGAGCTTGCGGCGGGCCCGGTAGTCGGCGGCCACGCGGGCGTCGTCGTCACCGATCCAGCCGTCGACGGCGAGCGGGCGGCCGTCGGGGCGGCGCGCGTAGGAGGGGGCGAACGCGACAATGGCGCGCTGCCAGGCCATGGTTTCGGCGGGTGTCGCGCCCCCGTAGCGCAGCTCAGTCACAGCTTCACTCCAAACCGGTTGAGCTGAACCCAAGTCAGCGGACCCACGATGCCGTCCGCCACCAGGCCGTCTGCGCGGCGCTGGAACTCCTGCACCGCGGCGCGCGTGGCGGGGCCGAACTCGCCGTCCTCGACGAGCGGAGTCGCGGCGTAGTCCGGGAAGATGCGGTTGAGGTCTCGCTGCAGCTCGAGCACCGCTGCACCCTGAGATCCGTACTGCAGCGTCGGATTCCACGAACCCTGCGGCGCGGCCGGTGTGGGCGGGATCGGTGGCCGCACGACCGGCGCGCCCTGAATCTGCGCGATCAGCCGGCCCCAGCGCGGGTCACCCTCGGGCCACATGAGCTGGAAGTGCATCTCGTCGGCGCGGTTCCACTCGCGGCCCCACTTGATGCCCGACTGGCCGTCGATCTTGTAGCGGTCGAGCAGGCGGTAGGTGCGGTCGATAACGGGCCCGGGCAGCACTCGCGCACCCCAGGGGCGCACGGTGGCGCGGACGTCGACCGCGGTGCCGGACAGGTGATTGGAGTTGCCGACGTCGTTGATGGCCGACCAGCCCCAAACGGGGCCGATGATCGGTTCCACCTCGACGTGGTGGCGGCGCACGAAGTCGCCGAGGACGACCTCGGCCGGGCCGCGGCGCAGCGGCGCGGTGTTCATGTACGGGCCGGGGACGAGGACGCATTCGTCGCGGTTGCACATGCGCCACCGGTTCTCGGAGTGGGTGTTGCCGTAGGCGGTTCGGAAGCTCACGGGCTGGTCCTTTCGGGCATGGGTTTGGCCCGCGCGCCGGGATTGGCGTCGGGTGGTTTTCAGGGGTTGCGGTGTCCCGCGGACTTACGAGGTGGTTACAACTTCGGGAAGTCGGCCGTCGGCGATCTGCACGATGGCCAGTGCGATGACGGCTTCGACGATCAGGCCGCCGGTGATCGCTGCGGCGCACACGAGGGGGTCTTCACCCGAGCTTCCGGGCGATCAGGTCGGACACCGCGGCGCTGCGATGCCGCCAGACGGTCGACCGCCGTTCGGCCGCCCCACCGCGGTGCTCGTCGACCGGGCGACCGTCGAGCGGGCAACGGTCCTCGGGGTGGCCCTCGTTGAAGTCGGGGTCATCGGCGCCGTGGGCGTCAAGGCGATCGAGCAGCGTCAAGGAATCGCCGCGGGGTCGGTGAAGGTGTCGCCGTGGTATCGGCCGCCATCGGTGTTGCACAGCTGCGCGAACAGTGCGCGGTCGAGGGCATCGACGGCGGCGTAACTACGGCCAGACACCGTGAGGTCTTCGAGGTAATAGCGGTAGAAGATCCGCGATCCGCCTTTGCCGCGACGAGCGCCGGAACTGGAAGTGCCGTTGACGTTGTGCCGGTTGCCAACCAGGAAGATCGACCGCGGGCCGGGTCCGAAATTGGTGGCGTTAACGACGGGATCGGTGGCGTAACCCGATCCTGGGGTGGCCGCCATGTTGCGGAACCGGTTGCCACCGGTGGTGTCGTCGATAGCGCCTTCGCCGTCCTTACCGCCCGCCTGCGCCAGGTTAGTCGCCCTGGCGAACGTCATCGCGAACATCGTGTCGGTATTGACCGTCGAGAACAGCGTCGTGAAGCTCGCGTCTGCGACGCGGGTGACGCGGTGCCAGATCGAGCCGTAGTACTTGTGCAGCGGGTTGGCCCGGATGTAGTCGGCGATCGCCTGCGGTGCGGCGACGTTGTAGCCCACCGTGGCGTCGGTGAATGCCACGGTCGGCGAGATGATTGCGTGCAGACCGCCTCTCGCAGTGCGCTCGACGAGTCCCTGCGCGCCTGCCATGCCCACGCTGTAGATCGATCCCTCCAGCGATTCTTGTGTGCCGGAACCCAGCACGGCCGCCGCCTGCTGCCAGGCGATGTTCGGTACCGCGGCATCGTGGGCGGGCACACCCGCCGCCCAAGCGCCGACCGGGTGCGTCGGGTCGATCAGCAGCAGCGCGCCGGCGGCGGGGAGAATCGAGTCCGCGCGGATGACGGGCAGCTGGTCGGCGTCGGAGAATTGCACACCCGGAATCTTGATCTGAACGGTCATGGGTCAGGCTCCTGTCAGCGCGTTGAAGATGAGTCGGGCGTGGTGTTCGAGACCTGTGTCGTTGGAGTGGATGGTGTCGGCGTAGAGGCCAAGGGCGTTCGCGGTCGCGAAGTCGGTTCGTACCCAGGCCGTGTCGAGTAGCGGCAGGTCGTAGGTGTCGGCCAGGCCGTAGAGGTCGGTCAGCCGTGGCGGCAGCGGGTCGGGCAGCGATGCGTAGTTCGGCTGGCCGGGGCAGACCAGCAGGACGTCGCCGCCGGCGGCGCGTACCCGCTCGATCGCCGATTCGACTCGGGTGACGAACGTCGACGACGCCGTCGATCGGTCGTTGAGTCCGAGCATCATGATCGCCAGGTCGGCTTTGACGGTGTCGACGTGCAGCGGCAACCCGTAGAAGTGGTTGGTAGTGTCGTCGAGCGCGAACGCGGTGCTGCCGACGCCGGAGCGCGCCAGATTCGACACCCTCACCCCGGCGCCGGTGGCGCCCTCGACTGCCCACACGGTGAGGGTCGATGCCGCTGGCCCCTCGACGCGCAGCGTGTGGGCGCCGGAGGCGAGCCCGGTGATGTCGACGACGATCACATTCGCCGGGACACCGGTGCGGCGGTTCAGTGTCCCGGAACCGCCCGCGGCGGACACGTCGAAGGTACCGACGCTGTTCCCGTCGACCTTAACCGTGGCGACGCCAGTGGCGCCGGGATCCGCGATCGCGAAGATCGTGAACCGGTTGACATTTCCGACGGGAGTGAACTCGAAGAACCCGGTGCCGGAGGTGTTGGTCAGTCGCACCGCGCCGCGGCCGAGCACACCGTAGTTCGGGGATCCGGATGATCCGGCAGGGACGAGTTGCGCGGCACCGGCGCCGAATACCCACCGCGGGTCGTCGGCGGGTGTCTCGAACAGGATGTTGAGTGCGGGCACGATGCCGGTGCCGGACGCGTACCCGGTCAGCGCGTCGAGTCGGCGGCGCACCCTTCCCGGCCAGGAGTTGCGCCATTTCGGCTGGGACGCACCGCTGTTCGCCGCACCGTAGGTCTCCAAGTCGACGAACGTGGTGATGTGCGCGGTGCCGCTGCCGGCCATGGCGCGGGCCAGGGCGGCATACCACTTCTGCAGAGACGTGGGGTGGAAGTTGTACAGCGCGCGTTCGGGGTTCCACGTTCGCTTCTTGGTCGACCACGTCGGCTCGGCTTGCGTCCGGAGCCCCAATGAGCTGCGCGCTGCCGTCGACAAGTTGATGGTGACTGTGCCATCTGGGTGCACCGAGATGGCGGCTCGGTCTGCGCTGTCAGTGACCGCGAAGACGACCTGCTCATCCGTGGGAACCGTTTTCGGCACCGGGATTTCATCGGCGAGGTTTTCCGACCGCACCTTCATATCGGGGTGAGGCTTCAGCCATGTCCGGCCCGTGTTGTCGACGTAGCGGGATACTCGCCCCACCTCGTCGGTTTCCACCAGAGCGCGACTAGGTGTCGGGTCGAGCACCTGCGGGAGCCTCGCATCATGGGACTCCAGCAAGCTTCGGCCCGCTATATCGGCGGTCACTGCCGCGGCAACCACAGGCGGCGCCTGGTCGGCAAGCACCGCCGACACCACCGGCGGCGCCTGTTCGGCGAGCTCGGCAGCGACTGCCGCCGGGGTCTGCTCAGTCAGCTCCGCGCTTACAGCGGGCGGCACCGCTACCGCCAGTTCCTCGGCCACTACAGGGCCGGCGCCGCCATGACTCGTCAGCCATGCGGATACCGCTGAAGCCAGCTTCTCCTGCGCGGTGGTGGGCGGGATAGTGACGGCAGCCTGGATCAGCGGCCAGAGCTGCGTATCTTCCTCAGGAACGATGAACGGATAGTGGTTGTTGTCCGGCGCGATGACGACGGCGGGGCCGGGGTCGAGTTCCACGGTGAGCACGCCGTCGGCCGGGTACTTCCGCACCTTCTTCGGCGAAACGACACCGCCAGACGAGGATTCACGGATGCCCGGGGTGTAGAACACCCACGCCGTGTTGTCGCTCGCGCCGGCGATATCGGCGATGTTCTGGGTGATCGCGGTCACGGCATCTCCTCGGTAATCAGGGGCCAGTCGCAGGTGTCCTGATCCCACACGGTGGCCTCGGTGTTGACGCACCGCCAGATCGGCCCGTTGCCGGCGTCCAGGCGTAGCGCCACGAATGTCACGTCACCCTCGACGCGGCGGCGCGCCGTGCCGATCGGGTCGCCCTGGGCGACTCGCCCGATCACCTCGAGCGCCTCGTCGAGCTGCTCCGGGGTCCACGGATCGCCCGCAGCGTTGAGCATCGCCAGCGCGGTCTGCTTCTGCTCGTCGGTGAAGTTCAGCGATTCGGATGCCATGCGTGCCTTTCAGCCGTGTTTGATTGCGCAGAACCATGTTTCGGACCCGGCACCGTCGCCGGTGATGCCCTGCGGGATTCCGCCAAAGGTGGTCGATCGGTTGTTGCCGCACCAGGCGGGTTGGATGGTGTCGCCGGGCAGGCAGTACAGCGTGACCGGGGAACCGCCGTAGACACGGTTCTGATTGGTCAGGTTCGCGCTGGTGTTGTTGCCGCCGGACACCGAGGGGTGATCGAACCCGCCGCCGCGGTACAGCGTCGTGACACCGCCGCTGGTGTGGTAGACGCCGACCCCGTATTCCTCACTGTCGGCGGGGTTCACGGCCGTGCGGATCCGCATCGGAAAGCTGTACGGACCCTCCTTGGTGATCGTGAGCGTTTGCGTCTCCGGATCCCACCCCAGGTCCGCTGAACGGCGGTCTTCCACATTGAGGGTGTTCGGAGCGAATACGGCCCAGCCGTCCTGATTTTGGGCCGTGCTACCACCTGACCGGTACGCCCGGAAGAACGTGCCGGCCGTCGCCGCCGGCGCGTTGTCGTTCATCGTCCACACGCTGATGTTGTTCGGCCGGTAGGTGCCGTCGGTCTCCATCAGGATGCCGCAATACCGGTAGTCCTCGCCGAGATACGACACGTTGCCTGTGTCGACGCGAGTGATTTTCACCTGATTGTTCACCAGCACCTGGAAGATGCGCACCCCGCCCGTAGTGCCGCCGCGGAACGTCACATACGCCCCTGGCGGGGCGATCGCCGCCGCGTCCACTGAGCCGCCACCAGCCGGGGCGAACCACGTGGTATTGCCGTCCACCACGCAGCCGATGCGGATCTTGTCGTACCACACCCGGGCCTGGCAGCGCCGCGCCCCTGACAGGTTCGACCGGCCGATCACCGTTGTGCCGGAGTTCCCGGAGTTGGTGCCGAAAATCGTGGTGGTGTGCCCCGCCTGGCGAGGCATCACGAACGACGTCTCGAAGTAGTCGGTGGCGAGTTTGTCGAGGGTGTACAGGTAGCCCTCGCTGCTGGCGGCGGCGTTGCCCATGTCGAACGCTTCGTCGAGAACGACGATGTTCTGCGTGCCGGCGTCGACGATCTTCGTGAAGCCCAGCGGTGTCAGGTCGCTGGTGTTCGCGACGCCGGCTAGCGACACGGTGACTGACTTCCCGGAGTTGATCTGCCCCTGCTGATCGGCCTTCAAGGCGGCCAGGCCGGCGTTCATATCGGTGATCTGTCGCTGCTGCTGAGCCCACAGGTCGAACAGCTGGGGCACCGACCCCGCGACGTTCTCCGTCGCGTTGCCGAGAGCCTTCACGCCGGCGTCGACGAGCTCTTGCAACTGCGGGGGGATGGCGGCGGCGGGGTCGAAATCGTCGACCTCGACGTCGAGGTTCACGTCGCCCAACGCGGCCTGCAGGTTGCTCATGATGTTCGGCGGCAACGCCGCTTCGATCAGGTTGAGCGGGTTCAGCTGATCGGCCAGCCAGTGCAGGAACTGGTTCAGCGTCGGCGGGTTGTCCCAGTCGTTGATGTTGAACAGACCGCCCAGGGTGAGCACCCGCTCGAACGCGGCGGACACGGTGCCCTCGAGCTGCTCCCACCCCTCCGTTATGTCGTCGGCGTCGGGGAACTCTTCGAGCCCCCCGGCCACCAACCGCACCAACTCACGGATCGGCGCGAAGATGTCCTGCACCGCCAGCAGCACGTCGTCCTGGCCGTCGTACTCGCCGATGATCGCTTTCAGAATGTCGACGAACTGGCCCACCACCGGCAGGCCTTCGATGAACTCGAGCAGCAGCTCCGGAATGTCTTCGGGGCCGTTGATGTCGGCGGGGTCGGCGTTGGCGATCAACGAATTGACCTCGGCCCAGATGCGGGTCAGGATGCCGAACGGGGTCAAGTCCAAGGCCGGGCTTCCCCCGGTTGAGCCGTTGAATGTGCCCGGGAACCGTTCGACGGCACGGGCCTTCATCGCAGCGCCGGACATGTCCTGCAGCTTCGACTTCAGCGTGTCGAGCGTCAGCGCCCCGACCGGGAGGTTCGCCACACCGCCCGGTGTGGTCACCGGCGCACCGCCCGCGCCGCCTTCTTGATCCGCTTCGGGCACTTCGGCGCCTCCGCGGTCCGCGCCTCTGCCGGCTCCGCCTCGGTGGGCTCCGGCTGCTCCGGCAGCTTGACCGACTCCTGGCGCACCCCGTCGGTGATCCACGCCGGCGCGTGCACCGCCTCCGGGTCGACATGCTTGGTCTGCCGGATCCCCAGCGCCACCAGCTGAGCGGCCAAATCCCCCACCACCGGCTGCAGCAGGTGCAGAGGCATCTCCGTCGCCGTCAGCAGCGCGGACGCCAGAGCGCCGCCCACAGCCTTCGTCTGGCCGTCGATGTCGTCGACCTTGGGAACCTTCTTCGGAACCACGCCGGACTCGATTACCTTGTCGGCCAACGCCTTCGCCGACTCGGGCGTCAGTTTCGGGGCATGCTCTTCGTTCACCACAGTCCGATCTCTCCAAATCCGGTCATGGCCTTCGCGGTCAGCTCCGTCAGCTTCTCGATCGCGTCCTTCTCGATGCGGGTGTCACCGAACGTCGCTTCGATCGCCAACCCCTTGCCCTCACCCCAGGCGATGTCGAGTTGACGGCAGCGCCGCACGAACACCCGCGGCATCAAGTACTTCGACGTGCCGCCGACGCGGTCGCCGTTCCACCAATGCCCGTGACCGTTAGCTCCGATCAGCCACGGGGAGGCGTTGGCGACCTGCATCGTGAACGCGGTGTCGGGGTCAGTTTCGCGCCGGCGGCGCCGCAGATCCATCGTGGACGACGCGGTGAACGCCTGCGTCACGTTCGTGCTGGCGGTCTCCAGGTAGTGGCCCCAGCCCTGCCTGGACACCCGCAGCAGCAGCGGCACACTCATGTGGGCGAGGATCGAATCGCGGTAGATAGGGTTCAGGAACGCGTCGAGCGCACCGCCCAGCGACCCCACGGTGATGTTGACGCCGGCGAAGGCGCTGATCACCATCGACAGGTTGTCTCCCAACACATCTCCGCCGTAGTTGATGGCTGCCGAGAAGAGCTCGTTGACGCCGGGCATTGACTTCCCGCCGACCGTGATGCGACCAGCACCACCCGCACCCCGGGAGAACGAGCTGGTCTGAATACCGGTGACGTCGCCGTCGCGGTACACCACATAGGGGTGCGCGGGCAGCGTGCCGAGAATCCCCGGTAGCCGGTAGCCGGTCTCGTCGATCGTCTCACCGGTGAACAGGTCGTAGCTGTCCTCCACGTGGTTGGACAGCAGGTTGGCGATCGTGCGTGTGAGGCCGGTCGCCAGGTTGCCGCCCAGCGAGGTGCCCTTGCGGAACCCGGACTTGTCGACGATGCCGACGAACAGGGTGCCGTCGCGCCAGTTGGTGCCCGCACCGGGCCACGGCTCCGGGTCGCCCTTGAACCAGCGCTGCAGATCCCACTGCAGCTCCGCATCCTCGAGGATCGGCGCGCCGACGTCGAAGATCGACGTGCGGATACTCCCGACGACCAGGGCCAGCGGTGCCGCCGAGTCACCGAAGTGGCGGGGCTTGATCACGATCTGCGACTGCTGCCAAAACCCGCGCAGCGCGTCGACGACGCCTTCGAGGGTCCAGTTGTCGGGATCCAGCAGCTTGAGCAGGTCGCCGATGTCGATGTTGGTGAGCTGTAGCCGCAGCAGGTTCGCGGCCATCGTCAGCAGGATCCCGTGATCGGCCTGCATGTACAGCATCCACGCCTTCGGTTGCTGGATCAGGCTGATCGGCAGGAACGGATTGCCTGCGGTGTGTACGTGTTTCAGCTCCTCGATGTCGTCGAGGAACTCGATGACCACTTCGTCACCGTCCGGGCCGCGGGTGACGGTGACGCCGTTCTTCGCCTTCATCCGGCCGCCGGTGCGGGCGCCCATGGTCTCGACGATGATGTGGATGTTGCTGGTGCCGCGCGCTTCTTCGTCGAGCGCCCAGAACGCCGCCCACGTGCGGCGCCGGTCGTCCAGGTCGATCGGCAGCCGTAGCGTGATCGAGCCGGTTTCGTTGACGATTAGGGTCTGGCGCCCGGCGATTTCGCCGTGGACGGTGCCGCGGTACACCCAGTCACCGTCGTAGAGCTTGATGACTGGCCGGTCGTAGGCGCGTTCGATGCGGTACTCGCGCATCTCCCGCGCCCACGCGGCGAAGTCGTCGTGGTCGGTGCCGGTGAACGGCTCGGCAAACGTGGCGGTCACTTAGTCGCCCTCGTTGACGAAGTGGGGCGTGGGGCACGCCGGGTCGTCGCAGTCGTGCCGAAAATCCTGGCGGGAGTTGAACGACACGTCCTCGCTGGCGTCGTAGCAGAAGTAGTCGTGCATGGGGTCGTCGGTGCAGTGCGTGTCGCCTGGTCCCGGCATCCCGCAGGTATGGGGTCTGATGCTCACTGCTCGAGCCCACTTTCTGCCGACCAGAAGCGGCGTTGCCGCAGCGTCGCCTTCGCCCCGGCGGGCCCGGTGCACACCACCGGCATCAGCACCGGATCGTCCTCAGTCCCGGTGTAGGGCGGCACCGGATAGATTGGCTCGACGCCGTTCATCAGGCCAGCAAAATTCGATAGGTCGGCGGGTAGGTACGTGTCCATGAACGGGTCCGACATCACCGAAAGTTTCGACGTCACAGGGACGGTGACGATCATGCGCGCGGCGTCCTCACCGGCCTTGCGGTTCCACTTTCGTTCCTGCCCGAACGCGAAGTCGGGGAAATGCCACGACTGCGCCGGGTCGAACGTCCACTCGGGCCAGAGTGGCTGATCGGTCGGATTCCACACGTCGAACCAGCCCGTGTTCGGATTGGTCACCACGCGGGCGACATGCACCCCTGCAGTCGATCTCCCGGTGAACAGCGCGACCAGAAAGCCGTTCAGGGGACCGGTCATAAACGACAGCGCGAACCCGAACGACGTGGAGGTGACCGTGACCCCGCCGGTACCGATGTTCGACAGCTGCTCGAGCGCCTGCCGGATCGTTGAAGCCGACGACAGGAACGCGATCGGCGCGGTGGTCTGCCCGCCGACGGTGATGGTGAACGACAGCGTGCCGACGGTGACCGAGAGCGAGAGCGGCGCAAGCGATGTCCCGTCCACAGTCAGCATCCCCGGGCAATCCTTCGACGTGAGCACAGTCCAACGCCCGGGGTCGCCCGTTACGGTGACATTGCCAGCGCCAAGCGTCGGCAGCGCCTCCAACGCGGCCTGCACCGCCGCGGCAGTCGCGTCGTACGGGATGAGCGCGGTCAGCGCATCCGCGTACCCCAGCCGGAACGTCCCCGACGTCGCGGCGAGGTAGACGGTGAAGTTTCCCGGGTTCACCCACTCGGCGACGTCCTCAGCGGCCTCGAACATCGGATTGGGCGCGATCGCGGACACCACCGCGTGGTAGGTGTCGTCGATGTCGGCGTCATGCCCGTCCTCGGTGGTGTACTTGATCTCCTTCGACAGCCGCAGGGTCAGCGACCGTGGACCCGATGGGCCGTCGTAGGTGTAGCGGACCTTCCGGAAGTTCCCCGGCGTGCCCCACAGTCGTTGGAGGCGTGGCCGCGACGCCGGGGTCAGCCAGAACGGCAACACCATCTCGCGGATCGGTATCTCCTCGCCGACGATCCGGCCGCCGGGCTGGAACGCACCGGACTGAGTGCGCACCTTGAACCCGGTGTCGTACAAGCCCTCCGGGTCGGTGTCCAGGATGATGTCGTCGGCCAGGTACTCGTCGTTCGGTGCCGACACCACAACCCAGTCGCCGGTGTCCGACTCGAGGGTGATCGTTGCAACCGCCATCTAGAACCTGCTCAACTTCGCTGCAGCCTTCTCTCGCTCGACGCGTTGCGCGCGGATGAATGCGTCCTCGGTGTCGCGGGCGGTGATGTTGTAGACCGGGCCGGGCGCCTGATTCGCCCGGGTGCCGTGCACGTTTCCGGCGTCATCCGGTGGCGGCACACCCGCACCCATGGGTGTTGCAGTCGATGGGGCCGCGCCACCGAACAGATTCCCGCCGTCGAACAGGCTGTTGCCGTTGCTGTCGGACACGCTGATGCCGCTGATGAACTTCGAGGCAGCCTGCAACCAGGGAGGCGAGTCGCCGACACCAAACACCTCGAGCGCCGACCCGATCTGGCCGCCCGCGAACTCGCCGATGGCGGAACCGAAGCCAGAGAACGACGACGGAAGGCTCAGGCCGCTGCTACTGCCGGCGCCGAATGAGCTCGCCGACGACGACGAGGACGAGTCGCCGGGCGTGAACTTGCCCTTCTGGACCTCCGCCAGATCGGCGCGAGCGTCAGCCGCTTCACGTTTGGCCCTGTCAACGTCGGCCTGGGCCGAGATCCTCTGCGACTCCTTGGCGTCCGCCTCGAGTTCCCGCTGCTTGGCCTCCGCCTCGCGGATACGGACATCAGCGTCAGCAACCTTCTGCTCGGCCTCCCGCAGCGCCTTGCCGTCCAGTGGCTCGTAGGTGCCCGCCTCGCCGTTCGGGCCATACCCGGGGGTGGCGACACCGCCGGTGGCCGCCGCGATCGCGGAACCGCCCGCGAAGCTGCTCGACGAGCCGCTGCCGAGAAGTTGACTCGAGTCGAACGACGGCGCCTTGGCGCCCTTCCCAGTGAGGAACACGTGAAGGTGGTTGCGGTGCTGGTTGTTGTCGTCCCCGCTGCTCGGGTTCCCGTAGACCGCCGGAGGCTGACCCGGCTTGTAGATCTTGTCGTTCCAGATCACCCACTTGACGTCCATCACTCCCGCGTTGTCGAGGAGGAACTGAGCTATCGAGTCACCCATGCCGACTTTCTCGGGCGACTTGTAATCCGAACCCAACATGATGTCGAGCGCGTTACCCGAGGCGTGCTCACCAGGTCCGTCCCGCCTGCCCGCATCAGCATTCGCCACCACCGGCCACTGAGACTCAAGGATCGACTTCAGCTGGCTTGCACCGGAACTCACAACACCGCCGCCAGCGAAGCTGGGCAACGACTTGAACCACTCGCCGATCTGCGCCCCGGCGTTCATAGCCTCGATGACAGGCCAATTCGCGCGGGTCGACGCCGCGGTGTTGATCGACTCCTCATTCGACACTCGGATGAACCCGCCACTGCCGCCCATAACGGCTGCCAGGACGCTGTCCGACGTCCCCGATCCCGGGCCGCTGATACGGCCCGACGGGTCCACGATGCCGCCGGACGCACGACCGGGGGCGCGCCGCGTCTCCCCCGGCACCGCCGGGGCGCGCACCGGCGCGGTCAACTGATCAGGAGCGATGACGATCCCGTTGGTGTCTTTGTAGGTGACGATCGCGCTGATGTCGATCTGCTTGCCCCCCGGCAGCGCGGCCATCAACCCGCTGATGCGCTCCACGTTCTGCGCGACCAGACCCGCCTGGTCCTTCGTCTGCCCGAAGTTGTCCGCAGCGTCACTCATCGCGCCGGCAGCCGTTCGCGCGCCCGCCTCCATCTCATACAGGGAGTCCGCCAACCCATAGCCCGCCTCGGCCTGGCGGCGGAACTCTGCGGCCCGGTCGTCGTCACCGACCAGGTCGGCGAACCCGGCCGCGGCCGTCATCACGGCGCCGTAGGAGTCGCCGACCGCGTTCACGATGTCAGCCAGCGCTCCAGTCGATTCCGCGACGAAGATCAGGATCGCTTCGCCCGCGATCGCCGACACCTCACCGATCCCGGAGAAGAACCCCGTGATTTCCGCTTGGTGATCGGTGATGAACGTGGCGAGCTGCTCGATACCCGGCCCGAACGCCTCGGCCAGGCTGTCCTGCATGCCACCGGCCGCCAGCTCGACAGCGCGTTTCGCCGACTCGACCGTGCCTGCCGCGTTGTCGCCCGCGGTCTTGACCATGCCGTCAGCAGCCCCGGTGAAGCCCTCCATCGCGCGCTGGCCGTCGTCGAGGGACCTCAGGAACTCGGGGATCTTCGCCTTGTCCAGATCCTCGAGCGGGGTACCGAACAGCGCGATCGCCGCTGCCGCCTGCTCACCGGCGTCCGGGATCCGCAGCAGACCGTCGATGATCGCGTCGAACTGCTGCTGCGCGGCCGGCCCGCCGGCCAGCAGGTTGTTCGCGACGTCCGCGCCGACCATGCCCATCCCGGCGAGCGCGTCCTGTACCGGCTTGGCGCCGATATCGGTTGCCAGGAGAGTGAACTCCTTCAGCGAATCGCCGAGCTTGTCGAGCGCGATCGTGCCCTTCGGTGCCGTGTTGACCAGCATCCCGAAGGCCTCTTCACCCGAGAACCCCAGCGACTCAAAGTAAGTCGAGTACTCCGACAGGATCTCCGGCAACTCGTCACGCATCGCGACCGGCACCCGCTGGTACGCGGTCACCATCATGTCGAATGCCGACTCCGCGTTCGGTGCGAGACCGTTGACGATCAGGTTCTGCGCGAAGGCGATCGACTCCGACACCTCTGCGCCGAACACGTCGCGGAAGGTGAGCGCCTTCTGCGTCATCTCCTCGAGGACCGCGGTGGGAGTGTCACGGCCCAGAGTCGACGTGACCGCCGCCAGCGCGTCACCGACGTCGCCCATCGACTCACCGAAGTTCGACGCGTAGGTGCGGCCCGCGACGTCGCCGAACCGCGCCATCTCGGTGTCGTTCAGACCGAGATGCGCGGCGATCCGATCGGAGGCAACCTCGCGTTCCATGCCGGCCATGACCTGGCTGCCGATGATTGCGCCGCCGGCGAGCGCGACACCCGCCGCGGCGGTGATCGCGGCGCCGATCGGACCCGCCTTCGTCGCGAGCGCGGCGATACCCCCGGTGAACCCGTCGAGGAACGACGACCCGGCTGATTCGCCACCCCGCTCAGCGCCAGCACCTTCAGCCAGGTCTTTCTGGGCGCGCTCGAGGCGTTCCGTCTCCCGCGTCAGATCACGCGTCAACGACGCCTGCTGTCGCAGCGTCCGCTCCCGCGCGTTGGCCGCCGCGGTCAACCGCGCACCGCTGACGCCCTTCTCGACCGCCTCCTGGTACCGCTGCTCGGCCAGACGGACGTTGTCGGTCGCGTTGGCGACCTTGTCCTTGAGCTGCTCGATCTTGCGGGTCGATGTCTCGACCGCCTTCTCCGCGGCCTTCATGCCGTCGCCGACACCGGCAGCGATGCCGTCGCCGAGCTTCTTGCCCGCCGACCGGCCGAGGCCCGGCATGCCGCTGACCTGCTTGTCGACCTCCGCGCTGAAACCCTTCATGACGGGGATCAGCTGAACTGGGATGTAGCCGATAGGCTCTGTCACTTCACATCACCCCAATCCGTATGTCCGCTTGCGTTTTTCGTACTTGGCCCTCAGTTCGGCCACCCTGGCCTGCTTGGCCGCGACGTGCCGCTTGGTCTCCATCTCGGCGCGTGTCGGATGATCGCTGACCCGACTCTTCGGGTTCAGAATCTTGACCAGAACCACCCATACATCGGCTATCAGGTGCTCGAGCTGGCCCCACGGCTTGCGGCCGCCGTTGAGCGACCGCGTCAGCGCCGAATCCACCGACAGTTGCCGCACCAGTACACCCAGCGTTCGCACCGACAGATCTCCCCGGTAGAAATCGAGCAGATCCACTCCGTACTCGCGCCGCAGGTCGGCCTCTATCTCGTCGCCGTACTCATCGAGCAGATGACAGAGGCCAGCTAGTTTCCCAGTGCTTCTTGAACTTTCGCCGCGATCTCATTCATCTCGTCGACGGTCGGGTTCTTCTCCATCAGCGCGGCCCACTGCTTCTCACCGAGCAGCAGTTCGTTACCGCGGTCGTTCTCGCCCCGCTTGAACGCCAGCGCCGCCAGGTACGGCATCTTCCCTCCGACGGGGATGCGCAAGGTGACGCCGACGTGCTCGATGGTCACGAACCCGTCACCGGCCTCGGCCTCCCTCGCCGCCACCGACGCCCTCTTGGCCGGCTTGCGAGCCGCGGCTGTCTTGCGAGCGGTCACGCGACGCCCACCGTGCCGCCGGTGCCGGTCGCGGACACCGTTGTCACCGGGCCGGTGAATGTCGCGACGAGAGGACCACCGTCCGGACCCTCAACCGTCACACCGGGTTCGGGCAGCGCCGCGACGGTCGACAGGGCGCGCAGCGCCGCCTGCAGCGCGGCCTTCGTCTTCGCCGTGATCGACGTCGTGGTCACGCCGTCCACCGTCGCCGTGTACGCCGTCACGGACACGGGGATGGTGAACGTCTTCACCACGTCGTCGGTGGACGCGTCGACGATCTCGAAAACGTCACCTTCGGCGGTCGTGGTGTGGTGAACCTTGATCTCGGCCCACCACTTCTCGCCGTCGACGATGCCGCTGGTCCCGGTCAGCTCCGCGGGCGCCGGGGTCAGCTGCACCCACACCGTTGCCCGGTCCTCGTCGACGAACCGGTACAGCACGTAGATCTGCACGTCCTTCGGGATGCCGACCCGCTTCGGGGTCGAGCCCGGCAACACGATCTTGTTGGTCACTGGATTGCGCTCCAGGGCGGTGAATCCGGTGACCAAAGTCCCCTTCTTCAGCTTCACCCGGAATCGAGGGCGGCCGAACGCGTCGTACGGCTTGACCTCGATACTCGGGGTGATCGGGATGCCCTTGGCGTCGTCGACCAGGCCGGAGTGTTCCCAGCCCAGCTCGGCCAGGTCTTCGGTCGGCGACTCGGGGATCATCGCCGCGATGTCGGTGACATCAGACTTCAGCGCCAGCCACACTTCGGCCTCGTCCGGGATCAGTGTCAGATCGGGGTTTCCGGGCATGCGAGTTTCCCTCCTTCAAGGGCGTTGCGGGTGCCCTCGCGGGCTGAATGAACCCCGCCCGGGCTGGGCGGGGCAGATTGTGAACACGAGCGGGGGTCGGACAGTGCGTGCGCCTCAGCCGCGGGGTTAGCGCGGTG
This sequence comes from Mycolicibacterium litorale, assembly GCA_050205415.1. Lineage (GTDB taxonomy): Bacteria > Actinomycetota > Actinomycetes > Mycobacteriales > Mycobacteriaceae > Mycobacterium > Mycobacterium litorale_C. The sequence goes on from JBNMQY010000007.1 coordinate 102,191, forward strand.
GCCCGGTGGTCCCGCTCGTGCTCGGTCTCTGGTTACTGCGGTACAGCGGTGCGGGCGCGGGCCCGCACGGTGAACGACGACAGGTCGCCCTTCGTCTTCGGGTCGCGGGCGTCGAGGATTCCCGCGCCCGGGAGGACCGCGGCGATACCGGGAATGCGCTTCGTCAACAGCAGGGGCAGCGCAGCGTTCACGTAGGTACGGTCTCGACCCGTCGTCCACGACGTGACGCGGATCGTCGGCGACGTCGCCACCGGCCACATGCCCATCGGGCCGCCGTCGTCGGCGATCACCAGGACCGGATCGGAGCCCAGCGCCCAGTCGTCCGGCAATTCGAGCGCCACCGACAGCTCCGGGAAGCGCGCGGCGAGTTGGCCTTTCGTCCAGTCCTTGATCACCCGCGGGACGTCGATGGGTTCGCGGCCTGTCACTTCGACCGCACCTCGAGGCCGACCGTGGCAGCCGCGCGCGTCAGCGCACCGTCCTTGGCTTGCTGCTCGGCCGGCACACGCACCGCGGCAGCGGCGCGGTCAGTGGTGTACTCGTCGACCTCGGCGTCCGGGCCGGCCGCGGCGGCGACCTGCCGGGCCAGCGCGTTGATGTGCGGGGCGGCCAGCTGGTTGAGCACCTCGGCGCCGCCCTTGCGGTTCAGCTTGAAATTCGAGGCCATCAGCCCTGCGCCCTGGTGCACAGCACCTCGAGCCCGCCGCCGCGACCCGATCCACGCCAGTCGTTGACGATGATGCTGAACCGCTGACCGCGGACGGTGAGCTCGTCGCCGTTGACGACATCGGCCCCGCCGATGAAGTAGACCGTGAACGCCGTGGTTTCGCCGGTGCGCGAGCGCTCCACATGTTCGGATCCACCACCGGGCGCAACGACGGTCGCCGTCAACGGCTCATCCGTTGCGGGCGTGAACTTCCCGTTCTCGTCCCGGCGGGCGCCGCGATGCCGGATCACCTGCTCGCTCACGCCGGTGACTCCAGGCGGTACTGCTCCAGCAGCGACCGCTCCACGACGGAGAACGCCGACCCCGCGGCCATCGCCTCCGGTTCGTACTGGATGGGCCCGATGACGCGTTCACGTCCGCCGGTGGCGGCCAGCGACGACCGGTCCACGAACGACAGCACCGCGGCGTTGAAGTCGTCGGCGTCGTCGAACCCGTGCTTCATCGTGACCTTGATGGACCCGAATCGATCCGACCAGCGGGTACCGGAGCGCTTGCGGACCAGGCCGCGCGGCGACACGTCCAGGGCGGTGGCCACGTCCAGCGTGACACCGTCCTCGACGACAGCGGTCAGCTCGACGAGCCGCAGCGTCGGCAAAACCAGCAGCGCCGACCCCGGCCCGTCCATCGTCACCACGTCTTCCTCGCGGACGCCGGTGACGTGCCAGCCGCAAAACCGCCGCGCGGCCGTCAGACCGGCCGACAGCAGACGCAGTGTCTCCGCGTCGTCCGCCGCCAACCGGTCTGACGTGTACCGCGCGACGTCAGCCGGGGCTGGTTCAGCCATCGGCCTTCTCGCCAGCGGCCGAACCGCCCTTGTTCTGCGGAGCGGGCGCCTGCTTGTTGGCCGGCGCCGCCGACTTGGCGTTCGCGGCGTCCACCTTCGCCTGCGCCGCTTCAGCCTTGGCCTCCGCCCTCTCCTGAGCCTCCACCGCAGCCCTAACCTTCTCCTCGGCGGCCGTCACGGCCTCGGACAACTGGCCCTCGAGCTCGGCCACCCTGGCCCTCAGCTCGACGACTTCCTCGGCCCCCGCGGCATCGTCGAGCAAGCCGCGCCGACGCGCGTCGGTGTCCGTCAGCTTGACCGTGGTCTTGTGGCCGTTGATCTCGACGTCGTACGACTTCAGCAGCTCACCACCGTTGGCCGAGCTGACCGTCGCGAACTCGTCGCTGTTGATGATTCCCATGTTCCGCGCTCTCCCTGTTGTGGTGGGTCAGTCGACCGTCAGGCGGCCAGGTCGACGTCGACGAACGCGGGCGGACGGGTCACACCGAACGCCAGCCGCTCCTCACCGAGCACCGCGACGAGGTTGCGGGTGAAGAAGTCCTCGTGCGAGTCGCTCATGGTGACCGTGGCCTGCTCTCGGTCCCACACGACGGCCTTGCTGAAGTCGCCCAGCAGACCGCGGCCTTCCGGCTGGTCCTCGACCTCGACGATCGGGTAGCCCCACAGCGTCCGCTGGCCGATGGCCTGCGGGCCGCCGTAGTAGTAGCGGCCCTCCTGGTCCTTGGCCAGGTCCACCATTTCGGCGTCGGCGGGGTTCAGCACCCACGCGGTGGGGTTCACGCGGCCCACGTAGCGGGCCTTGGTGACGGCCTTGCGGGTGGTCGTGAACAGGTCGGTGGTCCACGCCTGGGTCTGGATGCCCGAGGTGTTCAGGATGCCGGTGAAGTTCTCACCGGAGCCGTTGCCGACCAGCATCTGCGTTTCCTCGCGGTCCTTGAGGTCGCGTTCCAGCTCGTCGTTGATGAGACCTTCGAGCTGGGCCACGTCCGACAGGGCGCGCTTGGTGATCGGCACCCACTCGGCGATGGTCTTGACCGCGGTCTGCACGATCTCGAATGCCCACGAGCCTTCGGGCTTGTAGCCGCCGCCGGCGGCGTTGACCAGGGCGCCCGCGGAGCCGGGTGCGGTCGGCCGGGCCGCCGTGGTGGCCTCCGGAACCTCGGCCGCGGCGTTCGTGTGGCTGGTCTGCCGCACGAACTCGACGAGGTCGGATCCGGTGCGGCGCACCGACACGAGATCGCGCAGACGCAGCGTCTTGCGGCCCAGCATCTCGACGATGTCGGTCCGGTCGGTGACGACGAACGCGCCACCCGAGGTGGACGAAGCGCCGGTGATCAGCGACTTGATGCCGATCGGCGCCGACGAGATGTGCGTGCCCTTCGGGATGCTGATCTGCCCGTTGTGGGTGAACGGCGCCATCAGCGACTTGAACTCGTCCGAAGCCGTGACCATGCGGCCCAGCGACGGGATCGACTTCCGTTCGGGGGCACGGCCCTGCGCGTCGAGGTCGTCGACAGCCGGTTCGCCGATCTGCTCGGCGAGCGACTTCGCGTCGTTGATCACCTGCAGGTCGGCCTTCGCGACCTTGATGCGCTCGAGCACCTCCGTCGCCTTCGCCATCGCCTCGTTGTACGAGGTGACGTCCTCAGCCGGCCATTCGCTGGCGCCCTGCTTCTCGTCGTGCTTCTTCGCGATCGCCTTCGCGTCGGCGATGTGCTTCTGGCCTTCCGCCTGGAGGTCGGCCAGCTTGGTTGCCGTCATCGGCATGTCATGCTCCTATCTCGGAAGTGGTTGTACTCAGCTCAATTTCAAGACTGAGCAGATCCAGCGCCGAGGTGTCGACGGACGGGTTGTGGCTGGCCCCATCGGACCCCGAGGCCTCGGGCTCCTTCCGGGACGGACCGTTACCGCTGGCCTTCTCCTCGTCTTCTGTGCTGTCGAGAGCCGACAGGACACGACCGATGGCGTCGTGGGCGTCCCGCAGTTCGGTCTCGTTCTTGGCCGACAGCACGCGGCCAGCTTTGAGATCGACGTGATCGGCGATGCGCCGCAACGACTTCACGTCGAGGATCTCGGTCTCCTGGTTGGCGCCGATCGGCACCACCGACACCTCGTAAATCTTCAGCTCTCGGAGCTCGTAGTACTCCTCGGTCTCGCCGTCGTCAGTCTGGCGTTTGGCCCAGCCGCCGGCGAGCACGTCGTAGGCGAACGACATCTGATTGATGCGCCTGCCCTTCAACAGTCGGTAGGTCTGCAGCGACTTCGGGTTGTCGAGGTCGAGCTGCACCTTGACCAGCAGGCCCTTGTCGTCTTCTTTGGCCTCGAGCACCCAGCCGATGTTGAAATCCGGATCGGACATGTTGTGGCCGAACAGCGTCGGGATCGGATCGCCCTTGGCCTCCCACCGCGCGAGGTCGTTGGCGAAAGCACCCGGCATCACCACGTCGCCGTAGGAGTCCTTGTTGCCGAACACCGATGCGTAGCCGGTGAACTGGCCTTCGGCCAGCCCGTCGTCGGGCCCGGCTTTGAAGTTGGCGAATGCCTTCTTGATGAGCATCAGTCGTCCTCCTGCTCGTCTTCGTCCTCATCGAGGTCGTCCGGTTCGTCGTCGGCCGGATCCGGCTCTGCCTCGACCGGATCCTGGTCACCGTTCTGCGTGACGTTCAGCGGGCGGACGAGCTCGTCGCCGCCCTCGATCGGCGGCCGGTTGTCCAGCGCGCGGGCCTCGTTGATGGTCATCGTCGGGGCGCCGACCGCCTTGCTGATCGCGTCCTGGCGCTCGACGAAGCTGCCGGTCAGCTTCTCGCGCAGGTTGAACTCGACGTAGAAGTCGGTCCAGATCGGCTCGAAGTCCGGAATGAGCTGCAGCTCAATCTCTTCCTGAATCATCGTCAGCCACGGACCGAGGGTGTCCTGGTAGAGCATCTTGTGTTGCTCGGTGATGTTCGAGAACGACGCCTTGTCCAAGATCCCGACCATCGGCGGAGGGATGAAGTACGACGAGGCAACCTCTTCGCGGGTCAGCTTCCGGCCCTCGATGTACTGCAGATCCTTCGCGGTCTGGCTGGCCTCGACGAACTTCATGCCGTCCTCGAGGATGGGTGTTCCACCGGCTTGCGGGCCGTCGCCGACGTACTGCTGCTGCCACTGAAGCCGGAACCGCTCGCGGGCTTCCTTGGACCAGTCCTTGACCCCCGACGTCGACTGTGGTGGCCGTTCGATGTATCCCGACACCCTGGCGCCGTTGCGCATCACCTGCGCTCGCATCCGCGAGCCTTCCCAATCCTCGGCGAGGATTTGTCGCAGCGACTCCAGCGGCGACACGCCGACGTCCTCGTTGGCGCTGTATCCGCGGAAGTAGACCACCTGGTCGGCGTCGTAGGTCTTGCGTTCCTTGGTGCCGGCCACCTCGAACTTCTCTGGAGTAAGCCAGTTGTCGCCCTTTGGCTTCACGAACATGGGAGGTAGGCGGATCAGGCCGGCGGTGCCGTCCGCTGTCTTCGACTTGAGCAAGTAGGCCACGTCGTAGATCGCGAAGTCATGGACCAGCGCGTTGATGAAGCGGTACCGCGTCGTCCACGGATTCGGCCGGCGCATCAGCATCGCCAGCGGATGGTCCTGCAGGCGCTCGCGATCGGTGTCGCCCTTGCGTTTGAACGTGTGCAGGCCGAGCTGAGCGATATTGCGCCCCAGGAATGACGTGACCGTGCGCACCGCGGGCTGAGTGCGCCAGATCTTGTCGTACTCCATCGCCATCATCGTTGGGGCCGTAGGCAGCCGACCAGAGACGGTGAAGCTCGGCCGGGACAGTCCTCGCACCGCGCCCTCAGACACGACGAACGACATCAGCCCAGCACCTGCACGTAGTCGACGTTCGCGCCGTCGATCACGATCGTGCCGTCGGCCGGCGACGGCGCGGACGCTTCAGCGTCGTGAATCGCGCAGCCCTTCAGGACCAGCAGCTGACCTGGCGTCTCGACGAGCACACCTGACACGGCGTTGCCCGAGAACAACGACACCAGCACCTGCCGGTTCAAGCCCGGGTGCTGTCGTCTAAACAATCATCAGCCCTTCGCCGTCGTCGTCCTCGTATGCCGAGGTGGATTCCGCCTCGCGCGCCGCTAACGCGCGGGCGAGCGCCATGATCAGCGCCACCACACCGTCGATCTTGTCGCCGGTGTTCTTCTTGTCCGGCTTCACATTTCCCGCGGGATCCATCGCCACCGCGAAGTTGTCGACCTGCCACCTCAGGCAGGGGTTGCCGCCGTGGCGGATCAGCGGCTTGACCGGCAGCCCGTCATCGTCGGTCTTCGCGCCGACCCGCACCATCCGCTGCAGATCCTTCGTCGGCGCGCTCATGCTCGCGAAACCCTGACCGTGGGTGATCATCGGAGCGCCGTCGTTGAGCAGGTTGTTCACAATCTGCGTCGCGTTCCACCGGTCGTACGCGATCTCCTTGACGAGGAACTCATCCCGGTCCCGGTTGATCTGCGCCTCGATAAAGTCGTAATCGGTCACGTTGCCCGGCGTCGTCGTCAGCCACCCCTGCTTCACCCACACCGACGCGGCGTCGGCGGTGCGCGCGTCCAGGTCCTCGATGCTGTCCTCCGGTGCCCAGCACCGCAGCAGCACATCGAACGCCCCATCGTCAGCCGGGAACACCCACGCCAACGCCGTCAAGTCCGACGTCGAACCGAGATCCAGCCCGCCGTAACACTCCCGGCCCTTCAACCGGGTCACGTCGACCATCGACGCGTTCGCGTCCCACTGGTCGACGTCGAGGTATCGAGTCTCCTGCTTCGTGCGGATCCCCAAGTGCAGCCGCAGATACCGGGCCAGCTCGGCGGGGTTGTCCTTCGCCTTCTCCGCGGCCTCTTCCATGAACCGCACCGTCGGCGACACCCCAAGCCCTGGATTCGCCTTTTTCTGCGTCGAATACGCGAACGGGTCGTCACCCTTGACCAGCACACCGTCGTGGTACTCGGGTTTCTCTGCCGCGAACACCACGCCGTAGGTCGTGGGCCGCTTCAGCACGCCGCGCGCCAACTTCTCGATCAGCGACCGCTTCTCGTCGTACGGCGTGTGCCGGCGGCCCGCGTCCGCTGTCGTGATGTAGATGATCAGCGGCTGCTCACGCGAACCGGTGCCAGTCTCCAGCGCCTCGATCAGCACCATGTCTTTGTGTAGGTGCAGCTCGTCCACGATCGCGCCGTGAATGTCAGCGCCGTGCTGGGCATCGCCGGCGTTCGCGATCGGCTGGAAGTACGACCCTGACGCCGCGTGCGTGATGCGGTGCTTCAGTGCCCGCAGATGCCGTTTCAAGCCGGGCGACTTGTTCACGATCTGCCGGATGGGTTCGAAGACGAACCCCGCCTGATCGCGTGTTGTCGCCGCCGCGACGACCTGCGCGCCCTGCTCGCCGTCGGCCGCGGTCAGGTAGATGCCCCACCCGGCGGCCGTCGTCGTCTTGCCGTTCTTGCGCGGCATGTCGAAGTAGCAGATCGTGATGATCCGCACCCAGTTGCCCGAGTCGGGCGAGCGGTGCACCCAGCCCGCCGGCGGCGCAATCAGATACGCGACCTGCCACACATCCGGGTCGAACCGCTGCCCGGCGAACCGACCCTTCGTGTGCCGCAGCTGCCGGAACGCCGCGATCACCTTGTCGACCCGCTCCGGATCGAACCGGGCCCCGGGCACCTCCCGCGGTTCCGGCGTCTTGATCAGCGGCGGACAGTCCGGCGGCGGATAGCCGCGGTCCTGCAGATACCAGGCGACCTCCGGGCTGAGCTTCAGCTCATCGAGATCAGCGTCAGCCCAGAGCTCGTCGTTAGTCGTCGCCGACGGCGCCCGCGAACGGGTTCGCCTCGTGCTCGCCACGGTCGTCATCCCGCTTCGACACGTTCCGCTCGCCCGCCGGCGTCAGCCCGAAGTCATTCGCGTACTGCCGCAGCCGCGTCTCCGCCTGCTCCGCCACCGCCACCGCCGGGTTCTTCGTCCACCACACCGACGTCGTGCCGTCCTTGCGGGTCGACTCGTTGCGCACCGTCGACCCGTTCTTCTCGATGTCCCGGTACGCCGCCACCAGCCGCGACCACACCTGGCAGTACGCCGCCAACGTGGCCCGATCCTCCGGCTTCACCAGATCCAGCCGCGTCAACCCCGGCACGATCCGACGCCACTCGGCCTTCGCCTCCCGCGACAGCCACGTCGGCGGATTCGGCGCCAGCCGCTTGAACGCCGGCGGCGTCGCGACCGGCCGACCGGCGCTGTCCTTGCCGTCACCGCGGCCGTTGAGCAGCAGCAACGGGGCAGGCTGCTGAGCCCCCACCGGTCAGACCCCCCCATATCGCGAGGCTGTGCAGAAAAACGCAAGCGCACCGTGGCGGGGGGCCGGGGCTGGATCGGTGGCGATTTGGACCCCTATACCCATGCCGGGGTGTGTCGTGCTGGGGCTGTGTGGCTCGCTGGCGAGCGTTCGGGCGATGTTGGCGTTGAGCGCGTCGACGGCTGCGGCGAGCTCGTTGGAGCAGTCGGCGTTGCAGTAGAGGCAGCGGCCGTCGGAGGTGACGTAGGCGTGGCGGCAGGTGGTCATGTGCTGGGTGCTCGTCCGGTGAGGCGGTCAGCGACTTCGTTCAGTGGGCCGTTGTCGAGCTCGTTCCACTCGGCGTCGAAGACTCTGGCAGTGGCGCCGCGCTGCTCCCGCTTCTCGAACCCGCAGCCGTGCGGGCACATGGGATTGCCGTTGCCGTCGGTCTTCTTGTAGTTGCCGTGCTCGCAGATGTGCTCGGTCGCTTGGGCGTGGGCTCGGCGGCCTGCCTTGGTGTAGCGCGCTGCGCGTCGTGCTGCTCGGTTCATGGCATGTCACCTCGCTCGGGTCTTGCCGCGTTGGGCGTCGGCGGTGGTCTTCCGGTCGTGGTGGGGTTGGCACAGGGACTGGTAGTTGTCCCAGTCGTAGCGGTCGCCGCCTTCGGCGAGGGGCACGATGTGGTCGACCTGGGCCATGACCTTGGGGCAGCCCGGCGCTTCGCAGTAGGGGTGGGCTGCGCGGTAGGCGGCCATGCTGGCGGCCATGCGTCGGTCGTCGTGGCCGCCGATGTGGGTGGAGCCTTCCCAGGCGGGGCGGCAGGCGCAACGCTGGCCCTTAGGTGCAGGCTTCTTGCAGCGATTGCATACGCGGGGCGGGGCTGTGGGCATCGGCTTGTCCCGCTCCAGATATGTCGAACCCCCAGAGGGAGCTGGGGGTTGGGGTGCGGTGGTAGCGGGTTATGCGCGGGTGGCGTTCCGGCGCGGTTCCTCGGTCTCTCTGGTGGCGTCGCAGAGGTTGCACTTCCACGTTTTGAGGCTGGTGGGTGGTTCGACGCCATGAAGGCCGCGAGACGCGGTCAGGATCCAGCCGTGGCGGCATGGATTCGATTCGGACATCCGGGTCGCCTCTACGATTCGGTGACTGTGACGCCGCGATAGTTGGCGAGGTCGCTGACGTCCGCAGCGTGCTGTCGAGCAGTCTGTTCGGTAGTGGGGCCCACTGTGGTTTCGACCCATTCGAGGTTGCCCAGCTGCATTTCGTACCGCACGTTCCACCGCTTTTCCATGCAGGCCAGGCTATCTGGTCGTGAGGTCTCAGATACGACGAAACCCCATGCCAACAGGGGTGTTGACATGGGGGTAGTGCGCTGAAAACCGATAGTAGCAGGTCAGCGCGTCAGAGGTGGTGAAGCTACCCCGGCTCAGTCTTGGTTGGAATCTGGATACAACGCGGTGTAGGCGCGCCCCAAGTCGCTGTTGGCGGCCTTGCCGGTCACGGCGGGAACTGGGGGCAGACCGTTCTCTGCGCGATGACGGTTCGCGATGACCATCCCGTAAAGCATCACTGCGGTGATGTACTGCCCCGTCTCGTCGAGGGTCAACTTGATCAGATCGCCTTGCTTCCACCGAAGATGCGGAGCATCTATTGCGAAGCGGGCGTCAGCGCGACCGGCTGAGTGCGCCCAGGCGTTGCGAATCAGTTTCGCGTTGAACAGAACTTCGCCGAAACCCTCGGGAACCGCGCCGTCGAGGCCGACGAACTTCAGGATGTCCTCGTACCGGTTGATCCCCGCCTTGGGTCCGACTGCTTCTTCAATCGCCCGGTAGAGCTTCTCGATCCTGTCATCCATCGATCCGAAGTACCCCGCTCCGGATATCTTGAGCTTCTCGTACGGCTTGCTGTCCGTGATCGCTGGATTCGCGCGGATCGCAGCTTTGACGAGCTCCTCGATGCACGCTTCGAGCGCGCTGAGAATCGAGATCAAGTACATTCCGCCGCGCATTGCCTCATCACGGTCGGGGTCCACCAGTTCCTTGAGGAACGGCGGCAACCCGGCTGATTCGATCTGCTTTTCGATATCCGTCTTCACGTCAGCGGATGCAAGGCGAGTGAAGGCGCCGCCGATCTCGCCGCCGATAAGGTTCATGAGGACGCTCAGCATCACGGCCATGAACGCGGTGATCGACTGCGCCGTCTCGGTCTGCCGCCACTCCTCGTCGGTCATCCGCCGAAGTTTGCCATATGGCGGCATCAGTGAGTCATGCGTTGGCGTTCCTGCGTGTGCGGGTTCGTAGGTCGTTGTCGCGGGCGCGGAGCTTGCGGGCGCGCTTGACGCTGTACACGTAGGGCGCGTTGTCGTGGGTGTGGGTGGGGACGATGGTCCCGTTGTGGAGGCGGCCGGCGGGGCGTAGGCGGCGAGCTTTGATCCAGGCGGTGAGGGTGTCGGGGTCGATGGGTTCGCCGCAGTTGGCGAGCACTTCGAGCAGCTGCTGCTCGGTTTGGTAGTCGCGTTCGGCGGCGGCGGCGCGGCGGGTCTTCTCGATGTCGATGTCTCGGCGGCAGTCTGGGCAGGTGACGGTTCGGTCGTAGGTGTCGGCGTAGAGGATGTGGCCGCAGTGGGTGGGCTGGCCTTGGCGGTCGCGGCCGGTGACCGTTGGGCAGGGTCCGACGAGGTGGCGTTGGGTGGGGTTGATGGCGGTGACGAGGGTGCCGGTGCGGGCGGTGTCGGTGCCGACGAGCTGGCGGATGTCGCGGTAGAGCTGGCCTGCGGTGTCGAGTCGGGTGATGGCGGTGATGTTGACGTGGAGCCAGCGGGCAAGGTTGGCTGTGCTGACGGTGGCGAGTCCGGGCGGGATTCGTCCGGTGTGGTGTTCGACGACTCGAATGACCCAGCGCAGCAGCAGTTTGCGGACTTGGCGTGATTCTTCGGCGGCGTCGAAGTCCATGACGTCGAGGCTGTCTTGGCGTCGTGTGCGGCCGATGGTGCCGATGTTGACGCGGTCGACTTTCTGAATGCGGGCGTCGAGTTCGTCGAGCAGCCATGGGATTTGGTCGAGCATCTGGGTGAGTTGGGTGGCGCAGTCGTCGCAGAGGTAGGCCTGGTTAGCGCGGCCGCAGTTGCGGCAGTCGCTCATACGTCGCTCCGGTGTCCGTGGCGGGCTCCGGTTAGGAGGGCGGCGAGGTCGTCGACGGTCATGGCGACCCATTGACGGCCGGGGTCGGTGGTGCCGTGACGTTTGTGGATGACGACGCCGACGAGGGCGCCGTCGTTGTTGGCCTCAGTGTGTGCTTCGGCGGTCCAGGCGGGCAGGGTGGCGCGTGCGGTGTTCTTGCATTCGATGACGACTCGTTGGTTGTCGTGGGTACGGACGCCGGCGATGTCGCCGCAGTCGCGGGCGCCGGTTTTCACGCGGCGGTCGATGCGGTCGTCGAGGACCTGGGCGAGGTAGTCGGCGATGGATCGTTCGAACTTTGCCCCGGCAGACTTTGCTGATTGACGGTTGCGGGCCATGCGGATACCTCCGGGATCAATGGGCGGATTGACATTCGTGGGCCGCCCACTGGTGGCGGTGCTGCGGTCGCAGCGATATGGACTTCGGGCACTGCGGATCACCGGCTGTCTTCGACCGTTCGAAAATGGGGTGATCTGTCCGCGCGGTGAGCCAGCGCGCGGCCCACCCCCGTAGGGGGGCCGCGCCGCACGGTGGCGAACGACCGCGCGGTGACCGCGCGGGACCGCGCGGCTCATGGGTGCCTCGAAGGGTTGAGGACGTGCACGGTGGCGTTCCGCGGCCCCTCGACGGTGAGCAGAACACCCTCCTCCATGGCGATCTGCAGCGCCCGACGGGCACCGTCACGGGTGTGCCCGAGGGCTTTCAACTTGCCGACGAGTTTGGTCTGAGAGAGGCCACCGGAGTTTGCTGGGTCGGAGAGGATTTCGACGATGTCGATGCCCATGTTGCGTGCGCGTTTCTCCATGCGGCCGCCGTCGCAGAGGGTGAGCGCCCGGGTTTCCGGCGTCCAGTCGAGGCGGGACTCTTCGATGTTGACGTCGCGCCCGAGCGCGGAGAAGTAGCGGTCCCCGGTCTCGCCTTCCTGGTCGTCGCGGACGATTTTCCACAGCACGTCGGGCCAGTCGAGGAGGCGTGAGTCGCCGCGTGAGCGTTCCTGGCCGTGGCCCATGTGGTGAACGACGACGGCCTCGGTCGCCCCGGCTTCATGGCAGAGGCTGTCGAAGGCGGTGAGGAATCGGCCGGCCTCTTTGTCTTCGGAGAGGCCGAGCGCGTCGAGGCAGGGTCGTAAGCAGTCGAGGATGATGAAGTCGGCTCCGGCCAGCGCGGTGGCCCAGTCGGCGCGGATGGTGTCGTCGAGGATGTCGAAGGCGCCCAGGCGGCCGCGCAGGCTCAGCACGTCGACGCTGACCTGTTTGGCGATGTTCTGGTCGCGCAGCCATCGGCGCAGCATGCGTTCGTCGAGCTCGGTGTCGATGAGCACGACCCGGTCGACGGGGGCGACTTTCATGCGGCCGAGGAAGTCGTGGCCGTCGACGAGGCTGCGGAGCAGGTTCGCAATCATCGACGTCTTCCCGGCCTTGTACTGAGCGGCGAGCAGCGCCCGCCCACCGGTGGGGAGCAGATCGGTGATGCGGTAGGAGGCCTCTTCGTCGGGCTGGGCCAGCAGGTCGACGAGATTGGTGATGGTGGGCCGTTGTTGGCCGGCGAGGGCGGCGCGTTGGCGGGTCCAGAGGGCGCGGGCTTCGTCGTTGACGCGGAGTTCGTAGGCGCGGCGGCTGACGGCGATCTGGTGGAGGTCGGCTTTCTCCTCCTCGGTGGCGTCGTCGTCGGCGACACCGGTGGCCTCGTGGCCGTCGCGCCACGCTCGCGGCGCGGGACTGGTGGGCGCGGGGACGGCAGGGCCGCTACGTGGTTTGGCGAGCGAGCCGCGTGCCGCGGAGGAGAGGGTGGCGCGGATCTCGTTGTCGGGCAACCCCGCTGCGCGCGCGGCGGCGGTGAGTTCGGTGCTCACCTCATCTTCGGTGAGAATGCCGTCGTTGACGAAGCGGGCGACACTGAACGCGGCCCGGTTCAATGTGTCGTTGCGGGTGCCCTCGGCGGCGAAGGCAACCAGGTCAGATTCGTCGCGCAGAGCTTTCTCGGCGTAGCGCCTCCGCCGATCCTGGTCGACGCCGCTGGCGTCGACGACAATGCGGCCGGATGGGTGCGGGGCGGCGGTCTCGGCGAGGTTGGCCGCCGCCAGGCGCTCTTTGCGTTCGGCGACGCGCTGCAGGAAGGTCTTCCCGTCGTTCACTGGTGGTCAGCGCCCGCCTTGCGCTGCAGCGCTGCGTAGTCCGGCCAGCCCTCGACGGGCACGAGCAACTTCTCGGCGGGTTCGGGGGCGTCGAACAGCTCCTCCTGCGGCATCGGCTCGACGCGGCCCTTGCGGGCGACGGGGGGGCGTTTGCGGAAGTCAGCGCACGTGTAGGTGTTGCCCATCTCGGCCTTCCGTCGTTTCGTCCACTGTTCGGGGACTACGCCGCTCGCGGCGATCTGAAGCAGTGGGCATCCGGGCCCGCTGCCGACGACGCGCTTCATCGCCTCGTCCGGCTGATAGCAGCGGCGGCAGTGGGATTCGCGCCACGCCCTTTCGGCGTAGGCGCTGGGGAACACGGTCATCGGGCTACCGCCTCTCTGGTCTGGGTGAGCTGGGGTGAGGGGACGGTGATCCACGACCAGGAGCGGCCCCGCTCGCCGAGCGTCGACGGCGGCGCCACCACGTAGCCACCGGCGCCGCGGTAGTCGATGCCGGGTTCGATACCGGCCCGGTTGCCTTCGCCGGTCGCGGGGATGTAGAGATGCAGCCCGCCGGACGCGGTGGCGACCTGGCCATGCACGTCCGGCACGGCGTCGTCGTCGACGAGGTGCGCGAACGACATCGGGCCGTCCGGAACGTCGATGTCGATGACGTCGAAGGCGTGGCCGGTGGGGAGGCCGATGTTGCTGTCGGGGTGGCGTTCCCACCATCGCCGGATGCGGTCGGGGTCGGTGGTGGCGTCTTTGAAGCCGTTGGGGGTGGCGGGCTGCTTCGCGCGCGGTTTCAACGGGAAGACCGGCCAACCCCACTTCGCGTACCGGAGTGCGGCGGCGAGCAGGCGGGGTGGCCGGTTGTCGAGATCCTCGATCTGGATCTGCAGTTGGTCGGCGTGCTCGTCGTCGCCGGCTTCCACGGCGGCAAGCCATTCCAGGGTGAGGCGTTCGGCCTTGGTGGGCTTGGGGGCGCAGAGGGGGTGGACGGTGTCGTCGGGGTCGGTGATGTGGAGGAGGCCGCCGCAGTCTCGGCAGGTGCTGTAGGTGATCATGCGGCGGTCCTCTTCCACGTTCGGATTTCAGTGATGTGCGTTGTAGGACACCCCTACGACAGGTCCACGGTCAGAACGGCGGCTCGTCATCGTCGTCGTCCTGCGCGTAACCGCCCGGGGCCGCGGCGGGCGCCGACACTTCGGCGTCGGTGCGGGTGAGGGACCGGTAGGCGGCGACCGCCTTCTCCGCCCACTCCGAGCCGTCCTTCGGTGCGCGCAGCGACAGGGGACCGTAGATGCCGACGGAGCGGCCGCGGCCGCGCGCCTGGTCGACGGCGGCCTGATCGGTGATCTCACCCCCGGACGCGTTGCCTTGGGCGTCGTACACCTGGGCGACGGAGGTGGTCTGGGTGACGACGTCGCCGACCGCGACGGTGCCGTTCGGGAGTGATCGTTTGGCTTCGATCCAGTCGCCGAACGCCTTGCCCTTGAGGATGAGTCGCACGATGTCGCCCGCGGCGGGCACCTTTTCGTCGTCGCCGAGGCCGACCGGGGCGGTGGTGCCGGGGAGGGTGAGGCAGGTGACGACGAGCTCCTGGGCGTGCTTGCCGTTGGACTTGACGATGGGCTGCATGGAGCCGTCGTCGCCGCGTTTGAGCCGGTCGCGGGCTTCGGCTTTGAGGACGGCGCCGTTGAAGGTTTGGCCGAGGGCGGTGCGTTTGACGACGGGGTAGCCCGCGGCGCGGGGTTCTTCGAGGGTGATGCGTGTCATCTCAGGTGTCTTTCACTTGGTGGTGGTTGTGGTTGGTGCGTCGTGGTTTTCGCCGTCGACGCCCGGCGGGTCTACGCTGGCGGCTGCCAAGGTCCCGGGATCGCAGGCCCGGTGCCAGATGTAGCGGTCGTACTCCTGCAGTTCGTCGTCCTCGACGAGGTACGGCACGTCACGGGTGACGATGAGGATGTCTTCGCCGTCGACGATCTCCTTGTCACATAGAGGGCAGATCTGCGGCGACCACGTCGCGCAGTTGCAGGTGTCGGGGTCTTGGCGGTCGCATCCGTTGAACCCGAAGTGCTCTGCTGTCATTGCGAGAATGTGCTCACTCACGCCACACCTCGCAGCGCCGCGTTCCGGTCCTTCAGCACGGCCTTCAACTCCGGCGTGAGGTCACCGCACTCCTTGGCCCGCGTCCAGATGATGCGCAGTTCGTCGACGGTGGTGGCGTCCTCGGCGAGCGAGAACCACGTCGGTGGCTTCTTGGGCACCTCGTGAGGATCGATCAGCGCGGTCAGCGATTTCGTGCCGCGCCAGTCCCACACCTGCCTGGCGAGCAGGCAGGCACCCCAACCCTTGCTGATGTCGATTTCGTAGAGGTCGCAGCGTCCCTCACCGGCGGGGAGGTGGATGATGATGCCGCGGTTGGGGTCGACGCGTTCGGGGTCTTCGCCGCGGGTGTCGGTGGGAATGTCGTAGGGGATGCTGTGCGCGTACATCGCCAGCTGCATCGCCATCTTGTGCGGGTAGTCGATCGACCCGGTCTTGATGTCGAAGATCATCGTCCGGCCGTGGAGGCGGCCGATGCGGTCTGCGGTGCCGGCCACCTTCCAGTCGTCGTGCACTCGGAATGCCTCGATGCCGATGAACTCGATTCCGGCGGTGGCCTTCTCGTACGCCTTAATGTCGGCTTCGTATTCGACGGGGACGTAGCCGAGCTGCTGGCCGCGGTCGACGCGTTCGGTCAGTGAGTGCAGCGCGGTGCCGGTGGTCGCCCCGGCGGACGACAGGGCGTGTTCGGTGGCCTTCTCCGCGATCTCCCCGAGGAGTTTCTTGTCGTCGGGGTTGGCGGCCGCCGCGGCAAGGACGAGGTCTTTGCGCTGCCCCATGCCGAGCGCCACCTGGCGGGCTTTCCACTTCATCAGGCCGTTCATGTCGTCGAGGCAGCCGACGAAGGTGGTGGCGCGGCGGTAGGCGACGCGTCTCTTGCCGCGCCCGGGCGGCATGACCATGGGTCGGCCGAACCTGTCGCGCGGGATCTCGGTGTTGGGGCGTTCGATGGTGGCGGTCATGCTGCTTCCTCGATTTCGGGCTGTGGGCGGAAGAGGGCGGGGTCGTCGTGGTCGGCCAGGGCGGGGATCCACTGGTCGTTGTCGGTGGCATATGCGCAAGCGCACGGGTATTGGTCGCAGTCGCCGCAGCAGACGTGCACGCTGCCCACCTGGACGCCGGTGCAACGCGCGCAGCGGCCGCGGCGGTAGGGCATGCGGGACCACTGCCTGCAGGTGTTGCAGAAGACGCGTTCGGTGACGACGGCCATCAGCCTTGGACTTTCGCGATGGGGTATTCGTCGTCGAGGTGTGCCGCGCCCCAGCTGAGTAAGGAGCTGTCAGGGCAGACCGTGGGTGACGGTTCGGCGGCGGCGATGTCGACGTCACCGAACCCGGAGGTGTAGCGGTGGGCGCCGCTGACGAGTTGCCACCATTCGGCCGGGCTGAGGCCGGAGAAGTGAGCGGGGCACGGTGTGGGTGATCCGCAGATGTTGGTGCCGCCGAGCGCCGGTGGGCAGAGGCATTCGGGTTGTGGGGGTGCGACTTCGGCGCAGCGGGGGCACAGCCAGTCGCCGTCGGGCTGCTGCGCGATGAGGGCCTGTTGCGGGCAGATCGCGCACTGCACCAGGAAGCCGATGATGGGGGTCATTTCGGCTGCTCCCCCGTCCGCAGGAACTCGATGTGCGCCTGGCGCTGCTGTTCGTTGGCGTAGAGGCCGGGGCGGGCGATCGCTTCGCGGATCCGTTGGAGATCGGCGTCGATGCGGATGATCTCGCCGATGGTGACGGGCGCGTCGAGCGCCGCTGACGCTTCGGCGATCGTGGTGTCCTCGCGGTCGTCGTTAGTACTCATCGGATGCGGGACCTGGTCTTCGGCGTCCAACTCGACACCGGTCGCGTTCTCCGCGATCACGAACCCGCTCACCGAACAACCCCGATCGCCATCAGGCCGGGCAGGATCATCGATCCGCCGATCAGTACTGGCGCCCAGATCCATTCGCGCCATGCCGCCCACATCAGGCGACCGCCGACAACTGCGGGTGGATCGACGGTGCGCAGGGGTCTGTGGCGTCGGCTCGGGCTGCGTATCCGATGCCGGTTCCGGCGAGGATGGCGCCGGCCGCTGCCGCGATGAGGGCGCGGCGTAGGGCGCGTGGCCGCATGGGTGTGTGACTTAGACTCGGGTTCGGCACTGGATTCCCCTTCGTTATCTGGTGTCGTCGGCGGCCACCCGGGCATGGGTGGTCGCCGATTTACTTGGTGCGGGTGTGCTGGGGGAAGAACTCGGCCGCCGACGTCAGGCCGATGTCGTGGCCGGTCTTGATCGCGTCCAGGCGGGCGGCGACCCGGGCGTGCGCGGCGGCCATCGGGTCGGCGGGTTCGGGGTGCCCCGGGAAGGGCGACGCCGGGGAGATGTCGTCGCTAACTTTCCCGGGGCCGGTGCCCGCTGCGTCCCCGACAGCAGGCAACGAGATAGAGGCGCGCTGCAGCTCGATGAGGGTGTCGAGCTTCGAATCGATCGACCGCAACACCCGCAGGAAATCGGTGACGGTGTCGGCGACGTTGAGGCCGCCGAGGTCCAGGCCGGGGAGCTTCATCGCTTGCCTCGCCGTCCGAGGTCGACGGGCCGGTACTCCCGCAGCCAAGTGAACCCGGTGTGGCCGCCCGCGACGATCGACGCCGACCCGAGGACACCGCGGCCGTGCTCGTGGGTGCGGCCGCAGTGGGGGCAGGCCACGAAGATCTTCGCCTTGACGGCGACGATCTCGGCGACACCAGTCACCCAGCGGGCTGGGGCGGTCATGCGCTCGCCCGCTCAGTGTGGGCGTCGATGAAGCGGGCGATCTCGGCGGCGGTGACGCGGCGGCGCCCGCCAACCTGCACCCAGGAGAGCTCGCCCGCAGCAAACAGGCGGTAGATCGTCGGACGGCTGACACGCAGTGCGGCCGCGGACTCGGCGACGGTGAGCAGAGCGGCGGTCATGCCGGCACCTGCGTCGCGCTCGGGGTGCCGCTCTTCCGCGGCTCGTACTGGGTGTCGATGGCTTCTACGGGAATGCCGAGGGCGCTGGCGATCGCGGCGAGCATCTTGCAGCTCGCGCCGCGGTGGCCGTTCTCGATCGCGGAGATGGTGCCGCGCTCGACCGGCTTGGGGAAGTCGAACTCACCGTTGATGTGGTCGCAGACGTCCTGCAGGGTGATGTTCTTCGACTTTCGAAGGACTCCGATCGTGACGACCGGTGGGCCAACCTTTGGGCGCTGATTGGCGTATCGCTGCCGCTTTGTTGGCGTTTCGTTGGGCATGCTCCCAACAGTAGGCAAACATATCGCAAGTTTCAAGCATTTCTTGGGCAAACGTTGGCTTTACGTGCAGAAATACAGATATGTAAGAAACCGCCTGGTGACGCATCGAACGGTCATGTTTGCCGAACGGTGGTGTTGTTTGCCAAAGTTTTCGGGCATCGTTGGCCGCGTGGAACCTCAGTGGGAACGACTCGGCGAGTACGTCGCCGCACGCCGCAAGAACCGGGGATGGTCGCAAGCCGCCGTCGCCGACCGCGGCGGCCCCTCAGACACCCTCCAATCCCGGATAGAAGCCGGCGACTGGCGCCCAACCCGAGGGGTCGCCGAGACACTCAAGAAGATCGACGCCGGCCTCGAGTGGGCAGAGGGCAGCGCGTCGCGCGTCCTCGATGGCGGAGAACCGACGCCACTGAACCGAGATGGCCGTCCTCGCCCTCCCCGCCAAGCGGACGACTCAGACCCGGAGGACGATCCGGCAGCAACACTCGAAGCGCTCGTGGACCAGGGATGGCGAACAGCGCATGAGTTGACAAACGCAGTCGCCGCGACCGAACAGCCATCTGACGACTTACTCGCGGCATCGAGAGACGCAATACACTTCATCGCCGCCACCCTCATCATCGACATCCTCCGGAGCAGCCATGCGTCGAAGATGGATCAGTGGCTCCGGCGGCTCTACGTCGAGCGCGAGGACCTGTATCGGCGGCTGTCCGTTGGTGAGCCGCGCTTCCCATGGCTGACGATGAGGGAAGTGGCGGAGCGAGAGCGATCCGAAAAACTGTCCGCAGCGAATGACGCCACCCAGTCCGACTACGACCTCGCCAACCGCGACACCGTCGCCGAGTCGGAAGGCCGTCGTCGCCGCAACGAGCAGGACCGCGACGCCGAACACCCCGACCACTGAGTTCCATACGAATCTCACCGATGTAGTTACTGCCCAACGCAACTACTTGTCGGACCGCTCCCCTACCGTCGCTCGCCATGGGGAAATACGACCCTTGGGGGGACCTGAGCCAACGCACCTACCTCAGCGTTGAGTTCATCGACATGCCGACTGGCCGCCGCGGTTGCATCCGCGGCAACGTCATCCTGATCGACCAGCACCAGTTGCAGGTGGAGCGCCGGTGCACTGTCGCGCATGAACTCGTTCACGACGAACGTCGCGTGTTCCCCGCGGTGCCCGCGCTCCGGGCCCGCGAAGAGGCCTTGGTCGAGCGCACCGCTGCCCGCCGGCTCATCGCACTGCCCGATCTCGTCGACGCCCTCCGCGCCTGCTCATCCCGGCATGCGCACGACCTCGCTGACCATCTGTGGGTCGACCTACCGATGCTCGAGGCCCGCATGAACGCCCTCGACCCCGTCGAGATCGCCGAACTCGAACACCACCTGGAGGACCAATGGCTCTGGATTCCCTGACCGACACCGAGATCGCGATGCTCGACCTCGAGGAGCAGTGGTACACCACCGCCGGCCGAAAAGAGGACGCCATCGACGAGCAACTCGGCCTGAAACCGGTGCGCTACTACCAGCTCCTCAACCGGCTCGTGGAGCGTCAGGCCGCGTTGGCGTACACGCCGATCACGGTGAACCGGTTGCGGCGTCTGCGTACGGGTGCATCATCGACCCATGGGTGAGTCGTCGCGGCGGCAGCTGCCGCCCCAGATCAAACGCGTCGAGCTCGCATCCCGCTCCGGCGGGCGCCCGGTCGTCCGCTACCAGCTCACCGTCGACGTCGGTGTGGTCGACGGGAAGCGGAAGCAGCTGCGGAAGCGGTACCCCACCGAAAAGGCTGCACGGGAGGCGCTCGACCAAATCCGGGGCGATGTTGCCCGCGGCACCTACGTCCACCCGACGAAAACCACTGTGGCGCAGGCGTGTGACGACTGGCTCGCGTCGAAACACCGGCTGAAACCATCCACCCTCCATGGGCACCGCGTCTCGTTGGGACCGGTGTTCGCCGTCCTCGGCGACATCGAAGTGCAGAAGCTCACCAAACGCCACGTCGACGACCTCGTCATCGCGCTGCGCGCCGGTGGCCTCAAGTCCCCCACCGGCAAGGATCGCAAGCCGTGGACACCGCGCTCGGTCAACTACATGCTCGGCCTGCTGACCGCGGTGCTTGAGGATCAGATGAAGCAGGGGCAGGTGGTGCGGAACGTCGCCGCCCTGGTCGACCGGATTCCGTCCGACCCGAAACCGCCGAAGACGCTCGAGCCGCATGAGGTGGAGCGCGTGCTGGTGCACATTCGTGATGACCGGTACGGCATCGCGTGGCATCTCGCACTCGCTGGCCTTCGCCGCGGAGAGATCGCAGGACTGCGGTGGGAGGACATCGACCTCGACGCCGGCACCCTGACGGTCGCGCGGAACCGGCTGCGGTTCGGCGACCAAGTCATCGAGGGCACACCGAAATCACGGTCCGGCGGGCGGACGCTGCCACTACCAGAGCACCTCGCCGCGGCGCTGCGCGGTGCCCGCGCGATCCAGGCGGCGGACCGGCTGGCGCTCGGCGCCGCATATGACCCAAGCGGATACGTGATCGTCGACGAAGCCGGCCAACCACTCTCACCCCACGCACTCACATCGCGATGGTCACGGATGCTCAAGGCCGCCGGCGTCCGGCCGGTCCGACTCCACGACGCCCGCCACACCTGCGGCACACTGATGCACCTCCAGAACGTGCCGATCGCGCTGATCGCCGCATGGCTTGGGCATGCGTCGAGCGCGTTCACGATGGCGACGTACGTGCACTCTCAACCGGCCGCAATGGCAGAGGCGGCGCAGAGTTTCGGGCGAATAGTCAATGTGCGACCTTGAACCGCTCCACCGCTTAGCTCTGCGCGGAAGCTGCAACCATCTGTTCGAGGTCGTCTGCATATAGACGCAGATCATCTCCCACGATGTGCTTGAGGACCCAATAACCCTGTGCGACTGCTTCGAGATCCCACATCCAGCCAAAAAAGCCTTCCATATCCATCTGACTGGCGAGTTCAATCGCTTTGGTCGCAGCCTCGTAATCGTGAAGCAAGAGTCGGGCCAGGGCCAAGTTTAGATACGTCATCGCGAGTAGTGGGCCCGCGCTATTCGTTCCCGCTATTGCGCTCTCCAGGAGGTCCGCGCCTTCTTGCGGATCATCAGGCAGGACACAGAATCCAAGGTTATTGTTGACTTGCCGATCCTCAGGAGACACGCGACGGATCATCCGGTAGATCGATACCGCCTCCGCTCGGTCACCCTTCTCAAGCGCTGAAATAGCTAGAGGCAGAAACTGATCAACGCGAAGTTGACGGATCGGAGGACTGTCGTCCCTCTTCTCGTGGCCCGACACGTGTCGCGCACCAATCTCTGCCAGGAGTAGTGCGAGTTGGTGCAGGTCGATTGCCCGCTCGCGCATGAATCCAGGGGGGCAGCAACCGGCTCGCTGCGTATGGATGTAGCGCCACTCGCGTTCGAGGGAGTGCGAACTCCAATGTTCGAGAAAGGTGGTCGTGAACCTTTCAACGAGCCACACCGCGTCATGGTCTCTCGGAGGCAGCGTTTCGATGGCCGTGAGCAACTCGTCGGGATCGGCGGTAATACGGTGACTCATCACATCTTTCATCGGTGAATGCAGCAACCACCGGGGCAAGTAGCAGGAGAGTGCGTCGATGACCGACTGGATATCGTTGTCCGTCTCGAGGGCCCATCCATCGAAGTCCGGCATCACCTTCTTGATGAAGTCAACCCACCCAAGTCCGTCTTCGCGCTTTGGTAGCGAGTTGCGGAGATGCCAATAGATAGAGCCAGCGATGTCGTCATACAGACCCTGGCGGATCAGGGTTTCGACGTCGACGCCGCGGCGCGCAAGCTCGGCTGAGATCTCCTCCACCACGGCAAGGCGATCGTCGGGTTCGGACTCCTTCAAGGTCATCCAAGCGACTTCGTTTTGCAGACCCTTAATGAGTGAGGTCATGCTCCAAGAATCGACGCTCCTCGTGTGCTCAACAAAGTAGATTTGTCGCGCGTCAAAGGCTATTCGGTGTTCTCGGCTACGCCGGGGCCGGGGCCGGCGAGAAGTGCGCACAGAAGCCGCCAGGTCGCTTCCCAGGCTCAGGGGCTCGGAGGCAACCACATGCGAGAGGTCATCGCCGAGAATGTCCTTGCACTCTTCGCCGCACACCGGTGAGCCATCCGCTTGCAGTTGGTAATAGGGGCACGCGGGGGTGAGCTCAGGAATGTCACACGCATCGCTGAACTCAGCTAGCGCGCGGTACAGAATCTGATCCTTTTTGCTGCCGACCATCAGCGATACGCATCCCTCCGCGCCACAACAGTCAATATCACCAGAGGGTCGGAGGTGTAGATAATCCTGTGGGTGCGTCCGAGGCGCAGTGACCGCTTGCCGTCAAGCTTTCCCTTCAGCTTCTTCCCTAAGGCCGGCTCGTTCTGCAAACGCTCAATGAGCGCCTCGGCCTTATCGCGAAGCACCTGGGGCAGGTGCTCCAAGTCCTTCGTCGCTCGATTTGTCCTGCGAGTCATCCGTTGAGTTCCGCTTCCGCTTCCTCGATGGCATCCATTGCGTCGTCGTCACTAAGGATGTTCAGGGTTTCAACGAGGGACTCGTACTCCTCGTACGACAAGATGACAGCCACGGGCTTGCCATGCCGAGTGACGGTGTACTCCGTTGCCGTGTTAACGACCTCATCGATGATCGCCTTGATGTTGTCGCGCACGTCGGTGAGAGCCACCGATGAGGAGCCAGCAGTATCAAGATCCCGTCGCGTTTCCATGACTACAAATGTACGCAGTTCCGTACGTTTTGCAAGCCGCTTTCTTGCGGTTTTCGCCCAACCTCGGTTCACCGACTGGGCGCGGGGTTCCGCGCGGGTTGTGACAATCCGTGACAATCCCGCACCGTTCGAACGCAATCAGGCCCCCTCGAAAGGGGGCCTGATCAGTGTGGCAGGTGCAGGATTCGAACCTGCGTAGGCGTAAGCCGACGGATTTACAGTCCGCTCCCATTGGCCGCTCGGGCAACCTGCCGGGTGCTCGCACCGTCTCCTCGGATTTGGTGCGAGTAGCAGGGTACAACGAGGATGGGCCGAAGACGAAAACGCCCGATCAAGCCAGGAGGGAGCGAGTCCATGGCGGATTCCAGCTTCGACGTCGTGAGCAAGGTCGATCGCCAGGAGGTCGACAACGCGCTGAACCAGGCAGCCAAGGAGTTGAGCACCCGTTTCGACTTCCGGGGCACCGACACCACCATCGCCTGGAAGGGCGAGGAGACCATCGAGATCGTGAGCTCCACCGAGGAGCGGGTGAAGGCCGCGATCGACGTCTTCAAGGAGAAGCTCGTCCGCCGCGACATCTCGATGAAGGCGTTCGACGCCGGCGACCCCCAGCCCAGCGGCAAGACCTACCGCGTGACCGGTGACATCAAACAGGGCATCAGCAGCGAGCAGGCCAAGAAGATCACCAAGATCATCCGCGACGAGGGCCCGAAGGGCGTCAAGGCTCAGATCCAGGGCGACGAGATCCGCGTCAGCAGCAAGAAACGCGACGACCTGCAGACGGTCATCGCCCTGCTCAAGCAGGCCGACCTCGACGTGGCGCTGCAGTTCGTCAACTACCGCTGAGCAGCTCCGCGGTGACGTCGCGGCCGACGGTCTTACCGTCGTCGCGGTGATCGGTCGTATTGCGGCACTCCCCGAGGATCGTGAACTTCAGCAGCCCGTCGGTGTTGCCGGGGTTCATGACGACCATCACACCGTCTTTGTGGATGACGGTGCCGTACGGCTTCTTTCCCGGCGGCGGCCCGTCGGTCCAGCCCGCCGCCACCATGGCGTCGGCGACCTGGCGGGCGTAGGTGCCCGCGTCGGTGGCCGCAGGCAGCTGTGCGCTCATCTCGACGAAGCCGCGGTAGGGCGGCTCCCCCTGGTCGTTGCACGACTCGAAGGAGAACCCGCCGCCGACGTCGCGCAGACCGGCCACCGTCCGCAGCTGTCGGCCGGCGTCGATCACCTGGGCTTCGGCCTGCTCGTCGGACATCGGGTCGGCGACCTCACCGCCCCCGCCGGGTTTCGACATCGAGCACCCTCCTAGCGCGATCGTGCACACCACCAGCGTGACGGCCAGCGCCGCCCTCACCTTCTCACCCGGCCGGTTTGTAGTCATGGTCAGTGGTCACAGAGCTCCCTGGTCGGCCGGCTTCCGGGTCGATGAACGCGGGACTGCCCGGAACGTCGGTGTCGAGATGCGGCAACGGAACCCTGCCGCCGAACGGTAGATCGATGTGGTCGGGTGTGGTGATGTGAGGCTGGCGGCGCCCCTCGGCGAGCAGACCCTGCTCCGCCAGCCGGTCGCTGTTGCCGCTGGCGATGTCGGTGATCGCACGCATCGATTCGCTGCCCAGGTCGTAGTAACGGGAATGATCATGCACGTCCAGCCCGTCCTCGCCGGCCACTTCGGCGCGGAATCGCACCGCGCCGAACTCGTCTCCCGCCGGATCGGCGCCGAGCCCGGCGTCCGGCCCGACCGGATAACCCAGCTGCCGGTTGAGCCAGTCGGCCGGCAGGTCGCCCGGCATCCCGATCCAGCTGACCGGGTCGGTGGACGCCGCACCGACGTACACCTCGCCGCCGTCGAGGTGGAAGTCCTCGGCGCTGCGGGCCAGGTCGGTGCCCGGACTGCCGATGAGGACCGCGTCGTTGGCCCGCATCCCGCTGCCGGCGAATGCGTCCGCCACCGTCGTCGAACCGTATGAATGGCCGATCACCGTCACATGCGACGGGCCGGTGTGGGTGGCGGCCAGCCCGTTCACGTCGGCCGCGAGCGCCTCGCCACCCGCGCGGGCCAGGTCCGGATTCGCGATGCGGGTGTCGGTGAACCCGTCGGGGGCGTCGTAACCCATCCACATGATCACCGCGGTCGGGTCGTCCGGATCCGCCGCGTTGGCCTGATCCCAGAGGTGGATGGCGTCGTTGTGCCCGTCGGCCAGCCAGCCGTCGCGCACGCTGCTGCCGGTGCCCGGCACGATCACCGCCGTGTTCGCGGCGGTGTCGGGGTTGCCGATCGCGATCGCCGCCCGGCCCTGACCGTTGTCGGCGAGCGGTTGATACCCCCACAGCATCGCCGGTCGCGGATCCTTGGGGTTGGTGCCGCGTTGGTGGGCGAGCCCCTCGCTGGTGCGCCTGGCGTTGTGGAACCGGGTGGCGTCGGTCTGCGTCAGGCCGTAGCGGGCCGGGTCGGCGATGACGTCGTTCTCCGACACCCCGTTGCGTGCGGCGACGTCGCGGACGCGGTCGAGGTCGTCGGTCATCACCGCCTGGTTGACCGTGTCGCGGACGTCGGCCGGAATGCCGTTGAGGTTTCCCAACTCCGGCGGATGCTCGGCGATCAGGCCGTCCTTCTCGGCCTGGCTCAGCGAATCCCACCACTTCTTGACGTCTTCGGGTGCGGTGTCCTTGTCCGGTAGCCGGCGCGGATCGCCGAGCGTGCCCGGCGGCGTCTGCGGCACCGGGCCGCCGAGCGCCGAGGTGACCGCCTGCGCCGTCGACCTGTCGATCTCGTCGTATTGCGACAGCAACTTCTTGATGACGGCCGTCCACGCCAGCGCCAGCCCGGTGAACACCGGAGGCAGATACGGCGGCGGCGTACAGGCGCCGTCGTCGGCGACCTGCCAGCCGGTGGCGCGCAGACTGTGCACCAGCATCAGCAGTCCGCGCCGCGTCGACGACAGCTGCGACCCGCCGGACGTCAGCGCCGACCGCAACGCCTGCAGGCGCGCCCGCAGCGCCTCCTGCTGATCGAGGTTGGCTTCGGCCCTGGCGATCGCGGCCGCCGCTGCCCTGCCCTGCCAGTTCGCGCGCAGCTCCGCCAGGGCATGGCGCTGCTGGGCCATCAGGCTGTCGAGGTGGGTGACCTTCTCGCCGATCCGCGCGGCGGCGTCGACCAGACCGTCCAGGTCGGAGGACTCCACCACCGACAGCGAAACCGTCACCGCACCCCCCGAGCCGACCGGATCTCATTATCACCCGGTTCGCGACGCGGCCGCCGCACCAATCGAATCGGCCTCCGGGCCTCGGCGGCCGTCCTACGCTGATCGCCATGGCACACGCGCAACGACAGCCCAACGTCGTCGTCCTCGGAGGTGGATCCTGGGGCACCACCGTCGCCTCGATCTGCTCCCGGCGCGCACCCACCGTCCAGTGGGTGCGGTCGGAGGACACCGCCAAGGACATCAACGCCAACCACCGCAACTCGCGCTACCTCGGCGACGATGTCGAGCTCAGCGAGACGCTGCGCGCCACCACGGACTTCACGGAGGCCGCCAACTGCGCGGACGTGGTGGTCATGGGCGTGCCGTCACACGGGTTCCGCGGTGTGCTCGAACAACTCGCCGGCGAGCTGCGCCCGTGGGTGCCGGTGGTGTCGCTGGTCAAGGGGCTCGAACAGGGCACCAACATGCGGATGAGCCAGATCGTCGACGAGGTGCTGCCCGGCCATCCCGCGGGAATCCTGGCCGGGCCCAACATCGCTCGGGAGGTCGCCGACGGGTACGCCGCGGCGGCGGTGCTGGCGATGCCGGATCAGCACCTGGCGGCTCGGCTGGCGGAGCTGTTCCGCACCAAGCGTTTTCGCACCTACACCACCGATGATGTGGTGGGCGTCGAGATGGCCGGGGCGCTGAAGAACGTCTACGCGATCGCCGTCGGCATGGGGTACTCACTCGGCATCGGCGAGAACACCCGCGCGATGGTGATCGCCCGCGCGGTGCGGGAGATGTCGAAACTCGGCGAGGCGATGGGCGGGCACCGCGACACCTTCGCCGGGCTGGCCGGGATGGGCGATCTGATCGTCACGTGCACCAGCCAGCGCAGCCGCAACCGCCACGTCGGCGAACAGCTGGGCGCCGGCAAGCCGATCGACGAGATCATCGCCGCGATGAACCAGGTCGCCGAGGGCGTGAAGGCCTCGAAGGTGGTGATGGAGTTCGCCGAGGAGTACGGGCTGAACATGCCGATCGCCCGCGAGGTCGACGGCGTCATCAACCACGGGTCGACGGTAGAGCAGGCCTACCGCGGCCTGGTCGCCGAGAAGCCCGGCCACGAGGTGCACGGCCAGGGCTTCTAGCTCAGTTGAAGTAGGGGTTGCTGCGCCCTTCGCGGGGCAGCAGCAGCGGGTTGCTGGGCTGCAGGACGAAGCTGGCGCTCGGGCTGATGACGAAACCGGCGCCGTTGTGCGCGTCGACGCACGTCGTCATCGTGCCGTCGGTGCCGCAGCTGACCGTCTGGAAGCTCAGCCGGGTGTTCGGCGGGAGGGGTTTGACGGTCTCGACGACGTTGGCGAACGGGGCCGCCACGTTGGCGAACGTCGGGACCCCGCCGATACCGCCGCTGACCAGGTTCGCGCCCTGCGGGGCGGCGGGGATCGGGCCGCTGCAGCCGTAGGCGCCGCCGCGCTGGATGACGCAGGTCAGGTCGCCCGGGGCGCCGAACGCGTACCAGGTGCCGTTCATCGCGGTGAACTCCGCCGGGGACACCGGCGGCCAGGCGTTGACGTTGGGCGCCGGCGGCGGGGCGGGTGTCGGCGGCTGGGCCGCCGCCAGCGGGGCCGTCATCACCGCTGCGCCGAGCACCGACGCGGCGCCTGCCAGGATTCTGCTGAGCACGCCCACACCATATGTGCCGGTGCGAACCCGCGCAGCGGCTGACTGCTTCACCATGACCTGATCATCGCCGCGTCGACGGGTTTCGTTTCGCGGCCGGTGTTCCGCCGCTCAGTACAGGCCCGGTCCGCGGCCCGCCATGTCCTCGAGCCGGCGGATCCGGTCGGCGATCGGCGGATGCGTCGAGAACAGCTTGCCGATCTTCTCCCCCGACCGGAACGGGCTCGCGATCATCAGGTGCGCCTGGTCGGCCAGCTGCGGCTGCGGCGGCAGCGGCGCCGCCTCCACTCCCCCGGAGATCTTGCGCAGCGCCGACGCCAGCGCCAGCGGGTCACCGGTCAGCTCGGCGCCGGACTGGTCGGCCTGGTACTCGCGCGACCGCGAGACCGCCAGCCGCACCACCGTCGCCGCGATCGGTCCCAGGAACGAAACCAGAAGCAGGGCAAACGGATTCGTACCCTCGCGGTTACCGCCGAACATGCCCGCGAACATCGCGATGTTGGCCAATGCGGTGATCACCGACGCCATCGCCCCGGCCACACACGAGATCAGGATGTCGCGGTTGTACACGTGCGACAGTTCGTGGCCCAGCACCGCCCGCAGTTCCCGTTCGTTGAGGATCTGCAGAATGCCGGTCGTGCAGCAGACCGCCGAGTTACGCGGGTTGCGTCCGGTCGCGAACGCATTCGGGTTCGCGGTGTCGGAGATGTAGAGGCGCGGCATCGGCTGGTGTGCGGCGTTGGCCAGCTCGCGCACGATGCGGTACATCACCGGTGCCTGCAGTTCGCTGACCGGCTGCGCGTGCATCGCCTTCAGCGCCATCTTGTCGCTGTTGAAGTACACATAGACGTTCATGCCGACGGCGAACAACACGGCCAGCGCCATGATCGACCGGCCGAACAGCGAACCCACGAACACGATCAGCGCCGACATGCCCACCAGCAACAGGAACGTCTTGAACCTGTTCGCGTGCGGATTCCACGTCATCAGCTACCTCCTCGTGAAGTCGTCGCTGATCCAACGCTCAGTAAGGCGGTCTAGGTTCCGCCCTCGCTCAGCCGTGCCGGGTGATCGTGTAGTCCACCAGCGAGGCGAGCGCCTGGCGACCCGGCACGTCCGGCAGCGCCGCCAGCTCGTCCCTGGCCTCCTGCGCGTAGCGCGCCACGGTCGCCTTGGCCTGCTCCATGCCTGGTGAACGGCGCAACAGCCGCAACGCCTCGGCCAGATCGTCGTCGTTGTCGACCGGCCTGGCCAGCAGTTCGCGCAGCCGTTCGGCGTCCGGACCGGACTCCCGCAGCGCGTACAGCACCGGCAGAGTGTGAACACCCTCACGTAGATCGGTGCCAGGAACCTTGCCCGACTCGTCCGGATCGCTGTCGATGTCGATGATGTCGTCGGAGATCTGGAACGCCGTGCCGACGATGCCGCCCAGGCGCGACAACCGTTCGATCTGCGCGTCGTCGGCGCCCGAGAACGTCGCACCGAACCGGCCCGACGCGGCGATCAGGCAGGCCGTCTTCTCGTAGACCACCTTGAGGTAGTGCTCGATCTCGTCGGCGCCCTCGACCGCGCCGCGCGTCTCACGCATTTGACCGGTGACCAGCTGGGCGAACGTGTCGGCGATGATCCGCACCGCATCCGGGCCCAGCCGCGACACCAGCCGCGACGCCGTCGCGAACAGATAGTCGCCGGCGAGGATCGCGATGTTGTTACCCCAGCGGGCGTTGGCACTGGGCGCACCGCGCCGCATCTGCGCCTCGTCCATCACGTCGTCGTGATAGAGCGTCGCCAGGTGCACCAGCTCGATCACCGCACCCGCCACCGACACCTGCCAGGCGTTGGGCTCCGGCCCGAGCTGCGCCGAGAGCACCGTGAACAGCGGACGGAACCGCTTGCCCCCGGCCTGGAAGAGATGCTGGACGGCCTCGGCCATCAGCTCATCCGCCTTGCCCAGCTCCGTGGACATCAGATCCTCGATACGGGCGACTCCGTCGCGGACTTCGGCCGCGAAGGCCGCGTCGCCGAAATCCACGCCCGCCACCACGGTCGCCGGTGTCCTCACCCTGCCAACATACTGTGACAATGAAGAGCCGGACGGATGTGGTCGTTGTCGGCGCCGGACCTGCGGGTTCGGCGGCCGCGGCGTGGGCGGCCCGCGCCGGCCGTGACGTCCTGGTCATCGACTCCGCCCACTTTCCCCGGGACAAGGCCTGCGGTGACGGGTTGACCCCGCGGGCGGTCGCCGAGCTCGAACGCCTCGGCCTCGGTCCGTGGCTGGACACCCGGATCCGCCATCACGGTCTGCGGATGTCGGGCTTCGGCGCCGACGTGGAGGTCCCCTGGCCCGGACCGTCCTTCCCGCCGACGAGCAGCGCCGTGCCCCGGACCGAACTCGACGACCGCATCCGCTGCGTGGCCGCCGACGACGGGGCCAAGATGATGCTGGGCACGAAAGCCGTTGGCGTCTGCCATGATTCGCAGGGCCGGGTCGAATCGCTGACACTGGACTCCGGCGAGGAGGTCGGCGTCGGGACGCTGATCGTGGCCGACGGGGCGCGTTCGACGCTCGGCCGCGCACTGGGCAGGCAATGGCATCAGCAGACGGTCTACGGCGTCGCGGTCCGCGGGTACATCGCCACCCCGCGCAGCGACGAGCCGTGGATCACCTCACACCTCGAACTGCGCTCCCCCGAGGGCACGGTCCTGCCGGGGTACGGCTGGATCTTCCCGCTGGGCAACGGTGAGGTGAACATCGGCGTCGGCGCCCTGGCCACCGAGAAGCGCCCGGCCGACGCCGCACTGCGCCCGCTGATGTCCCACTACACGGCGCTGCGGCGGGAGGAGTGGGGGTTCGAGGGCGAACCGCGGGCGCCGCTGTCCGCGCTGCTGCCGATGGGCGGCGCCGTGTCCGGGGTGGCCGGCCCGAACTGGATGCTGATCGGTGACGCCGCGGCATGTGTGAACCCGCTCAACGGCGAGGGCATCGACTACGGGCTGGAGACCGGCCGCCTGGCCGCCGAACTGCTCGACGCCGGCGACCTGTCCCGGGCCTGGCCCGCCGTGCTGACCGAGCACTACGCCCGCGGGTTCTCCGTGGCGCGCAGGCTGGCGTTGCTGCTGACCCTGCCGAGATTCCTGCCGGTGACCGGCCCGGTGGCGATGCGGTCGACGAAGCTGATGCGCATCGCCGTCCGCGTGATGGGCAACCTGGTCACCGACGAGGACGCCGACTGGATCGCCCGGGTGTGGCGGGCAGGCGGATTGGCGTCGCGCGGCCTGGATGCCCGCAAGCCGTTCAGCTGATCACTCGTCGACGCGCTGTCGACGATTGGCGAACGCCAGCGCGATCCGCATGTCGACCGGCGGATCGTCCGTGCGGGTCCCGTCGGTGAGGGCGAGCGCGATGAGGACGTCGGCCGCGGTGATGAACAGCCCCACCCAGTACGCCCACTTCATGGACGGATCGGGTTGCGTGGCGAAGTACAGGATGAGGAATATCGGCCCGACGATCCCGAAGGTGAACATCATCAACTGGAAACGCACGTAACGCCAGAACGTCTGCATCCGCACTCCCGTCGCCGAACTGGGGCAGCATATCCCGCGGGAGGCGGATATGACGGTGGTGTACCGCGCGCCGATGCGGTCGCGTGACGACGGTGTCGACGTCGGGCAGACGGTCGCGCGGGCCCGTCGGCTCGGGGTGTGCGGGTTCGGTGAGCGGGGCGTCGACGGGGAGCGCCTCACGCGTCGCATCGCGCGGTTCGTCGACATTCCCGACGGTGCGCTGGCGTGGACCCGGGACCCCGACGGGCTGTTCTGGCTGGGCCGCATCGAGGGACCGTACCGGCGCGACACCTCAAGTGCCGCAAAGGCCGTCGATCTGGTGCACGTCCGCCCGTGCCACTGGCTGCCCGATCCGTTCCTCGAGCCGGAGGTCCCCGCGGCGGTGCTGGCGACCTATCGCCGCGGCGGGCGGAACTTCCAGCAGACCCACGATCCCGCCGTGGGCGCCGAGAGTCTGCGACGATGGGAGGAACGCCGGTGAAAGACGTTCGCAGTCAAGCTCTTCGACGCACCGCGTCGAAGGGTGATTAGGCCGCACGCACGAGGGAACAGGGACATATGGCGCCGAACCCGCACAGGGAGCCGTCGTTCGGTGTGGTCTGCGACGTCGACGGGGTCCTGCCCGTCACGCACGTGCGCCGGCAACTGGGCAGAGTCGGGGCGCTGTTCAACCGCAGCCCCCGCGACCGCCGGTCGGTGCTGGGCATGCCGAACCTCGTCCGCCACCTCGCCTACTCCGACCTCGAACCCGCGGTGTTCTACCTGACCGCCGCCCCGGAGCTGTCGGCCGACCTGCTCACCGACGTGCTGACCCGCAGCGGTTACCCGTCCGGCACGGTGGTGCCCGCGGGCGGCGACCTCGCGCCCGGCTGGCTCGTCGGCGCCAGCCTCGCGCCGAAACGCGCGGCGCTCGACCGGCTCGCGGAGCGGCACCCGCAGCTGCGGTGGATCCTCGTCGGGGACGACGCGGGCCCGGACCCCGAACTGTTCACCGACTTCGCGCGCCGCCATCCGGACCGGGTCGCCGTCATTGCGCTGCGTCAGGATCGTCTGCAGCCGAAGCGGGTTCGCGAGGACCTGCCCGGGGTCACCGTGGTGGCGGCACCGAACGCCGAGGAGATACTCCCGCATCTGGACACCAGCCTGCACCTGCGGCCGCGACGACGCGCCGCCGTGGACGCGTGGTTCCTGGGCGCGGCCGAACGCGGCAACGACGCCACCCGGCTGCGCGCCTGGACCACGGACAACACCGTCCACCCACTCGTGCACGGGCGCACCTACTTCGCCACGCTCGCCGAAGCGCTGGCGGCGGCCGGGCGCGGTGACACGGTCCTGTTCGCCGGGTGGCGCGCCGACTCCGGGCAGTTGCTCACCGACGACGGGCCGACGGTCGCCGAAGCGCTCACCGCAGCCGCCCGGCGCGGCGCGCTGGTGCGCGGATTGCTGTGGCGCGCGCATCTCGGCGCCTTCGGCTACCACCTCGAGCAGAACCGCGCGTTCGCCACCGACATGGCCGCCGCCGGTGTGAAAGTGCTGCTCGACCAACGGATCCGCGCGCTCGGCAGCCACCATCAGAAAGCCGTCGTGATCCGCTACGCCGGGCGACCATGCGACGACGTCGCCTTCGTCGGCGGAATCGACCTCGACCGCGGCAGCCGCGACGACGCCCGTCACCACGGCGACTCGCAGGCCGAGTCGCCCGACGAGGTCTACGGGCCCACCCCGGCCCGCCACGACGTCCAGGTGGCGCTGCGCGGTCCCGCCGTCCGCGAGGTCGAAGACGTCATCCGCGAGCGGTGGGACGACCCGGCGCCGACGACCCGGCTGCCCTGGCACGTCGTCGCCGACCGCATCCACCAGTCACCGCGAACGGCGGCACCGCTGCCCGCACCCGACCGTTACCCGCCGGCCGAAGGGACCTGTGCAGTGCAGCTGCTGCGGACCTATCCCCGCCGCCGGCCCGCACACCCGTTCGCGCCGTTGGGCGAACGCAGTGTCGCCCGGGCCTACGCCAAGGCGCTGCGCCGCGCACGCCGGCTGATCTACCTCGAGGACCAGTACCTGTGGTCGGTCGACGTGGCGCGGATCTTCGCGGCGGCGCTGCGACGCTCACCGGAACTACAGCTGATCGCGGTCGTGCCGAGACGCGTGGACCAGAAGGTGGCGACCCGCGCGGCCGAACTCGGCCAGCGGGAGGCCATGGCGATGGTGCGCGCCGCCGGAGGCACCCGGGTCCAGATCTTCGACATCGAGAACGACGAGGGCCGGCCGATCTACGTGCACGCCAAGGTGTGCATCGTGGACGACGTCTGGGCGGTGGTGGGCAGCAACAACCTCAACAACCGATCCTGGTCGCACGACTCCGAACTCGCGGCCGCGATCATCGACGACGAGCGGGATCCGCGCGCACCCGACGACCCCGGCGGATTGGGGGACGGCGCCCGGCTTTTCGCGCGTCGGCTACGGCTGGACCTGATGCGCGAACACCTCGGCTGCGAGGGCGATGCCGAGCTGCTCGACCCGGACCGTGCCGCGGACACCGTCCGCGCGCGGGCGAGCGCCCTCGACGCGTGGCATGCGGGCGGCTGCCGGGGGCCGCGGCCACCCGGCCGGCTACGCCCCCACCACTTCGGGCACGACGCGCGACCGCCGGCCAGACACCGCTGGCTGACCATCCCCGCGTACCGGATCGTGCTGGATCCGGACGGGCGGCCGCTGGGGATGCGGCTGCGACGCGCCTACTGACCTTCGGATCCCGCGTGACCGCCGGGTGTTGCGGGTATCCGTCGGGGATGACGAAACCGGCAGGGACCTACCCATCAGGGACGCTCGGTGCGGTCGCCGCGACGCGGCGCGGATGACCATGCAGTTCGGGATCTTCACCGTCGGGGACGTCACCCCCGACCCGACCACCGGCGCCACCCCGTCGGAACACGACCGCATCCGCGCGACCGTGACGATCGCGAAGAAGGCGGAGGAGGTGGGCCTGGACGTCTTCGCGACCGGTGAACACCACAACCCACCGTTCGTGCCGTCGTCGCCGACGACGCTGCTGGGCTACATCGCGGCGCAGACCGAACGCCTGATCCTGTCGACGTCGACGACGCTGATCACCACCAACGACCCAGTGAAGATCGCCGAGGACTTCAGCGTGCTGCAGCATCTGAGCGGCGGACGGTGCGATGTGATGCTGGGCCGCGGCAACACCGGCCCGGTCTACCCGTGGTTCGGGCAGGACATCCGCAAGGCGGTGCCGCTGACGGTCGAACACTACGGACTGCTGCGGCGGTTGTGGCGGGAGAAGGTGGTCGACTGGAGCGGTCAGTTCCGTTCTCCCCTGCAGGGTTTCACGTTGGCACCCCAACCGCTCGACGGGGTGCCGCCGTTCGTGTGGCACGGGTCGATCCGCACACCCGAGATCGCCGAATTGGCCGCGTATTTCGGCGACGGCTTCTTCGCCAACCACATCTTCTGGCCGCCATCCCACACCAAACGGCTGGTGCAGCTGTACCGGCAGCGCTTCGCACACCACGGACACGGCGACCCCGATCAGGCGATCGTCGGGCTGGGCGGCCAGGTGTTCATGCGCCGCAACAGCCAGGACGCCGTCGACGAGTTCCGGCCCTACTTCGACAAGGCCCCCGTGTACGGGTACGGGCCGACGCTGGAGGAGTTCACTGCGCAGACACCGCTCACCGTCGGCTCACCACAGGAGGTGATCGACAAGACCCTGGGCTTCCGCGAGTACGTCGGCGACTACCAGCGGCAGCTGTTCCTCATCGACCACGCCGGGCTGCCGCTGAAGACGGTGCTCGAACAACTGGACCTGCTGGGCGAGGTCGTTGACGTGCTGCGCAGAGAATTCCGCGTCGGCAGGCCCGACCACGTGCCCGATGCGCCGACCCACGCCTCGCTGCTGGCCGCGGCGCGGGAGCAGACACCGTGACCCACCTGGCGGTCGTCAGCGGCGGGCTGCGGCAACCGTCGTCGACCAGGCTGCTCGCCGACCGCCTCACCGCGGCGGTGCAGGCCGGGCTGAGCACGGTGGACGTGTCGGTCATCGAACTGCGCCCACTCGCGCGCCCGGTCACCGATGCGATGCTCACCGGGGTGCCGTCGCCGGAACTCGAGGCCGCCTTCGACACGATCGCCGGCGCCGACGGAATGATCGCGGTGACACCGGCGTTCA
This sequence comes from Mycolicibacterium litorale, assembly GCA_050205415.1. Taxonomy (GTDB): domain Bacteria; phylum Actinomycetota; class Actinomycetes; order Mycobacteriales; family Mycobacteriaceae; genus Mycobacterium; species Mycobacterium litorale_C. The sequence goes on from JBNMQY010000007.1 coordinate 138,048, forward strand.
ACGCCTCGATCAGTGGGATGTTCAAGTCGTTCTTCGATGTGTTGCCGCAGGACGCCCTCGCCGACATGCCGGTGCTCATCGCGGCGACCGGCGGCACGGAACGCCATTCGCTGGTTCTCGAACACGCGATGCGCCCGCTGTTCTCCTATCTGCACGCGATCGTCGCGCCCACCGGCGTGTACGCGGCGACCGCCGACTTCGGCGGGCATCGAGAAGCCGCAGACCTGACATCGCGGATCGAGAAGGCGGCGTCCGACTTCGTCCGGCTCCTGCAGGCGTGCGGCCCCCGCACCCGGCGCGATGCGTTCGCCGACGAGTTGTCCGAGATGCAGCGTCTCCTCGGGTCGTCGCCGCCGTCCGGTGACGGAACGGTCGAGGACTGACTCCACTCATGGCGCCCGCCGAGCGGTGAGGCACACTGCCACCATGCCCGCCCTGCGCACGCTCGACGCGTCCGACGGTGCCCTGCGCATCCGCACCGACGTCACCGGACCCGCCGCCCGTATGGGTCACCGGCTGACCATCCTCGTGGCGACCTGGCGCGCCACCGTCGAATGGGACGGCGAAGACCCGTCGGCGGTGCGGCTGACCGCCGACGTCGACTCGCTGCAGATCGAACGCGGCGAGGGCGGGGTGACCCCGCTGTCCGGCCCCGAGCGGGCACTGGCCCGCACCAACGCGCTCAAAACCCTGTCGGCGCAGCGCTATCCGACCGTGTCATTCGAAACCCGTGAGGTGACACCCGCCGACGGCGGTTACCACCTCGCGGGCGAACTGGAAATCCACGGCCATCGCCGCCGCCACTCGCTGGACGTCGCCGTCACCGAAACCGCGGACGTGTGGCAGCTCGACGCACGAACCGCTGTGCAGCAGACCGATTTCGGCGTCAAGCCGTACTCGATGGTGATGGGTTCGATGAAGGTCGTGGACACCGTCACCGTCGAGTTCTCGGCGACGGTCGGGAAATGACCTACCCCGGCCAGCGGGTGTCGAGGATGTCGAGCGCGTTGGGCAGTTTGGCGCGGTAGCGCGCCCGATCGGCCTGTTTGAACGGCACCCACCACGGCGCCTGGAACAGCTCGACGATCTTCACCATCGGTCCCCGGTATCCCGATGCCTGCAGCACCCCGTTCGCGGCATACCGGCCGCCCTCGTTGGCGCCCTCCATGGTGGTCACGTTCTGATCGGTCTTCACCCACTCCCCCGCCAGGAACAGGTTGTCGATGCCCGTCACCGCCTCCGGACGCCGTGCCCACGACCCGGGGTCCTGGATGAACAGCGGTTCGTCGTTGCGGACATCCGGTGTGCCCGAATCGATGATCGCCGGGTCGAGGAACCACGAGTGCAACATGTCGTCGGTCAAGACGGTGTCGGTGTCGTTGAGGTGGGCCTTGATCTGCGCCCACGCCTCGCGGGCGATCTCCTCCGGAGTGCAGTCGCGCGCACTTCTGCGGTTGAAGTTCCCGGCGGTGGTCCAGTCCGAGATGATCGCCGACAGACAGTCCCTGACCGCGCCGTCGCCGTAGCTGCTGAGGCTGCGCTTCCAGAACTGCTCCTCGCTGATGGACGTGATCGCCCACCCTGAATCCACGTAATTCACATGGCCTTTGGTGACGTCTACCCGCTTCCTGAGGTAGAACATCAGTCCGTTCATCCACTCCGTGCGCAGCCGCGCCACGTTGGCCAGTCCCGGATCGGCGGCGATGACGTCGGAAGTGAGCACCGCGGCGAGCTTCTCGCACGGGATCGCCGACACGTACCAGTCGGCGACCACCGGACGCCGCACCCCGCCGCCGTCGACCACCGTGGCCGAGGCGATGTGCTTACCGTCCGGCGTCAGGTGCGCCAACGCCTGACCGACGTGGAACGTCACGCCCTTGGACCGCAGGTGGGCGACCCAGGGGTCGAGCCACTGCGAACTCGTCGGCCCGTTGAGCACCCGGTCGAAGCCCTTGTTGTCGAAGTCGTTGCCCAGCAGCAGGATCGACCACACCGATGCTTCGCCCACCAGGCCGATCGAATGGGCGCTGGCGTCCTTTGATTTCGACGCCGCCAGATTGCGGATGATCCCGTCGGCGAGGTAGCGGTTGTATTCGGGTGACCGCTTGTTCGCGCCGATGTAGTCCTCCCACGTCATGTTCTCCCACTGGCCGAGCTTGCGCTCGTCGCAGCTGGTGACGTAGACCGCCAGCTTCTGTGCGGCGTAGGCCGCCTCCCACAGCGGCAACCGGTACAGCGTCTGGAACACCGTGGTGACCGATTCGATGAAGGCCTTGGGTGTCACCGGGTTGGGCAGTGGCGGCAGCGGAAAGGGAAGCGGCACGGTGAGATCGGCGCGGTCGAGGCCCGAATGCAGATACGACGTCGCCCGGGTGAGGTTCTGCCAGGTGCCGTGGCTGTTGCCGGGGAACGGAATCCGGCGCATGGTGTCGGTGACGTTGCGGTAGAAGCCGGGGAAGAACCGGAAGCCGTGTTCGGCCGGCAGCGGGGCGCTGCCCGAGTTCGGCACGGGGATGGATCTCGCCTTACCGCCCAATGCTTTTCGTTCGTACACGGTGACGGTGTAGCCGCGGTCGACGAGTTCGTGGGCGGCGGTGAGCCCGGCGATGCCCGCGCCGAACACCGCCACCGTGGTGCCGCCAGGTGCGGCGCGCGCGGTCGGCGGCGCGGCGGTCAACGTCGCCGCGGCGAGGCCCGCCGTGGCGGTGCCCGCCAAGAACGACCGGCGTGACACGTGCTGCTGAAGGATCCGACCCATAACCACACCGCCTCGTCGCGGAACCCCGTCAAGGCGACAAGTTAACGGTGATTCACGTCACAATGCGGTATTTGCGCCGGTGTTTCGTCGGGCCAGTCCGTCAGCGCGGCGGTTTGACCGCGGCGTGCAGCGCCACGATGCCGCCGGTCAGATTGCGCCAGCGCACCTGCGACCAGCCCGCGTCGGCGATGCGCTGTGCCAGACCGGCCTGGTCGGGCCAGGCGCGGATCGACTCGGCCAGATACACGTAGGCGTCGGGGTTGGAGGCCACCGCACGCGCCATCCGCGGCAGCGCCTTCATCAGGTACTCCTTGTAGAGCGTGGCGAAGGCGCCGTTCGTCGGCGTGGAGAACTCGCACACCACCAGCCGCCCGCCCGGCCGCGTCACACGCGCCATCTCACGCAGGCCCGCGACGTGGTCGACGACGTTGCGCAGACCGAAGCTGATGGTCACCGCGTCGAACGATTCGTCGGCGAACGGGAGTTTCGTCGCGTCGCCGGCGACCTTGGGCACGTCGCGCCCGCGGCCCGCGGCGAGCATGCCCACCGAGAAGTCCGCGGCCACACACCAGGCACCCGACGCGGCGAGCTCGACCGTCGACACCGCGGTTCCGGCCGCCAGGTCGAGCACCTTGTCACCTGGGCCGATACCCAGCGCCGAGCGGGTCTCCCGCCGCCAGAACCGGTCCTGGCCCAGCGAGAGCACGGTGTTGGTGAGGTCGTAGCGGCGTGCCACCGCGTCGAACATCGACGCGACCTCGTGGGGGTTCTTGTCCAGCGTCGCCCGGCTCACGACGCCGACGCTACCTGTGAATCTGCGGGGAACGGGAATGGGGGACGTCGGCGACGTCTTTGTATCCCGGTATGAGCGGAAAAGTCTGGTTCATCACTGGTACATCGCGCGGATTCGGCCGGGAGTGGGCCATCGCCGCACTCGAACGAGGTGATCGGGTGGCCGCGACGGCACGCGACACCGGCACGCTGACCGAGCTCGTCGACAAGTTCGGCGACGCGCTGCTGCCCATCGCACTCGACGTCACCGACCGCGACGCCGACTTCGCGGCCGTCAAGCAGGCGCACGATCACTTCGGGCGGCTCGACATCGTGGTCAACAACGCCGGCTACGGGCAGTTCGGCTTCATCGAGGAGCTCTCCGAACAGGAGGCGCGCGACCAGATCGAGACGAACGTCTTCGGCGCGCTGTGGATCACTCAGGCGGCGCTGCCGTATCTGCGGGAGCAGCGCAGCGGCCACATCATCCAGGTGTCGTCGATCGGCGGGATCAGCGCGTTCCCCAACCTCGGCGCGTATCACGCGTCGAAGTGGGCGCTCGAAGGGTTCTCCCAGGCGCTGGCCCAGGAGGTCGCCCCGTTCGGTGTGCACGTCACGCTGATCGAGCCGGGCGGCTTCTCCACCGACTGGGCCGGCCCGTCGGCCCGACACGCGGCCCCGCTCGAGGCGTATGCCGACATCAAGGAGGAGGCGCAACGCGCCCGCAGTCAGCGCTCCGCCAAGCCGGGTGATCCGCAGGCTTCGGCCCGCGCGATCCTCAAGGTCGTCGACGCCGAGAACCCGCCGCTGCGCGTCTTCTTCGGTGAGGTGCCGCTGGGGATCGCCAAAGCCGACTACGAGAACCGGCTGGCGACGTGGGAAGAGTGGCAGCCCGTCGCGGTCGAGGCGCAGGGCTAGGCGGTCTGCGCACGGTCGTTGCCCCGCGAGCGTGCGCATACCGTCGGTGTTTCGCGGCGTGTCGAGGGACAGACACGCACGCTCGCGGTGAGAGGTGCGTCGCGGTGAGAGGTGCCTCGCGGTGCGAGGTGAGGTCAGGCCGCGCGCAGGCGGCGCTGCCCCAGCACCGCCTCGTAGTGCCCGAGCAGTTCGTCGCAGAGGGCCGGCCACGTGCGTCCGAGCACGCTGCGGCGCGCCGCCACCGAATAGCGCTGGCGTTCGGAGATCAGGTGATCCACCGACTCGCCGAGCCTGGCTTCGAACTCGGCGACGTCGAGCAGCAGCCCCGTGCGGTACGGCGCGACCAGATCCCGCGGCCCACCGGCGTTCGGGGCGATCACCGGCAGCCCCGCGGCCATCGCCTCCTGCACCGCCTGGCAGAACGTCTCGTGCTCACCGGGATGGACGAAGACATCCATGCTGGCGTAGGCGGCCGCCAGCTCCTCGCCGTAGAGCGCTCCGGTGAAAACCGCTGCGGGCATGGCGGATTCGAGCTTCCCTCGGTCGACGCCATCGCCGACGACGACAACCTGGAGGTCGCCGCGGGCGCTCAGCACCGCCAACCGCTCGACGTGTTTCTCGGGCGCCAACCGCCCGACGAACCCGACGATCGGCTTCCCGTCCGGCGACCACCGTCGGCGCAACCCCTCGTTGCGCGCCGACGGTGCGAACCCCGTGACGTCCACTCCGCGCGCCCACCGGTGCACCCGCGGGATCCCGTGCGCTTCGAGGTTCTCGATCGCCGACGTCGACGGCGCCAGTGTGCGGTCGGCCCGGCTGTGCAGATGCCGGGTCCACGCCCACGCCGCACGCGACATCGCCCCGACCCCGTAGCTCTGCGCGAAACCGGCCACGTCGGTCTGGAACACCGCCACCGTCGGGACCCCGAGATGGCGTGCGGCGTGCAGCCCGCCGTAGCCGAGCAGCGCCGGGGACGCGAGGTGGACGACGTCCGGGTCGAATCCGCGCAACACCCCCACCATGCGCGGCCGCGGCACGCCCAGCGGCAGTGACGTCACCTTCGGGAACATCCGCGACGGCACCCGGTGCACCCGGACCCCCTCGTGCACCCGCTCGGCCGGCGGTTCGCCACGCGGGGCGTCCGGGGCGATGACGAGCACCTCGTGACCGGTGCGGCGCAGGTGCTCGAGGATCCGCAGCACCGAGTTGGTGACGCCGTTGACGTTGGGGAGGAAGGACTCTGCGACGATCGCAACGCGCACGACCGAAGGGTCGCAGCGCAAGCTGTCGCGGAGGTTGCGTGCCGGAATACGCGACACGAAGATCCGGCGCGGTACGGTTTGCGGTGTGCGGATCTGGATGACGCTCGTCGCGGCGACGCTGTTGCTGGTGACCGTCGGCTGCACGCGGGAGATCACCGGTACGGCCCGGCTCGATCCCAACCAGCCCCGCACCGCGATCACCGACGACGGTTACGGCATCCGCGTCGGCGATCCCGAGGCTGCGGTCCAGATCGAGGTGTTCACCGAACCGCAGTGTCCGCACTGCGCGACCCTGCAGACCGACTACGGCCGCGAGATGGCCAGCTACGTCAGCCTCGGCCAGTTGGCGGTCACCTACCGGCCGGTGACGTTCCTCGACCAGGACGGTGACCACTCCGCACGGGTGAGCAACGCGATGTTCGCCGCCGCCGACGCGGCACCGCGCGCCGTGGCGTTCCAGGCGTTCGTCGAGGAGTTGTGGGCACATCAGCAGCCCGGCGGCCGCGGTCCGTCGGACGTCGAGATGGCCGATATGGCCCAGCAGAGCGGCATTCCCGCCCCGGGCGTCGAGGTCATCTCGCGCGGCGGCGAGGCCGTGGACACCGGGGACATGTCCGACCTCAACATCGAACTGCTCGCCCAGCTCAACTCCTACCAGGTCGCCACGCCGACGGTGTACGACCTGAACAACAACGAAGTGCTCGACATCTACGACGAGAACTGGCTGTCGAAGCTCATCTCGACGATCTAGGGCCGCAGCGCGACGCGAATGCAGTTGTCCTGCTTGTTCTTGAACATGTCGTAGGCGCGCACGCCCTCTTCCAGCGGCAGGTCGTGGGTGATCAGCTTGGCCGGGTCGAGGTCGCCCTGCTCGACGTAGTCGAACAGCCGCGCCATGTACCGCTGGCCGTGCTGCTGAGCCGATTTCAGCGTCAGGCCCTTGTTGGTCACCACGCCCATCGGGAACTTGTCGGTGAGCCCGTAGACCCCGAGCACCGACACCACACCGCCCTTGCGGCAGGCCAGGATCGCCTGACGCAGCGCGCTTGCCCGGTCGGTCTCGAGGCGCAGCAGCTGCTTGGCCCGGTCGTAGGCCTGCTGCAGGCCGGTGCCGTGCCCCTCCATGCCGACCGCGTCGATACATGCGTCCGGTCCGCGACCGCCGGTCATCTCCCGCAGAGTCTCATGCACGCTGTCGGCGGAGCCGTAATCGATGGTCTCCACACCGAATTCGCGTGCCAGCGCGAGACGCTCCGGGATGCGGTCGATCACGATGGCGCGTTCGGCGCCGAGCAGCAGCGCACTCTTGGCCGCCATCAGCCCCACTCCCCCGGACCCCCACACCGCCACCGTGTCACCGGCGCTGAGGTCGCAGAAGTCGGCACCCATGAAACCGGTCGGCACCGCGTCGGACAGGAACAGCGCCTGCTCGTCGGTGATGTCGCCGGGGATCGGGAAGCAGTTCGTGTCGCCGAACGGCACCCGGACGAACTGGGCGTGCGAACCCGCGTAGCCGCCGAACGGGTGCGTGTACCCGTAGATCCCGCCGGACGGATAGCCCAGAAGCGGTTGCTGCAGTTCGGCATTCGGGTTGGTGGTGTCGCAGCACGAATACAGCTCGTGGTCGCAGTACCAGCACCGGTTGCAGCCGATGAAGGACGGGACGACCACGCGGTCGCCGACCTTGACGTCGCGGACCTCGCGCCCGGTCTCGACGATCCTGCCCATGAACTCGTGGCCGAACACGTCGCCCTCGCGCATACCGGGCAGGTATCCGTCGATGAAGTGCAGGTCGGAGCCGCAGGTGGTGGTCAGCGTGACCTCGAGGATGACGTCGTGCGGGTTGATGATCTCCGGGTCGTCGACGGTCTCGACGGACAGGTCGTTGACGCCGTTCCAGCACAGTGCGCGCATGAGTGGCCTTCCTTACCGCGCGGACGGGCGCGCGCTCGGGTTGTTGCGGATGGTGGGCACCTCGCCGGTCTGCAGCAGCGCCCGGCAGCGGTACAGCACCTTGAACGCCAGGGCGCCGGTGAGCAGATCGGGGGCGGGGGTCTTGGTGCGCAGCGTGACCTCGGTGCCGAGGTGGTTGGGCGCTAGCCGGTAGCTGACGAGGATTTCGTTGCCGTCGTCCCCGGTGAAACGCAGCCCGTCGGGGTCGGTGTGGGCGGTGGACTCCCACGTCGTCTTGACCGGGCCGGCGTGCAGGGTCCACCGGTACCTGTCGGGTCCGATGTTCTCCACGTCGCCGAGTTCGCCGAGGACGACCGACATCCGCCGCGCGTCACGCCACAGCTCCTCGACCTCGACGACACTGCTGTTGATGGTGACCGACTGACCGGTCGTCGCATCGGCCGGCCTCTTGTCGGGCATCTTGTCGCCGACCACGTTGGCCACGTTCGCGGCCAGCGCAGTGGCCCGGTCCCTGGCCGCGTCCAGAATCGACATGTCGCGCTCCCTCCGTCGCGCGGGGCGATACCCGGCGGGAGGACAGCCAAACAGTTCCGCTGCGCGAGCAGACGCGAAGACCCCCGAAATGGGGCGTTTTCGGGGGTCTTTACGTCTGCTCGGCGGGGGAAGGTTCCCGGGCCAGCCGCTTCTGCAGCACCGCCAACCCGATCAGCGCTGCGCCGGCGACGAGCCAGCCGACCACCGCGATCGAGCCCGCCGGGATGATCGCCAGCGACGCGTCCCGGTCGCGCACCCGCACGAGATCCGGGTTGTTGCGGTCGTATTCGACGTAGATCCGCATGCCCGTCTCCAGCTCCGACGGGTACAGCACGCCCAGCTCAGGACGGTAGGTGACGCGGTCGGGGGTGACGAACTCGATGGTCGAGCGGCGCGGTCCTGCGCTGAGCACCGTCGCCTCGGCCACGCCCATGTGGCGTTCGATCTGCCGGTCGTTGCGCCATGCGCCGACCACCATCAGCGTCGACTGCAGCGTCACCAGGCAGGCCGCGATGATGACGCCGATGCGCACCCGCCGGATGATCCGCTCGGCCCGCGTCTCGTCGCCGTCACCCCACAGGTGCGGGATCACCACCTGGCGGATAGCCGCCAACCGTTCGGCCGGTCTCACAGTGCGGCCTTGATGGAGGCGTGCAGCGCGCGCAGCGACGACCGGTCGGCTTTCACCTCCAGCACGCGCATCCCCTCGTGCGGTTCGTCGAGCGCCTCGGCGACCTGGCCGACCTCGATCTGGCGGTTGTCCACGTGGTAGGCCCGGCACAGCGCGCCGACGTCGACGTCGTGCGGGGTGCCGAACACCCGCGACGACACGTCGCTGAACCGCGGATCGCCCTGTTCGAGCAGTTCGAAGATGCCGCCGCCGTTGTCGTTGGAGACCACGATCGTCAGGTCGCGCGGCGTCGGTTCGGTGGGCCCGATCAGCAGGCCCGAACTGTCGTGCACGAACGTCAGGTCACCCATCAGCGCGACCGTCCGACCGCCGGTGCGGTCGTGGGCGAGGGCGGCGCCGATCGCCGTCGACACCGTGCCGTCGATCCCGGCGACGCCACGGTTGGAGCGCACCTGCACGCCGTGCGGGGCGAATCCGGCCAGCGCCGCGTCACGCACCGGGTTGCTCGCCCCCAGCACCAGCTGGTCCCCCGGCCGCATGGCGTCGGCCACCGCCGCGGCGACGTGCAGTCCGGTGGTGAGCGGATGCGACTTGAGCTGGTTCCGCACGGCGGCGACGGCGTGCGCGTTGACCTCGGCGCAGCGCCGCAGCCACGCCGGCGCAGGCGTGCCGCTGGTGACCGCGCGGGTGCCGGTGGCCTGCGAGTTCCCGCTGACGTCGGGCCAGCGCGGCCCCGTCGTCAGCGCGTACACCGGCACCGACGGGTCCGCGAGCAGTGCCGAGACCGGCCGGTGCAGCGTGGGGCGGCCGAGCATGATGACCTGTTTGGGCCGCAGCAGGCGCAGCGCCAGAGGGTGCAGCGGGTTGGCCGCGGGCGGTGCGGTCGGTTCGGCGACCGTGGGCAGGTCGGCGAGGTTGGGGTGCACGCCCGCACCGTGCCCGGCGATCACCACGGTGTCCGGCGTGAGGTCGATGTCGAGCGGCTGATCGAAGGTCACCGGTGGGGTGTAGGTCCACGGTTTGCCGTCGGGTCGCCCCGGTGGGCAGGATCCGTCGTCGTCGAACGTGGGCACCAGCGGTTCGCGCAGCGGGATGTCGAACTGCACCGGCCCCGCGTTCGCGCTGCGGGCCCCGGTCGCCGCCACCAGGACGCGGCACGTCGCCGAACGCCACTGCCCGTTGAGGGAATCCATCCGGTCGGCGCCGTCCTCAGCCAGCCCGAGGCTGATGTTGGCCCGCACCTGATTGCCGAAGTAGCCGAGCTGCTCGAAGGTCTGGTTCGCACCGGTGCCGAGCAGCTCGTAGGGCCGGTTGGCGCTGAGCACGATCAGCGGCACGCGCGCGTAGTTCGCTTCGACGACGGCCGGGCCCAGGTTGGCCACCGCGGTGCCCGACGTCATCGCCACGCACACCGGGGCGCGCTCGGCGCCCTTTCCCACGGACAGCCCGATCGCCAGGAAGCCGGCGGTGCGCTCGTCGATGCGCACGTGCAGCCGCAGCCGGCCGGCGCGGTCGGCGTCGGCCAGCGCGAACGCCAGCGGCGCGTTGCGCGATCCCGGGCACAGCACGACGTCGCGTACGCCGCCGCGAACGAGTTCGTCGACGACGACACGGGCCTGTGCCGTCGAGGGGTTCATCGCTACAGGATATCGGCGAAGAATTTCAGGGCCGCGGCGTTGACCTCCCGCGGCCTCTCGATGAAGCCGAGGTGGCCGGCGTCGGCGATCTCCAGGTACCGCCCGTGCGGCAGTGCGTCGGCGACCTCCTTGCCGAGGTGCGGCGGCAGCAGGACGTCGTCGGCGAACCCCATGACCAGCGTGGGGATGCGGATGCTGCGGTAGGCGGGCAGGCGGTTCTCCTTCGGCCCGACATCGCCCTGGGTCCGTAGGCCCGGCGTGTGCTTGGTCGGCCACATGGTGAACATCTCGAGCCAGTCGCCGATCGCGCGGTCATCGTTGATCGTCTTGGGCGAGAAGTTCTCCAGCACACGCACTTTCGCGTCATATCGGGGCGGCAGGTCGATGCCGGCGGCGATCAGCTCCTTCTCCGCCTCACCGAAGAACGTGCGGGCGCGGTCGTGGCGGCCGCGGGTCGCCATCAGCACCGCGGACCGGACCAGCTCGGGGCGGGCCAGCATGAGCTCCTGGGCGATGTAGGACCCCATCGACACCGCCACGATGCGCACGGGCGCCGCGCCCAGCTGCTCGATCAACTCGGCGGTGTCGGCCACCATCTGCTCGACGCCGAAACCTTCGGCGTTCTCGGTGGCGCCGATGCCGCGGTTGTCGAACGTGATGGCGCGATAGCCGTTGCGCAGGAACTCCGGGACCTGGTGCAGGTGCCAGGTACGGCCGGCGCCGCCGCGACCGGCGATGAACAGCACCGGGATGCCGGTACCGCGATCGTCGTAAGCGAGATTCACGCTTGTCGACGCTACTCGACGGCGATTCCGGCGCGCTGACGTGCGCGCAGCGTCGGTCAGCGCGCCGAAATCACTCGGAGACCTCGGTGAACGCGAGGATCGGGATGGTGCGGCCCTGGGTGAGTTTCTCGTAGTCGGCGTAGCTGGGGATCCAGTTCTTCGCCAGCTCCCACAGCCGGTCGCGCTCGGCGCCTGTGACCTCCTCGCCGACGAACGTGCCCTCGTAACCGCCGGCGGTGAGCCTGACGCGGGGGTGTTTCCTGACGTTGTGGTACCAAGCGGGGTGCCGGCGGCCGCCGTAGTTGGAGGCGACGACGATCACCCGGCCGCCGTCGGTGAAGTAGGTCAGCGGCGTCACCCGCTGTTCCCCGGACTTCGCTCCGACCGAGGTGAGCAGCAGCTCCGGGGTGACCATCGCCGTGGACACCCGGCCACCGGACAGGCGCAGCAGCGGCGGGTCGATGCGCGGCACGATGTGACGAACGAGATACCGCACCGGACGGGGCCTCAGCAGCCGGGCGCCGACCTTCAGCATCGGCGAGCCGGCGGTCGGATCCACCTCGGGTATGCCCATGCGGCGATTATGCAGTTTTCACGCGACGGCCCCTGGCCCGGACCGCCTGCAGCGCGGCGTTCCACAACAGCAGGGTCGACGGCGCGAGTTGGCGGTGCGTGACGAAGGTGTCCTTACCCAGCGCCGCGGTGGCGGCGGCCTTCGTCGCGGCCGACGCCTTCGACAGGTGACCGGAGTCGAACGGCGGCTGCGGATCGTATTCGAGGATGAGCTGGGTGACCTTGGCGTGTGCCTCCCCCGCGACCTGGGCGGCCAGCCACATCGCGAGGTCGATACCGGCGGAGACGCCCGCGGCCGTGACGACCTTGCCGTCGTGCACCACCCGCTCGTCGCCGACCGCGGTGACGCCGAACGTCTTGAGCATCGGCAGCGCCAACCAGTGCGAGGTGGCGCGCCTGCCGTCGAGCACACCCGCCGCGGCCAGGATGACCGATCCAGTGCACACCGACGTCGTCCACTCGGTGGTTCCGTGGGCGGTGCGGATCCACGCGAGCAGCGTCTCGTCGCGCGCGTGCTCCATGGAGGTGGGGCCGCCGGGCACCAGCAGGATGTCGGGCGACGGGGTCTCGTCGAACGAGTGGGTGGCGCCGACGACCAGCACGCCGGAATCCGCGGTGATCGGTCCGGGTTCGTGCCAGACGAAGCGGACCTCGGTGTCGGGCAGGCTGCGCAGCACTTCGTAGGGGCCGATGAAGTCGAGGGCGGTGAAGCCGGGATAGAGCACGATCGCGATCTGGGTCATGGCCGGTCCTTTCAGGAGAACGTTCTGCGGTACTGGTCGGGTGAGACGCCGAGGCGGCGAATGAAGCTGCGGCGCATGGTTTCCGCGGTGCCGAATCCGCAGCGGGCGGCGACCACGGTGACGGTGTCGCCGGTCTCCTCGAGTTGCCGGCGCGCGGCCTCGGTGCGGATGCGTTCGACGTAGGTGCCGGGGGCCTCGCCGACCTCGGTGGTGAAGACCCGGGTGAAGTGGCGTGGGCTCATCGCCGCGCGCTGCGCCAGGTCGCTGATGCGGTGTGCGCGGCCGGGTTCGGCTTCGATGGCCTCCTGCACGCCGCGGATCGGGGCGCGTCTGGCACGCGGCATCCACACCGGCGCGGCGAACTGGGTCTGCCCGCCCGGCCGGCGCAGGTACATCACCATCCAGCGCGCGACGGTCTGCGCCGCCTCGGTGCCGTGGTCGTCCTCGACGAGCGCCAGCGCCAGATCGATGCCCGCGGTGACACCGGCGGCCGTCCACACCCGTGGTGAACTCCGCACGAAGATCGGATCGGGGTCGACTCGGACGGCCGGATAGCGTTTCGCGAGCGTATCGGCGAACGCCCAGTGCGTGGTGGCCGGGCAGCCGTCGAGCAGACCGGCCTCCGCGGCCAGGAAGGCGCCGGTGCAGACGCTGACGACGCGGCGCGTGTGCGGGGCGGCGGCCCGGACCCAGTCGATGAGTTCTGCGTCGGCGACGGCGGCTTCGGTGCCGAAGCCGCCGGGAAGGACCAGGGTGTCTCGAGGTGTGCAGGGATCCGGGAGCGGTTCGGCGACCAGGGCGAGGCCGGTGCCGGTGTGGACCGGTTGACCGTCCACCGAAGCGATGGTGACGCGGTAGCCGTCGTCCGCGCCCGCGGCGGCCAGGTAGTGGGAGGCCCCGGTGAAGACCTCGAAGGGGCCGACGAGGTCGAGCGCCTGGATGCCGGGGAACCCGACGATCAGCACCGGCTTCGTCATGAGCTCAGTGTGGGCGCGGGTGGGGTGTGTCGTCTACGCCACGCACCCCACAGATCAGGACATCGAGGGTGTCGCGCAGCCGGCGCCGTCGAAAGCACCATCGCCCGCGGCCGGCGGTGCCAGAATCGACGAATGATGAGGCTGCTGCGGCGTGTCCTCGAGCGCGAGGTGTCCGTCGGAGCGGTTCTGGAGACGATCATCTGGTCGTCCCTGCCGTATCTGATCATCGGGGTGGTCGTGATCGGGCTGCGCGCCGAACACCTCCACCACATGCAGACGCTCTACGGCAGCCGCGATCAACTGCTGTCGTTCGGAGTCCTGGTCGCCGGCTGGCCCGGCGTTCTCATCGCCGACGTGTGCATGTACTGACGCTCAGCGCACCAGCGGGGCGAGATACGTCCTGGCATAGCGGGTCACCGCCTCGTCGTCGCTCACGTCGAGGACCGGTGTGCCCACCTGCACGAGCGACGCCGCCAGCCGGATGTGCACCTCGGCGACGGCGAGCAACTCCTCGTCGGGCAGGGTGGCGCCCGCGGCCCGCAGCGCCTTCGCCATCGCGGTGGCCGCGCTGATCAGGAACACCCGCGCCTCGTCGAACATCCCGGCGGTCGCGGTGAAGTCGCCGTCGAGTTGCAGGAACCGCCGCATCACGGGTTCACCGGTCAGCAGCCGCACCCCCTCCCGGAACGCCGCCACCGCGGCTTCCCGCGGTCCGGCGTCCACGCCGACCGTCTGCAGCCGCGCCATCGCGAAATCGAAGGTCTGCCTGCCGAGTTCGGTGACCAGCGCGTCCCGGCTGGGGAACCGCCGGTACAGCGTGCTGCGGCTGACACCGGCCTGACGGGCGATGACATCCATGCTGAGACGGCCGATGCCGACGAGTGCGACCTCTTCCGCGGCGGCTTTGAGGATCGCGGCTTCCTGTTCGGAACGGTTGGCACTGGTGCGGCGCATCGGCTCAGCCCGCCGGGCAGCCGGGTGGCGCAAACGAGTCGAGCGCGACCGACCGGTGGACGTGCACGAGCTTCTCGTACTCGATCCGGTTGCGTGCCAAAGGGATCAGCACCAATCTGTCGGGCAGCACGCGCCAGGCCGCCTGCAGCAGACGGCAGTACAGCTCGAACTCGCGGTCGTGACGCGCCTGCCAGTCGAAGCCCGTCATCTCGCGGATACCCGGGTGCAGGATGCCGAACGAACACACCTTCACCACGCGTCCGGCGACGGGCCGCAGCAGCAGCCACGGTGGTGTCAGGGCCCGGCGCACCGGATCCGGAAGCAGCAGTGTGGGCAGCGGCAGCCTGGTGAGGTCGGCGGTCACGCGCTGCAGGAAGGGATTCGCGCGCAGTTCCGTGCGGACCATCGTGTCGTAGTACTCGGCCGCGTCGGCGTAGGTTGCGGGCAGCTTGGCGTTCTTGCCGGGCAACTCCAGCCCGCGGAACGCGTCGAGCAGTTGCAGGTAGGCGGCGTCGCGCTCGGCGTCGGACAGCACGATCCCCGTACACGGGGTGAACGAATGCAACACGACGAAGATGCCGCTGACCGCGATCCAGTTCCACAGCTTCGGATCCAGCGCGCTGTAGCGCACGTCGGCGAAATCGCCGCTGCCGCGGCCGCGGACGTCGCGGTGCAGCATCTTGAGCCGGTCGGATTCGGCGGTCCGGTCCTCGGCGTCACCCCAGATCGCCAGGAACGCCGAAAAGCCGCTGCGCACACCGCGGTCCGCGAAGTTCGCGGCGAACCGCCCGGTCTTGTCGACCGCGGCGGCGACCGGGACCAGGGCCACTTCGTCGAACGCTGCCGCCCCGAAGAAGCCGCCGAACACGCTTCCGCTGTGCTTGCGGAACTCGCGCATCACCTTCGGCCGCACCGCGGGAGCGGACGAGTGGGCCACTGCAACCATGTCGCCTCCAGGCGTCGGTGTTGACACAAAGACTATGCCTTTGTGTCAACATGTCAACGGCTCGTCACAGCCGTTTGAGACCCCGGACGGCCTTCAACCCCATCGGCACTCCGGCGAACCCCTTCAGCAGCCTGCGCTGCAGCATGGTGATATCGCTGAGCACCAGGTAACGAACACCGCAATCGCGCCACACCGCGGCCTGATCGACGATCTCGTCCGGCGTGCCGCACAGCAGCGAGTTGCGGACGACGTCGATCGGCACCTTGCCGACGTAGGAGAGCGCCGTCTTCTCGTCCCACGCATGCGGCAGCAGATCCTGGGCTCCGGAGAAGCCGGCGCCGAGCGGGTGCGCCCCGCCGTGAAGGGCGAAGTATTCGTCGGAACTCAACAGGCCCTCCGCCCGGATGGTCTCCGATTGCAGCGCTTCGTCGACGTCGGCGCGGCTGCGGCCGACGACGGTCATCACCCACATCGCCGGAACGATGGACATCGGATCGCGGCCGGCGTCGGACGCCGCGCCGCGTACGACGTCCAACCGACGCGCGTACTCCTGCGGTGTGTGCGGGAATGCGGGAAAGAACCCGTCCGCGTACCGGCCGGCGGCGCGCAGCATCCGGGGCCCATGGGCGGCGATCCAGACCTCCGGCCGCGTCCCCTTGTACGGCGGGAGATCGAAGACCGCGTCGCGCAGGGGGAAGAACGGCGAATCACGGTTCACCAGCTCGCCGTTCGAATCCCACAGGGCGCGAATCGTCGCCACGGCCTCCTCGAATCGGGCGACCGGGCGGCTCCAGTCGACTCCGTAGGGCTCGTTGCCCTCCCGCTCACCGCATCCGATACCCAGGATCGCGCGCCCCCTGCTCAGCAGATGGAGAGTCGCAGCGGCCTGCGCGGTGACCGCGGGATTCCGCCGGCCGGCGTCGGTCACGCCGACACCCAACCGCAGCCGTGCCATCCGGTTGCGCGCCGCGATGTGACCGAGCAACGTCCACGGCTCCAGATACGCATCGGGTGACGGCACGATCCGTGCCGCCGCGGTGTACTCCGCTCGCCACAGCGCCCGCGGAAACAGCGAATTGAGGTGATCGGGCAGCCAGAACGAGTCGAGGCCGGCGACGCTCGCGGCGAGATGGTTCGCGCGTGTCAGCGCGTCGGCCGCCGGCCGGGCGGCGATCGCCGGATCCATCAGACCGATTCGCATGGTCCCCCTTGCCGTTTCGTTGATCATCGCAGTCCACGGCGGGGACCGGGACGTGATCAGCCGATCGGCCGTCCGCCCTCTAGCACTTGCAAACACTCGGTGACCCGCTCGACCCACCACTGCCTGCGCAAGGGACTGGCGGCCAGCGCGGCCAACCGGTCCGGATCGGGGACCACCGGTGCGACGGGCAGATGACCGTCGACGGGCACCAGCGGCGCCGCGATGTCCTCGACGAACAGCCCGCCGGTGCCCAGACCGCACGCGTGCTCCAGCCGCGCCAGCGCCGCCGCCGCGTACAGCCCGCGCGCGATCCCGACCGCCGAGTCCAGCGCACTCGACACCACGATCGGGATGTCGATCTGCGCCGCGATGTCCAGTAGTGGCCCCACTCCCCCGAGGGGGGCCACCTTGACCACCGCGATGTCGGCGGCTTTCGCCCGGACCACGTGCAGCGGATCGTCGGCTTTGCGAATGCTCTCGTCCGCTGCGATGGGAATCGCGGTACGCGAGCGCAATTCGGCGAGCTCCGGCACGGTCCGGCACGGCTGCTCGAGGTACTCCAGCGGGCCGTCGGCGGTGAGCGCGGCCGCGGCGGCCACCGCCTCGTCGACGGTCCAGCCGCCGTTGGCGTCCACCCGCACCGTCGGCACCACCGCGCGTACCGCGTTGACCCGCGCGACGTCGTCGGCCAGCGTCTGTCCCGGTTCCGCGACCTTGACCTTGGCGGTCCGCGCACCCGGAAACCGCGCCAGCACCTCCGGCACCTGGGCGGCGGCCACCGCGGGCACCGTCGCGTTGATCGGGATGCGGTCACGCCGGACGGCCGGAGGTGCCGAGTACGCCGCCTCGATCGCCGAGGCCAGCCACGTCGCCGCCTCGGGTGGTCCGTACTCGAGGAACGGCCCGAACTCGCCCCAGCCGGCCGGGCCTTCGATCAGTGCCAGTTCCCGGACGGTGATCCCGCGGAACCGCACCCGCATCGGCAGGGCGACGACGTGCAGGCGGTCGAGCAGGTCGGTGAGCGTCGGTGTCACACCGCCAGTCTCGCCGATCTCACACGGTCGCCCGGTCCCGGCCCTCCCAGAACGGCTTGCGCAGCTCCTTCTTGAGGATCTTCCCGGTCGGATTGCGCGGCAACTCGTCGACGATGTCGATGCTGCGCGGGCACTTGTAGCGCGCCAGCCGTTCGACGCACCACTCGGTCAGCTCCTCGGTCGACGACGAACCATCCACCACCACAACGGCTTTGACGGACTCGCCCCACTTGTCGTCCGGCACACCGATCACCGCCACCTCGGTCACCGCCGGATGTTCGGCCAGTACGCGCTCCACCTCGATCGAGTACACGTTCTCCCCGCCCGAGATGATCATGTCCTTGAGCCGGTCCTCGACGAAGATGTAGCCGTCCGGATCGATGCGCCCGACGTCGCCCGTGCGGAACCAGCCGTCGGCGGTGACGGCATCGGCCGTCGCCTCCGGCTTGTTGTGGTACCCCTTCATGAGCTGCGGTGTGCGGAACCACAATTCGCCCTGCTGTCCGGCCGGCATCTCGTCGCCGGTGTCCGGGTCGGCGACCCGCAGTTCGGCTTTCGGGATGAGCCGGCCCGCGCTGACCAGCCGCTCGGGGTGCTCGGTGTCGCGATGCTCCTCGGGCATCAGGTGACTGATCACCCCGCACACCTCCGTCAACCCGTACACCTGGATGAAATCGGTGTCGGGCCAGGCTTCGAGCGCCCGCCGCAGCAGCGGGAGCGGCATCGGCGACGCCCCGTAGCAGAACGTCTTGAGCGCTCCGAAGAGCTTCACCGCGTCGGGGCCGCTCTCGAGCACCTTGGCGAGCACGGCGGGCACCAGGAACGTGCGGTTGGCGCCCTTGAGGATCGCATCCGCCAACGACGCCCCGTCCACTTCGCGGGTCACCACGCTGGGCACCCCGTCGTAGATGCCGAACTGCACGTAGGACTGGCCGCCGACATGGAAGAACGGCATCGAGACCATGTTCTTGTCGCCCTCGTCGAAACCCCACCCCTCGTGGGCGTTGACCGTGTGCGCGATGAGATTCGCCTGCGTCAACTCGACGCCCTTGGGTCGGCCGGTGGTACCCGAGGAGTACATGATCACGCACACGTCGCCGGGTGTGACGTCGGAGGCGCGGCCAGCCGGTGTGGCGCCCGCCAGCAGGGCCTCGTATTCGTCACCGTCCGCACCGTCCGGCGTCACCTCGACGACATGCTCGACGTGGGTGAGCCGGTCCCGGATCCGGTCGATCGCCGGGCGCAGTTCGCGGCCCACGACAAGCACCTTGGCGCCGCTGTCGTTGAGTACGTAGTCCAGTTCGTCGCCCGCCAGCCGGAAGTTGACGACGGCGTTCGCGGCGCCCAGCGACGCCGCGGCGAACGTCAGCTCGACGCACGCCGGATGGTTCTTGTCGAGGAACGCGACCGCATCGCCCCGCTGCACCCCGAATGCCGTGAGCGCGCCCGCGAGGCGACGGATCCGGTCGTCCCACTGCGCCCACGTCCAGCTCCGGTCGAGATAGAGGACGGCCTCACCGTCGGGTGTCGTGTGCGCCCAGTGGCTGAGACGGTCGTCGAGAAAGCGTGGTTCCGGCAGCTCGGACATGCCCGAAAGCCTGCCACGACAACGGTGGTTGTCAGCCCTGTTTGGCGTAAACGCAGCGCCCCGCGAGATAGGTGGCACGCACTTCGAGGTCGGCGATCTGTTCCGGCGGCACGCTGCGCGGATCGGCCGAGAGCACCACCAGGTCCGCGTACTTGCCGACCTCGATCGAGCCGATCACGTTGTCGGCGAACAGTTGCCACGCCGCGTCGAGCGTCTGGGCGCGGATCGCCTGCTCGACCGTCAACCGTTCCTCCGGCCCCAGCACCCGCCCGCTCGGCGCGGTACGGGTCACCGCGACGCTGATGTTGCGCAGCGGCTCCTCGGGGGTGACCGGCGGATCGTTGTGCAGCGAGATCCGCATCCCGGTCGCCACGGCCGAACCGCACGGCATCCAGCGGTTCCCGCGTTCGGGCCCGAACAACCCGTCCACGATGACGTCACCCCAGTAGTGGATCTGGTCGACGAAGATGCTGCAGGTGACGCCGAGGGCGTGCGCACGCCGCAGCTGCGCGTCGGTGATCGCGCCGACGTGCTCGAGGCGCAGCCGGTGGTCGGGCCGCGGATGCGCCTGCAGCACCTCCTCGTACACGTCGAGGATCGTGTCGATGCCGGCGTCGCCCTGTACGTGGCATGCCATCGGCCAGCCAAGCGGGAAATAGGCGCCGACGATCTCGCGCAGTTGTTCGCGGCTGTAGTTCGCGTGGCCGCAGGACCCGGGCACCACACCGATCGTCCGGGTGGCGGCGGTGTCGAGATAGGGGAACGTCAGGTCGATGTTGCCGATCCACGGCGACCCGTCGACCCAGATCTTGATGCCCACCTGGCGGACCATGTCGTCGCCGTCACCCGGACGCGCGGCACTGGTCATCTGCGGGTTGGAGATCTCGTACGTGCGCAACCGGACGGTGAGTTCGCCGCGCAGCGCGTCGAGCATCGGCCGGAACACCGGATCGAAGGCCATGTCGGAACACGTCGTCAGCCCGGCGCGGTTCAACCGGGCGCATTCGGCCATCAGCATCGACGGGTAGTCGCTGGGTGAGATGACCCCGGCCAGCAGCGGGAACACCGCGGCCGTCTCCTCGGCCGTGCCGTCCAGATCGCCGTCGGCGTCGCGGCCGAAGCGGGCGCCCTTCGGGTCCGGGATGTCCCGGTGCAGCCCGGCGCGTTTGGCCGCGACGCTGTTGAAGAACGCCTTGTGGCCCGAGTTGTGCAGGATCACCAGCGGGCTGTCCGGCGCGATACCGTCGAGCCAGGCGAGCGTCGGTTCCGGAAGGCCCTTCTGCAGCAGCGGATCCCATCCGTTGACGTAGGCGCCCTGCTGTCCGCGCCGGGCCACCTCTGTGCGGATCGCCTCGACGACGTCGGCGGCGGACGTCACGGTGACGGGCCGGATGTCGACCATGCGCTCGGACAGGGCGATCGCCTCCATCAGCGGATGTCCGTGTGCCTCCACCAGACCCGGCAGCACGCACCCGTCGCCGATGTCGACGACCTCGGTGTCCCGGCCGATCCACGATTCGACGTCCGCGCGGTCCCCGACGGCGACGATCCGGCCGTCGGACACCGCGAGCGCCTCGGCGGCCGGTTGGGCGTCGTCGACGGTGAGCACGGATCCGGTCAGCACGAGGTCAGCGACGGACATGGGCGAATGTTAATGGCATGACCTGCGGATACGCGTCAGTCGCGGGAAAGTCGGAAAAAAAATCCGTCGCCGTGTCGAAAATCGGGGGGTGCCGTTCGACGCATTTGCGAGGGGCACCCTGGAACCAAGATGACCGTGCCCCTTCACCACTGAAAGAAGGAGACGACAATGGCGCGTTACATGCTCATCATGCGGGTCGGTCCGGAGGCCGAGGCCGCGATGGCGGAACAGGAGATCGACTTCGACCAGGTGATCGCGGAGATGGGCCGCTTCAACGAAGAGCTCATCAAGGCCGGTGTCATGCTGGCCGGGGAAGGTCTGACCGGTCCGGAGGACGGGTTCGTGGTGGATTTCAACGCCGACCCGCCGGTGGTCACCGACGGCCCGTACACCGAGGCCAAGGAGTTGTTCAACGGGTTCTGGATCCTCGACGTGTCGTCGAAGGAGGAGGCCAAGCAGTGGGCGAAGAAGGTGCCGCTGGGACCCGGCGTGAAGCTCGAGGTGCGGCGGGTCTCGGAGACCGACGAATTCCCGCAGGACAATCCATGGATCAAGAAGGAGATCCAGTGGAGGGCCGACGTCGCCGAGAAGATCGCGGCGCAGGCCCGCGCCGAGGCCGACAAGCTGGCCTAGGAGTCGTCCCTGGCGCGGATCCGGATGGGTCCGCGCCAGGTCGCGTCCGGCTCCACGACCTCGCCCTTCTGGGTGATCTCGACGTCGCCGGCCCTGGCCAGTTCGCGGGCGGCCTCGCGGGCGGCGTCCATGAGCTCGCGCCAGCCCTCTCCCCCGACGGCCCGCGCAGCGTCGGACGGACAGATGCTGCTCTGCGGACCGCGCTCGCGCGTCATCCGCAGGATCGCCGCGCGCAACTCGGACATGACCCGAGCCTACTGAGGTCGGGCGCGACGCCGTGTCACGCGCCGGCACACACCCCGGAGTCCCGGATCACGTTCCCGTAGACGTTCGCGGTCGCGACGTTGGCGTTGATCTGCCCGGACGGGACCCGGCGGGTGATCTTGTCGCTGATCCGGGTGAGCTGGTACCAGAGCCGGTAGATCGAATCCCCGTGGAACAGCGGCGAATACTCGCTCTGGTCGGGATAGTTGACGATGAACAACGTATGCGCCCGCGGGTCCAGGAAGGCCGCGGACTGGTCGAGATTCGCGGCCACGACGTCGCCCGCCTCGCTGACGCCGACCGCCGACCAGTCGTCGTCGTGGTCGCCGAGGAACCTCTGGAATCCGTGCACTCCGGCCATCAGCTGGTCGTACTGGGCGTTGATCCACTGGCACGATTCCCGCTGTGCCACGACCTGTTGCGGGGTGACGCGCGTCTGCCACAGGTTGTACGGGAACACCGTGTAGTCCGGTGTCCACGCCGACGGCCGCGGCGTGAACACCGGCAGCGTCGGCGCGGCGGGGTCTGCCCGGCCCACGGGGGCGGCGACCACGAGACCGGCCAGCACCGCCACCGTCAGCATCGTTCGGCGGCGAAACATCGCTAGGTTCCGCCGAATTCAGGCCGCAGGATCGGTGCGAGCGCCGCGAGCGGGATGTGGGCCTGCACGGTGCCCCCGTCCATCGACCACTGCATGATCCCGGGGGTGAAGTCGGTCGGCGAGTCCCGCCCCACCGGATAATCCGGCATGTAGAGAACCAGCTCGTCGGGTGTCAGCGCCCACGCCTTGTACCCGCCGGAGTAGACCTTGTCCGGGGTCCAGCGGTCGGCGACGAACGGGTAGGTGCCCGGCTGGTGTGGCGGCGGTGCGGCGTCCAGTGCGCGGACGATGAACGGGTGCGCCAGCGGCGGGATCGCGGCAAGCGGATCGAGGCCGGGTTTGACGAGGTCGGCGAGCTGCAGTCTGGTGCCGCCGGCCATGTCGAAGGTGAAGGTGCGGTAGGCGTTGTTGAAGTCCGGGCCGTCGGCGTGGTAGGTCTCGCGGAACACCGCACTCGTCACCGGGCCGCGCCGGAAGATCTGATAGTTCGCCTCGCCGAAACTGTCGGCGACCATCTTCATGCCCACAGTCCGCCAGTTGCGCACCAGTGTCGAGAGGTAGTCGCGCACCACCGGGCCGACGGCGGGGTCGTCGACCAGTTCCGCCGGGATCGCGACCTTGATGTCGCGCACCGCCTTGCGCTCCGACTCCACGGCCGCCTGACAGTACTGTCCGTTCCAGGATCCGCCGAGTTCGTCGCAGAACGACACCGCCGACGCCGACGCCGGCGGAGCCGCGGCCAACAGCGCAGCGGTCAGCACCGCGGCGGCGATCGCAACGCGTTTCATGGCCCGGATTCCTACGGCAGCTCGACTTTGCTTGCCCGCCAACGCCCGTCGACGTACTGCATCGTCATCTTGATCCTGCTGCGGTCGATCCTCGGGTCGGGGACGGCGGTGTTGGACACCGACTGGTCGACGAACATGAGCACGACCACCGTGTCCCTGGATGCGGACTGGATCGCCGAATCGACGACGACACCGTGCGCGGAGGCCTTGTTGTCGATGAGCAGCTGGCGCAGCTGCATGCTGGACTGCGAATACATGTCCTTGAACTCGCCGGTCGCCCCGTCGAGAACCTGGTCGAAGTTCTCGTCGACCTTCTCGGAGTCGATGCTGGTGAGGATCTGGGCGTACTGCACGGCGGCGGCCCTGGCCTGCTCGCCGGCGCGGGTGGCCTGATGGTCCTGCCAGAGCTGCCAGCCGAGGTAACCGGACGTCGCGAACCCGGCGAGGACCAGGACCGCGACGAGGCCCGCGCGTATCCGCCGCCGCCACGGACGGTGTCGTGGCGCGTCCTCTTCCGGTTCGACGCTCGAATCCTCCTCCGCGGCGGTGTCCTCGGTCTCGTCGGCCGGGTCGTTCTGCTCATCGGCTTTCTCGTCGAGGTCCCGGTCGGTCGTCACGGACATCGTCAGCTCCTCACGCTGTGGTTTGTCGGCGGTCATCGAGGCGGCTCGATCGGTAGTGTCGGCCCGCCGTAGGGGGTGGGAATCGTGTAGCGGCCCTTGGGCGTCGGATCGGTGGTCCGTCCGAGGTCGGCACCCGCGGGTGGGCCTGCCGTATCGTCACCGGCCGGTCTGGGCGCGTTCTTAGCACCACGCACCAGGACACCGGGGTGGTCGTCGCGGCAGTAGGTGTACATCGCCGGTTCGGGAAAGTCCGCCGACGACGGTGGGAGGCGCGGCGTGCCGTAATCGCACGAATAGCGCGGATAGATGTCGCCGGTCGCCCACAGACCGTTGTCGTGCATGATGCTGCCGATCGCGTCGAGCACCGACGTGCGATGGCTGGGGAACAGTGAGTGCAGCGCCGGCACCCGCAGGTAGAGCAGCTGGGAGGTGGAGGCCAGGCTGCCCAGCAGTTGCACCATCGTCTCGGAGTTGTCGGTGAACAGGTTGTCGACCGAGTTCAACGTTCCCGGTGTCTGCTCGGTGAGCGTACGAAAACCGTTGCGCATCCGGTTGATGCCGTCGAACGTCTCCGTCAGGTTGTCCGACGCCACGTCGATACCGGCGTTCTTGTCGGCGGCCAGCGTCAGCACCACGCGGCTGGTGCGCAGCATGCTGCTCGTCTCGGGGAGCACCGAATCCAGCGTGGTGAGCAGGAAGGTGCCGCCGTCGATGACGTCGGCCAGTTTCTGGGGGCCCGCCTCGCTCATGCTCAGTTCACGCCTGATCAGCTCCAGCTTGGCGGTGTCCACCTGGGCGAGGGCACCGTCGGCGTTGGCCAGCAGATCGGCGAGGCTCACGGGCACGGTGGCGTTGTGCTGCGCGACGACGCTACCGTCGCCGAGGAACGGCCCGGCATCGCTGTCGGCGATGAAATCGATGTACTGCTCACCGGCAGGCGACAACCCCGAGACCCGCACCGAACTCGACATCGGCACCGCCACAGACGAATCCACGCTCACCACGGCGTTGACCCCGGACGGGGTGATGTCGAGGCGGTCCACCCGACCGATCGGCACACCGCGCATCGTGACGTTCTGATTGGGCAGCAACCCCGCGGATGCGGGCAACTCGACGGTCACGCGGTAACTCGACGACAACGGATTGACCTGCAGGGCACCCAGGTACACGTACGCCGACGCCACCACGAGGGTCGACACCAGCGCCGCGGCCGACAGCCACATCCGCCGGCGGTACCCGATCCGGGCCGCGCGCACCACGGCGTTGGCGACGCTGTCGATCATCGCGGCGCCTCCGGTGGCGCGGGCACCGGGGCGGGCACGATCCGGCCGGGTTCGGTCGGGCTCGGCATCACCGGGACCTGGGGCACCGCCGGCCCCTTGCCCACGACCCGCTCCTGCAGGCGCAGCAGCGTGTACCGCAGCGAGCCCACCAGCTGATGCCAGTTGTATCTCTTGGGCCCGTGCAGCCCGGTGTCTCCGCGGAACCCGATGTCGGGGATCGACCCCAGCACCAGCCGATCGATGCTGACGCGCACCGCGATCGCGTTACTGGTGGTCGCCTTGACGAACGGCGGCATCAACCGGTTGAGCGAGTACAGGTCGGCGCCGGGCGCCAGCGCCACGTCGTTCCAGGCGCCGGCGATCGTGTTGGCGTCGGCCACGACGCTGCGCCCGCTGGTGTCGTTGCCCGCGATGGACGGGAACTTCCGCAACTGGACGGCGGTGTCCCCGAGCTGGGTGACCAGATCGGCGACCTCTTCGGTGTGCGCGGCCAGGGTGTCGGTGGCCGGGCCCGCCGCATCCATCACCTCACCGAGCGCTTCGTTCTTCGCTTCCAGTTGGGCGGCGAGCCGCGAGGTCTCGGTCATCGCGGTGGAGATCTCGCCGGAGCGCCGGTTGAGCGTGCCCAGCGTGTTGTTGGTCTTGCGGACCAGTTCGCCGAACGCCTGCCCCTGGTCACCTGTGGCCTTGCCCAGACCGTTGATGATGTTGGTGAAGTTCCGGACCGCGCCGCCGTTGACGAGGATCGCCGCGGAACTCAGCACCGACTCCACTGTGGCTGCCGCCGTGGTGGATTCGATGCCGATGGTGTCGCCGTCGCGCAGCAGCGGGGTGCCCGGTGGCACCGGGCTGGGTGGTTTGACCGCCACGAACACATCACCCAGTGGGGTCGCGGACCGCAGCTCCGCGGTGCTGCCCTTCGGCAGCTGCACACCGTCCCTGATCCGCAGCGTGGTGACCGCGGTGTAGTTGTGCGCCCGCATCGACTCGAGCTCACCGACGTCCGCGCCGGCGAGTCTCACCTTGGCCATCGCCGGGAGGTTCAGCGCATTGGCGAACACCGCGGTCAGCAGGTACCCGCCCGATCCACCGCCGGGTGCGGGCAGCGGCAGGCTGGCCAACCCCTCGGAGGCGCACGCGGACACCGACAGACACCCCGTCATCAGGAGTGCGCAGAGGGTTTTCGAACGCTTCATCACTTCTGCCCCATCGCCGCGAGGCCGTCGAGCACGTAGCTGAGGCCGAAGTCGGGACCGAAGTCCTGCAGGGTGCCGGTACTGCAGCCGAGCTGCCGCAGCCCCATCATGTTGCACATCTCTTTGACGGTCTGGGTGTCGAAGAGCACCTTGTCGGTGAGCACGTGCACGCGCACCGATCCGTTCGTCCGGTCGATCGCGTTGTAAATGTTGTCCAGCGTCATCGGTGTCAGATCGAGGAATTCGGCGAGGTCTCGCTGATGCTCGACCGACGTGGTGAGCGCGGTGTTGCCGTTCTTCACGATCTGTTTGATCGCGTCGCGGTGGGTGTCGAGCACCTCACCGAGTTGACCGATGACGTCGTTGAGCTTCCTGCCGGTGGTGCCGCTGCCGAAGTCCTCGTCGGCCAGAACCTGGCTGAGCTGGCGCACCGTCGACCCGAAGTCGCGCAGGGTGGCGTCGTTGTTCGCGGCCGCCTCGGCCAGCGTGCTCACGTTCCGGATGATGGTGCTCAGTTGGTCGCGGGTCACCGCACCGCGATCCTGACTGAGCCGCAATGCATTCGACAGCTCACCGAGCGCGTCCTTCATGGCCTGGCCGTTCCCGTCGGCGATCGCGGCACTGGCGTCCACGACATCGGCGACCGGACCGTTGCCTTGACCGTCACCGCGCAGCGAAGTGGACAGTTTGTCGAGCACGTCGAGCACCCGGGCGAATTCGACCGGGGTCCGGGTGCGATTCAGCCCGATGGTGTCGCGGTCCTGCAGCATCGGACCGCCGCGATAGGGCGGGGTCAGCTCGATCTGCCGGTCGGTCAGGATCGAGTTCGAGATGGTGACCGCCATCGCGTCGGCGGGCACCTTGACGTCACCGTCGACCGAGAACTCGACCTCGACGTATCCGCCTTTCGGCACGATCCCGGTCACCTTGCCGACCGGCATCCCCAGCACCGCGACGGTGTTGCCTTCGTAAAGCCCCGCCACGCTGTCGAACTGGGCGGTCACCGAGATGGTGTCGAACCGGTCGCCGAGGTAGGACCATCCGACGGCGGCCGCCGTGACGACCACGGCCACCACGGTCGCGGCGGAGGCGACCAGCGCCGTTCTCGTGACCCTCATTTGCAGTCCTGGAAGTACTCGATCATCCCGAACTGCTTGGCGCGCCCGCTGATCGCGCACATCCACGAGTCGACCAGCAGCCCGTTGGCGGCGTTGAAATCGACCGCGTTGCCCGAGCCGGTGGCGTTCGCGAGGTTGCGCAGGGCGACCGGGCCGGACTGCAGCGTGCTCCGCAGGAGGTCGTCGTGCTGGCCGACCATGTCGGAGAGCTCACGGACATTGACCAGCAGCGCTTCCAGTTCCGGCCGGTCCTCGATCACGATGTCGCTCAACGTCTCGACGAGGTTGGTGATGGCGGCCATCATGGCGTGGAAGGACGCTCGCCGCATGACGAATTCACCGATGAGATCGTTGCCCTGCCGGACCATGCTCGCGATGTTGGACTGTTGGCGGCGCAGCGTGGCGCTGACCACCTCGGTGGTCTCGAGCAGTGCTCCGAGCTGATCGCGGCGTTCGGCGACGATCGTGGACAGGGTGTGCGTGTTCTGCAAAGCCTGCGGCACCACCGGCGGCAGGCCCTGCATCTGGCGGCCGAGGATGGCCAACGTCTCGGCGAACTTGTCGGAGTCGACCTGCTCGTAGGTGGTCGTCACGTCGGTCAGCGCCTCCTGCAGGTCGTAGGGCACCTCGGTGTGGGCGAGGCCGAACCTGTTGTCGGGCAGGGCTCCGGCGCCGGCGGGTTCCAGTGACAGGTATCGCGAGCCGAGGATGGTGGTGACCTTGATGACCGCCCGGGAGTCCCGGCCGAGCGCGACGTCGTTGCGGACGGTGAAGTCGGCGACGACGTGATCGCCGGCCAGTTCCATGCTCGTCACCTCGCCGACCGGTATCCCGGCCACGGTCACCGGATTGCCCGGCTGCAGCGCCGCGGCCTGCAGGAACTGCGCGGTGAACGTCCGATATCCGACGTTTCCCGCCTTCACCAGGAGCATCGCCCCGATCAGCACCGCCACCACGGCGGCAGCCAGGAATCCCAGCCACACCTTGCTGTAGGACTCCAGTCGCCGTCGTCTCTTGAAATCAACCATTGGCCATGTTCCTGCACTTGGGGGTGTACCGGGCGTCGTTGCCGGGGGTGGCGGCGTCGACGACGATCGGCACCACGTCGTTGAGGCCGGGGAAGAAGCCGGTGGCGTTGAGGTCGCAGGCGTAGGCGTTGGCGTAGGCCCCTTCGCCGGTGATGCGGGCGAACCCCTTGAGCAGCAACGGCAGATTGGCGCCGGTGAAGGCCAGCTGCGGTTCGATGCCGACCATGTGCTGAGCGAAACCTGGCTCCCGCGTGACGAGTTCGTTCAGCGACGGGTACACCTCGTCGGTGATGACCGAGAGCTGTCTGACCACCCTGCTCATCGACCCGGTCGAGTCCACCAGTTCCTGGCGCCGGCCGTTGAAGGTGGTCACCGCGGACTGGACCTGGGTGAGCACCTGGTCGAGGCTGTCGTTGTGCCTGGCGAGGTTGGCCATCACCGTGTTCAGGTCGGTGATGACCGCGCCGAGCTCCTCGTCGCGGCCGGCGAAAGACTCGGTCAGCTCCGAGGTCTGGGTGACCAGCGCGGTGATGGAACCCTGGTCGCCCTGCAGGGATTCGATGACACCTCTGGTGAGGTTGTCGGCGTCGCGCGGGTTGAGCAGGCTGAACAGCGGTTCGTACCCGTTGAGCAGTGTCGTCACGTCGAACGACGGCTCGGAACGCTCCAGTGGTATCACCGAGTCCGACTGCAGCACACCGGGTTCGCCTCTACTGCCGAGGGACAGTCCGAGGTACCGCTGGCCGACGATGTTCTGGTAGGTCACCGAGGCGACGGTGGTGCCGAGCAGCTGCTGATCGCTCTGCACCACGAATGAGACCTTGGCGAGATCGCCCTGCAGCTCGATCTTCTCGACACGGCCGACACGCACCCCGGCCATCCGGACGTCGTCGCCTTCGCGCAGCCCGAACACATCGGTGAACATCGCCGCGTACGGCACCGTCGAACCGGCCACGTCACGCCGCAGCGTCACGTACACCAGCCAGGTCAGGGTCACCGCCACCACCATGAACAGGGACAGCCCGACCAGCGCGCCGCGGTATCTCATTGCTGCTCCTCGCTCACGGTGGTTCCTCGCGCGACCGGCCCCAGCAGAAGTTGGGTGGCCACCGTGGCCGGTCGGCCGGTGATCCGGCCGAGCTGGTCGAGTTCGTACCGACTTCCGACGGGTCCGACATTGCCGCCGAAGCTCGCAGGCGCCGCCTCGGCGGGCAGCACATCACCCGGCCGCGGCGCGACGGGCGCCGGCGGTGACAGCGGAACAGGTGGAGGCGGTACCGGCACCAGCGCGGGATTGGCGGTCCCGGGCACCGGCGGTGACGGGCTCATCCACGGCGGTAGCGGTGGATTCGGGTCCCGCAGATCGGGATTGGGGTTCACCAGCGGAGGCCCCACCGCGATCAGGTTGCCGTCCGGGCCGATCTCCGTACCGGGTGGTGGTGTGAGATCGGCGGGGGGCTGGTAGTTCTGCGGCAGCAGGACATCGGGGAGTTCCGCACGGGTCGGCACCAGCGGGGCGGTGTAGCAGCTGGGCCCCTTGAGCCCGGCGTACTGCGGGCAGTCCGCCCTGGTGTAGGAGTAGGTCGGCGTGAACGACAGGTTCACGCGCATGTTTCCGACGTCCTGTTCGTGAATCCACACCTCGTCGAAGAACTTGCGCGACAGGTCGTTCAGCTTGACGAAGGCGGGCACCCAGTGGCGCGAGGTGTCGGCGAGGCTGCCCATGACGGGAGTGAGTTCGGAGGTGATCCGCACCATCCGGTCGGTGTGGTTGTTCAGCGCCGTGTGCGTGGTGCCGACCGTGTGGATTCCGCCGTTGACGAGCGAGGTGAGCTGTGCGCTCTGCTCGACGAGCGTCTGCATGGGCGCGACGGCCTGATGCAGTGCGTCCACCAACTCGGGCGCCGTCTGCTGCAGGCCGCGGGTGGCGTCGATGAGGGCGGAGACGGTGGTCGGTCCGGGTTCGGTGGCCACGATCCGGTCGAGTTCGTCGATCAGACGGTTGAGTTGCGCTCCGCTGGTGAGTAATTCGGTGCGTCGGTCCTCGGTGGCGGCGTTGACGGCGGCGAGGATGCCCACCGTGTCGTCTTCTCGGCCCCGTCCGGTGGCGGCCAGGATGTCGCGCAGCTTGCTGATCGTGGTTTGGAACAGCACCGTGGGCAACTCGGTGTCCTCGGCGATCGTCGCACCCGGCTGGATCGGCGGACCACCGGCGCGGTCGACCAGCTGGACCGACGAGACGGCGAACACGTTGCTCGGTACGACACGGGCCGTGACCCCCGCCGGAATCGACGCGGCGAACTCGGGTTTGAGGTCGATGTGCACGAAATTCGGGTCGCCGTACTGCGCGGGCGTGACGCCGGTGACCGCGCCGACGAGCACGCCGTGGTACTTGACGTCGGAGCGTTGCGGCAGGCCGTCGCCGACGTTGACCAGCGCTGCGACGACCCGTACGCGGGGGTCCATCCGCCCGGTCGATTTGATCAGCAGTACGCCGGAGACGACGGCGGCGATGACCAGCAGCGCGATCCCGCAGCCGAGCAGTTGCCGGTCGGAGGGCCCGCGGCCGTCCAGCTCGAGGGAATTCGCCATGGCTAACCCCCGAACCTGGCGCCGGCGTCGACCGACCACAGCGCCATCGTCAGGAGCATGTTGACCATGATCACGACGGTGATGCTGGCGCGCATCGCATGTCCCGCGGCCACCCCGACACCGACCGGGCCACCGCTGGCGTAGAACCCGTAGTAGCACTGGATGGTCGAGGCGATCCACACGAAGATGACCGTCTTCAGAACGGAATACAGGATGTCCTGGCCCGCCAGCATCAGCGTGAAGTAGTGCAGATAGGAACCGGTCGAGCCGCCGCTGATGATCTGGACGACGAACTGGGTGGTCAGGTAGCTGACGGCGAGGCAGGCGACGTAGAGCGGGATCACCGCGATCACCGACGCCATCAGCCGGGTGGTGACGAGGTACGGGATCGGCCGGATGCCAAGCGATTCCAGCGCATCGATCTCTTCGGCGATGCGCATCGAACCCAACTGCGCGGTGAACCGGCAGCCGGCCTGTGTGGCGAAGGCCAGCGACGCGGCGATCGGCGCGAGCTCGCGGGTGTTCACCAGCGAGGAGATGATGCCGGTGGCGGGTCCGAGGCCCAGCAGGTCGAGGAAGTTGTACCCCTCGATCCCCACCAGCGCTCCGACGGTGATCCCGAGCACGACGGCGACTCCGGCGGTTCCCCCGCCCACCACCAACGAGCCGTTACCCCAGGCGATGTCGGAGAGCAGACGGACGAATTCCGTTCGGTACTGGCGCAGTGCGACGGGCACCCCGGCGACCGCCCGGACGAAGAAGACCAGCATGTGGCCGAGCCGCACGATCGGCACGGTGGCCCTGCGGTACCCCCGCAACACCGGGCTGATCAGCGCCGGGGTGAACGTCGACACGGCCATGGGCTACAGCCCCACTCGCGGGAACATCATGATGTAGAGCTGGCTGATGGCGACGTTGACCACCATCAGCACGAGGATGGATTCCACGACCGCGGCGTTGACCGAATTCGCCACGCCGGTCGGGCCGCCCTGTGTGGACAGCCCCTTCTGGCAGGACACCACGGCCACGATGGCGCCGAAGATTACCGCCTTCACCAGGGCGATGAGCATGTCGCCGGTGGTGGCGAAGGATGCGAAGGTGGCGACGAAGCTGCCGGGGGCGCCGTTCTGGAAGTAGACGTTGAACAGGTAGCTGGCGAGGAAGCCGACGAAGCAGACGACACCGGTCAGCGCCACGCCGACCATGACCGCGGCGGCGAACCGCGGAACCACGAGGCGCCGGATCACCGAGACGCCCATGACCTCCATCGCGTCGGTCTCCTCACGCATCTTGCGCGAGCCGAGATCGGCGGTGATCGCCGAGCCGACGGCGGCGGCCATCAGGATCGCCGCGGTCAGCGACGCCGCCTGACGGATGACCGCCAGCCCGCTCGCGGCGCCGGCCAGTGAGGTGGCGCCCACCTGACCGGCCAGCAGCGCGAACTGGATCGAGAGCGTGACGCCGATCGGCAGTGCGACCAGGACGGTCGGCAGGACGGCCGTGCCCGCCATGAAGGCACCCTGGCGGATGAACTCCTGCCACTGGAACCGGCCGGTGAGGAGGTCGATGAGGAAGAACTGCACCGTCCGCACACCGAGGACGAACTGGTCACCGACGGTGGCCAGCGACGCCAGCGGATGCCGCTTGACGTAGCCACCGGCCCAGTCGGCGATGACCTCGACGCCGTCCCCGGTCCCCACCTTGGGCGAATTGTGATTCACATAGTGCCTTCACGCTTGGGCAGCAGCATTTGCCGCGGCACCTATTGATGCAGGTTATTCCCGATCGAAGTCGTAAATTAGCGTGAGCGATCACCCGGTGACCCTCATGTCTCGGAGCCCCCGCCCTAACGGGGATGAGTATGCACATTCACTTAGCGGCGGGGCAAGGAAACCGGCAAATTCGCCGCAACCCGCCCGGGCAGAAGGCTGACACGAGCAACAACTCGCGCTCGGATGGACGCGCGCGCAGGGCCGCGTCCCCGCGCGGTTCTGAATTCGCGGGGACCGGCTGACTGGAATTGGAACACGTTCTAGTCTGTTGCCCATGAGTGATCAGCTGCGCCACTTCCTGCACTCCGGACACCTCACCGTCGGCGCGTTGAAGCGTCACAAGGACAAGCCGGTGCTGTTCCTGGGCGAGACCACGATGACCGGCGGTGAGCTCGCCGACCGGATCAGCCAGTACATTCAGGCGTTCGAGGCACTCGGCGCCGGTACCGGCGCGGCCGTCGGCCTGCTCTCGCTCAACCGGCCCGAGGTCCTGATGATCATCGGCGCCGGCCAGACGCAGGGTTATCGCCGCACCGCACTACACCCTCTAGGCTCGCTCGACGATCACGCCTATGTGCTGTCCGACGCCGGGGTCACGTCGTTGATCATCGATCCCAACCCGATGTTCGTCGAGCGTGCCCTGGGCCTGGTGGAGAAGGTGCCGTCGCTCAAGCAGGTGCTGACGATCGGCCCGGTGCCCGAGGAACTCGCCCAGGCGGGAGTGGTCGCCGTCGACCTGAGCGCCGAGGCGGCCAAGTATCCGCCCAAGCCGCTGGTCGCCGCCGATCTGCCGCCCGACCACATCGGCGGGCTCACCTACACCGGCGGGACCACCGGAAAGCCCAAGGGCGTCATCGGCACGACGCAGTCCATCACGACGATGACGACCGTGCAGCTCGCGGAATGGGAGTGGCCGGAGCACCCGCGCTTCCTCATGTGCACGCCGCTGTCGCATGCGGGGGCGGCGTTCTTCACGCCGGTCATCGTCAAGGGCGGTGAGCTGATCGTGCTGACGAAGTTCGACCCGGCCGAGGTGCTGCGGGTCATCGAGGAGCAGAAGATCACCGCGACGATGCTCGTGCCGTCGATGATCTACGCGCTGATGGACCATCCCGATTCGCACACCCGCGACCTGTCGTCGCTGGAGACCGTGTACTACGGCGCCTCGGCGATGAACCCGGTGCGCCTGGCGGAGGCGATCCGCCGGTTCGGCCCGATCTTCGCGCAGTACTACGGCCAGTCCGAGGCGCCGATGGTCATCACCTACCTGTCGAAGAAGGAGCACGACGACAAACGGTTGACGTCGTGCGGACGGCCCACCCTGTTCGCGCGGGTGGCGCTGCTCGGCGAGGACGGTCAGCCGGTGCCCCAGGGCGAGGTCGGCGAGATCTGCGTATCGGGTCCGCTGCTGTCGGGTGGCTATTGGAATCTGCCGGAGGCGACCGCCGAGACGTTCCGGGACGGCTGGATGCACACCGGCGACCTGGCCCGCGAGGACGAGGACGGTTTCTACTTCATCGTCGACCGCACCAAGGACATGATCGTCACCGGCGGCTTCAACGTGTTCCCGCGGGAGGTGGAAGACGTTGTGGCAGAACACCCCTCGATCGCACAGGTGTGTGTGATCGGCACCCCGGACGAGAAGTGGGGTGAGGCCGTCACGGCCGTGGTGGTGCTGCGGCCCGACGTGGACGGCTCCGGGGACGCGGTGGCGGCGATGACCGCCGAGATCCAGACGGCGGTCAAGGAGCGCAAGGGTTCGGTCCACACCCCCAAGCAGGTGATCGTCGTCGAGTCGCTGCCGGT
Organism: Mycolicibacterium litorale; assembly: GCA_050205415.1. Lineage (GTDB taxonomy): Bacteria > Actinomycetota > Actinomycetes > Mycobacteriales > Mycobacteriaceae > Mycobacterium > Mycobacterium litorale_C. Next base: position 172,620 of record JBNMQY010000007.1, read on the forward strand.
GACGGCGCTGGGTAAACCCGACAAGAAAGCGGTGCGGGCGCAGTTCTGGTCCGGCGCCGGCCGCGCCGTCGGCTGAGCCGACGATTCAGCAGGAGTCGGCTGAGCCGCGAGTCGCGAGCAGACACAGAATCGCGTTGCCAGGCTGCCGAGAGCACGATTCTGTGTCTGCTCGGCACAATGGCGACGTGGCCTCGGACATCCAGCAGACCGTCGACGCGGTGTGGCGGATGGAAGCCGCGAAGATCGTCGCCACGCTGACCCGCGTCGTCGGCGACGTCGGCATGGCCGAGGATCTCGCGGCCGACGCGCTCGTCGACGCCCTGACGCAGTGGCCGGCCTCGGGAGTGCCGCGCAACCCCGGCGCCTGGTTGACCACCGTCGCCAAACGCAAGGCGATCGACCACTGGCGCAGGCAGGAGACGCTCGGCGCCAAGTACACCGAACTGGCCCGCGATCTGGAGACCCACCTCGACGAACCGGCGTGGGACCCCGACCGCATCGACGACGACGTGCTGCGGTTGATCTTCGTCGCCACCCACCCGGTGCTGTCGCGCGAGAACCAGATCGCGCTGACGCTCCGCGTCGTCGGCGGCCTCACCACAGAAGAGATCGCGCGCGCTTTCCTCACCTCGAAAGGCACTGTGGCGCAACGCATCGTGCGGGCGAAGAAGACGCTGGCCGAGGCGCGGATCCCCTTCGAGGTGCCACCGCGGGAACAGTATCCGCAACGCCTGGCATCGGTCCTGAGCGTCATCTACCTGATCTACAACGAAGGTTATTCCGCATCGGCCGGCCAGCGCTGGATCCGCGACGAACTCTGCCGCGAAGCGCTGCGCCTGGGCCGCATCCTGGCCGCCCTGATGCCCGACGAACCCGAACCACACGGCCTCGTGGCGCTCATGGAACTGCAGGCATCGCGATTCGCGGCGCGCACCGACAGTGCCGGCCGGCCAATCCTGCTCGAGGACCAGGACCGCACGAAATGGGACCACGCCCAGATCGGCCGCGGGGTGGCGGCACTGCGCCGCGCCGCAGTGGCCATCGACCGGCGCGGCACCGGGTGGGGGCCGTACGCACTACAGGCCGCGCTCGCCGAATGTCATGCGACGGCACCGTCGACCGCCGAAACCAACTGGCACCGCATCGTCACCATCTACGACGCCCTGCTGCAGATCACCCCGTCCCCGGTCGTCGAACTCAACCGGGCCGTCGCCGTCGCCATGGACTCCGGACCCGAGGCGGCACTGCACCTCGTGGACGCGGTCACCGGGCTCGAGGACTCCTACCTGTTGCCGAGTGTGCGCGGTGAACTACTCGCCCGGCTCGGCCGCACCGCCGAGGCCGCGACCGAGTTCGAACGCGCCGCCGCACTCACCGACAACCACCGCGAACGAGAGGTGCTGTCCGCCAAAGCCGTCGGTATGCGGAAGCGGTGACATGGCACCATGGCGGGGGTGACTCTACGAGCGGCGCTCTTCGACTTCTCCGGAACGCTCTTCCGCCTCGAGGAGGACGACAGCTGGTTCACCGGCATCGAGGTCGACAATCGGGAGGTCGACGGACACGTCCAGGCCGAGTTGCTGCGCCGCCTCACCGCGCCGACCGGCCGGTCGGTGAAGATGACCCCGGAGGCCGACCACGCGTGGGTCAACCGCGACCTGGCGCCACACCTGCACCGCGAGGCGTACCTGCACGTGCTGCGGGAGTCGGGGCTCGCCGACCACCACGCCGAACAGCTCTACCGGCGCGTCATCGACCCGGACTCCTGGACGCCCTACCCCGACACCGCCCAGGTGCTCGCCGGGCTGCGCCGCCAGGGCATCCGGACAGCGGTCGTGTCGAACATCGCGTTCGACGTGCGCCCCGCGTTCGCGGCGATCGGCGCCGACACCCACGTCGACGAATTCGTGCTGTCCTTCGAAGTCGGCGCCACCAAACCGTCGCCGGAGATCTTCACCACCGCACTGTCACGGCTGGGGGTGGACGCGGCGGACGCGGTGATGGTCGGCGACAGCGACGAGGCCGACGGCGGGGCGCGCGACGTCGGCTGCCAGTTCGTCCTCGTCGACCCGCTGCCCACCGACGAGCGCCCCACCGGTCTGCGCGACGCGATGGCGGCAGTCGGCATCGAGGTCTAGGAGGGATATGCCCGAGGAACGCATCCGGCCGCCGTGGTGGCTCAAACCGATGAACAAGGTCCTGATCGCCGCCACGAAACTCGGCGTGCCCCTGTTCGGCAAGGACGGCCCGCTGATCCTGACCGTGACCGGACGCAAGACCGGCCGGCCCCGCCCCACCCCGATCACGCCGATGTACGTCGACGGCAAACGCTATGTGGTGGGCGGGTTTCCGGGTGCGGACTGGGTGCGCAACGCGCGCGCCAACCCCGACGTGACGCTTACGCAGAACCGGCGCAGCGAGCGGGTCCGCATGGTGGAGATGTCGGCCGACGACGCGCGGCCGCTGCTGCGCCAGTTCCCCACGCTGGTGCCCACCGGTGTCGACTTCATGAAGAACGCCGGGTTGGTCACCCACGCCACACCCGACGAGTTCGAGGCGCTCGCGGGCCGCTGCGCCGTCTTCCGCTTCGACCCCATCACGTAGGTTCTCCTGCCATGAGCGACAACCCGTTCGACCCGTCGGTCTGGCAGCCGGTAGCGGGCTTCGACCTGACCGACATCACCTACCACCGCCACGTCGTCGACGGCGTGCCGCAGCCGACGGTGCGGGTGGCGTTCGACCGGCCGGAGGTGCGCAACGCCTTCCGGCCGCACACCGTCGACGAGCTGTACCGCGTCCTCGACCACGCCCGGATGTCACCCGACGTCGGCGTGGTGCTGCTCACCGGGAACGGGCCCTCCCCGAAGGACGGCGGCTGGGCGTTCTGCTCCGGCGGCGACCAGCGCATCCGCGGGCGCACCGGCTACCAGTACGCGGCTGGCGAAACCGCCGAGACGGTCGATCCGGCGCGTGCGGGCCGCCTGCACATCCTCGAGGTCCAGCGGCTCATCCGGTTCATGCCGAAGGTCGTCATCTGCCTGGTCAACGGCTGGGCGGCCGGCGGCGGGCACAGCCTGCACGTCACCTGCGACCTCACCCTGGCCAGCCGCCAGCACGCCCGGTTCAAGCAGACCGACGCCGACGTCGGCAGCTTCGACGGCGGGTTCGGCAGCGCCTACCTGGCCCGGCAGGCCGGGCAGAAGTTCGCCCGCGAGATCTTCTTCCTCGGCCGCCCCTACGACGCCGAGACCATGCACCAGATGGGCGCGGTGAACGCCGTCGTCGACCACGCCGAGCTCGAATCCGAGGCGCTGCAGTGGGCCGCCGAGATCAACGGCAAGTCACCGCAGGCGATCCGCATGCTGAAGTTCTCCTTCAACCTCATCGACGACGGGCTGGTCGGCCAGCAGGTGTTCGCCGGCGAGGCGACGCGGTTGGCGTACATGACCGACGAGGCAGTCGAGGGGCGCGACGCGTTCCTGGAGAAGCGGGACCCCGACTGGTCGGCGTTCCCGCGCTACTTCTGACGGGCGCCGGCGCGGTAGCGCAGCGGCGACACCCCGACCTCGCGCTTGAATGCGTTGCTGAACGCACTCTCCGACGCGTATCCCAGGTCGACGGCCAACGGCCCTATCCGCACGTCGCCTTCCCGCAGCGCGCGCTGCGCCAGCCGCATCCGCCACGTGCTGAGGTAGGCCAGCGGCGGCGTCCCAGCCACCTCGCGGAACCGCTCGGCGAACGTGGTGCGTGACATCGTCGCCGCGCGGGCCAGCTCGTCCAGCCGCCACCGCCGCCCGGGGTCGGTGTGCATCAGCGACACCGCAGCGCGCAATCGCTCGTCCGCGAGCAGGCGCAGCCATCCCGTGGGAAGCTCGTCGGCCTGCGAGATGTAGGCCCGCAGCACCGTGAGCACCATCAACTGTGCATGCTGGTTGATCGCGAATTCGGCGCCCACCCGCCCACCGGTCGCCTCCTCCCATATGCGTTCGAGGATGTCGCGCAGATTGCCGGCGTCGGCGGCCGACGCCCGGACGTGGACGACCGGCGGCAGGCTGGCCACCAGCAGGTCCTCCCCCACCTGGTTGGCGTCGACGTGCCCGCCGAGGATCACGTCGTCGCCGCGATCGTCGAGACGCGTGAAGGTGTTCGGCTCCGTCAGCGCGAACGGCCTGGCCAGGCCGTCCGTGCCACCGCTCAACGTCGCCCACGATCGACGGTTCAGGATCACGACGTCGCCGGTCGCGATGTCGATCGGCCCGCGCACGCCATCGGCCACCAGAGTCGCGCGGCCCTGCGCCACCGCGAGGAACTTCAACGGCGATGACATCTCGAACCGCGTCGTCCAGACACCTCCGACCGCGAACCCTCCGGTGACCACGCTGTGCACCTCGACCAGCCGCAGTACATCGGAGAGCTGATCGGTCGTCTCCGTACTCTCGCGCAGTAAACGCGGACTCATGATCATGCGAAGTCCCGCGCGGGCGGTGTTATTCCGGGCATGACCAACAAACAACACCCCCTGGGATCAGGATTCACCGCCGCCTCCACCACCACCGACGTCCTGGCAGGCATCGATCTGTCCGGCCGCACGGCCGTCGTCACCGCCGGACACGTCGGTCTCGGCATCGAGACCACCCGTGCGCTGAGCGCGGCCGGCGCCACCGTGCTGGTCGGCTCCCGCGACACCCGACGCGCCGCCGCAGCCGTCGCCGGCATCGACCGCGTCGAAGTCGGCCAACTCGACCTGCTCGACCCGGCGTCGGTCGACGCCTTCGCCGCGCGCTATCTGGATTCCGGACGTCCGCTGCACATGCTCATCAACAACGCCGGGATCATGGGCAGTCCGTTGGTGCGCGATGCCCGCGGCTACGAATCCCAGTTCGCCACCAACCATCTCGGCCACTTCCAGCTCACCCGGGCACTGCTGCCCGCACTGCGGTCGGCCGGGGGCGCACGGGTGGTGGGACTGTCGTCGTGGGGCCACCACCTGTCCGATATCTGCTGGGATGACATGCATTTCGAGCGCGGGCCCTACGACGGCATGGTCGGCTACGGTCAGTCCAAGACCGCCAACGTCTTGTTCGCGGTCGAACTGGACCGGCGCTACGCCGACGACGGTATCCACGCCTACGCCCTGCATCCCGGCGGGATCCTCGGGACCAACCTGGCGCCGTGGCTGACCGAGGACGACTGGCACGCCATGGGTCTCGTCGACGATGCCGGACAGCCGGTCATCGACCCCGACCGCGATATGAAGACACCACAGCAGGGCGCCTCGACGACGGTATGGGCGGCGACCAGTCCGATGCTCGCCGACATCGGCGGGGTGTACCTGCAGAACAACGACATCGCCCCGCTGGAGGACATCACCGAGCCCATCACCATCGACTTCGGGAGCGGCCCGATCGAGATGACCCACGGCGTCACCCGCTACGCCGTCGACCCGGACTCGGCAGCGCGGCTGTGGAAGGTCAGCGAGGAAGCGATCTGACGACGGCGGCGTGCGATTTGTGCGCGGTTTGAAGCGGTCAACGCTCCAAACCGTGCACAAATTGCCGGGAACTAGACTCCTCCGGTGAGCAAGAACCCGCTGCGCCGACTGTCCGACAGCCTGATGCTGACCAGCATGCGGCCCTCGATGGCCGAGCAGTTCCTGCAGCCGCGCGCCGACATCTCCCTCGCGGGCAAGCGGATCCTGCTGACCGGCGCCTCCTCCGGCATCGGGGAGGCCGCCGCCGAGAAATTCGCCCGCCGCGGCGCCACGGTGATCGTGGTCGCCCGCCGGCAGGATCTGCTCGATGCGCTCGTGGAACGGATCACCGCCGCGGGCGGCGACGCCACCGCACGCGCGTGCGACCTGTCCGACCTCGACGCGGTCGACGCGCTGGTCGCCGACGTGGAGGCGCAGCTCGGCGGCGTCGACATCCTGATCAACAACGCGGGCAAGTCCATTCGCCGTCCGCTGGCCGAATCGCTGGACCGCTGGCACGACGTCGAACGCACCATGACACTGAACTACTACTCCCCGCTGCGACTGATCCGTGGACTCGCGCCCGGCATGATCGAGCGCGGCGAGGGCCACATCGTCAACGTCGCGACGTGGGGGGTGTTCAGCGAGGCCTCACCGCTTTTCGGGGTCTACGTCGCGTCGAAGGCGGCGCTGTCGGCGGTCAGCCGGGTCATCGAGACCGAGTGGGCCGAGAAGGGTGTGCACTCGACGACGCTGTACTACCCCCTGGTGAAGACCCCGATGATCGCGCCGACGCGGGCCTACGACGATGTGCCGGGGCTGACGTCCCAGGAGGCGGCCGACTGGATGATCAACGCCGCACGCCACCGCCCGGTGCGCATCGCGCCGCGGATGGCGGTCACCGCGCGGGCCGTCGACTCGCTGGCGCCGACGTGGTTCAACGCGATCGTCAAGCGGCAGCAGTTCCAACCCGGCGCCTGAGCGGCGTGATAGACACGGCTCATGGAGATCCTGGCCAGCCGGATGCTGCTGCGGCCCGCGGACTATCAACGGTCGCTGCGGTTCTATCGTGACGGGCTCGGCCTGGCGATCGCGCGGGAGTACGGCGGCGGCACCGTCTTCTACGCCGGCCAGTCGCTGATCGAGCTCGCCGCCCACGGCGGCCCCGACGCCGGCGGCACCATGTGGCTGCAGGTGCGCGACGTCTACGCCGTCCAGGACGAACTACGCGGGCGCGACGTCGAGATCGCCAGAGAGGCCCGGCAGGAACCGTGGGGTCTGCATGAATTGCACGTCACCGATCCCGACGGCGTCACGCTGATCTTCGTGCAGGTGCCCGACGACCATCCGCTGCGCCGCGACACCCGGGGCTGACGGACCTCAGCGCACCGGTGCGGCCAGCGGCCAGCCGACCGACGCCAGCCGTGCCGCGACCTGGTGCACCTCTTCGGGATTCGGCTCCTTGGCGATCACCTCGTGCACCGCGGTGCGGATCTCGTCCTCGGTGACCGTATCGGAATCGGTCGAGCGCAGGATCGACTGCGCGGCCCTGACCACTTCCTCCTCGGTGAGCGACCGCTTGAGCAGCGCCAGCAGCGGAAAGTAGTCCTTCGGCGGCACACCCTGCGGGTAGCCCTCGCGCAACCAGCCGAGCACCTTGTCCATCACGCCGGCGTTGTCGGTCATCACCACACCCTCACTCGACGAACGGGAACAGGTTGACCCCGAAGTGGTGCTCGATGGTGGACCGGGTGATCCACAGCAGCGCGACGAGGATCACCGCGGCGACGATCGTGAACAGCGCCACGCCGAGGTATTTGAGCGCGGGGTTCGGGGCGCGGGTGATGCCGTCGGCGTCGGTGCCGCCCGCTCCGGCCGAGTAGGCCACCAACCCGTAGGCGAACAGTGCGGGCAGTCCCGCGCCGAGGATCAGACCGACCACCAGCACCCGCAGGATGCTGTCGAGGTGAACCATTCCCTGTGTCCTTCTTGCTCTTCGTTTGGGTCAGACGGCCGCGACGTCTTTGACGGGTTGCCGGGCTTCGACGGGCACCACCGAATTGGTGTCGTCGTCCCAGTCGGCGTTGACGTTGCGGTGGTCGACCTTCTGCTGCTGGGCCCGCCACCACATGGCGAACGAGACACCGACCAGGACGAGGAAGATCAGGCCGTCACCCACGAGTTGGGTGGTCAGCCCCGACACCGTGTCGGAGAGCCAGAAGGCCAGCGCGCCGACGAGGCCCGCGGCGGGCAGCGTCACCAGCCAGGCCACCGCCATCCGGCCGGCGACGGCCCAGCGGACCTGCGCGCCCGGCTTGCCGACACCGCTGCCGAGAATCGACCCCGTCGCGACGTGGGTGGTGGACAGCGCCATCCCGGCGGCGCTCGAGCTCAGGATGATCGCGGCCGACGACGCCTCGGCCGCCAGGCCCTGCGGCGACTCGATCTCGACCAGACCCTTGCCGAGCGTGCGGATGACCCGCCAGCCGCCGAGGTAGGTGCCAAGGCCGATGGCCAGCGCACAGCTCGCGATGATCCAGAACGGCAGACCGTCCTCGGCGACGTTGCCGGTGAGGTGTCCGGTGGTGATCAGCGCGAGCGCGATGACGCCCATGGTCTTCTGCGCATCGTTCGTGCCGTGCGACAGGGCGACCAGCGAGGCCGTCGCGATCTGCCCCCACCGGAACCCGGATTCCCGGCGGTTGCGCATGACCCTGCGGGTGATGCGGTAGACGAGCCAGGTGCCGCAGCCGGCGACCAGGCCCGCGATGACCGGTGCGGCGATCGCCGGGATCAGCACCTTCTGCGTGACGCCCGACCAGTTCACCCCGGCCAGGCCGATGGCCGCCAGACCCGCGCCCATCAGCCCGCCGAACAGTGCGTGCGACGAACTCGACGGGATGCCGAACAGCCACGTCAGCAGGTTCCACAGGATGCCGCCGATGAGGCCGGCGAAGATGATCGTCAACCCGGTCGACGCGTCGATGTTCGGTAACAGCGACCCGGTCTCGGTGTCCTGGATCCTGAGCACCGAGGTGGTCACGGTGACGGCGACCTCGACGGAGAGGAAGGCGCCGACCAGGTTGAGGATGCCGGCCAGCAGCACCGCCGTCTTGGGCTTCAGCGCGCCGGTGGCGATCGACGTGGCCATCGCGTTCCCGGTGTCGTGGAAACCGTTGGTGAAGTCGAACGCCAGTGCCGTCGCGATGAGCAGCACCAAGATGATCCACTCGGAACTCACAGGGCCTCATTCTGCTGTGCCATGCCTGTGAAAACCAAAAACTAGCGGCCCTAATTTCCGTCGTGTCCTGGGCTTTCGCGAGTCCGGGCAGGTTGTTCACCAACTGTTCATCCGGCGTGCAGTCCGCGTTGGCCGCCCGACGTCCGTCGCCGCCCGGCGCTACCATCGACGGGCTGCGGGCACACGGTGTTCGGCGTGCCCGGGAAGGTGATGTCCGTGCCCAACTTCCTCGCCAGGATCGTCGCCTGGATCACGGCCGGATACCCCGAGGGGGTGCCGGGTCCGGACCGGGTGCCGCTGCTCGCGCTGCTGCGCCGGCGGTTGACCGACGACGAGGTGACGGCGGTGGCGCACACCCTCATCGACCGCGGCGAGTTCGACCACGTCGACATCGCCGTGATGATCACCTCCATCATCGACGACATGCCCGATTCCGCCGACATCGAGCGGGTGCGGGCCCGGCTGGACGGGCACGACTGGCCGCTCGACGACCGCCGCGGACCCGGGGAGGACGGATAAGCGTCCTGCGCGCCCTCGCCGTCCCCTCCGGCGCCGCGGCGCTCGAGGTACTCCCGGTCGTCGAGGACATCGTGGCCGGTCGCGGTCCGGCGCTGCTCCCCACGCCGGCGGCCGACCCCGACGAGGGCGCGCGGCTCAGCGGCGCCCTGGGCGTCGGGGCGCCGATCGACGACGACGTCGCGGTCGTGGTGCCGACGTCGGGCACCACCGGGACGCCGAAGGGCGCGATGCTGACCGCCGCGGCGCTCGCCGCGAGCGCGGAGGCCACGCACACCCGGTTGGGCGGTGCGGGACGGTGGCTGCTCGCCCTGCCCGCCCACCACATCGCCGGACTGCAGGTGCTGGTGCGCAGCGTGGTGGCCGGTGAGCGGCCGGTCGCGCTGGCGGCGAATTTCGACCCCGAGGAACTGGTCGCGTCGGCGGCGAGCATGGGTGCGGGCCGGCGGTACGTGTCGCTGGTCAGCGTCCAGCTCGACAAGGTGCTGCGCTCCCCTGCCGCCACCGCCGCGCTGGCCACGTTCGACGCGGTGCTGATCGGCGGCGGCCCGATGCCGCCCGAGCTGGCCGAAAGGGCCTCGGCGGCAGGCGTTTCCGTGGTGCGCACCTACGGGATGAGCGAGACCGCAGGCGGGTGCGTGTACGACGGTGTTCCGCTGGACGGGGTGCGCGTGCGATTGGACGAGGCCCGCATCCTGCTCGGCGGCCCGACGCTGGCGAAGGGGTACCGCAACCCCGTGCAGCCGGATCCGTTCACCGAACCGGGCTGGTTCCGCACCGACGATGTCGGCGCGCTCGACGAGGCCGGTGTGCTGCGGGTGCTCGGCCGCGTCGACGATGCGATCAGCAGCGGCGGGCTGACCGTGATGCCCCCGGTCGTCGAGGCGGTGCTGTCGCGGCACCCGGCGCTCGCGGACTGTGCGGTGTTCGGGGTGGCCGACGACCGGTTGGGGCAGCGGGTGGTGGCTGCGATCGTCGTCGCGGCGGGTGCGACGGCGCCGACCGTGGCCGAGCTGCGCGCGCATGTCGCCGCCGAACTGGACGCCACCGCGGCACCGCGGGAGGTGCATGTGGTCGACGAGGTGCCGCGGCGAGGGATCGGCAAGGTGGACCGCCGGAAACTGAGTGCGCAGTACAGCTAACGCGGGGGCTTGAGAGGGTCGTGCCCGATCGTCATGAGCCGGTGCCGCCAGTTCTCCTGCCCGGCCGTCGGCTCCAGATCGGCGCGGCGCTCGGCGTGCACCCGGTCGACCACCCGGCGCATCACGTGCTCGTCGTCGGCGGTCAGGTCTCCCCGGCGCTTGCCGAGGATTTCGAGTACGTGCCTGCCCGTCTGGGTGCCGGCCTGGTCGGGCAGTTCCTCGCTGCCCTCGGTGGCGGAGCGGGTGCGCAGCCAGTCGAGCAGTTCACGCGACGTCATGTTGACCACGCGGTGGAATTCGTTCCACAGGTCGTCGTCGACCTCGACATGTCGGGCCATGTCGGTCACCTCCTCCGTCGTCGGCTACCCGCACCGCCGGCCGGTTAACCGGTTGCCCACGAGCCGGAGCCGGGCATGATGGGGCCCATGCGCCGAGAAGTGACGACCGTCGAGGAATTGCGCGCGATCGTCGGCCATCCGAACAGCTACGTCGCCAACAAGGTGAGTCCGCGGCTGTCGTCGGCGCAGCAGGACTGGTTGCGCGCCGCGTCGCTGGGGTTCGTCGCGACGACCGACGCGCACGGCCACCTCGACGTGTCCCCGAAGGGCGATCCGCCCGGTTTCGTCCACATCATCGACGACCGCACGATCGCGATCCCCGAGCGGCCGGGCAACAAGCGCGTCGACGGCTACCTCAACGTCCTGGAGCGGCCCCGCGTCGGCACCGTGTTCGTGATCCCCGGCCGCGGCGACACGCTGCGTGTCAACGGCAGCGCCCGGGTGCTGGCCGACGCCGACTACTTCGACGCGATGGTGGTCGAGGGCAAACGCCCGATCCTCGCCCTGGAGATCGCCGTCGAGGAGGTGTTCTTCCACTGCGCCAAGGCTTTTCTGCGATCGGGTGCGTGGAAACCGGAGTCGTGGAACCCCACTGCCGTGCCGAGCGTCGCGCAGCTCGCCAAGGCGTTCAAACCGGATCTGACCCAGGCCGAACTCGACGAGTACTACTCCGAGGCCAGCATGCGCAAGCAGCTGTACTGATCAGTCTTTGCGCGCCACGATCACCGGCATCCGCGCGGACTGCACCACTTCGGAACTGACCGAACCGAGCAGCATGCCGGCGAACCCGCCGCGTCCGCGGCTGCCGACGACGAGCAGCTGAGCGGACTCCGACTGCAGCAGCAGTTGGTGCGCCGGGCGGTCCCGCACCACGACCTTGCGCACCGTGACGTCGGGATAGGTCTCGCAGTATCCGGCGAGAGCCTCGGCGACGATCCGCTCACCGCGATCGGTGTAGTCGACCCACTTGATGTCGGGGAATTCGTAGTCGAGGTCGTTCCAGGCGTGCACCGCGACCAGTTCGACGCCGCGGCGGGACGCCTCGTCGAAGGCGATCGCGATCGCGTGTTCCGAGCCGTCGGAGCCGTCCACCCCGACGACGACCGGGGCCCGGTCCGGATCGCCGGTCAACGGGTCCTCGTCGTGGATCACCGCGACCGGGCAGTGCGCATGGTGCACGACCGCGGAGCTCACCGAACCGAGCAGCCGCCTGCCCCAGGCGCCGAGGCCGCGGCTGCCGACCACCACGATGTCGGCGTCCTTCGACAGGTCGACCAGCGCGCCCGCCGGGTTACCGGTGAGGACCTCCTGCACCACGTGCAGATGCCCGTCGCCGGCGGCCTGTTCGGCGACGGCGGCCGCCTCCGCCATGACCGTCTTGCTGCGCTTTGCCTGCCAGCGCATGTACTCCGCCGGCGCCGGGATCTGGATCCACATCCGGATGTCCTCCGGCAGCATCACGTGCGCCAGAGTCAGCGGCACACCGCGCCGGACGGCGGTACGGGCCGCCCAGTCCACGGCGACCTTTGCGGCCGGGGAGCCGTCGACACCGACGACGATGCCGTGAAGTGTTGCGGGCGAGGACATATCGGCACCTCCATGTGCGGTTCACCCACATGGTACGGATGGGAGGTGCCGATGGTGGCGGGTCGACGGACCTTGACGCCGGAGGACCGAAGTCCCGGGTCAGCCCTCGGCGGCCGTCCAGTCGTACGGGAGGAACTTGCCGTCGAGGGTGACCACCACGCGGTCGCCGGCCGAATGCGGTCTGCGCTGCACGTCGATGCTGAAATTGATGGCGCTCATGATGCCGTCACCGAACTCCTCGTGGATGAGTTCCTTGATCGCCCCGCCGTAGACCTGCAGCACCTCGTAGAAGCGGTAGATGGTCGGATCGGTCGGCACGGCGGTGGGCAGGCCGCCGCGCATCGGGACCGCCGCCAGCACCGGGATCACCGATTCGTCGAGACCGAGCATGTCGACGACGACCTTGCCGCACTCCACCGGCACCGGATGCTGGCCGAGCAGGGCGGCGATGGTCCACACCACCGGTTTGTCGATCGCGTCGGCGAGTTGTTGCCACGTCAGCTGTTTCGCCAACCGTGCGGCCACGATGTCGGCGGTGATCTGCTCCCGCGTCATGCGCGCGCCTCCAGCGGGAGCGTGAACTGCTCGGGTTCGACCGGCCGGTTCCACTCGGTTCCGGTACGCGCATGTGTGGCATACAGCGTCAGCCCGACGAAGGCCAGCCCACCGACGAGATTGCCGACGACCGTGGGGATCTCGTTCCACAGCAGGTAGTCCATCAACGAGAAGTCACCGCCGAGCATCAGTCCCGAGGGGAACAGGAACATGTTGACCACCGAATGTTCGAAACCCATGTAGAAGAACACCATGATCGGCATCCACATCCCGATCACCTTGCCCGGCACCGACGTCGACATCATCGCGGCCACCACACCGGTGGAGACCATCCAGTTGCACAGCACGCCGCGGATGAACAACGTCAGCATTCCGGCGGCGCCGTGCTCGGCGTACCCGACGGTGCGGCTGTGGCCGATCTCGCCGAGGCGCTGGCCGACCTCGTTGGGGTCCACCGAGAACCCGTAGGTGAAGATCACCGCCATCATGAGCGCGACGGTGATCGCGCCGGCGAAGTTGCCGACGAACACCAGCCCCCAGTTGCGCAGCATCGACCGCACGGTCACCCCGCGGCGCTTGTCCAGCAGCGCCAGCGGCACCAGCGTGAAAACCCCAGTCAGCAAATCGAATCCGAGCAGATACAGCAGGCAGAACCCGACCGGGAACAATATGGCGCCGACGAGCGCGTTCCCGGTCTGCACGGTGACGGTCACCGCGAACGCCGCGGCGAGCGCGAGGATCGCGCCGGCCATGTAGGCGCGGATCACGGTGTCACGTGTCGACATGAACGCCTTGCTCTCGCCGGCGTCGATCATCTTCGTGACGAACTGCGCTGGATTCACATAGGACATGGGTCGTCGCTCCTTTTCACATGGGGGCAGCGGCGGACGATGGCACTGGACTCCCAGCTTGGCGTTCGCATGTGTCCGGCACGTAACGCGGCTTTGACCCCGCGTCACGGTTTCTTCACCGGCCCTGGTGAGCGGCTGTGAACTACTCCGCCGATCCGGCCCCTAGGCTGGCCGGATGCGGGCCTATCGCAGAGAGACGGTCGCCGCCGTGGGCGGTCTGCTGCTCGTGGTGGCGGCGTTCGTGGTGCCGCACCTCGACCTGGGCATCGTCACTCCGCTGATCAACGCCACCCCGCAGCGGTTCCGCGAGTTCGCCGGCACCGCGCCGATCTTCGGCTGGTGGAACGCACACATCGGCTACGGCACCGTCCCGGCGGTCGTGCTGGGCGTCGCCGCGGTCATCTGGGGTCAGTCGCTCGCGCTGCGGCTGAACTGGCGGCCGCTGCTCTTCGCGACGTGGGCGACGTCGGCGGCGTGGGCGTTCTCCCTGGCGATGGTCGACGGCTGGCAGCGCGGTTTCGCGGGGCGGCTCACCGCGCGCCACGAATACCTGCGGCAGGTCCCCACCGTCACCGACATCCCCGAGGCCGTCCGCACCTTCGCCGACCGCATCCTCGACTACCAGCCGGACTCGTGGATCACCCACGTCTCCGGCCACCCGCCCGGCGCGTTGCTGACGTTCGTGTGGCTCGACCGCATCGGGCTGGGCGGCGGCGCCTGGGCCGGGCTGCTGTGCCTGGTCGCCGGCTCCAGCGTGGCGGCCACCATCCTCGTCGCAGTGCGCGCCCTCGCCGACGAACGCACCGCCCGGCTGGCCGCACCGTTCGTGGCGGTGGCGCCGACCGCGATCTGGGTGGCGGTGTCGGCCGACGGTTACTTCGCCGGTGTCGCCGCCTGGGGTATCGCGCTGCTGGCGCTCGCGGTGCGCGGCCGTCGTCGGCCCGAACTGTTCGCCGTGGGGGCGGGTCTGCTGCTGGGCTGGGCGATCTTCCTCAACTACGGCCTGGCGTTGATGGCGCTGCCCGCGGTCGCGGTGCTGATCTGCGCGGCCGACTGGCGTTCGGCGTTGCGCGCGCTGCTGCCGGCCGCCGGCGCCGCGGTCGTCGTGGTGGTGGTGTTCGTCGCCGCGGGGTTCTGGTGGTTCGACGGCTACCACCTGGTGCAGGAACGCTACTGGCAGGGCATCGCCAACGACCGGCCGTTCCAATACTGGGGCTGGGCCAATTTCGCGTCCGTCGTCTGCGCGATCGGGCTGGGCAGTGTCGCCGGCCTGGGCCGGGTGTTCGACATCGCGGCCATCCGGTCCCGCGCGGGCCTGCACATCCTGATGCTCGGCGCGCTCGCGGCCATCGTCGTCGCCGACCTGAGCAGGCTCAGCAAGGCCGAGACCGAACGGATCTGGCTGCCGTTCACCATGTGGCTCGTCGCCGCGGGCGCCCTGCTGCCGGTGCGTGCCCAGCGGTGGTGGCTCGCGCTCAACGTGACCGGCGCCCTGGTGCTCAGCCACCTCGTCCTGACCAACTGGTGACCGCCCGGTTTACCGCGCGTCGGCCCGGGTAGGCCCTCGGTACTGCTGCGCGGAGGAAAGGCGGTCCGTTGACCTCGTCGGAACGAGCCGCCCCACGCGGGCGGCTGCGCACCGCGGCCCTGGGAGTCGGCGCGGTGTTCCTGCTCGTCGGCCTGCTCGGGTTCATCCCCGGCGTCACCTCCGACTACGACCAGCTCACCTTCGCCGGCCACCATTCCGGGGCGGCACTGTTCGGGGTGTTCGAGGTGTCGGTGCTGCACAACATCGTGCACCTGCTGTTCGGCTTCGCCGGGATCGTCCTCGCGCGCGCCGACCGCACCGCCCGTGCCTACCTCCTCGGCGGCGGTGCGGTGTACGCGGTGCTGTTCGTCTACGGGCTCGTCATCGACCACGACAGCGGCGCGAACTTCATCCCCGTCAACACCGCCGACAACTGGCTGCACCTCGCCTTGGCGGTGGCGATGATCGCGCTGGGCCTTCTCCTCGGACGCCGCCGCCCCGGTGCCTCGGCGGCGAACGCCGAGCACCCCTCCCCCGGCTCGTCACCGGGGATGATCAACTGACCTTCCTGACATTGCGGTGACGCCGCGCCGCAAGACGGCGCCCCTCGCGCCCGCGGATCGGCACAATGCAGACATGGATCCCGAGGATCCGGCGGCGCGCAGCCCGCTCAGGTTCCGCAGTCCCCTGCGCGGATTGTGGTTCACCTCTGTCCTCGGTGCGGTGCTGCTCGTGACGCTGCCGATCGTCACGGTGACCGGGCTGCTCTCCTACATCGCCTACGGACCGCAGTTCGGTCAGGCCATCCCCGCCGACGTCGGGTGGCTCAAACTGCCGACGTTCGACTGGCCCGCCGATCCGGCCTGGCTGTACCTGCTCAACCAGGGAGTGCACGTCGGGCTCGGCCTGGTGCTGATCCCGGTGGTGCTGGCCAAGCTGTGGTCGGTGATCCCCAAGCTGTTCGTCTGGCCGCCCGCGGGATCGCCCGCCCAACTGCTCGAACGGCTTTCGCTGCTGATGCTCGTCGGCGGGATCCTGTTCGAGATCGTCACCGGCGTCCTCAACATCCAGTACGACTACATCTTCGGTTTCAGCTTCTACACCGCCCACTACTTCGGGGCCTGGGTGTTCATCGCCGGTTTCGTCGTCCACATCGCGCTGAAGATCCCGCGCATGCGGGCCGGGCTGCGGTCGATGTCGCTGCGCAAGGTGTTGCGGACCGGCCGCGCCGACACCCGGCCCGAAGCACCCGACGCCGACGGGTTGGCACCGGCCGATCCGGCCGCGCCGACGATCAGCCGCCGCGGCGCGCTGGCCCTCGTCGGGGGCGGCGCGCTGTTGATGGCCGTGCTGACGGCGGGGCAGACCATCGGCGGGTTCACCCGGCAGGCGGCGCTGTTGCTCCCCCGCGGCCGCTCCTACGGTGACGGACCGAACGACTTCCAGATCAACCGCACCGCCCGCGCGGCGGGCATCACCGGCGCGGAGACGGGGGCGGCGTGGCGGCTCACGCTGCGCGGCGGTGCGCAACCGGTCGTCCTCGACCGTGCCGGGCTCGACGCGCTGCCGCAGCACACCGCCCGGCTGCCGATCGCCTGCGTCGAGGGCTGGTCGACCACCCAGACGTGGACCGGCGTGCGGCTGCGCGACCTCGCCGCGCTCGCCGGAGTGCCCGCGCCCGCGTCGGCCCTGGTGTCGTCGGTGGAGCGGCGCGGTGCGTTCAACCGGGCGAGGTTGCAGGCCAACCAGATCGGGCATCCGGATGCGCTTTTGGCGTTGCGCGTCAACGGTGCGGACCTGTCGCCCGACCACGGGTACCCGGCCCGCGTGATCGTGCCCGCGTTACCCGGAGTGCACAACACCAAATGGGTGACCGCCATCGACTTCGCGGGTGGGTGACACGGTGTTCCGCAGGGTGTACGGATCGCATCCGCTCCATCTGCTGACCCTCGTCGCCGGATTCGCGTTGTTCGGTTACGCGGTTGCCACCATCGGTGTTGCCGCGCTGTGGAATCCGAAGACCTGGTGGCAGTCGATCGTGGTGTGGTTCGCGGCGGCCGTCATCGTGCACGACCTGGTGCTCTACCCGGTCTACGCGGCGGCCGACCGGATTCTGGCGGTGTCACAACGGGTTTCGGTACCGGTGCCGCTGCTGAACCATCTGCGCATGCCCGCACTGGGTGCGGCGCTCACGTTCCTGGTGTTCAGTCCGGGCATCCTGCGGCAGGGTGCGCCCACCTACACCGCGGCCACCGGCCTGACACAGGAACCGTTCCTCGGCCGGTGGCTGCTGCTGGTCGCCGCGATGTTCGGCATCAGCGCCGCGGTGTATGCGGTGCGGCTCGCGACGACGCGACGATCCGCTACGGCGCCACCAAAGTCGCGAGCACACGCCGCCCGACCGGATGCAGGCCCGTCATCATCAACCCGGCCTCCTGCGCCAGCGCCGCAGCGCAATCCACCCCCACCGACGCCCAACTGAACCACGGTCCGACCGTGCTCGACGATTCCAGCCGCACCAGATTCGTCTGAATGCCCTGGGTGTCGGAGTCGAACTCCGCGACGCACCGGCCACCGGGCCGCAGCAGCTCGGCGGCGACCCGCAACACCCGGCACGGATCGCCCCCGAGACCGACGTTGCCGTCGGCCAGCAGTGCGGTCTGCCAGCGCCCGAGACCGGGCAGCACCCCGAACACGTCGCGGCGCAGCGCCGGCGCACCGTTGCGCCGCGCCAGCTCGACGGCGGTGGCGGATTGGTCGACTCCGAGCGCGGGAATACCGCGGCGCACCAGGTCGGCGACCAAACGACCTGGGCCGCAACCCAAGTCGATCGTCGGACCCTCGCAGAGCAGCACGATGGCCCGGTCGAAGAGACGGTCCGCGTGGCGCCCGCCGAGCCAACTGCGCACCGGCAGTGTCCGCACCTCACCGTCACCGTTGCGGATCCAGCACCGTTCCCCGTCGAGCGCGCGGTCGTACAGGTTACCCAGCATCGATCACAGACCCGCCGCCGCGGTGGCGAACACGAACCGGCCACCCGGCGGACAGCTGCGCCGGACCGCCTCGACATCCGCGGCGGTGTCCACATCGGCGAGTTCGTCGACCATCACCACGTTGATCCCCCTGTCTTGCAACGCTATCCGTGTCAGCTCACCGGTGTCGTCGCGCGACATCGGCACGTCACGCAGACAGTCCGCCATCGCGGCCGTCTGCACCCCCAGTAGCCACCAGCCGCCGTCGTGCGCCGGCCCGAGCACCGCATCCGCTCCGAGCAGTGTCTGCGCACAGCGGGACAGCAGATCGGCGGTCACCTGCGGGGTGTCCATGCCGATCTGCACGATCGGCCGGTCCCCCACCGCGACGGCCGCATCGGCGTGGGCGTTGGCCAACCGTTCGGCGAAGGAGTCACCGCGCTGGTCGACAACGGTGAACTCGGTGAGTTTGGCGCGCAGCACCTCGGGGCTGTGCACCCCGTCCAGATCGCCGGTCAAGGCGACGACGCGGGCGCTCACCGGGGTGGCGAGGACCGCGTCCAGGGTGTCGAGCAGCGCCGCCGCGGCGATCACCGCGGCCATCTCGAACCCGATCGTCGCGGCCAGCCGCGTCTTCGCCTCGCCCGGCACCGGCGCCTTGGCGACCACGAGCGCAGTCACCGGCAATTGCGTCACTCGATCACCCGCCAGAAGTCCAGCGCGGCCACCGCACTGCCGCGCAACGAGCCGCTGACCTTGGACTTCCCGCCGGTGCGGGGTCCGTAGGTGACGTCGCGTTCCACGACGCGCCAGCCCGCGGCGGCCGCACGGACCAGCAATTCGAGTGGATACCCCGATCGGCGGTCCCGAACACCGAGCGCGAGCACATCGTCGCGGCGGGCGACCCGCATCGGTGCGATGTCATGGACCGGCAGCCCGTGCCGGTGCCGCAACCGCCAGCACACCGCCGCCGTCCCGAGACGGGCATGCCACGGCCAGCGCAGCCCGGGCGCCGGTCGGCGCCTGCCGACCACCAGCTGTGCACCGCGGTCGAGTTCGGCCACCAGCGCGGGCAGCTCACGCGGGTCGAGCGAGCCGTCGCCGTCGAGGACGGCGACCACCGGTGTGTCCGCCGCGACCACACCGGCGTGGACGGCCGCCCCGTATCCGGGCCGCGCCTCGTACACGACGTCGGCGCCGTGCCGGCGCGCCACGTCCGCGGTGCCGTCGGTGCTGTTGTTGTCCACCACCAGAGCCCGGTAGCCGTCGGGAAGCCCGGCGATCACCGCCGGCAGGGACGCCGCCTCGTTCAGGCACGGCAGCACCACCGTCACGGGACACTCGGGCATGACTCGAGGCTAACCACACCCCATGAGGGCGACCTGGGGCAACAGTGACGAATCCATGACATCGGCGCAGGTAGCGGGCTCCGGCGGCTAATCTCGAAGGGTGACACGAGTCCTGATCGCCGACGACGACACCGTCGTGCGCGACGTCGTGCGCCGCTATCTGGAGCGCGACGGGCTCGAGGTCGCCATCGCCCGCAACGGCACCGAGGCGCTGCGGCTGCTCGGCACCGAGCGGATCGACGTCGCGGTCCTGGACGTGATGATGCCCGGGCCCGACGGGCTGACGCTGTGCCGCACCCTGCGCCAGCGCGGCGACCACACCGTGCCCGTCATCCTGCTGACCGCGCTCGGCGAGGAGGACGACCGCATCGCCGGGCTAGAAGCCGGCGCCGACGACTACCTGACCAAACCGTTCAGCCCCCGCGAACTCGCGCTGCGGGTCCGTTCGGTGCTGCGCCGCACCCCGGCGCCCGTCGGCGTGGTGCCCGTCGACCTGCAGGTCGGAGACCTCATCGTGTCGACGGCCGCCCGCTCCGTCACCGTCGACGGCCACCCGGTCAGCCTGACCAACCGCGAATTCGATCTGCTGCTGTTCTTCCTCACCCACGCCGACACCGTGTTCAGCCGCGAAGAGCTGCTCAAACAGGTGTGGCGCTGGGACTTCGGCGACCTGTCCACCGTGACGGTGCACGTGAAACGGTTGCGCTCCAAGCTCGGCGATCAGCACCGGGTGCAGACGGTGTGGGGCCGCGGCTACATGTGGAGCGATGCCGCCGGCGCTCGTGAAGGCATGAGCACCGGTGCCGGCCACTGACCTCTGGGAGATCGGCGCGTGGGCGCTGGCCTGCTCGATACCCGTCGTGCTGGCCGGTGCGCTGATCATCCGGCTGGCCCGGACGTGGTCGCTGGCGGTCAGCATGGTCGTGCTGGTGCTGATCCCGGTACTGGCCACCTTCACCGGGGTGCTGGGCGCCAGCGGGTTCATGATCACCCAGACGTTCGAACCGATCGCCGTCGTGCTGGTGGTCGTCGCGGTCGTCACGATCCCCGCCGCGGTGATGCTCGGCCGCTACCAGGCCCGGCGCACGGTCTGGGAACAGGAGATCCGCGACTCCGAGCAGGCGGCCGAGATGTCGCGCCGGCAGCTGGTCGCGTTCGTCAGCCACGACCTGCGCACCCCGCTGGCCGGGATCCGGGCGGTGTCGGAGGCCATCGCCGACGGGCTCGTGGGAGCCGACGAGGTCCGCCCACACGCCAAGCACATCGAACAGGAGTCGATCCGGCTGTCGGAGATGGTCGACGACCTGTTCGAGATGAGCAAGATCAACGCCGGCGCGGTCCAGCCCGCCTTCGACCGGGTCGCCCTCGACGAGGTGGTCGACGACGTGCTGGCCGCACACCGGATCGCCGCCGAACGAGCGGGCGTGCAACTGCGCGCGGAGCTGCCCGACAAACCGGTGCGGGTGCTCGGCAGCGACCGCGCGCTGGTGCGGGT
Organism: Mycolicibacterium litorale; assembly: GCA_050205415.1. Lineage (GTDB taxonomy): Bacteria > Actinomycetota > Actinomycetes > Mycobacteriales > Mycobacteriaceae > Mycobacterium > Mycobacterium litorale_C. Next base: position 193,664 of record JBNMQY010000007.1, read on the forward strand.
GCTGTCCAACCTGGTGGCCAACGCGATCGCGCACACGCCCGAGGGTGGACGCGTGCAGTTGGCGCTCGGCTCCGACGACGACGTGGCGTGGGCCCGCGTCGACGACACCGGCGTCGGCATCGACGAGGCGGACCTGCCGCGGGTGTTCGACGTCGCCTACCGCGGCTCCAACGACCGTGTGCCGCGCGATGATTCGTCGCTGCCGAGCGGTTCTGGCCTGGGACTGGCGATCGCGGCCGGCCTGGTGCAGGCGCATCGCGGCACCCTGTCGGCGCACAACCTCGACACCGGCGCGCGCTTCGAGGTGCGCCTGCCGCTGGCCTGACCGCTCAGTCCGGTAGCGAGTTGCCCAGCCGTTCGGCGGCGGCCAGGTAGTCCTCGATGAATTCGCGCACCACCTCGCGCGCCGGTTTCACCTTGTTCATCAACCCGACGCCCTGTCCGACGAAGTAGGTGGCCAGCTGTTGCGCGCCCGGGTGACCCTGCGCCGCCAGCACGTCGATACGCCGCAGCAGCGGTTCGGCGAGCATGTTCTGCAGCGGCAACGGCAGCGGCGTCCGCTCGCCGCGCGGCGCCCACGCCTGCGTCCAGTCCGACACCAGCTGGCGGGCCGGCTTTCCGGTGCGGCCCGCCGAGCGCACGGTGTCGCGCGACGTGGCGGCCAGCATCTTCTGCACCGTGTGCGGTGCGGTCTCGGCCTCCTCGGTGGTCAGCCACACCGACCCGGTCCACGCGCCGTCGGCGCCCATCGCGACCGCGGCGGCCATCTGCCGGCCGGTCACGATGCCCCCGGCGGCCAGCACCGGCACCTTGGTCCCGGTCGACTCGATGGCCTCGATCACTTCGGGGATCAGCACCAGCGTCGTCACCTCACCGCAGTGCCCGCCGGCCTCCGTGCCCTGCGCGATGATCAGGTCCACGCCGGCGGCGACCTGTTTGACGGCGTGCTCACGCGCGCCGACGAGGGCGGCGACCGGCACACCGCGCTCCCGGCCCGCCTCGATCATGTAGTCCGGCGGCACCCCGAGCGCGTTGGCGATCAGCTTGATCGGATGGCTCATCGCGACGTCGAGCAGTTCGCGGCCGGTGTCGCCGGACAGCGACGAGCCGCCGAGGCGCGGCGCGCTGTCGAGTTCGATGTCGTGGTCGGCGAGCAGCTGGGTGACGAATTCTCGGTACTCGGCGGGAATCCGGTCGACGAGCTGACCGCGCGAGAGGTTCTCCCCCTTGCCCTCGAATTTCGCGGGCACGATGATGTCGGCGCCGTATGGCTTGCCACCCACGTGCTCGTCGATCCAGCTGAGCTCCCGGTCCAGCTGTTCGGGGGTGTAGGCGGTCGCCCCCAACACTCCGAAACCGCCTGCATTGGTCACGGCGGCGACGACGTCGCGGCAGTGGCTGAACGCGAAAAGCGGGAAGTCGATGCCGAACTGTTCACATATCGCGGGTTTCACGCAGCCAGTATCGCCCCGCCCTACCCGCCGAGCACCGGGGTATCCCCGAGGAACCGTTCGATCGCCTCGAGCATGCGCCGGCCGTCGAGCAGTGCCCGGTCGTTGTGTCCGGCACCCGGCACGAGCACGAACTCCTTCGGTTCGGCCGCGGCGTCGAACAGCCGCCGGCTCAGCCCGGCCGGCACGATGCCGTCACGATCCCCCGCGATCACCAGCAGCGGCGCGTCCACCCGCCCGATGCGGTCGATCGACGGGTAGCGGTCGAGCAGCAACCGCCGCACCGGCAACCACGGATAGTGCACGGCACCCACGTCGGGCAGTGAGGTGAACGGTGAGCGCAGGATCAACGCGGCGGGCGGCCGCTCGACGGCCAGCCCCACCGCCACTGCGCCGCCCAGTGATTCGCCGAAATACACCAGACGGCCCGGGTCCACCTCCGGCTGGGCGGCAAGCCAGTCGCGGGCCGCGCGGGCGTCGGCGGCCAGCCCGTCCTCGCTGGGCCGGCCGGGATTGCCGCCGAATCCGCGGTAGTCGAACAGCAGCACCGACAACCCCATCCGTCGCAACGCCAGCGCCAGCGCCGCACGCATCGACCGGTCGCCGCCGTTGCCGTTGAACACCACGACAGCCGGGCCACGGTCGGCGGCCGGGAAGAACCAGCCGCCCAGGTCCACACCGTCCGCGGTGCGCACCACGACATCGCGCGCGTCCGGCGACACCGCGGTCGCCGACGGCACCGGACCGGGTGCCGGAAAATAGATCAACCGGCGCTGCTGGGTCCACAGCAGCCCCAGCGCTCCTGTCGCCACGAGGACGACGATAACGAGGATGCGTGTCCAGCGGCGCACTTCACGCCCGCAGCGGTGCGAAGGCGAACTCGCGCAAGCCGTCCCGCGGATCGACCGCGGCCCGGAACCCCAGCGTCTCGGCGGCGCGCACCGGCGAGGCGACGATATGGCGCACGTCGCCGCTGCGGTACTGCCCGGTCACCACCGGCGGTGCGGCGCCGCGGATCTCACACAGTTCCGTGGCGACCTCCATGATCGAGATCGGCCGGCCGGAGCAGACGTTGAAGGCCTCGAACCCGGGCCGGTTCGCCTCGACCGCGACCAGGTTCGCCGCCGCCACGTCGTCGACGTGGACGAAGTCGCGCATCTGCCCGCCGTCCTCGAAAACCCTTGGCACGTCGCCGTTCTCGAGTTCGGAGCGGAAGATCGCGGCCACCCCGCTGTACGGGGTGTCGCGCGGCATGTGAGGTCCGTAGACGTTGTGGTAGCGCAGTGCGACGACGGAGCCCCCGACAGCGTCACTCCATGCCAGCGCATAGTGCTCCTGCGCGACTTTACTTGCGGCGTACAGACTGCGGGGACGCAGCGGCGCGTCCTCGTCGACCAGTCGCCACTGCAGGGACGCACCGCACACCGGGCACCGGTGCTCGAACACACCGGCGTCCAGATCGGCGCGGGTACGCGGCAGCGGGTCGACGGGTCCGTGCTCGGGACAGTCGAAGCGGCCCTGGCCGTACACCACCATCGACGAGGCGAGCACCAGCTTCCCCACCCCCGCGGCGAACATCTCGGCCAGCAGCACCGTGGTGCCGAAGTCGTTGTGGCTGCCGTACGACGGCGCGTCGGCCGCGTTCACGCCCGCGCCGACCACCGCGGCCTGATGGCAGACGACATCGACACCGTCGAGCAGCGGAGCCAGCGCGGCGGCGTCGCGGACGTCGACGAGGTGAGTCCCGGCGGGAGCCTGCGCACCCCGGCCGTGCGCGGCGGACAGCATCACGTCGACGGCGACGACGTCGTGACCGGCCGCCTCCAGCGCCGCCCGTATCCGCGAGCCGATGAACCCGGCGGCGCCGGTCAGCAGCACCCTCATGGCAACTCGATCGGCAGATTCACCCCGTCGTGCGGCAGACAGTGCGCGCAGGTCCGCTCGACGGCGACCTGATCGATCGCCTCGTGCACGAGTTTCTTGAACGGTACGAGGTTGCGCTGGAATTCGGCGAAGACGTCAACCGCCGTCACCCCCGCCCCGGTCTCGATACCCGCATCCAGATCCGTGACCAACGCGATTGCGGCGTAACACATCTCGAGTTCGCGGGCCAGCACCGCCTCCGGATAGCCGGTCATGTTCACCAGCGTGAACCCCTGGCCGGCGAACCACTTGCTCTCCGCGCGGGTGGAGAACCGCGGCCCCTGGATCACCACCATCGTCCCGCCGTCCACGACGCCCGGCAGGCCGGTGGCCGCCGCGCGCAGCGACGGACAGTACGGATCGGCGAAGCCGACGTGGATGCCGCCGGAATCGAAGTAGGTGTCGGCGCGTCCCCTGGTGCGGTCCACGAGTTGATCCGGCACCACCATCGAGCCCGGTCCGAGTTCGGGGGTCAGGCTGCCCACCGCGCACGGTCCGAACACCCGCCGCACCCCGAGCGCGCGCAACGCCCACATGTTCGCCCGGTACGGCACGGTGTGCGGGGAGAACTGATGGTCGACGCCGTGCCGGGGCAGGAACGCCACCTCGTGCTCCCCCACCGTGCCGACCGTGATCGGTGCGCTCGGGGCGCCGTAAGGGGTGTCGAGGCTGACGCTGCGCGCGTCGGGACCGAAGAACGAGTAGAAGCCGCTACCACCGATCACTCCCAGCATCGGTCCATTGTCGGGCATACCGCGGGGGGCCGGGGTGACGGCGGGGACACCGGCACCCGGCGTGCGACGATTGCGCCGTGGCAAGTTTCGCCGAATGGGTCGAAGGCGCCCGTCCCCGCACGCTCCCGAACGCCGTCTCGCCGGTGATCGCAGGCACCGGGGCGGCCGCATGGCTGGACGGTGCGGTGTGGTGGAAGGCGCTGCTCGCGGTCGCCGTCGCCGTCCCGCTGATCATCGGCGTGAACTTCGCGAACGACTACTCCGACGGCATCCGGGGCACCGACGACGTGCGCTCCGGGCCGCTGCGTCTGGTGGGCTCCAAGCTGGCGTCGCCACGGGCGGTGCTGACCGCGGCGATCGTGAGCCTGGCCGTCGGCGCGGTGGCCGGCCTGGTGCTCGCGGTGACCAGCGCGCCGTGGTTGATCGCCGTCGGCGCCGTCTGCATCGCGGGTGCGTGGCTCTACACCGGGGGCTCCAAGCCCTACGGTTACATCGGCCTCGGCGAGGTCGCGGTGTTCGTGTTCTTCGGCCTGGTGGCGGTGCTGGGCACGCAGTACACGCAGGCGATGCGGGTCGACTGGGTCGGGCTGGCGCTGGCCGTGGCGATGGGTGCGCTGTCGTCGGCGGTGCTGGTCGCCAACAACCTGCGCGACATCCCCACCGACCGGGAATCGGGCAAGGTCACGCTGGCCGTGCGGCTCGGGGATGCCCGCACCCGGCTGATGTACCAGGCGCTGCTGGTCACCGCGTTCGCCCTGACCCTCGTGCTGATGCTCGCGACCCCGTGGTGCGCGGCCGGTCTGATCGCGCTGCCGCTGGCGGTACGCGCGGCCCGCCCGGTGCGCGGCGGGCTGGGCGGCAAGGACCTCATCCCGGTCCTGCGCGACACGGGGCTGACGATGCTGGTGTGGTCGGTCGCGGTGGCCCTGGCGCTCGCCTTCGGTTAGGGCGTCGGCTCGCGCGTCAGCTGGTCGACGTTCCCGTCCAGTACTCGACGAACTTGCCGTCTGCCACCCGCAGGATGTCGTTGCCGGTGAACCGCATCGGCCCCTGCTCGCTCCGACCGCTGCCCACCCAGCGTCCCGCCACCAGATCGCCGTCGACCAGCGGTCCCACCTCGATCTCGAACGTCAGATCCGACAGCATGTCGTGCGTCTGGTCGATGATCGCCTGCAATTCCGCGGGGCCGTGCACCTCGCGGTCCGGCCAGTGCCCGACGAAATCCTCGGCCACCAGATCGGCGGCGACGGGTTCCCCGGACCACAGCCGGTTGATCCATTGCTGGTAGAGCTCTTCGTGCCTCATCATGATCAAACGTCTACCCACCTGCGGCGACGGATAAGCCGCGCGAAGGTCTCGGGCGGCCGGTCACGCCAGCGCGGCGAGCAACCGGCTGACGTCGTCGGCGGTGTTGTAGAGATGGAATCCGACGCGCACCGCCCCCGCCCGCACCGACGCGCGGATCCCGGCGCGCTGCAGGCGCCCGGCGGCGTCCCCGTTGCCGTCCGACGGCAGCGACACGATCGCCGACGGATGCGGCGGCAGACCCAGCTCGCCGCGCAGCGTATCGGCGAGCCCGACGGTGTGCGCCTCGACCGCCGCCCGGTCCAGCGCCGCCAGCCACGGCAACGTCAACCCGGCGCCCAACGCGCTGAACCACGCCGGCGAGGTGTCGAAGCGCCGGGCATCGGCGGCCAGTCGCAGCGGCAGCCCGTAGATCGCCTCCCACGGCCGGTCACCGGCGTACCAGTTGGCGGTGTGCGGTGTCATCGACCGGGCCATGCGCTCACTGACCGACAGGAACGCCGTCCCGCGCGGCGCCAGCAGCCATTTGTAGGCCGAGGCCACCGTCACATCCGCCCAGCCGAGGTCGAGCAGCTTCCAACCGACCGCCTGCGTCACGTCGATGATCGTGAGCGTGCCGGTACCCGCCACGCGTGCGCGCAGCGCGTCGGCTTCGAGCAGCGCCCCGGTCGCCGACTGCACCAGGCTGACCGTCACGAAGTCGTAATCACCGGCAGTTTCGACGAGTTCGTCGGCGGACAGTTCGGTCAGCGACACCCCGCGACCGGCCTGCGCCGCGAACGGGAAGGTGGTGCTGGTGAATTCACCCGCGAGGGTGGCGCCCCGGCTGCCGTCGGGGATCGCCGCGGCCACCAGACCGAGAAGCGCCGAAGTACTGCCGCCCATCGCCACCGATTCGACCGGCACACCCACGAGGGTGGCGTAACCGGCGCGGGCGTCGCGCACCGGCGGATCGAACGACGCGGCGTCGAGGGAACCCGCCTCCCACGCGCCGAGGCAGTCACGTAGCGCCCCGGTCAGGAACCTGGGCGGCAGTCCGTACGTCGGCGAATTGAGAAACCCTGCGGCGCCGACGAATTCAGCACCGAAAGCCTGCCGCGCCGTCATGCCCCGGCATCACCCGGCGGCTTCTCGCCACGCAGTCTGGCCTGCAGCTGTTCGCGGTCCTTGCGGCGCTGTTCGTCGAATGCGGCGATGCTGGCGGTCGCCCGCCGGCGCAGCGGCGCGAACAACCAGATCCCCAGCGGCAGGGCGATCACGAGCGCGAACAGGATCGCGATCACCAGCGGGAACTCCTGCAGACCCAGCAGCCGGCCGACCCCGAAGATCACCGCCGTGAGCGCCGCCACCAACAACAGCCGAGCCCCGACGTACATGAGTACGTCGACGACGAGACGGGAACCTTGCCGAGCTTTTGACACGCACCTGAGCGTACCGACGGCGCGTATATTCGATGTCAGGAGGTTTGAGTGGCGTATTTGCTCCTGATGATCGTTCTGGCCGGTCTGTTCTACATCGGCTGGCGGCTCATGCGGTCCAGTGGGACCCGGCCGCAGCCGAGGGTGATCGGACCGGACGACGACCCGGATTTTCTCCGGCGTCTGGGCCAGGACGACAACAACCCGCGGCCGTAGTACCGCGGCGATCGGCCGGCCGCCGGCTATCCGGGGTTGCCGGCGAATCCGTCGGCCACCACACCCGCCAGTTCCAGTAGCGCCTGCCGGGTCGCCGGCTTGAGCCGGTCGAGGCTGATCTCGGCGCCCTCTTCCAGATGCGGGTCGAACGGCACCACCTTCACCGCACGGCAGCGCCGGGAGAAGTGGTCGGAGACCTTCTGCAGATCGACCTTGCCCGAGCGGGGCCGCACCGCGTTGATGACCGCGATCGCATTCGACACCATCGCCTGATGGCCGTGGGCGTCGAGCCAGTCCAGCGTGGCCGAGGCGCTGCGCGCCCCGTCGACCGAACCGGAACTGATCACGACCAGGACGTCGGCGTTGGCCAACACCGCCGTCATCGCCGAATGCATCAGCCCGGTGCCGCAGTCGGTGAGCACCAGGCTGTAGAAGCGTTCCAGCACGGCGAGGGTGCGGGTGTAGTCGTCGGAGCTGAACGCCTCCGACACCGCCGGATCGGTTTCCGACGCGAGCACCTCCAGCCGGCTCGGCCCCTGGGAGGTGTAGGCGCGCACATCGCTGTAGCGTTCGATGCCCTCGGCGTCGCGCAGCAGGTGACGCACCGTGGCCGTCGTCTCCAACGGCACCTTCTGGCTCAACGTGCCGCGGTCGGGGTTGGCGTCGACGGCCACCACGCGGTCACCGCGGATCGAGGCGAACGTCGCGCCCAGGGTGGCGGTGATCGTCGTCTTGCCCACCCCGCCCTTCAGCGACAGCACCGCGATCCGGTAGCAGCCGTTCAGCGGTTGTTGGACCCGGGTGACGAGGCTGTCGCGCTGCGCGGCCCGCGGATCGCCGACCTTGACGAGCTTGAACGTCGCCAGATACAGCCACTTGCGCCAGCCGTGTGACGGCGCGGCCTTCGGCTGGCCGAGCAGCGCCACCGTGGACAGGTCCAGATAGGGCGTCGCGGCCACCGGCAGCGGTTGGGACACCGGCTGGGAGTCGGTGACCGACGGCGCCGGTGGCGGGTCGACAACCGGGATGCCCTGCGGCGGTGTGGGGGCAGACCACTCCGGCGGCGCCTGCGGCTCCTCGGCGGCCGGATCACGGAACCGCTGCTGAGCCCGGAACCCGCCCGGCGAGTGGTCGGCCATCAACCCACTCCGGCGTACGAGTGCAGGCCGACGGTGACGAGGTTGATGAAGAACAGGTTGAACACCATCGCCACGAACCCGGCGACGTTGATCCACGCCGCCTTGCGGTCGCGCCACCCGGCGGTCGACCGGGCGTGCAGATACGCGGCGTAGACGACCCAGGCGATGAACGACACCGTCTCCTTGGGGTCCCAGCCCCAGTAGCGGCCCCAGGCCTCCTCGGCCCAGATGGCGCCGAAGATCACGCCGAAGCCGAACACCGGGAACGCGAAGATCGTGGTGCGGTACGCGATGCGGTCGAGCGTCTGCGCGTCGGGCAGCCGTTGCACGACGCGCGCCACCGCCCCGTCCTGGCCGGGCTGACCGAACCGCGACATCTTGACCAGGAACAGGATGCTGGCCACGCCGCCGACGAGGAACACCCCCGAGCCGAGGCTGACCACCGACACGTGGATGGGCAGCCAGTACGACTGCAACGCCGGCATGACCGGGGCGGCGTGCGAGTACAGCCACCGCCCGGACACCGTCAGCAGGATGAGCACCGGGACGAGCACGAACACCCACAGTGCGCGGTACTGCGGGCGGCGCAGCACCACCGCCGCGGCGACCAGACCGCAGAACGACGTCAGGTTGATGAACTCGTACATGTTGCCCCACGGCACCCGTGAGGTGGACAGTCCGCGCAGCACGATGCACGCCAGCAGCAGTGCGGTCCCGACGTAGACCAGCGCCAGGCCGGCCGAACCGATGCGCTCGCCGGCCGGGCGGCGCGGGACGTCGGCGACGATGCCCGGGCCCGCGCTGTCGGCGCCGACGCCGACCAGCTCCCGCTGCTCGACCTTGCGGCTGCGGCTGTAGGCGAGTTCGACGGCGAGCAGCAGCAGCGCCGCCACCAGGACGACCACCGATGAGGTGAACGCCCAGTCGGAGTACCGGGCCAGACCTAGGTCGACGTCTGGACTGTTCATGTGACCTTCTCTCCTGACACGGCGTCGGCTTTCGTGTCGGGGTGACCGGCGTCGGGGTGGCCGGCCAGCAACCGCACCGTCAACCGCTCGAACTCCTCGCCCCACCCGGAGTTGTCGGTGCGGGCCAGCCCACCGAATTCGACGCCAACGGTACCCGGACCGACCGGGATGATCCGAACCCAGATGCGGCGGCGGCGCACGATCAACGAGACGAGCAGACCCGCCATCATCGTCATCGCGAAGACCAGCACCCAGATCTGCGCCGGGTCGTGCGACACCTGGACGCTGACGAACGGCACCGCACCGTCGAACCGGACGACGGTGCCGTCGTCGAGCCGGGTCTCCTCGCCGAGATCGAGGTTGACGCGGGCCTCGCGGGTGAGCCGGCCCTGGCCGATCAGCCGCTCGTCGAGGGTGAAGATGTTCTGCGGCCGCCCGGAGTCGAGTCCGGTGTCACCGCGGTAGATGTCGATCGCGACCGCCGGATCCCGCATCTCGGGGAACCGCGACGACAGCAACGTGCCGTGCAGCAGCTGCGTCGGCGCGAACAACCCCTGGATCGCGAGCTGGTTCTTGCGGCGTTCGTCGGCGTCGGGATAGGTGCCCGCGGGCGGGTCGAACCGCATCACCCCCGAGGACAGGAAGGTGGTCTGGTCGTCGGGCCGCCACTGCAGCGTCTGCGTGCGGGTCTGGCCGTCGGGGAACGTGACGGTGAACGTCGGCGCGTAGCCGTGCCCCTGCAGGTACACCCGGTCACCGCCGACGCGCAGCGGCTCGTTGACCTTGAGCTCGTAGGGCCGCCACGTTCCGGTGCTCAGATCGTCGCCCGCCTGGTATTCGATGTCCGCCGAGTACGACGTGGCCTGCCCGTTGTCCAGATAGTCGGCCTGGAAATCGTTGACCTTGAGGCAGATCGGATACAGCGAGGTGCCGTCGACGGTGTTGCCCGCACGGAACGCGTCGAACGCCGCGGGCGATGCCGAACAGAAGCCGGGGCCGCCGTCGGCGACGACGATGACGTTGCCCTCGTAGCTGAACATCTTGCCCGCGGCGATCGCGACCAACAGGCCCAGCAGCGAGAAGTGGAAGACGATGTTGCCGAACTCCCGCAGGTAACCCTTCTCGGCGGATATCTCGGTACCGCCGCCGGTATGGCGGACGACCTTGCGCCACCCCTTGAGCCGCGCGCTCATCGACTCCGCCACCTGCTGCGGTGCGCCGGAGATCTGGGCGGTGTGGTGTTTGGGCAGGCGGCCGAGGTTGCGCGGGGCGGCCACCGGCACCGTCCGCAGGCTGCGGACGTGCTCGATCATCCGCGGGGTCAGACACCCCACCAGCGAGATGAACAGCAGCACGTAGATCGCGGTGAACCAGAAACTCGAGAAGACGTCGAAGGCCTGCACCCGGTCCAGCCACGGGCCGAGCGTGGGGTGGTCGGCGATGTACTCGTCGACCTTGCCCTCGTTGAGGTTGCGCTGCGGAAGCAGTGCGCCGGGGATCGCCGCCAGCGCCAGCAGGAACAGCAGCACCAGCGCGGTCCCCATCGACGTGAGGGTCCGCCAGGTGTTGCGCACCAGCGCGAGCAGACGCGCTGGCCCCCATTTGGGCCGTTTTTCGGGGGTTTTCATGTCTGCTCGCGGGGAGGAAGTCATCAGATCGGCAGCCTCACGTCGCTGACGAACGCGTCGCGCACCCACGCCACGAAGTCGTTCCACAGTCCGGTCACGAGCGCGGTGCCCACGATGAGCAGCAGCACACCCCCGAAGATCTGGATCGTGCGGGTGTGGCGGCGCAGCCAGCCCAGGCCCTGCACCGCACGCGCCGACCCGAAGGCCAGCAGGACGAACGGGATGCCCAGGCCGAGGCAGTACGCGACGACCAGAGCCACCCCGCGGGCCACGCTGGCGCCGTCGGTGGCCGAGGCGACGGTGATGACACCGGTCAGCGTCGGACCCAGACACGGCGTCCAGCCCAGCGCGAAGACCGCGCCGAGCAGCGGCGCCCCGGCGACCGTGGACAGCTGGCGCGGCGTGAACCGGGCCTGACGCTGCAACGCGGGCACGAGCCCGACGAACACCAGACCCATGAGGATCGTGACCACACCGCCGATGCGTTGCAGGAGAAGCTGATTGGTGATCAGGGTGGTCGTCATACCGAGCACCGCGACGGTGCCGAGCAGGAACACCGCGGTGAATCCGGCGACGAACAGTGCGGCCGCGCCGGCCACCTTGAGCCGCCGCGTCCGCACCGAGATCGACGAAATGGCGGCTCCGTCTCGCACGTTTGCGCCCGTTTGTTCGTTTGGGCGAGGCTCGTCGTCGACCCCGACCACCGCGGCCAGATACGACAGGTAGCCGGGCACCAGCGGCACCACGCACGGCGACGCGAACGACACCAGCCCGGCCAGTACGCACACCCCAAGGGCCAGCACCACCGGCCCGGCCGCGGCGATCTCGGCGAATCCGGTCATGACTGCGGCTCCGGCTCCGGTTCGGCCGCGAGGCGTTCGACGACCGGTTGCAGATCCTCGGCGAGCAGCTCGCGCAGGAACACCGCGGCGACCCGGTGCTCGCGGTCGAGGACGACTGTCGACGGGATGACCGTCGTCGGGTATTTCCCGCCGAACGCGATCATCGTGCGCATCGGCGGGTCGTAGATCGACGGGAACGTGATGCCGCGATCGCGAACGAAGTCGACGGCCGCGTCGCGGTTGTTGTCCCGCACGTCGATACCGAGGAACGCGACGCCCTGATCGCGGGTGGCGTCATAGACCCGCTGCAACTCGCCGATCTCGGTGCGGCACGGTGCACACCACTGGCCCCACACGTTGATCACGACGACCTGACCGTCGAAGTCGTCGAGCGAGAGCGTCTTGTCCGGGTCGAGCAGGTCGGGCCCGGACAGGGCGCCGGGCCTGCCGCGGTCGGCGGGCGGGTCGTAGAAGATGTCGGTCTTGCCGCCGGGCGCCACGAATTCGAAGGTGCCACCCTGGGCGACGGCGTCGTCACCGGTGGAGCAACCGGCGAGCGCGACCACCGCCACGCTCACCAGCACGATCCACCAGCGCCTCACTGTCCGGACAGCTCCGCGTATCCCCAGCCGACGTAGGCGTCGTCGTGGAAATAGAACGAGGTGACCGAGGCCAGATTGCACAGCCTCCGGGTCGGGAAGTGGTGCAGGGGCTGGCCGGTCATCGCGCGGCGCAGCGTCTCCACCGGCAGCTGGTGGCTGACGCAGACCGCCTCGTGGCCGGCGGCCTTCTCTCGCGCCCGGTGCAGCGCCGCGGTCATCCGCTCGGCGATGTCGCGGTACGGCTCACCCCACGACGGGGTGCGTGGATTGCGCAGATGCCGCCAGTTGACCGGGTTGCGCAGCGCTCCGTCCCCGGGCGAGACCCGCTTGCCCTGGAACACGTTGAGCGATTCGATCAGCTCGTCGTCGGTGTCGATCGACAGCCCGTGCGCGGCGGCGATCGGGCCCGCGGTCTCCTGCGCCCGCTCCAGCGGGGACGCCACCACGTACACAACGTCGCGGTCGGCCAGCCAGGCGGCGACCGCTTCGGCCTGGGCACGGCCGCGTTCGGACAGGTGGTAGTCGGGCAGCCTGCCGTAGAGGATGCCGTCGGGGTTGTGCACCTCACCGTGCCGCATCACGTGCACGATCGTCTTCACGCTCATGCGGGCCTGGTCGCTTCCGCTGCGGCGCGCGCGGCGCCGGGCAGGGCGGCGGCGATGCGGTCGAACGCCTCGTCGTCGAGGGCGGCCGAGACGAACCAGGCCTCGAAGGCGCTCGGCGGCGGATACACGCCCGCGTCGAGCAGGGCGTGGAAGAACGGCGGGAACCGCCACGTCTCGCTGGCGCGGGCGGTGGCGAAGTCGGTGACCGGCTCGGCGGAGAAGAACACCGACAGCATGTTGCCGCCCCGCTGCACGCGGTGGGTGACTCCCGCCTCGGTCAGGGCCTTCGTGAGCAGGCCGGCCAGCCGGTCGGCGTTGGCGTCGAGGGTCGCGTACACGGCGTCGTCGGCGGTCCGCAGCGTCGCCAGGCCCGCGGCCATCGCGACCGGGTTCCCCGACAGCGTGCCGGCCTGGTAGACGGGGCCGAGCGGGGCGAGGCGCTCCATCACCTCGGCGCGGCCGCCGAACGCCGCGGCGGGCAGGCCGCCGCTCATCACCTTGCCGAACGTGAACAGGTCACCGTCGACGGGGTCGAGGCCGTACCAGCCCGAGCGGCTGACCCGGAAGCCGGTCATCACCTCGTCGAGGATCAGCAGCGCGCCGTGCTCGGCGGTGATCCGGCGCAACGCCGCGTTGTAGCCGGGCTCGGGGGCGACGGCGCCCATGTTGCCGGGGCTGGCCTCGGTGATGACGGCCGCGATCTGGCCGTCGAACTGGGCGAAGACCTCTTCGACGGCGGCGACGTTGTTGTACGGCAGCACGATGGTGTCGGCCGTCGCCGCACCCGTCACGCCGGGCGACGACGGCAGGCCCAGCGTGGCGACACCCGAGCCGGCGTCGGCGAGCAGCGCATCGCTGTGGCCGTGGTAGCAGCCGGAGAATTTGACGATCTTGGGGCGGCCGGTGAATCCGCGGGCGAGGCGGATCGCGCTCATCGTGGCCTCGGTGCCGGAATTGACCATGCGCAGCCGCTCGACGGGCGCCACCCGGTCGATGATCTCGGCGGCCAGTTCGGTCTCCGACGGGGTCGGGGCGCCGAAGGACAGGCCGTCGGCTGCGACGCGCTGGACGGCTTCCACCACGGCCGGGTGGGCGTGGCCCAGGATCATCGGACCCCAGGAACACACCAGGTCGACGTAGCGGTTGCCGTCGGCGTCGGTCAGCCAGTAGCCGTTGGCCGAGGTGATGAAACGAGGCGTGCCGCCGACGGCGCTGAACGCCCGGACCGGGGAGTTGACCCCGCCGGGGATGACAGCGCACGCATCAGCGAACAGCCGCGCCGACTTCTCGGTCGCGGTGTGGTCAGCACCCATGACCACCAGTGTCCCAGCCGCGCCGATCCCGTCAACTACAGGGTGTAGTGGTCGGCTTCAGGGCAGCCGCCCGCGCCAGTTGAGTGGCGCGCCGACACCCTGCGTCATCACGGCCGCGGGCATCACGCGCAACCGATACGGGGTGAGCCGCAGCACGGCGAACTGGTCGGAGGTGGGGCCGTCGCTCCACTGCGGGATGACGTACGGGTCGTAGCCGACCGGGGCGGGCCCGTCGGCGAACTTCGCCCACACCGCGGCGCGGGTGTCGTCGTCGGTGTACCACTCGACGAGGCAGTCCGCGCTGCAGGTGTCCTGGCTGGGCGCCCAGTAGTTCAGCGACATCTCGGGATGCGCGCTCAGATGCGCGCGTTTGACCGGTGAGGGCACGGTGGCGATCCAGCCGAACAGGTCGGTGCCGTCCCATTCCCAGATCGGATGCAGCACGCGCGTGCGGGGACGGCAGTTGGTGTCGACTGTGGCGGCCGAGGCCCACACGATGGAATGCGCCATCTCGACGAACGCCGGCGCGACGGTGTCCAGGGTGTTCACGATGCCACCCTAGGACGCCGGTAGCGCCGCCTGTCAGCCCGACTCGGACCCCGCCTGCGCCGTCTCGGCGCCTTCCTTGTCGTCTTCGCCGTCTTCCTTGCCAAACTTGGGTTCGCCGTTCTCGTCGACCCATTCGTTGACGGCGGTCCCCGCCACCGTTCCGCCGGTGCCCGGCATCACGATCGTGGGACGGTCTTCCTCGTATTCCTTGCGCATCTCCTTGGCCACCTCACGGTGTTCGTCGGTGACCTCGGGTTTCTCGGTGATCTTGGCGTCGGGGTCGTCGGCCACGTTCTGGGAGGCGTTCTTCTCCGCCCCGGTGAGTTCTTCGTCGTCGCTGCTCATGCGGTAACGACTAACCGAAAGTGTGATCTGCGAAACAGAAGCCGGGTTACGCCGGGACAGCTCTCAGTGCCGCGGGCAGGCTCGGCAGGAAATGCTGGGTGGCGAACGCCCGGAGTTCGTCGGCGGTGTCGAGCGGTTGCACGCTCGGCAGCAACAGCACCATCGCGGCGTAGCGCAGGATCACGTCGGCGAGTTCGTTGACCGCCCGCGGACCGATCCGTTCGGCGAAGCCGGGCGGGAAGATGACCCGCAAGGCCTCGGCCATCCGCTCCACCGCCGCCGCCCAGTGCTGGTGCGCGAGCGCCAGGACGAAGCCCGGATCCTCGGCGAGCATGCCGTTGAGGATCCGGTGTCCGCGGAACTTCAGGATGGACAGGGTGAACGCTTCGACGTAGTAGTTCGCCTGCGGCGCCGAGTGCTTGAGCTCCTGGGCGATGTCGGCGAACAGTGCGACGTTCTCGCGCTCGACCACCGCGCCGACCAGTTCGTCGCGGTTGGCGAAGCGCCGGTAGATCGTGGTGCGGCTGACCCCCGCCCGCCGCGCCACGTCGTCGAGTGCGACGCGACGGAAGCCGTGCCGCTCGAATTCGGCGACGGCCGCGTCGAGGATCGCCTCGGTGGCGTCAACCGCGCGCATAGCCCCGCTGCGCGTACTTGTTGTAGCGCACACTCATCGGCAGCCGATCCCACACCCAGTTCACCGGCTTCGACCGCCACATCGCCGCGAAGCGCTGGTAGCGCCGCTCCTGGCGCTCACTCCACGGCAGCCCGAGCAGTTGACGCGCCTGCGGCGGCAGCCCGCCGGTGGTCAGGAACGCCGCGAGCGGGTCGAACCCCACCGACAGCACCCGCCACACCGCGGGGTGCATCCCCTTCGGGCAGGGGAACCCCTTGGTCACGTAGCCCACGCCGTACTTCGCCGTCTGGTGGGCGACCACGACGTCGTCGAGCATGCGCTGCCAGTACTGCTCGAACTCCGCGTACGTCGCGGGCATCGGCCGGTCGCTGACGCCGTAGCGGCGGTACCAGGTCTTCGACTCGAGGTAGATCTGCTCCTTCTCCTCGCGGGACAGCTTCTTGACGAAGGTGTCGGCGAAGTAGAGCACCTGCTCGACGAACGTCGCGTGCGCCCAGAAGTAGGTCTCCGGATCGAGTGCGTGGTAGCGCGACCCGTCAGGCATCTCGCCCTTGATGTCGTGATGGAAGTCGCGGACGTTGAAGCCCTCGTTCTGGTCGTCGGAGCCGTAGACGGTCATGAAGATCGGCGGCAGCGACCGCTTGACCCGGGCCGCGGTGTCGGAGAAGAACACCGAGTGGTCGAGCACGCCCTGCCCGAGTTCGGCCAGCATGTTCTGCAGCACGGCGGGCCGCGGCCCGATCAGGTACATCCGGTTGTCCCCGAAGTACCGCCAGACCAGCGACTGCGGTCCCAGCGGCAGCGCGTCGCGGGCTGCGGGGTGGGCCTCGGGCTTGTTCTGCGCCAGCTCCGTCATGGGAACAGTGTTACAGAATCTGCACTTTGTACCGCGGCGTTGTGAGCAGCGTCACCACGTCAGAGGATCGAGCCACAGATAGAACGCGAGCCGATCGTCGTCGATACGCCGCGGGTAGTCGGCGACGACGCCCCGGTACGCCGAGTCGGCGAAGTCCGGGAAAGCCTGCCGCGCGCTCTCCAGCAGCAGCGACAGGTCGGCGTGCGGGTCCGCCACTCCGAGGCGCCCCAGGTCGACGAAACCGACCGCACCGGCGGCGTCGACGATGACATTGGGCAGGCACAGGTCGCCGTGGCAGACCACCGCGCCGGACTGCTCCTGCGCCCGTCGCCGAGCGGCATCACGTTCGACCCGCTGCAGAAGCCACGCCGCCGGCCGCTCTCGGTCCTCATCGGACAGGAAGTCGCGATGCAGCTCGTCACGGGCGACGATGCCGCGGGCGCGTTCGAGCATCTCGTCGAGATCGCGGCGGTACGGGCATGCCGACACCGGGATGGCGTGCAACACGCGCACGGCGGCCACGATGGCCGGCCAGGCCGCGGCCAGCCCGTCGAGGTCCAACCGGTCGGCGGGGGTGCCGGCGACCGCACTGGTGACCAACTCCGCGCCGTCGCCGGTGGGCCGAAAGCCCAGGACGCTCGGCCCGGGCACACCATGGTCGACCGCCCACTCGATGCGGTCGCGTTCCCCGGCCAACTCCGCGACACCGGCGGCGTCGACCACCTTGCGGTAGCGGCTGCCGTCCGCGCTGCGAAACACCCGCGCACCGGATTCACCGGTGGTGACCGGAAGCCAATCAGCCACGGCGCAGCCGCGCTACCCCCACCACGACCAGCACACCGGCCAGCGTCGCCAACAGCAACGCCAGCACCAGCAGCGGCGCGGAGTACACCATCACGGCGGTCTCCGGTTCGTCCGGCCCGACCGGCGCCGCCGTGGCCGGTCTGCCCGCCGCCGACCAGCTCGCCACACACCCCACCGCTGCGGCCGCGGCCAACACCAGTTCGAGCAGCGCGCGACCCCGCACGCTCACGACGCCCGTTCCTCGACGAGCTTCGTCAGCTCCTCACGCAGGCTCGCATGCCGCCGCGCCCACGCCTGCGCCGTCCGGTTGTTCGACAACTTCAGCCCGATCCCGGTGCGCCCGCGCGGAACGCCGGTCAGCTCACCGAGCGCCCGCGCCGACTGCCACTTCGGCGCCTCGGTCCCCGTCGCGGGCGGGTACACCGCGACGATGTCGGCCAGTTTCGTGATCTCGGCGCCCTGACGCAGGGTCTCCCGCGTCAGTTCGACGGAGGTGTGGATCCGCGCGGCCTTGACCTGGATGGCCAGGAATCCCGACACCAGCACCAGGAACAGCACCGGCACCAACGGCTGCAGGCCGTAGCCGGCCGACATCTGGATCGCCAGCATCGCCCCGCCCGCGGCGGGTCCCGCCAGCAGCCACGCCCAGCTGGCACCCGGTTCGTAGAACAGCCGCTCGGTCGACGGACTGGACAGCTCCGTCATCGGGCGTCCTGGGATTCGAACCAGCCGGCGGCGCTGCGCCGCGTCAGCAGCACAGCGCCGACGGCGATCGGCACCAAGGCCAGCAGCGTCACCGGTTGACCGACCCCGGCACCCACGGCCAGCAGCAGCACCACCACCGCGATCGCCAGCGCCAGCGCCACGGTGGCGCGCCGGAACCTCTGTTGGCCGCGGCGCGCCCGGCTGGCGACGAACGTCAGGGCACCGCCGGCCACGATCGACCCGATACCCACCCCGCGATACACGGTCAGATACTGGCGCACCTGGTCGTTCGACATCTGTTCGGACAGTGCCGTTCGGGCGGTCTCGAAGGTCACGGTGACGGCGAGGAGCCCACCGAAGATGAGCAGGACGGCCCCGCCGATCAGGGCCCAGAACGCGATATCGACGACGCGCGGCCGCGACGGTGTTGGCGAAGCGGTCATGGTCGGGTCAGCCTAGCGCGGTCACCGGACGAAGAAGGCGTTGGCGTCTTTCCGGTGCAACAGGAAGATGCCGCCCGCGATGAGCACCGATCCGATGATCGCGGTGACCGCGTAGCCGAAGGCCGCCACCGGCGACTCCCGTTCGACGGTGAACAGATTCGTGATGGTGTAGGCGACGGATCCGAAGCCGCCCGCGGTCAGCAGGGTGCGGGTCCAGCGGTAACCCTGGCGCAGCAGGACGAGGAACGTCGCGACGATCGCCGCGACCACCACCACGATCATCACCGCCATCCCCTTGACGAACAGTGTCGCGCCCGCGGGGGGTGCCATCAGGTTGTCGATCAGGTAGCCGATCACCAACAGCGGTAGTGCGGCCGCCCACAGCCAGAAACCGGTGTCGACATCGGGTGGGCGGGTGG
>JBNMQY010000008.1:0-206347 GCA_050205415.1 Mycolicibacterium litorale
GGGGAGGGCGCTTCCGCATCTCCGCGTCCGGCGACCACCCCCGCGCCGGAGACGCCCACCACCGTCACCGCGCCTCCGCCGCCGTCCCCGTCTCCCACCGTGACCGCGCTGCCGCCCCCGCCACCACAACCGGGAACGACCTGCCGGGCGGCATCATGACCACCCAGCCGCAGTCGCCGGTGACGGTCACCCCGCCGCTGCCGAATCGGCGCAACGCCGAACTGCTACTGCTGGCCTTCGCCGCGGTCATCACCACCGTCGCCCTGCTGATGGTGGAGGCCAATCAGGAACAGGGCATCAGCTGGGATCTGGCGCAGTACGCCGCCGGATACCTCGCGTTGTTCGCCGTCGCCCACCTGGCCGTGCGGCGGTACGCGCCGTACGCCGATCCGCTCCTGCTGCCGGTGGTGGCCCTGCTCAACGGGCTGGGCCTGGTGATGATCCACCGCCTCGACCTGGCGCAGGGCGAGCTGATCGAGCGGGGCCTCGGCGGCACCGCCAACCAGCAGATGCTGTGGACACTGGTCGGCGTCATCGGATTCGCCTGTGTCATAACGTTTCTCAGCGATCATCGGATGCTCGCCCGCTACGGCTACGTATGCGGACTGACCGGTCTGATCCTGCTCGCCATCCCGGCGATCCTGCCCGCCTCGATGTCGGAGCAGAACGGCGCCAAGATCTGGATCGAGTTGCCGGGCTTCTCGATTCAGCCCGCGGAGTTCTCCAAGATCCTGCTGCTCATCTTCTTCGCCGCGGTGCTGGTCGACAAACGGGAGCTGTTCACCAGCGCCGGCAAGCACTTCCTCGGCATGACGCTGCCCCGGCCGCGTGACCTCGCTCCGCTGCTGGCCGCCTGGGTCGCCTCGATCGCGGTGATGATCTTCGAGAAGGATCTCGGGACCTCGCTGCTGTTGTTCGCCTCGTTCCTGGTCCTGCTCTACGTCGCGACCGACCGCATCAGCTGGGTGGCCATCGGGTTGAGCCTGTTCGCCGTGGGAAGCGTTGCGGCGTACTACCTTTTCGGCCACGTCCGGGTGCGGGTGCAGACGTGGCTCGATCCGTTCGCCGACCCCGAAGGCGCCGGCTACCAGATGGTCCAGTCGATGTTCAGCTTCGCCACCGGCGGCATCTTCGGCACCGGGCTGGGCAACGGCCAGCCGGGGACGGTGCCCGCGGCGTCGACGGATTTCATCACCGCGGCGATCGGTGAGGAGCTCGGCCTCGTCGGCTTCTCCGCCGTGTTGATGCTCTACACGATCCTGGTGATCCGCGGGCTGCGCACGGCGATCGCCGTACGCGACAGCTTCGGCAAGCTGCTCGCCGCCGGCCTGGCGTCCACGCTGGCGATCCAGCTGTTCATCGTCGTCGGCGGCGTAACCCGGCTGATCCCGCTGACCGGCCTGACCACCCCGTGGATGTCCTACGGCGGCTCGTCGCTGCTGGCGAACTACCTGCTGCTGGCGATCCTGCTGCGCATCTCGCACGCGGCCCGCCGCCCGATCGTCAACACCAAACCTCAGCAGCAGACGCCGCTCGCCGCCGCCAGCACCGAGGTGATCGACAAGGTATGAACACCTCCTTGCGGCGTATCTCGGTCACGATCATGGTGTTGATCGTGCTGTTGCTCGGCAACGCCACCGTCACCCAGGTGTTCACCGCCGACGGTCTGCGCACCGACCCGCGCAATCAGCGCGTGCTGCTCGACGAGTACTCCCGGCAGCGCGGCCAGATAACCGCCGGCGGACAGCTGCTGGCGTACTCGGTGGCCACCCCGGGCCGGTTCCGGTTCCTGCGCGTGTACCCCAATGCGATGGCCTACGCACCGGTCACCGGGTTCTACTCGCTGACCTATTCCAGCACCGGCCTGGAACGTGCCGAGGACACCATCCTCAACGGCTCCGACGAACGGCTGTTCGGCCGCCGGCTGGCCGACTTCTTCACCGGCCGCGACCCGCGCGGCGGCAACGTGGTGACCACGCTCAACCCGCAGGTGCAGCAGGCCGCGTGGGAGGCGATGGAGAACGGCTGCAACGGCCCGTGCAAGGGCGCGGTGGTGGCGCTGGAGCCGTCGACCGGCAAGATCCTCGCGATGGTGTCCGCACCGTCCTACGATCCGAACCTGCTGGCCACCCACGACGTCGAGGAGCAGACCGTGGCGTGGCAGCGGCTGCGCGACAACCCGGACAACCCGTTGGTCAACCGCGCCATCTCGGAGACCTTCCCGCCGGGTTCGACGTTCAAGGTGATCACCACCGCCGCCGCGCTGAAGAACGGCGCCACCGCCGACACCCAGCTCACCGCCGCACCCCGCGTCCCGCTGCCCGACAGCACCGTGACGCTGGAGAACTTCGGCGGCTCGGCCTGCGGCGGCGGCCCCACCGCGCCGCTGCGGGAGGCCTTCGCCCGCTCGTGCAACACCGCCTTCGTCGAGCTCGGCATCGACACCGGTACGGAGGCACTGAAGAACACCGCGTCCGCGTTCGGACTCGACACCCCACCCGCGCCTATCCCGCTGCAGGTCGCCGAATCGACGGTCGGCCCCATCAGCGACGCCGCGGCCCTGGGGATGTCCAGCATCGGGCAGCGCGACGTGGCGTTGACACCGCTGCAGAACGCGATGGTCGCCGCGACCATCGCGAATGAAGGGGTAACCATGCGGCCCTACCTCGTCGACAGCCTCCGGGGACCGGACCTGGCAAACCTCACGACGACCGAGCCGGTCGAAGAGCGCCGGGCAGTGACACCCGAGGTCGCGGCTACACTGACTGATCTGATGGTCGGCGCCGAGCAGCAGACGCAGCAGAAGGGAGCCATCGCCGGCGTGCAGATCGCTTCGAAGACGGGCACTGCGGAGCACGGGACTGATCCCCGCAACACTCCGCCCCATGCCTGGTACATCGCATTCGCACCGGCGCAGGCTCCGAAGGTCGCCGTTGCCGTCCTGGTGGAGAACGGCGGAAACCGTCTCTCGGCCACCGGCGGGTCGGTCGCCGCGCCGATCGGCCGGGCCACCATCGCCGCGGCGTTGCGGGAGGGCTCATGAGTCACCATGCCGGAGGCGTGAAATGAGCCAGCATGCCGGAGGCGTGAAATGAGCCAGCATGCCGGAGGCGTGAAATGAGCCCAAGAGTCGGCGTCACCCTCTCCGGCCGCTACCGGCTCCAGCGGCTCATCGCCACCGGCGGTATGGGCCAGGTCTGGGAAGCGGTGGACAGCCGCCTGGGCCGCCGCGTCGCCATCAAGGTCCTCAAGGCCGAGTACTCCACCGACCCGGAGTTCGTCGAACGGTTCCGCGCCGAGGCGCGCACCGTCGCGATGCTCAACCATCCGGGCATCGCCAGCGTCTACGACTACGGCGAGACCGAGATGGACGGTGAGGGCCGCACCGCCTACCTGGTGATGGAACTCGTCAACGGCGAACCGCTCAACTCGGTGCTCAAGCGCACCGGCCGGCTGTCGCTGCGCCACGCCCTCGACATGCTCGAGCAGACGGGCCGCGCACTGCAGGTCGCGCACACCGCCGGGCTGGTGCACCGCGACGTCAAACCCGGCAACATCCTCATCACCCCGACCGGTCAGGTGAAGCTCACCGACTTCGGTATCGCCAAGGCCGTCGACGCCGCACCCGTCACCCAGACCGGCATGGTGATGGGCACCGCCCAGTACATCGCCCCGGAACAGGCACTCGGGCACGACGCGACCGCCGCCAGCGACGTCTACGCGCTGGGCGTCGTCGGGTACGAATCCGTCTCGGGGAAGCGGCCTTTCACCGGTGACGGCGCGTTGACCGTGGCGATGAAGCACATCAAGGAGACGCCGCCGCCACTGCCGGCGGACCTGCCGCCCAACGTGCGCGAGCTCATCGAGATCACGCTGGCCAAGAACCCCGGCATGCGGTACCGCTCGGGCGGTCCGTTCGCCGATGCGGTGGCGGCCGTGCGGTCGGGCCGTCGCCCACCCCGGCCGAACCAGGCGCCCACCATCGGACGCGCCACCCCGGCCGCGGTCCCGTCGGCCGCGCAGGCCCGCGCGGCCGCCGACCTCACCGGCCGGGCGCCGGTCACCGCCGCCCGCGCCCGTCCCACCGGTGCGATCCACCGGCCGCCCCCGCCGCGACGGACGTTCTCGTCGGGTCAGCGGGCCCTGCTGTGGGCCGCCGGCGTGCTCGGTGCGCTCGCGATCGTCATCGCGATCCTGATCGTCCTCAACGCGCAGGACCGCAAAGACCGCGAACTGCCACCGCCGACCGTCACCAACACGATCACCGAGACCACGCCGTATCAGTCGCCCGCCGCGATGCCGGAGTGGACGTCCGATTGGACCTCTTCTGCGGTCATCGGTCATGGTGGAGACAGCTTCGGGGCCGCCGGCTCCGACGCGGCCGACGCATCCGAGCACCTACGGGCGCTGCCCGCCCCAGCACAGACATGGCTCCGAACACAGACATGACCACCCCACAGCACCTGTCCGACCGCTACGAACTGGGCGAGATCCTCGGTTTCGGCGGAATGTCGGAAGTCCACCTCGCCCGCGACACCCGGTTGCACCGCGACGTCGCGATCAAGGTGCTGCGCGCCGACCTCGCCCGCGACCCGAGCTTCTACCTGCGATTCCGGCGCGAGGCGCAGAACGCGGCCGCCCTGAACCATCCGGCGATCGTCGCCGTCTACGACACCGGCGAAGCCGAGACGCCGACCGGGCCGCTGCCCTACATCGTGATGGAGTACGTCGACGGCGTCACGCTGCGCGACATCGTGCACTCCGAGGGGCCGATGCCGCCGAAGCGTGCGCTCGAGGTCATCGCGGATGCGTGCCAGGCGCTGAACTTCAGCCACCAGCACGGCATCATCCACCGCGACGTCAAACCCGCGAACATCATGATCAGCAAGACCGGCGCGGTGAAGGTGATGGACTTCGGCATCGCCCGCGCGCTGGCCGACTCCAACAGCGTCACCCAGACCGCGGCCGTGATCGGCACCGCGCAGTACCTGTCGCCGGAGCAGGCCCGCGGGGAGAAGGTCGACGCCCGCTCCGACGTCTACTCGCTCGGCTGCGTCCTCTACGAGATCCTGACCGGGGAGCCCCCGTTCGTCGGTGACTCGCCGGTCGCCGTCGCCTACCAGCACGTCCGCGAGGATCCGATCCCGCCGTCGCAGCGGCATGCGGGCATCTCCCCGGAACTCGACGCCGTCGTGCTCAAGGCGCTGGCCAAGAACCCCGACAACCGCTACCAGACGGCCGCCGAACTGCGCGCCGACCTGGTGCGCGTGCACAGCGGCGAAGCCCCCGAGGCGCCGAAGGTGTTCACCGACGCCGAGCGGACGTCGATGCTGTCGGCCGCGCCGCATCACGAGCGCACCGAACCCCTGACCCACATGCCGCGCCCCGAACCGCGCCTCGTGGAGCGCAACCGCGGCGGATCGATCGGTCGCTGGCTCGTCGCCGTCGCGGTGCTGGCGGTGCTGACCGTGGTGGTGGCGGTCGCCATCAACACCTACAGCGGCGGCACCCGCGCGGTGCAGGTCCCCGACGTCCGGGGTGAACTGTCCGCCGAGGCGATCGCCCAGCTGCAGAACGCCGGTTTTGCGGTGCGCACGCAGCAGGAACCGAACTCCGAGGTGCCGCCCGACCATGTCATCGGCACGTCGCCCGAGGCGAACACCGAGGCCGACGCCGGTGAAGAGATCACCATCAACGTCTCCACCGGGCCCGAACAGCGTGAACTGCCCGACGTGAAGTCGCTGACCTACGCCGAAGCGGTGCGCAAGCTCACCGACGCCGGGTTCGGGCGCTTCCGCCAGCAGACTTCGCCGTCGACGCCCGAACTCAAGGACCGGGTGATGGCCACCAACCCGCCGGCCAACCAGACCTCGGCGATCACCAACGAGATCACGATCATCGTCGGATCGGGCCCGCAGAGCCGCACGATCCCCGAAGTGGTCGGCCAGACCGTCGAATCGGCGCAGCAGATCCTCACCGCCTCGGGCTTCCGCAACTCGGTGCCCGCCGAGGTGGACAGCACCGAACCCGCGGGCCAGGTCATCGGCACCAGCCCGGTGGCGGGGGACAACGTGCCGGTGGACACGCTGATCCAGCTACAGGTCTCGCGCGGAAACCAGTTCGTGATGCCGGATCTGACCGGTCAGTTCTGGACCGACGCCGAGCCGCGGCTGCGCGCGCTGGGCTGGACCGGGGTGCTGGACAAGGGTGGCGACGTGCCGAACAGCGGTCAGCGCACCAACGCTGTGGTCCGTCAGACCCCGACGCCGGGCGCCGGGGTCAACTTCGACAGCCGGATCACGCTGAACTTCGCGTCGTAGCGGCGGCCGGGCTGGACTGGATGGCCGTCGCGACCTCGTCCTCGAGGCGGCGGACCAGCGCTTCGTCCGGAGCGCTGCCGCAGTAGCCGAGCCAGTTGGCGAGCATCCGGTGGCCGCCCTGCGTGAGGATCGACTCGGGGTGGAACTGCACACCGTGGATCGGCAGTTCGGTGTGGCGCACGCCCATGATGACGCCGCCCGGAGTGCGCGCGGTGACCTCGAGGTCGTCGGGCACGGTGTCGGGAAGGATCGTCAGCGAGTGATACCGGGTGGCGATGAAGGGATCCGGTAGTCCCTGCAGCACGCCGGCGTTCGTGTGGTGCACGACGCTGGTCTTGCCGTGCAGGAGTTCGGGGGCACGGTCGACGGTGCCGCCGAACGCCACCCCGATCGCCTGGTGGCCCAGGCACACACCGAGGAGGGGGGTGCCCGCGTCGGCGCATGCGTGAACGAGGGGAATCGACGCGCCTGCGCGCTCGGGCGTTCCCGGCCCGGGGCTCAGCAACACCCCGTCGAAGTCCTCGGCGGCCTTGGCGATGCCTTCGTCGGTGCCCAGCCGGTCGTCGTCGTTGCGCCACACGGTCACGTCTACCCCGAGCTGACCGAGATACTGGACGAGGTTGAACACGAAGCTGTCGTAGTTGTCGACGACCAAGAACTGCATTCGGCCAGGCTACATGCGGTTCGGGGGATCAGTACCCGAGCGGCCCGAGCGGCTTCGCGTGCTGCATGCGCACCGGTTCGGTGTGCCCGACGAGTTCGACCTCGGCGCGCGGTTCCTCGGTGTAACCGAGACCGAACCGCACCACGTACTGCTTGTACAGCGACACCAGGGGCGACGCCGCCAGCGCGGCCTGCATGGCGCGGGCGTCGCCGACCGCGGTGATGACATAGGGCGGGCTGTAGGTGCGCCCGTTGAGCAGCAGGGTGTTGCCGACGCACCGCGGCGCCGACGTGGCGATGATCCGCTGGTCCTGCATCTGGATGCCCTCGGCGCCGGCACTCCACAGCGCGTTGAGCACGCCCTGGATGTCCTGCTGGTGGACCACCAGATCGTCGGGGGAGGCGTCTCTGGGGAATCTGCCCTCGGCGTCGCGCTGGGCGTCGTTGAGGGTGACGACGAGGCCGGGACCCTTCACGGGATCCAGTCCTGCGTCGGCGGCCAGTGCGGCGGACCGGTCGGTGATCGCGGTCATCGCCGCGTCGGTGCCGGGGGACCCGCCGTGGTGGCCGTCGACCGCCGCCGCCAGCTCGTCGCGTTCGGCGCCGAGCCGGTCGACCGACTGTTGTGATTCGCGAACGAGGTCGACGAGGCGGGGGGCGTCGCTGCGCCGGATCTCGTCACCGCCGGAGACCCCGTGGGTGGCGGCCAGCAACAGTCCGGCGGCCAGGCACACCAGCGGGACCCCGAAACGCCACGCGGATCGGCGCCGGCCATCCGCGCGCACCGGTGCCGCTGGGGCCGCCGCCTCCGTGGGCGGCGTTTCCCCAGCGGGTCCTGCGTTAGGCTCAGGGGGCATCTGCACCATCGTCGCATTGTGAGGCCGGTCCGCGCACCGGTGGACATGCGGCGCCGACAGCCTCCGAAGGTGACCATGCCCAAGTCCAAAGTCCGCAAGAAGAACGACTTCACCATCAACCCGGTGAGCCGGACTCCGGTGAAGGTGAAGGCCGGACCGTCGAGTGTGTGGTTCGTCGTGCTCTTCGTCGGGCTCATGCTCATCGGCTTGATCTGGCTACTGGTTTTCCAATTGGCCGCAACCAACCCGGTGGACGCGCCGAACTTGCTGCAGTGGATGGCCGACCTCGGGCCGTGGAACTACGCGATCGCGTTTGCCTTCATGATCACGGGACTTTTGCTCACGATGCGCTGGCGCTGAGCCCCGAAACCGGCGAAATGAATTCATTTTGCGTCCGGCTGGCGAACGCCTCAGCAACGCCGGGACAGGCCAATCACATCGGTGTAGTTCATCCCCATTGGGGATAGCACCTGTGGATAACCTCATCGGCAGCGGTAAAAGGGTGTGCAGAACCCATGCAGCAAACTGAGTGGAGCCCGCCTGCGCTGGGAGTCGCAGGTTGCGGCCTCTTGGGCCTTGTGATGGCTATCGCGTCTGTGATGGTTGTCACAGACCCGCCCGGGCGACTCATCACCGGCATTGCCGCAGTGGGATTGATCACGTTTGCAATGATGTCGTGGCGTGCACGACCGAAACTGGCAATCACGCAGGACGGCGTCGCGGTGCGCGGCTGGTTCGGTACGCGGGTGTTGACGCGCTCCGACATCAAGCTCGTGCGGATCACCGAATTCCGGCGGTTGGCACGCAAGACGAAGCTCTTGGAGATCGACACGACCGACGATCGGCTGATCGTGTTGACGCGCTGGGACCTGGGGACAGACCCCCTCGACGTACTCGACGCCCTCACCGCGGCCGGGTACACCGGCGCGCCGTGAGGGCGTCGTCAGTTCGAGTAGGTCAGTAGGTCAGGAGATGGTGACCGATTCGATGACCACCGGATCGGTCGGCCGATCGTTGCGGTCGGTCGCCGTGTTGGCGATCTCGTCGACCACCTTCTGCGAATCCGGGTCGACGACCTCGCCGAAGATGGTGTGGCGACGGTTGAGGTGCGGCGTCTGGCCGACGGTGATGAAGAACTGCGAACCGTTGGTGCCCGGCCCGGCGTTCGCCATCGCCAGCAGGTAGGGCTTGTCGAACTGCAGCTCGGGATGGAACTCGTCGGCGAACTGGTAGCCGGGGCCGCCGCGGCCGGTGCCGGTCGGATCGCCGCCCTGGATCATGAAGCCGGCGATGACCCGGTGGAACACCGCACCGTCGTAGAACGGGCCGGACGTGCTGCCGGAGGCGTTCTCGCCCTTGTAGTCCTTCGTGCCCTGCGCCAGTCCGACGAAATTCGACACCGTCTTGGGTGCGTGGTTTCCGAACAGGGCGATCTTGATGTCGCCACGATTGGTGTGCAGGGTCGCCGTCGCGGTCTGAATGGGGCTCGTCACGGGATGTCAGTGTGCCATCCGCCGATTGCCTGCCGACACCGCACCCGGTGATGGCAGGCTGTACCCACCTGCCCAACCACCCGACGCCGCGAAAGAGGTACCGATGACCGTGACGCCCCTGACCCCGCGCCAGCGGTTGGCCCGCGGATTGAAGTACACCGCCGTCGGCCCCGTCGACGTCACACGCGGCCTTCTCGGGGTGAGTGCGGACTCGGCCCAGGCCACCGCGGCGGAGGTGCGCCGGCGCTACCGCAGCGGGCAGCTGCGCCGCGAACTCGCCGCCGCGCAGGAGACCCTCGTCCAGGAGTTGACGGCCGTCCAGGAGGCGGTGAGCAGCCTGCCGGAGACCCTTCAGGGCGCCCGCGGCCGCAGCCGGCGCCGCAAGCGCCTGCTGACCGTCGGAATCGGTGTGGGCGTGCTCGCGGTGGGTGCGGTGACGTTCTCGATCGTGCGCCGCTCGATGAAGCCGGAGCCGTCGCCGCTGCCGCCGAGCGTGGAAGTGACGCCCAAACCCTGACCGGGAAGGGCGGTTCGAGATGCTGTGGAGCCTAGGAGATTCGAACTCCTGACATCTGCCTTGCAAAGGCGAATCACGCTGCAATTCAGGCGGTTTAGCTTGGCCGGACATGCTGAAAGACACAACTGCAATTGACAGGAGCTATCTGTAACTGTGGCCAAGTTGTGGCCACCATGTGGCCCTCAGATGGGCGTGCCCTTATTGAACTCCCGGAAGTTGAGCACCATGCGGTCACTGCCCTCGACCGTACTGAAGCCGAAATCGGAGTAGAGATCGGCCACCTTCGGGTTCATGGGATCGACGACCAGCACGGCGCCGCCAATCAACATGACCGCGTCGTACGCAGTGATGTATGCGTCGGCGAGCAGATCGAAACCCAACCCTTGCCCACGAAGAGTTTCATCCAGTGCGAGCTTTCCAATCAAGATCCCCGGGAGCTCGTGCTTGCGCGGCCAACCACTCGGACGTATCAAGTCCAGTAATGACCCATCAGACTCTCGAATCGTGGTCTGCAGGAGTGTGAAATACCCCAGCACAATGTCTTCGTCGTCGACCCAGACGTGCGTCGCCGACTTGCCAAGGTTCTTATCGGCGAGTGCCTGCTTCTGCAACCATCTGTCTAGATGTGGCGCATGACCGCATGAAAAGTACGCGGTGCGGTGGTCGTCGCGAAGTGGAAGAGCCCGAAATTGCTCTGTCACCGAGTGCCGCGGCGCTCGGCCGCACGCACAATAGCTGCCTTCGCACGCTGGGACGGCTGGGCTGGCTGCCGCGTGATGGCCGCGACCTGGCCACGCTTCACATACGTCACGTCGACACCGCGTGATGCAGAAAGCTTGCCCATTGACGTTCCCTTCCTCGCCCACCCTGTACCGCGAAGTATGCCCTACACAACCGACGGTCGTCGAGTTGTCTTCCCGCTGGTCGCAAACAATATTGCCAGCGAAACGGGCTATGCACGCTAGGCTCGCGCGTCGTACTCGTCGGCTAACTGCGCGAGCCTAGCGTGCATAGCCCGTAACTGAGAATAACTGCAGGTCATTGGGCGTGTCGATCGATTTGCGATTGCTTGTGGATAGCAATCTTCGCGGGCCGAACGGCCAAAAGCAGCTCGGCAAACGCCGAAACGGTGGTCCTCTACCAAGCCGTCAGTCGATCCGTTCTTTCCCGCCGGTGGCCCTCCGCCGGGGGCGTGACGGTGTACCCCATCGCCACCAGTTGGTCCGCAGCTTCTTCGGCGCAGTCCCGGACGACCGCCCTGGTCTGAATGCGGCGCCACTTCGCGCGGCCGCTCCGCAGCGTTTCGCGCCAGCCATGGCTGCCTTGAAATCCGCAATCACGGATCAGGAACTCAATGATGTCTTCCAGGCACGGCCTGAAACGGTCGCCACCCATCGGCATGTGCAATGACTCGATACTGTGCGGTGTTGCGTGGTCCAACCTCGACAGCAGGTGCGACAGCGCGCCGCGGTGTGCCGTCATCTGTACGTGCGAGCTGGGCTTAGAGCGAGCATCCCGGTCGTAGTCCCAACGGATGATCGGGGTGCGATCGAGAGTGGCCTTCAACACGAAGCTGGAGTGCTCGACCGCCAGGTGGTCGCCGTACGAGTCGGTGCACAGCTTGTAGTTAGCCGTGAACAACGCCAGCGTGTCCATCGGCTCAGCTTGAGGCGCCCGCAGGTCGACTTTCGCGTCGACGACTGCTCGCAGGCGTTCGCTCTCTTCG
Organism: Mycolicibacterium litorale; assembly: GCA_050205415.1. Classification (GTDB taxonomy): domain Bacteria; phylum Actinomycetota; class Actinomycetes; order Mycobacteriales; family Mycobacteriaceae; genus Mycobacterium; species Mycobacterium litorale_C. The sequence goes on from JBNMQY010000008.1 coordinate 11,577, forward strand.
TCTGCGAGATCCGCCTCTATCGTCCAGAGTTGAGATGGAAAGCAGTTCACTGCCTGAGCGACGTCGTCGATGAACTCTCTGACCGTGTCGTTGAATTGCTCGTGACTCAACGCCACAGGGCAGCCTCAGCCTCTAGTCTCCCCCAAGAGGAAGGCGATCGACTCCAGTTGCTCCCACGCTTCGTGCTCCCCACCGACCAAAGCGTAGCCTTTCGCTCGCGCTCGAAGGTCCTCAAGGGAAACTCCGAGCTTCTGCAGGATGGCCTCCCGGCGCTCGCGAAGCTCTGAGTCGGACAAGGTCGCAATTTTTGTCATCTGAGGTCCCCACCGCTCGGCCGGCACGCAACTGCAAACAGTGTGTCACCCCCGGTGTCAGGAATGTCGCTCATCGTCGCGGCTGTCATAACTCCATCATGCGGGAGGTCACCGACAAAACATCGTCTTAGGTGGTCGAGGTCGCGCTGCGCAGTGTCAGCGGTGGTCGCTGTTTGTACGGTAGGCCCTGCACCCTCGGTGTGTAGAACTACGCGCATGACTACTGAATGTGAACATCGGCAGGTTTCCAACGCGACACGGCAGTGCACCGAGTGCGGCGAGGAGATGATCAGCTGGCACAAAAGTGAGCAGCGGATCGTGGCAGGCTCCGCGCCGAATGCGCCGAGCTTCTTGGCTGGCTTCGAGGTCATCTACGAGTGCGCACGCTGCTCGTCCGATGAGCCTCGCGGGTGTGGCCGCACTCACCGCGGCGAGTACCTCAACGCCGCAGGCAAGTCACGCCGTGACTGATGGTCGACGGCCCGGTGTCCTTGTCGGCGCTCGTCCGTAATCTCAGCGCACATGAGCATCAACGTGACAAATCAGCAGTTCGGCGGCGGCGGTCGATGGCCGGCACACGGGTTTCAAGAGGCACGGCCGGAAGATCTGCCGGGGTCGGCGGCGATTTGGGACGCGGCCGCCAAGTACGGCCGGAATTCCGAGGCAGTCGCGGCGGCCACCTACCAAGCTGTGAAGGCGCTCGAATCAGAGCTCGTCGAGTTGCGGACGACGGTACAGAACGCGGTCGGCGGTAGCGCTTAGGCGCTTGTCCGGGGATGCTCGACCCCTGGCACCCATCCCCCCGGTCGGGCATCTGCGGCTCGTCGGCATTGGTCGTCTCTCCCCGCGAATTTTTTCAGTTTCGGGGACAGGCACGGCCTATGCCAGTGAGAGGCGGCGACACCCTCTGAGGGGATGGGTGCCAGGGTCGAGGTCAGGGTGTCCAGGTCCGCGACGTCACGTAGAGCCCGTCGCCGCCGTCCGCAGTAGCTGGCGCGGTGAGCTTGTCGCTCTTCTCTCGGTTGCAGGCTCGGCACGCCGCCACGAGGTTGTGCAGCTCTTCCTCGCCGCCCCGTGCCAGCGGGATGACGTGGTCGATCGTGAAGGACTGCGGGTGCAGGTGCCAGTCAGGATCGTCGGGGTTCGGGTCATAGATCAGCTCGATGCCGCACCAGTGGCACGGCGACCGGTCGCGGGCGATCGCCGCACGGTGCCGATTGCGTCGAGTGGTGTTGCGAGTAACCACGTAAGTCCTTCTCTGGCTGGGGTGGCCCGCCGGTAATCCCCCCGGCGGGCCACCGCGCCGCTACGGCGTCGGCAGGGTGATCTTGGCGATGCTGCCCGGAGGGGTGAAGGCGAAGCCGCCGCGCATCGTGGGCGCGCACGGCGATGCGGTCGGAGGTGAAGAACGCGCTCTTGTCCGACTCGGGCTCGGCGTCCTCCTACACCACGCGGCGGGAGCAGGTCTTGTCGACGCCCCACACGACATTGGCTGCGACGTAGGGGCTGGTGAGCAGCGGCGCTCCGAACAGGGTGCGCTTGCCGGGCACGCTGACGTCGTTGCCGAGCAGGGGCTCGTTGCTGCCCGTGGCCTTCTTGAGCGAGCTGATCCGTGCCGCGGTGTCGGGGTGCGCGACCCAGTTCATCGGGCTGGCGTGGTTGGCCTCGAGCGTGTACGTGGTGCCGATTAAGGTGTCGGGTAACGCGGCCATGCTCGCGGCGGTGGCCGCGACGATGCCGGTCAGCGAGGGCAGTCCGCTCGGCCCCTTGGCGGTGGTGGCGGTGAACAGTGCGGCGTCGAGCTTGCGGCTGATGTCGCGGGCCAGGCCGTCGCCGATGACCTTGCCGGCGTCGGGGCTCGAGTCGTCGAAGCGGTCGGGGTGGCCATCAACGCGCTTTTGACTCGAAAGTGTTGCCAAGATGTGGCCACAGACGCCGCATGAAAGCACAGCAGGCCAGACCTTACCGGGTCTGACCTGCTTGTTTACTTGTGGAGCCTAGGAGATTCGAACTCCTGACATCTGCCTTGCAAAGGCAGCGCTCTACCAACTGAGCTAAGGCCCCTCGCGGGTCAGGCTGATTCTTCGTCGAGCGCGTGCCACACCTCGGGGCCGTGCCGTGACCGCCACACCAGGATCGACACCGCCGCTGCGGCGAGCACCAGAACGAATCGCACGGTGCCCCCTTCCAGTGGGCCCGGCCGGTGTGGCGACCAGCCTGTCCAGTGGGCCTAGGAGGACTCGAACCTCCGACCTCTTCGTTATCAGCGAAGCGCTCTAACCGCCTGAGCTATAGGCCCTTACGTCGCATACGGACGAGCAGCGAGATTACCGTAACCGCGCCTCTGTCCCCAAATCCCTAGTCACGGTCGGCCAACGTCACCTCGACACCGCCCACGAGATCGGTGGTGAGGTTGTAAATGAACGCGCCCGCGGTGGCCATCGCGGTGAGGATCACGATGTTCACCAGACCGATCAGGGCGGCGCCGCCGAAGATCGTGCCGCTCGACACCAACTCGCCCCCGCTGGCGCCGCTTGCGCTGGTCAGGAGGTCACCGACGTTGCTGTTGAGCTTGCTCCACACCCCCATACCGCCGAGCACGAGGTACAGGAACGCGACGGCGATCATCCACACGAAGAACAGCGCGACCGACAGCACCAGGGAGACCTTCAGCGCGCTCCACGGATCCACCCGACGGATCTGCATGCTCGCCCGGACCGGGCCGCGCGACGGACGGTGCGACACCTGGGTACGGGGCGCGGACGCCGGACGTGACGCCGGTTCCGCGGCCGTCCGCTCAGTGCTCGGTTTGCGCTGCGGCGGTCGCGGCACCGGACCGGACAGATCCGGCAGCTCGCTGGCGTAGGCCTCCGGCCGCGGTGCCTCGGTGGTGCGCGCGGGGGCCGCCGGCGCGTGGGTCTCCTCCGTCGGCGCCGAACCGCTCACCGGGAACCTGCTGGTGTTCCGGGCCTCCGCGCCGGGGGCGTGGGCCGGCGAACCGCCGCGTGCCCCGCCGTCCTGGGCGCGGCCGTCCTGCGGGCGCCCCTGCGGCGGACGGCTGGGCCGGCCGCGCTGCCACGGAGGGACGTCGCCGCCTTCGGTACCCACCCGGGCCGGCGAACCGTTGTCACGGCCCACGCTCGGCGCGGGGGAGCCGTTACCGCTCCCGGGGGACTCGCCCCCGCGCGGGAATCCCGGCTCGTTCGGTGCACTCACCTACGGCTCCTCACTGATCAGACCGCATCCGGGTCGGTGTTGACCTCGTCGGTGCTGTCGCCCGCCTCTGCGTTGCGCGCAATGGCAATCAGTGTGTCGCCCTCACCCAGGTTCATCAACCGAACGCCCTTGGTCTGCCGCCCGGCCTTGCGAACCTGGCGGGCACCGGTCCGGATGACACCGCCACCCGAGGTGATCGCGTACAACTCCGTGTCGTCATCGACGATCAACGCACCGACAAGATTGCCACGTCGGCGGTCGTACTGGATCGTCAGGATGCCCTTTCCGCCGCGGCCCTGCGCCGTGTACTCCTCGATCGAGGTGCGCTTGGCGTAGCCACCGCTGGTCGCGACCAGCAGATACGTGTCCGGACGCACCACGTTGAGCGAGAGCAGTTCGTCGTCGGCGTTGAATCGCATGCCCTGCACACCCGACGTTGCCCGGCCCATCGGCCGCAGCGCCTCGTCGGTGGCGGAGAACCGGATCGACTGACCCTTCGCCGACACGAGCAGCAGGTCGTCCTCGGCCGAGCACAGCACGGCGCCGACCAGTTCGTCGCCTTCACGCAGGTTGACCGCGACGATGCCGCCCGAGCGGTTGGAGTCGAAGTCCGTGAGCCGCGACTTCTTCACCAGCCCGTTGCGGGTGGCCAGCACCAGATACGGCGCATCCTCGTAGCTCTTGATCTGGATGACCTGCGCGATGCGCTCGTTGGGCTGGAAGGCCAGCAGGTTCGCGACGTGCTGACCGCGCGCCGTCCGCGACGCCTCCGGCAACTCGTAGGCCTTCGCCCGGTACACCCGGCCCTGCGTGGTGAAGAACAGGATCCAGTCGTGGGTCGAGCAGACGAAGAAGTGGTTGACGATGTCGTCCTGCTTGAGCCCGGCGCCCTGCACACCCTTCCCGCCGCGCTTCTGGCTGCGGTACAGATCGGTTTTGGTGCGCTTGGCGTACCCGGTCTCGGTGATCGTGACGACCACGTCCTCACGGGCGATCAGATCCTCGTCGCTGACCTCACCGTCGGCGGGCACGATGCGGGTCCGGCGGTCGTCGCCGTACTTCTCGACGATCTCGGCCAGCTCGTCACGCACGATCGCGCGCTGACGTTCCGGCTTGGCCAGGATGTCCTCGAGGTCGGCGATCTCGGCCTCGATCTTGGCCAGATCGTCGACGATGCGCTGACGCTCCAGGGCGGCCAGGCGACGCAACTGCATGTCGAGGATGGCCTGGGCCTGGATCTCGTCGACGTCGAGCAGCTCCATCAAGCCGGTGCGGGCCACGTCGGCGTTGGCCGACGCCCGGATCAGCGCGATGACCTCGTCGAGCGCGTCCAGTGCCTTGACCAGACCACGCAGGATGTGGGCCCGCTCGTTGGCCTTGCGCAACCGGTAACGGGTGCGCCGGATGATGACGTCGAGCTGATGGTCCACGTAGTAGCGGATCAGCTGGTCGAGGCGCAGCGTGCGCGGGACACCGTCGACGATCGACAGCATGTTGGCGCCGAAGCTGGTCTGCAGCTGGGTGTGCTTGTAGAGGTTGTTCAGCACCACCTTCGCCACGGCGTCGCGTTTGAGCTCGACGACGATGCGCAGGCCGACACGGTCACTCGACTGGTCCTCGATGTTGGAGATGCCGCCGAGCTTGCCGTCGCGCACCTGCTCGGCGATCGAGGTGATGAAGTTGTCGTGGTTGACCTGGTACGGCAACTCGGTGATGACGATGCCGGTGCGGCCACGGCTGTCCTCTTCGATCTCGACGACACCGCGCATCTTGATCGAGCCGCGCCCGGTCTTGTAGGTGTCCTCGATGCCCTGCGTGCCGACGATCAGGCCGGAGGTCGGGAAGTCGGGACCCTTGACCCGTTCCATCACCGCCGCGCAGGTGGCTTCCTCGTCGGCCTCGAAGTTCTCCAGGCACCAGTAGACGGCCTCGGCGAGCTCGCGCAGATTGTGCGGCGGCATGTTGGTGGCCATACCGACCGCGATACCGCCGGACCCGTTGGCCAGCAGGTTCGGGAACCGGCTCGGCAGAACCGTCGGCTCCTGCACGCGGCCGTCGTAGTTCGGGATGAAATCGACTGTCTCCTCGTCGATTTCACGCAGCATCTCCATCGCCAACGGAGTGAGCCGCGCCTCGGTGTACCGCATGGCGGCCGGCGGATCGTTACCCGGCGAGCCGAAGTTGCCCTGGCCGTCGACCAACGGGTAGCGCAGCGACCACGGCTGCGCCATACGCACCAGGGTGTCGTAGATCGACGCGTCACCGTGGGGGTGGTAGTTACCCATCGTCTCGGCAACGGAGCGTGCGGATTTCGCGTGGCTGCGATCCGGGCGGAAACCGGAGTCGTACATCGCGTAGAGCACCCGGCGGTGCACCGGCTTGAGGCCGTCGCGGACCTCGGGCAGGGCGCGGCCGACGATCACGCTCATCGCGTAGTCGATGTAGCTGCGCTGCATCTCCTGCTGGATGTCGACCGGTTCGATGCGGTCGCCGGCTTCGTCGCCGGGCGGCAACGTGGTATCAGTCATCGATGAGTCCTAGCTCGATCAGAATTCTTAAACGTCAAGGAAGCGAACGTCTTTGGCATTACGGGTGATGAAGCTGCGACGGGCCTCGACGTCCTCGCCCATGAGGATCGAGAACAACTCGTCGGCGGCCGCGGCGTCGTCGAGGGTGACCTGGCGCAGCACCCGCACCGACGGATCCATGGTGGTCTCCCACAGCTCCTTGGCGTCCATCTCACCCAGACCCTTGTAGCGCTGGATGCCGTCGTCCTTGTTGATCTTCTTGCCGGCCTTCTGCCCGGCCTCGAGCAGACCGTCACGCTCCCGGTCGGAGTAGGCGAACTCCGGCGCGCTGCGCTGCCACTTGAGCTTGTACAGCGGCGGCTGCGCCAGGAAGACGTGGCCGTTCTCGATCAGCGGCTTCATGAAGCGGAACAGCAGCGTCAGCAGCAGCGTCGAGATGTGTTGGCCGTCGACGTCGGCGTCGGCCATCAGCACGATCTTGTGATACCGCAGCTTGCTGATGTCGAACTCGTCGTGGATACCGGTGCCGAGCGCGGTGATGATGGCCTGGACCTCGGTGTTCTTGAGCACCCGGTCGATGCGAGCCTTCTCGACGTTGATGATCTTGCCGCGCAACGGGAGGATCGCCTGGAACATCGAGTCACGGCCGCTCTTGGCCGAGCCGCCGGCCGAGTCACCCTCCACCACATACAGTTCCGACTTGCGCGGATCGGTGGAGCGGCAGTCGGCGAGCTTGCCGGGCAGGCCGCCGATGTCGGTGGCGCTCTTGCGGCGCACCAGTTCCCGCGCCTTGCGGGCGGCCAGCCGCGCCTGCGCCGACGACACCGCCTTGTTCACCACGGTTTTCGCCTCGGCCGGGTTGGCCTCGAACCAGTGGCTGAGCTGTTCGTTGCAGATCTTCTGCACGAACGACTTGACCTCGGTGTTGCCGAGCTTGGTCTTCGTCTGCCCCTCGAACTGCGGCTGGGACACCTTCACCGAGATGACCGCGGCCAGACCCTCGCGGATGTCGTCACCGGTGAGGTTCGGGTCCTTGTCCTTGAGCAGCTTCTTGTCCTTGGCGTACTTGTTCACCACCGACGTCAGCGCCGTGCGGAAGCCCTCTTCGTGGGTGCCGCCCTCGTGGGTGTTGATGGTGTTCGCGAAGGTGTGCACGGACTCGGAGTAGCCGGCATTCCACTGCATCGCGATCTCGACCTCGTGGCCCTCGCCCTTACCGTCGAAGTCGATGACGCTGGGCTGGATCGGGGTCTTCGTGCGGTTGATGTGCTTGACGAAGTCGACCAGACCGCCGGGGTAGTGGAAGACCCGATGCTTGACCTTCTGCGGTTTGGCGGCCTCCGCCGTCTTCTCCTCGGCGCTCTTCGGCGCTTCGGCGTGATCGCTCACCACGTCGTCGACGACCTCTTCGGCCGTCACGCGCTCGTCGGTCAACTCGATGGTGAGGCCCTTGTTGAGGAAGGCCATCTCCTGCAGGCGCCGCGCGATGGTCTCGAAGTCGTAGTTCGTGGTCTCGAAGATGTCCGGATCGGCCCAGAACCGGATCGTCGTGCCGGTCTCCTTGGTGGTCTCACCCTGTTTGAGGGTGCCCGGTACCGAGCGGTCGTAGGTCTGGAACCATTCGTAGCCGTCGCGGCGGATGTCGGCCTCGAGCCGGGTGGACAACGCGTTCACCACCGACACGCCCACGCCGTGCAGACCGCCCGACACCTGGTAGGCGCCCTCTTCGAACTTGCCGCCGGCGTGCAGCACGGTCATCACGACGTCGACGGTCGGCACGCCGGTGGCGTGCATCGCGACGGGGATGCCGCGGCCGTCGTCGGTGACCTGGACCCCGCCGTCCTCGAGGATCCGCACGTCGACCTTGGACGCGTAGCCGGCCATCGCCTCGTCGACGGCGTTGTCGACCACCTCCCAGATCAGGTGGTGCAGACCGCGCTCTCCGGTGGAACCGATGTACATGCCCGGGCGCTTGCGGACCGCTTCCAGACCTTCGAGCACCTTGATGGCATCGGCGCCGTACTCGCTGGGAGCATTCTTCTTCTGGGCAGCCACGTTGGACGCGTCTCCTCGGGGTTCGCGGGCGCGCGGTCGACGGACCGCCGCGTAGTTCCTCTCCACTCTACCGGGAGATACGGTCAAGACCGACGCTGCGGCGGCGTTTTCACCTAGCTATCTGCGCCGTGCGCGGAATTTCTCGGACTTCGGTGCGTCCAGACGCTCGGGGAGTGGGCTGCGGAACGCCTGACGCCTCTCAGCCCACTCTCACCGAGGGTTCATCCGTACGTATCGCGTGGCCCCCGGCCGGCGACGTGGTAGCGGCCCTTGCGCCAGGACGGCGCCGTGGGACCGGTGATCTTGAGTGAGGTGACGACCCCGTCTCCGACGGCCGCGGCGATCTTCGCCAGCAGTTGCGACTGCACCATCCGCAGCTGGGTGGCCCACGCGGTCGATTCGGCGGCCACGGTCAACACGCCCTCGCGCAGCGTCGACGGTGTGGCGTGCGCCGCGATCTGCTCGCCGACCACCATCGACCACTGGCCGAACACCGCACCCTCGGCCACCCGCGGCGACCATCCCCGGCTGCGGGCCAGGTCGCGCGCAGCCGCGCCGAGGGTCTGCGGATCGCGCGAATCCGGCCCGGGGCCGGACCAGCTGCGACGCCTGCCGGTGCCCGCGACCCGGCGGGCGGGGGACGTGCGGCCGCGGCCGACATCCTTACCCTGGCTGCGTGCCGCGCCCCGCGCCTCCTCCAGCGTGCGCCGCACCAGGTCCATGCCCTTGAGTCCCGACAGATGCGGCGGCGGTGTCCACTTCTCGTCGTCGTCTTCGCTCATGCCTCCACCATCGATACGCGTCCGTCTTCGCCGTCGTGCATCCGGACCATGAGCCGGCGGGCGTCCCAATCGGCGGGAATGTCCTCTTCGACCGCCGCGGTCACCAGCACCTGCTCGGCGGACGCCGCGACCTCGGCCAGCGCGCGCCGGCGCGCGGCGTCTAGCTCCGCGAATACGTCGTCGAGCAGCAGGACCGGATCACTGCCGTCGGTGCGTAGGAGTTCATAGCCTGCCAGCCGCAGCGCCAACGCCATCGACCATGATTCCCCATGGCTCGCATAGCCTTTCGTCATCTGCTCACCGAGACGCAGCTCGAGGTCGTCGCGGTGCGGGCCGACCAGACACACCCCGCGCTCGAGTTCGGCGTCGCGCCTGCGGGCCATCGCGTCGAGCAGGGCGGCTTCGTAATACTCCGCCGTGACGTCCTCATCGGCGTCGATGCTGGTGCGGTACCGGATCGCCGCCGGACGCGATCCCGGCGCCAGCAGCTGGTAGGCCTTCTCGACCTCGGGTGCCAGATGGTGCACGAGGTCGGCGCGCGCGGCCATCAACTGGGCGCCGTGTGCGGCGAGGTGACCGTCCCACACGTCGAGGGTGTCGAGCACGCTGCGGTCGCCCCGGTAACGCGCGGCCGCCGCACTCTTGAGCAGCGCGGTGCGCTGCCGGACCACCCGGTCGTAATCCGCGCGCACCCCGGCGATACGCGGCCGGCGCGTCGTGGCGAGGTCGTCGAGATAGCGGCGGCGTTCGCCGGGGTCACCCCGGACCAGGGCCAGATCCTCCGGTGCGAACAGCACCGCCCGCAACACGCCCAGCACTTCGCGCGGGCTGCGTACCGGTGACCGGTTGAGCCGGGCCTTGTTGGCGCGGCCGGTGGTGATCTCCAAGTCGACCGCGAGTTCGCGGCCCTCGTTGACGACGATGGTCGACACCACCGCGCGCGGTGCCCCCTCACGGATGAGCGGTGCGTCCGAGGCCACCCGATGCGATCCGAGAGTCGCCGAATACCACAGGGCCTCAACAAGATTCGTCTTCCCGAAACCGTTGGGCCCGACGAAGACCGTGCGCCCGGGCGCCAGCTCCAGATCGGCGCGGGCCCAGGACCGGAAGTCGGTCAGCGTCAGGTGCCGGACGTACAAGTCACTCGCTCCTCACGGGCTAGCCCGACTTGCTGATCCTCTGAACGGCATGACCGCCGAACTGGTTGCGCAGCGCCGAGACCGCCTTCATGGTGGGGGAGTCCTCCTGGCGCGACTGGAACCGGGCGAACAACGACGCCGCGATGGACGGCACCGGCACGCGCAGCCGGATCGCCTCCTCGACGGTCCACCTGCCCTCGCCGGAATCCTCGGTGTAGCCCGAGATCTCGGCCAGACCCGGATCCTCCCGCAGCGCCTTGGCGAGCAGCTGCTGCAGCCACGACCGCACGACCGTCCCGTTCGACCAGGCCTGGTACACCGCCTGGGGGTCGCGGATCAGCTCCTCGGCGGCGAGCATTTCGTAGCCCTCGCCGTAGGCGGTCATCAGCGCGTACTCCACGCCGTTGTGCACCATCTTCGCGAAGTGTCCCGCGCCGACCGGGCCGGCGTGGACGAAGCCGTCCGCCCGCTCACCGGGCGGACGCAGCGTGTCGAAGATCGGCATCATCCGCTCGATGTCGGCGTCCTCACCGCCGACCATCAGGCCGTACCCCTCGGCCAGACCCCAGATGCCACCGGAGACACCGGCGTCGATGAAGCCGATTCCCTTGGCCCGCAACAACTCTGCGTGCGGACCGTCTTCGGTGTAGCGGGAGTTGCCACCGTCGATGACCAGATCTCCCTCACCGAGTACCTCGGCCAGAGAGACGATGGTGTCGTGTGTGACCGAACCCGACGGCACCATCACCCACACCACCCTGGGCGCCGACAGCGCATCGGCGAGCGCGGCGAGCGACGGCACGTCGGTGACCTCGGGGCGCGGGTCGTAGCCGACGACTTCGTGCCCGCCCTCGCGCAGGCGCTCGCGCATGTTGAAGCCCATCTTGCCGAGTCCGACCAGACCCAGTTGCATTGCGCCCCCTCTTGTGGAGTTGTCCCGGCTCAGCCCGGCAGTCGCACCGGCATCAACAGGTACACGTAATCGGTCTGCAGCGCGGGGAACGGGCCGTCGCCTGCGGCGGTCTCTCCGTCACCGGCCGGACGCAGCACCGCGGGCCTGCTGGGGGTGGTGAAGCCGAACGTGACACGCTCCGAATGCAGCGAGCCCAGGCCGTCGGTCAGGTAGGTGGGGTTGAAGGCGATGGTCAGCGGCTCACCGGAGAACTCCACCGCCAGGTCTTCCTCGGCGCGACCCACGTCGTCGGCGCCGGCGGACAGCCGCAGTACGTCATCGGCGAATTCCATCCGCACCTGGGCGCCGCGGTCGGCGACCAGGGCGACACGTTTGATCGCCTCGGTGAGCTCGGCCACGCCGATCGTCGCGACCGCGGTGTGTTCACTCGGCAGCAACTGGCGGAACTTGGGGAACTCGGCGTCGAGCAGGCGGGTGGTGCTGCGCTTGCCCTCGCTGCGGATGCCGAGCAGGCCCTCCTTGCCGACGGCGGAGCCGGCGCCCAGCGCCAGGTGCACGTCGGTTCCGTCGGTGCCGGCCCTGGCTGCCTCGGCCAGCGTCTTGGCCGGTACCAGCACCGCGGCCTCGACATCTGGGGTGCTGGTCGACCAGGTGAGTTCGCGCACGGCGAGCCGGAAGCGGTCGGTGGCCGCCAAAACCACGCTGTCGCCGGTGATCTCGACGCGGATACCGGTCAGCATGGGCAGGGTGTCGTCACGGCCGGCCGCTACCGCGACCTGACCGATGGCTTCGGCGAACAGATCGGCGCCGATCACGCCCGTCTCGTCGGGCAGGGTGGGCAGCGCGGGATAGTCCTCGACCGCCATCGTCGGCAGGGAGAACCGGGCGCTACCGCAGGTCAGCGACACGCGGGTGCCCTCGACGCTGACGTCGACCGGTTTCGCCGGCAGCGCCTTGGTGATATCGGAGAGCAGTCGCCCCGACACCAAAACGCTTCCCGGAGAAGCGATTTCGGCTGCGACGCGCACCTCGGCCGACACCTCGTAGTCGAACCCGGAGATGGTCAGACCGTCGTCGTCACCGGTGAGCAGCACGCCGGCGAGCACGGGGACGGTCGGTCGGGTCGGCAGATTGCGAGCCACCCAGGCCACTGCGTCGGCGAAGTCCTCGCGCACCAGTCGGAACTTCAGATCGGTGTGACCCGCCGTCGTCGGCACCACGTCCATAGCGTCCCTTCGAATAACACCACAATGAGCTCTACCAGCGGTTTCACCGGTGTCTCGGGACGCGTCGCCCTGATGCGTCTCGACGACCGTAACGGCTGTCGATGAACCACCGTAGAGCTTTCCAGTCGAACTTGAAAGCTAATCGATCGGGCCGACATCCCGCGCACCAGGACGGTGTCCGGTGCGACGGCCAGGTGTTTCCCCAAAGCCTTTGTTCTGAGAAGAAGATCAGAGAGATAAACAAGTAACAGTATTAGGGGCTGTGGAGACTGGGGATGAACCGCGTTCCCCCCAGCCTGGCAGGCGTGTCGCGATGTGCGGTGGCTGTGGACGAACACGTGCCGCGGCCGGGTCGGCTGTGTACGGCGGCGGATGTGTGTAATTCCGACCGGTTCCTCCACGGGTTGGTGCCCAGGTTGTCCCCAGCGTTCTCCACAACGTGGATGAGTGACGGATGTGACAACCGAGGCAGAAGTTTTTCGGAGATTTTTCCGGGCATGGCCGCGATGGGCACCCTTTCGACACGTGACAGAAGGCCGCCGGAGCTCTCCGGCGGCCGAAAAAATGGAAAAACGGGTGGGTCAGCGCTTGGCGCGCTGGCGGATCCGCGTCGTGAGTTCCTTGACGTGATCGAACACCTCACGGCGTTCGGCCATCTCGCCGCGGATCTTCTTCTCCGCGTACATCACGGTGGTGTGGTCGCGGCCGAAGGCCTGCCCGATCTTGGGCAGTGACAGGTCCGTGAGCTCCCGGCACAGGTACATCGCGATCTGGCGTGACTGGGCCAGTGCGCGGGTCTTGCCGGGCCCTCGGAGCTCCTCCACGGAGGTCTCGAAGTACTCGGCGGTCGCCGCCATGATCGCGGCGGTCGAGATCTGCATGGTGCTCGCGTCGGAGATCAGGTCCCGCAGGACGATCTCGGCGAGCGATTTGTCGATCGTCGTCTTGTTCAGCGAGGCGAAGGCGGTGACGCGGATCAGGGCGCCCTCGAGCTCGCGGATGTTGCGTTCGATGCTGCTCGCGATGAGCTCGAGGACGTCGTCGGGCACGTCGAGCCGGTCCATTTGGGCCTTCTTGCGCAGGATCGCGATACGCGTCTCGAGCTCGGGCGGCTGGACGTCGGTGATCAGTCCCCACTCGAAACGCGTCCGCAGCCGGTCCTCGAGCGTGGCCAGCTGTTTGGGCGGACGGTCCGAGGAGATCACGATCTGCTTGTTCGCGTTGTGCAGCGTGTTGAAGGTGTGGAAGAACTCCTCCTGGATGCCTTCCTTGCCCTCGATGAACTGGATGTCGTCGACCAGCAGCACGTCGATGTCGCGGTAGCTGCGCTTGAACGACGCCTTGCGGTCGTCACGCAGCGAGTTGATGAAGTCGTTGGTGAATTCCTCGGTGGAGACGTACTTCACGCGCATACCGGGAAAGAGACGCTGGGCATAATTGCCTGCCGCGTGGAGCAGATGCGTTTTGCCGAGGCCCGATTCGCCCCAGATGAACAACGGGTTGTACGCGCGCGCCGGGGCTTCGGCGATCGCGAGTGTCGCGGCGTGGGCGAACCGGTTCGACGCACCGATGACGAACGTGTCGAAGGTGTAGCGCCGGTTGAGGCTGACCGCATTGGGATCCTCGGCGACCGGACTCTCCGGGGGACGCCGGCTGAAATAGCGCGGCCAGCTCTCTTCGGCGCTGACCCGAGCCTCGGTGTCCTCGTCGACCTCGTCGGGGTCGGGGATCACCGGTGGCGGTGGCGGCGGATCGTCGTCCTCGGGGGAGGGGGTGGCGATGCGGACACCGAGCTCGACGCGCTGACCGAGGTGACGGCTGAGTGCGGTGATGATCGGTTCGCGCAGGTGACGCTCGATCTCGTTCTGCACGAACGGCGTCGGCACGGACAGCAGGGCAAAGCCCTCGGTGATCACGAGCGGTTTGACGAGCTTGAGCCATGCCCGTTGCTGCGGGGTGAGGGTCGGCAGGGCGCCTTCCCCGTTGCGGACCCCGTGGGGTGCGGTGTCTCCGTTGAGTTCGGCGACAACGGTGTTCCACACGGCGACAAACGGTGGGTCGGGGTCAGCGGTCAATGACGACTACCCCCTTGCGGTCGGTTCAGAGACGACCAAATGAACGAAGACAAACTGTCCACAAAGTTATCCACAGCCTGTGGAGTAACGGGCAGGCGTCGTCGTTCTGTTGTCTACCGGTTTGGGACTCCACCGGGACGGGGCTCGACACAGCGGGTGAGTGGCTGTGGGCTCGCGGCCGGCGGGTCATCCTCGTTTCGTTGTCGGCGGCCGTCCCGGGTGGGAACGGCATTGCCAGAAGCTAACAGTTTTCTCTCGGAGTGCCAACAGTTCGACGACATTGGGAGGCTTCATATTTGTGGTCGCGAAATCACGGTGAAGAATGTGACGAATGTCAACTGTTCGGGGCGTGACCGGCGAGGTTTGACCCAGCGAAATCTCGTCAGTACCCTCGAACAGTCGCCCGCACGTGGCGATACGGCTGCGATCCGCTCGACGGAGACCGCGCCGGCAAGCAACGCAAGATGCACGAGCTTAACAACGGCGAGCGTGTTCGTCCGGGATGACATCCCGGAGGATGCGAACGCCACACGCAACGAGGAGAGATTGCCGTGGCCAAGGGCAAGCGGACGTTCCAGCCCAACAACCGCCGTCGCGCGCGGGTGCATGGGTTCCGGCTGCGGATGCGGACTCGTGCCGGCCGGGCGATCGTCACGGGTCGTCGTCGTAAGGGCCGCCGTTCCCTGACTGCGTGAGTCGACGCAGGATCTCACGCGGTGCTTCCGGCTCGGTACCGGATGACCCGGTCGACGGAGTTCAGTACCACGGTCAGTAAAGGGGTGCGCTCGGCGCAACCCGATCTCGTGGTGCACATCGCGAACGACGGCGGCGATCCGACCGGCCCGCGTGTCGGTCTGGTGGTGTCGAAAGCGGTCGGTAACGCCGTGGTGCGCCACCGGGTTTCGCGCCGCCTCCGGCACAGCGTGTATCCCCTCCTCGACGAATTGCAGCCCGGGCACCGATTGGTGATCCGTGCCCTTCCTGGCGCCGCGGTCGCGACGTCGGCGCGACTCGCACACGAGCTGTCCGAGGCGCTGCGCCGAGCCAGGCCGCGCGTCAAGGCGTCGGCGTGACTGGATTGCGGGGGATGAGTGCCGCGGCGGCCAGAGCCGTGGTCTACGTCATCCAGCTGTATCGCCACATGATCTCTCCGCTCCGCCTGCCGTCCTGCCGGTTCACTCCGACCTGTAGCCAGTACGCCGTCGACGCGCTGACCGAGTACGGCCTGGTGCGCGGAGGGTGGCTGTCGCTCGTCCGGCTGGCGAAGTGCGGTCCCTGGCATCCGGGAGGATGGGACCCGATCCCGGAGCGGCCCACGGCGGCGAGCGCGCCGCCCCAAGACCGAAGCGGTGCGGATGGCACCGCCGACCCTGTCAGGAGCAAGTCGCGTGTTTAACTGGTTGAGCCTCGACATCATCTATTACCCGGTGTCGGCGATCATGTGGGTCTGGTACAAGGCTTTCGCCTTCCTCCTCGGACCCGACAATTTCTTCGCCTGGGCGCTGTCGGTGATGTTCCTGGTCTTCACCCTTCGCGCGATCCTCTACAAGCCGTTCGTCCGGCAGATCCGCACCACCCGGCAGATGCAGGAACTGCAGCCGCAGATCAAGGCGCTGCAGAAGAAGTACGGCAAGGACCGCCAGCGGATGGCGCTGGAGATGCAGAAGCTGCAGCGCGAGCACGGGTTCAACCCGATCCTCGGCTGTCTGCCGATGCTCGCGCAGATCCCGGTGTTCCTCGGGCTCTATCACGTGCTGATGTCGTTCAACCGCACCCAGACCGGCATCGGCCGGTTGGGGTTGTCGGTGGAGGAGAACCGCAGCCTCTCCAACTACGTCTTCAGCGCGACCGACGTCGGACACTTCCTGGACGCCAACCTGTTCGGTGCCCCGCTGGGCGCGACGATGATCCAGCAGCACGGTCTGGAGGCGTTCACCGATTTCAACCGGCTGGCGGTGGTGGCGGTCGGTGTGCCGATCATGCTGCTGGCCGGCATCGCGACGCACTTCAACAGCCGGGCCTCGGTGGCCCGCCAGACCGCGGAAGCGGCGGCCAACCCGCAGACCGCGTTGATGAACAAGCTCGCGCTGTATGTCTTCCCGCTCGGCGTGGTCGTGGGCGGTCCGTTCCTGCCGCTCGCCGTGATCATGTACTGGCTCGCCAACAACATCTGGACCTACGGCCAGCAGCACTACGTCTTCAACAAGATCGAGAAGGAAGAAGAGGCGAAGAAGGCCGAGGCGCTGGAGCGCCGGGCGGCCAACGCCCCGGCACCGGGCGCCAAGCCCAAGCGTGCCCGTAAGGCGCAGGACGCGGCCGAGCCGGTAGAGGGAACGATCGGCACCGACGGCGCCGCCACGGATTCGAAGGCCGAAGATGCGGCGACTGATTCGGCGACGAAGGCCGCGGGCAATGGTGCGGCCAAGCCCAGTGGCGGACCAGCCGCAAGCCGAACGCCGAGGCCGGGAGCCCGGCCCAAGAAGCGCAAGCGTTGACCAGTCCTTGACTGGCGGAAGAGGGAGAGACAGACATGACTGACGCTGATACGACTGAGCGGGCCGAGGACGTCGAGACCCGCGACGGTGACGCGACCGTGGAGGACGACCTCGAGGATCGGTTGGTCGCCGAGGGCGAGATCGCCGGGGACTACCTGGAGGAGCTGCTGGACCTTCTCGACTTCGACGGTGACATCGACCTCGACGTCGAGGGTGACCGCGCGGTGGTGAGCATCGACGGCGGCAGCGACCTGAACAAGTTGGTGGGGCGCAAGGGCGAGGTGCTCGACGCGCTGCAGGAGCTGACGCGGTTGGCCGTGCACCAGAAGACCGGCGAGCGCAGTCGCCTGATGCTCGACATCGCCCGGTGGCGTCGCCGTCGCCGCGACGAACTGGCCGCGCTGGGGGAGAAGGTCGCACGCCGCGTCCTCGAAACCGGTGCGCGCGAGGAGCTCGCGCCCATGACGCCGTTCGAGCGCAAGATCGTGCACGATGCGGTCGCCGCCGTCGACGGGGTGCACAGCGAGAGCGAGGGCGTCGAGCCTTCCCGCCGCGTCGTCGTCCTCGCCGACTGACCGAGTTACATCCGTGTAGTTCGCGGGGCGCGGTCCGCAGTCGACATGGCAGGGGGATGTTTCACGTGAAACACGTCGCGCCGCCGCCCGCCGCGGAGGCGGTTTTCGGTGAGCGGTACGAGCTCGCCCAGCGATACGCGGACTTCCTCGCGACGGCCGGTGTCGAGCGCGGACTCATCGGCCCCCGCGAAACCGATCGGATCTGGGACCGCCACGTTCTCAACAGCGCCGCGCTCGGAGAGTTGGTCGAGCCCGGTGAGCGCATCGCCGACATCGGCAGCGGGGCCGGTCTCCCCGGGATACCGTTGGCGCTGGCGCGTCCGGACGTTCATGTCACGTTGATCGAGCCGATGCTCCGGCGGAGCGAGTTCCTCAGCGAGGTGGTCGCCGCCCTCGGCATCGACGTCAGCGTGGTGCGCGGGCGTGCCGAGGATCGGGCGGTGCAGCACGAGGTGGGGGAGATGGACGTCGTGACATCGCGCGCGGTCGCCTCCCTGGACAAGCTCGCCGGCTGGAGCATGCCGCTGCTGCGTCCGGGCGGACGGATGCTCGCCCTCAAGGGCGCGCAGGCCGACGCGGAGGTCGAGGAGCATCGGCGTGTACTCGGCCGGGTTGGCGCGGTGGATGTCAGGGTGATGAGATGTGGCGCGGACTATTTGAACCCGCCCGCCACCGTGGTCGTGGCGCAGCGCGGGGCACCGGCGAAGGGCCGCAACCGGCCACCGCGATCGGGCAGGAGATGAGCATGAGCGAGAGTCCCGACGGGTCGCGCGCACCGCGTGGCGGTGGACGTGTTTCACGTGAAACATGGCCGACACCGGCGAAGGAGGCGGCACCCCCCGCCGCGCAGGACTGGCAGAACGACGCGGTCATCGACACCCCCATCGGAGCCGAAGCGGAGCGGGCGGTACGGCTGCTGCACTCGGCCAGTCGGGGCGGGTTGCCTCGCCCGGCCCGCCAACGCGTATTCACGATCGCCAACCAGAAGGGCGGCGTGGGTAAGACCACGACGGCCGTCAACATCGCCGCGGCGCTCGCCCTCCAGGGACTCAAGGTCCTGGTGATCGACCTCGACCCGCAGGGCAACGCCAGCACGGCGCTCGGCATCGAACACCGCCCCGGAACCGCTTCGTCTTACGAGGTCCTGATCGGTGACATCCCGGTCCAGGAAGCGCTGCAGCGGAGCCCCCACAGCGAACGGCTCTACTGCATCCCGGCGACCATCGATCTCGCCGGCGCGGAGATCGAACTCGTCAGCATGGTGGCGCGCGAGGGGCGGCTGCGAACCGCGCTCTCCGAACTCAAGCACTACGACTTCGACTACGTCTTCATCGACTGCCCGCCGTCGCTCGGCCTCCTCACCATCAACGCCTTGGTGGCGGCACCCGAGGTGCTCATCCCGATCCAGTGCGAGTACTACGCGCTCGAAGGGGTGGGGCAGCTGCTGCGCAACATCGAGATGGTCAAGTCTCACCTGAACCCCGAACTGACCGTGTCGACCGTCGTGCTCACCATGTACGACGGCCGGACACGGTTGGCCGATCAGGTGGCACAGGATGTGCGCGCCCACTTCGGTGACAAGGTGCTGCGGACCGTGATCCCGCGCAGTGTGAAGGTCTCCGAGGCGCCCGGCTACGGCATGACGATCCTCGACTACGACCCCGGTTCGCGCGGTGCGATGAGCTATCTCGATGCCAGCCGCGAGCTGGCAGAGCGCGGCGCGCCGCGCGACGGCACTTCCTGACGATCGTCTGCAGGTGAAGAGGAAAGAAGGACATGACGCAGCCCACCCGTAAGCGCAGCGGCCTCGGCCGTGGCCTGGCCTCCCTCATCCCGACCGGACCCAACGAAGACGGCAGCGCCGCGGCGCTCGGCGGACCGCGGATGGGCAGCGCCGCCGCCGACGTCGTGATCGGTGGGGGACCGGCCGCGGTCCCGCCCGCCGCCGAGGTCGGCGCCGTCTACCGGGAGATCGACCCGGCGGCCATCGAACCGAACCCGCGTCAGCCGCGGCAGGTGTTCGACGACGAGGCGCTCTCCGAACTCGTGCACTCGATCCGCGAGTTCGGCCTCATGCAACCGATCGTGGTCCGTGCCCTCGAACCCGGTTCGGCCGGCCCCCGCTACCAACTGGTCATGGGGGAGCGGAGATGGCGTGCCGCACAGCAGGCGGGCCTTGCGGCCATTCCGGCCATCGTGCGCGAGACCACCGACGACAACCTGCTGCGCGACGCCCTCCTCGAGAACATCCACCGGGTCCAGCTGAATCCGCTCGAAGAGGCGGCGGCGTACCAGCAGCTGCTCGACGAGTTCGGGGTCACCCACGATGAACTCGCCGCGCGGATCGGCCGATCACGTCCGCTCATCACGAACATGATCCGTCTGCTGCGCCTCCCGATCGCCGTGCAGCGCCGCGTCGCCGCCGGCGTGCTGTCCGCCGGGCACGCCCGTGCGCTGCTCGCCCTCGAAGGCGGGCCGGAACGTCAGGAGGAACTCGCCGCACGGATCGTCGCCGAGGGGCTGTCCGTCCGGGCAACCGAGGAAGCGGTCACGCTCGCCAACCGCAGCGATCCCGCCGCCCCACCGACGCCGCGGCGCAAGCCGATCCAGATGCCCGGGCTGCAGGATGTGGCCGAACAGCTGTCCACGGCGTTCGATACCCGGGTGACGGTGAGCCTGGGCAAACGCAAGGGCAAGATCGTCGTCGAGTTCGGCTCCGTGGACGATTTGCAGCGAATTGTCGAGCTCATGAACTCGGCGAAGGACTGACCGAGGACACGGGGGCATTACGTCACTGTGACACCTCGGCACACCGGGGACCGGACGGTCCCACTGCGTCCGCGCAGAGTTTTTGAGTGGCAACGGTTTTCGCTCATGTCACCGGTCCAGCGCCCGCACCGGGGACTTCCAGCGCCGCCGGCGGCCGGCTCTCCTATCCTGGAGAGCGAGTCGCGCCCCTTCACAGCGCGCGAGAAGCGGGGAGCTTAGTGTCGGCACGTATCACGCCCTTGCGGTTGGAGGCTTTCGAGCAGCTTCCCAAGCACGCGCGACGTTGTGTGTTCTGGGAGGTCGATCCGTCGACGCTGGCTGGTGACGATCACCTGTCGGACCCGGAGTTCGAGAAGGAAGCATGGCTGTCGATGGTCATGCTCGAATGGGGTTCGTGTGGGCAGGTGGCCGTGCAGTGTCCGGAGGCTCTGAGTGACGAAGCCGCGGCGACCGATCCGTCCGCGGAGGATCCTTGCGTGGGGTACGCGTTCTACGCGCCGCCGCGGGCGGTGCCGCGCGCACGACTGTTCCCCACGGGCCCGGTCAGCGCCGACGCGATTCTGCTGACGACGGTGGGGGCGGAGCAGGGCGACGACGCCGACGGCCTGCCGCACACCTTGCTCACGTCCGTGGTGGGGGACCTGGTGCGGCGTGGGGTGCGGGCGCTCGAGGCGTTCGGCCGTACGGAAGCGGTGGCCGAACTCGTCGACCCCCGGGCCATCCCCGCGGAACTCACGCCGGTGACCGAGGTGCTGGGGGACTGCTCGGTCCAGCAGTGCATGGTGGACGCGGAGTTTCTGGAGCAGGTCGGGTTCACCGTGGTGACACCGCACCGGTACTTCCCGCGGTTGCGCCTGGAGCTGGAACAGGGCCTCGGCTGGAAGGCCGACGTGGAGGCGGCGCTCGAACGGCTCCTGGAATCGGCGCAGTTGCAACAGCCCGTCGGTGCGGGCAGTGGTGCGTTGTTGGCGAAACGGTCGCTCAGCTGGAGCTGAGCCGGCCGGCCTGTTCGACGGACAGTTCGTGCGCCAGCAGTTCGGCGAACGTGAATGTGCCTGTGGGACGGTCGTTCTTACCGAGCAGGTAGAGCCGCTTGACCGCGGCGAGGATGCCTTCGGCGATCGCGTCGCGAGTGTGGTTCGAGGCCAACAGATCCCGGTCGCGCGGATTGGTGATGTAGCCGACATCGACCTGTACCGTGGGCATCCGCGTCAGGCGCAGGAGATCCCACGTACGTCCGTGGGTGCGGCAGTCCCGTAAGCCGGTGCGCGCGACGACCTCTCGCTGGATGAAGTCGGCGAGATTGCGGCCGATGGTCGAGACCGAGCCGTGGGAATTGCCGAAATGGAACGAGGCGACACCGTTGGCGGCCGGGCTGGGCTGGGTGGCGCAGCGCAGGCTGATCATCAGGTCCGCGCCGACGGTGTTGGCGGTGGCGGCGCGTTCGGCGTCGGACGGGCTGCGGTTGACCGGCCGGGACAGGAACGTGTCCATTCCGATCGCGGTCATCCGGCCTTCGAGCCGACTGGCCAAGTCCCACAGGATGTCTGCTTCGCTGATCGGACCCTGCGGACCGTTCATGATGACGCCGTGGTCGCTGCCGCCGCGGCCCGGATCGATGATGACCCGCTTACCCGACAGCCGGGGACCGGAGCGGCGCACCAGCTCCTCCTCGCGGATGGCGTGCGGTGACCCACCGGTGACCCTGGAGCCCAGGAAGTACAGTGAGCGCAGCGTCTCCGGCCCGCAGATGCCGTCGGGGTAGAGCCCGTATTCGCGTTGGTAGGACGTCAGCCCGTGGTGGGTCTGCAGACCGAAGTGGCCGTCGACCAGACCCGTGTAGAAACCCAGATCCTGCAGCCGTGCCTGGAGTGTCGCGACGTCGTCGCCGTACATCGGGGCGCCGAACTGATGCATCAGTGTGCGGGCGCCGAGGCGGTACGACGCCTCTTTGAGAGCACGGTAGGTGGCCTCGCCGACGATGCCGTCGACCAGCAGTCCGCGGTGCTGCTGGAACGCCCGCACCGCCTGGTCGAGGGCGTCGTCGAAAAGGTCTGCCACGACGTGCCTGCCGGTGACGAGGTTGTCGTCGGCGCTCTCCAGCAGCCCGAGTGCGGAGAGCGCTGCGCGGATCTCGGTGACCGCAGCCCCGCGATCACCGTGACGCAGACTCGACATACTCGCCCCTTCGGCTGGACCCTCAGCTCTGGCTGTCAGTACCCGTGCGGCGCCGACATATGCACGACAGGCCCGAAGGCATTGTCTCAGACGTTTCCTCGAATTCGGAAAACGCCAGGCTGAACGGAACCGGGCCGCGGGGTGTCAGAGCAGGTCGGTGAGCTCGCGCAGCAGGGCCGCTTTACCCTTCGCACCGACGATCCGCTTGACCGGTTCACCGTCCTTGAACAGGATCATCGTCGGGATCGACACGACCTGGAAATCGCGTGCGGTGGTCGGGTTCGCGTCGACGTCGAGTTTCGCGACGGTCAGCGCGCCGGCCTTCTCGGTGGCGATCTCCTCGAGGACCGGTGCGACCATCTTGCACGGTCCGCACCAGGTGGCCCAGAAGTCGACCAGCACAGGGGTGCTGCTGGTCAGCACATCGTCGGAGAACGAATCGTCGGTGACGGTGACGGTGGCGCTGTTGTCAGCCATGAGCTGCTCCTAAAAGAGTCGGAGGGGTCGTCAGATCGGAGCGGAGATCTCTTGATCGCTTGGGGCGACACCGATTTCGGCCAACCAGCGTTCGGCGTCGATGGCCGCCGCACAACCGCTGCCCGCGGCGGTGATGGCCTGCCGGTAGGTGCGGTCGACCAGATCGCCTGCGGCGAAGACACCTTCGATCGACGTGTTGGTGGTGCGGCCTTCGACCAGTACGTAACCGTCCTCGTCGACGTCGACCTGACCGCGCACGATGTCCGACCGCGGGACGTGACCGATGGCGACGAACACACCCGTGACGGCGAGTTTGGACTCCTCACCGGTCACCGTGTTGCGCAGGCGGATACCGGTCACCTTGGGATCGCCCTCGATCTCGGTGACCTCGGTGTTGGTCACGAACGTGATCTTCTGGTTGGCGCGGGCGCGGTCGAGCATGATGCGGGAGGCGCGGAACTCCTCGCGGCGGTGGATCACCGTCACACTGCGGGCGAACCGCGTGAGGAATGTCGCCTCTTCCATCGCCGAGTCGCCGCCGCCGATCACCGCGATGTCCTGGTCGCGGAAGAAGAAACCGTCACACGTCGCACAGGTGCTCACGCCCATACCGAGCAGCGTGTCCTCACCCGGGACGCCGAGATGGCGGGCTGCCGCACCCATCGCGAGGATGACCGCGCGGGCGCGGTGGACTTCGTCGCCGACGGTCACCGTTTTGACCGGCCCCTCGAGGGAGACCTCGTCGACGTCTTCCATCCGCAGGTCGGCGCCGAAGCGCAGGGCCTGCTCACGCATCTCGTCCATCAGCTCGGGACCGGTGATGCCGTTGCGGAAGCCGGGGTAGTTCTCCACCTCGGTGGTGGTCATGAGGGCCCCGCCGAACTGGGTTCCCTCGAACACCAGCGGCTTGAGCTGCGCACGGGCGGCATACACGGCGGCCGTGTAACCGGCCGGTCCGGAACCGATGATGATGACATCGTGAACCGTCGATGAGGTGGTCATGTGAGCCTTTCTGCCGTTTCGCACCGGCACGGGTACAACACCAGCCTAGGGCGGCGTGTTCCCGGACGCCTGCAGGCCCACGCTACGGGCGGTCGACGGGCGTCACCTCGTCCGCGTGCCGGACGGCGCGGCTGAGCGTCTCCCGGCGGCGGCTGCGTGCCGCGTGTGAGCGGGGCGCCGTACGGCAGCCCCGCACCACCGGAGACTGCAGCCCGGCGCCGTCCAGACCCCCCAGCAGTTCGGCGAGCCTGGCCCGCCCCCGGCTGCAGCGGCTCTTGACGGTGCCCTGGGCGATGCCCAGCATGCCGGCGGTCTCGGCGACCGAGTAGCCCTGCATGTCGACGGCGACGATCACGGCGCGCTGTTCCACCGGCAGCCGCAGCAGTGCCCGTTCGACGACGATGGAGGTGTCCACCCGGGTGGTCGGATCGCTGACCGGGCCGACGTCGTCGTGCAGGGCGGCGGTCACGAGGTTGCGGTCGCGGCGCAGCCGGTCCAGGCAGGCGTTCACCACGATCCGGTAGAGCCAACTGCTCACGGCGGAGTCGTAGCGGAACGTCGCGGCGTTGTTGTGCACTTTCAGCAGCGCGTCCTGCAGGGCGTCTGCGGCGTCTTCGCGGTTGCGGCTGGTGATCAGGGCGAGGCGCTCGAGCTGACGGCGGTGGCGGACGAGCAGCTCTTCGAACGCGTAGCGGTCCCCGGCGACGTGATCGGCCAGCAGCTCGGCGTCTGACCGGCCGACGGTGTCGAAGCTGTCCACAGCCGAACACTAAGCGCACTCCGGCGCCGGTCCGGACACCAGTTCATCGCCCTGTGGATAACCCTCAGGCGGTGCCCTTGAGTGTGATCTCGGAGACGTCGGTGCGGCTCTCACCGTCGACCGTGCCGAGTTTGTCGATCCACACCAGCACGTAGGAGGTGGGAGAGGCGTCCGTGACCTGGATGGTGTTGTTGCCGGTCCGGAGCGGGGTCGACGGCGTCATCGCGGTGGTGCTGTCGAGCGAGGACGGTTCGGCCGACTCTGCCGACCGGATCTGCACCGAGGTGCCGGTGGAGGAGACGTTGATGTCGACCGAACTGAGCGTCGTGGGTTGCGAGAGCTCGAGCATCAGCCCCACGCCGTTCTTGAAGTTCGGGAACGGGTTGGGATCGGAGTAGGTGTCGGTGGGCCACACGGTCGTCGAGTCGCCGTCGATGGCGTTGCCCGCCTGACCGGGTGAGTCGGCGCCGCCGTCGGGGGAGAACACCGTGGCCCGCACCGGCCGCACGACGTTGCCCGGGCTCGCTGGCGCGCCGTCGGCCTCGGCGGACGTGGTCGGCGCGTTGAGGCCGAGTTCGTCGCCGTCGAGACCGCCGCCGACGTCACCGAAGATGCGGCTCAGCACCGTCCCCAACACGATCAGCGCGACGACGACGATGACGCCGCCGACGGTGAGGCCGACCATCAGACCGCGCTTGCGCCGTGCCTGCGCCTCGGGGTCGTCGTCGGGTGCGCCGCGGAGGCGTGCGGCACCGCCGCTGTCCGGCCGGTCGACGGGCGCGATCAGGTCGGTGCGGTCCGCGACGGCCGTCGCCTGCTGCAGCAGGTTGAGCAGGGTGGGCGCGCTGCGGATGCCGCCGTCGGGCTGCACGGCACGTGCGG
Organism: Mycolicibacterium litorale; assembly: GCA_050205415.1. Taxonomy (GTDB): domain Bacteria; phylum Actinomycetota; class Actinomycetes; order Mycobacteriales; family Mycobacteriaceae; genus Mycobacterium; species Mycobacterium litorale_C. The sequence goes on from JBNMQY010000008.1 coordinate 36,963, forward strand.
CGGCGGCCGAGATCTGGAACGGGATGTCGTGGTCCACCGTGCGCGGCTCGACGGGGTTGCCCGCGGGATCGGTGTCGGCCGGCTCGAGCCCGCTGGGTTCACCGGTCTCGGGGAGCGGCCACCGGTTGACCAGCAGCGCGTAGAGGGCGGCACCGATGCCCCGAATGTCGTCGTCCGGGGTGGCGTCGGGCAGCGTGGCCGGAAAGGCAAGTGCCACATCGCCTTCGATGCTGACCCGGACGCGGCTGGGATGGTCGATGGACAGCGCCACCCCGGACCGGTGGGCGGCTTCCGCCGCGGCCGCCAGCGACTGCATCGCGCGGGCACCGCCGATGGGGGAGGGGGACGTCGCCGCGACCTCGGCCAGCGACCCGCCGCGGATCCACTCCGAGACGATGAGGCCGCCGGATCCGGTGCTGGCGACGTCGAGGACGCGGGCCACGCCGGGCATGTCGAGGCGGCTGAGTTTCAGTGTGCGCGAGAGGATCTCCTGCACCCGCTCATCCGGCAGGGTGGCGTCCGGGTCGACGAAGGTGAGCGCCACCTGACGGTCGAGCGCGGTGTCGAGCGCCTGCCAGAACTGCAGATTAGGCGGACCGCCGTGGAACACCAGCAACCGGTAGCGGCCGCCGGCGATGGTGGCGCCGGGGATGAGGTGGACGTCCTCCTCCGACGTGGCCGCCTCGACGGCGGGTTCGCGGGGGACGTCGAACGGCAGCGATTCGCGGGTGGGGTCACCGCCGTAGTCGGCGGGTGGCCGGCCGGAAACGGACATCTCGGTGGTGGCGGAATCGGGGACGTCAGGCAGGAAGTCGTCCGCGGCGGGCCGCGAATGAGATTCCGCGGCGGGCCGCGAATGAGGCTCCGCGGCGGGCCGCGCATGGGATTCCGCGGCGGGCCGCGACATCTTGGTGGTCGCCCCGTTGTCGGGCGGTGCAGCGGAATCGCCCGCGGAGTCGTCGCTCACCGCTGGTCCTTTCCACATGTCTGCCCCGGCGCCACGCACCGAAGTACCCCGTACCGGAGGTCCACTGGGACCGGTGATCGGGGCCCGAATCCCCCGTACCGGACCTGCACTCCTGTGGTCAGCGTACGTGAAGGGCTCTGCGGGCCGCGGTTGGTCGGGCCGAGTTATTGACGGCGAAGAAGCCGGCGGGCGGCGTCCCAATCGGCGGCGCACCAGCGCGACGGCGGCTTCGGCTTCGGGCACTTTGGCCGCCAGCAGCACACCGGCGATGACCGGCAGCATGATCAGTCCCATCACCGCCAGGCGCACCAGCGAGCCCAGACCGCCGACGTCGGCCGTCAGGGATTCCAGGCCGAACAGCTGGTCGACGACGTAGGCGAGCAGCCCGGCCAGCAGCGAGGCGGCGACGGTCACGAGGATCGTGCGGATCACCTGGACGTCGAGCAGCCGGCCGCCCGGCGGGTTGAGGCTCGACCGCAGCAGGATGTACCCGACCACCGCGCCGGCGAGGAACCCCAGCCCGTTGGCCATACCGAGGTATCCGGCCACCAGATCCGGGTCGTCGGTCAGGTGCGGCGCCGCCAGAGACCCGATGACCTTCACCGAGGTCACCACGATGATCACGATGATCGGCGTCCACGGCTGTTCGCGTGCGTAGAACACCCGCAGCTGGAGCAGGACGAGCGCGTACGGGATGAGAGTGAACGCCGACAGCGTGATCGCCATGCCGAGGTAGCCGGCGTCGGTGGCACCGAAGTTGCCGTACGCGAACAACGCGGTGCCGATCGCGGGTCCGCCGACGGTCATGACCGCCACGATCGGGATCAGCGTGACCATGGTGAGCCGGGTGGCCAGCGACAGGTCGCCGAGCACGGCGCGGATGTCGTTGGCGGCGGCGTTGCGGGACAGCCGCGGCATCACCACCGTGAGCACGGTGACGCCGATCATCCCGAACGGCAGCTGCAGGATCAGCCAGGTGTAGTTGTAGATCGCCGGGCCGGATGCCGCGGCGCCGCTGGCGATCTGGTTGCCGACGATGAGCCCGATCTGGCTGATGAGTACGTAGAGCACCATCGCCGCGGCCATGGTGCCGAACTTCTTGAGCCGGTCGTCGATCCCCCACAGCGGGCGCAGGCTGATCCGCTCGCGGCGGATCGCGACGAGCAGCACGGCGGTCTGCGCGAACACGCCGAGGGTCGTGCCGATGCCGAGCACCAGCAGTTTGGCGTTGCCCATCTCGACCGGGTCGATCGAGAGTTCGCCCGGGACAATGAGATACACCCCGAGCGTGGCGAGGGCGACCACGTTGTTCACCACCGGCGCCCAGGCGGGCGGGCCGAAGACGTTGCGAGTGTTCAGGATCGCCATGAACACCGAGGACAATCCGTAGAACAGCACCTGGGGCAGCAGGAGATACGCGAAGGCGGTCGTCAGCGGATTGTTGACCTGGGGGTCGTCGCCGAGCATCAACCGCACGAGCAGCGGTGCGCCCGCCACCGACAGGATCGTGGCGACCAGCAGCAGCGTCGTCGCCAGGGTGACCAGCCGACGCACGAATGCGGTTCCGCCGTCGGGGTCGTCGCGTTCGGCACGCGCCAGCACCGGGACGAAGATCGCGGTGAACGTCGCCTCGAGCACGAGCGCGGCGACCAGGTTCGGCAACTGGTTGGCCACCGAGAACGCACTCGACAGGGCGGCGCCGAGGATCGCGGCGAGCAGCACGATGCGCAGGAATCCGGTGATGCGGCTGACCAGCGTGGCCACCGCCATACCCCACGACCGCGACACCACTGCCGCGTCGGACAGTTCCGGCCGGCCCGCGCGCCGCCGGGGCGCCGGGCCGCGGGGGATGCGCTGCCGTGGTGGCGGCGGCGGTGGGCGCCGCGTGGGATCGGGTCGCAGCGCACCCGGCCGTGGCGGGATTCGACGCGGAGGAGGCATGGGTGGCGGGGCACCCCGGTCCCAGCCGGTGGTGCTCATTTCTGGTCGCCGACGGGTTGGTCGCTGCGCGCACGGGTGGGCCGCGGGCTGTCATCCGGTGCGTGGCGGATGGCGGTCTCGAGCGGGTCGGAATGCAGGGTTGCTCCATCGGTGCGGGTGGCCACCGCACGTTTCGGCGGGTCCAGGTCGGCCGGATCGGGTTGGCCACGGAAGCGGTGCCACAGCCGTCGTCCGGCGAGCAGTACGAGGACGGCTCCGGCACTGAGGGTGATGAAGAACAGCACCTTGCCGTAGGCGTTGGAGTGCACCGACAGCCGCACCGTCTCCCCGAGTGCCAGCCCGTCGGCGGTGCGCAGGGTGACGTCGACCGCGACGCGCTGGGTGAAGTGCACCTCGATCGGCACCCGTAGCGGCAGATAGCCCGGCGGCAGGCTGATCTCACCCATGTCGTCGACCGTCATGCCCGGTGGCGCGTCGACCGCCAGGCGCACGCGGATCGGCACCGGTAGGTCGTTGCGCAGCGCGAGCGGCAGCGGACTGCGTTCGGTGGCCAGGGTGTAGGCCCCGCCCGGGTTCATGATCCGCACCGCCCCGAACATGTCCCCGACGGTGTCGGTCACCACCGAGAGCCGTTGCTCGGCGAGATCGTTGCGGGCTTCGGCGGGTACGGACTGGCTCAGCGCGCGCAGCATGTCCTCACGCAGCGGGGCGGTGTAGGCGATTCCGGTCAGCCCGGTCCGCTCGTCGACGCCGAGCGCGGCGGTCAGCCCGGCGAGCCGGCCGTTGGTCGCGCCGATGCCCGCGGTCACCGAGTCGTCGAAGCGGCCGCTGCGGTCCGAATCACTCGGCGGCCAGTCGGTGTCCGGGCGCGCGGGCACGGCGTCCCCGTCGGCGATCAGCTCGCGGACCGGGCGGGGGAGGGCCAGGCCGGCACGGATGGCCGTGCCCACCGAGGTCAGGATCGCCTGTGCGTCGTCGGGGCGCGGGGTCCACACCAGCGGCGGCACCACGACCTGCGTCCGGGGTTCGACGTCCGGTCGCAGCCCGCGCCACAGCAGCGAGCCGATCGCGTTCTGGCGGCGCGCCACCGGCGAATCCTGGCGCAGCGGGATCTCGAGGGTGGAGTCGAGATACGTCGGCGCCGACGGGTCGGCGCCCGCACCGGCGAGCGCCGCGCCGACCGTCGGGTCGAACGGCACCGCGACCAGGTTCGGGGAGAACCGTTCGGGCGCCAGGTCGGCGGTGGCGCCGAGCCCGGTCGCGTCGTCGTCCGCGGTGAGGGGTGCGGCGGTGACGGCCACCGTGCGGCCCTGCCCGGACAGCAGCTGCGCCCCCGCGGCGGTCAGCGGACCGTCGCCGAGCAGCGTGACGCCGCGGGTGGACGCGATGCCGAGGATCCGGTCGACGATGTCGGCCGCGCCGGTGGTGGCGATCGCGCTGAGCCCGGGATCGCCGACGCGTTGCACGGCGTCGAGGTCGGCCTGGGCGTAGGGCGTCGACACCACGCACATCCGCTGGGTCAGCGCCTTGAGCCGGTTCAGCCAGCCGATGGCGGCCTCCTGGCCGGTGCCGGGCCGGGTGGGCGTGGTCGGTCCGGCGTCGGGTCCGTCGTTGACGACGTATCCGGCCGTCATCGCGTTGACGGTCACCAGCAGGTCGGGGTCGACCGCCAGACACAGCGCGCGGCCGACGTCACCGTCCGGGTCGACGGTCGGGCCGGTGGCGAAGTCCACCGCGGCGAGCAGTGTCTCCAGCCGCCCGCCCGGCGCCAGCGATGTCGCGAGTTCGTCGTCGATCAACCGCACCGGGGTGGTTCCGCCCGGGATCCCGGCGGCCAGCCGCGGTTTGTCGGCCAGCGGCCAGAACATGGTGAGCCGCACCGGTTTCGACGTGTCCGGGGCGACGACGGAGTTCAGCGTCTCGGCGGCCGATTCGGCACCGCCCTCGGCCGGGACACCCAGCACCGGCAGCAGGAAGCGGGCGTCGTCGAGTCGGGCGGGCGCACCGTAGTCGGGAGTGCCGTTGACGTTGACCAGCAGTGGGTAGACGCCCGGCTGGTCGATGCGCAGCGACGGCGCATCGCCCGCGCGGATCGGGTAGGTGAGGTTGAACGGCACCTCCTGGCCGCGCTGCAGTTCGGGCGCGGCGGTGATGAAGTCGGCGACCGGGTCGAACTGGTCCAGGTTGCCGGCCAGGTTGGTGCGCAGCCCGGACGACGAGTCGACTGCCGGTGCGTGTTCGAGGCGCAGCACCACGTCGCGGACCGTACGGTCGCCGACGTTGCGGACCACCCCGGACACCGTGACCGTCGGATCGCTGGTGGTGGTGACCACGTCGGGGTTGACCCGGTCGATGCGCAGCTGCAGGAAGGGGGAGGCGCCGGGTTCGCCCGCGGCGGCCTTGGGCAGCGCGGTGGGGATCGCGAACAGCAGCAACATCACCAGGGCGGCCACCAGACGTGGCCCCGCCACGCGGGACCTGCGTGGCCCCGCCACGGTCCTCACTGGCCTTGTCCGCATCCGTTCGTCCGCCGGCCGGGAGGGGTTTGGCTCGACTCGTCGCGACGACGGTTGCGGGTGTGCGAATGGGTCTGCGGGCGCCGCCGGGGGGCCGACCTCGGCAGTGGCGGCAGGGCCGCGGGACCGTCGGTGTGCAGTTTGTCGATGAGTTCACCGGCGACCTCGGCCAGCCGGCGCTCGTCGGCGTAGGCCAGCCGGTTCGGCAGTTCCTTGAGCGGAACCCACGCCACCTCGGTGACCTCGACGTCCTCGTCGGACAGTTCACCGTCGAGGAAGCGCATCAGGTAATGGTGCACGGTCTTGTGGACGCGGCGCCCCTCGGTCACGAACCAGTAGTCGATGCTGCCCAGCGCCGCGAGCACACTGCCCTGGATGCCGGTCTCCTCGGCGACCTCGCGGATGGCGGTCTGCTCGGCCGTCTCACCCATCTCGATGTGGCCCTTGGGCAGGGACCACAGCATGCGGCCGCGCCGGTCGACCCGGCCGATCAGCGCCGCGACCTGGCTGTCCTTCGGCCCGTCGATCCCGTCGATGACGAGGCCGCCGGCGGACGTCTCGTGCACGGTGCGCAACCGTTCGGGGGGTCGGCGAGGCCGTGTCTTCCTGGCCTGGTCGGTGGGCTTGGCCGTGGGCTCGGATGCGGAGTCGGCCCCGGCGGCGTTGGTGTGTTCGGTGGACCCCTGCGGCGGTCCGGCCGCGCGTCGGCCCCGACGTCGCCCGCGGCGGCGTCGTGATTTGGGCTGTTCGCCGTCCGACACCCAAGCGATAGTAGCTGCCACGTGCAGTCACTCCCGCCACACTCGCCGGTCGCAGCCGGACCGTGACCCTCTAGGCTCAACGAACGTGTCCGACCACGACCACGACGCAGGAGCCGACGCCGAACTACTGGCGCGCGCCGCGGTGGCACTCAACCGCGACGGCGATCTCCTGCGTGACATCGGGGCGGTGTTCGCCGCGGCCGGTCATCAGCTCTACCTGGTCGGCGGCAGCGTCCGCGACGCGCTGCTGGGCCGGGTGAGCCCCGACCTCGACTTCACCACCGACGCGCGGCCCGAGCAGATGCAGGCGTTCCTGCGGCCGTGGGCCGACGCGCTGTGGGACACCGGTATCGAGTTCGGCACCATCGGCGTCGGCAAGGGCGACCATCGTCTGGAGATCACCACCTTCCGCGCCGACAGCTACGACCAGGTGTCGCGCAATCCGCAGGTGCGTTACGGCGACCGGCTCGAGGACGATCTCGTGCGCCGCGACTTCACCGTCAACGCGATGGCGGTGGCGATCACCGCGAACGGGCTCGGCGAGTTCCACGATCCGCTCGGCGGCCTGGCCGCGCTGCGCGCCCGCACCCTCGACACCCCGTCGGCCCCCGAGATCTCGTTCGGCGACGATCCGCTGCGGATGCTGCGCGCGGCGCGGTTCACGTCACAGCTGCGGTTCCAGGTGGCGCCGCGGGTGCTGGCGGCGATGACCGCGATGGCGTCGCAGCTCGAACGGATCACGGTGGAGCGGGTGGCCGTCGAGCTGGACAAGCTGCTGCTCGGCGCCGATCCGGTGGCGGGTATCGATCTGATGGTGCAGACCGGTCTCGGCGAGGTGGTGCTGCCGGAGGTCGGTGGGATGCGGATGGCCATCGACGAGCACCATCAGCACAAGGACGTCTACTGGCATTCGCTGACGGTGCTGCGTCAGGCGATCGACCTCGAAGACGAAGGCCCCGACCTGGTGTTGCGCTGGGCGGCGCTGCTGCACGACATCGGCAAGCCCGCGACACGGCGCCACGAACCCGACGGCGGGGTGAGCTTCCATCACCACGAGGTCGTCGGGGCGAAGATGGCCCGCAAGCGGATGCGGGCGCTGAAATACTCCAAGCAGATGGTCGACGACGTGTCGCAGCTGGTGTTCCTGCACCTGCGTTTCCACGGGTACGGCGACGGGAAGTGGACGGATTCTGCGGTGCGGCGCTACGTCACCGACGCCGGGCCACTGCTGACCCGGCTGCACAAGCTGGTCCGCGCCGACTGCACCACCCGCAACAAACGGCGGGCGGCGCGGCTGCAGGCCAACTACGACGATCTGGAGCACCGCATCACCGAGCTCGCGGCCAAGGAGGATCTGCAGCGCGTCCGGCCCGACCTCGACGGCAACGAGATCATGAAGATCCTCGACATCCCGGCCGGCCCGCAGGTGGGGGAGGCGTGGCGGTATCTGAAGGAGCTGCGCCTCGACCGCGGTCCGCTGTCGCACGAGGAAGCGGTCGACGAGTTGGTGAAGTGGTGGACCGCCAGGAATTCGCCGTAGCGCTTGCCCCGCGAGCGTGCGTGTCTGTACCCCGCCACGCCGGTCCAATCCCCGCATTTGCGCACGCTCGCCGGACTGGTGGAACCCCGCGAGCCCGGACCGCGTCTGAGTCGGTGTGGAGTACTGCCTGGGTGACGCCGACGGGTCGGCGACGATGTGGACCGCCGAGCCGGATGTGGACACCGACGCCGACGGGATGTTCGACGCGGTAGGGCTCGACCTCGACGGCGACGGCCGCATCGACGATGCGCTGTCCGACCGCGACGGCGACGGGTTGGCCGAACTCGCCGGACGTGACCTCGACGACGACGATGTGACCGAGGCCTTCTTCAGCGACGACGGCTCGGGCACCTGGATGCTCAGCGTCGACCGCACCGGGCAGGTGCGCTGGTTCGGGCTCGACGGCGTCGAGCAGACCGGGGGACCGGTGGTCGACCTCGACGCCGACGGGCAGGTGGACGACCGGCTCGTCGACAGCGACGGCGACGGGCTCGCCGACCGGGCGCTCAGCGGCGACACCGCGTACGTCGACCACGACCGCGACGGACAGTGGGACGTCAAGCTCTCCGACAGCGACGGTGATGGTCGCGCCGACGCGGCCGCCGAGGTCTGAACCCTCTGACCTGCCCGCGGTTTACGCCTGGGTCAGCCGGGTTACCGTTTCGCTATGACCGGCCACGAAATGCTCGTCGGCCGCTACGAATCGCGTGAGGTGCTGGGTCTCGGCGGTATGGCGGAGGTCCGCGACGGATGGGACACCCGCCTCGACCGGGCGGTCGCAATCAAACTGCTGCATCCGGCGCTGCGTGACCAACCGGAGGTGCGCAGCCGCTTCGAGGCCGAAGCGCGTTCGGCGGCCGCACTGTCGCACCCCAACATCGTCGCGGTGCACGACTACGGCGAGGACGACGGCAGACCGTTCATCGTGATGGAACGACTGCCCGGCCGCACGCTCGCCGACGTGATCGCCGAAGGCCCGATGTCGCCGGCGCAGGTGCGCTCGATGCTCGACGAGGTGCTCGCGGCGCTGGAGGTCGCGCATGCCGCCGGAGTCCTGCATCGCGACATCAAACCGGGCAACATCCTGCTGTCGGCCGACGCCAACAGTCTCAAGGTGGCCGACTTCGGGATCGCGAAAACCGGCGGCGCCGCGCACACGATGACCGGCCAGATCGTCGGCACCCTGGCCTACATGAGCCCGGAGCGGATCACGGGAGCACCGGCCTCGGTGGCCGACGATCTCTACGCCGTCGGCGTGATGGCCTACGAAGCGCTGTTGGGACGCCGTGCCTTCCCGCAGGACAACCCGGGCGCGGTGGCCCGCGCGATCATGGACGATCCGCCGCCACCGGTGACCGCGTTCCGCGCCGATGTCGATCCGATCCTGGCCGGCGTCATCGATCGCGCGATGTCCCGCGATCCGCGCCGGCGATTCGCCGGCGCGACCCAGATGCGTGCCGCGCTCGCCGGTGACCGCGGCGCGCTGCTGACCGGTGCCGCACCGGTCACTCCGCCGATGACCAGGGTGCTCGCGGCGCCGCTGCCCCCGACGGCGGGGATGCCACCACGCCGGGGCCGATCGCCGCGCGGTCGCGCGGTCGCCGGTGCGGCCGCCGCGCTCGTCGCCTTCGCGATCGCGGCGCTGGCGCTCGCCATGGATCCGTTCTCGTCCGCGCCGGCCCAGGCGCCGGTCAGTACGAGCACCACCGTGCCGCCACCGCCGCCGCCGTCGACGACCCCACCACCGCCCGCGCCACCGTCGGTGGCGCCCGTCGTCGAGCAACCGCAGCAGGGCCCGCCGCCGAAGAACGAAAACAAGAAGCCGGAGAAGGGCCCGGACCACAACAACGGCAAGGGCAACGGCAACGGCAAGCGCGAGTAGCTCAGCCACGCCCCTCGCCCGGCGGGCCCGCGAACGCCTGCGCGATGGTCAGCCACCGCTGCGCGTCCGGTCCGACGGCGGCGACGTCGAGACCGGCGCGCGGACGGCGCTGGGTGACCAGTAGGCAGAAGTCCTCGGCCGATCCGGTGACCCGCTGGGCGGCGTCAGCGGGGCCCCACGTCCACAGCGATCCGTCGGGTGCGCGAAGTTCCACGTGAAACGGAGCCGCCGGCGCGGGCAGGCCGTGGACGGCGAAGGCGAAGTCGCGGGTGCGCACGCCGATGTGCGCGACGGACCGCAGCCGCGCCGTCGGGGCCCGCCGCACACCGAGCGCGTCGGCCACGTCGAGGCCGTGCGCCCACGTCTCCATCAACCGTGCGGTCGCCATCGAGGGCGCACTCATCGGCGGGCCGAACCACGGCAGCTTGCGGCCGTCCTCGACCGTCAGCAGGGCGTCGTGCAGCAGCCGCCGGGTGGCTCGCCAGTCCGCCAGCAGCTCGGGCGGCTCGGTGACCGCCAGATCCTCGGCGGCGCGGTCGACGAACCCCGCCGGATCCTGCGCGGCATCACCGAGCACGAGGTTGAAGCCGGCCTCGTCGGTGACCGACAGAAGTGCGACCCGGTCGGTCCACAGCAGGTGCGCGATCTGGTGTGCGATGGTCCAGCCCGGCGCCGGGGTGGCCAGCGCCCACTTCGCGGCGGGTAGATCGGCGACCAGCGTGTCGAGTTCGTCGCTCTCGGCGCGCAGGTCGGCGACGACGGGTGCTGCGGCGGCCATGGGCTGAGATTAGTTGCGCGACGCCTGCCGGCCCAGTGCGGCGTGCAGCGCCAACCCGACGAGGTACACGCCGACCCCGACGGCGGCGAGACCCGGCATGTGGCCGTCGGGCGGGATCACCACCGCCGCGGCCGCGATCGCCCCGATGAACGCCATCCAGAACAGCGAGTCCTGGACGGTGAAGACGTGGCCGCGCAGGGCGTCGTCGACGTCGATCTGCATCGCGGTGTCGGCGCAGAGTTTGACGACCTGCCCGGCCGCCCCGAGCAGCGCTCCGCACACCACCATCACGGGCAGCTGCAGCCCGACCGCCGCCAACTGGAAGACCGCCGCTGCCAGCAGCGCCCCGTTGGCGGTGCGGTACCGGCCCCACCGGCTGATCAGTGACGGGGTGGCGATCGTCGCCAGGAACGATCCGGTGCCCGTCGCCGCGACGAACAGCACAGCGGTGCCGAGCCCGGCGACGGCCGCGGTGTCGCTGTGCCGCACCATCACGAGCACCAGCAGCGTGTTGATCCCGAACACCACGCGATGCGCGCCGAGGCCCGACAGGGTGGCCGCGACGGTCCGCACCGAGAGCACCGTGCGCGCGCCGTGCACCCAGCCCGTCGCGACCGCGTACGCGACCGAACCGTGGACGGCACGCGCACTGTCGTCCGGGCCGAGCACATGCCGGCCGAACCGGATCGACAGCACCAGCGCCAGGGCGACGGGCAGCGCGGCGATCAGGATGATCGCCGACGCACCGGTGTCGTCGGCGCCGAACACCCAGCGCGGCAGCAGCATGAAGTTGGCGCCGAGGAAGGCGGCGACCGCCCCGGTGGCCGCCGCGACAGAGTTCATCGCGACCACCTCCTCACGTGGGACGACGTGCGGCAGCGCCGCCGACAGCCCCGACGACACGAAGCGGGTGAACCCGTTGACCACCAACGCACCCAGCAGGATCGGCAGGTCGCCGGCGCGCCCGGCCAGCAGCGCGGCCACCCCGAGTACCAGCAGCAGCCGCGCGGAGTTGGCCCCGATCATCACCAGCCGCCGGTCCCACCGGTCGAGCAGGGCGCCGGCGAACGGCCCGAGCACCGAATAGGGCAGGAACAGCACCGCGAACGATCCGGCGATCGCCCACGGTTCGGCGGCGCGGTCGGGGTTGAACAGGATCGCCCCGGCCAGTCCGGCCTGGAACAGGCCGTCGCCGAACTGGCTGACCGCGCGGAGTTCGAGCAGGCGACGGAATTCGGTGAGTCCACGCACCGACCGCAAGACGGCCTTGAGCGCGCGAGCATCAGCCACGAAAGATCACGTCCTGTTCCGGCGCAAGAGACTGCGAGACGCGCCGCTATGCACGGCACCGTGTCCACATTACAAATGTGGGAGCGGGCCCGGCTTGTCCACCACATCGGTCGCCGGCCGGTGACATGATGGGGAACGTGGCGCAGTCAGAGGATCCCGAGGATTTCATCGCCCCCGCGGCACAGCGGGTGCGGGCGGGAACGCTACTGCTCGCCAACACCGATCTGCTCGAACCGACGTTCCGGCGCAGCGTCATCTACATCGTCGAGCACAACGACGGCGGAACGCTCGGTGTGGTCTTGAACCGGCCGAGTGAGACCGCGGTGTACAACGTGCTGCCGCAGTGGGCAAAGCTGGCGGCCAAGCCGAAGACGATGTTCATCGGCGGTCCGGTCAAGCGGGACGCCGCACTGTGTCTGGCGACGCTGCGGGTCGGTGTCGAGGCCACCGGGGTGCCCGGGTTGCGACATGTCCAGGGGCGCATGGTGATGGTCGATCTCGACGCGGACCCCGAACCGCTGGCGCCGGTGCTCGAAGGCGTGCGGATCTTCGCCGGTTACTCGGGCTGGACCATCGGTCAGCTCGAGGGTGAGATCGAGCGCGACGACTGGATCGTGTTGTCCGCGTTGCCTTCCGACGTGCTCATCGAGCCGCGGGTGGATCTGTGGGCACGGGTGCTGCGCCGTCAGCCGCTTCCGCTGTCCCTGCTGGCGACCCATCCGATCGACGTCAGCCGCAACTAGCTCACCGGCACGACAGCACGCAGGCCGCACACGAACCTGCGCAGTCCGCCTCGGCGGCGGCCGCCGCCTCCGTTGCCTCCGTGCGGGTCAGCACCTTCGCGCTCTGCCAGCAGCCAGCGGCCACCGTGCCGACCGCGCCGAGGGCGCATGCGGTGACCGCCAGCACACCCGTTCCGGACGGCGCCGCGAGTGCCACCACACCGCCGGCGGCGAGCATCACCGCGGCCGCCAACTGTGTGGGCGCCACCGCACGCAGGATCTGCCGCCGGGGATCGTCCGAACGGGGCCGCGTCAGCAGCCACAGCCCGAGGGCCCCGACCGCGACGGCCGCACACAGGCACAGCACCGCAACGAAGACCATGGAGGACAAGGATACGAGGCGGCGTTCCAGGCCGTCCCCCGGGCGCCAGGCATCGCCCGGGGGACGCCGGTCCAGGGCAGCGTCAGGGCAGTCCGAGCGGCTGCGGCAGGGGCGCCAGTCCGGGAGCGGGCGGTGCCGGGGGCGCCGGCGGCGGTGGCGCGATCGCGGGCTGCGCCGTGGGCGAGGTCACCTTGAACCCGGTGACGATCGCATCGGTGGCGTCCGCAGCGGCGACCGCCTGGTCGACGGTGGTGGTCACCGCCAGCGACACCAGATAGCGGTCGGGTCCCGAGGAGGCGATGAGGTGGCGGCGCGAGGTGTTGAGCGTCATCGCGTTCTCGCGGTAGGTGCCCTCGATGAGCGACGACGGCATCCCGTCGTACGGCGCCAGCGACGCGTCGGTGGACCGCCACGCCGGCAGCATCTGGCTGTCGATGAAGCCGTGGCTGATGGCCTCGTCGGGATTGAAGTCGCCGATCAGCTTGTACACCTTGAGCTGCGCGTTCGACGAGTACAGCCCGTCACCGCCGACACGGTCGGCGATCACCGCGAACGCCTCCGGCACGTTCGGATCGGGGATGTAGGCCCAGCCCCGCGGCATCGGCAGCGTGATCTTGAGGGCGTTGAAGTCGCGGGCCGCCTGGGGCTGCATGGTGACACCCTTGGCGCGAAAGAACTCGGCGATCGTCCCGGACGAGGCGGGCAGGATGCTCGGCGCCGAGGGGGCGGCGACGGCGGGCACCGCGCCCGCGCTGGGTGTGAGCACCGCGCCGGTGAGGCCGGGGGTGGTCGCCGACTCCGGTATCGCGGCGGGCGCGGCGGACACCGCGGCCGGTCCCGGAACGGGCGGTTGAGGGAAGACGGGTTCTGCCGCGGCGGTTGCACCGGCGAAGCCGACCAGTCCGGCCACGCCCGCAGCCACACCTCCTGCCAGAACCCGCCGGCGGCGGGCTTTCTCGATCATCGACGCAGTCCTTCTCCCGTGGTGGTGGGGTCGTCAAGCCCCGAGGTCAGGCGCCGACTGTATCCACGGCGGATCGGCGGTCACCAGAGCTGGAACCGACCTGGGACCAAGCCCTGACTTCGCCGCAACGCAACCGATACCGAGACGTGTCCTTTCGGGGCCCGAGCTGGGCCGATGTGGGCCCGCGAAAGCGTCAGAACTCTCCTTATACCCTGGTGAGGTGACCGAAACGCCGACCACGCAGCCCGACCGGGCCGCCGATGCCGACACCCCGCAGCACCGCTACACCGCAGAGCTCGCCGGGCAGATCGAGCAGACGTGGCAGCAGACGTGGGCGGCCCAGGGCACCTTCAACGTGCCCAACCCGGTCGGCGAGCTGGCTCCGGCCGACGGTGCGGTGCCCGCCGACAAGATGTTCGTGCAGGACATGTTCCCGTACCCCTCGGGGGAGGGGCTGCACGTCGGGCACCCGCTGGGGTACATCGCCACCGACGTCTACGCCCGCTACTACCGGATGACGGGCCGTAACGTGTTGCACGCGTTGGGTTTCGACGCCTTCGGCCTGCCCGCCGAGCAGTACGCGGTGCAGACCGGCACCCATCCGCGGACCCGCACCGAGGCCAACATCGTCAACTTCCGCCGCCAACTGGGCCGGCTTGGGCTGGGCCACGACACGCGGCGCAGCTTCTCGACCACCGACGTCGACTTCTACAAGTGGACGCAGTGGATCTTCCTGCAGATCTACAACGCCTGGTTCGACCGTGACGCGCAGAAGGCGAGGCCGGTCGCGGAGTTGATCGCCGAGTTCGAGTCGGGCGCCCGCGCGCTGGACGACGGCAGGCAGTGGTCGGAGCTGAGCGCCGGCGAGCGCGCCGACGTGGTGGACTCCTATCGGCTGGTCTACCGCGCCGACTCGATGGTCAACTGGTGCCCCGGCCTGGGCACCGTGCTGGCCAACGAAGAGGTCACGGCCGACGGGCGCAGCGACCGCGGCAACTTCCCGGTGTTCCGGAAGCGCTTGCGGCAGTGGATGATGCGCATCACCGCGTACTCCGATCGCCTGCTTGAGGATCTCGACGTCCTCGACTGGCCGGACAAGGTGAAGACGATGCAGCGCAACTGGATCGGCCGGTCGACCGGCGCCAGTGTGTTGTTCGGCACCGACGCCGGCGACATCGAGGTGTTCACCACCCGTCCCGACACGCTGTTCGGCGCGACGTATCTGGTGCTGGCACCCGAGCATCCGCTCGTCGAGCAGCTGACGGCCGCGCAGTGGCCCGACGGCGTCGACGACCGCTGGACGTTCGGTGCGTCGACGCCGGGCGAGGCGGTCGCCGCCTACCGCGCGTCGATCGCCGCCAAGAGCGATCTGGAGCGCCAGGAGAACAAGACCAAGACCGGCGCGTTCCTGGGTGCCTACGCGGTGAATCCCGCCGACGGGCAACAGGTTCCGATCTTCATCGCCGACTACGTGCTGATCGGTTACGGGACCGGCGCGATCATGGCGGTGCCGGGCCACGATCAACGTGACTGGGAGTTCGCGCACGAATTCGGGCTGCCGGTCGTCGAGGTGATCTCCGGCGGCGACGTCTCCGGGGCGGCGTACGCCGGCGACGGTGCGCTGGTGAACTCCGACTACCTCGACGGGCTGGATGTCGCGGCGGCCAAGGCGGCCATCACCGAGCGGCTGGTAGCCGACGGCCGCGGCCGCGCGCGGGTCGAGTACAAGCTGCGGGACTGGCTGTTCGCACGCCAGCGGTACTGGGGTGAGCCGTTCCCGATCGTCTACGACAGCGATGGCCGGGCGCATCCGCTGCCGGAATCGGCTCTGCCGGTGGAGCTTCCGGACGTCCCCGACTACTCGCCCGTGCTGTTCGACCCGGACGACGCCGACAGCGAACCGAATCCGCCGCTGAACAAGGCCACCGACTGGGTGCACGTCGAGCTCGACCTCGGTGACGGGTTGCAGACCTACACCCGCGACACCAACGTCATGCCGCAGTGGGCGGGCAGTTCCTGGTACGAGCTGCGTTACACCGACCCGCTGAACAAAGAGGCGTTGTGCGCCAAGGAGAACGAGGCGTACTGGATGGGGCCGCGCCCGGACATCCACGGGCCGCAGGACCCCGGCGGCGTCGACCTCTACGTCGGCGGCGTGGAACACGCCGTGCTGCACCTGCTGTATTCGCGGTTCTGGCACAAGGTGCTCTACGACCTCGGTCACGTGAGTTCCCGTGAGCCGTACCGCCGTCTGGTCAACCAGGGCTACATCCAGGCGTTCGCCTACACCGATGCGCGCGGGTCGTACGTGCCCGCCGCCGAGGTCGTGGAGCGCGACGGCAAGTTCTGGTACTCGGGCCCGGACGGTGAGGTCGAGGTCTTCCAGGAGTTCGGCAAGATCGGCAAGAGCCTGAAGAACTCGGTGTCGCCGGACGAGATCTGCGACAACTACGGCGCCGACACGCTGCGGGTCTACGAGATGTCGATGGGACCGCTGGAGGCGTCGCGGCCGTGGGCGACCAAGGACGTCGTCGGCGCGCATCGCTTCCTGCAGCGGGTGTGGCGGCTGGTGGTCGACGAGCAGACCGGCGCGGTGCGCATCGCCAACCACGAGGCGCTCGACACCGACACCCTGCGGGTACTGCACCGCACGATCGCCGGGGTGGCCGAAGACTATGCGGCACTGCGCAACAACACCGCGGCGGCCAAGCTGATCGAGTACACCAACCACCTCACGAAGGAGGGGGTGACGGCCCGCGCGGCCATCGAACCCCTGGTGCTGATGGTCGCGCCGCTGGCGCCGCACCTGGCCGAGGAGCTGTGGCGGCGGATGGGCAACAACACCTCGCTCGCCCACGGGCCGTTCCCGGTGGCCGATCCGCAGTATCTGGTGACCGAGACGGTCGAGTACCCGGTGCAGGTCAACGGCAAGGTGCGCAGCCGCATCACGGTCGAGGCCGACGCCGGCAAGGACACCCTCGAGGCGGCGGCGCTCGCCGACGAGAAGGTGCAGGCGTTCCTCGACGGCGCGACGCCGAAGAAGGTGATCGTGGTCCCGGGCCGCCTGGTCAACCTCGTCGTCTAGTGATTTCGGCGCGCAAACGTTCGCTCACCGCACGTGAGCGCGCCGAAATCCCGCCTAGCGCGGGCGGATGATCACCTCGTGGATGTGCGCATCGGCCGGGGCGTTGATCGCATCGGCCGTGACGCGAGCGATGGTCTCGGCGCTCAGGAAGTCGGCCGGGTCGTAGTCGCGGCCCTCGTAGGCCCGCAGGTCCTGTTGCATCTCGGTGGCGATCCGGCCGGGGTGGATGGACGTGACCCGCAGTGACGGCTCGTCGTTGCGCAGCGAGTCGGCGAACGACCGCAGCGCGAACTTGCTCGCCGAGTACGACGCCAGCCCCGGCGAGGCGTTGATGCCCGATCCGGAGTTGATGAACACGACCTGACCGTCGGTGGCGGCGCGCAGCGCGGGCAGCAGCGCCAGGGTGAGTGCGACGGCGCCGATCACGTTGACGCTCATGGTCGCTCGCCACTCGTCGACGGTCGATTCGGCCACGCGCGCCGGGTAGGCGACACCGGCGTTGTGGATGAGCACGTCGAGTTCGACGATCGGCTCGACGGCCGCAGGGATCGCCTCGACGTCGTCGAGGTCGATCTCCCACGTGGTCGCCCCGAGTCGCCGCGCGACCTCGTCGAGTTGGGCCGACGGCCGGCCGGCGAGGAACAACGTGTGGGTGGGCGCGAGCGCGGTGGCGATGGCCGCCCCGAGGCCGCGTCCGGCGCCTGTGATCATCGCGGTCGGCATGTCGCAACCCTACCGACCTGCGCGCAACGCCCGGCCGTCGCATGATGGGACTGATGCCACACGATCCCAGCTTCGCGCCCACGCAACTCGCGGCCCGCGCCGCCTACCTCCTGCGCGGTAACGACCTGGGCTCGATGACCACCGCCGCGCCGCTGCTCTACCCGCACATGTGGAGCTGGGATGCGGCGTTCGTGGCGATCGGACTGGCGCCGCTGAGTGTCGAGCGCGCCGTCGTCGAACTCGACACCCTGCTGTCGGCGCAGTGGCGCAACGGCATGATCCCGCACATCGTGTTCGCCAACGGGGTCGACGGATACTTCCCCGGCCCCGCCCGTTGGGCGACGTCCGCCCTGGCCGCCGATGCGCCGCGCACCCGCCACACCTCCGGCATCACCCAGCCACCGGTCCACGCGATCGCGGTACAGCGCATCCTCGACCACGCCCGCACCCGCGGCCGGTCCACCCGCCAGGTGGCCGAGGCGTTCCTCGACCGGCGCTGGGGTGACCTGGTGCGCTGGCACCGGTGGCTCGCCGAATGCCGGGACCAGAACGGGCGTGGCCGCATCACGCTGTACCACGGCTGGGAATCCGGCATGGACAACTCTCCCCGCTGGGATGCGGCCTACGCCAAGGTGATTCCGGGTGCGGTGCCGGAGTACCAGCGCGAGGACAACGCGATCATCACGGACTCCAGCCAGCGACCCTCGGATCACGAGTACGACCGCTATCTGTGGCTGCTCGAGGAGATGAAATCCGCCCGCTACGACGACCACCTGCTGCCGAAGGTGATGAGCTTCGCCGTCGAGGACGTCTTCGTCTCGGCGATCTTCTCGGTGGCCTGTCAGGTGCTCGCCGAGATCGGCGAGGACTACAAACGCCCGAACGCCGACGTGCGCGACCTGTATGCGTGGGCCGATCGGTTCCGCACCGGGGTCATCGAGACGACGGACCAACGCACCGGTGCGGCAAGGGATTTCGATGTGCGAGCGGACAAGTGGGTGGCCACCGAGACGGTCGCCCAGTTCGCGCCGCTGCTGTGCGGCGGTCTGCCGCACATCCGGGAACGGGCGCTGCTGCGGCTGCTGGAGGGGCCGCGCTTCTGCGGGCATCCGGATCTGAAGTACGCCTGCATCCCGTCGACGTCCCCGGTGTCGCGCGACTTCCGGCCGCGTGAGTACTGGCGCGGGCCGATCTGGCCGGTGATGACGTGGCTGTTCGCCTGGTGTTTCGCCCGGCGCGGCTGGGCCGAACGGGCCCGGGTGTTGCGGCACGAGGGGTTGCGGCAGGCCAGCGACGGCACCTTCGCCGAATACTACGAACCGTTCACCGGCGAGCCGCTGGGCAGCATGCAGCAGTCGTGGACCGCGGCCGCGGTGCTCGACTGGCTCGGTTAACTCTTCTCTTCGTGCTGGTCCGCGAGCCGTTCGAGCGGTGCGAGCGCCTTGGCCAGCGTGTCGAGCTCTTCGTCGCTGAGCTTGGCGAGCAGCGTGCTGAGGTGGGCGCGTCGGGTGGCGAGCGCCTCGCGGTGCTGGACCAGACCCTCCGGTGTCACCTCGACGAGCACCGCCCGCAGGTCCGAGGGATCGCGGGACCGTTTGACCAGCCCCAGCTTCTCGAGCCGGCGGATCGCGACCGTGGTGGTGGGGGTGCGGACGCGTTCGTGGGCGGCCAGCTCCGTCATCCGGATCGGTCCGCAGTCGAGCAGCGTCAGCAGGATCGACAGCTGCGCCAGCGTCAGATCGCCGCCCTCGGTACCCCGGTTCGCGTCGCCTCTGCGCAGGACGGAGAACACCTTCGACAGCACACGCTGGAGCTCACCCGCGAGCTCCGTGACCTGCGTCTGGGTCTCCACCATAGTTCGCCAGTCTAACGTGTCCGGGCCTGCCGTAATGCTTTTGGACGTTAATTTCATAGCACCTGGGACAGGAATCGCTGCAACCGCTCGGTCTGCGCCGAATCGAAGATCTGCTGCGGCGGTCCCACCTCCACGACCTGCCCCTCGTCCATGAACACCACCGAGTCGGCCGTCGACCGCGCGAAGCCCATCTCATGGGTCACCACCACCATGGTCATGCCGTCGGCGGCCAGTTCGGCCATCAGCGCGAGGATGCCCTTGACCAGTTCGGGGTCGAGCGCCGAGGTGGCCTCGTCGAAGAACATCACCTGCGGCGACATCGCCAGCGCCCGGGCGATCGCGACCCGCTGCTGCTGCCCACCGGACAGTGTGCCGGGCCGCACGTCGGCCTTCTGGCGCAGCCCGACGCGGTCGAGCTGGGCCATGCCGAGTTCGCGGGCCTCGTCGGCGGGCAGCCGCTTGAGCTTGCGCGGGGCCAGTGTGACGTTGTCGAGCACGCTGCGGTGCGGGAACAGGTTGAACTGCTGGAACACCATGCCGATGCGTTGGCGCAGCTGGTCGGGGTTGTCCTTGAGGACCGAGCGGCCGTCGAGCAGGATGTCGCCGCGGTCGGGTTCGTAGAGCCGGTTCAGCGTGCGCAGCAGGGTCGACTTGCCGGAACCGGACGGGCCGATGACCGCGGCGGTGGTTCCGGCAGGCACGTCGATGTCGACGCCGCGGAGCACCTTGTTGGGTCCGAAGGCGACGTGAATGTCCTTGGCGGCCAACGACACCGGATCGATGCGTGCGTCGGCCATCAGATCATCTCCTGTGTCGCCGCCGGCTGCAGGGTGGGCGGATCCTCCTCGGTGGGCTTCCGTCCGCGCCGCAGCCGGGCGTCGACGAAGTTCACCAGGTGGGTCAGCGGAATGGTCAGCATGAGGTAGAACAGCCCGGCGGCGACCAGCGGTGAGAGGCTTCCGGTCTGGGCGTTGAGGTCGCGGCCGACCTGGAACAGTTCACGCTGATCGGCGATCAACCCCAGGAAGTAGACCAGCGACGACGCCTTCAGCAGCGAGATGAACTGGTTCATCAACGCCGGCAGCACTCGTCGCACGCCCTGCGGGATGACCACCAACCGCATGGACGACGAGTAGCTGAACCCCAGCGCACGGGACGCCTCGAGCTGGCCGGCCTCCACGCTCTGGATGCCGGACCGGAAGATCTCGCCGATGTAGGCGGCCGCCATCAATCCGAGCGCCGCGATGCCGAGCGGGTAGGGATTGTTGCCGGTCAGTCCGCCGACGACCGGGCCGACGCCGAGCCCGATGAGCAGGATGATCACCACTTCGGGCAGCCCGCGGAAGATGTCGGTGTAGATCCGTGCCGGCCAGCGCAGCAGCCGGGACCGCGAGATCCCCGCGACCGCCAGCCCCATGCCCAGCACCAGGCCGATCACCGCGGCGCTGACCGTCAGGATCAGCGTGTTGGGCAGGCCGGTCTTGATCAGGTCGGGGATGGCCTGCTTGTAGAGGTCCCAGTTGAGGAACGAATCCGACAGCTGCCGCAGCGTCGACTTCGGTGCGGCGGGGCCGGCGTCGGTCTCCTGCTGCTGGGCGGCGATCGCCTGGAAGTCAGGGAGCTCCGGTGCGGGCGCGGCCTTAGATCCGGGTTTCCATCCCGGTGGCAAGGCGCGCGGCACCCAGTCGGAGTACAACCGCGCCCAGGTGCCGTCGGCGATCACGGCGTCGAGTCCGGAGTTCAGCGCGTCGATCAGCGGCTGGTTCTCCTTGGCGACCGCGTAGGCGATGAAGTTGTCCAGGCTGAACGTGTTCTCGATGATCTGCGCAGGATCGCCGGGCTGGACGGTGCCCTCGGCCTGCTGCGACGGTGCCACCCACGCGTCGATCTGCCGGGTCTTGAGGCTGGCGTAGACGGTGTTGTAGTCGGGGAAGATCACCGGCTGCAGGCGCAGCGTGTCGACGACGTAGGCCTCCTGCACGGTGCCCTGGACGACGCCGATGCGCTGGCCCGGCCCTAGCTTCCCGAACCCGTCGATCGGTGAGCCGGTGGGCACGACCAGCGAGAAGTACCCGAAGTCGTAGCCGTTGGTGAAGCCGACGGTGCGGCGCCGCGCGTCGGTGGTGGTGATCGACGACGAGCCGACGTCGAATCGCCGGGAGGCGGTCTGGGCGAGCAGACCGGAGAATTCGGTGCCGACGAAGTTCACCCGCAGGCCCAGTTTGTCGGCGATCGCGCGCAGCAGCTCGTTGTCGAAGCCGGTGAACTGCCCCGCGGAGTCGATGCAGATGCTGGGCGGCGCGTCGGACAGCGTCCCGACGGTGAGCACGCCCGGGGTGCCGAGGCCCAGGGCGTCGACGTCGATGCTGTCCAGCGGCCGCACGGTCGCGGTGGTGTACCGGTCGGCTTCCGGCCCCTGCGCGGCGGCGGCGAGGTTGGTGGGCAGTGGGCTGGCGCTCTCCACTCCCGGCGGCGCGCACTGGTCGACCTGCGCGGCGGCTGGGGCGGCGCAACACAGCGTCAGCACCATCAGCATCGTCGTGATCAGTGCCGCGATCCGTCCGACGTTCATGCGTCGAACCTAACCACCGGCGCCTCCGAGTACGCCGCGCCGGGTCAGCTCGGCAATCATGATCGTCGCCATCAGGTCGGAGCGTTCGACGCACGCGGTGCGCGCCCCGGCCGGGTCCCGGTCCCGGATGGCCGCCGCCTCCTGCTGGTAGGTGGGCAGGAACTCGGCGCGGACGCGCGGATAGGTCAGCCAGAAGTCGGATGCGGCGAACCACTGTGAGGCGCGGATCGCCGCGTGCAGGCGCGGCCCCGCGCAAGCGTTGTTGACGACGTCGCGGAACCGCTGGCACGACTGGTGAAAGTCCAAGCGGCTCTTGCCTCCACGCATGTGGTGCAGCGCGTCGTCGATCTCGGTGAGCAGATCGGCGCTCGGGTCGGTGGCGGCCCGCGCCGAGACCATGCCGTTGAGCACCCCGTAGAGCTCGTGGTGTTCGGCCAGGGTCGCCTCGTCGAACCGTTCGACGAATGCGCCGCGGTGGTAGCGGGTCGACACGATGCCGTCGTGTTCGAGCTGCACCATGGCTTCCTGGACCGGGACCCGGCTGACGCCCAGCACCGCGGCGATCGCGTTGCGGTCGATGCGGTGCCCACTGCGCAGCCGGCCGGTCAGGACCTGGTCGATGATGTGCGCGACGACCTGGTCCTTCTCCTTGACCCCGTAGCGTTTCGGCATCCGGCCGAGGGCGGACCGCTAGCGGCTGTCCCGCCAGCGGCACAGCGCCTCGGCGGCGGACAGGTCGTAGTCCGGGCCGTTGACGCCGACGGTCAGCAGGGTGACGCCGAGGTCGGCCAGGGCGTCGGCCTCGGCGAGCATGGCGTCCTTGCTGCCCTCCGGCACCCCCGACGACCGTTCGACGGCCGCGGGGTCGCGCCCGACGTCGGCGCAGTGCCTGTCGAGCACCTCGGCCTTGCCGGGATAGGTGCCGCGGTCGGTGAATCCGTGCCAGACGTCGGCGTATTCGGCGACCAGCCGCAGCGTCTTCTTCTCACCCTGTCCGCCGATCAGGATCGGGATGTCGCGTGTGGGTGCGGGATTGAGCTTCGCCAGCCGGGACTTGATGCGGGGCAGCGCCTGGGCCAGGTCGTCGAGGCGGCTTCCCGCGGTGCCGAACTCGTAGCCGTACTCGTCGTAGTCCTTCTGCTTCCAGCCCGAACCGATACCGAGAATCAACCGGCCGTCGCTGATGTGGTCGACCGTGCGGGCCATATCGGCCAGCAGTTCCGGATTGCGGTAGCTGTTGCAGGTCACCAGGGCGCCGATCTCGATGCGTTCGGTCTGCTCGGCCCACGCGGCGAGCATCGTCCAGCATTCGTAGTGGGCGCCGTCCGGATCGCCGTACAGCGGGAAGAAGTGGTCCCAGTTGAAGGCGACGTCGACGCCGATGTCCTCACAGCGGCGCACCGCATCGCGGATGTGGCGGTACTCCGGGGAGTGCTGGGGCTGCAGCTGGACGCCGATGCGCACGGGACGAGGGGAGGAGGTCATGGCCTCAATCTAGCCTCGCGGAGGACGTCACACGCCGATCTGCCCGTCGGACTTCCACACCGCCACCACCGACGGCCGCGCCGTCCCGTTACCGCCCTCGGGCCACCGGGACAGCGGATTGTCGATGCTGTTGTCGTCGTGTTCGCCGGGATGTTGCACGCACACCGTGACGAACTCGTCGGTGACCACCGGTCCGCACGTCTCGGCGCCGATCGGCACGGTGAGGAATTGCTTTGTCTCACCGCGGTTCTCCCCGTCGAGGGCGACGGCGAACAGGCCGTCGTTGGAGTCGAGCGCATTGCCGTCGGTGGAGATCCACAGGTTGCCGTGGCTGTCGAACGCGAGGTTGTCGGGGCAGGAGATCGGGCTGACCTTCGCCTTGTCGAAACCCGCGTAGTAGGTGTCGGCCGCGGCCGGGTCCCCGCACACGAGCAGCAGATCCCAGGTGAAATCGGTGCCCGCGTGGTTGTCGGTGATCTGGAGGATCTGCCCGCTCTTGTTGTCGTTGCGGGGGTTCGCCGCGTCGACGGGCGCCTCGCCCGGCGCGCCGCGCTCGTCGTTGTTGGTCAGCGCGACGTAGACCTTGCCGGTCGTCGGGTGTGCCTCCACATCCTCGGGGCGGTCCATCTTGGTGGCTCCGGCCTTGTCGGCGGCCATGCGGGTGAACACCGCGGCCTCCTGGGCGGTGATGCCGTCGACCAACGACTCGGCCTGCCCGTTCGGACCGGACTTCAGCAGCGGCAGCCACGTGCCGGTGCCGCTGAACGAGCCCTTCGTCGGCAGCTTGCCGGATCCGTCGATCTCGCCGGCCGGGATGTCGCTGGAGAGCTTGGCGACGTACAGCGTGCCCTCGTCGAGGATGGTCATGTTGTGCGCCATGGCGGAGGCGTCGCGGCCGGGCTGGATCTTCTTGCTGGAGACGAACTTGTAGAGGTAGTCGAAACGCTCGTCGTCGCCGGTGTAGGCGACGACGGTGCCGTCGTCGGTGACGTGGATGTTGGCGCCCTCGTGCTTGAGGCGCCCCAGCGCGCTGTGCTTGACCGGTGTGGAGTCGGGGTCCCACGGATTGAGTTCGACGACGTAGCCGAACCGGTTCACCTCGTTGGGTGCCGCGACGAGATCGAAACGTGGATCGAAGATCTCCCACTTGAGTTCGGACGGTTCCAGGGCGACGCCGTAGCGGTCCTGCCGGTCGGCGACCACCGGCGCGGGAGTGGCCGAGCCTTCGGCGGCACCGAAGTAGCCGTGGAAGTTCTCCTCGCCGGAAAGCACTGTGCCCCAAGGGGTCACGCCTCCGGCACAGTTGGCGAAGGTACCGGCGACCGTGCGCCCGGCCGGGTCCGCCTCGGTCTTGACGAAGTCGGTACCCGCCGCGGGGCCGGTCAGCGTGAACGGGGTGTCGGCGGTGATCCGCCGGTTGTAGGGGCCCATCACCGGTGTGAGTCCCTGCGGCGTGCGCTCGACCTCCACCACCCCCATGCCGACCGCGGCGATCTCGATGTCGAACTGCTCACGTGTCGGGGCGTCGGGGTTGTATCCGGCGAACATGAACTGCGGGGTGACGTATTCGAAGTTGGTGACGAGCAGGAAGTGGTCGGGCTGGCCCTCGATCGGCAGCATCGCGGCGAAGTCGTTGTTGAAGCCGAACTGGCCCCGTTGCGCCGCACCGCTCTGGCGGGTGACGTCGAATGCCGGTGCGCCGGGTAGGACGGGGTCACCCCAGCTGATCACGACCGCCTGCTGGTAGCCGTCGGGGATCACGACGGCGTCCTCGCTGTTGGGTGCCACTGCGGTGAACCGCATACCGGCGCGCGGTTCGAGCGCCGCCGCCTCGGTCGGGCTCGCGGCCGGGGGAGCGTCGTCGCGGCCGCAGGCGGCGAGCACCGATCCGGCCCCGACCGCGAGCACCGTCACGCCGGTGGCCTGCAGAATCGACCGGCGGTTGACCTGTCTGACGATGTCACCGAAGTACTCGTTGTCACT
The DNA here is from genome assembly GCA_050205415.1 of Mycolicibacterium litorale. GTDB lineage: Bacteria > Actinomycetota > Actinomycetes > Mycobacteriales > Mycobacteriaceae > Mycobacterium > Mycobacterium litorale_C. Next base: position 62,409 of record JBNMQY010000008.1, read on the forward strand.
GGTGTTGGGCGCGGGTTTCGAGCAGGCGTCACCACACTTGTAGCGGCAGGTGATGTGTTGCCGCTTGGACTTTCCATCGTGCGCGACAAGGAGATTCAGCGGTATCAGCGCCATGACCGGCAGAGTCCTTCCGTTCTGACGGCCGCGGGCTGAGCGGCCGATCGCGCGGAAACCTACGGCAGCCGGGCGAGCGGTAGGCGATCAACAGGTGAACAACTGGTGCGGGGGTCGCGACACGCGGTTGCGAATTCAACGAATTTGCTGCGGTGGAACCTCCGCGCAATATAGCGTCGCCCCACATTAATAACGAGGGGGTCAAATACATGACGGTTCGTCGACGTGCGCGGCGTGCGGAGAACTTCGCGGTCCGGCGCTGGCTGCAGCTGGGCGCGGCATCGGCCGGAGTCGGGGCAGGGTTGCTCGGATTCTCTCTTCTGGGACCGCAGGTGGGTACGGCCGCGGCCGACACCGCGGGGGAGAGTTCGGCCTCCTCAAGTGCTCCCTCTAGTGCCTCGGCATCCGACAGCGCGCAGACATCCGAGTCGGCGGATGAGACGGCCGGCGCGGTCGACGACACCGAACACGACGACGAAGATGAAGACGAGCCCGACGTAGCCGCCGACCAGGACGAAGACGAAGCGGAAGCCGAAGCCGAGTTGGATGCCGAAGCGGACGCCGAAGCCGAAGCGGACGCCGAAGCGGACCTCGAGGAACCCGAGACCGAAGCCGAACCGGCAGACGACGACGCCGACCTGACCGAAAGCGTTGCTGCTGAGGAGGACTCGTTCGACCCTCCCGCACAGGCCACAACAGCCCGTGTGTCGGCGCCGCGGAACCCGGCAGGCAACTGGAGTGAGTTCGCCGGTCAGTCGATCGACAACTGGACGACTTCGTCGCAGGGCTGGATCAACTCACTTCCGGTCGACGGCCAGGCCAAGTACCACCTCGCCGGGGCGTTGTGGACCACCCGGCGCACCCTGTTCAACCAGGCACCCGATGTGGCCCCGATCCAGATCAGCGGCAAACTCGACGGGCCGATGACCGGCACGGTGGGGGCGGTCGACCCCGACGGTGACCGGTTGGTCTACGTCCTGACCCGCGGACCGAAGACCGGCTCTGTGCAACTCAACGCCGACGGCACCTACACCTACACGCCCGGTGAGGATTTCAACGGCGTCGACACCTTCCGGGTCGTGGCCATCGACGTCGGACCGCACATCAACCTGCTCGACCCGTTCCGCGGAGTCGGCACCCAGGCCGCCAACCTGGTCAACCAGCGCGCCATCAGGTTCGAATTCAACTACACCACGGGCAGTGAGCACTGGACAGCGGAACGACGTCAGGCCCTGCAGGACGCAGCCGATGACCTGGTGCTGTACTTCTTGGTGACGCAGCCGGTGGTGCTCACCTACGACGTCACCGCCGAAAACGACGCCGCATCAGACACTCTGGCTTCTGCGGGCAGCGACTTCATCAGCGATGATCCCGGCTTCTGGCCGACAGTGGTGCAGCACAAGATGATCACCGGAATCGACGCCAACGGCGCGGCGGCGGACGGCGAGATCGACTGGAATTTCGGTTACGCGTGGGCGCTCGGTGACACGGTCCCCGACGATGAGTACGACTTCAACTCCACGGCCATCCACGAATTGCTGCACTCGTTCGGCTTCCTGTCGGGCACGGCGGCGCCGGGCGCCAACGAGGAGACCACCACCTGGGCGATCTTCGACAAGTTCATGGTCACCCGGGACCGCGCCCACCCCATCAATCGTGATTTCGAGTGGGACACCGACTTCGATCCCAATCTGACCGGCGGCGACGGCGGACTCTACTTCGGCGGCGCGGAAGCGGTCAGGGCCTACGGCGATCTGGTGCCGCTCTTCACCCCGAGCCCGTTCTCGGAGGGGAGTTCCACCAGTCACCTGGACGATTTCACGTTCACAGGAAATGACCAGAAAGTCATGAACGCCAGGACGGATACCGGCTTCATCGAGCGGGCGTTGAGTCCGCTCGAGATCGGCATCCTGCGCGATCTCGGATTCCGGGTGGATGCGCCCCCGCCCGCTGTTGCGGCGCTGGCGTTGGTCGGGTTCCTGTTCGTCGGCCGCCGGTGGCGCAGGGAGGCGCTGGCTCAGCGCTGACCGTCGAGCACTCCGCGCAGGATCTCGACCAGTGCGCGCGGTTGATCACCCTGCACGGAGTGTCCGGAGTCGGCGACCACGTGGGTCTGCCGGAAACCCGGTGCGCCCTTGGCGAATGCGTCGGCGTCCTCGTCGTTGACGAAGAACGACTTCGCCCCCCGTACGAGCGTGGTGGGCATGGTGATCGCCGGCACGTCGTCCCACAGCCCTTCGAAGCCGTCGCCCTTGCGGAACGAGTCGTAGCGCCACGCCCAGGTGCCGTCGTCGAGCCGCTTGGAGTTGTGGAACACCCCGCGCCGCAACGACGCCCGATCCCGGTGCGGAGAGGCAGCGACGGTCACGTCGAGCATCGCCTCGAACGAGGGGAAGGTGCGGTTGCCCTGCACCAGTGCCACCGCACCCAGTTGCGCCTTGGTCATCTGCTCGTGGCGCTCGGGGGCCGATGGTGTGACGTCGACGAGCACGAGTTCGGGCACCAGGTCCGGTTCGGTGGCCGCGATGCGCAGTGCGGTCAGCCCGCCGAGCGACATCCCCACGACCAGCCGCGGCTGCGGCGCCCACTCCCGCAGCACCGGGCGCAGTGTCTCGGCGTTGAGCTTCGGCCCGTAGTCGCCGTCCTCCCGCCACGCCGAGCGGCCGTGGCCCGGCAGGTCGACCGCGAGTGCGGGGACACCGAGGCCGAGGATGACGGTGTCCCAGGTGTGCGCGTTCTGGCCGCCGCCGTGCAGGAACACCACCTGGGGATCGGTGTCGCCCCACTTGATCGCGCTGACCGGACCGGCGTCGATGCGCGCGACCGCAGGGATCTCCGAGACGCCGATCTGCTCGGCGTTCTCGGGAAGCAGCGCGAACTCGTCGAGGTTCAGCAGCTCGTCGTCGGTGATCACGAGCCGACCTTAACCCGCGCCGAGATCGACGTAATGGCGAAACCTTCTCGCACTTTCGCGCCCAAACGTTCGTTTGGGCGCGAAAGGCAATGGGGACTAACCCTCGATGAAGGTCTCCAGCTGCGCGCGGGCGACATCGTCGGGCAGCTGCTTCGGCGGGCTCTTCATCAGGTACGCCGACGCCGCCTCGACGGGGCCACCGATGCCGCGGTCCTTGGCGATCTTCGCAGCACGCACCGCGTCGATGATGACGCCGGCCGAGTTCGGCGAATCCCAGACCTCGAGCTTGTACTCCAGGTTCAGCGGCACGTCGCCGAAGGCGCGGCCCTCGAGGCGCACGTAGGCCCACTTGCGGTCGTCGAGCCAGCCGACGTGGTCGGACGGGCCGATGTGGACGTCCTTGGTGTTGAACTCGCGCTGCAGGTTGCTCGTGACGGCCTGGGTCTTGGAGATCTTCTTGGACTCCAGCCGCGAACGCTCGAGCATGTTGAGGAAGTCCATGTTGCCGCCGACGTTGAGCTGCATGGTGCGGTCGAGCTGCACGCCGCGGTCCTCGAACAGCTTGGCCATCACGCGGTGGGTGATGGTGGCGCCGACCTGGCTCTTGATGTCGTCGCCGACGATCGGCACACCGGCGTCCTCGAACTTCTTGGCCCACACGGGATCACTGGCGATGAACACCGGCAGCGCGTTGACGAACGCCACGCCCGCGTCGATCGCGCACTGGGCGTAGAACTTGTCGGCCTCTTCCGAGCCCACCGGCAGGTAGGACACCAGCACGTCGACCTTGGCGTCCTTGAGCGCCTTGACCACGTCGACGGCCTCGGCGTCGGACACCTCGATGGTGTCGGCGTAGTACTTGCCGATGCCGTCGAGGGTCGGGCCGCGCTGCACGACCACGTCGGTCGGCGGCACGTCGGCGATCTTGATCGTGTTGTTCTCCGACGCGAAGATCGCCTCGGACAGGTCGAAGCCGACCTTCTTCGCGTCCACATCGAACGCGGCGACGAACTTCACGTCGCGGACGTGGTACGGCCCGAACTTGACGTGCATCAGACCGGGCACGGTCGCGTTCTCGTCTGCGTCCTTGTAGTACTGCACGCCCTGCACGAGCGAGGACGCGCAGTTGCCGACGCCGACAATCGCGACCCGGATGTCTCCTGCGTGCTCAGTCATGGCCCTTCTCTCCCTCTCCTACTGGAATTCGGTAGCTCTGTCCTTGATCGCCCCGGTAAAAGGCTGTTCTCACGTGTTGTCCGGACTCCCCTGCCCGAGACGTTCCGCCGCGATGAGTTCGTTGAGCCATTTCACTTCGCGCTCGCTGGACTCCAACCCGAGCTGATGCAGCTGCCGGGTGTATCGGTCGAATGAGCTGCTGGCCCGCGCCACTGCTTCACGCAGGCCTTCGCGACGTTCCTCCACCTGACGACGGCGACCCTCCAGGATCCGCATCCTGGCCTCGGCCGGGGTGCGGTTGAAGAAGGCGAGATGGACACCGAATCCGTCGTCGGAGTAATTCTGCGGACCGGTGTCCGCCACGAGTTCGGCGAAGCGCTGCTTGCCGGCATCGGTGAGTTGGTAGACCCGCCGGGCCCGCCGGCGCGTCACGGTGCCGGCCGGGGCGGCGTCCTCCACGATCAGCCCGTCGACCTGCATCCGGCGCAGCGCCGGATAGAGCGAACCGTACGAGAAGGCGCGGAACGCACCCAGCAGACCGGTCAGGCGTTTACGCAGTTCATAGCCGTGCATCGGCGATTCGAGCAGCAGGCCCAGGATGGCGAGTTCCAGCATGGCGAACCCCCTCCTCACGATCTGCACCGTCGCTACGACGCATCGACACCTCGCAAAATAGTATCGCGCCGATATATAGAGCGCCACACGGGCCCGTTGCCTGCTGTTCGCCTGCCGGTCACCTGGACCGGCGGCTCAGCTGCTGGGCGGCCAGATCGCCTTGGTGGCGCCGTCGGGATACAGCTCGATGCGTCCGGTGCCGAAATCGCTGTTGGCGACGATCTCGACGGTGACGAGGTCGGGGGTCGCCGGATCGGTGGACGGTCCGATCCGTACCCAGGTGTCGGTGACGTCGGCGCGCTTCATGCCGAGCGTGTCCGGGGCTCCACGCATCACCCCGAGCGTCTTCTCGACGTCGAACTTCGACAAGTCGACGAGCCGGTCGTCGGAGTCCAGGGTGCTGGGCGAACCCCACGGGTCACTCCACCCGCCGCGGTAGTCATAGTCCTGTTTGCGCCGGTTGTCGGACGGGTCGGGGCGTTCCAGCGACGCCCAGTCGGCGCGGATGTCCAGTTCGTAACCCATGGTGCTGCCGAAGCGCTGGCGCATCTGCTCGAACAGCCCGTTGAGCCCGTTGAGGGACTGCAGTTGGCGCGGCGGGGTCAGCACCACCGGTTCGATCCCGTCGGCCTTCGCCCCGGGGTCGGACTGGAAGTCCAGCGGTGAGCTGGTGTTGCCGTAGAGCCCCCAGCCGATGCACATGCCGAGCACGACGAGCACCGCGGCCATCGCCGTCTTGACGCCCCAGCCCGCCCGCAGCGGCAGGCGCCGGCGTTTCGGCCCGCTCAGATCCGGCAGCTGCACCGGTGCGTTGGCGGTCTGCAGATCCGAGACGAGTGCCTGCAGTTCGCCCAGCGTCGCGGCGTGGGTGGCGGCCTTCACCCGCTCCCCGTGCTCGGCCATCGACAGCTGTCCCTCGCTGAGCGCGGTGTCGAGCACCTGACAGATGTCGTTGCGGTCGCTGTCCTTTGCCCGGGTTCCCGCCGTCGGCCGCCCTGAGCTGCTCACTGCCACGCCAGGATCGTAAGAGTTCGAGGGGCAACGCCGCAGACCAGACGCGGGATCCGGGATCACGATGCGGCGTCTGACGTTCGGGGCGCGGGGGGCCGACGTACTCTGGTCTGCGTGCGATTGCAGAGACAGGTGGTGGACTATGCGCTGCGGCGCCGGTCCCTGCTGGCTGAGGTCTATTCGGGGCGCACCGGCGTCTCGGAGGTCTGCGACGCGAACCCCTATCTGCTGCGCGCCGCGAAGTTCCACGGCAAGCCCAGCTCGGTGATGTGCCCGATTTGCCGGAAGGAACAGCTCACGCTCGTTTCGTGGGTGTTCGGGGATCACCTGGGTCCGGTGTCCGGGTCGGCGAGAACCGCCGAGGAGCTGGTTCTGCTGGCCACCAAGTTCGACGAGTTCTCCGTACACGTGGTGGAGGTATGCCGAACCTGCGAATGGAATCACCTCGTGAAGTCGTATGTGCTCGGCGCGGTGCGGCCGCCGAAGGCCCCGCGCGGTACCCGGACGGCGCGCAAGAGCGCGCGTACGGCGAGTGAATAGCGAAGGGCGCCACGAACGGTCGGCCGGAGATGTCCGCAGGGGACACGCGGCTGACGGTGCCGGCGCGCCGCTCCCAGCTCCCGGCCCGGCCTCCGACAGAGGCCCCCGGCACGCGGACCGGGGCCGTCCGCCCCGCCCGGCCGAGGGTCCCGTGCGCCGGCCACCCGAACCGCCCCGCGGAAACCGTCCGCCCCGACCGGCCGACGACGGCCGGACCGCGATCCTGCCGCAGTACCGCGACGAACCGCCGGCTCATCTGCGCGATCCGATCGATGTGGTCAAGGCCGCGCTCGACGGCACCCCGCCGCAGAAACCCCCACCGCCGCGTCGTCCCGGCGGTGGCGGCGGTGACGGGCCGGCCGGTCCGCCGCCGCCTCCCGGCGCCCGCCCGCACTGGCGTGACCAGATCAACTGGAGGTGGGTCCGGCGCGGACTGATCGCCGCCGCCGCGGTGCTCATCCTGCTTCCGCTGGTGACGTTCGGAATGGCCTACATGATCGTCGATGTGCCCAATCCGGGTGACATCCGCACCAACCAGGTGTCGACGATCCTGGCCAGCGACGGCAGCGAGATCGCGAAGATCGTTCCGCCCGAGGGCAACCGCGTCGACGTCAACATCGACCAGATCCCGGTGCACGTGCGGGATGCGGTGATGGCCGCCGAGGACCGCGACTTCTACTCCAATCCGGGTTTCTCGTTCACCGGTTTCGCCCGCGCCTTCAAGAACAACATCTTCGGCGGCGACGTCCAGGGCGGGTCGACGATCACCCAGCAGTACGTGAAGAACGCGCTGGTCGGTTCCGAGCGGTCCGGGCTGGGTGGGTTGACGCGTAAGGCCAAGGAGCTGGTCATCTCGACGAAGATGTCCAGCGAGTGGTCCAAAGACCAGGTGATGCAGTCGTATCTGAACATCATCTATTTCGGTCGCGGCGCCTACGGCGTGGCCGCCGCGTCGCGGGCGTACTTCAACAAACCGGTCGAAGAGCTCACCGTGTCCGAGGGCGCCCTGCTGGCCGCGCTCATCCAGCGTCCCTCCGCCCTCGACCCGGCCGTGGACCCGGAGGGTGCGGCCGACCGGTGGAATTGGGTGCTCGACGGGATGGTCGAGATCGGCGCGCTGTCGGAGGCCGACCGCGCCGCGCAGGTGTTCCCGCCGACGGTTCCGCCGGATGTGGCGCAGACGCAGAACCAGACGACGGGGCCCAACGGCCTCATCGAGCGTCAGGTGCAGCGTGAGCTGCTCGAGTTGTTCAACATCAGTGAGCAGCAGCTCAACACCGAGGGTCTGCAGATCACCACGACGATCGACCCGAAGGCGCAGCGCGCCGCGGAGGAGGCCGTCGCGGAGTACCTCGACGGCCAGGATCCCGATATGCGCACCGCGGTGGTGTCGATCGATCCGAAGACCGGCGGCGTCAAGGCCTATTACGGCGGTTCGGACGCGAACGGGTTCGACTTCGCGCAGGCCGGTCTGCCGACCGGTTCGTCGTTCAAGGTGTTCGCGCTCGTGGCCGCGCTGCAGCAGGGCATGGGCCTGGGCTATCAGGTCGACAGCTCGCCGCTCGAGGTCGACGGGATCGAGATCGGCAACGTCGAGGGCAACAGCTGCGGCACCTGCAACATCGCCGAGGCGCTGAAGCGGTCACTCAACACGAGCTACTACCGCTTGATGCTGAAGCTGAACAACGGTCCGCAGGACGTGGCCGACGCCGCGCATCAGGCCGGCATCGCCGAGAGCTTCCCCGGTGTCGAGCACACCCTCAGCGAGGACGGTAAGGGCGGTCCGCCCAACAACGGCGTCGTGCTCGGCCAGTACCAGTCCCGGGTGATCGACATGGCGTCGGCGTACGCGACTCTGGCCGCGTCGGGTGTCTACCACAAACCGCATTTCGTGCAGAAGGTCGTCAACTCCCAGGGCGACGTGCTGTTCGACGCCTCGCAGGAGGACAACGAGGGCGAGCAGCGCATCGACAAGGCCGTGGCCGACAACGTCACCGCGGCGATGCAACCGATCGCCGCGTACTCGAACGGCCACGCGCTGGCGGGCGGCCGCCCGTCGGCGGCCAAGACCGGCACCAACCAGCTCGGTGACACCGGAGACAACCGCGACGCGTGGATGGTCGGGTTCACCCCGTCGCTGTCCACCGCGGTGTGGGTCGGCACCGTCGACGGCACCAAACCGCTCGAGAACAAGTGGGGCTCGCCGGTGTACGGGTCGGGTCTGCCGTCGGACATCTGGAAGGCCACGATGGACGGCGCGCTCGAGGACACCGACAACGAGTCGTTCCCCAAGCCGGAGGAGATCGGCGGATACGCCGGCGTGCCGCAGGCCCCGCGGCCGGTCCAGACCTCGACCCTGGTGCCGACCCCGTCGGAGACCGTCATCCAGCCGACACTCGAGGTCGCACCGGGCATCACGATTCCGCTGGGGCCGCCGACGACGGTGCCGGTGGGGCCGCCCCCGCCGGTCGGTGCGCCGGTGCCCGCGCCCGGGGTCCCCGCACCCGTCGTGCCTCCGCAACCCCAGCCGGTCCTCCCGGGTGTGCCCGTACCGCCTGGTCCGCCGCCGCCTCCGTGACGGCGGGGGAGCAGCCGGAACAGCGGGAGCCCGGGTGGGTCTCGCCGGCACAGCTGGCGCAGGACCGGCGTAGCGCCGCCGATCGCGACCTGCCCAGCCGCACCGATCCGATCGGCGCGGCCCTGTCCGAGACCGTGGGCGGGCCCGTCGGCCGGCACGCGCTGATCGGCAGGCAGCGGTTCATGACACCGCTGCGGGTCATGTTCGTCATCGCCGTCGCGTTCCTCGCGCTGGGGTACTCGACGAAGGCCGCGTGCCTGCAGAGCACCGGCACCGGATCGGCCGATCAGCGGGTGGCGAACTGGGAGAACAACCGCGCCTACTACGAGCTCTGCTACTCCGACACCGTGCCGCTCTACACGGCGGAACTGCTGAATCAGGGCAAGTTCCCGTACAAGTCGAGCTGGCTCGAAACCGACCGCGAGGGGCAGCCGCGCATCACCTACGACGGTGAGATCGCCGTGCGGTACATGGAGTATCCGGTGCTGACCGGGCTGTACCAGTACGTGTCGATGGCGTTGGCCAAGACGTATTCGGCCGTCACCCGCGCGGTGTCGATCCCGGTGATCGCCGAGGTGGTGATGTTCTTCAACATCGCGGCGTTCGGGCTGGCGCTGGCCTGGCTGGCGACGGTGTGGGCGACGGCCATGCTGGCCGGGCGCCGGGTGTGGGACGCCGCGCTGGTCGCCGCCTCGCCGTTGGTCGTCTTCCAGATCTTCACGAACTTCGACGCGCTGGCAACGGCTTTCGCGGTCGGTGCATTGCTGGCGTGGGCGCGGCGAAGACCGGTGGTGGCCGGTGTGCTGATCGGGCTCGGGGTGGCGGCGAAGCTGTATCCGCTGCTGCTGCTGGTTCCGCTGGTCGTGCTCGGGGTGCGGACCGGGCGGTTGCGTGAGGTGGCGAAGACGGCGGCCGCCGCGGCGCTCACCTGGCTCGTGGTGAACCTGCCGATCATGGTGTCGTTCCCGCGCGGGTGGTCGGAGTTCTTCCGGCTCAACACCCGTCGCGGTGACGACATGGATTCGCTGTACAACGTCGTCAAGTCCTTCACCGGGTGGCGCGGGTTCGACACCGACCTCGGCTTCTGGCAGCCTCCGACGATTCTGAACTCCGTGACGGCTGCGCTGTTCGCCGCGTGTTGTATCGCCATCGGGTTCATCGCGTTGACGGCGCGGCAGCGGCCGCGGGTGGCGCAACTCGCGTTCCTGGTGGTGGCGGCGTTCCTGCTGACCAACAAGGTGTGGAGTCCGCAGTTCTCGCTGTGGCTGGTACCGCTGGCGGTGCTCGCGTTGCCGCACCGCCGGATCCTGCTGGCGTGGATGACGATCGACGCGCTGGTGTGGGTGCCCCGGATGCTCTATCTCTACGGCGAAGCCAACCGGGGGCTGCCCGAGCAGTGGTTCACCGCGACGGTCCTGCTGCGCGACATCGCGGTGATCACGCTGTGCGCGTTGGTGATCCGGCAGATCTACCGTCCGTCGCTGGACCTGGTCCGGTGGGGCGGGCGGGTCGACGATCCGGCGGGCGGCATCTTCGATCGCGCGCCCGACAACCCGCCGCGGTGGCTGCCCGACTGGCTGCGGCCGCCGGACCGGCGGGTGCGGGTGAGCGTCGCGTCGGACGCACCCGATGCCGAACCGGCCGAGCCGTCGGACGCGATGCAGCGCTGACAGCGCGAACCGCGATCATCTACTGTCATCGTGGCCGGTCGACCGATCGGCTCCGATGGATCAGGCAGGAAGCCGGTGCGATTCCGGCGCGGTCCCGCCACGGTGACTGGATGTAGTCCAGGAGTCCGATACTGCCCCCACCGGACCTTCGCTTTCGGGACGAGGACATCCCGGATGGAGACACACATGACGGTGCGCACCACCCTGTTCACTCTGGTTTCGAGCGCGGCATTGGTCGCCGGATGCAGCTCTGCACCCGCCGAGACCGCGGCCGGCCAGGCCAACGCCACGGGCTTCCCGGTGACTGTCGACAACTGCGGCGAGACGGTGACGATCGAACGCCCGCCGACCCGCGCGGTCGGCTACTTCCAGCAGTCCACGGAGATCATGCTCGCGTTGGGCCTGCAGGATTCGGTGGTGGGCAGCGTCTTCCCGGACAATCCGCCGTTGCCCGAGTACGCCGAGGCGTACAACGCCATCCCGGAGATCTCGAACAAGGACGCCTCGTTCGAGCAATTACTCGCCGTCCAACCGGATTTCGTCTACGGCGGATACCGCAGCGCATTTGCGGAGTCCGAAGGGCGCGCACGAACGGCGTTCGCCGCCGCCGGAATCACGACCTACCTCAGCCCGGAGGCCTGCTCGACGGGCCCGGTCCGGATGGCGGACGTGTACGCCGAGGTCGAGCGGATCGCGACCGTGTTCGGTGTGCCGGAGCGCGCCGAGGCCGTCGTGGACGCGATGCAGCGCAGCGTCGCCGACGCACGCGGTGATCTGGAGGATGTGCCGCCGCTGAAGGTCTTCGTCTATGACAGCGGCGAGGACGCCGCGTTCACGGCCGGCGCCAAGGGCATCGGCACTCAGGTCGTCGAAATCGCCGGGGGGACGAACATCTTCGACGATCTCGACGACGTGTTCGGCGACGTGTCGTGGGAGCAGGTCATCGAACGCGATCCGGACGTCATCGTCGTCTACGACTACTTCGGTGCGCCGGGAGTGGAGAACAAGAAGGAGTTCCTGCGGTCGCGGCCCGAGCTGGCCAACGTGTCGGCGATCAAGAACGACAGATTCGCCGATCTGACGTTGCAGGACACGGTCATGGGAGTGCGCGCACCGTATGCCGTCGCGAAGCTGGCAGCGCAACTCCATCCGGACCGCTTTCGATGAAAACCTCCTACCCCGCGGTCATGCTGGGCCTGGTGGTGCTGCTGGCTGCCGGCATGATGGCCGGTCTGGCCATCGGCTCGATCAGCGTGCCGTCGGCAGATGTCGTCAAAGCGATTCTGCGGCAACCTGTTCCGCAGCACTACGAGACCATCGTGTTGCAGGTCCGGTGGCCGCGGGTGCTGCTGGGCGCGGTGGTGGGCGCCGGTCTCGGTGTGGTCGGCATGACGCTGCAGGCGCTGGTGCGCAACCCGCTCGCCGATCCGTTTCTGCTCGGCGTCTCCTCCGGCGCTTCCGTGGGCGCGGTGGCGGTGATCCTCACGGGGGTGACGGTGTTCGGGTTCGCCTCGACCTCCGTGGCGGCGTTCGGGGGAGCGCTCGCGGCGCTGGCGCTGGTCTATGTGCTCTCCCGGGCCGGCGGCCAGATCACCACCACCCGTTTGGTCTTGGCCGGTGTGGCCGTCGCGTACGTGCTGTCGGCGGTCACCAGCCTGATGCTGATCATGTCGAGCAGCGGGGATCAGGCCCGCCAGGTGCTGACGTGGCTGCTGGGTGGACTGGGCGGTGCGAACTGGGGCGCGTTGTGGCTGCCACTGTCGGTGGTGCTGATCGGGTTGGCCGTGCTGCTGGCGCAGGCGCGCACGTTGAACGTCCTGCTGGCCGGTGACGAGGCCGCGATCACGATGGGGGTCGACGCCAACCGGTTTCGCGCGCAGATGTTCGTGCTGACGTCGTTGGTGACGGGCGTGCTGGTGGCGGTCAGCGGACCAATCGGTTTCGTCGGGCTCATCCTGCCGCACGCGGTGCGACTGCTCGTGGGCAGCGACCATCGTCGTGCGTTGCCGGCGGCCGCGCTGGCGGGGGCATCGTTTCTGGTGATCGCGGACATGGCCGCGCGCACACTGGCCTCACCCCAGGAGATCCCGGTCGGCGTGCTCACCGCGCTCTGCGGTGGCCCGTTCTTCCTGTGGCTGATCCGGCGGGACGCCCGGCGCGCCGTCGCGGCAGGCACGGCGTGAGGGCCGTCCGGTTGGCGGCCGAGAACGTGTCGGTGTGCCTGGATGGACGGCGGGTCGTCGACGCGGTGTCGCTGTCGGCGGAGCCGGGTCAGGTGGTCGGCGTGGTGGGCCCGAACGGCTGCGGCAAGTCGACGTTGTTGCGTGCGCTCGTCGGCATACTGAAACCCGCAGCCGGACAAGTGGTCCTCGACGGGGTGGACATCGCCACGCTGGGAATCCGTGAGCTGGCTCGCACCGTCGCCACTGTGTTGCAGGACGGCGCAAGCGATTTCGATCTGCGGGCCCACGATGTGGTGGCGATGGGCCGGGCGCCGTTCAAGCGGATGTTCCAGCGCGACGACTGTGCCGACGAGGCGATCGTGAAGCAGTCCCTGGAGTTGGTGGGCGGCGGCCACCTGATGCGGCAGCCGTTCGCATTGATGTCCGGGGGAGAGCGGCAGCGGGTGTTGATCGCCCGCGCGCTGGCGCAACAACCGCGCCTGCTGGTGCTCGACGAGCCCACCAATCATCTCGACATCCGACACCAGTTCGACGCGCTGGCGTTGCCGCGGCGGCTGGGGATCACGGCAGTGATCGCATTGCACGATCTGAACCTGGCCGCGCATTACTGCGATGTGATCCACGTGCTCGACCGGGGGCGGTCGGTGTGTTCCGGCCCGCCGGAACAGGTTCTGACGCCCGAGATGCTGGCCGCGGTCTACGGCGTGGTCTGCACCGTCGGGCCGCACCCCGTCACCGGGCGGCCGCAGGTCAGCTTCGACCCCGATGCAGCCGTCGGCGATTTCCCAGCTCAGCAGTCTTTCCTGTAGCCTGGGCCGGTTGCCGACGCAGGCGACCCTCCTGCCACGGAATCCGCCGTGGCCGCACTACGACCATAGGAGGTGATGAGGTTCTAATGCGTCCATACGAAATCATGGTCATCCTCGACCCCACCCTTGACGAGCGCACCGTAGCGCCCTCGCTGGAGACGTTCCTGAACGTCGTCCGCAAGGACGGCGGCAATGTCGACAAGGTCGACATCTGGGGCCGCCGGCGGCTGGCGTACGAGATCGCCAAGCACGCCGAGGGCATCTACGCGGTGATCGACGTGAAAGCCAACCCGGCCACGGTGACCGAGCTCGACCGTCAGCTCAGCCTGAACGAGTCGGTGCTGCGCACCAAGGTCATGCGGACCGACAAGCACTGATCACCGAACGGCTGTGGGTGTCATGAGCCTTGCGTAGGCTCGCGCCCAATATGCCGTCCATTTCAGGAGGACCCAGTGGCTGGTGACACCACCATCACCGTCGTCGGAAACCTGACCGCCGACCCGGAATTGCGGTTCACACCGTCCGGCGCGGCAGTCGCCAACTTCACCGTGGCATCGACTCCGCGGATCTACGACCGCCAGAGCGGGGAGTGGAAGGACGGCGAAGCGCTGTTCTTGCGCTGCAACATCTGGCGTGAGGCCGCCGAGAACGTGGCCGAGAGCCTGACCCGAGGATCTCGGGTCATCGTGACCGGCCGGCTCAAGCAGCGGTCGTTCGAAACCCGCGAGGGCGAGAAGCGCACCGTCATGGAGGTCGAGGTCGACGAGATCGGCCCGTCGCTGCGCTACGCGACCGCCAAGGTCAACAAGGCCAGCCGCGGTGGCGGCGGAGGCGGCGGCTTCGGTGGCGGCGGCGGTGGCGGATCCCGCGGTGGCGGTGGTGGGCAGGCGGCTGCGGCCGAGGACCCGTGGGGCAGCGCCCCGGCGTCGGGTTCCTTCAGCGGCGCCGACGACGAGCCCCCCTTCTGAGTGGCTTCCTGAAGCACTCCACGAGCAAGATTGAGAAAGAGATAGCGATATGGCCAAGTCCAACAAGCGGCGGCCGGCACCGGAGAAGCCGGTCAAGACCCGCAAGTGCGTGTTCTGCTCCAAGAAGGGCCAGAACATCGATTACAAGGACACCGCACTGCTGCGCACCTACATCAGCGAGCGCGGCAAGATCCGTGCGCGCCGGGTGACCGGTAACTGCGTGCAGCACCAGCGCGACATCGCGGTTGCGGTGAAGAACGCCCGCGAGGTGGCTCTGCTGCCGTTCGGTTCGTCCACGCGGTAGTCCGCCACCGGAAACGAAAGATCAACGAGATGAAACTGATTCTGACCGCCGAGGTGGAACACCTGGGTGAACCCGGTGACACCGTGGAAGTCAAGGACGGCTACGGCCGCAACTACCTGCTGCCGCGCGGTCTGGCGATCGTCGCCAGCCGTGGTGCGCAGCGCCAGGCCGACGACATCCGTCGTGCCCGCGAGATCAAGAACGTGCGCGGCCTGGAGCACGCCAACGAGATCAAGCAGGCGCTCGAGGCGCTCGAGGGTGTCGAGCTCCCGGTGAACGCCTCGGCAGAGACCGGCAAGCTGTTCGGTTCGGTCACGGCCACCGACGTGGTCGCCGCGATCAAGAAGGCGGGCGGCCCGAACCTCGACAAGCGCACCGTTGCGTTGCCGAAGGCGCATATCAAGAGCCTCGGCACGCACTCGGTTGCAGTGCGGCTGCACCCGGGCGTGGAAGCCTCGGTGTCGCTCAACGTCGTCGCCGAAGCCTGACGCCAGCGTCAATACGCCCGGGTGGGAGCCGATCTTGGTTCCCACCCGGGCGTTGCTGTGTTGTCTGGCGAACATCCCCGGCGGGCGCTTCCATAGCGAACGTTATCTGCCGTTAACCTGGGCAGCCCTCCGGCGCTACCCAACACGCCCGAGAAGTCAACCCGGCACGACACGCCGGGGAAGTTTCTATCCACAACGATCCACCCGTCATGTGGTGCGCTTATCTGCGGTGATATCCAGATAACGAATGATCATCCACAGGTTTTCCCCAAGGCCTCAACACGCCTGTCCTGATCTATGCACATTCCCTCCACAGGTTCGTCAACAGGGGCCTGCACGGACCGCTCCAGCAACGTCTAACGTTGGCCGTCGCGTGGAGTTGTCGGTGGGGTTTCCTACAGTCGCAGCGAGCGGAAAACGAACTGGCGTTCGATCGATATAGGGGGTCTCGTGGCTGTCGTGGACGACCGTGGTCATCCGGACATGGACGAACCGCCGCCGCGGGAGGATTTCGGCCGCCAACCGCCTCATGACGCCGCCGCGGAGCAGGCCGTCCTGGGCGGCATGCTGCTCAGCAAGGACGCCATCGCCGACGTGCTCGAGCGGCTGCGTCCCGGCGATTTCTACCGGCCGGTGCACCAGAACATCTACGACGCGATCCTCGACCTGTACGGGCGCGGTGAGCCCGCCGACGCGGTCACTGTGGCGGCGGAGCTGGACCGGCGTGGGCTGCTGCGGCGGATCGGCGGGGCGCCGTATCTGCACACTTTGATCTCGACGGTGCCGACGGCCGCCAACGCCGGGTTCTACGCGGGCATCGTCTCCGAGAAGGCACTGCTGCGCCGGCTGGTGGAGGCCGGGACCCGCGTCGTGCAGTACGGCTACGCGGGCGCGGAGGGCGCCGATGTCGCGGAGGTCGTGGACCGCGCCCAGGCCGAGATCTACGACGTGGTGGACCGGCGGTCCTCCGAGGACTTCGCGGTGCTGGAAAGCCTGCTGCAGCCCACGATGGACGAGATCGATGCCATCGCCTCGCAGGGCGGTATCTCGCGCGGTGTGCCGACGGGGTTCACCGAACTCGACGAGCTGACGAACGGCCTGCACTCGGGGCAGATGATCGTGATCGCGGCGCGGCCGGGTATGGGCAAGGCGCTGGCTTTGGATACGCCGCTGCCGACGCCAGACGGCTGGACCACCATGGGTGAGGTCGCGGTCGGAGACGAACTGATCGGCGACGACGGACGGCCGACGCGCGTGGTCGCGGCGACGGACGTGATGGTCGGCCGGCCGTGCTACGAGGTGGAGTTCTCCGACGGCACGGTCATCGTCGCGGACGCGGAGCATCAGTGGCTGACGGATACGCGCGCGTCACGTAGGTCGGCGCAGGACGCCGCGATCCGCACGACGGAGGAGATCGCGGCGACGCTGCGGTGCCCGACGGCCGACCGCAGGCTCAATCACTCGGTCGTGAACGCGGCGGCGTTGCAGGCCCCGGAACGCGACTTGCTCGTACCGCCGTACACGCTTGGCGCGTGGCTGGGCGACGGGACGACTGCCGCCGCGCAGATCACGACGGCTGATCCCGAGATCGTGATGCGTATCGAGGGGGAGGGCGTCGAGGCGTACGAGTCGGCCAGTGCGCCCTACCGGTATCAGCTGAAGCTGCCGGCGCCCGTGGCCATTGCGCCGCGGGCATGTGAGGTATGCGGCGCAGAGTTCGTTCCGCAGACCAGCCAGGTGCGTACCTGTGGACGGTCGTGCGGCGGCCGAGCACGGTTCGTATCCGCGCCGGTGCCGGCACCCACGTGTGAGCGTTGTGGCGGCAAGTCGTGCGGGCTGCGTCTGTGCCAGCGCTGCCACAATGAAGTGGGGACGCTGCAGGGTCGCCTCCGCGCGATCGGTGTACTGGGGGACAAGCACATTCCGATGGCATACCTCCGCGCTTCGGAGGCGCAGCGGCGGGCATTGTTGGCCGGCCTACTCGACACCGACGGCACGGTCACCGTCGGGGGCGGGGTCCAGTTCAGCGTGACGAACAAGCGGTTGGCGGCCGACGTCGCCGAACTGATTGTGAGTTTGGGATATCGCTGCCAGACCTCCACCAAGCGCGTCCAGGGCCGGAGCGAAGGCTCGTCTACCGCGTACACACTCAACTTCTCGACCGACGACGACGTTTTCGGGCTGAGCCGTAAAGCTCTGCTGCACAAGGAGCGTCGGGGCGCCACCAACACCACTCGGTCCGAGTCGCGGTTCATCGTCGATGTGCGGCCGGTGGCGAGCGTGCCGGTGCGGTGCGTCGAAGTGGACAATGCCAACCACATGTACTTGGCGAGCCGGTCGATGGTGCCGACGCACAACTCCACGCTGGGTTTGGATTTCATGCGGTCGTGCTCGATCAAGCACCAGCTGCCGAGCGTGATCTTCTCGCTGGAAATGAGCAAGTCCGAGATCGTCATGCGCATGCTCTCGGCGGAGGCGAAGATCAAGCTCGCCGATATGCGGTCGGGCCGGATGAGTGACGACGACTGGACGCGGTTGGCGCGGCGGATGAGTGAGATCAGCGAGGCGCCCCTCTACATCGATGACTCGCCGAACCTGACGATGATGGAGATCCGCGCCAAGGCGCGGCGGCTGCATCAGAAGGCCGGGCTGCGGCTGATCGTCATCGACTACCTGCAGCTGATGACGTCGGGCAAGAAGGTGGAGTCGCGTCAGCAGGAAGTCTCGGAGTTCTCGCGAAACATGAAGCTGCTGGCCAAGGAACTCGAGGTTCCGGTGATCGCGATGAGCCAGCTGAACCGTGGTCCGGAGCAGCGCACGGACAAGAAGCCGATGCTGTCGGACCTCCGTGAATCGGGCGCCATCGAGCAGGACGCCGACATGGTGATCCTGTTGCACCGCCCGGACGCGTTCGAGCGAGATGATCCGCGCGGTGGTGAAGCGGATTTGATTGTGGCCAAACACCGTAACGGTCCGACGAAGACGATCACCGTGGCGCATCAGCTGCATCTGTCGCGGTTCACGAACATGGCTCACGCGTAGGGCAGTAGCTGTTGTGTAGGTTCTCACGGATCGTGGCGGAATCTCACGCACGATGGCGGAGTGATGGCGGATCCGCCAACTCCGTGAGACAAGAAATGAGACGGTGCGACCTGGCGCTACGCGACCGCGATGTGGGTCGCGGGGGGTTGTCTCATTTCTCAAGAAACGAGAGTTATTTGGCGGTGGTGGTCTAATCGCGGGTATGTCTGAGCTGGTTTTCGCAGATGTCTCGTTGGGCGCGTTGGAGGCCGGGCAGTCACGCGCGGTCAGCCCCCTGGCCCGCGTCATCCTGCCGCGCCCGGGTGAGCCGCTCGACGTTCGCAAGCTCTATATAGAGGAATCGGAGACCAACGTGCGGCGCGCGCACGCCCCGACGCGCACGACGTTGGAGATCGGCGCCGAGTCCGAGGTCTCGTTCGCGACGTACTTCAACGCGTTCCCGGCCAGTTACTGGCGGCGCTGGTCGATCCTGGAGTCGGTGGTGCTGCGTGTCGAGCTGACCGGCAGTGCCCGCGTCGACGTCTACCGCTCCAAGTCCACCGGCGCCCGGATCACCGTCGGCGGCGCTCCGATCCACAGCGCGACCGAGGGTGAGCCCGCGGTGCTCGAGTTCGAGATCGGGCTGATCCCGTTCGAGGACGGTGGCTGGATCTGGTTCGACATCACCACCGACGCGAAGTCCACGCTGCACCACGCCGCGTGGTACGCCCCGGTCCAGGCACCCGGGAGGGCGAACATCGCCGTCGGCATCCCGACGTTCAACCGGCCGTCGGACTGCGTCAACGCTCTCGCTGCGCTGACCTCGGATCCCGAGGTTGACGAGGTGATCAGCGCCGTCATCGTCTCGGATCAGGGCACCAAGAAGGCCAAGGATCATCCTGGGTTCGACGCTGCCGCGGCCGCGCTCGGCAATCGGCTGTCCATTCACAATCAGCCCAACCTCGGCGGGTCCGGCGGCTACAGCCGGGTCATGTACGAGGCGCTGAAGAACACCGACTGCGAACAGATCCTGTTCATGGACGACGACGTCCGCGTCGAACCGGATTCGATCCTGCGGGCGTTGGCATTCAACCGGTTCGCGAAGGTGCCCACGCTCGTCGGCGGTCAGATGCTCAATCTGCAGGAGCCCTCGCACCTGCACGTGATGGGTGAGATGGTCGACTCCGAGAACTTCATGTGGTCGGGAGCGGTCAACACCGAATACGACCACAACTTCGCCAAGTACCGGCTCAGTGACGCGGAGGAGTACCGCAGCAGGCTCCTGCACCGTCGTATCGACGTCGACTTCAACGGCTGGTGGATGTGCATGATCCCACGCCAGGTCGCCGAGGAGTTGGGTCAGCCGCTGCCGCTGTTCATCAAGTGGGACGACGTCGAATACGGGTTGCGCGCCGGGGAACACGGCTATCCGACGGTGACGCTGCCCGGTGCGGCGATCTGGCACATGGCGTGGAGCGATAAGGACGACGCCATCGACTGGCAGGCGTACTTCCACCTGCGCAACCGGCTCGTCGTCGCGGCGATGCACTGGGACGGCAACATTCGCGGCTTGGTGGCCAGCCACTTCAAGGCGACGATCAAACACCTTATCTGCCTTGAGTATTCGACCGTCGCGATCCAGAACAAGGCGATGGACGACTTCCTGGCCGGGCCCGACCACATTTTCTCGATCCTGGAGTCCGCTTTACCCGACGTCCGCAAGTTGCGCGCACAGTACTCGGACGCGGTGGTGCTGGAGAGCGCGACGGCGCTGCCCGCGCCGTCGGACAAGAAGTGGCGCAGGAAGGTCACCATCCCGACCAACCCGCTGGCGATCGCGGCGCGGCTGAGCCGCGGTGTCGTGCACCAGCTCAAGCCGCACGACCCCATCCATCACCAGCGTCCGCAGATCAACGTCGCGACGCAGGACGCGCGGTGGTTCTCGCTGTGCAAGGTCGACGGGGTGACCGTGACAACCGCCGACGGGCGCGGCGTGGTCTACCGTCAGCGCGACCGTGCCAAAATGTTCGCCCTGCTGCGCGAATCAGTCGGGCTCAGCATCCGTGTCGGCACCGCATTTCCAAGGATGCGCCGCACCTACCGCCACGCCCGACCTCGCCTCACAAGCCCCAGTACCTGGCAGCAGGTTCTTGAGGCCAGCAAGCCCGTTTAGCTGAGACAAGTTCTGAGTCGTCCACATTCTCTAGTAAAGAGACACCCGGTGTGGCGTGCACCATGAGCGGCGCTTCTATGCCACGCTGCCCTCATGGTGGAGGTACTGATCTCCGAGCCGGGGGAACTCAATGCAGCGCAGCTTCTCGCCGCGGAAGAACTGGTGCGCTCCGCGTTCGGATCAGCGTTCCGATCACACGATTGGCTGCATGCCGTTAACGGAGTGCACGTCGTCCTCAGTGACGCCGAGCGGTCCTTGATCGGGTTCGCCGCCGTCGTACCAAGGACCCTGCGCCACAACGAACTAGCCTTCGACACCGGCTACATCGAGGGCGTCGCGATTCGAGCCGACCAACAGCGACTTGGACTGGGCCGCATGGTCATGGATCACGCCGAACATATCGTCAACACGCGACATCAGCTCGGAGCCCTCAACGCGGTTGAAACAGCGGCGCCCTTCTATGAAGCTCGTGGCTGGCAGCGCTGGACTGGGCATACCCAGGCCGCCGGCCCAACCGGCATCATCGACACCTACGAAGACGCTGACCGGATCTACCTTCTTCGCGCCGAGACGCAAGGCCAACCGCTCACCGCGGATACCGCTCTCATCTGCGACTGGCGACCCGGCGATCTCTGGTAGATCAGTCGCCCCGCGCGAGACAGGATCTGATCGGCCTCGTTTCTTTACATGCGAGACGGGTGAGCGTTGTTGTGGACAATTCCACAACAACGACGTCCTATGAGCGTTTGAGGCAGACCTACGCCTGGTGGCCGGGGCCTGATCTTGCAGGCGACCAACGCACTGCTGAATGAAGTGTCCGGCCGTGGAGCTTTAATCGCTTGGTTTTCGAGGGTGTGTCAGGGACGCTTTGACGATGGCGGTTGGGAGCGGAAGTCCGTCCTTGGCTGATCAGGTCGAGATCGTGAGCGCGTCATTCAGCCCGTGCGGGACGGCCGAACTCGGGTCTTTGATTACGCGTTCGTTCACCCACCCGGTCTGGTGACCCGTATGAAGTTGATCTTCATTTACGGTCCTCCCGCGTCCGGGAAGTTGACCGTCGCCGAGGCGTTGGCCGAACTCACCGGATTCCCGGTTTTCCACAACCACGTGACACGCGACCTGGTGCAGGGTCTCTATCCGGGCGAGCTGGCGGCCAACTACCAGCTCGTCGACGAACTGCGGGAAGCGGTCCTCGGCTACTGTGCACGGCGCGGCACCAGCGTCATCTTCACCTTCGTCTACGACGGGCCGCAGGACGACGACGTAGTGCGAAAACGACTGGACGCCGTGATGGCAAACGGCGGTGAGGTTCTGCTGGTGGAACTGCACGCGCCACACGACGTCCTCTTGCAGAGGGTGTCGGAGGTATCCCGCGCAAAACACAACAAACTCACGGACCGCGACATTTTGGCATCGCTACTGCAACGGGTTCCGTATCCGTCACTTCCCTACGCCGGCGTCTTCACGGTTGACACCTCCAAGCACGAACCGAAAGACGCGGCAGCACTGATTGCGGGCCACTACGGACTCCCCGCGAGGTAGTGGGCGCTGCACACGAATCGAGGTGACAGTCAGCGGTCTAAGAGGTGGACCAGGTGCTCAGCACCGGTGATTGCGGGGCGGTAGCGCGGGCGGACCGGTGACTCCAACCAGGCGTCTCGGTCCAGCTGGTAGACGCCTTCGGCGTATCGGGAGCCATGCTCGGTGATGTGATGACGGTCAATGAGGCGGTAGCCGAGTTTCGTTGATACCCCGATGCTGGCCCGGTTCTCGTCGAGTACCCAGGACTTGGCTGATTCTGCGCGCAGGTGGGCAAAGGCCAGTTCGAGAACTGCTGCGCGCGCGAGCGTTCCGATACCTCGGTCTTGAAACGCCGCGAGCAGCCACGACGTCGTCCCCACGACACGGTGGTGCGGCCACTGGTCGAACCCGGACAAGCTCTGCACGCCCGCCGGTTGTTCCTCGACCATCACCGCGAGGTCGAGCGTCCAGCCGGGGCGACGGGTGTGATCGCGATTGGCCTGCACCCGCGCAATCCGGTCTTGGGCGCTCTGCTGCGGTGTTCGGCCCGCAATCCAGGTCACGAAGTGCGCCTCGCCCGGTGGGAGAACAGCCCCGGGGTCGGCGGCACGCCGTGCAAGCTGGACCAGGTCATCATCAGTGGGCGGTTGAAGGTAGACACCGTCAAGCGCCAGTCGTAGTGTCATCGGCCTTCGCCGTTGACCGTCTCGACCACGCCTCCGGTTTCACGTGCCGTGAGTGCGTGGCGAATTCTGTTGGCCAGCCGTGAAATAGTCACACTGGAAAGGTCCTTCGGGTCGACAAAGACCACGCCTCGACCCTCGTCAGAAGGGACTGCGTGTAGTGCACACTCCTCGACGACGCCGCCGTCGTAGACGAACATCACCGAATTGCCCTGCTCGCCTCCATCGACTTGATGATCAATGACGAGTAGGCGCCCGACCTCGATGTCAACACCGAGTTCCTCCCGGCACTCCCGCAGGCACGTCACCGGTGGCGGTTCGTCCTCTTCGACCGCGCCGCCCGGCAATTCGAGGTAATCGCGATAGGTCACGTCATACATGACCACCCGCCCGTCGGGTGAGGTGATCAACGCCCCGGCACCCTGCCTGACTCGAGCCAACTGGGCGTAGTAAAGCTCAGGGGCCACGAAGTCTTCCGGCATCAACCAAGTGTGCGGTACCCCGCCGAACCCTCCAAAAAGGTGCGCCCGCGCTGAGACAGGATCTGAGCCGTCTCGAATCTCTAGAAACGAGACAGGGCGGTCCTGGGTCAGCAGGGCCCGGGGCCCGCGTTTCGGCTCCGTTCGATGCCACACTGAGGGAGTGAGCGCGGAGGAACCTTGGGTTCAGGTCGTGCCTTATGACGTTCGCTGGGCTGAGTCGTACCGAGTGGAGTCCGCGGCGATTGGTGCCGCGCTGGGCGACTATGTATCTGGGATCGAGCACTTCGGAAGTACTGCAGTACCTGGACTCGTCGCCAAACCGATCGTTGACATCCTCGTCGGGGCGGAACCGGGAATCGAACCACACGCCGCAATTGAGCGTCTGTCAGCTCTTGGGTACGAGTACCTGGGCGAAGACGGTCGCCGCCCGGGGCGACACTTCTGGCGCAAGAGAGGCATTTCCAACTTCAATGTCAGCGCCGTCCCGCACCTCGGCGCGCTATGGGCGAGCAACCTTGCGGTTCGTGACTTTCTTCGTACCCATCCGGAGTGGGTTGAACGCTATGGCCGGATCAAGCTGGCCGCCGCTGCGGTCGCTGGAACGAGCATGCTGGAGTACCAGATTCACAAGCGCGAGTTCGTTGACCAACTCCGCGCTGCGACCTTGGCGTGGGCGGCCGATTCCAGCTGAACGGGCTGATACGCAGTCCACTTCGAAACTGCGTGATGTGGACTTGTTCAGCCATGGCGCGCACCGTGGAGCGCTGGATTCGAGACAGGATCTCGGTTGGTCGCTCTGCCATCATCAACCAGCGCCGCCTCACCGTCGACCGCCTCGCTGCCGCGATGCGCACCGTGGTCGACGATCCACAACTGCGCGATAACGCACATCGACTCAGTGCAGACATCGCCGCCGAGGACGGCGGCGCCCAAGCCGTAACCGCTGTCGAATCCCGCTTACATCACACGACCTAGGAGGTTTCAACATGCCGACTGACCCCATCGTGGGCGACGCGCTCTTGGCCGGCGCCATCATATTGGGCGCCATCATTTTGGCCGGTGGCGCCATCGGTGCAGGTATCGGCGACGGAATGGCCGGATCCCAGTTCATCGCAGGCGTTGCCCGCCAACCCGAAGCGCAATCACGATTGTCCACCGTTTCTGATCACCGTCGGTCTGGTCGAAGCGATCTACTTCATCAACATCGCCTTCATGGCACTGTTCGTCTTCGCCACGCCTGGCAAGTAGCGCATCGATGGTCTCGCGGCAGCCCTCCCAAGTCGAAGGATATGCCGCGACGCCCGAAAGCCCACTCAGGGCGAGAACAGCGACGCCGCCGCGAAGTCGGCCGGCACACCATGGACGCCCTGCGGTTTCAGAACGGGGGACTCGCGTAGGAGATGCAGCGTTTCGTGAGACAAACACCGATGCAGTCAGCGTGAGACAGATCGAATCGTGGCAGGTCAGGGTGACGGCCGCATGCACCAGAAGGTGAGAACCTACAACTAGCGTGCTTCCGCACTCCTGTCCTCCCTAAACGGGTAGCGATTTTCCCCCGTGTCGCGTGCAATGGCCCTATGAGCGATGACCGGATCCGACTGGTCGGCGACAGATTGATACTGCGTGAGTTCGTCGAAACCGACGTGACCGCAGTGCATTCCTATGCCTCTGATCCGATCGTCACGCAGTTCATGGACTGGGGACCCAACAGCATTGAGGACACACGCGCCTTCCTCTGTGCGGTGCTAGGACAAGCAAGAACACCTCGCCGAACGAGCTTCGACCTTGCGATGGTCGACATCGATTCACAGGCATTTATCGGCAGTGCGACCTTATCGGTGACCAACGTCGAGCACCGTCGAGGCGAAATCGGTTACGTGCTCCACCCCGAATTCTGGTCGAAGGGGTTAGCCACAGATGCCGCTCAGATGCTGCTGCGGTTCGGGTTCGGGGAGTTGCAGCTGCGCAGGATCAGCGCCACGTGTCACCCAGACAATCACGCTTCCTCCAGGGTGCTGGAGAAAGCCGGCCTTGTGTTCGAAGGCCGCATGCGCAGTCACCTGTTCGCCCGAGGCGAATGGCGCGACTCCCTGCTCTATGCCGTCATTAGCGATGACTCGGCCCTCCGCTCTGTATCTCGTTCGTAGAGAAACGAGAGCGATCAGGTCCTGTCTTGGCGACGAGGCAGTCTGGCGTGGCCTACTGGTCGAGGAACAGGGCTGTGTCGTCGATCGGCTTGCGGGGGACGTCGAGGTTATTGGCGGGGAAGTCCTCGACGGCGTAACCGATGGCGAGACCGCAGAGAATCTCGTAGTGGGCCGGGATGTGGAGAGCTTGGCGCACGACGTCGGGGAATCCAGCGATGAGCATCTGGACGCAGGTGCCCAGGCCTCGCGCGGTGAGTCCCAGGATGAACGTCTGCAAGAACATACCGACGCCGAGACTGTCGACGTGGTGAAGGTCGCGGGGCATACACACGATTCCGGCAAGCGGGGCGTTGTAGAACCGCCAGTTGAGTCTGATGGCCTTTCGACGCCCTTCGACATCATCGCGGGCGATACCGAGGCTTCCGTAAAGTTGTGCTCCCAGTTCGTATTTGAACGTCTCGAAATCAACAGGCAGTGTGGGTATTGCGGGCTCGCGTATCCGGGACTCGTTGAGCAGTGCGGTGACCAGTCGCTCACGGGCTGCGCCGGAGGCCAGCACCAGGTGCCAGGGCTGGGTGTTGGAATTCGAGGGTGCGCGGCGGGCCAACTCGAGCGCCTCGGTGACGTGAGAACGCGGTACCGGCTTGTCGGGGTGAAATAGCCTGATCGACCGCCGTTTTTGCACAACGTGGTCGAACTCAGCCACTCCGCACTCCCCTCCATAGTGCCCACGTGACCGTATCTGACGCCAAGCTGTCCTCGATCGTCGAATCGTTGCCCGCCAGAATCGTCTCATTCTTAGAGCAATGCGATTCGGGGCCGCACTAGCGTTTCGTGAGACAAACAGCGGTGTCGCCGACGTGAGACAGTCTCGAACGCCCAGCTCAAGCATCGCCCGCTGATGCAGCCGAACGTGAGAACTTACAGATTTGATTTGAACGACCTGTACACCGCGCCGAGTAGTTACTACAGTCCGTAGTAGTGGTCGGATGTAGTGGGGGTTCACATGGTGGGACAACGGCAGGTCAGCCAAACCCGCTGGGATGCCGGGCTTCGTCCGGCCGCAGTGGTCTTCGGCGCTGCAGTAGCGCTGCACGGCGCGGACCATCTACGCCGAGGCATGGACGTGATACCGCCCGCGGTGATGGTGGCGGGCATGATCCAGATCGCGCTGGCTGTCATCACCATCACGCTGGTGTTCCTCGGTAGCCGGTGGGCGCCTCATGCCGCTGCCGTTGTCGGCTTGGTCAGCGCAGCGGGGTTCACTGTTGCGCATCTGCTGCCGACGTGGGGCTTCTTCAGCGATAGCTTCATCAATGCGCCACCGGCGGCGCGGGTCACCTGGTTCTCCTGGGTGACTGCTGTCATCGAGATCATCGCCGACACGGTGTTCGGGCTCGTTGGAATCGCGATCCTGCGATCCCGAGCGAGGTCACGTGCGGTGCATACGCTTGAAAGCGCGTGACGATGATGAGCGTGACGGAGTTGGTTCGCGCCGAACGATTAGCTCTGGCCAACTTGCTCGCCGATCTGAAACCCGAGCAATGGTCGCACCCGACCTTGTGCAGCCAGTGGCGGGTACGCGATCTCGCCGCGCACGTCATCAGTTACGACAGCCTCTCCTTCGCCCAGATCGCGAAGAGACGCGTCCTCGACGCCCGCGGCAGCATGGATCGCTTCAACGCCATAGCCATCGATGACTATGCCTGTCTCCCAACGGTTGGTGGTTGACCTCATCCGGCAACGAGCGCAACCACGCGGTTACATGGCAGCCTTTGGCGGCACCATCGGTCTGCTCGATGCCATGATCCACCAGCAAGACATCCGTCGCCCGCTGGGCATTGCGCGCATCATCCCACCAGAACGTCTCCGCACTGCCCTGCAGCGCTCGCTCTATGTGCCGATCTTGTGCAGCGCCTGGCGTGGCCGGAGACTGCGATTGATTGCGACCGACGTGGACTGGACGCACGGCAGCGGACCTGAAGTGCGAGCGCCAGGAGAAGCGCTATTGATGAGCCTCGCTGGCCGCCCTTCGGTCTTTGGTGAACTCTCCGGGCCGGGAGCACCGACACTGCTCGACCGTCTCGGACTGGGGGAGACGTGAGCGCACCGGTCGGACATCAGTCGTCGCGTAGGAAATGAAGTACTTCGTGAGACACCCGCGGAGCGGGCACCGTGAGACGGACGCTCGACGCCCTGGTCAGCGGCCGGATAGATGAACCGGAACGTGAGAACCTACAAGTAGTTTCGGATCTCGAGTTCGACGGCACTTTTCAGCATCGATTGCAACCGCGACCGCATTTGTGCAGTGAGCTCGAGGCACGCCGCGCACGCCTGGACGTTCTGGTGTGCGTGAGATCTGACTTGTCACAGAGGTAGCACGGTCGAGCTGGCCAGTGATCCAACGATGACCTTCACGCTTGATCGGCCAGGTCAGCCGACGCGCCGAGACTCAAGGCCTCCGCACGGCATCCGCTACTGCCAGCCGGCCGCGTGAAACGACTCAGCCTGGGCTCATCCGGCGTTCTACACATCACCCTCGGTAGGCCTGACGCTAGCTGCTGACGGCCGGCTCCTCGGGGCCGCCCGCGATGTCGACGGCCTCGCGCTGCAGCAGGCCGTGCAGCGGCGGTGCGATGGCTGCAGGAGTTCCTCGATGGCGGCGACGGCAGTGGCGGTGCCGTCCTCCACGGCAATGCGTGCCGCGAGGTGCTGGGCGGCTTTTCGTAGGGCGGTGTCGTCGAGCGTGGCACGAATGGTGTCGGCGAGACGCTGCGAGGTCAGGGAGCGCTGAGGCAGAGGTGCGAGGGCGGTGCCGAGCTCGTGCAGACGGTGTGCCCAGAAGGGTTGATCGCCGAAGGGTCCGGGCAGGGAGATGCTGGGGATGCCGGCGCGCAGGGCTGCGGCGGTGGTGCCGGCGCCGCAGTGGTGTGCCGCGGCGGCCATCTTGGGGAACAGCCACTCGTGCGGTGTGTCGCCGATAGTGAGGATGTCGGCGCCGGTGACATCGATTCCGGCCCACCCCGCTTGGACGACCCCGCGCACCCCCGCGTGCCGCAGAGCCGCGGCGATGATGTCGGCAAGCTGTTGGGCGCGCGCCGCGGTGACCACGGTGCTGCCCAGCCCGATGAACACCGGTGACGGGCCGGCGGCGAGGAAATCGGTGAGCTGTTGGGGTGGCTGCCATCCGGGCGGGGTGGGCGGCCACCAGTACCCAGTGACCTGTAGGCCGGATCGCCAGTCTGTGGGGCGAGGCAACACATTGGGTGAGTAACCGTGCAGGATCGGCCAGTGCGCCTGGGTGCGTCGTCGCCGAAGGGTACGTGTCGAGGCTTTCGGCAGTCCCAGGTCGCGGCGAATGTCGGCAACGACGCCGCTGTAGAGGCGGTCGATGGTCCACGCGGCGGTGGCGGCGACCATGCGGTTACCGGGCCCGCCGAGAGACCAGGCACCCAGCAGGGTCGGGGGATGGTGCGCGGTCTTGGATAGCGGTTGCAGCCGAACGCCGATCGACGGGATAGCGCGCGCTTCTGCCAGAGGGTGGCCGGCCAACTCCGCCAACGGTGGCAGCGCCAGGATGTCGGCGGGAACATCGTTGAGCGCCTCGAGGATGAGTTGCCCGGTGTCGCGTTGCCCTTGGGGGGTGAAGATCGCGGCGAAGGTCTCTTTAGAGGTGGCGTCGGCGTGGTCGGTGCCCGGCGTGAAGTCAGCGGTCAGTTCTCGGAACTCGCACCCGGTCTCGGTAATGACGTCTGCGAAAGGGGTGTAGGCGGCGATGACGACTCGATGACCGGCGCTCTGGAGCGCGGCGCCGAGGCCGGCCAGGGGGACGACGTCGCCACGGCTGCCGACTGCTGCGATCGCCACAGTGCTCATGAGGACCCGCCGACGATACGGTCGAAGATCTCGACCAGATCCTCGGCGTAACCGGCTGTGTCATAGCCGGGTTCGCGCAGGACTTTTTCGATCACACCGTTGACCGCACCGCGTAGGGCGATCGCGGTGGACTCCACCGGGAAGTTCCCGAACTCACCGCCGCGTTGGCCGGCGACCAGGATCGGTGCGGGGTCGAGCACGGCGAGCTGTTCGGCGATGTCGGGACTGAGTCCGAGCTCTTCGAACCGCCTCCCGTCAGCGGGGACGTACGTGGTGCCGAGTGAGGCCAGCGCCATCAGGGCAACGCGGTGTGTGCCGAAATACTCAATGCTGGAACGGATGTAGGCGTTCAGCTTGCCGGCGGCGGTGCCTTCGCGCTCGACTGTAGGCGCGACCAGGGTGAGCATGGTCCGGTACATGTGCTCGACGATCGCGTCGACGAGGTTGTCCTTGGTGCCGAAGTGATAGAGCACCGCGCTCATCGCGATACCCACCCGGTCGGCGATTCTGCGAATAGAGGCCTGCGCGAACCCGACCTCCGCGATGACCTCGATTGCAGCGGCCACGATCTGGGCTTTGCGCGCCGACCGGGTGAAGGACTCCGGACGCACCTGGGTTGGCGGCATGTCCCGACCGTAAGCCGATCCACCAAAGATGTGAAGGGGCGATCTAAAATCAGATCAACTGATCAACGAAGCCCGTTGCGGTGTCTGGTCCGCCGTCGCGTCTTGACCTTCTCGTTGCGGCAACTTTTAGCGTGGATGTTGGCCATCGTGAGAGGGAGGCGGCAGGTCGGTGAGTTGGTCGATTCAGCAGGCGGCACGAGTGTCGGGAGTGACGGCCCGAACGTTGCGCTACTACGACGAGATCGGGCTGTTGCGGCCTGCTCGGGTCGGCGCCAACGGCTACCGCTACTACGAGCGGGAGCAGCTGCTGCGGCTGCAGCAGATTCTGTTGCTTCGCGAGCTCGGGTTGGATCTGGCCACGATCGGACAGGTGGTCGATGCCCAGCATGACCCGATCGAGGCGTTGCGTCAGCATCACCGCCGGCTGCTCGACGAGCGAGGCAGGTTGGACCGCCTGGCGGCCACGGTGGCCGCCACCATCAAACACGTCGAGGAAGGGACAAATATGCCCGCAGAGCACATGTTCGAAGGCTTCGAGATGAGCCCCGAACATCTCGACGCTATGGAAGCTCGCCGTGTCGAAAGCACCGGAAACACAGAGCAACCCGAGATCTCGGAGATCAAACGCAACACGGCCGATTGGTCCGAACAGGACTGGCGGCAGTTCAACGCCGACGGCCACGACCTCACGCGGCGCATGGTGGCGCTGCTGCGCGACGGCGTCGCTGCCGATGATGAGGAGACCTTCGCGGTCCTTGACGACGATCTGGCCTTACAGCGCAGGTTGTGGAGCCCGGACAAGGCTAGCTATATCGAGCAGGCCGAGGGGCTGCGGGAGCCATCAGAACTGCGCTCGTACTACAACGCACAAGATCCCCGCCTAGCGGAGTACCTGCGCGAGGCAATGCTCGCCTACGCCGAGCGCCGGATGCAGTGACGACTGGCCACCGCACACGCACCCGTGGCCGGATAGGGGATTGATCGTGGCTGAACTCATCAATGTGGTCATCACCGCCGGTGCACTCACCTAATGGCCCTAGTACCTGGTAGCAGTCAGGACTTCCGCAGCTACGAATTCGGTGAAGCAGGCTGCGGGGTCGATGGCGAGCAGAGTGTCGGTGACCGCTTGCTCGAAGGCGGACTGCCGGTCACCGAGCAGTCGGCGAAGTGGCAGCGAGGTCGAGTAGAGGTAACCGATGACCTGTTCAATGGTCCGGCCCAACGTGCTTGACGATACTGAAATCGGCAGGCCCTCGGCAGCCGTCACCTGCGTTGGGGCCGATACCTGCGACTGGCGTCGGTGGGACGCTACCGGAAAGCTGCGGCTCGTCAATCTTGCTCAGAAAGCGGGGAATTCGGCGCGGAGGTCGCCGTGGAACAGTTTTCCGTAGAAGGCGTTCATCTTCGCGGCGGCGGGTGCGTGCCGTGTCAAGATCGCGGCGACCGTCGGTGGCACGTCATCCGGTATGCGTCCAGCGGCGCACTGGCGTACGTACTCGTCGTGGGCGACTGGGTCGCAACTGGGCACTCCGCAAACATCGGTCACCAGCCAGTTGACGAGTCGCATGGCGGCGTAGCCGGCGTCATGCGTGACGTGCTGTGTAGTGAAGTCGCGCTCAGCGGGTGATAGGTCGAACTGCGGCGATGTAGCCAGCCCGAAGTCGCTGAGATAGATCCGCTCCATATCGGTGCGGATGTTGCCGAAGTGCCCGTCCATGTGCAGCAACTTCCGGCTTCGCAGAAACGCCACGATCTCGAGAAGCTGCCGCTCGACTGTGGCAGCTTTATCAGCGGCGTTTTCTCGCAGCCAGTCCGTTATCGGGTGCGCGATGAACTCGCAGAACAGCACGAGGCTGCACGTTGCGGCCGCCAGCGCTTCGAGACGGGCCCGCACGGCCGGGCACTCGCCTTGGGCGGTGACGACGGCCTCGATGTCGGCGTGTTCGGATGCAATCGGCGGCCGACCAGGTAGCACCCGCCAGTGGTAGAGGATCGGAAAACACTGCGTCTCGCCGGCAATAACGGCGTCCGTGACGGTGATGTTCGCCGCCAGCTCACGCCAGGCGTTGAAACCTGGTCCGCCCAAACCGTATTGGCAGAACATGGGAAGGCCAAAGAGATTCGCGGTGGAACCTGAGTTGGCGACCTCCCGGTCGGACAGTGGGATCCGCTTGGTGAACACCGGCACGCTGTCGACGTCGATAAGCGCCGAGCCGCCACCCACGCCCACGCTTATGACTCGTCCTGCGCCCACCAGCTCTGCGAGCTCATCATCGCTGCGGGACGTCAGGAATGCCGAGAGTCTCTGGTGGCGGACAGTTCTGGCGGCTGTCATCACATGATTGTGTCACCGGTGGATCACCACATTGGTGAAGCGTCAGACCCGGCGGGCACGTTGCGGCCAGCCAACCTGAGAACACACCGACGGCTGTAGACAATCAGCGCCTCCGAAGCAGTGCATACAAGAGTGTGACTTCGAGGTGTGGACATCGCTTGACAAGGTGAGTCGATCACCGAGGCACGGTAGGTCGTCGGCGCAGGATTAGGCTTGCAACATCCGCTCGACGGCAATGACGACCGATTGCCGGTGAGCGGCTGGGTTGTCCTCGAGTCCGGTAAGTCCTTTTGGTGACAGCTGCCAAGCTTGTGCGATGGCGTAGATGAAGACCAGGACGTCGACGGCCGACAGCGGTCGGGCCGCAGCCGTCGCGACGGCGAGCGCCTTGTTCCGATAGACCTCGCGCGGCTCAGCAAGGGCCTCTGGCCGCTCGAGCTGCGCCCACATACTCAGCCGGAGTACTTCGGGGAAACGCTGATGATGATCGAACACGTCACCGGCCCAGCCGGCAAGGTCCTCAGGGCGCGGCGGGACGTTCTCGCCCATGCGGCGCAGCGCCTCCGCCACGGTCGCATTGAACAGGCCGCTCTTGCCGCCGTAGTACGCGTAGATCATCCGAACGTTGCACTGCGCCTGAGCAGCGATCCGCTCAACCCGTCCACCCGCAAACCCGTGCTCGGAGAACTCGTCGGTTGCCGCAGCCAGGATCCGCGCTTTGGTGGCTTCGGCGTCGCGGGCCATTACTCTCCCCCTTCTCCGGATTGACGGGCATTGCCGTCCCGGGCTAGCTTACAAGTAAGTATTCTTTTACTTATCCAGCCTGGAGATGACATGGCCCGTATTGCCCTCGTGACCGGAGCCAACCGCGGACTCGGGCGAGCCAACGCGCTCGCTTTAGCCAGGGACGAGATCAAAGTCGTCGCGGCCTCGCGGGGCGGTGCCACCGAAATCGTGGACGACATCGTCGAATCGGGCGGCGAAGCCCTCGCGGTCCAGCTGGATGTCGCTGATCTCTCCTCCATCGAGGCGGCACGCGTCGCTGTGCTCGCTGGCATCGAACAGCACTGGAACGCCAGCACCATCGACGTGCTCGTCAACAATGCCGGGGTGGGCCTGTTCGCGCCGCTCGGCGCCATCACGGCGGACGACTTCGACGCCACCTTCGCCGTCAACGTCCGTGGTCCGCTCTTCGTCACGCAGGCTTTCTTGCCGCACCTATCGGAAGGAGCAAGCATCGTGAACGTGTCGAGTTCGCTCAGCCGACACGTCAGCCCGGCGACCTCCGTCTATGCGGCATCGAAGAAGGCCCTCGAAGCACTTACCCGCAGCCTCGCCCTCGAACTAGGCCCGCGGGGCATTCGCGTCAACTCGATCGCACCCGGCCCCACCGCAACCGACTTCAACGACGGAGCCATGCGCGACAGCGAAGCCATGCGCGCGGCACTCTCCGAACAAACCGCTCTCGGCCGGGTGGGCGACCCGGCTGACATCGCTGACGCGATCTCAGCCCTCGTGTCCCGTGAGTTCCGCTGGGCAACGGGTGAACGCATCGAGGTATCCGGTGGTGTGTTGCTGTGATTCGGACCGCGGCTTGCCGCCGACAACTTTTTCTGTGGCTTCTCAAGTCCAATGTCCGTGGGGATTTACGCGACCGCTGACCGCAGATTACAAGTGCTTACCCCGGTACGGATGGCTGAGGATCGCTTGTGTCCAGCTGGTAGATGACATCAGCAGAGTGTTCGCGCTGAGGGCCATTGCGATCCGCATGCTCTGCTGGACAGAGGCCGTTGGGTGACGGAACTAGGTCGCGCCGCCCAGGCTATGCCCTATTGAGGGCCCTTTCGAGCCCCATAGACCACCTGAGGCCGGCAGCGGTGCAGCGCCCGCCCGGCGCGGTTTGCCCTACTTCAGGCGAGCGCCAAGGCCTCGTTTCTCTGTCTGGCGACGAGTTCATGACGAGCTATCGCGGGCGTTCACGACGATCCGCTTTCTGACACACTCGCCGCAGCGGTCGTCCCCGCCTGCCAGCGCGCCGCCAAGGCGACCCGATTGACCAGTGTCACCGAGTCTGAGTTCCGACAGGCTATGAGCTGCTTGGTGGGGCCGGGTTCAGTTCGGCTTGGCGTATGAACGGCCCATCCACTTGGCGGTCTTGGTGATAGTGACGGTGACTTTGGCACCGTAAGACTCTGTAGGTCTTCGCAATTGGACCGCAAGGCGGCGGGAACCTCACCCGCGGCGTAGTGCGGGTGTGTGTCGACGATCTGTGGCGGTCAGGCCGCCCGGTCTTGCGGAGGTGCGGGGCCGCCGGGTTCGCCGGCGTTGTCGGCGGACCGGGTGGGCGAGCCGGGCTGGGCGGGGCCGGTCCCATCAACGTCGGCTGGTGATGTGGTGGTGTGCCGCGAGTGGTCGGGCTCGTTGTGTTCGTCAGCCGGTTCAGTGTTGAGTTCCGTGTCGTCGATGTCGCCGCCGATGTCGGGGTCCTCCGGTGGTGCGAGGAGGCGTTCGGGCCGGTGGTAGTGGTTGAGCCGGGCTTGGCCGGTGTCGAGTTGTGGTGGCGGGATCCATTCGACTTCGTGCTGGTCGTTCATGCGGGTGGTCCAGCCGTCGTCGGGGTCGACGCTGCGGTTGTCGGGTCCGCAGGCGAGGCCGAGTGTGTCGACGTTGGTGTTGCCGCCAGCTGCCCAGTCGTCATCGACGTGGTGGGCTTGGCAGCCGTAGGCGCCGATGGTGCAGCCGGGTTTGGTGCATCCGCCGTCGCGCGCGGTCAGCATGATGCGTTGGGCGGGGGAGGCGATGCGTTTGGTGCGGAACAGATTCAGGGCTGATCCGGTCGCGCCGTCGAACACTGCGAGGTAGTGGTGGGCGTGGGCGGCCATCCGGATGACGTCGGCGATCGGCACGACGGTGCCGCCGCCGGTGGTGCCGATCCCGGCGCGTGACTCCAGGTCTTGCAGGGTGGTGCGGATGATGATCGAGACCGGCAGTCCGTTGAGGTGTCCGAGTTCCCCGCTCATCAGGGCGATGCGCCCCACGGCGATCATCGCGTCGTGTTGACGCTGGGCCAGGGTGCGGTGGTCGTTGTCGATCTGGGCTTGTGACGGGGTTCCTGAGGTGCAGGGTTCGGGGTCGTCGGGATTGCACATGCCGGGCGCGGCGTACTTGGCGAAGAGCACCTCCCACACCGCCCAGGCTTCGGGAGTCAACGTGGCGCTCAGATCGACCATTCCGTCATCGCGCTGTTTGGATCGCGACACGCCACGCTTGCGGGCCCGTTCGCGGTCGTCGGGTTCGGGACCGTCCTGGTCGAGCAGAAACAGGGTGAGGTCGGCTGCGTCCTTGAGTTCCTTCGGACCGACACCGACCGCGGTGCGGACGAGGTGGACTTCGAACTGCTCACGGGTGGCCACGTCGACGAACCCGGGCAGTCTGTCGACGGCTTTGCGGATGACCTCGACGTGTTCGCTGTTGATGAGCCCGTGGGCCTGGGCTGTCGCGGTGGCGGGTAGCAGGGGCGGCAGCGACGGACCGGTCACTGCTTGACGCGGCGCCAGCAGGCTGGCCTCGGTGAGGCGTCGGTGGGCTTCGGTGCCCGACATCCGCCATCGGACCGTCAATACCTCTTTCCAGGATTTGGCGCCCATCTGGCGCGGCGTGGCCTCGGTCTGCAGGCGGGCCAGCAAGCGGTGGCTCATCGTGGGCAGTTGGCACCACAGGGTTTCCAGCTCATCAAGGGCCGCAACGAGTTCGGGTCGGTCCAGTAAGTCGACATCACAGGCGGCCACCTCGTCGAAGGCGGCACGCAGCGCCGTCACCGCGGCCTGCAGGTCCTGTCCCGACATGCTTCGAACATACATTCGACCACCGACAAAACCGGCCGCCCGCGTCGACTCGTCTCAAATCCCTTTGAAACGCGAATCAACTGGAGAACCAGAGCCGCAACCTGCGCGGCAAGTGACCGCCTCGGTGTCAGACCCATACGCCAGACTCCGGCGCATGGGCAAGAGCAATCGCGAGCGGCGGATGGCCAAGCAGAAGCGTCGGCACCGGTTGGCCGCCGAGCGTGAGCATCGCCGGTCCCACCCCGGGCCGAGCCCGTCGGATGCGAGCCTGGGGCGGGCACAGATTCTCGAAAACCTGATCATCGCCATGAGTGCGGCGGCGGGCGGTCCCGCTCCGTGGCGCGCGGCTGAGCTCTTGGAGCGGCATCGCGGCTTCGAGCGTGAGCTCGACATCGCCGCCGACCTTGTTGTGCAGGAGGCGGTCCGTGCGGCGTGGGAGAACGGGTGGTCGCCGGCGGACCTGCACGAGGTCGCGCGCCGCAGGGTGAACGCAGACGCAGTTCGGTACCTCGACGAAGCAATCGTGTTGGAGTCGCAGCGATACTCTGCTCCGACGCTGCACCCGCGGTGGCGTGCTGAACTCGCCGAGATCACGACGGAAGCCGCGCCGTCCGCACCGCAGATGTGGCGTTGGGCCGCTGAGCATTCCGTCGACGAGCATGCGGTGGTGACGTTGGTTCTCGAGGTGTTGCGCCTGCTGGCCACGATCCCGCGCATCCAGCGGACGCTCCCATTGCCCGGAGAGCACCGCCCCATATCCGGCGCGGCGGCGGAGGTCGACGAGAAGATGCTCGCGCGCGTACGCGCCCTGCTGGCCAAGGCCGAGGCCACCGAGTATCCGGACGAAGCAGAGGCGCTCTCATCCAAGGCGCAGGCGCTCATGGTGCGGCACTCGCTGAAGGAGGCGGTCGCCGATCACGGCAAGGGGCGCACGCCGGTCGCCGCGGCGCGCAGGATCTGGATAGACAATCCCTATGTAGCGGCCAAGGTCGCGTTGGTGCAGGCCGTCGCGCGAGCCAATCGGTGCCGCGTCGTCTGGATCAAGGACCTGGGGTGCGTCGTCACCGTCGGTTCGGAAACCGACCTGGTCCTGGTCGACCTGCTCGCCACTTCGCTTCTGGTGCAGGCCAACCGAGCGATGCTTGTCGCCGGACGCCGCCACGGCGTCCGAGGGCAGGCGCGCACCAAGTCGTTCAGGCTGGCCTTCCTCGTCGCCTACGCCGCTCGCATCGATGAGCGACTCGACGCAGCCAGTTCGTCGGCCACTACCGCAATGCAGCGCGATGAACGGCTGCTGCCCGTGCTGGCGGCCCACAACCGCGCGGCCGACGAGGCTTTCGCCCGCCTGTTCCCGACGGCTGTCGGAACCCCGCTGGTGGCCTACGACTCCGTCGGCACGCACGCCGGTCGCGCGGCGGCGGAGACGGCCGTACTGGACATCCGCGACGCGATCGCGAGTTAGATGCCGGCGAAGCAGTAGTGACGCGATGACGTGCAGTTCGCGACCTCCTCCACCAGGAGGGCCTCGCCGAACAGCGGTACGCCTCCTCCACGGACCGGCTGCCCGCGTCAACCCGCACCTACCAGGCCAGTCACTTCGAGAAGAGTGGTACGGCCCGGCCAAGCGATCAATGCGCAGGCACGTCGACCACGAGAATCTCTGCAGGCCATTGGATATCAAGAGGTGTGAGGCCGCCTGCTGCCAAGCCGAAGCGTGCACCATGGTTCACGCTGTGAGGTCGGGATCGTCGTAGTTCAGAATCGCCGTTCCGTTGCAGGTTTTATCGCACACAGCGTAGATGCTCACGGCTTCTGGCTGAGGCTGAAAATGGTCCAGGAAATCACCTGGCGTTATGGAGACGTCGTTCGTGACAACTCCCGCCGCATCGAGTGCGCCAACGAATATCGGGCACGTCCCTGAGTTCGAAAGGTCGTTGAGGCCGCCCACATTGAGGTCGAGATCACTCTTGATAGTGATCTTGTTCTCGCGTGTACCGGGGCATTCGAGCTCCACTGTGAAAGCCATTCTGTTCACTTCCTGATCAGGATATTTGTGGGAGGCGTCCACTTTCCGGACGCGTCAGTCCGTCGTCTTC
Source organism: Mycolicibacterium litorale (assembly GCA_050205415.1). Taxonomy (GTDB): domain Bacteria; phylum Actinomycetota; class Actinomycetes; order Mycobacteriales; family Mycobacteriaceae; genus Mycobacterium; species Mycobacterium litorale_C. The sequence goes on from JBNMQY010000008.1 coordinate 100,584, forward strand.
GGCGTGCAGTGTTGGCAGACTCGCAATGCCTTCCTCGCTGCGACCGTGGCAACGCGCATCCGCGTCAACCACGCTATTACCTGCTACCGCGAAGTGGCGTGAGTAGAGGGCTACTTGTTCCTGGAGGGAAACCCCGTTTGAGGGTGCCCCGCGCTCGAGGCGAGCGAAGACTGACGATGAACCCGCCGCCCGCTGCAGTTGTAAGCAGATACGAACGACGGTTCACATCACGCACCTCCTGCGATACGGTCAAATCAGTGTCCTGTTTATCGCGATGGGGGTCGGTTGATGAGTGTGACCGGTGAACGTGCAGAGATCCTGCTCGACGACGTCGATTTCAATCGGTTTGCGCATCCAGACCGGCCGTTGCGGCCCATACCTCCCGGACGCGACCAGTTCGCCGCCCAGTGGCGCCACATGCGGGAGTTCATGTTCGGTGACTGGATCGACATCGACAAAGAGGTCGAACCCAACGACCTCACCCGCCTGCGCGACGACTATTTCTGGCAGGGCGACGAGCACATGGTCGAGGTCGTCGACGCGTTCGAGCGCCTCGGCTACCAGCAGGGCCGTGCGCTGTTCGAACAGGCGCTGACACACGGCATCGAAACCCTCGACGATCCCCCACAAGAGTTCGTCGAGCTCTTCGACCATCTGGACAATCTGCCCAGTCGATTCGACCTCGACGCCGCCGAACGAGGCCGGATGCTCGCGGTGTCGAGCACGATGGCTGCCACCACGATCATCCGAGGATGGGCGGTCTACGAGACGGCGATGACCGGCGACATCTCCGCAGCCACCGGCGCCACCGGCCGCTTCGCCGACGACGGCCCCCGCCGCTTCATCGAAACAGCACGAGTGTTCGCGGAGTTCACGTTGCCCGAGATCTTCGATCGGCACTCGGATGCCTTCCAGGACGTGGTCCGCGTGCGGTTGATGCACGCGCTGGCCAGTCGTGGGTTACGGCGCAAGTGGGGGGACGACGTCTATCTCAAGTTCGGCGAACCCATCCCGGTGACGTCGCTGCTGGGGTTCGGCAGCGGCATGCTGCTCGGGCGCCTCGTCGACCATGCCTTCGGCCGAAAGCTTACTCCTCAGCAGCTCGAGGACCTCGCCGAATACTCCTCGTTCTCCGGGCGATTGTGGGGCGCTCCCGAGCGTCTGCAATCCCCGAACGCGTTGGACCTCATCAAATCGCTGAACTACGTCCTCGCCCGGGGCGGCAATCCGTCGCCGTGGCGTGCCGAACTCGTCGATGCCGTCGCCGGCCCCGAACACCTCAGAACCCTGACGGAGACGCTGCCCGGCTGGCTCAAGAAGGTGGTCTTCAGATACGCCAATCAGATCACGGCGAGTATTGCTTTTGCCCCGGCCGGTGTGGTGTTCGGATACCGGCAGATCGACGCGATGCTCGCCGGCACACTCTTCGAGCCGCTCGGCTACGACTTCGAACGTCGGGTGAGGATGTTCGAGAACCTCACCCGGCTCAACGTCCGCATCGCCATGATGGCCGATAAAGTGCCGTGGTCCAACCCCATTCGTGAACGCCGGAAGAAGAGCGGCGCCGCCGCGCGCGAGCGGATCGCCATGCTCGACAAGATCGCCGCGGGCAAGCAGATCCCGCTCACCTACACCCACCACGACCGCTCGACTTCGGGGGACGGCTTCACCGGCTGACGTCGAAGAATTCGAGAACAGACGCGACAAACCGGTTGCTGATCGCCGGCACTTGAGCTGGTGCACCGAAACAACACCGGCGCAGAGCGAACCACGTCCGCGCGCGGCGGTAAGACATCGACAGTCGATGACACTCACGAGAAAGCGGACGGACCCGGGCCGGGGACACCGCATCCAGTTCTCACTCATCGAATGGAGCGAAATGATCGTCTACGATTCACTTTTCATCGACGGAGGCTGGGCGAAGCCTGCCTCCGGTGAGACGGTCGAGCTCGTGTCACCCAGCACTGAAGAGGTCGTGGGCACGGTGCCGTCCGCCGGTCCGCGCGACGTCGACGCCGCGGTCGCGGCCGCCCGCGCCGCATTCGACGACCCCCACGGCTGGTCCAGTTGGGAGCCGGCCAAACGAGCCGCTGCTCTCGAACAGCTGGCCGACGAACTGGCCGCGCGTGCCGACGACATGGCGCGCCGGGTCTCGACCCAGAACGGGATGCCGATCTCGTTCTCCCGCAACGCGCGCGTCACAACTTCTCAAGGATGCGAACGGGCTCTAGCGGTACCGGTGCGCCGGCACGACCGAAGGCCGCATTACGCAACCAGCCGGCTTCAGATGCGCTAGAGACCCAATCAGAATGGATTGTGCGGCAGAAACGTTCAGAACAATATGGTGAAGAAGCAACAGGGCTATCTGTTCAGCGGCGAGCGCAGCGAAGAACGCTTCCGGCTGGGGGCAATGGAGGCCCTATGGGATCCGGGAAGCAAGCAGTTGATGGCCGAACTGGGACTCGGCCAGGGATGGCGTTGCCTCGAGATCGGTGCCGGTGGCGGAACGCTCGTCGAGTGGATCGCTGAGTGCGGCGCTGGGGTGACTGCGATCGACATCGATACCCGCTTCATCGATCACATGCAGTCCGAACTGATTACCGTGCTTCGTGCGGATATCGGTCAGGTGGAGCTCCCGCTTGCCGAATTCGATCTGGTCCACGCCCGGCTCGTTCTGGAACACCTTCCCGACCGTCGAGACATCCTCAGGCGGTTGGCTTCAACGCTGCGGCCCGGGGGCTGGATGGTCATCGAGGACATGGACTGGACTACCTTCGGGCCGGTCGACGACGACGGTGGAGTGTTAGTCCATGCCGCCGAGGTGCTCATGGAGTTCATGGCCCGGGCGGGTTATGAGCGGGATTACGGTCGACACGTCACCGGTGACCTTGCTGACGCTGGGCTGGCTGAAGTCCGAGGAGAAGGCCGCTCACGAATCATCGACTCCGGCTCGCCGGGATTCGACTTCTTCAGGCTCTCGTTTGCCAGTATGCGCGACGCGCTTCTAGACGCCGGCATGATTTCGGCACAGGAGGCCGGAGCGACTGCCGCGCGTCTCGCGCAGAATGTCCGGCTGAGCACGCCACTCATGGTGGCCGGAATTGGCCGTCGCGGCTGATCGATACCACGCCCTTGGACATCGATACGTCCAGCGCCGCGATTGGAACGAATCAAGGCAACGTCATTCGAGTAGTCGGCTCCCGAAGTGAAGTATCCGACTACTCGCTGCCAGCCGGCCTTCCTTCCCTACGCTGGCTGAAGGTGAAGATGCACCTTTAGCCCCACGCCGGAGGAAGCGAGGAGGCAGCGAAGTGTTGGACAACCCGCTTACGGTCGCCGAAGAGCGTGAACTGCTGCAGCGGTTGCGCGCCCTTCAAGACGTCGATTTCCACGGGCTCGGGCCCCCAGCATGCGAACCCGAACACATCGTGGACGCAGGCCGCTACGCCCGCGCCGGCGGCGGCATGACCCCAGACCGGTCGCCGGAGGCGGCCGTGAGGTCCGCTCCATCACCGCGCGACGTCACCGGGCGAGGCATCACCAGCGCTGTCCACATGGAGTTGGCCGATCTGGGGATCATGCGCTGGGATCCTGACCGCAACGCGATCGCCGCGATGTTCGGTGACAACTTCAGCTTCGGCTGGGGCCAAGAGTGGCAGTCGCCGTCGGTCGTCATGTACGACCGGCACTACAACGTCCTCGGGATCCCGGAGACCGGCAACCGCATCGCCGTGGCGGGGCGCCGCCAATTGTGGGACTACCCGCACAACAACCCCGACTACTCGACGATTCTGCCCTGTGACTTCATCCGGGTGAACGGCATCTGGTATGTCGCGGCGATGGTCACCCAGGGGCTGGGCAACGAGAAGTGGACGGTGTTCTGGCAGAGCCGCGATCTGGTCAATTGGCAGAAGACGAGCCCGTACTTGAGCTTGGCGCACCGCGATCCCGCGGGGCATTTCATCGGTCACCCGGGCAACACCATGCTCACCTTCGACCAGATCGGGGACTACGTCTACATTTTCGGCACCGGAGGGCTCGCACGAGATCGAGGCATCTGGATGTGGAGAAACCCAGCCGACCAGTTCCCGCACGGATGGTGGGAACCGTGGGGGTGGGACGGCCACCGCTGGGGCTGGGGCATACCCAACGAACGCAGCCCGATCCTGGACGGCGCCTACGGGGAGCTCTCGTTCCGCCACGTTCAGGGCCACTGCGTGCTGTCCTTCTTCGACGCACGTCACTACAGGCAGCAAGTGCGGACGGTCAAGAACCCGGAGGACAACTGGCTGCACGGGGCCAACGTCGTCGACTACGCGTTCGGCTGGCAGATCCCGCAGCTGTACGGCGGCTACATCTCACCGTTGAGTCGCCTCAATGAACCCAATGGCATGCACTTCATGGTCAGCCAGTGGAATACCCAGACGAACAACCCTTACCGGGTGATGCTCGTCCAGAACGCTCTCACGGCGACCGGACCGGTCGATCGGGGCCGGGCGCCCGGCGGCGCATCGTTCAGGGCGGGGCCCGAATTCGACTACTCCACAGTCGTTCCCGCCGAGCCCGATTACTCCGAGGTCATCACCCGGTCCGTCTACGCCGAAATCATCGCCGCCCCGCCGGATCACGGTGATGGCAGGGAACCCGGCGCGGAATCGAAGGTGCGGCCGCGCCCGAAGCCGTCCACGACCGGACGTCGAAGCAAGACCACCGCATCAACCGCGCGTAGGGGCAGCTGAACACGGGGGAGTACCGGCAGTGGATTTCGAGTAGCGCAGTACTCTATGCCGCCGCCTCGACGCGTGCGACATTTGCGTCCGATCCGGTGATGTTGCCGGATTGCTGCGGGCGACTCCGGGCGCGGTGCCTGCAGGGTCCGCATACCCACGGGGAGACGCCATGCCGCCAGCAGCGCGTTCAGTCTGGAAGCTCGAGCAGGTGCAGGGACCCTCTGCGGCGCACAAAGACAGCGACATCGCCGCGGTCTCCCGCTTCGAGGCCAACTCCGAGGCATTCTGGTTCGCCCCGCAGCCCGCCGTCAGGGCGGCGTTCTGGTATGACGACGGCCAAGGCTGGCGACCGTACTCGGTGCCTGCGCGCCTGCCCAATGCTCCGACGAGCGGTATCGCGGCCCTCTCCCGGATCCCGAACAGCATGGAGTCGTGGTGGATCAGCGGCCAAGGCACAGTGGAGGGCGCGTTCTGGTACGACGACGGCAAGGGCTGGCGCCACTACCAGGATGCGGTGGCCGGACCGGGCGCTGCGTCGCCATCGAGTGGGGTTGCGGCGTTGTCCCGCATCGCGTCCAGTATGGAGCTCTGGTGGGTCGGCATCGACGGCTCCGTGCAGGGCGGGTTCTGGTACGACGACACGACCCCCACCTGGCAGCGCTATCCGGTAACCGGATTCGGCGCAGCGTCCACCGCGAGCGGGGTCGCTGCCGCATCGCGGTACGACGACAACATGGAGATCTGGTGGATCGGCCCGCAGGGTTCGGTCGAGGGCGCGTTCTGGTACGACGACGGGAAGAACTGGCGACGCTACGGCGCACCGGTGGCGCCGAACGGCAGTGCCGCTCAGGCGCATTGCATCGACGCGGTGGCGCGCACCAGGGACAGCATGGACGTCCTGTGGATATCGCCCAATGGGGAAGTCCGTTGGGCACATTGGCGACACGGTTCGGACTGGCAGATGGATCCGAATCCGGTGGCACCGGCGAACAGCGCCTCGGCGGCGAGCGGGATATCGGTGATCAACCGCGACTTCGCCGGAATGGAAGCCGTCTGGGTGTCGCCCGACGGGTCAGTGCACGGGGCATCGTGGACCGCGACCACCGGGTGGCAGCCGTATCCCGGGCCGGTCGCCGGCCCAGGCAGCGCGTCGACCACCGGTGGCATCACCGGCCAGGCGCGCGCCGCCTCGACGGTCGAGATCTTCTGGGTCGCCCCCGATGGCTCGGTGCAGGTTGCAGTGCGCGACGACGCTTCGTTGCCTCGCACCTTCCGGCTGCTGCGTCCACGCGATCTGCTCGACCTGCGCTGTACTGCCGTTGGTTGCCGGCTGGTCGGCGACCACACGGCTGCACCGGCGATGGAATACACCGTCGTGCGCGGGGACACGCTGTGGGATATCGCCGAACAGTTCTACGGTGACCCACGGCTGTATCCGATCATCGTCGCCGCCAACGATTTACCCGATCCCGACGTGATAGAGCCCGGACAGGTTCTGGTCATTCCGGCACGTCCCACACCCGACGACCCACCGGTGACATATGTCGTGCAAGAGGGCGACACATTGTGGGACATCGCCACCCGTTTCTACGGGAACCCACTCAAGTACCGTCTGCTGGCATCGGTGAACCGGATCGCTAATCCGGATGTCATCACGCCCGGCCAGCAGCTCACCATTCCCGGCGTCGCGGTGCCGTCCTCTGGGTCGCGACTGGTCGCGGTGGACGACGATGCCCATCTGGTCGTCCGGTTCGGCGTGCAGAACCTCTACGAACAAACGACCCAGGCGAACCCGGTGACTGCGCCACCGACGGTCGCAACCGCCCTCGCCGCCAACGACTCTCGCGTGGTGTTCGAACTTCCGAAGGGTGCCGAGATCCCCTACACGGTGGCCGGCTTGCTCGACACACTGGGCAAGTTGGGCCTGCGGGTTCCGGCACTGGCCATCCCCCGGGTGACGGCCACGGACCCGCGGCCCGCCGACGCTCACGGTGAGCTGACAGCGCCCGCCGCCGACGAGACGGCCATCGAGGCACCCTTCCGCCTCGTCGTATCTCCTAACCGCAAATACGGCGGCTTCACCCACGCCGCACTCGCCGAATCCGCGCCTCAGGATCCGAATCGGGTCGGACTCTGGCACACCCGGCTCGGAGTCCGCACCACCGATGCGCAAGGCGCCTTCACGGGGGTCGACGAGGGGAACTCCAAGTTCCGCACCGTGCGTGCGGTGTACACCCGCGACGACGACGGTCAGGCGGATGCCGGGTTCGGTTCGTTGAAACCAGCCGATCGCCGGGACATCGTCAAGCAAACCGCGCTGCCGCCAACGGACTCCCGGCCCGAATCCGACCCGCTCGATGTTCGGCGGCTGTACCTGAGCGCCCTGGGTGGGTGGATCGACTGGCGTGGGAAGTGGGGAGACGACCTCCCGCTGTCGGCCTATGTGCATCAGGCGCCGATGGGTCGTGACCAGTACGTTCGGGTGGAACGGCCGATCTACCTCTACCCGTTCGGCCACCGCGCCACCCTGATCAAGCTCACCGAACGCAAGATCAAACCCGCGGGTGCCAACCCTGCCGCCGACCTCTACACGCGGTACTTCATCGTGCTGCGCGAGCACACACGTGACTACACAGACGTCACGGTCCCCGGCACTCAGCGCCAGGTGCTCAACGCGTTCCCGTTCAAGACGATCACCATCGACCCGGTGGTGTCCACCGACATCGACACTCCACCCGAGGATCCCGCCACCAAACCGTTCGTCCCCTTGGCCAACAAGCTCTCATACCAGTGGACGATCACCGGGGTCGACCACGAGGGCCGAGTAGTCAGCATGGTCACACCGTTGGTGGCCGTGCCGATGAACGTGAAGCCGGCGCCACCGACTCCGCCGCACGAGGCCGCACTGCGTATGTGGAACGACCAGGTGATCGCGAAGAATTACCCGCTCGATCTCGGTGGCGCCGAGATCGCCTTCGCTCCGTCGATGACGTCCGGGGACACCACCTCACGGGTACAGCACATCGAGTTCACCGGACACGCAGCCCCCGGAACCAGCGCCCCGGAGCTCCGTCAAGCGTCGGTGGTCATCCCGGCGCTCGCGGCCCTGAACCGCGGTGGTGGTACCTCTGTGGTGAAATACGGAACCGCCTATGTGAAAGACGGATTCAAGCCTGGCGATGCAGGCCAGTTGTATCTGCAGTTGAAGAATGCCACCACGCTGAACTTCGCGGGCGCCAGCGATCGTGGCGGCGGATTCGTCGAACCCAGCGTCGGAGTGAAGGCGCTGTCACGGAGCCTGGGCGCGGTCGGCGACGACGGTTCAGGCGTTGACGGGATCGCCCAGGGAAAGTTCGACCCGAAGAAGTTCCTCGAAGGCGCGCTGCCGAAGTTGTTCGGCCTCTTCGAATTGCAGGACATCATCGGCGACAGTGTGGCCAATGCCCTGCTCGACGAGGCGCCCAAGCTGATCACCGAAGAGGGCGACCTGGTGGATCAGACCGTGCGCTACGTCTGGAATCCCAAGATCACAGCGTGGCCAGATGAGAACGCACCGGTCTTCAAACCCAACGGCGACGACCCACGGTTGCCCATCTCCGTCGAACTGCGCACCAGTAGGGATGGCGCACCGGAATCGGTGATCAGCGCCAAGCTGCCGAACTTCCAGCTGCAGCTCCCGCCAGGCGATGACGCGTTGATGGCGATGACGTTCGAGCACATCGCCTTCCGCACCCTCACCGGCGCCAAACCCGAGGTGGACGTCCAGTTCGACGAGATGACTTTCCACGGCGTGCTGGAATTCGTCGAGAAACTCCGCCGGGTCATTCCGCTCGACGGGTTCTCCGACCCTCCGTTCGTCGACATCAACACCGAGGGTGCCACCGCGGGCTTCAGCCTGGCGCTGCCGAGCGTCGCGATCGGCGTGTTCTCGCTGGAGAACATCGCCCTGGGGGCCGACTGCCGCATCCCCTTCCTGGGCGAGGCCGTCACCGTCGGCTTCTTCTTCTGCACCAAGGAGGCCCCGTTCCGGCTCACGGTGCTGGCCATCGGTGGCGGTGGCTGGGTGGGAATCCGGCTGTCTCCCATGGGTTTGGTGTTGCTCGAGATGGGTCTGGAAGCCGGTGCGTCGCTGAGCGTGGACCTGGTTGTGGCATCGGGGTCCGTCTCGGTGATGGTGGGCGTGTACCTGCGGCTGGAGGACAAGAAGGGGCAACTCACCGCCTACTTCCGCATTCGCGGTGAGGTCGAGGTGCTCGGCATCGCGTCGGCGTCGATCACCCTGGAACTGTCTCTGCGGTACGACACCGATACCGGCAAGCTGGTCGGCCGCGCCTCTCTGACCGTCGAGATCGAGGTGGCGTTCTTCTCTGCGTCGGTCGAGATCGTCGTCGAGCGCCGACTGGCCGGGTCCAAGGGCGACCCGTCGCTGAAGGACGTCATGCCGCCCGACGAGGGCGGCGAGCAGCTGTGGAACCAGTACTACGCGGCGTTTGAGATCGGAGCCTGACATGCCAACCACTCGCTTGATGGCGACCGTGCTGCCGTACTCGGTGAACCCTGCCGACGAGTTCCACGTGTCCGTGTTCATCTCCCACCGTCTCGAGGGCGGCGGCCGGCTGTCCGACTACCCGCCGATGGTGAATTGGGTTCAGACGTTGCGGGCCGCGACCATCACGCTGCGCACCGCCGAGTCGGCGACGGCGATCGCCTGCCATCCGCTGCTTGACAAGGCCAGTGAATCCGCTTGGCAGACGGCCTTTCCCTCCAGTACTCGGGTCGATCCGTATCCGGCACCCAAACCGACCGAAGCCGGCTGGAACAGCTTCCCGGCCAACAAGATGCCCGAACATGCCCTCGATGTGCACAAGGCATCGGCATTGCATTCCCCGATCGATCGCCCGCGCGTCGGCGTCAACCCACTCGCACAGGGTGTGCTGACGTCCCTCAGCCGTGCCCCGAAGGCCCGCGACGTCATCTCCGACCTGCGGGGATATCGAGAGAGACGCGACGCACACCGCAAGGACTTGGCGGACGCCCGCCGGAATGCGGCGAACGCGGCCGCCCATCCGCAGGCGCCGGCCGTCGACCCCGTTCCACCACCTCCCGACCCGGATCCAGGGCCGGGCGGTCCCAACGTCAGGGGATCTGAGCCGAGGGCCGCGGCGCCGCAGGCGTGGCGATCGCCGATCGAGATCCTGCTGGACCGCGCGGACGAGGACGGCATCGACGCCGACATCAGCGCCCTCCTCGACCAGCTTGTCGACGATCCTTCCAGCATCGGCGAGGATCCGATCCTCGGGATGATCGTCGAATTGCACGCAGCCCAGCAGTATTACAACCGCCCCCCGGAACCGGAACCGGATCCCGAGAACGGCCCGCGCGCGGCCCGCAGTGCGAACGAGTCGCCGGACTTCCACGCCCGGTTGGGCTCGGTGTGCAACGTTCCGGCGCTGGCGCGGACACTCGGCATCGTCGTCGACATCAAGGTCGACGACCTCGACGCTCTCAAGATGGCCACCGCGATCTGGTGCGACGTCGACCTCGACGACGGCGCCTCCGACTTCGAGAAGTACCTCTCACCGAAGACGTTGTGCGTCACCGAGGCCGACCGATTGCTGGCCCGCGCCAAGGACAGCAACCGCTGGACCGCGGGCCGGTTGCGCCTGGGTGATCCACAGCGCTACCGGGTGATGGATCTCGATCCCGACGCGGGCGCGTTGTCACTGGAGCAACTGTGCCGCAGTGCGGTGCGGGCCCTGGCCGTCGAACTCAACGGTGATGCCGGGTCGTATGCGCCGGCCGGCCTGCGCAGCACCGGGTTCGCCGTCGCCGAGCTGAACAGGTCGGAGCGCCTGCACGAGCAGGTTCAGGACAGTGAGGGACGCACGGCCGAAGTCGAACAACCCGGCACACCACAGACCCGCGAGGAGTTCCATTTCGAGGAGTTGCTGCGAGGCACGCGGGTGGAAGTGTGGGACAACGTCACCGGGAGATGGCACAGCCTGCATGAACGCCTGGTCACCGCGTCGTTCACCGACACGCCGATCCTCGATGCCGTCGACGACGACGGCATGCTGCAGAACCCGCCGCTGAGCCGTACCCCGGGCGACCCGAACAACCCGTACTACGTGCACGAGGTGCTGGCCGGGTGGGACGGCTGGAGCCTGTCGGCGCCGAAGCCGGGCAAGCACGTCATCCACAACAACGCGGCACATCCCGAGCCGGGCCGCGAACGTTTCGAGGATGCCCCCGAATCCACCGCGGAGCCGGGCCTGTGGGTACGTTCGACGGTCAAACCGAATACGCTGCCCGCGTTGCGCTATGGGCGCAAGTACTCCTTCCGGATCGCCGGCGTCGATCTGGCGGGAAACAGTGTGCCACTGGACAGCAACGCCCCGATCGCCGCCGCTCAGCCGTTGATCGATATGGCCGCCGCCCACCTCGACGCACTGCGGGCCGAGGCGAGCACCCGCGAGCAGTCCGGCGTGTTGCACTCACTGCGCGGGCAGATCAAGCCGGAAGTGCACGACGGTACCGGAACCCGCGCGGAGATCGAACGAGCAACCGCCTCCGTCGTCGACCACGCGGCTTCGCTGCGCCGCTACCCGCAGTGGGAGGACGTCGACCTCGGGCATCTCGCCGGCCTGTTCGCCGACGCGGGTGATCCCAACGTCGTCACGGTGCCGCGACTGTTCCTGCGCTGGGATCCGATCCCGGCGCCCACGCTGGTACCCCGCGAGGACTACACCACCGGCGAGTCGGTGCAGCGCATGGTGATCCGCACGGGACTGCAGTCGGGACCGGGGTTGTGCCAGCGCCACATCGCTGCGCCGAAGGGCAGCGAGCTGGAGGCTGAACAGGACGGCCGCCTGGATGCCCTCATGCAGAGCGGGCAGATCACCAAGGCATACGCGATAGCCCTGAAGGAACGGGGAACGTTCTACCACAAGGACATTCAACACCTGAGCGATCCTCGTCGCACCGTGCCCCAGCCTGGCATCAGGCTGGTGACCGGGCCGAATGCCACCGATGTCGTGAACCTCGAAGACATCCAGGATCCCGAGGAGCAACCCGGCGCCGGCCAGTACATCGTGCACGATGTGGACCAGTTGACGCTGCCGTATCTGCCTGACCCGATGGCCCACGGCGTCGCCATGGTGTTCTACCAGGCCGGGGCCGACCACCGGTTGTCCAACCCTCGGGTGCTGCAGTCGGTGACTGTGGGCTACGCCGGTGAGTGGCCCGAGATCGAGCCGCTGCGCTTGGTGCTGCATGGTTCGCAGACACTGGATGCCGAGCGGCAGGGCAATGTCATCCATGTCGGCCTGCCGCCGGGCGAGCAGATCGCGGTGAAGTACTCCACCACACTGGATGCGGAACACTTGGCGAAGATGGGCCCGTGGCGATTCCACCCGGTGCATGATCCGATGGTGCCGGAAGGGGACCGCCGCGTGCTGGAGGCTGCCGCCAGGGACGGTTGGCTGTGGTGGCTGACACCCGACGAAGACCTACGCCTCGTCCATGCCACAGCACGTCCCGCGATCCCACCGAGGATCTCGCGGTTGCTGGCGCAGCCACGTCAGGCCTGCGTTGCCACCGCGATCCTGGACGGGGTCATCGACGTACACGGTTCCAGCACCGACAAGGTGGAATTACGGGCTGTATGGACGGATTTCGTCGACGACCCGGCCGCTGACGAACCATCGCACGTCACCACGTCATCGATCGTGACGGACTACCGGATCGGCGAGCAGGAACGGTATTCGCTGCTGACTTCGCAGGGCTCACCCGACCCCATGGGGGACGTCCCGGTCCGCCCCACAGTGCACGCCCTGCCGGACACGAAGGCTCATATGGTGACGTACCGACTGCACGGCTCGTCGCGCTACCGTGAGTTCTTCACCCCCGATGAACTACCCGGGCCCGACGACGAGTTGTCCGCGGGCAACGCGTACTCCGTCAACGTGCCGAGTTCGGCGCCGCCGGCACCCCCGGTGGTACACGACGTCATCCCGATGTTCCTGTGGGAGCAGACCACCGAGCCCGAGCATCCCTTCGCGATGCGCCGCGTGCGCCGCTGCGGTGTACGCATCTGGCTGGAGCGGCCCTGGAACTCCAGCGGTGACGGGGAGATGCTCGCGGTGCTGGCTGCCGCCGACCCGGGGCCGGTGGAGGGTAGGCCCGAGAGCGTCAGCCTCTGGGCTCGCGACCCCATCGTCGCCAGCCCGGCGTTGCCCAACGCGTATGCGGTTCCGCTGCTTTCGGACTGGCAGCAACGTGCGGTGCGGCTGGCGCTGGCACCGGAGAGTCTGCCCGGGCGACCGAGCCGGTACGTCGTCAAGGAACCGCCACCGACCAGCAAGCCCGAGGACCGGGACAAGATCATCCAGGCCTACGCCTACACCCCGGAATTCCACCCGAAACGCAACATGTGGTTCGTCGACGTGGTCCTCGACTCCCGCGGGGCCGCATGGCCGTTCCTGCGATTGGCGGTCGCCCGGTACCAATCCAACTCCATTCCGGGAATGGAATTCTCCGAGATCGTCGCCACCGATTTCGTCCAGATCCCGCCGGAGCGGATCGGTACGTTGAGCCGGCCGGACGGCGAGAACGCGCAGATCACCCTCACCGGCACCGCCGCGGTGACCAACGCGCCCGGCGTCACCCTGCCGTTGCCCGGCTCACCGCCCGACGCTGCCACGCTCGCGGCCGCACTGGACGCATCACACGAGGTGATCGCCACCGTACAGACGCGAAACCCGCTGTTCGACTCGGACATCGACTGGCTTTCGGAAGAGCCTGCGATCTGTCACTTGGCCGGTGTCGATCCACAGACGTTCACCGCGACGTGGACAGCCGAGGTGAACCTGATGTCTCCGCGGCCGCTGGCAACGCCGCCGGTCGGCGACGACGTCCGGGTGCAGATCGAGGAGTTCGAGAAGTTGTCAGCCGACCCGTCACCCGGCGAGAACCCGCCGGGCACCGCCAGGCGATTGGTGTACGCCGACCACTTCTACGTGTGAGCTGCGGCTGCGATCGCTACCCGGAATCACCACTGGACCGCGCCGCCAACCACTTTCGCACGTGATGCCCCTCGTCGGCCTCGACCGAACGCAGTTCCGTCAGTGTCGGGTGCCCGGCGTCCAGTAGCGCGCTGTCGGTGTCGTCCTCCGGTTTGTCGGACACCTCGACCTCGCTCAACCGCACGCCTCCGTCGCGAACCTCCTCGACCCGCGTCTGCACCGCGCCGCCCCGGGCCAGCCGCGCGTGGCGGATCGGACCCACCTCCGCCGCGGGCCGATCCGGGACATTGAGGGACAGCACGGTGCCGTCAGGCGCGTCGAACAGCAACTCCAGGACCGGGACGACCAGGCCGGCGGCCGTCTGCCAGTGCCGCTCACCGGTGGGATGCAGCGCGACGTCCAGGGAAACCGCCAGCGCACGGGTGTCACTGATCTTCGCGGTGAGTGCGGCACCGACCGTGCCGGAATGCAGTACGGCCCGACCGACGTTGGCGCCGTGGTTGATTCCCGACAACACGACGTCCGGACGGGGATCGAACCACCCGTTGAGTCCGGCGGCGACGATGTGTCCCGGCTGTGCCTGGACCGCCCACGCCTCGACGTCGAGGCCGGGTAGCTCCCGCTGCTCGACGACGGTGTGGCCGTCCTGGCGGACCGCGCTCAGCGCGGCGCTCGCACCGCTGGCCTGCTCGGCTGGGGCGGCCACGACCACCTCCAGCCCCGCCTCGAGCGCCGCAGTAACCAGTGCGTGCAGACCGGGGGAGTCGATCCCGTCGTCATTGGTCACCAGTGCCCGTGGCACGCTCCCACCTCCTCCGTCTCCACCGCGGCTACTTCCATGGGTGCAGCTCCACCCGCTCGGCGAGTGTCTCGACGGCCCGCGAGCCGCCGGTACCCAGCCCATGGCGTACCACGTTGAGTGCCCCGCAGGCCGCGCCGATCTGCAACGCTCGCCGCAGCGGGAGACCGCCCGCCAGCGCGGCGACGATCCCTGCGGTCATGGAGTCCCCGGCGCCCGCGGAATCGGCCGGCTCCAACGTCGGCATGCAGATTTCGACGACGTCACCGCCCCGCGTCCCGTCGCCGTCGGACTCACGGTCGTCGAGCAGGGCCAGCGCCGGCGCCGATCCGGCCCGCGACACCACGATCGTGCCCGCACCCTCATCGCGCATGGAGCGCATGGCGGTGACCAGATCCTCGGCGTCCTCGGACTTCGCGCGGCCGTCGTCGAGGAGCTCTTCGTGACTGACCTTGATCAGGTCCGGCTTACCGGCGAGCACCGCTTCGAGCCGCTCGCCGGAGAGGTCGGCGGCCACCTTGCAGCCGTTGGCGCCCAGGTCCGTGGACAGCCGCCGGTACAGGTCGGCGGGCACCACGTTGTCCTCCTGCGGCCCGGACAGCAGTACCCGGCCGTGGGTCAGTCCCTCGGTGAGGGTGAGCTCGTAGAGAGAGTCGAGTTCGTGCCGGTCCAACGGGGTGCCTGCGGCCTCGGCGACGATTTCACGGCTGCCCGAGCGGCGGTCGTGCACGTACGACCCGTTGCGTGCGCTGACGGTCACGGTCCGCAGGGTGACGTCGGGGATGGGCAGCAAGTGGCCGAGGACATCGCCCGTCTCTCCGCCGAGCGCCGAGCACAACACGACCGGCACCCCGAGGGAGGACATCATGCGGGACTGCCAGACACCCTGGCCCCCGGCGTGGACGTGGATGTCGGCTGCTCCCGAACGGTCCTCGACCGTCACGGTGAGAACGGGCAGCGGGGCGAAGACGACGACAGGACTCGGATCATCGGACTTCTCGCTGCGGGGTTTCTTGTCTGCCATGGGCCGGGGGGTACCCATCCCGACGCCGAGCCATCCCTCGGCATGACGGACGCCTCCGGTGCCGCTCACGAGAACCTCGCCCCGGTGCGCACCGCGATCACGCGCTACTCGCTGCCCACTGAAGACGCTGTCCTGCAGCACTTTTCGAGGAACGCAGTTCGGCGATCGCGGGGTCACCCGCGGTCATCGTCCGCTCCGCGGTGATGTACGAGGTTTCAGCCGTCAGCGAAAGGCCGTGCGCGAGCCACGGTTCGGCGTGAGCCCGGCCCCACTGCGGGCCTAGGCTGCCGGACTCGATTCGGGTTCGGTGATGCAGTGGGTGCAGCGCCAAGGCGTCGCGGGGGAGGGCATCGACACGTGACTGGTGCTCGGTAGGGCTTCGGCTCGAGCAGGTACCGGCCGCGGTCTGGCTTCGCTGTCGTCGCCGCCGGCGCATCGCGACGCTCGAACCGGAGATGTGCGGGCCACCGGGCCGCGATGTGTGATCTGCGTTGCGGTTCGGTGTTCTATGTGGCGTGCCCGTCATTGGGCTGCGCTAGCCGCAACGCGGCGCCGAATCGCATGGATAGCACATCTACCTGGTGTTTTGTCATAACTGTCGATGTTCCAGTACAGTCTGCCGCTAACTCTGACAGGGGCGACCCCAGGCAACGCAATGTAGGCCACACTCCGCTGAACAGTGGCAGTAGTTGTTACGGGGGATGTATCGGCGCGCGTCTATCGCGCGTCACCCTGGCTGTCCTGCGCGTGGCAACACTCTTTGCTGGCATGCAGCTGGTCCGGGTCGGCGCTTTGTCGCCGACGGACGACCGATCGGAGTCCAACGCCGTTTCTCAGCGACTGAGAACCGGGTTGGCGGGGAGGGGAGCCCTGTACGACACACGGGGGCGAAGTCCAAACCTCCACAGAAGAAAGACCATGCCGAAGCTCGACCGATTCACGAAGTTCGCAGATCGAAAACAAGTCAAGACGATCGTCACCACCCTTCTCCTCACTGTCGGCCTCGGGGGCGCTGCTCTCGTCGCCTCGCCGGCTGACCCGCCTACAGCCGCCCCGGTTGCGTTGCCGCCGGCAGGCGGTGAAGTCGCCGGCGGCGTCGCGACCGTCCCCAAGCCGGCGATCGCGGCCGCCCCCACGCCGCCCGTGCCGGTGAGCGTGACCAAGGACTCCAGCCCGCATGACATCGTCAGGGCCATCGTGAGCCAGGGGCGGGCCGCCGCGCTGGCCGAAGACCAGATCAAGACCGTCATCGCCACCGCGAAGATCGAATCCGACTTCCGCCCGGCCGTGTCCGGCGGTGTGCAGCCGTACGGCGGCCCGGGGACCGCAGCCGATGAGGTCCTCGGCCTCTTCCAGGAGAAGGCCAGCTTCGGCACCGTCGCCGAACGCCAAGACCCCAACCAGGCGATCGCCCGATTCATCGCCCGGTTCACCGAGGCGTTCAAGAAGTACGGCATCACCGGCGACACCGTGCAGGCGGCCACGCTCGCGCAGAACCCGCAACTGCTCAAACACCGGCGCGGGGTCGGGACCGGCTACTACAACACCGTCAAAGCCGCGATGGGCGAGGCATCCGACCTCTACAACCAGGCGGCCGCACCCCCGCTGCCGCCGATCAACGACTGACTAGGACTCCGCCGTCAGCGGTTCAGCCGTTCAGCCGGCCGCCCGTCCGGCGACGACACGGAGGAGTGGACATCGTCGGTGTCAGTTCGTAGCCTTGCCCGGGACATCGACAGCCGGACCAAGATCGGTCCGCGGACCAAGGATCGTGACAATCAGCGTGACTCGGGTGCGCCACTCGCTTCGACGAACGGTGTGCGGTTCTGCGACGGCCGTCCTGGTGCTGGCCACCTCGATGGGAAATGTCCATGCGGACCCCGCGGCAGACGCATTGGCCAAGCTCAACGAGTTGTCACAGCGGGCGGTGCAGAGTCGCGAGGGCCTCACAGCCGCCCAGCGTGATGCCGAGGCAAAACTGGCGCAGCAGGCAGCCGCCGATGACCGCCACCGCGCCGACCTGGCGGCACTGGAGCTGGCGAACTCCCAGTTGGCGCCCTATCAGGACGCTGTCGACAGAATCGCGGCGATGAACTACATGGGCGGGGGCGACAGCCAGTTCACGGCGGTGCTGACCGCGGCCTCCCCACAGCAGCTCATCGACCGACTGTCGGTGCAACGGACGGTCGGCGCGGGGATCGCCGAGCAGATGAAGGCCTATAGATCGGCACGGGAACGCGCGGCCGGCGCCGCCCAGGCGTCAGAGAGGTCGGCCGCCGAGGCCGGCGCGGCAGCCGAGGCCGCCGCCGCGGTGCGTGCGGAACTGCAGGCCAAATTGAACGAGCTGTTGCGTGAGATCTCCGCCGCGGAGGCACAGTACGCGGCGCTGACCCCGCAGCAGCAAGCGATTGTCGACAACGCGCCTGCGCCCGCGATCGCCGCGATGCCCGGCTTGCCTCCCGGAGACATGGCGCCACCGCCGCTGGCTGCCGTCCCTGAGAACCCCGAGGCGCTCCCGGTCGGCGTCGCGTCGGAAGCCGGACTCCAACCCAACACCATTCTGGCTGCGAGGGCCGTCAGCCGACAGTTCCCGCAGATCGCCGACATCGACGGGGTTCGGCCGGATTCGAAGCCGTGGCATCCCAGCGGGCTGGCGATCGACATCATGATTCCCAACCCCGAAAGCCCCGAAGGCATCGCGCTGGGGGACCAGATCCTCGCGTACGCGATGAGCAATGCGGGCCGGTTCGGGCTACAGGACGTGATCTGGCGCGGCACCTATTACACGCCGGCCGGTCCCCAGGCATCGGGTTACGGCCACTACGACCACGTGCACATCACCGTGACGCCACGCCGCTGACCGAGTCACGGATGTAGGTTCCATTGGCCGCAGTCCTGGGCCAGCACGTCGTTGACGTCGACGCGGATGCCGCCGACCACCGGCCCCGGGTTCGATGCGGTGTCGATGATGCGCTGGTAGAGAACGGCCGCAGGATGGATCTGTCCGCGCGACCAGGACCGGGTCTGCCAGGCCCACACCTTGCCGGGCGAGCTCGATCTCCCGATGACACCATCGGCAATCGCCCATTGGCACGGGTTGACTCCCGCGTAGATGCCGGTCCGCTGCACGCCGATCACCGAGTTGATTCCGCGGAACCACGGCAACGCCAGGGTGTTCCAGGTCTCGCGATCGATGTCGTCGTCGACGCTGAAGAAGATCGGTGCGCTCTGGCCGCCACCGGCGGCGGTGTGCAGTGCCCATCCGGTGCGGGCGTCGGCGACACCGCCGGCATAGCCGCGGGTGAAGTCCGACGGGGCCGTCCCGCCCGGCTTGCCGTACTGGTAATTGCTGACGATCACCAACCCGGCGGCGTTCAGCGACCGGGCATACGGCAAGGTGATCGGCTTGGCGCCGAAGGACGAGCCGGGACGTGACGTCGAAACGTAATTGATCACCCCGGAGTGGCCGGCGGCCCGGATGTCCTGGGCCGGGATCTGACGCATGGCGAAGTCGATCAGCGTGGGGGCGGCGGCCGACGCCACGGGCGCACGGACGCCTGCTGCCGCCACCCCGAATCCGGCCAGAGCCGAGACCGCGGTGGCGAGGCGCAGAGCGTCACGCCGGGAAACCGGGCCTGACCGGCGCAGGCCGCTGTTCCCAGGCAGGTTCTGCACCGCGCGATGTTAACAAAGTGAAAAGCGTTGACAGTGTGACCACGCCGTGTCGTGATCACATCGCGGGCGTCACGTCGCTGCCGGAACCCTTGATCGACGCCTTCGCGCGGTTCTCGGCCCGCACCGCCTTCTTGCCACGCACGAATCCGGTCGCCGACACCGTCGCCGACAGGAGCGCGTCTTCGCCGTTGACGAACGGGTGGAAGCCGACACCGGCGCCACCGCGGCCCTTCACCGGGATGTCGGCGACTTCGGTGACCTTCCACCTCTTTTCGGAGATCGACAAGATGGCTTCGCCGTTCTCGCAGCTGAGCGGCAGGGCGGCGATCACTTCATCGCCCTCGCCGGCCAGCTTGACCCCGGCCACGCCGTTGCCGGCAGCACCCTGCGGGTTCACCGCGGCCGGATCGATCCGCAGGATCTTTCCGCGCCGCGTCACCAATGCCAGGTGATGGCCGAGCGGGAGCACACCCGAGCACAGCAGCCCGGTGATGTCCGGCGCCACCGGGATGTCACGGATCTTGTAGGGCAGGCCGTTGCCGGTGGTGAACTTCACCCGGCCGTCGGTCCACACCGCCCAGCCCAGCCCAGAGGTGAGCAGATCGCCGTGGCTGTCGGAGAACACTCCGCGGTCGTCGAGCCGCCACGCGGCGTTGACCTTTCGCTCACGTGCTCCGTCCTCGTCGGAGCCGGACACCGTCGGGGTGGCCTCGAAGTCCAACACGGTGCGGCGGTCGAACTCGGGGCCCTTGAACAGTTTCGCGGTCTCGACCAATTCCTTGTCGATCACCACCCGGCGGGCATCGGGGTTGCTCACCAGTTCGGTGAGTTCCACGAACTCCGCATCGAGCTTCTCGGCCTCCGCCTGCAGTTCGATCACGTCGAGCTTGGTCAGGCGCCGAAGTTGCAGCCCCAGAACATAATCGGCCTGCTCGGCGTCGATCGCGAACCGGTCCTGCAGACCCTGGCGGGCCTCGTCGACCGTCTCGGATCCACGGATCACGGCTACCGCGGCGTCGATGTCCAGATGGATGGTCATCAGGCCGGCCACCAGGTGGCGCCGCGCCGTCACCTTCTCCAGCCGGTACTGGCTGCGGTGCAGCACCACCGAATCCCGCAGCGACAGGAATGCGGCGATCAATTCGCGTACCGACCACCAGCGCGGCACCCGGTTCTCGTCGAGCGCCACCAGGCTGGCGGCGAATGTCGATTCCAGCGGGGTGAGAGCCAGCAGTTGCTCGCGGATCTGTTCTGCGCTGTGGCCGCGTTTGGCGGTGACGACGATGCGCAACCCGTTTCGGCGGTCGGTGAGATCGGACATGTCCGCCACACCGGACATCCCGCCGGATTCGACGAGCGCGCGGATGCGTTCCTGCACAGTCGCACTCGCGACACCGGGCGGCAGCTCGGTGATGACGCAGTTCTTGCCGTCGACGGACACCGTGCCGCGCACCGTGAACGAGCCCCGGCCTGTGGTGATGTACTCCCGCAGCCCGGTGTTGCCCACCACGGATGCCCCGCACCCCCAGTCCGGACCGGGGATGAGCTTCACCAGCCGGTCGTCGGTCATGTTCGGGGTCTTCAGCAGTGCCCGGCAGGCGGCCATCACCTCGCGGGGATTGTGGGCGGGCACCTTGGTGGCCCATCCCTCGGCGATGCCGACGGCGCCGTTGCAGAGCAACACCGGCCACTGCGCCGGCAGCACCGTCGGCTCGATCCACTCGCCGTCGAATGTGGGCACCATCGGCACGGCGTGGTCGGCGAGTTCCGCGGTCAGCGCCGCACCGGGCGCCGACAACCGCATCTCGGTGTAGCGGTCGGCGGCGGGGATGTCACCTTGGATACGCGGGAAAGCGCCTTGGCCGTCAATGACTTTCACACGCTGGAACTCCGCGGCCATCAACGCCGCCGCCCCGTACATCGACGCGCCGCCGTGCGGGTGCAGGTTGCCGGTGACGGCGGAGCACACCTTCGAGGACTTCTGCGGTTTGTTGCCGGGCAGCAGCCTCGAGTCGTACATCTGGTACAGCAGGCGGCGCTGACCCGGCTTGAGCCCGTCGAACGCGGAAGGGATGGCGCGGTCGCTGACGCTGTAGAGCGCGAACGTCAGCTGGTAGTGGTTCCAGTAGTCGTCGGCGCTCTGGTCGAGGACCAGGTCCGGGTTCTGCTCAGGAACGTCCAGAGTGGCGGTCACGGCAATTCTTTCCTAGTCCAGGTCCAGCGATGCGGTGTCGACGCGGGCGGCGACCTCGGCCATCCACGTACGCCGGCCCTCCGGTGGCCCGCCGAACAAGGTGTGGTGCAGCTTGGCCTCACCGTCATCGAGGTGCACTCGGATGACGGTGCGCCGCTGCGGATCCAGCACGGTGTTCCAGAAATCGTCGGCGTCCATCTCGCCGAGACCCTTGTTGCGCTGGACCTCCACTTTGCGCTTGGAGGTGGCCTTCATCTGCGCCACCGCGGCGTCGCGTTCGGATTCGTCCTGGCAGTAGATGCGCTGCTGGCCGTCCTTGACCACGAACAGCGGCGGCAACGTCACGTAAACCATGCCGGCCTCCACGAGGGGCCGGTAGAAGTCCAGGAACATCGAGATGAGGCTCGAGTTGATGTTGCCGCCGTCGGGGTCGGCGTCGGAGGCGAACAGGATCCGGTCGTAGCGGCACGCCTCCGGATCGCAGTTGTCGCGCACCCCACAGCCCAGGATGCGTTCGATGGAGTCGAACTCGTCCTTGCCTCTGGCTTTGCTGAGCGCGAAGCCATAGACGTTGGGCGGCTTGCCTTTCAGCGGGAAGGCGGCCTGGAAGGTGGCGTCGCGCGCGGCCTTGATGGTGCCCAGCGCAGAATCGCCCTCGCAGAGGAACAGTTCGGCACCCGACCCGCGCCCGGTTTCCCTGCTGGGCAACAGCTTCGGCGGCAGTGACAGGTTGGTTCCCAGGCCTTTGGCCTTCGACGCCGCCCGGGAGCGGGCCTTGGCGCCCTCGGCGCTGCGCCGCGCCCGGGCGGATTCCAGGGCCAGCTTGGTCCACAGCGACACCGTGTCGCCGTTGGCCGGGTTGGCCGCCCAGATGGTGACGCTGCGCGCGACGTCCGGCGCCATCGCGACATTGAGCGACCGCGACGACACCGCGGTCTTGGCCTGGGAGTCCCACGACACGTCCGGGGCGCGGGTGTCGACGGCCAGCGCGGTGACGGCGGCGAAGTCCTGCGCCTCCGGGCCGTCCTCGCCCTTGGCCAGGCCCAGGTCGCGGATGCGCGACGCGCGGTCGGCCAGTGCCTCGGAAAGGCCCTTCACCGCGGCCGTCAGGTGAGACCCGCCACCGGGTGTGCGCACGGTGTTGCAGAACGCCGCGACCGTGGCCGGCTCGGCCGGACCCGCGGTCAACGACCAGCGGAACGGGGTCGGGCCCCGGCCGGTGGTGTACTCGCCGCGGCCCTCGACCACGGCGCGCACCCCGGGCACCGGGGTGCCGGCGGCGGTGCACATGAGATCCAGCAGGGTGTCGGTGCCCCAGGGACCTGCGAACGGTTCGAGCAGCTCGGGCCGGACCTCTTCGCCGGGCCAGCCCTCGTCGACCACGACCAGGTGCACCCCTGGCGACATGCGAGCGGCGGCGTGTGCGCGCAACAGGACCTCGTTGATGTCCACGCTGGAGTCCGGGACCACGGCCGGATCGAAGAGGATGCGCACCGTGGTGCCGTGCGCCTCCGGTTTACGGTTGCCCGAGCCACGCAGTTTCATGGTGTCGGCGCGGGTGAACGGGGCGTCGGGGTCGAAATCCTTGCCGTCGAACGTGCCGGGATAGCCGCCACCGAAGCTCTGCAGGTACGTCTTGCCGGCCCGGCGCACCGTCACGTCGGTGCGCTTGGAGATGAATACTGCTGCGGCGGCGCCGATTCCGTTCAAGCCGGCACCGGTGCTGGTGGCGTCGGAGTGGGCCGAGAACTTGCCGCCCGCCCGCGCGGTTCCCAGGGTCTTGACGATGCCGTTCTTGCCGTTCACCGGGTCGGAGTCGACAGGCAGGCCGCGGCCGTCGTCGGCGACGCTGACCGATCCGTCGGCGTGCAGGGTGATGGTGACGCACGAGCCGCCGTGGCTGGGGTCGGCGACCTCCTCGATCGCGTTGTCCACCAGCTCGCGCAGCGCGGTGTTGAGCACGTCGAGACCCAGGTTCAC
This sequence comes from Mycolicibacterium litorale, assembly GCA_050205415.1. Taxonomy (GTDB): domain Bacteria; phylum Actinomycetota; class Actinomycetes; order Mycobacteriales; family Mycobacteriaceae; genus Mycobacterium; species Mycobacterium litorale_C. The sequence goes on from JBNMQY010000008.1 coordinate 124,009, forward strand.
CGCCGGCCGCAGGCGTGTGTGCTGGACATCGTCGAGCTCGGTGATGTCGGCGGCGGTGTAACTCACTGCTTGTCTTCTCCATCGATGCCGGGGGTGCCGCAGGAATGGTAGACGGCCGGCCTGACATCTCTGTGGATCCGTGCCGGGGCGTGGCCCACCGCAACGGTTCGGCGTGCTCGCGCCCGGAGGCGCCGGTACGAGGTCTATCCCTCCATGACCAGGCCCGCTCGGGTCACTTCGCGGTCGCGGGCGGCCTGAACGGCCCGCCGCACGTCGGTAAGGGCGAACTCGGCGTCAACCAGGTCCTCCCACGGGACCTCGGGAGTTGACTCGATGAAGCTCACCGCCTTACCGAGGGTCCGGGCCGGATAGCGCAATGACGCTCGAATCTGAGTCCCGGACCGGGTGAACCGCCCCGGGTCGAACGGTGCCGTGCGGCCGGGCGTGATGTTGCCGATGGATACCAGCACGCCGCCCGGGGCAACCGACGCGGCTGCCTCGACGAACGCCGAGGGCACCCCGGTCATGTCGATCACCACGTCGGGCCCGCCGTCGGTGACGTCTCTCATCAGCTCGATCCGTCCGGCCTCGTCGTCGGCGGCGGACAGATCGATCGTGTGCCCCGCGCCGAACATCCGCGCCTTGTCGAGGCGCCGAGCATCCATCTCGGCGACGAAGACGCCGGCACCCATCTCACTGGCCACGGCCGCGGCGCAAAGGCCGAGGCCGCCCGCGCCGAGCACCAGCACCTTGTGTCCCAGCTCGATGCCACCGGCCTCACACCCCGCATAGGCTTGAGAGAGAGCGCAATTCGCGGACGAGACGGCCCTACTCGTGATCCCGTCGGGCACCCTGTAGACGCTCTGGCGGGCCCCTACGAGGTAGTGCGTGCCGAATGTGAGCGCACGCCGGTCGCCGATCCGTCGGTGCTCGGCGGCATCAGCCCTCCTGTAAATACAACGACGAACCCTTGTATCGATTATGCGGCACGTGGCGAGGGCACTCCCTAACGTTCCTCGGCGGCGTTCAGTCCGTCGAGGAAAACACCGACCAGCCGCTGGTTGTAACCGAAGTTCTCGTCTGGAACGGGTTGGCACAGCAGTGCGACGGCATACATCAAATCCTTCGCGTTCACATCCGAGCGCAGGTCGCCGGTGGTGACGGCCGCGTCGATGAGTGTGGTGACGACCGGTTCGAGCCGTTGCAGGAAGTAGCCGAACAGCGTCTCGAACGACGGATCGGCCGAGTTGAGTGCGCCGGCGAGTCCACGCTTGGTTCCGACGAATTCGGTGAAGCGAACCAGCCAGCGTGCCAGCGCCTCCCAGGGCGCGTGCGCGGCGCTCAGTTCGGGGGCGATCGCAGCACATGCGTCGATCTCGCGGGCGAGTACGGCGGCGACGAGATCCGCGCGCCGGGGGAAATGCCGATACAGCGTGCCCACCCCGACCCCTGCTTCGTCAGTGATCTCCTTGGCCGGCGCATCCACCCCTGATCGGGCGAACACGGTCTTGGCGGCTTCCAGAAGAGCGTCCACATTGCGTTGCGCATCAACGCGCTTCTTGCGAACGCGAGAGGACGCCGCACCATTCGCGTCCGAGTCCATCCGCATCGTCCTCAGTTCGGGGCGGACCACGGCACGGACCGCCAGGGGTTGTTTTCCGGAAACGCTTTCCGTATCGTCCTTTTGCGGAAAGGGGTTCCGGATCGTTCTCAGCATAGAGAGCGATGACCTCACGACACACTCGACGCGACGACGGAGGCCGCGATGCGCTACCGAACCCTCGGACGGACCGGCATCAAGGTGAGTCCCTATGCGCTCGGCGCAATGATGCTCGGGTCGCCCGCGGAGGTCGGCAATCCTGACCACCAGGACTCGATCCGCATCATCCACCGGGCGTTGGACGCCGGGATCAATCTCATCGACACTGCCGACCGGTACGCGGAATCCGAAGTGGTGGTGGGCAAAGCGCTCAAAGGGCGGCGTGACGACGTGGTCGTCGCCACCAAGTTCAGCCAGCCGCTGGACGACAACCCCAACCATCGAGGAGCTTCGCGTCGCTGGATCATGACGGCGGTCGAGAACTCGCTGCGCCGACTGCAGACCGACTACATCGACATCTACCAGATTCATCGTCTGGACCCTGACACCGATATCGAGGAGACCCTGTCGGCCCTATCCGATCTGGTGCACAGCGGAAAGGTCCGCGCGATAGGTTCGTCAACCACGCCGGCCGCCGACCTGGTGGAGTTCCACTGGGTCGCCGAGCGGTGCGGGTTGCACCGGTTACGCACCGAGCAGCCGCCGTACTCGATCCTCAGCCGCGGTGTCGAAGCCGATGTGCTGCCCGTCGCGCAGCGTTATGGCATGGGCGTGCTGGTGTGGGGGCCGCTCGGCCAGGGGATGCTCACCGGTCGCGTCCGCAAGGGGCAGCAGTCCGATGCGCGGCGCGCCGCGATGTTCAAGGTTTTCAGTGACGAGCGGCGGCTCGACACTGTGGAATCGCTCATCCCCCTGGCTGCCGAGGCCGGCCTGTCCATGCCGCATCTGGCGATGGCGTTCGCCATCACTCATCCCGGCGTCAGTAGCGCCATTCTCGGACCGCGCAGCATGGCTCAACTCGAGGATCTGTTGGCCGGCATCGACGTCACACTGAGCGACGACCTTCTCGACCGGATCGACGAAATCGTCGCGCCGGGAACCGATATGGGTCGCCTCGACCAGGCGTACCTGCCGACCGGTCTCAGTCAGGTCCCGCTTCGTCGGCGCCCGCTCGGCGAGCGAGCCGCGGCATGAGCGGGGCAAGCCGGCGCGAACATGGTCACGACAGTTGGCTGATCAGCTCCTCGCTTCTGGCCCACAACACGCTGCGTAGTGACGCCAGGTCGAGCTCGATCCACTCGAACTCGCCGATGCCAGGTGCGATGTCGAGGGCCGATGCGGCCGTCTCGGCTTTCGCGAGATTCCTGGCTGTGCCGACGACGTGAGCACCTCTGGCCACCAGTGCGCGCGCCGTCTCGAGCCCGATGCCGGACGATGCGCCCGTGATGAGAAACCGTCTGCCTGTGAGGTCGACATCGGAAAGCACGTCGTCGGCAGTCGACTTCGCACCGAACTTCGCGGTCATCTCTTTGCCTCCATTTGGTCTGCGAGAGTGGATGTTTCGATCGGGGCGACGATTTGACCGTCAGACGGTGAAGCCACCGTCGACGTTGAGGTTCGCACCGGTGATGTATCGCGATTCGGGGCCCGCCAGGAAACTGACGAAGGAGGCGACGTCATTGGTGTGCCCGTAGCGGCCCTGCGCAGTGACCTGCTTGAGGCTCTCGGCGAAATCGCCCTCGTCGGGGTTCGCGTCGGTGTCGATCGGGCCCGGCTGGACGTTGTTGACGGTGATGCCACGCGGGCCGAGTTCGCGGGCCAGTCCGCGGGTGAACGAGGCCACCGCACCCTTGGTCATCGCGTACACGGACACCCCGGGTCCGGGTACCCGGTCGGCGTTGATGCTGCCGATGTTGATGATCCGCGCACCGTCGGGCAGGTGCTTGATCGCGCTGCGGGTGGTCCAGAACATGCCACCGATGTTGATGGCCACCAGGCGGTCGAACTGCTGGGGCGGGTACTCGCCGATCGGTGCCATGTGCGCGACGGCGGCGTTGTTCACCACGATGTCCAAGCCGCCGAGTTCGGCCACGGCCTGCTCGACCGCTGCTTCGTTCTGGGCCGGGTCGGCGGCGTCGGCGTGAATGGCCACCACCTTGGCGCCGTTGGCGGTCACCTCGGCGACGAGGTTCTCCGCATTCGTCCCGGAGGCCGAGTACGTGAATGCGACCGCGGCGCCGTCCGCGGCCAGTCGGCGGACGATCTCCGCGCCGATCCCGCGGGATCCGCCGGTGACCAGTGCTCGCCGTCCGGTCAGGTGTGCTGTGCTCATGGTGATGGCCTCCTCGTAATTAACGAACCGATGTGTTACTTAGTACGCTGAGGTCAAGCCGGTTCCGAGCAACGTCATTCCCCCGTGTGACCGGCATCACAGGAAGGGTGGGTGGTCATGGGCGTCGGGCGGCCGCGGGAGTTCGACCCCGAGCAGGTCGAGGACGTGGCGATGAAACTGTTCTGGGACCGGGGCTTCGACGGGGTGTCGATCTCGGATGTGACCGCAGCGACCGGCGTGAACCGCCGGAGCATCTACGCCGAGTTCGAGTCCAAGGAGAATCTGTTCGACCGCGCCCTGCGGCGCTACCTCGCCGGCCCCAGCGCTTACACGGCCGAGGCGCTGACCCGTCCGACGGCCCGCGACGTCGCCGACGCGATGGTGCACGGTGCAGCCGACACGGTCAGCGGCGACATCCACGGTTGCCTGACCGTGGGAGAGGCGCCGGGTCTGGCCGAGTTTCGGGAGGCGACGGTGCACCGGCTCGCCGAACGGTTTGACACCGCGGTGGCCGACGGCGAATTGCCCGACGTCGACACCCTGCTTCTGGCCCGCTGGATCGCCGCCGTGTGCCAAGGGATCGCGATTCAGGCGCGCAGCGGTGCCGACCGTGCCGATCTGCATGCCATCGCGGACCTGGCGTTGGCGGGATGGCCGACGGTGGCTCCCGACCCGACGCCCGGCGCGGATGGGCCGAACCCCGAAAGCACATGAACGCCGGTCGGCTGTCGCCGGCACTTCCGGATGCCGGACATCACGATTGACCCTAAAACCCTGCGGCGCAGATCAATTGGAACCCGGTCACCGCATGGTGGTCATGTCGAGGCTGAATCGAAAGCGCACGTCGTTACGCTCCAGTCGCGCGAAGGCGTCGTTCACGGCGGCCGCCGGGAGCACCTCCACATCGGCGGTGATGTTGTGCTGGGCGCAGAAGTCCAGCATCTGGCGGGTGCCGGGCCGCCCGCCACTGCCGGCCATCGCCACGCTGCGCCCCAGTAGTGCCATCGGTTCGAAGGTGACGGCGTCGAGAGCGCCCACTTGGCACACCGTGCCGCCCGGCCGCACGGCGGCGAGGTGACTCGAGATGTCGTGGGCGACGGGGACGGTGTCGAGGATGAAGTCGAAGCGGTTGCGGGCGTCGGCCATCTGGTCGGCGTCGGTGGACACCACGACGCCTGTCGCGCCAAGGGCGCGTGCCACCTCGGCCTTGGCAGGCGACGTCGTGAAGAGGTGGACGTCGGCTCCGAGGGCGCGCGCGAACTTGACGGCGAGGTGGCCCAGCCCGCCCAAGCCGACGACACCGACTGTCGCGCCGGGACCGATGTTCCACTGCGCCAGTGGTTCCCACACTGTGATGCCGGCGCACATCAGTGGGGCGACGCCGGCGGGATCCAGCCCGTCGGGCAGGTGGTACACGAAAGCCTCGGTCACCACGTATTCGGTGGAGTAGCCGCCATAGGTGAGTGAGCCGTCACGACGGTCGGCGCCTCCGTATGTCAGGGTGGGGAACTCGACGCAGAGCTGCTCGTGTCCAGCGGTGCACATCTGGCACACCCGGCAGGAGTCGACGATGTTGCCCACCGCGACCTTGTCGCCTACCGCGAAGTCCGTCACCGCACTACCCACCTCCGCGACGGTGCCGACGAACTCGTGCCCGGGCACCAGCGGGAAGGGGGCGGCCGTGCTCGGCTCGGCGTGCCAGGCGTGCAGGTCGGTGTGGCACACCCCGCAGAAGTCGATACTGACCGCGACGTCGTCGGGACGCAGGTCCCGGCGGTCGAACTCCCACTCGTGGAGCGGCTGAGCCCGACCGTCGGCGGCCATTCCTCGTACGCGTCGCGGCATGGTCGTCCCTCCGAAGTAAACCAACTAGTCTGTTTAGAGTAGCGCGCCGTACGCCGGTAGACCAACCGGTCCGTTTAAAATCCCGATATGCCAATCGCCCCCACCCGTCGTGGTGAGGCCACCCGCCAGCGCCTGCTGGCATCCGCCACAGCTGAGTTCGCCGAGCGCGGTATCGCCGGCGCCCGGGTGGATCGCATCGTCGCGGCGGCGCGGTCCAACAAGGCTCAGCTGTATCAGTACTTCGGCAACAAAGGGCGCCTCTTCGACGAGGTGTTCTCAATCCATATCGAGTGGTTGATCGCCGAAGTGCCCCTCGATGGGGACGATCTGCCGGGCTACGCGGTCGGCCTCTACGACACGTGCCTGCAACGGCCGGAGTTGGTCCGCCTGGCCGCGTGGATGCGCTTGGAACGCAACCCCTTCGGGGACCTCCTGCCTGGCGATCCGGACGCCGCCAAGATCTCGGCGATAGCGGCTGCCCAAGCTGCGGACCACATCGATCCGGCGATGGATCCGGCCGACGTCCTGTCCATGGTCACCGCGATGGCGTTGAGCTGGTCACCGGCCTCGCTGCAGGTCGCCGCGTCCGTGGACGACGCCGACGACGTCCACGATCGGCGCCGCGGCGCGCTGGCCCGCGCCGTGCGCCAGGCGTTCATCCATCCGCGGTAGGGCGCGACCGGGGGATCAACCAGCGCCACGGCCAGCGCGATGGCGGCGACGTCTCGGGTGGCTATGTCCGAAGCTGCCCGATAACCACTTGCCAAAGGGTGCCACGGGTGGGCTCACTGGGATGATGGACGAAGGGGAGCGAAACCTGTTGGCTTATCTGGCCAATGGACGTGAAGTGTCTGGCAATGTCGCGAACCCCGCGTGGATGACGTTGCGTTGTCAAGCAATTGGTTCGTTGTGGGGTAGATCGTCGCCTGGCTTGGAGGTGTGCGCCGAGGCCTGGTCGGTACGCGCGGAAGTGTCGCGCTGAAATCACGCGGATCGACGACAGGAAAAGCACGTGTCCGCCGGCCAACGCGGAAAATCCTTTGACTCGTTCGCCGGCCGGGTGCATGCTCGTAGGGGCAACCACAACTGGGGGGAACAGTGGCGGGGAGCGCAAGGGCCGTGATAGCGGTCAAAAGCATCGTGGTGTCGAAGGATTTGACGATTCCGTCCGGAACGTCGGGAACTGTGGTCGAGTCCACGCTGTTCGGGAGACCCAAGCGGGTCAGGTTCTCCCTTCACAGTGATGGCGGTCATCGTGAGGTCATCGCCGATATCGGACGCGGTGACGTCGCGTAGTAGTCGAGGAGTCGTCGCCCGGCGCGATATGACCGGGCACGTTCGGGCCGTGAAAAGCGCTGCAGCTCACCATCACTCAGCATTGGTGCCGGACGTTGCGCCCGACGGTCGATGACGGAGTCATCGGCACACCTTATGCTGAGCGGAATGTCCGTTCGGCGAGGTGTTGCGCGCTCCGAGCGCGCGCCGCGTTCTGCAGGACACCGATGACCGCTGTCCTGCTGGCACTGACGGGTCTGGCGCTGCTGGACTCCCTGAGCGTGCTCAACATCGGAGTGGTGTCCGCAGTTGTCTACGGCAGCCGTTTGAATCGCCAGTCGCCCATACCAGGCGGCCTCAGCTACCTCGCCGGTGTGTTCACCGTCATGTCGGTCTTCGGCCTCTGCATGGTGCTGGGGCTCGGTTTCGTTCGCGACCTCACTGATTTCGAGTTGACGCCGGCGGCGAGGTACCGGGGCGAGCTGGTGATCGGTCTGGTGCTGATCGCTCTGGCGTACTTTCCCCTCGTCGCACAGACCACCGCGCCGGGCTGGGCGATGGCGGCCATGCGTCAACGTCCGTGGTTGCTCCTGTTCGTCGGACTCGCAGTCGGCACCGGCCAAGCGCCCACTGCGGTGCCGTATCTGACGGGATTGACCATGATCGCCGCGCTCCAGCCCCTGCCGCCACTGTGGCCCGCCATCGTGATCGGGTACTGCATCATCGCCCTGCTTCCCAGCACGCTGATCCTGGCGCTTTCAACCAGCCGAAGTAGACGATCAGCCCAGGCGCATCGGTGGCTGGTCCGAAACCTCACCCGGTACGGCCCGGTCGGAGTCCGGCTGCTGTTCCTCGTCGCCGGAGTCGCACTGGTGGCTGATGCCCTCGTGCACTACAGCATGTGGTGGTGACGGCGGCCGCTGTCGCCGGTCACCATCCCCGAACGTGACTACAGAGTCGCCGGCGGCGCCGGTGCAGGATCGGCTGGCGGATCCAGTTGGCCAGCAGTTGGCTCGAAACGCGGAGCGTCGCGCGGTCTTCCATCAACGCGACATCGTGGAGATGCGGCATCGAGGCATCGACCGCTAGGCGCGACGTGGCCGACAACAGCAGTTCCCCGACGGTTCTTGTGACGGCTATCACACGACAATGTATGTTGTCAGAGTTGATGCCGGAGCCAACGGGGGAGCCGCCGCATGGATGATGCCGACCGCACGAGATCCTGCGTCCAGAAGAGGTCGTTTCGGTACGGCGTCGCCGCGATAGCGCTGTGCGCGGCCATCGCCGGTGCGCCCGCACACGCCGTGGCGTGGGCCGACGACACCGTCTCCGACTCGACCTCGAGCGCGACCACCAATGCCGGTCCGGCCGCGGGCAACCCGGCCGATCCGGACAAGCCGATCGCCGGTGACGAACCCGGGCGGGAAGACCCGCAGGCGGCGGAACCCTCCGACGGTGTGACGGACGAGTCGGACGACACAGGGGTCCCCGACTCGGAGACGGATCTCCACCCCGACGGCAGCGACACCGAGCCCGACGCTTCGCCGGACACCACAGCGCCGCCGGAGGAGGAGGGCGAGGACGCACCGGAACGGGTACCGCCCACCGATCCCGCCCCCGACATTCCTGTCGCATCTGAACCTGTTGTTACGGAGAGCGATTCGCGCGAAGTGGCCGAATCCGTCCGCGACGAACTCGCCGGCAGCCGGCCGGTGACGAAAGCCGCTCACGCGGACGACGGCGAGGACGGCGTGGCGGTGGCGACGCTCACCCCACCGGCCGAACTCGTGGTGGTGACGGTTCCGAGTACGCAACCAGCGCCGACCCACCCGCATGCAGCCGCGGAAACCGGTTCCACCGCAGCGGCACCGGCCGCCGTCGTCAGTCCCGCGGTCGACCAGCCCACACCCGCTCCGCCGCAACCGCTGTCGCCGATCGCCGAGCTGCTGGAATTGCCCGGCCGCCTGGTCAACGCCGTGCTCGAGGTGTTCGACTTCACCGCGTCGGCGAACAGTCCCAGCCTTCCGGTCGGCTTCCAGCCGATCAACGACGCGATCTTCGGCGCGTTCCGGGAACTGGAGCGGCAGCTGGGGCTTTGGCGGACCCCGGTGCCGCAGCCCGACGTACCCACCCTGACCTACACCGGGCCCACCACCAGGCCCACCCCGACCGTCGCGCAGTTCCTCAACGCGTCCGCGGCCGGATATGTGCTCGGCTCGACCCCGGGAGGCTTGGTGCCCTTCACCGTCGACGGTTTCCAGATGTCCGACACCGACGTCTTCTCGGGCATGGTGGGCAGAGTCTGGGCGACGCCGGAGGGCCAACTCATCATCGCCTACCAGGGCACGACGGGTGGCTCTCATCTGCTGTTCAATCCGCTCATCACCGTCGCTCAGGTACTCGCCGATCTGCAGGTGGTGTTCACGGGCACGACGCCGTTGGCGTTCTACGATGCCCTCGATTTCGCCGAGCGGGTGCAGGCCGAGGCGGCCTTGCAGGGCTACACCTCCGACGACATCTTCGTCACCGGTCACTCGCTCGGCGGATGGGAAGCGCAGTTCGTCGCCCAGCAGACCGGACTTGCCGGCATCGGGTTCGAAGCCCCCGGTATCAACACCGTCGTGCCAGGCAACGGCGCCGACTCGATGTTCGTCAACATCGGGACCTACGGGAGCTCCGCGCCGTACATGGCCACCGATCTTCCTGGCCTGCAACCGTTCATGCCGCCGTACGTCCCCGGAGGCGGCACCAAGCCGCACTACGGTCCGATCGTGATGATCGGCGATCCTGCCGCGATGACGCCGCTGTACAACGCATCAGCGTTGTGGGGCACCAGTCCGATCGGCAGCGCCGTCTTCCTGGTGGACTACCTGATGAACTTCTTCCAGTACCACCTGCCCGGCGTGCAGGCCTATCACCTGGACGTCACCCCCGACCCCGGCATCGTCCTGTGGCTGGGAACGGCACGGGGACCTGTCCACACCGGTTACGGCACACTGACGATCCCGCAGCTGATGAAGGCCGCCTCGGACGACGGCATCCTCTTCAGGCCCTGACCGCCGATCCCCGACGCTAACGTCTCCGTCGTGGCCGCCGATAACAGTGGCATGACTCCGTTGCGCGCGGCCGGCGCCCTTGGCGTTGCGCTGTCGGCGCCCTGGTGGTGCGTCGCGCCCGCCCACGCCGAGGCGTCGGCGTACCTCGCTCCGGTACCGGTGGTGGCGTCGCCCACCTGCGGGGGCACCGTGACCGCCGAGGCGCAAGTGGTGCCGGTGCAGGTCGGCGATCGCGTCGGTGACGGTGTGCGCGTGGCAATTCACTACGACGCCGGTGTCTACGACGGATCGTGTGCGCTCACGGTCACGGTGGAGTGGGCGAATCTGGACACCGGCGCCTCGGGAAGCGATGACGTCACCGCGGTGTCGACGATCGATGGGCACTACGGTTTCATCGGTTACGCCAACACGACGTTCGACACCGGTGACGGCACCGTCGTCGTCACGCTGAGCTCACATCCGGGTGCCGAGATGCGGATCACGGCCTGAGAGTTGTCGGGCATTCCGGTCAGTGCCGCCCCGAGTTCACGACGTGGCTGGCAGAACCGGATCGTATTGGAGAAGGGGTCGATGACCTCCATCGTGGGTCCGCCCGGGGAGTCGGTGTCGACCGCCGGGGTTCATCCGCGGATAGCCGGTCGCCCGGAGTTCCTTTTGTAGGGCCGTGACGTCGCCGACCGGCACCCACACCGTCGAGCCCGGGGTGCCGTCGCCGTGGTGTTCGGAGAGGTCGAGGACGAAGTCGTCACGCCGAAGGCGCATGTAGAGCGGCAGATCACGGGCGAACCGATGTTCCCATTCGATCGTGAAATGCAGGTAGCCGATGTAGAACTCGCGTGCACGGGCCTCGTCCAGACTCCGCAGCACAGGAACGGGCGCACTCATGCCACGGCGGGCCGTGAGGGCCGCTGACGCGGTGTTCCAATCCCGGAAACCGAGTTGGCGCGCCACGATCTCGAGGGCCTTCGAGTGAGACAGAGCCGCGTCGGGAAAATGGTCACGCAGCACGCGTGCCGCCCGTTTGGCGTGGTCGAGAGTCAGGTCCATCACTTCACCTACGCTTCCGGCGCCAGCGCAATCCAGGGCCCGCGTTGCTGAGCTGTCCAGGCACCGTTGCTCGCAGATGAGTGTGGTGGTGACCGATCCCGATGTGTTCACCTCACCGATGTCTCGGCGCGGGCGGCGGGTCACATCGAACCCACGGCTGACGCTACGTCACCACGGGCTCGTCATCAACCCTGTTCCCGAAGTCCTCTGGGCGTGAGAAAGGACAGGGGCCGATGTTCGTCGCCCCGCTGAGGCGATTATGAGCGTAAAGTGTTGCCGGACAATGCATCATGGTGTAGCCGACGCGTGTGCCGGTGCACCCGTGGGCCGCTTCCGGAAAGGCGTGCGGTGAGCTTCCGCGAGGGGTGCGTCGATACCGCCGGCGGATGTGCGTGAGTGATCGCAGTCACAGTCGATGCTAGGACTCCGTTAAGGAGTCTCGCAGGGGCGTCAAGGAACCGTTAAGGCGCTCGAACTGGGCGGTCGGCCCGCGTTAACTCTCTGCGTGCCCATCGGATTGGGCCACGAAACGGAGAAATGTCATGTCTGTAGTCGCCTATGTCGTGCTGACGGTCGCGATGTTCGCGGTGTTCGGCGGGGCAGTGAGGTTGTTGGAGAAATGAGCCTCGCCAACACCGTCGGCCTGGTCCTGGCCGTTGCGGTCGCCGTGTTCTTGATAGTCAGCCTGTTGTTCCCGGAGAGGTTCTAGTGTCCGCCACGACTGCCGGGATCCTGTTCCTGCTCGCCTTGATCGTCGCGCTCGCGGCGGTGCACGTGCCGCTGGGCGACTACATGTACCGCGTCTACACCGGCGGGAAGGACTCGCGGGTCGAGCGGCTCATCTACAAGACGATCGGCGCCGACCCCAGGGCCGAGCAGACGTGGGGTGCATACGCACGCAGCGTGCTGGCGTTCTCCGCTGTATCGCTGCTGTTCCTCTTCTTCCTGCAGTTGCTGCAGGGCAAGTTGCCGCTGCATCTCAACGACCCCGCCACCGAGATGACCCCGGCGCTGGCGTGGAACACCGCGGTGAGCTTCGTCGCCAACACCAACTGGCAGGCCTACTCTGGTGAGTCGACCCAGGGGCACCTGGTGCAGATGGCCGGCCTCAGCGTGCAGAACTTCGTCTCAGCCGCAGTGGGCATGGCTGTGGCGGTCGCGTTGGTTCGCGGCTTCATCCGCACCAGAAGCGGCGAACTGGGCAACTTCTGGGTGGACCTGGTGCGCGGCACGCTGCGCATCCTGCTGCCCATCGCGGTTGTCGGGGCGATCATCCTGATCGTCGGCGGCGTCATCCAGAACTTCGCGCTGCACACCCAGGTGATCAACACTCTGGCCGGGGCCACGCAGACCATCCCCGGCGGGCCGGTGGCCAGCCAAGAGGTGATCAAGCTGTTGGGCACCAACGGCGGAGGCTTCTTCAACGCGAACTCGGCCCACCCGTTCGAGAATCCCACGACGTGGACCAACTTCGTCGAGATCTTCCTCCTGACGGTCATCGCGTTCTCGCTGCCGCGCACCTTCGGCAAGATGGTGGGCAACACGAAGCAGGGTTTCGCGATCCTGGCGGTGATGGCGGTGATCGCGATCCTCAGCACCTCGCTGACCATGTTCTTCCAGCTGCAGGCGCACGGCACTGTGCCGACCGCGGTCGGCGCGGCGGCGGAAGGAGTGGAAACCCGCTTCGGCGTGGCCAATTCGGCGGTCTTCGCCGCCGCGACCACACTGACGTCGACCGGTGCGGTCGACTCGTTCCACGACTCCTACACGAGCCTGGGCGGCTTGATGACGATGTTCAACATGCAACTCGGCGAGATCGCGCCGGGCGGTGTGGGATCGGGCCTCTACGGCATGTTGATCCTGGCGATCATCACGGTGTTCGTCGCCGGCCTGATGGTCGGCCGCACTCCGGAATACCTCGGGAAGAAGATCACACCGCGGGAGATCAAGCTCGCGGCAAGCTACTTCCTGATCACCCCGTTGGTGGTGCTCACCGGAACCGCGATCGCCATGGCGTTCGCGGAACCGCGTGCCAGCATGCTCAACACCGGTCCGCACGGACTCTCGGAGGTGCTGTACGCGTTCACCTCGGCGGCCAACAACAACGGCTCGGCGTTCGCCGGTATCAGCGTCAACACGCCGTTCTACAACACCGCGCTCGGGATCGCGATGTTGCTGGGCCGCTTCCTGCCGATGGTCCTGGTGTTGGCGTTGGCGGGATCGCTGGCCCGACAGGGCAGTACGCCCGCCAGCGTGGGTACCCTGCCGACCCATCGCCCACAGTTCGTCGGGATGGTGTCCGGTGTGACGTTGATCCTGGTCGCCTTGACGTTCCTGCCCATGCTCGCGTTGGGCCCCCTCGCTGAAGGAATCCACTGAAATGACAGTCACCATGGTGACTTCGGCGGCCGAAACCGCCAAGCGCACTACTAAATCAGGGTCCGTCAAGGGCGGACTGCTGGATCCGAAGATGCTGTGGAAGTCCGTGCCCGACGCGCTGCGCAAGCTGGATCCGCGCACACTGTGGCGCAAACCCGTCATGTTCATCGTCGAGATCGGTGCGGTGTGGTCCACCATCCTGGCGATCGTGGAACCCTCGACGTTCTCCTGGTTGATCGTGTTCTGGCTGTGGCTGACGGTGGTCTTCGCCAACCTGGCCGAAGCCGTCGCCGAGGGTCGCGGCAAGGCGCAGGCGGATTCCCTGCGGAAAGCCAAGTCCGACACCGTCGCGCGCAAGCTCAACGGCTGGGGCCCGGGACGAGCCGGCGCCGAGGAGAACGTCGCGGCGCCCATGCTCAAACAGGGTGACTACGTGGTCGTCGAAGCCGGGGAGGTGATTCCCGGTGACGGCGACGTGGTGGAAGGAATCGCCTCGGTCGACGAATCGGCGATCACCGGCGAATCCGCGCCCGTCATCAGGGAATCCGGCGGTGACCGCTCGGCGGTGACCGGCGGCACCACCGTGCTGTCCGACCGCATCGTCGTCAAGATCACGCAGAAGCCGGGGGAGAGTTTCGTCGACCGGATGATCGCGTTGGTGGAGGGCGCCAACCGGCAGAAGACACCGAACGAGATCGCACTCAACATCCTGCTGTCCGCGCTCACCATCATCTTCGTGTTCGCCGTCGCCACCCTGCAGCCGTTGGCGATCTTCTCCAAGGCCAACAACCCCGGTGTGCCGGACAGCCTCACGTTCGACGGGAACGGCGTGACGGGCATCGTCATGGTGGCGCTGTTGGTCTGCCTGATCCCGACGACCATCGGCGCATTGCTCAGCGCGATCGGTATCGCCGGCATGGACCGCCTGGTCCAACGCAATGTGCTGGCCATGTCGGGGCGCGCCGTCGAGGCCGCCGGGGACGTGAACACCCTGCTGCTGGACAAGACCGGCACCATCACGCTCGGCAATCGTCAGGCAAGTGACTTCCTGCCCCTGCACGGAGTCACCGCGGAGACGCTCGCCGACGCCGCGCAGCTGTCGAGCCTCGCCGACGAAACGCCGGAGGGCCGTTCGATCGTCGTGTACGCCAAGGAGTCCCACGGCCTGCGGGCCCGCCACCCCGGTGAGCTGACCGGCACCCGGTGGGTCGAGTTCACCGCGACGACGCGGATGTCCGGGGTGGACCTGGAAGACGGTCAGTCGCTGCGCAAGGGTGCCGCCGGCTCCGTCGCGGAGTGGGTCCGCAGCCTCGGTGGCACGGTACCGACGCAGTTGACCGACATCGTCAACGAGGTGTCCAACTCCGGCGGCACTCCGCTCGTGGTGGGACGCGCCCACCACGGCACAGCAGAAGTGCTGGGCGTGATTCATCTCAAGGACGTGGTGAAGCACGGCATGCGGGAACGTTTCGACGAGATGCGCCGCATGGGCATCCGGACGGTGATGATCACCGGCGACAACCCGATGACGGCCAAGGCGATCGCCGACGAGGCCGGTGTCGACGACTTCCTCGCCGAGGCCACACCGGAGGACAAGCTGGCACTGATCAAGAAGGAACAGGCCGGAGGCCGGTTGGTCGCCATGACCGGCGACGGCACCAACGACGCGCCCGCGCTGGCGCAGGCCGACGTCGGTGTCGCGATGAACACGGGTACCTCGGCGGCCAAAGAGGCCGGCAACATGGTCGATCTGGACTCCGACCCGACCAAGCTGATCGAGATCGTCGAGATCGGCAAGCAGTTGCTGATCACCCGTGGTGCCTTGACCACGTTCTCCATCGCCAACGACATCGCCAAGTACTTCGCCATCATTCCGGCGCTGTTCGTGACGTTGTTCCCCGGGCTGGATCTGCTCAACGTGATGCGGTTGCACAGCCCGCAATCGGCGATCCTGTCGGCGGTGATCTTCAACGCGATCGTGATCGTGTTCCTGATCCCGCTGGCGCTGCGCGGGGTGCGCTACACCCCGGCGAGTGCCTCGAAGCTGTTGAGCCGCAACCTGCTCATCTACGGGCTCGGCGGCATCATCGCGCCATTTGTCGGTATCAAGATCATCGACCTGGTGATCCAATTCTTCCCTGGGATGTCCTGATGAAGATCTCTGCACTCCTGCGCCAACACTGGGCCGCGCTGCGCGCGCTGCTGCTGCTCACCGTCCTACTCGGGGTGATCTATCCCCTGGTGATCTGGGCCATCGCCCAGATACCCGGCCTCAAGCACCACGCCGACGGGTTGATCGTGGAGGTCGACGGTCAAGCGGTGGGAAGCAGCCTCATCGGCCAAC
Source organism: Mycolicibacterium litorale (assembly GCA_050205415.1). Taxonomy (GTDB): domain Bacteria; phylum Actinomycetota; class Actinomycetes; order Mycobacteriales; family Mycobacteriaceae; genus Mycobacterium; species Mycobacterium litorale_C. The sequence continues at coordinate 139,887 of JBNMQY010000008.1, forward strand.
TGTTCACCGACGCGAACGGCAACCCGCTGCCCGAGTACTTCCAGTCCCGTCCGTCGGCGGCCGGTGACGGTTACGACCCGTTGGCCACCAGCGCCAGTAACCTCGGTCCCGAGGACATCGTCGACACCGCGGACCGCACCAGCCTGCTCACCCTGGTCTGCAGCCGCAGCCTCGAAGTCGCTGAGTTCAACGGGTTGCCCGCGAGCGCGGGGGGCCGTCCGTTCTGCACGAACGATGGTGTGGGCGCGGTACTTTCGGTGATCGGCCCGCGTGACGCCGGCGGCAACGTGGTGGACCCCACCAAGGTCATCAGCGTCAATCAACTCTGCGACACCACCACGACGCCGTTCCTGGACACCTACGAGGGTGTCCGTGTCGAGTGCAACGACGGCCAGGACTACTCGATGGGACAGATCGTGCCGATCGAGGGCGCCGCCGTGGATCCTCAGGTGCCCGCCGATGCGGTGACCGCCAGCGGCAGCGGTCTGGATCCCCACATCTCCCCGGCCTATGCCGAGCTCCAGGTGGAACGCGTCGCCGAGGCCAGAGGGATGTCACCCGCCGAGGTGCAACAGATCGTCGATGCGCACACCAGCGGCCGGGTCCTCGGATTCATGGGTGAGCCCACGGTGAACGTGCTCGCGGTCAATCTGGCGCTCGACGAGCGCAACGGCTAGCAGAGGCGTCGTGTCGGCCAAGCGCGCACCCGGCGTCTCCGCCGGGTGCGCGCCCTTGTCGAGGAGATGGTGATCACGTAATGGCCAGCGGCTACCGGTCGAAACGCGGCGAGCTACGCATATATCTGGGTGCGGCACCCGGCGTCGGGAAGACGTACGCCATGCTCGGCGAGGCACACCGGCGTATGGAACGGGGCACCGACCTGGTGGCGGCGGTGGTGGAGACCCACGGCCGCAAGAAGACCGCCGAACTGCTCGAAGGCATCGAGATGGTGCCACCGCGTTACATCGACTACCGCGGCGGCACGTTCGCCGAACTCGACGTTGCCGCGGTGATCGCCCGCAACCCCGAGGTGGTGCTGGTCGACGAACTCGCCCACACCAACACTCCCGGCAGCAAGAACCCGAAGCGCTGGCAAGACGTCGAAGAACTCCTCGACGCCGGCATCACGGTGATCTCGACGGTCAACGTCCAGCACCTGGAGAGTCTCAACGACGTCGTCGCGCAGATCACCGGAATCGAGCAGCAGGAGACCATCCCCGATGCGGTCGCACGCAGCGCCGATCAGATCGAGTTGGTCGACGTGGCGCCGGAAGCACTGCGGCGCAGACTTTCTCACGGAAACGTCTACCAACCCGATCGTATCGACGCCGCACTGAGCAACTATTTCCGGCAGGGCAACCTCACCGCACTGCGGGAGCTGGCGCTGTTGTGGCTGGCCGATCAGGTGGACGCCGCGCTGGCGAAATACCGTGCCGACCACGAGATCAGCGAAACCTGGGAGGCCCGCGAACGGGTCGTCGTCGCCGTGACGGGTGGCCCGGAATCGGAGACGTTGGTCCGGCGGGCGTCCCGGATCGCCTCGAAGTCGAGCGCCGAGCTGATGGTGGTCCACGTGGTGCGCGGTGACGGCCTGGCAGGTGTGTCCGCGCCGCAGATGGGCAAGGTGCGGGAACTGGCCACCAGTCTCGGCGCCACCCTGCACACCGTCGTCGGCGACGACGTCACCGACGCGCTGCTGGACTTCGCCCGGGAACGCAACGCCACCCAGCTGGTGATCGGAACCTCCCGGCGCTCCCGCTGGGCGCGGATCTTCGACGAAGGCATCAGCGCCAGAACCGTTCAGAAATCGGGCAAGATCGACGTCCACATGGTCACCCATGACGAAGCCAAGCCGGGCTGGACGCCGGCTTCGCTGTCGCCGCGTGGGCAGCACCTCGCATCCTGGCTCGCGGCGCTGGTGGTGCCGTCGGTCATCTGCGCGGCCACCGTCCTGGTGCTGGACTCGTTCCTCGGCATCGGCGGCGAGAGCGCGTTGTTCTTCATCGGGGTGCTGGTCGTCGCCCTGCTGGGCGGTGTGGCGCCGGCCGCGCTGTCCGCGGTGTTCTCGGGTTTTCTGCTCAACTTCTTCCTCGTCGATCCCCGCTACACGCTGACCATCGCCGCACCCGACAGCGCGGTCACCGTGTTCGTTCTGCTCGCGGTCGCAGTTGCGGTGGCCGCGCTGGTCGACGGGGCAGCCAAGCGGGCCCGGGAAGCTCGCCGCGCCTCCCAGGAGGCCGAGCTGCTCGCCTTGTTCGCGGGCTCGGTGCTGCGTGGTGCCGATCTCACCGCGCTGCTGGAACGGGTCCGCGAGACCTATCTGCAGCAGTCCGTGTCGCTGCTGCGGGACACCCCGGCGGACGGCCCCGCCGTGGTGGCGTGCGTGGGCGACGACCCCTGTGTCGACATCGATTCGGCGGACACCGCGATCGAAGTCGGCGACGACGAGTTCTGGCTCCTGATGTCCGGTCGCAGGCTGCATGCCCGCGACCGGCGGGTCCTCGGCGCGGTGGCCAAGCAGGCGGCCGGGTTGGTACGCCAGCGGGAACTCACCGAAGAAGCCAGCCGTGCCGAGGCCATCGCCAAAGCCGACGATCTGCGCCGCTCCCTGCTGTCGGCGGTCAGCCACGACCTGCGCACCCCGCTGGCAGCCGCCAAAGCCGCCGTGTCGAGCCTGCGCAGTGAAGACATCGACTTCTCCCCTGAGGACACCGCCGAACTGCTGGCCACCGTCGAGGAGTCCATCGACGGCCTGACCGCACTGGTGGGCAACCTGCTCGACTCCTCGAGGCTGGCAGCCGGGGTGGTCAGGCCCAATGTCGACCGGGTGTATGTGGACGAGGCGGTGCAGCGCGCTCTGCTCGGGATCACCCGGGCCGGGCTGCCCTCTGGGCGGTCGGTGCTCGAACGGGTCAAAGTCGAGGTCGACAACGCGGTGGTGCTGGCCGATTTCGGTCTGCTGGAGCGGGTTCTGGTCAATCTGATCGACAACGCGTTGCGCTACTCGACGGACAAGGCGGTGCGCGTCAACGCCGGTCGCGTCGGTAACCGGGTGCTGATCAACGTCGTGGACGAGGGACCGGGTGTGGTCCGCGGAACCGAGGAGCAGATGTTCGCACCGTTCCAACGTCTCGGCGATTCCGACACCAGCAGCGGGGTCGGGTTGGGGCTCTCGGTCGCCCGCGGTTTCACCGAGGCAATGGGCGGAACCGTCTCCACCAGTGACACTCCCGGCGGTGGCCTCACCGTCGTGATCGATCTCCCCGCGGCCACCACGGGCGGGACGCGATGAACAGGACCCGGATCCTGGTCGTCGACGACGAACCGCAGATCCTGCGGGCACTGCGGATCAACCTGTCGGTGCGCGGCTACGAGGTGTTCACCGCCGCGACCGGCGCCGAGGCGTTGCGCGCTGCCGCCGAGTACAAGCCCGACGTGGTGGTCGTCGACCTCGGCCTGCCCGACATCTCCGGCATCGACGTGATCACCGGTCTGCGTGGCTGGTCCTCGGCACCGGTCATCGTGCTGTCCGCCCGCACCGACTCCTCGGACAAAGTTCGTGCGCTCGACGCCGGGGCCGACGACTACGTGACCAAACCTTTCGGCATGGACGAGTTCCTCGCCAGGCTGCGTGCGGCGGCGCGGCGCAGCGCCGCCACCACCGAGATAGACGAGCCGGTCGTCGAAACCGCCTCCTTCACCGTGGATCTCGCCGCGAGGCGGGTCACTCGCGGCGGCAAGGATGTGCATCTGACCCCGACCGAATGGGGCATGCTGGAGATGCTGGTGCGCAACCGCGGCAAACTGGTCGGCCGTGAGGAACTGCTTCGCGAGATCTGGGGTCCCACGTATGCGAAGCAGAATCACTATCTGCGTGTGTACCTGGCGCAGCTGCGCCGAAAACTCGAAATCGATCCGGCTCACCCGCGGCACCTACTCACCGAGACAGGTATGGGGTACCGGTTCCAGCAGTGACCGTATTCGGCTGCGCCGGAACATGATCGCCCGGTGCGCCGGGACCGGTGTCAACGCACCGTCAGGAATCTGCTCAGCGGCGTCAAAAGGCCGCAAATGAGGCTGCCGGCCGCGGGGGAACGAAGCGATGATGGTGATACCGGCGGCTGACGCGCCGCATCCACGACGAGAAGAAGCTTCGGTGATACTGACCACTTACCTCGGGGCGTTACAGGCCGTCGCTGCGGCCCAGCCCACAGCACCGACACCGCACGCCGCCCCCGGGACACCCGCATCGGAGTCGAGCGTGCTGTGCAATCGCCTGCGCGCCAGGTGGACACGTCAGTACGTGGGCGCAGTGGCGATCAGGACCGGTGCCGAGTTGGCGGTGGCGACCGCAGCACGATTGTCGGCCGCGCACCTCGTGATGCACGCCGAGCGCCTGTCCGCGACGGACATGTTCACCGCGGCGCACCATGGCGTCGGCCATATCGTGATCAGCACACAGCGGCACGCCACGCTTGTGCGTTCAGCCATGGCCCGCCGGGATCAACTCGTACTCCTGCACACGGTCAACACTGCGGCGACTTGCCGCATCAGCGGGGCCGGATTCGACGAGGACACGGCGGTGTACGTGTTGGCGCACCCGTTGTTGCGCCTGACCGGGCTGCACGCTGACATCGGCTGCGGCGATGGAGATTTCGTGAGCACTCCGGCCGCGATCGGGCAGATGATCGCCGAGATGGCCGAGATCCGGGACCGCCACAATGTGGTGCTGCCCCGGGTGAGTGTGGGCGTCGACAGCGAGGCGGCGGTACCGGACATGGCCAGGCATGTCATCGACATCGACGCAGCGCTGCGCGACGCCTGCCACACCTTCGGGTACCCGCTACCGTCGGTCATCGTATCGAGTGCGGACCGCGCCCTCAGGCGTGGTGCGGCATAACCATGGCTGACGCGCACCCTCATGAGTGAGGGTCCAGGGCAGTGAGCGCCGCGCTCACGCTCCATGCCCCAGCGAGGGCGCCGGCTGATGTGCAGCGGCGCGTTGACGGCGGGCATGGAGCGGACAGAGAGCGCCTCGGCGTGTCGGGAGCCAGCCGAAGTCGACCAGCAGCTCGTTGATGCTGTTTCGCGCGGCCGCGACTCCTTGCGCGCACGTTCGGACACTGAGCGTGCGCGACGCGTGACACCGCAGGCAGCGGATCTCGATCGGCTGAAACTGCGCTCCCGTCATCGCAGTTCAATTCGTGACGTGCCGGCCCGCTCCCTCGGGGTCGTGGCACCCCAGATGCCGTACGGTTCCGGAGTGCGAAGCGCATGCTCGCGGCAGAGGTGGATGACCGGACACTGCCGGCAGATGTCTTTCGCCGCTTCCTCTCGTCGGCGCAATCCGTCGCGGCCCTCGCTCTCCGGAAAGAACAGCTCGGCCGGGTAGTCGCGGCAGCGGCCCCGCGTCTGCCAACTCCACCGGTCCCACAGCGGCCCGGGTAGCGCCAAGGAGCCGACATTCGCCGACGCTTGCAGCCTGCGATGCGTGATCACCTTGTGTCCTGTCCTCTCTCACCGACCAGCGCGGCGGTGCATCCACTTACGCGTTGTCGCACAGGGCTATTCGCCGTGCAGCAACGCGGTGCAGACAGCTTGTGCGGATTTGCGGCCCAGTGCACTGTCGACCCAGCCCCGGTCGCGAGCGAGGAGATCGCTGAGCGTCTCGCGACGTACGAGTTCTGTTGCCTGACCCTGGTACACGCTGACCAGAGGTGGACGCCCCACGACGTTGTAGGTCGACGCCATGCTGTGGTGGTAGGCGCCGGTGCAGGCCACCGCGAGCAGGTCGCCGGGGTGCAGATCTGCCGGCAATGCTACGTCGCGGATGACTTCGTCGCCCGATTCGCAATGACGTCCGGCGATGGTCACGACCTGCATCGGGGCGTCCGAACGGCGGTTGGCGAGTGTGGCGCTGTAGCGGGCGCCGTAGAGTTCGACGCGCGGGTTGTCGCTCATGCCGCCGTCCACGGCGACGAACGTCCGGGCACCGGGCTGCGTCTTGATCGACAGGATCCGATAGAGGGTGACCCCGGCGCGGGCACTGATCGCGCGGCCGGGTTCCATCACTAGGTGCGGTCGGGAGAAGTCGTGTTCTGCGCAGGCCCGGTTCAGAGCCGCGTCGACGGCCACCGACAGTTCGCCGACGTCGAGTTCGCTGTCCGTCCTCACATAGCGAACACCGTGACCGCCACCCAGATTGAGCTCCTTGAGGAGGACGTCGTGCTGATCACGGATGTCGGCCATCGCCGCGATCATCCGCCGTGCCGCTTCGCCGTAGAGGGACCGATCGCTGACCTGTGAGCCGATATGGCAATGCAGGCCCACCAAGGTCAGGGACGGATGTGTCAGGACGCGGCGCACCGCCTCGGCGAGGCTCCCACTGTGCAACGGGAATCCGAACTTCTGATCGGTGACGCCGGTCGTCACCGCGGCGTGCCCATGGATGTCGATGTCCGGCGTCACCCGAATGAGTACGGCTTGTGGCCGGGACGCAATACGCCCAAGGTGCTGGATCTCGGTCAGCGAATCGACGACGATGCGACCGACACCGGTCGCGACCGCACCGTGCAGATCATCGAAGGATTTGGCATTGCCGTGCAACACGATGCGCGCAGGATCCACGCCGCCGGCCAGTGCGACGGCCAGCTCACCACCGGAGCAGACATCGAGTCCGACGCGCTCCTCGACCGCCCACCGCGCGACCGACGTCGTCAACAACGCTTTCCCCGCGTAGACGAACTCGACGTGGGGTAGGGCCTCGCGGTAGCGGCGGATGCGGTGCCGGAAGTCGGCCTCGTCGAGGATGTACGCCGGCGTTCCGAACCTTCCCGCGAGTTCGGTCGTCGGGACGCCTCCCACGCACAACCGGCCGGTGGCGTCTCGATCGGCTGTGGTCGGCCAAATGCCCGAGCACAGTGCGGGTTCGGAGTCGCTACGGCGAGACGTGGCGAGATCGACGGAGGTCATCTGTCCCACGATGCCGCCGACGGCGGCCGGTCTCCAGCGATCTTGACGCCACTTTGACGCCGAGGACGAGCTTTTTGACGCGATTCGCCTGCTGAGTCCCCGAACGCCATTCGACTGTCCCGCAGCTGATCCCGACGGAACCTCAACGATGCGCAAAAAACCGGGGTGCTGTCGTCAGAATGCCGTATGGAATCGGCCGAGGAGTGCCCGACTGGTCGTAAACCGGAGGCATGACAGTTGTTCTCGAAACCACCGAAGGCGAGCCTCCGCTTCCGGAGCGCCCGGCCCCGCAGGCCGCGGGCGTCAACGCCGGCCGCCGCGTGCCCGCCGCCGCATTGACCGACCGGGCGCTTGCCGACTGGGTGCGCACCCACGGTGTCTCGGTGACCGCCCGCGGCGAGCATGACCTGGACCTGGTGAGGTTCCACCACATTCGAGCCGTTCAGGTCGTGTACCGGTGCGGACCGGACCGGGCTGCCACCAGTCGCGCGGTGGGCCTCGGGGTGTCGCGGTTCATCGGGGACACCGCAGAGCAGATGGCTCGGGTGGGTGACTGCGTGCACACCAAGAAGTACCTGTACCTCGACGATCAGGCGCCGCTGATGTTGGGCGACCGCTGGCTCAAGGTGATCGGGCTGCACACCGATGTCAAGGACGCGGGCAACCCGGCTGCGTGGGCGTCGGCGGCTCGCCTGCTGATGAGTCGCTCAGCGGTCCTCGCGGCGTGCGGATCGCCCGTCAACCGGATCGACCTCAGCGGTGGACCGATACAGGAGTGGCTGGGCGACGCGACGTACGTGGGCGCCGTCGTCGCAGCGGTGGACGAAGCACTGGGTGATGAGTGCGGGCGCTGGAACCTGCAGCGGCCAGCCGTCACCGTGGCCGCCCTCACTGCCTAGTGCAGCGCTTGGCGGCACCTCTCGCCATCACGGCCACAACTGGGCGGCGTAGCGCTCGTACATGCCGCGTTTGCGGGCACGGTCCCGCACCGTCGGGGCCACCCCGGAGCGGCGCAGTTCGCGGAGTAGCGCCAGGTCGAGTTCTGCCGTGAGCACCGCCTCGGTGTCTGCCGGTCCGAGCGCGATCACGCCGTCGCCAGGGAGTCCCGGCTCGCAGGGACCGAGGACGGAGGCTCGGCCGCGAGCGGGTGCGATGGGCCCCGCACCCGATCCGACGACCGGGCAGTGCACGGCGTAGACCTGGTTCTCGATACACCGGGCCGCGAGCGTCTTGCGAACCCGGTGGAACCCGGCGTCGGTGAACGTGTAACTGGGACAGAGCAACACGTCCACTCCGAGCCGGCTGTAGATGGTGGCGAGCTCGGGAACCTCAGCCTCGTAACACACCAGGACACCGCAGCTGACGCCGGCGACCTCGACACACGTCACCTCGTCGCCTTCGTCGGCCAGGTACTCCCACTCGGCGGGGAACAGATGCGATTTGTGGTGGCGCAGCACCTCGCCGCGGGGCGTGAAGACGTGCGCGACGTTCCGCAGCCCGGACGGCCCCGCGACGAACTGACTGCCCGCCAGGATGGTCTGCCGGCGCGCCACGGCCGCCTCGGCGAACATCGCCTCGTACGCCGCGGTGAGGTCGGCCGCGGCGGCGAACGCCTCGCGGGGATGGCGGTCCTGCCACCCCGGCGCGGTTGCGGCGAGGCCCGCCGTCATGCACTCACCGAACACCACCACGTCTGCGTCCTCGGCCTCGTCGAGGTGGTGCGACACCCGGTCGGCGAAGTCGGCCCAGCGAGTGACCGGTCGGAGGTCGAATTGCACTGCGGCCACCCGTAGCCGGTCGGTCACGGCGTGCTCCTGTTCGTCGTGGTCCGTCACTTCAGTAGCGGCATCACCTGGGTGCCGAACCGGTCGAGGTCCACCAGATAGTCCTGGAACGTGAACATCACACCACCGACGCCCTCCACCTCCGCCACCGCCCGGATCTGTTCGGCGACACTCTTGGGATCGCCCTTGATGACCTCCCACAGCATGAAGTTGTCGGTGCCCATGAGAGTCGCGTGCAGCGAGTTCTGGTCCGCCGAGCTGTCCATCGAGGCGTGCCCGGTCATGGTGGCGACCGTTTCGAGGTCCTGGTTCTCGCGCCACCGGCCGATGACGTCTTCGCACTCGTCGAGACTGTCCCGCACCACGCACTGGTACAGGGGGTACGCCTCGGCGGGACGGCCCGCCGCCTCACCCGCGGCGCGTACCCGGGCGATCTGCGTCTCCAGTTCGTCGCGGTCGAGCTTTCCGCCCATGAACTGATAGTCGGCGAACTGTGCCGTGAAGGCCATGCCCTTGTCGGACTGCCCGGCGCATACGATCTTGACGTCGATCTCGTCGCCGAAGTGCGGTTCGAGTTTCGCGTCGTTCATCTGGAAGAACTGGCCCTTGAAGTCCGACTGGCCGGTGGCCCAGAGCTCCCGCATGATGGTGAGGTACTCAGCGGCGTATTCGTAGCGGTTCTGGAAGTACTCGTCGCCGGGCCACAGTCCCATCGACTCCCACTCGGGCTTCTCCCAGCCGGTGATGATGTTGACGCCGAAGCGGCCCGGCCCGGCCATATTCGCCACGGTGACAACTTGTTTCGCCGCATACACCGGGGGGACGCTGAGAAGCGAGATCGACGGGATCAGCTGGATCTTGCGCGTGACGGCGGCGAGTCCGGCCATCGTGGTGAACGAGTCGAGCGCGAAGTCCCAGAAGCGGGTCACCCCGCCCATACCCTTGTACTTGTTCGGGGCGAGCAGGAACTCGAAGCCGTAGTGCTCGGCCTTGAGCGCGGTCTCCTGCATGAGGAACCAGCTCGGGCGGTACTGCGGGGAGGCGGTGGAGATGACCCACCCGGTGCTGAGCGTGGGAGCGAAGACGCCGAGTTTCATGACCCTGCCCTTTCTGGCTGCCTGGAGAAACCGAGGCTAGGCATCGACAGGGCCGTCGAGATCCGCAGAATTACGTATTGGCCGTAACCGCTCGATTGCACAGGCGCTTCGTGCCGGTAACCCCCGCGCTCGGGGAGCGTGCGGCGGGGATGGCCGCTATCGTGGGCGCTCAACACGTTGCTTCTCGCCGTCACCAGGATCGCCCATGGCCAGCCGGATCGAGCCTGCGTCGTCCGCCACGGCATGGGACGGCCGGGCGTTCTGTGTCCAGGTGCTACCCGGGGGTGAACCCGGTCTGGCCGAACTCGGCCGGTGGGGCGGTGTGCCCGATGGCCTGCGCCGGATCGCCGCCGCGGCGTTGTCGGAGGGCCTGCGCTACTGCGAGTTCTACTGGCGTGCTGAGCCGTCAGCCCCGCTGTGTGCGGTGCGGATCGAGCTGATTGCCGACGGCAAGGCTGAATTCGCCCTTCTTGCAGGAGAACTCGTCGACGCGCTGCCCCACGACGTGAGTCGGCGAGAGCTCGATGTGCTCACGCTGATCACCACCGGCGCGGGAAACAACGAGATCGCCGACATCCTGCACCTTTCGCCGCGGACCGTGACCACCCACGTGGACAGCCTGATGCGCAAACTGCAGGTCAGGTCGCGGACGGCGGCAGCCACCCGGGCGGTGGACGAGGGGTTGCTGGGCGTGCCGATCCCTGGCGCGTCCGGCGCGTTGGGCGGTACGCGACTCGGGCGGGTGCTCTCGGCGAGCAGCGCGCAGGCCACTCGGCCGCGGTCCACCGTCCGCCGGCTGCACCGTCGGCCGCTCGTCATCGGGGCCGCGCTGCCCTCCTCGGGCCTGGGCGCCTCCGATGCGGAGGAGATGGCGAAAGGTCTGCGCCTGGCGCAGGCCGAGATCAACGCAGCGGGTGGGATCCGCGGCAGGACAGTGCAGATCGAGGTGGCCGATCTCGACATCGACGACCGGGCCTCGACGCGGCGGGCGATCGCGATGCTCGCCGACCGTGAGGTCGACGTGCTGACGTCCGGGTACGTCGCCCATCAGGACGTCGCCCACGACGAGGCGGCGACCACAGGCATCCCTTATCTGCATGCGGCGACGTCCGGCGTCATGGAGCGTCGGGTGCGCGACGACCCCGCGCGGTACGCACGCATCCTGCAGGTGTGCCCCAGCGACATCCACTACGCGCCGGCGTTCGTCAGGTTCGTCGACCGGCTGACCCGCCGGCGGCTACTGCCCGCGCAGTCGTCGGTGCTGGTCTGCATTCAGCAGAGCTCCTGGGAACTCATCGATTTCGGCACGTCACAAGCCCAGGTCCTGGCGGACCAGCGCGGCTGGGAGCTGGTCGTGATCGACGTCTCCGGCGCCGAGGACTGGGCGAAGGCCACCGAGCGGGCCCTCGAGCATTCACCCGCCGCCGTGTTCGTCGGCTCGTACTTCCTCGATCACCACGTCAGCGTCGTCGAATCCGTTCGGAAAGCGCGCGCCGGCTGCTTGCTCTACTCGATCTATGCGCCGTCGGTACCGGCGTTCCGTGAGCGTCTCGGCTCGGCGGCCGACGGTGTGGTGTGGGCGACCACGACCGGCACCTACTCCGACGCGGTCGCCACCGGCTTCGCCACGCGCTACACCCACAAGTTCGGCAGCACCCCCGGGCGGTCACATGCCGGGTTGGCCTACGACCGGGCACATCTCATCGCACAGGCATGGTCGCGAGCCGACAACTTCCGGGACTTCGCGCAGGTGTCGCGGCACCTGCGCAGCGCCACGTATCGCGGTGTCAACGGTGCCTACTCGTTCCATCCGGTGACCGGGGTGGCGGCCGGATTCGACGACACCGGTGGTGATCCCTCGCTGGCGCAGGCCCATGTGGTCTACCAGATCCAAGGCGGTCGACAGGAGATCATCGCACCACGTCCGTACACCACCGCGAGGTTCCGCGTTCCGGACTGGATCACCGACGCGACGTCGAGTCAGAGCGGTCGGGTCACTCCACGATGAAGACGGGGATCTGCCTCGACGTCTTCGTCTGGTACTCGGCGTACGGGGGATACGCGGCGACGGCCAGCTCCCACCAGTGCTCGCGCTCTTCGCCCTCGATCTCGCGGGCGGTGCCTTCGAACACCTTGTCGCCGTCCTGAACCGTCACCGACGGGTTGGCCTTCACGTTGAAGTACCAGCTCGGATGCTTCGGATCGCCGCCCTTCGACGCCACCATGGCGTAGCGGCCGTTCTCTTCGACCCGCATCAACGGCACGTACCGCTTCTTGCCGGACTGCGCGCCGGTCGTGGTGAACAGGACGATCGGACGGTCGAGGACCTCGACGCCGTCCGTGGTGCCCTGGGCCAGGATGCGCTGGGTCTGTTCGCGGACCCAGTCGGTGGGGCTCAACTCTGCTTCGCTCACCTGGATATGTAACCGCTCGATCGCTCAGGCATTCCCGGCGGGTAGCAACGGCGCGAGAAGGGCCAGTTCGGCCACGCTGACCCAGGAGGGGTTGGACTGCTGGGGTGAGCGGAACACCTCCATCGCGCGCAGCCCGGGAATGGTGGACAACTCGGCGGCCGTCAGGGGTTCGGCGAACAACGGGATGCGGACGGGCACGTGCAGCCGGCAGTCCTCGACCGTCGGCCTGCCGGTGATCCGGCCGGCGCCCCAGAAACCCCGGCGGGGATGCGCCGACACCCAGAAGAGGACCCGCTGGCCGGGCTCGATCAGTCGCGAACGGTAGTTGTCGGCGATGCACCATTGCGGCTTCGTCTCCCCGCCCGCCAGCATGGGATCCACCGGAGTCCGGCCGGGGTTGCACTTGATGACCCACGCGCCGAGCGTCTCGACCGACACGGGCCGTTTCGGGTCGCGGCCAGGCGGGTGCCGCAACTCGGCATCCAGTGACCGGTAGAGCTGCCCGAGCCGGGTGCTCCCGGCATCCGGGGCGGGCATCGCGGTGAGGACGAGCTTCACCGCTGTATCCGAATGTTCAGCCGCCCAAACGAGTTCGTCATCCGCGGCCGCTGGGTCGCCGACGTCGAGTTCGCGCGCCTGTGCGGCGTAGACCGCCGGCGCCAGCAGGTGCATCGTCTGCCTGGCCGCGGCCGTACCGGTCAGATCGAGGTGGGTGTAGGCCACTGCCACCGCCATCTGCGCGGCTCGGGCCGCCGATCTGGCCGACGGATCGGTGGTCTCGCGGGCGGCGGTGAGCGCCGCGAAGGCCAGTGTCCGCATCCGCCTGTCCCGCCGGGCACCGCGCCCGAACATCCGCGCGCCGTCGACCGCCTCCCGCGGGCGGTGGTCTCCCGGTGCGGCCGCCTCATAGAGAGGGAGAACGCGCGCCGCACAGTCCGCCGCCCAGAGGGCGACGGGCCGCAACGCGTCAACGGTCAGTGCGGCCATGAACGCACCTCCGCGGTGAAGTCGTGACGGCGGTCCTGAATCGCTGCGAGCGCACACTCGCCGCGGTTACCCTGCGAATCATGCGCCAAGACGTCGTCATGTCCGAGGCGGACAGCGCATGGATGATCGACATGCTGCTGGCCTTACTGCAGACCCCGAGCCCGACGGGACGCACCGATGCGGTGATGCAGATGATCGGCGAGACCTTCAAGGGCTTCGGCCTGTCGTTCAGCCTGACCCGCCGCGGCGCGTTGATCGTGGAACTGCCGGGGGAGTCGGCGACCACCGACCGGGCACTGGTGGTGCACGCGGACACCACCGGCTGCATGGTTCGAGCGCTCAAGGACAACGGCCGTCTCGAGGTGATCCCCGTCGGCACGTTCTCGGCGCGCTTCGCCGCGGGCGCGCGGGTGCGGATCCTCTGCGAGGACTCCGACGAGTTCGTCACCGGAACCATCATGCCGCTCAAAGCCAGTGGGCACGCCTTCGGTGACGAGGTGGACACTCAGCTCACCGACTGGGACCACGTCGAAGTCCGGGTCGACCGGAAGGTCTCGTCGCGGGACGATCTGATCCGGCTGGGCGTGCGGATCGGTGACTACGCCCCGTTGATGGCCAATCCCGTTCTGACCGAGGACGGCTTCGTCGTCTCGCGCCATCTCGACGACAAGGCGGGGGTCGCCGTCGTGCTCACCCTGATCAAGAACCTCACCGACAATGCGGTCCAACTGCCGCACCGCACCACGATCATGGTCACCATTTCCGAGGAGGTCGGTTACGGCGCCAGCACCGGGCTGCCCGCCGACATCGCCGAGATGATCACCGTGGACAACGCGGTGTGCGCACCCAACCAGCACTCGCGGGAGGACACCGTGACGGTTCCGATGTCGGATCTGCACGGCCCGTACGACTACCACCTGACCCGCAAACTGTGCCGGCTGGCCGAAGAGCAGGACATCCCGCTGACCCGTGATGTGTTCCGGTACTACCGATCCGACGCGGCCGCGGCGATCGAGGCGGGTGCGAACACCCGGGCCGCGCTGGTGGGCTTCGGCGTCGACGGCAGCCACGGCTGGGAGAGGACCCACGTCGACTCGATGAAGGCGACCTACGGCCTGCTGCACGCCTGGATCCGGTCGCCGCTGACCTTCGCCGAGTGGGATGCGAACCCCTCGGGCGAGGGCGATCTGCGGGACTTCCCGTCGTCGCAGCAACCCGCGCCGCAGGAGAAGTGGGTCCCGTTGTCGCGCAGCGATACCCGATGAGATTCAGGCCAGCGAGTCGCCGAGCTTGGTGAGCAATCCGGCCAACTGCTTCTTCTCGTCGTGGGTCAGGCAGGCCAGCAACTCGTGCGCGGCCGCGGTGTAGTCGGTCCGCCACTCCCGCGCCTGGCGCCCGCCTTCCTCCGTGGTCGTCAATCGCACTGCGCGGCGGTCGTTCTCGTCGGGTGCGCGGATCACCAGGCCTTCGCGCACGAGGGCATCGACGAGGGTGGATGCGGTGGCCTGGGTGATGCCCACGGCCCGCGCCACCTCTGCTGAGCGCACCGGTTGCAGACGTTCGATCTCGGCGAGGAGCTTGGACCGGGGGGTCGACACGCCGCGGTCGCCGAGGCGCTCGTCGAAGGCCCGGACGACGGATTTGGCTGCGCGGCCGAAGGCGTCGATGGCCTCGGCGGCGGCCCGCTTGTCGTCCTCCACGGCGAATCTCCTCTGACTGGTTGACGGCAGAATATCAGTGCTCATATAGTTTGATGACAGATAGTTAGACGCCTAAGGAAAGGCCCCCTCCAATGTCGACGACTTTCCCGCTCGGCCCGTTCACCGTCCGTCGCGTCGGATTCGGCGCCATGCAATTACCCGGCCCCGGGGTGTTCGGTCCACCGCGGGATCACGACCAGGCCATCGCGGTGCTGCGGCGTGCGGTCGAACTCGGTGTCGATCACATCGACACCGCTCAGATCTACGGTCCGAGGGTCGCCAACGAGCTGATCCGGGAGGCGCTGTACCCGTATCCGCAGAACCTCGCTCTGGTCAGCAAGGTCGGCGGGAAACGCGACGACCAGGCCAACTGGCTGCCGGCGCAGGAGCCCGACGAGCTACGCCGCGACATCGAAGAGAACCTCCGCACCCTCGGCGTCGAGCGGCTCGCGGCGGTGAACCTGCGGGTCTTCGGCGCCGAGGGCATGGGCCCCGCCGAAGTGAACCGCGACCTGTTCGAGCGACAACTCGACACGATGATCGCCGCGCGCGACGACGGCCTCATCGCGGGTATCGGGCTGAGCAACATCTCGCGCGAGCACCTGGAGATCGCCCTGGAACGCACCGAGATCGTCTGCGTGCAGAATGCGTACAACCTCGCCGACCGCACCTCTCAATCCGTGCTCGACCTGTGCATCGAACGCAATGTCGCGTTCGTCCCGTTCTTCCCGCTGGGTTCGGCCTTCGCCGCCGACAATCCGGTCCTGGGTCACCCGACCATCCGGCGTCTGGCGACCGAACTGGGTCGTACCCCCGCGCAGATCGCGTTGGCGTGGACGCTGAACGTCGCCCCCAACGTGCTGCTGATCCCCGGTACGTCCTCGGTTGCCCACCTCGAGGAGAACGTGGCCGTCGCCGATATCGAACTCCCGGCGGATCTGGACATCTGACCCCGGCGCCGGGCCGGCGGCTCTGGCGCGACCGTTTCAGATTGGGACAGATTCGACCGGCCTGACGATGTTGGACTTTCAACGCAGCGTTGGTGAAGTCTGGCGAGGAGAAACGATCCTGATGTCCACTCTGCGGGAGACCCTGGGTAGTGCCCAGCCCTTCAGCGAAATATTCACGGGCCCAAGCGGATACAGCCTACTCCCGGGCGGATTCGGACGCTCGATGTTCGCCATCGCGCCGCGTACACCGATGGCCGTCCGCGGCTGCGGTTGCTACCTGCGTGACGACGCAGGCCGCAGAGTGATCGATCTGAACAACAACTTCACCTCGCAGATCCACGGCAACGCTCATCCGGAGGTCGTCGAGGCGACGCAGAAGGCCGTCGCGGAGGGAACCAGCTTCGGGGACACCGTGGAGATCGGGATCAACGACCTCGGCGGCCTCACAGCGGCTTTCGCCGCCCACGAGAACAAGACTCGCCGCCGTCATCATCGACACGCTGCCGAACCGCGCCGGGCTGATCGCTGTCACCGAGACCTTCTGGCAGGCGGCGCGGGACCTGTGTGCCCGCAACGGCACGGTCCTCGTCTCCGATGAGGTGATCTCGCTCAGCCTGAAAGGCGGCCTCGAACACGGAGGCACCGCCAGCGCCAACCCCTTCACGATGGCGCCGGGCATCGCCACGATGCGCCTGTACGCGGCCGCAGAGGTGGACCGCCTCAACATGCTCGGGGAACGTGTCCGCACCGAGCTGGGAGCCACCGTCCGCCAGTACGGCTGGGAGGTCCGCGGGGGTGGGTCGGTGTTCCGTCTGTTCCCGCTCGGCGCGAGCCCTGCGCAGGCGCGCGAGCCGCAGAAAGCCGTGTGGTGGTAGGCCTATGAGCGCGGTGTCTTCCTCTGGCAGAACACCATGGGCGCGTTGTCGACGCCCATGAACGAGGACATCGTCGACGTCACATGGGGAGAACGACTCGGTGGCTGTGTCAGTCATACGCCAACGCTATGCACCCCAACGGTTGTGCAACCGTTTCACATTGGCACAGCGGCGATGTAGGCACAGCGCGGCGACCGTCCCGCTTGCTACAGAATCGCCGGCGCTACACAGTCCAGCCGGTGGCCTGCGGCCACGACTCGACGTCCTTGCCGTTGCACCGCAGGCTCACGTACTGATGTCCGTGCTCTGACGCTTCGGCGATCCGGTCGGCGAACACGCGCCGCGCTTCGCCCTCCGAGCCCTGGACAAGAGACCGCTCTTCTGCACCGTTGCTCGTATCGCCCCGGTCGTGGAGATCGGCCACGACGACTTCCCACACCTCTTCCACGGCACCTCCTCGTCTCCCGCGGGGGTACCCGTTGTGTGCGGGATGACTCACATGGCGGTCAGCGTGCGCCGCGGACCAGGCGACCCGGTCGCGCGCCGGTGTCGCGCCCGAAGCGGCGGGTGACCGTGCCACTGACGATCGTCGCGTCGTAGCCGCTGGCGCCCTGCACCAGCCGATTGCCGCCGGCCGGCAGGTCGTAGGCCATCCGAGCGGGGTGCAGCGTCAGCGCGTCGAAGTCGATCACGTTGAGGTCTGCCTTCTTGCCGACCTCGATCGTGCCGCGGTCGGTCAGGCCGAAAAGGGTTGCGGTATCGCGGCATTGCTTGCGTATCACGTACTCGAGGCTGAGTCTGCGGCCCCGCTGGCGGTCGCGCGCCCAATGGGTCACCAGGTAGGTGGGGTAGGAGGCGTCACAGATCAGGTTGCTGTGCGCGCCGCCGTCGGAGAGACCGACGACGCCAGCAGGGTGGGTGAGCATCTCGTAGATAGCGTCGTGATTGCCGTCGGCGTAGTTGAAGAACGGCAGCATCAGCATCGACCCGGCATCGTGTTCGAGCATGAGGTCGTACAACGTCGACAGCGGGTCCTCACCCCGCTGCGCGGCGATGGCGGCGACCGTCTTGTCCGGTGTGGGTTCGTAGTCCGGTGGATCCCCGAGCGCGTAGATCCGATGCAACGAGTACTGCACCAGCGCGAACATGCCGTCGAACTGCTTCGTGGTGTCGACCGGCAGGTCGGGTTCGGCGAGGATGGCCGCCTTCACCGCCGGATCGGCGAGCCGCTGCGCCAACTCTTCCCGCGGCAACTGTGCTTTGAGCCTGCGGTAGGTCGGGCGGTGGGTGAAGGCGTGATGGCCGGGGAAGCCGAGCAGCATGCCGAACGGGCGCGCAGCGATCTGGGGATACAACATGGCGCCGTCGGCGTGGGCGTCGGCCGATGTCTCCAGCTGTTCGCGCCACAGGTTCGGGTCGGCGTCGACCTGGATCAGGGCGAACGACAGCGGACGTTCGATCTCCGCGCCGAGTCGGCGCATCCACTCGAGCTCCCGCTTCGGTGCGACGATGTCCTCACCCGCCGCGCCCTGCGGAGCGAGCTCGAAGACCGCTCGGCCACCGGCCGCCATGGCGCGACCCAGTCCGAAGAGTTCGTCCTCGGCGGCGAACGTGCCGGGCACGGGTTCGCCGTCCATGGCCCGGTGCGCGATGGTCCGAGACGTCGAGAACCCGAGAGCGCCGGCTTCGACCGCCTCCCGGACGATGCGCGACATCGCCGCGATGTCCTCGGCCGTGGCCGGTTCGTTGCGAGCGCCGCGGTCACCCATCGCGTAGGCGCGCACCGAACCGTGCGCGATCTGGCTGCCGACATCGACGGCGAAACGCTGCCGTCCGATGACGTCGAGATACTCGGGGTAGCTCTCCCACCCCCACGAGATGCCCTCGGTCAGAGCGGATCCCGGGATGTCCTCGACGCCCTCCATCAGCTTGATCAACCAGTCCTCGCTGCCCGGGCGCACCGGTGCGAACCCCACCCCGCAGTTTCCGGTCACCACCGTGGTCACGCCGTGGCAGCTGGACGGTTCCAGCAGGCTGTCCCAACTGACTTGACCGTCGTAGTGGGTGTGGATGTCGACGAAGCCGGGGGCGACGATCCGGTCGGTGGCGTCGATCGTCACCGCCGCGTCACCGTCGAGACCGCTGCCACCGGGCGGCACCCGCCGCACCTCGACGATCGTGCCGTCCTTCACCCCGACGTCGGCGCGATAGCGGTCGGCGCCGGTGCCGTCGACGACGGTTCCCCCGACGATCTTCAGGTCGAACATGGCGGCTCCTCGGGCCGGGAATGCCTCGGACACTATCGACTACGAGGCCTGACCGCGGCGGAAAACCGACGATCGCTAGTCGCGCGGTTTGACGTGGGCGGCGACCCACTGCGCGGCCAGCTTCACCAAACCGGACTGCGGATAGCGGACATGGGCGTCGAAATCCCGCCCGGGTGAGCAGATCGGATCGTTGGTGTTGCACAGGTCGGCGGTGCGGGCGCCGAAATCGGGGCTCATCCGGGTCAGCGGCTGGCCGATCCGGGCCGACGGATTGCCGAACACGGTGATGGCGGCGACATGCGGGATGGCCGCGGCCGGCAACGGAGCCCGGTAACCCAGTGCGGCGATCGGCGACGTGGCCACGACGTCGATCACCGCCGCGCCCTGGGAGTAACCGCCGAGAACGATCTTGGTGGCCGGGCAGCGGGCAGCGGTGTCCTGGACGCGCAGGCTGGCGTCGGTGGCGCCCGCGGCCACCTGGGCGAAGTCCCACGAGGCCGGGTACCTGACGGCGTAGGTGGCGATCGACTCGCCCTTCACCATGGGGCGCAGGGTGTCGACCAACGCCTTGCCCACCTTCCCGATGCCCGGAGGCTCGTCGGTACCGCGGGCGAAGATCACCTCGATATCAGGGCATTTGGCGGCGGCGGACGCGGCCGGGGCGCCGATCGACGTGACGGCGACAAGCGCAGCCGCGGTGGCGATTGCTGTCGCCCGCAGGCGCCGAGCCACACTCCAGACGGACACTGCCTCTCCTCGACCGACTCCGCAACGATGAGACCAGTATTCCCAGTTTCCTCAACTTTCACACTGGCAACAGCGAGCGGCCTGAGGTCGAGGGCAGTCCGTGGAGTCAGCCGGCCGGGCGCCAGCCCCGCATCGCCTCGTCCATCTGCTCCTGTTCGAGCGCATCCACGGCCAGGCTCGGCTGACCTTCGCGGTGGCGCATGCCGTCGAGAAGTACCGCGACGTAGCGTCGCCACAGGTCCGGCTCCACCTGACCGGCCCATTCACTGACGGTGCCTGCCAACAGGCCGATGATCGGCATGTCGGTCGACTGGATGTCAGGCCGCAGGTGGCCGTCGCCGCGCGCCCGTTCGACCAGCTTCGACACCGTCGGGCTCAGCCGCAGTCGCGCGCACTCGACGCGGTATCCGCCGTAGGCCTTGCTGTACACCATTTCGCGAAGGCCGCGGTCGGTGGCGGTCAGTTCGCACAGTCGCTCGACGAACCACACGAAGCCGTCCCACGAATCCTCCTGCTGGAGCGCGGTTTCCGCCAACCCCACGACCTGGTCGATACCGTCCTCGAAGACGGCCTCGACCAGATCCTCCTTGGTGGCGAAACGTCGGTAGACGGTGCCCACCCCGACGTTCGCGTGGCGGGCCACGTCGTTGAGCGTGGCCTCCATCCCCTTCGCGGCGAACAGCTCGCGGGCGGCTTTCAGCACGCGCTGTCTGTTGCGCTCGGCGTCCTTGCGCAGACCACGGCACTGTTCGTCAACCATCGAGCCCAGTTTAGTGACGTGCCTAACTGGCCGGCGTAACCGGATTGACTCTATCCGCTTAAGCCACTTAGCCTCCCTATCCGGATCAACCGGCCGCGGCCCTCTTCGCGCGACCCCCCTCATCGAAAGGCTCGACCTTGTCTGCTGTGTTGCCGCGCGCCGGCGGGTGGGCGACGTGATCTCGGTGGTCAAGCGGGTGTGGTTGCCCGTTCTGATCGTGGTGGCCATCGCCGTCGGCGCCGTCAGCGTGGCCCACCTGCGGTCGGTGTTCGGCTCGAACGGAGCCGTCGTGACTCCCGTCGGCTCGGACACCGCGGACAAGTTCAACCCGAAGGTCGTGGTCTACGAGGTCTTCGGCTCGGGCAGCACCGCGGTCATCAACTACACCGACCTCGACGGTCTGCCGAAGCGAACGGGGGAGGTCAGCCTGCCGTGGTCGCTCCGGCTGGAGACGACGGTGCCGTCGGTCATGCCGAATCTCTTGGCGCAGGGCGACGGTCAGTCGATCGGCTGCCGGGTCACCGTCGATGACGAGGTGAAGGACGAAAGGACGGCCGAGGGCGTGAATGCCGCGACGTACTGCTTGGTGAAGGCGGCATGAGCACTTTCCTCGAAGAGTCCCCGACCGACGCCATACCGCCCGCACGCCATGTCCCGCGGTCGCGGCTGGCCAAGTTCATCCGCGCGTTCGCCATTCCGATCGTCTTGGTGTGGGTGGCCATCGTCGTGCTGCTCAATACCGTTGTGCCGCAACTGGAAGACGTCGGCAAGATGCGTGCGGTGTCGATGAGCCCCAACGACGCACCCGCGCTCATCGCCACCAAGCGTGTCGGCGAGGTGTTCCAGGAGTACGACACCAGCAGCTCGGTGATGATCGTGCTCGAGGGCGACGACCCCCTGGGCGCGGACGCGCACGCCTTCTACGACGAGATGGTGCGCAACCTGCGCGCCGACACCACCCACGTCCAACACGTCCAGGATTTCTGGGGCGATACGCTGACCGCCGCGGGCGCCCAGAGCGTGGACGGCAAGGCCGCGTACGTGCAGGTCTACATCGCCGGCGACCAGGGCGAGTCGCTGGCCAACGAGTCGGTGGACGCCGTCCGGACCATCGTCGGCAGCGTCCACGCACCCCCTGGTGTCACGGCGTACGTGACGGGTCCGGCGGCGACGACGACCGATCAGCATGAGGTCGGCGACGCGAGCATGAAGACGATCGAGGCGCTGACCTTCGCCGTCATCATCGTGATGCTGCTGCTCGTCTACCGGTCCGTCGTCACGGTGCTGGTCACCATGGGCATGGTCGTCATCGGTCTGCTCTCGGCCCGCGGCATCGTCTCCTTCCTCGGCTACCACGAGTTGTTCGGGCTGACCACGTTCGCGACGAACATGGTTGTGACACTGGCGATCGCCGCCGCCACCGATTACGCGATCTTCCTGATCGGCCGCTATCAGGAAGCGCGACGCAACGGTGAGGACCGAGAGTCGGCCTACTACACGATGTTTCACGGTACGGCGCACGTCGTGCTGGCGTCGGGACTCACGATCGCCGGCGCCACTCTGTGCCTGTACTTCACCCGGCTGCCCTACTTCCAGACCATGGGCATCCCGCTGTCGGTCGGCATGGCGATCGTGGTCGCCGCCGCACTGACCCTCGGACCCGCGCTGATCTCGATCGTCACCCGCTTCGGCAAGGTGCTGGAACCCCGGCGCTGGGGGCGGGCCCGCGGCTGGCGGCGCATCGGTGCCGCCACCGTGCGGTGGCCCGGCGCGGTCCTGGTCATGGCGATCGTGTTGGCGCTCGTCGGGCTGCTGACGCTGCCCGGTTACCACACCACCTACAACGACCGGATCTATCTGCCGAAGGACGTACCGGCCAACGTCGGCTACGAGGCCGCCGACCGGCACTTCTCCGACGCCAAGATGAATCCCGAACTGGTGATGGTCGAAGCGGATCACGATCTGCGCAACCCCGCCGATTTCCTGGTGATCGACAAGATCGCCAAGGCCATGGTGCGGGTGCACGGCATCGCCCAGGTGCAGACCATCACGCGCCCCGACGGCAAGCCGATCGAACACGCCTCGCTGGCCTACAACATCAGCCAGGGTGGCACGGGCCAACTCATGAACAACGACTATCAGCAGACGGTGCTGGAGAACACGCTCAAACAGGCCGACGAGATGCAGGTGACCATCGACTCCATGGAGAAGATGCTCGGCATCACCCTGGAGCTCTCCGACGTCACGCGACGCATGGCCGACAAGATGAAGAACACGTCGATGAACCTCAACGAGGTGCGCGACCATCTCGCCGATTTCGACGACTTCTTCCGACCGATCCGCAACTACTTCTACTGGGAGCCACACTGTTTCGACATCCCGGTGTGCTGGTCACTGCGGTCGATCTTCGAGAGTCTCGACGGTATCGGCCAGATGTCCGACGACTTCCAGGACATCGTCCCTGATCTGGAGCGGATGGCCGAGCTGACGCCGCAGATGGCGGCGCTGATGCCGGCGATGATCCAGACGATGAAGAACCAGAAGCAGATGATGCTCAACCAGTATCAGGCGCAGAAGGCCCAGCAGGACCAGAACATCGCCCTGCAGGAGGATGCCACCGCCATGGGGCAGGCGTTCGACGCCGCCCGCAACGACGACACCTTCTATCTGCCGCCCGAGGCGTTCGAGACCGCCGACTTCAAACGCGGCATCAAGCTGTTCCTCTCGCCCGACGGCCACGCCGTGCGGTTCACCGTGTTCCACCAGGGTGATCCGTTGAGTGAGGAGGGCACCTCGCACATCGAGCCGCTGCGCATCGCCGCCGCGGACGCCATCAAGGGCACCCCGCTGGAGGGGTCGACGGTCTATGTCGGCGGCAGCGCGGCCATGTACCAGGATATGCAGCAGGGCGCCGACTACGACCTGCTCATCGCCGCTGTGGCCGCGTTGATCCTCATCTTCCTCATCATGGTGGTGCTCACGCGGGCGATCGCCGCCGCAGCGGTCATCGTCGGCACCGTGGTGCTCAGTCTCGGCGCCTCCTTCGGCCTGTCGGTTCTGTTGTGGCAGCACCTGATCGGGATCCCGCTGCACTGGATGGTGCTGCCGATGTCGGTCATCGTGCTGCTCGCCGTCGGCGCGGACTACAACCTCCTGCTGGTCTCCCGGATGAGGGAGGAGATCCACGCCGGACTGCACACGGGCATCATCCGGTCGATGGCCGGTACGGGATCGGTCGTCACGTCAGCGGGTTTGGTGTTCGCCTTCACGATGATCGCCATGGCGGTCAGCGACCTGATCGTCATCGGTCAGGTGGGCACCACGATCGGCCTCGGTTTGCTGTTCGACACGCTGGTGGTGCGCTCCCTCATGACACCGTCGCTGGCGGCCCTTCTCGGGCGCTGGTTCTGGTGGCCGCAGCACGTCCGGCTACGGCCGGTGCCGCGGAGCTGGCCGCGCGCCGATCAGGTTGCGGCGCAACCACCGCCGGTCACGTAGCGGGTGCGCCCTCCGCGCCCTGCCAGACGGCGTCGAAGGGGGTGTTCCCGCCGACCCGGTCGACGATCCCGGCCGTGGTGAACTCCTTGGCCCGGCGTACCGCGTCCGCCACATCGGATCCCGTGGCGAGCGCGGCCGTGATCGCGGCCGCGAGCGTGCAGCCCGCCCCGGCGACGCGGGCGTGTCCGACTTTCGGCGCGCGCAGGATCTCGGTGTCGTTGCCGTCGAAGAGAACGTCGACGGCGTCGTCGCCGGGGAATTCGACCCCGCCCTTCACCACGACGTAGCGGGGGCCGAGGTCGGCGATGCGGCGGGCGGCTTCGACCAGATCGTCGATCGAGGAGATCTCGTCCATCCCGGACAGGGTGCGGGCCTCGAACAGGTTCGGCGTCGTGACGGTCGCCAGCGGCAGGATCTGACGGCGCAGTGCCGTGTCGGTGTCGAGCGCGGCTCCGGGTTCCTGACCTTTGCAGATCAGGACGGGATCGACGACGATGTGCTGCCACGGCCGGGCGCCGAGTGCCTGCGCGACGACGTCGATGGTCGCCGGGGTGCCCAGCATGCCGATCTTGACGACGTCGAGGTCATACGCCGCTGTCGCGGCTTCGATCTGGTCGGCGACGACCTGCGGCTCGACGGGCACGAACCGGTGCGACCAGTTCGCCTTGGGGTCGAAGGACACGATGCACGTCACGGTGCCCACGCCGTAGGTGCCGAACTGTTGGAAAGTCCGCAGGTCCGCTTGGATGCCGGCGCCGCCGGTTGCTTCCGATCCGGCGATCACATAGGCGAGGTCGACCACGTCGACGAGCGTACGACAAGGGGTCGGCGTAGCTTCGACCGAGCGGTCAGCTGAAGCGGACGTTCATCGTCGCCAGGCCGAAGATCTTCTTACCGGCGGACTTCGCCGCGACCACGATGACACCGGTCCGGGTCGCCGGGTCCAGCGATTTGATCTTGCCGCTGAACTCGATGTCGGCGCCCTCCTTGGCCGAGACGACCGCGGGGGCGGACAGCCGCACCGCGTAGCGGGTGACCGCACCGGGGTCTCCCGTCCATGACGAGGCGAAACCGGCACCCAATCCCATGGTGAGCATGCCGTGGGCGATCACGTCGGGCAGCCCGGCGAGCTTGGCGATGTCCTCGTCCCAGTGGATCGGGTTGGCGTCACCGGCGACGCCGGCGTAGTTCACCAGGTCGCCCCGCGACAGCCGGGTGTGATGGGTCGGCAGTTCGTCGCCGACCTTCACGTCGTCGAAGGACGGCGTCCCCGGCGTTCGGGTCGACCCGCCCTGCGCGATGCGGATCTCGCCCTCGGGGCGCACCTCCTTCTCGTACTGGCCGTCGAGGCTCCCGACACCGGAGAAGTCCACGTCGTGCATCATCGCGTTCTGCACGGCCGCCTTCACCCCCGCGTCGATGTCGTCGGCGGTGACGCCGACGACGGTGGTGTGCAGGGTGTGCACCCGTTCGCCTTGGGTGTCGGTGAACGTGTTGGTGACGGTGATCATGTCCCGGCCCGCGATCCGGCGCACCGACGTCAGCTCGACATCGATGACCAGTTCGTCGCCGGAGACGATCGGGCGGTGCTGCTCGAAGACCTCTTCGGTCTGCAGGTAGGTGTCGTAGCCGACGACGATCTCTTCGAACATGCGTCGGTTGCACTGCATACCCGGCGCCGAGGTGAACGTCAGCGGCGCCACGAGGCCGGAGTATCCGAGGCGGGCGGCGGCGTCGACGTCCCAGTGCGCGGGGTGGTAGTCCTGCACGGCACGCGCGTATTCGCGAACCTTCTCGCGGCCGACCAGATAGGTGTTGTCCATCTGGTAGTAGTGGCCGACCCGGGCCTCGAGCGGCGACGCTTCTGGTGCTGCAGTCATGGATGTGCTCAACTTTTCTATCGGCTTGGTCACTGAGGCCGACCCCAGCACCCTAACGGGCGGACGCCGCGGCACTCGCAGGCCCGTCCGGCACTAGTGGGCAGCACCGATCTCCATGAGCAGCACTCCCACCATGACGAACCCGATGCCGGCGACCATCCTGCGGGTCAGCGGCTCGTCGAACAGGAATCGTGATGCGGCTGCCGTGATCGCGACGCCCGCGGCGGCCCACACACCGTAGGCGACGCCGAGGGGCATCCCGTGACGGAGCGCGCCGGCGAGGGCGACGAACGCGACGACGTAGCAGACCGCCACCACCGCATAGAGCGCCGCGCGCCCGTTCGCCGCGACCCGCAGGGTCAGGGTGCCGACGACCTCGACGGCGATCGCGGACAGCAGCAGCAGGTATTGCACGGTCACGCGCCTTCCGGCACGCTGCGGCGCGTGTCGTCGGACTGCTTGGCGCCGGTTTCGACGAGCAGGACGCCCACGATGATGAAGACCAGTCCGATACCCATCGTGACGGTGAACGCCTCACCGAAGACGAGGCTGGACAGCACCGCGGTGGCGGCGACGCCGGTGGCGGCCCAGATCCCGTAGGCCACACCGAGTCCCATTCCGCGTTTCAAAGTGAGGGTCAGACACACGAACGCGCCGACATATCCGACGGCGACGACCCCGTACAACAGGGGCGCGCTCTCCGCACCCTTGAGAGACAGCGTGGCGCCGACTTCGCAGACTATCGCCGCGATCAGAAACAGCCAGGTCATGAGTCTTCCGTTCCTATGAGGTCAAGCGCGACGGCCAGGACGTCCGGTCGGTCGTCCTCGCTCAGCGGGAAGGTGGCACTGGCCCTTGCGAGCCAGGCGCCGTCAGCCAACAGGCGTGCGGCGTGCAACCGGGCGCGCTCGGCGGGCGGCAGGTCGACGGGTACGTGCACCCATCGCGTGAAGTGTTCGGTCCACCGCTGCGTCATCTGTTCCACCAGCCGCGGGTCACCGAACATCACCAGATCCGAGCGTTGGTGCGGCCCCTCGATGGCCCACCTCACGTAGGCGCGTAGCCGCTGCCGCACCGTCGCCGCCTCGATGGGGATGTCGAGCCGCCGGCTCAGCTGCTGTTCCGCCGAACGCGCGACGTGATCGACCAGACCGTCCATCAGCGCGGATTTGGTGGGGAAGTGGTACATCAGCCCCGGCTTCGTCAGCCCGGTGCGTTCGGCCACCGATTCGAGCGAGATCGGCGCGCCTGCGTCGAGCAGAGCGCGGGCCGCGGCGTAGATGGCGTCGACGGACGAAGGGCGCCCCCGTGCGGTCATCTGCTTTACTTTACCTTCCAGTTGGTAAAGTAAAACGCGGGTTCAGCGATCATGAATGCCTCCACGTCGGAGTGCGTCTCCACATGTGTGACTGATCCGACGATGCGACGGAGTCGGGTGCTCGTGTGTGTGGGCTTGGCCGTACTGCTGTGCACGCTGGGCATCGCGCACGCCGATCCGACGCCTGGGTGGCGCCTTGCGGTATCGGGTGACGTGCACATCGCCCTCGACCTCGCGATGACCGACCTCCGCGCGTATCCGAGCCGGACCGAACTCGTGACATTCGTGTCCGACGCCGGCCCGCAGACCCACGTCTACGAGGGCGCCCCACTGGAAGCGTTGATCACCGCGTCGCGGCCGGTTACCTCAGGCGGCGCCGAACACTCGCTGCTCACCGTCGCCGTCGTCGCGATCGGTGGCGACGGCTACGCGGCCACGCTGTCGTGGGCCGACATGGCGCCCGCCCTGGCGCGCCGCCCGGCGCTCGTCGCCTGGATGGAGGACGGGGTGGCGTTGAACGGCCCCCGCCTCGTCGTACCCGGTGATGTCGGCGGCGCCCGCTACGTCCGCGGGCTCACCCGGCTGCGCGTCGTCCAACTGGCGCCGAAATGACCGGATGGGGCAGCGGTGACTACGAGGCGGTGGCCCGGCGGATCGCCGGGATCGCCGAACACGTGGTTGACGCGGTGGCGCAGCGGCATCCGCTCGAGGGTGCGGCGGTCGTCGACCTCGCGTGCGGCACCGGCACGGCCGCCCTCGCCGCAGCCGCTCGCGGAGCCAAGGTGACCGGGGTGGATCTGACGCCCGAACTGGTCGCCGCGGCGGCGGAGAAGGCCTGGGCCAGCGGCCTCGCCGTCGCGTGGGAGGTCGCCGACGCCACCGACACCGGGCTGGGCGACGGCTCGGCCGACGTCGTGGTGTCCAGCATGGGGCTCATCTTCGCCGAGCCCACCGCACAGGTCGCAGAGCTGGCCAGACTCCTGAAACCGGGTGGGCTGCTGGGGTTCTCGGCGTGGCTGCGCGTCATACCGAACCCGCTGATCGATCCGATCGCCACGGTCCTCGGGCCACCCGTGGGCAGCGCCTTCTCGCCCGACGAGTGGGGTCAGACGGCGACCGCCCTGGCGCGGTTGTGGGGCGCCTTCACCGACATCCGCATCACCACCGCGTCGCACCGATGGCAGTTCGCGTCGGTGCCTGACGCGCTCGGCTTCGTCGTCGACAAGTCCCCGATGCACGTCAGTGCGCTCGCGGGCGCAGGCGGCAAGCGGGCGGAGTTGATCGAGGCGTTCGAGGCGGCGCTGGCCGCGCACGCGGGTGCAGACGGCCGGGTGGCCTTCGACGCCCCGTACCGAGTGATCACCGCGCAGCGGCGGCTCGCATGACACAGGTGAACACGGCATCCACACCGTGCGAACAGGGCGGTGAATCCTGCAGGAGCACAGTCGTCTCGATCATCCGCACCCTGGTTCTGCTCGGTGCCCTCCTCGTGTTCTTCGTCGTGGCATGGTTGATCTGAGCGGTCAGCATTCGACCATGTTCACCGACACGTTGACGGCCAGACCGCCGGTGGAGGTCTCCTTGTACCTGGTGTGCATGTCCGCGCCCGTGGTGCGCATCGTCTCGATGACCTGATCGAGGCTGACGCGGTGGGTTCCGTCGCCGCGCAACGCCATTCGTGCGGCGTTGATCGCCTTCCCGGCCGAGATGGCGTTGCGTTCGATGCACGGGATCTGTACCAGCCCGGCGATGGGGTCACACGTGAGCCCGAGGCTGTGTTCCATCGCGATCTCCGCCGCGTTCTCCACCTGATGTGGTGTGCCGCCCAGCACCTCGGCCAATCCGGCCGCCGCCATCGCGGCAGCCGAGCCGACCTCGCCCTGGCAGCCCACCTCGGCGCCGGAGATCGAGGCACGCTCCTTGAACAACGACCCGATGGCCCCCGCGGTCAGCAGGAATCGCACGGCGGTGCCGTCGGGGTCAGCCGCGCCCGCTCGCGTGTAGTGCACGGCGTAGTGCATGACCGCCGGGACGATGCCCGCCGCGCCGTTGGTGGGCGCGGTGACGACCCGACCGCCGGTCGCGTTCTCCTCGTTGACCGCGAGCGCGACGAGATTGACCCAGTCCTCCGCGAACTCCGGTCGGCGGTCGGGGTCTTCGGCGTCGAGGCGCTCGAACCACGCCTTGGCGCGGCGCCGCACGCCGAGGACACCGGGCAGCAGACCGTCGCGGCGGATGCTGCGCTGCTCGGACTCGACCATGACGTCGCGGATGTGGAGTAAGCGGGCACGGATTTCTCGCCGTGTGCGGCTGGAGGTTTCGTTGCGTGACACCACCTCGCTGATCGGGATGTCGAGGCGGTCGCAGATGTCGAGCAGCTCGGCGGCCGAGCGGTAGGGCAGTGGCATCGACGGCGCGGGCCGGCCGTCGTCGTGCGCCCCTCCCTCGGTGACGACGAACCCGCCGCCCACGGAGAAGTAGGTGTCGGCGGCCAACACGTCGCCGCGCGCGTCGAGCGCGGTGAAGCGCATCCCGTTGCTGTGCGTCGGCAGCACCGTTCCCGGATGCAGGATGATGTCGTGTTCACCGAGCCGCACGGGCACGGCCGCGTCGACTCTGGTGATGCCCGTCTGGGCGATCTCCCGGCTGCGCAGCTCCTTGTGCCGGGTGGGGATGGTCTCTGGCCGGCACCCTTCCAGTCCGAGCAGGATGGCGGCCATGGTGCCGTGGCCGGCCCCGGTGGCGGCCAGCGATCCGTAGAGGTCGACGCGGACGTCGGCAAGGTCGCGCAGGATGTTCTTGTCCCGCAGCATCGCGACGAACCGGTTGGCGGCGCGCATCGGTCCGACCGTGTGCGAACTCGACGGGCCGATCCCGATCGAGAAGAGGTCGAACACGCTGACGGTCATGACGGGGCTTCGTTCGCCTCGGCGTATTCGGCGGCCGTCAGCAGCGGACCCACCGCCGTCACGTCCACCGCGAACAGCCAGCCCGCCCCGTAGGGGTCGGCGGACACGACGCTGGGATCCTCGACTGCGGCGCTGTTGATCTCGGTGATGGTCCCGGTCACCGGGGCCACCAGGTCGGACACGGACTTGGTGGATTCCACCTCGCCGCAGGGTTCGCCGGCGGTGACCTCGGCACCGACCTCGGGAAGGTCGAGGAACACCAGGTCGCCCAGGGCATCGGCGGCCACCCGGGTGATCCCGACCCGAACAGGGGCACTGGGCACCTCGGCCGAAGTGAGGGTCACCCACTCGTGGTCGGAACTGTACAGGCGGTCGGCGGGTAGCTCGGACACGGGAAGGTCGGTCATCGAAATCCTCTCGGTGGCAGTCGAATCAGGCGCGGGGACGCTTGTAGAACGGCGGTGCGGTGACGGTGTAGTCCACCGCCGAGCCCCGGATGTCCACCGTGAGGGCGGTGCCATCGTCGGCCGCGTTCGCGTCGACGTAGCCGAGCGCCACGGGATGGCCGAGGGTGGGCGACAGGGCCCCGGAGGTGACGACGCCGACAGGCTCGCCGTCGGCGAGGATGCGGTAGCCGGCGCGGGCGGCGCGCCTGCCGGTTCCGGTCAGGCCGGTCAGCCTACGGGCCGGCGGTTGTTCGGAGAGCCGTTGCAGCGCATCGTGACCCACGAACTTCTTGTCGAGCGCGACGGTGCGGCCGAGTCCCGCCTCGTACGGGTTGGTGTCGGCGGACAGCTCATGGCCGTACAGCGCCATCCCCGCTTCCAGCCGCAGGGTGTCCCGGCAGGCCAGGCCGCACGGCAGCCCGTCCGCGGCGGTGGTGGCCTGCAGCAGCGCGCGCCACAGCACCGGCGCATCCGCGGTGGCGACGTACAGCTCGAAGCCGTCCTCGCCGGTGTAGCCGGTGCGTGCCAGCAGGACGTCGAGTCCGCCGACCGTGGCGCGGGTGCTCGCGTAGTACTTCAGGTCCGGTAGCGCGGCCCGGCCGGTCTCGTCGAGGAGCGTGGCCAGCGCCGCCGCGGCCCGCGGTCCCTGCAGGGCGAGCAGCGCCGTGCCCGCGGATTCGTCGACCACCTCGGTGTCGAATCCGATTGCGCGCTGCCCTAATTCACTGAATACGGTGGGGGCGTTGGCCGCATTGGCGACCACCATGTAGTCATCGTCGGCGAGCCGGTAGACCACCAGGTCGTCGAGGACGCCGCCGGATTCGTCGCACAGCAGCGAGTACTTCGCACGCCCGGGCGCGACGGCCGACATCTTGCCGGCGAGCGCGTAGTCCAGGGCTTCGGCGGCCTGCGGACCGCGTACGGCGATCTCTCCCATGTGGCTGAGGTCGAACAGGCCCGCGGCGGTGCGGACCGCGCGGTGTTCGGACAGTTCGCTGCCGTACTTCAGCGGCATCTGCCACCCGGCGAAGTCGGTGAACGTCGCATTCAGAGTGGCGTGCTCGTCGTAGAGAGCGGGACATCGGGACATGAGGGCAGCTCCAGGGATCGGAGCCCGGACCGCACCGGGCTGGCGCCCTCCCCGCTCTGTCCTTGAAACCTGAGAGTCTGTGACGCCGCGCGGGCGTCGTACACCTTCGGTCAGACCGGCTCACGTGACCGGTCTCGTCTCCAGAGTTGCCTCGGCGTCGCGGTACTGGGGCCTGAGAGATTCCCGGGGAGGAAGTTGCTCCTACGGCGCCTCGGATACGAGGTTCTCCCACAACGCTTCGACGGCGTATTCAGTTTGTTGAGTCCACAACATACACACCCGCCCGGGCGGTGACCACCCCCGTCATGTGCCGATGAAGTTCCAGGCGCCGAAGCCGACCGACACCGCGATCGACGCCGCGGCGATGCCGATGCCCGCGGCCACGAGGGCGCACTCGGGCGCCCCGAACGTCGAGGGCCTCGCCCAGGTGCGGTCCGGGTAGGCACCGAATCCCCGCGCTTCCATCGCGGTCGCGAGCTTCGAACCCCGGCGCAACGCGAAGACGAGCAAGGCGAACGCCTGGCCGACCGCCCGCCGCAGCCGGGCATGGTCGGCGACGCCGCGGGCCCTGCGGGCGTGGCCGAGATATCGCCAGTCCTCGCGCAGCAAACCGAGCAGCCGCATACCCGCCAGCGCCCCCACGACGAAACGCGAGGGCAGGCGCAGGGTCTGGCCCAGCCCGTCGGCGAGTTCGGTCGGCTGCACATCGAGGAACAGGAACACCGACGGCAGCGCGATCGCCAGGACCCGCAGGAACATCGCGATCGCCAGTTCGATGGACCCGTCGCTGACGTTGATCAACAGGAAATGCCAGTGGACGGTGCCTCCCACCTCGCCGTAGAGCAGGTTGGTCAGCGCCGTCAGGCCGGCCGCGACGGCGACCAACCCGCCGCGAATCACGAAGGCCCGCAATCGGACCCCGAGCAGTACCAGCAGCGGGATCTCCAGCACCAGCGCGGTGAGGGCGGAGACCCAGTCGACGCTCAGCACGAGTGCGGCCGCGATCACCGCCGCGGTCAGCAGGCTCGCGACCGGGTTCACCCGGCGCCGGACGGCGAGCCTCATCGCAGGGCCCCGGAGGAGCCGACCGCGGCGAGCGGCAGCTCGATCCGGTCGTCGGCGAGGATGTCGACGAACTCGGCGTCGTGCGTCACGGCGACCACCGCGGTGCCCTCGTCGGCGACCTCGGCGAGCAGGCCGATGAGCTCCTCCCAGGTGCGGCGGTCCTGCCCGAACGTCGGCTCGTCGAGGACGATGACCCCCGGTCGGGTGATCAGGACCGTGGCGACGGACAGTCGGCGTTTCTCCCCGCCCGACAGCGTGTACGGGCTCTGGTCGGCGAGGTGGCCCAGACGAAGCCGCTCCAGGAGGGCATCGGCCACGGCCGCCGTCTCGGATCGGCCGCGTTTGAGAGCCTTTGGGCCGAGCAGGATCTCGTCGCGGACCGTCCCGGTGAGGAACTGGTGTTCGGGGTCCTGGAACACGCTGGTGATCCGGGTGAGGAGGTCCTTGGAGCGCCACCGGGCCGGTTGCCGGTTCTTCGGGGACGGCGCGAACGCGCCCACGGCTTCGAGGGTGCCGCCGAGCGGGGGCAGCAGCCCGCCGAGGGTGAGGGCGAGCGTGGACTTCCCCGACCCGTTCGGTCCGGTGACCGCGGTGACCCGGCCGCGCCGGACGTCGAAGTCGAGTCCACGCTGCAGGGGTGCATGCGACCGGTACCCCACCGACAGGCCGGTTGCGCTCAGCAGGGGTTCGGCGTCCGGGGGCGGGGTGCGGTCGAGCGCCGGGACCGGGCCGTCCGGCACCCAGATGCCCGCCTCGACGAGTCGCCCGCTCTCCCGCCGCACCGTCTGTTCCGGTGATCCGTCGGCGACGATGTCGCCGTCCTCGCCGAGGACGACGACCCGGTCGATGACAGGCAGCCAGACCTGCGTGCGGTGTTCCACGACGATCACGGTCGCGCCGGTCAGCTCGGCCGCCGCGGTGACCGCATCGCGGACCTCGACGACCCCGGCCGGATCGAGGTTGGCGGTGGGCTCGTCGAGCAGGATCAGACCGGGATGCATCGCCAGCACACCGGCCAGCGCGAGCCGTTGTTTCTGCCCACCGGACAGGTGCGCGGTGTCCTGGGTGAGCGGCAGATCGAGCCCCACCGAGCGCAGCGCCTCGTGCACACGCGGCCATATCTGCGCGCGCGGTACCCGGAAGTTCTCCATGCCGAAGGCGACGTCGTCACCGACGCGGGACAGGATCACCTGCGAATCGGGATCCTGCAGCACCATCCCGATCCGGGACCGCTGCTCCGTCGGACGCACGCCGTCGACCCGCAGGCGCCCGGCCTCGCGGCCGTCCTCGGCGCCACCGAGGAGGCCGGCCAGCCCGTGCAGAAGCGTCGACTTCCCCGAACCCGACGGGCCCAGCAGCAACACACGTTGGCCGGACTCGACGGACAGGTCGAGGTCCCGGACGGCCCAGCGGTGGTGCCCGGCGTGCTGCCAGCCCCACCCCTCGGCGGTCACCTGCGCACCGCCGGGCCGGCGCTGCGGACTCGAGATCATCGGGCGGTGTGGCCGGCCAACACCCTGCCCGAGGCGAACCGGCTGAGTGCTCCTGTCTTGGCGAGTCCGCGGACCGCGAACCACGATCCGGCCCCGGCGATCACGGCGCCCGACACCACGCCCGAGCCCGTGTAGATCGACTTGAACGCCGTCGTCGCGTCGGGGTACCAGAGGATGACCTCGTTGACGCCCATCGCCAGACCCGCGACCGCCCCGGCGAGCACCGCCACCGGCAGATTCCAGCGGCGGTAGAGGAACACCGCGAAGACCAGCTCGGCGGCGAGGCCCTGGACGAGCCCGAACTCGATGGTCAGCACGCCCCACTGATTGCCGACGAGCGCAGAGACGGTCGCGGCGACCATCTCGCCGTACACGGCGGCCCCCGGTTTGCGGATCACCAGCGCGGTCAGCACACCGGCGAACAGCCAACCGCCGCCTGCCAGCGCCTGCAGGCCCGGCACCAGTGCTTCCAGCGGCGCGGTGAGGGGGTTGGACGCGATGTTCCAGAAGACGAAGACCAGACCCGACGCCACCGCGAGCACGCTCGCGACGACGATGTCGATGACCCGCCATCGCCAGGGGACGCCTGCGGTGGGTTCTGATGCGGGATCCGTGATGTGTTGCCGGCCCATGAGGCCTCCTTGTGATCACCGGCTCACCATCCGCGACCGGACGGAGCCTCGAAGTCGAAAAGTGTTGAGACACGGTCGATTCGGCCGACAGCACACCGCTGCGACCGAGCCGCCGCTAGATCAGTGGAACGTCGAGAACAGTCGTCATACGCATCTCCCTACGCCGGCATTACCCGGTCAGGTTCGTACGGTCGACGGCGCATCAGCCGTCCTCTCAGCGCACTCGCGTGCGCTCCCGTGTGGTTCAGCTTCAAGCTAGCGCACGGCGGTGGGCGCCGCTACACCGCCCGGTCAGTCATCACCGGTGGTCCACGTCAGCCCGTCGGCTGTCTCGGTCACCAGGATGTCGGCGACCGAACGGGGCGCGTGCCGCGCGATGTGATCGTCCTCCTGCCGTGCCCACCGCTCCCAGTGCGGGCGGTAGGAGTCGCCGTCGCGCCGCAGCGCCCGGGTCTTGCGGATGTCGTCGGGGGTGTCGACCCAGATACCGAGGTCGGCCATCGCCCGGCTGGACGGAGTCAGGGACCCGACCCCTTCCACGATCAGGCGCCGGCCCGGTGCGACGGCGTGCCAGCCGGCCGGGGCGCCGGTGGCCCAGTCCCAGCGCCGCCACCGTCCGGGACGGCCCTCGGCGCGCGGGCGCAGCAACTCCCGCTGAACGTGGTCGATGGCCCAGGCCAGCCCGTCCCACCCGGGATAGATGTCGTCGAGGCGGACCACGCCGCTGGACGGCCAGCGCCGCGCCAACTCGTCGGCCAGCGTGGACTTGCCCGACCCCGACCTTCCGTCGATCAACACCGTCGTCGCGTCCGCGGCGGTCAACCGGCGGACGACGTCGTCGAGTGTCAGGTCGGATGCCTCGGATGTCATGGTCCCGTGCAAGGTACTGCGTCGATCCAGGTTTGGCGCTGATTGGGAAGCGCCGCTAAGTTCCCTGGGGTGATGTCCTCAGCAGCACGGTGGATGGCTCCTGTCCTGACGGCCGCGGCCGTCGCCGGTATGGGGGCGCTGGCCGTCCCGGATACCGCCGGTCCCACCGCGGCGGCGGTGCGCCTGGCCAGCGACGCCAACCCGCTGGTCGGCAAACCCTTCTACGTCAATCCGCAGTCGAAGGGGATGCGCGCCGCGCAAGGGATCGAACCGCCGAACCCGCAGCTGAACGCAGTCGTCAACACCCCGACGGCCTACTGGATGGACCAGCTGTCGACTCCGTCGGTGGACGCGAAGTACATCGCCGATGCGCAGGCGGCGGGCACGATGCCGATCCTGGCGCTCTACGGCATCCCGAACCGCGACTGCGGGAGCTTCGCCGCGGGCGGATTCGGATCGGCCGGGGCGTACCGGGGCTGGATCGACGGCGTCGCGGCCGCCATCGGGTCCGGCCCGGCCGCGGTCATCCTCGAACCCGATGCGCTGGCCATGATCGACTGCCTGTCACCCGGCCAGCAGCAGGAGCGCCTCGACCTGATCCGGTACGCCGTCGACACGCTGACCCGCAATCCGGGCACGGCCGTGTATGTCGACGCCGGTCATCCGCGCTGGGTGCCCGCCGACGTGATGGCGGGCCGGCTGAACCAGGTCGGGGTCGACAAGGCGCGTGGCTTCAGCCTCAACACCGCGAACTTCTTCACCACCGAGGAGTCGATCGGGTACGGCGAGACGATCTCGAACATGACCAACGGGTCGAACTACGTGATCGACACGTCGCGCAACGGCGCCGGACCGCTCGACAGCGATTCGTGGTGCAACCCGCCCGGTCGAGCCCTGGGGGTCGCCCCGACCACGGCCACCGCCGGCCCGCGTGCGGACGCCTACCTGTGGATCAAGCGTCCCGGCGAGTCCGACGGTTCCTGCAACGGACATCCCTCGGCGGGTACGTTCGTCGCCCAGTACGCGATCGATCTGGCTCAGAACGCGGGCTGGTAGCGGTTCCCCGGTCGACTCGCGGTCGGGTTCAGTCCAGCGACACCGGATCCCCGACGCGGGCCGTGCCCTCGGTGACCACCTCGAGGTAGGCGCCGGCACACGGCAGCCGTCCGAGGCCGAACGATTCGACGAGGTTCTCCGCCGCCGGGCCGCGCAGGGCGTGCGCATCCCGGTCGAGGTCACCGTGTTCGAGGGTCGGGATCACGCATCGCGGAGTGGGCCCCATCCCCTTCAAGCGGACGGTCCCGACGGTCAGGATGCGGTCGGTCCACTCGTTCTCGCTGTACGGGGGATAACCCGGGGGCGTCGCGATCACGATGTTCGGGCGGTAGCGCGCCGCCTCGGTGCCGATGCGCTCCAGCGTCGCGGTGGTGATCACGTGCAGTGGCGCGAGGTCGACGAACGAATCGCCCGGCGTCCCCTCGGCCAGCTCGAGCAGCGGAGCGTCCACGACAGCTTCGAGTCCTTGGGCCAGCACCTGTTCCGGGTCGGCGCGTTCCAGGGACGCACCGGGTGGCCGGTGGGTGGCCACCCGGACCGGTCGCGACACCAGCTCGGAGAGCGCGTCTTCGAAACCGTCCTCGTCGGGCGCGACGTCGGTCCCGTCGGGCAGCCGCACGCGCACACGCCCGCCGTCGAGACGGGCGGTGCACTTCAACAGTTGGCGCCAGAGGCGGGCCTGTTTGGCGCTCGCCACCCGGCCCGTCTGCTGGTCGATCAGCGCCAGTCGCCGGTCGCCCTCGACGCCGTCGTTGCCGACGCTGACCGCGGTGACGCTTTCCCCGAGCATCGACTTGATCGGATATCGGTGCAGGCTTGCCACCCGCATCTGCTGCTCGGTGCTTGTGGCGGTCATGTTTCGCACCCTAGCGGCTGGTCTAAGACGGCCCGGTGAGAGCGGTGCTGCCGGTGATCCGGTCCACCACCTCGAGCAGCCCCTCGTCGGCTTCCGTCGTGGCGGGATGACCGCCGAGGGCGCTGTGCAGCGCGTGGTAGTACAGGCCGTCGCCGATCAACTTCACCGCGCGGGCGGCGTCGAGGCTGCCGAGTGCGTCGCGCAGGATGCTCAACCACTGACCCGACACCGCCTCGATGACCTCCCTGGCCCTGGCATCACCGGCCTGCTGGAGCCGCGACACCGCCATCAGGGCACGGTCCAGGGGAGTGCCGGCGTAGTGGGAGGAGCGGACGTAGTACCGCGCAGGCCCCTCGGGTGCGGTGCGCATGTGCTGGGCGTCGTCGGCGGCCAGGACCACCAGCCGCTCGCACAGTGCCGCGGCGAGCTGGTCCTTGGCGGGGAAGTGGTACAGCAGCCCGCCCTTGGAGACACCGGCCTTGGCGGCGACCGCCTCCACCGTCGCGTACCGCTCACCTTCGACGGCGAGCACTTCTTCGTAGGCATCGAGAATCCGATCCCGCGAAGACGTCATCCGCTCAGCGTACGACGGTGCCCCTGACGACGGCATTCGGACTGTACCGTCTGGACGGTATAGTCGTGCGGTCGAGCCGGATCACAGGAACGGGGGAGGTGGCTGATGCGGGTCTATCGCGAGCTGGTGCGGATGCCGCGGGTCCTCAACATCACCGCCTCTCAGGTGTTCACCCGTCTTCCGCTCGGCATGCTGTCGCTGGCGATCCTGCTGCACGTCCACCGGCTGACCGGTTCGTACGCCGTGGCCGGAGCGGTGGTGGCCTGGCTCAGCGTCGGCCAGGCGGTCGCGATGCCGGTCACCGCACGGCTCGCCGGACGCGTGGGCATGGTGCCGACGCTCATCGTCTCGGCGCTGGTCAACGGCATCAGCATGGTGGTGCTCGCCTTCGCCGAGCCGTCCCCGACGCTGCTCATGGTGCTGGGACTGCTGGTCGGGGCCTCCGTGCCGCCCCTGGCGCCGGTGGTCCGCGCCCTGTACCCGCAGATGGTTCCTGCGAAGTCGCTCCGGGCGCTGTTCGCCCTCGACGCCACCGCACAGGAATTGATCTGGGTGATCGGTCCCGTCGCGGCGACGTTCCTCGCCTCGGCGGTGTCCACCGTCCTCCCGCTGCTGGTGGCGGCCGCGGTCACCGTCGTCGGAACCGGCTGGTTCCTCCTCGGAGCCGGGGGTATCCGGCCTCCGAACGCGCAGGAGAGGGCGGCGTTCGGCCGCGTGCTGGCCAATCGCGCGGTGCTGCTGGCGATGATGGCCTGCCTCGGCCTGGTGGCCTCCTTCATGGCGTTGGAGGTCGGGGTCATCGCCGCGCTGGGGAGCGACGGCGTGGCCGCCGGGGCGGCGCTCGCGCTCGCGAGCTTCGGCTCACTGCTCGGCGGTCTCGGGTTCGGGCACCGGCGGATCGGAGTGACCGGTGTCGTCGCCGCGATGACGCTCGTGGCGGTCGGGATCGTGCTGTTCGGCGTGTTCGACAATCTGGTGCTGCAGTTCGCCAGCCTGTTCCTGTCCGGACTGGGCTTCGCGCCGGCGATGTCCGCGCTGTACATCATGGTGTCCCAGGAGGTCGACGACCACGCCGCCACCGAGGCGTTCGGGTGGCTCAACAGCGCGATGCTCGTCGGTGGGGCGATCGGCACCGCCGTCGCCGGCGTCGCCACCGAGGTCCACGGTTCCATCGGCGCGGTCTACGTCGCCGCACTGCTCGCGGCGGTCGCCGCGGTCAGTCCCGTCGTCGCCCGGATGGCCGGGCCGTTGCACGGACTGTCCGGCGATGTGCCGCCACCGACCGTGGGTGACGGCGCGCTCTGCGGGTCCGTGTGCGCTGACCGGTAGTGGGACGATGACGTCATGACCGCAACGCTCGTCGCGAAGAACGTGGCGGGCGGATTCGCCCATCGCACCCTCTTCGAAGCGCTCGACGTCACCGTGGCACCGGGTGATGTGGTGGGGGTCGTCGGTGCGAACGGCGCGGGCAAGAGCACGCTGCTGCGGATCCTGGCCGGTGATCTCGAACCGCTTCAGGGTTCGGTCAGCCTGGCGCCGGCCGACGCGTTCGTGGGCTGGCTACCGCAGGAGCACGAGCGGATACCGGGTGAGACGGTCGCCGCCTATCTCGCGCGCCGCACCGGATGCACCGCGGCGACGCAGGCGATGGAGCGGGCGGCCGAGGCGTTGGCGAGCCCGGAATCTGGCTCCGCGCAGCAGGATCCGGCCGACGCCTACTCCGCCGCGCTGGACCACTGGCTCGCCACCGGCGCGGCGGATCTCGACGAACGGCTTCCCGCGGTGCTCGCCGACCTGGGACTCGATCCCGATGCCGTACCACCCCGATCGACGCCCATGACGGCACTGTCGGGTGGGCAGGCGGCCCGGGTGGGGCTGGCAGCGCTGCTGCTGTCGCGCTTCGACATCGTCCTGCTCGACGAGCCGACCAACGACCTCGACCTCGACGGTCTCGCCCGGCTGGAGCAGTTCGTCCGCGACCTCCGAGGTGGCGTGGTGCTGGTGAGTCACGACCGGGAGTTCCTCGCGCGCAGCGTGACCCACGTCCTCGAGCTCGACCTGGCCCAGAACACCACCACCGTATTCGGCGGCGGATACGACAGCTACCTGGAAGAGCGTGAGGTCGGTCGCCGGCATCGGCGCGAACAGTACGAGGAATTCGCCGAGAAGAAGGCCGACCTGGTGGCGCGGGCGCGGGTGCAGCGCGAATGGTCGAGCCAGGGTGTGCGCAACGCGATCCGCAAGGCTCCCGACAACGACAAGATCCGGCGTCGCGCGGCCACGGAGTCCAGCGAGAAGCAGGCGCAGAAGGTGCGCCAGATGGAGAGCCGGATCGCACGCCTCGAAGAGGTCGAGGAACCGCGCAAAGAATGGACGCTGCAGTTCACCATCGGTGCGGCGCCGCGGTCCAGTTCGGTCGTCGCCACACTCGACGAAGCCGTTGTGCGGCAAGGGGATTTCGTTCTGGGACCGGTGTCGCTGCAGGTGAACGCCGGCGAGCGGATCGGGATCACCGGCCCCAATGGTGCGGGGAAGTCGACGCTGTTGCGGCTACTGCTGGGCCGCCGGCAACCCGATCACGGCCGCGCGAGCCTGGGCGCCAACGTCGCCATCGGTGAGATCGACCAGGCGCGAAGCGAATTCACCGGTTCGCAGCGGCTGGTCGACCGCTTCGAGCAGTGGGTGCCGTCCTGGCCGACCGCCGATGTGCGGACTCTGCTCGCGAAGTTCGGGCTGCGCGCGGACCATGTGGAACGGGCGGTCGACGACCTCTCGCCCGGTGAGCGCACCCGCGCCGGCATGGCGTTGCTGCAGGCGTGCGGCACCAATGTGCTGGTGCTCGACGAGCCGACGAACCATCTCGACCTGCCGGCGATCGAGCAGCTCGAACAGGCGCTCGAGTCCTACGAGGGCGCGTTGCTGCTCGTCACCCACGACCGCCGGATGCTGCAGAACGTCCGGTTGGACCGCTCGTGGCGGGTCGAGAACGGCCACGTCGTCGAGCTGTAGCCCAACGGTGACGGATCCGGGCGAAACTTTCGCGCCCGTCAGCCGGGTGGCTAGATTGTCCGTCTGGAGTTTCAGTGTGGAGAGGACTCTTGGCCGGCCATGACCGATGAACGTCCCGACGAAATGGATCGCCTCGAGAGCGCGAGCGAGGCCATCGAATCGTTGCAGTCCCTGTTCGCCGGCGACCATCCGCTCGACGACCTGCTGCAGCGGGTCGCGGAGTCGGGAGCCGAGGCGATCCCGGACGCCGACTTCGTGAGCATCAGCGTGCTGGCCGAGCCGGCTCCCCGTACCGCCGCGTGCACCGACGACCGTGTGCTGCGTCTCGACCGCGAGCAGTACTCCTCCGGGCGGGGACCGTGCCTGGAGGCGGCTGACGTCCGTCGACCGGTCCGGGCGGTGATGTCGGTCGACGAGCAGCGGTGGCCGGAATTCGTCGCCGCCGCACGGGAGTGCGGTATCACCGCGGCGCTGTCGGTGCCGTTGCTGGCCGACCAGGTGGGCACCGAGCCCGAACTCGTCGGCTCGCTGAACGTCTACAGCCGGACCGCGACGGCTTTCGATCCGTTCGACGAAGCCCTCATGCGGTTGTACGTGTTGACCGCCGGGCTCCTCATCACCGACGCCCGGCACTGGCAGCGCTCGCGGGAGACCATCGGCCAGCTCGGTGAGGCCCTCACCTCACGTTCGGTCATCGACCAGGCCAAGGGGGCGCTGCGGGCAGTGCACGGATGCTCCGAGGACGAGGCGTTCCAGCGTCTGGTCAAGGAGTCCCAGAACACCAACACCAAGGTGCACATGGTCGCCCGCAACCTCCTCGATTCGCTCGATCGGGGGAACTAGCGGCGGT
This sequence comes from Mycolicibacterium litorale, assembly GCA_050205415.1. Classification (GTDB taxonomy): domain Bacteria; phylum Actinomycetota; class Actinomycetes; order Mycobacteriales; family Mycobacteriaceae; genus Mycobacterium; species Mycobacterium litorale_C. The sequence goes on from JBNMQY010000008.1 coordinate 181,986, forward strand.
CGTGTTCGGCGGGGTCGGTGGCGGCCTCCGAGATCGCCTGCAGTCTCGCCAGGTCGTCGGGGTGCAGGCGGGGCTCGGCGCTCACCGAGTCCATCAGCAGCCGCAGCTGGTCGCGTAGCGCGGGGATGTACTGCGGGCGGTCGGTGTTCTGCGCATGCGAGATGAGCATGCGCAGGACGCGGATCAGCGCGGCGACGACATGCGGCTGAGTCGTGCCGGTCTGGCGGATCTGCCCGAAGGCGTGCGCGATGTACTCGTCGTGGGACAAGTCCCACGGCCGGATGAGGATTCGGCCGTCCGGACCCGACACCGAGGTGGGCGGTGCGGGTGAGGCGAGAAGTGTGCGCATGAGACTGCCCAGGCGCAGCACCACCTCGGTGGCGGTCGTCGGATCGTTGACCGCCGAGCTGAGCGCCCGCAGCGCGATGTCGACGAGCTGGCGGATCCCGAAGTCGATGTCCTGCTGCATTGTGCGGATGTCGGCGATCTCCACCGTCGACAGCAGGGCGGAGCGCACCTTCTCGGCATTCGCGGGCGTCGGCCAGATCGTCATGAGGGCCTCCCCGCGATGGATGTAGGCGCCGGTGCGGGTCTCCAGCCGAACGACCGTCGACGGGGGAACGATCGCGAAGATGCGTTCGCTCGACGACTGGGTGACCCACCCGTCTCGCTCCACCGGCACCACCAGACGGTTCTGCGGATCGGCGTCCGGCACGTCGTCGGCCGGTGTCTCGGCGCGCACCTGCCTGGCGATCTCCTCGATGACGGCGTCGGCCTCCGAGGCGATGGTGCGCACCACCTCGCCCACCTGCAGCCCGTGGGCCAGCCGGTTGAGGTAGGCCATGATCAGCAGGACCGCGGACACCGCCAGGATGACGGCCGCCGTCATCGATATGCGCGGAGCTGGGGTCGCCGGATCCGCCGGTACGTGCCGCAACAGCAACACGCAGAAGACGAACGTCGCCACGAGCACACCGATGACCGACTGGCTCAGTCTGTCCCGGATGAACGAGCGCATCACCCGCGGGGAGAACTGACTGCTGGCCAACTGGAGGCTGACGACCGTCAGGGAGAACACCACACCCGCGGTGGTGATGGTGGCGCCGGCGACCGTGCTGAGCAGCCAGATGGCGGCGTTGCTGTTGATGTCGATGGTCAGCGGCACACTGCGGGCGCCCAGGAGATCGTCGAGGTACGCCGCCGTCTCGGCGAGGACCACACCCCCGATCACGACGAGCGCGGGCAGGGCGAACAGACTCTCGCGGAAGCGGTAGACGGCGGTGGACAGCCGCATCGCGGGGAAAACTGCGCGGCGCCTCGTCATGACCGTGATCTGTCGCTGGCCATGTGTCCCCCTTCGGCACGCCGCGCCTACATGGTGACCGACCGCCCCCTGCGGCTCAACACCGCGTCAGGTCGCGGTCGACAATGGCGAGGTCGCGCGACGATCGCGGCGGACGGCGGTCGGTCGGGTGGCGTCTCGCGGTGATGTCGAGGGCGCGGTGGACGTGGCAGAGCAGTCGGCCGGTAGCTGTGATCGGCGAACTTCGCATACCCACCACCCTACCGTCAGTGCTAGCAATTGTTAGCGCTTGCTAGCAGTGGGCCCGGCGTCACGGTGTCAACAGCACCTTGATCGCGCGGCGTTCGTCCATCGCGGTATAGCCGGCGGCGGCCTCCTCGAGAGGCAAATTCTGGTCGAACACCCGGCCCGGATCGATCTCCCGGCGGTAGATCAGGTCGATCAGATCGGGCAGGAACCGCCGGACCGGCGCGGGGCCGCCGTGCAGGTGGGTCGCGGAGAAGAACAGTTCGCCGCCGGGCAGTTTGACGCCGTGGGCCACCCCCACGTAACCGACATAGCCACCCGGGCGGGTCGAGCGGATCGCCTGCATCATGGACTCCTGGGTGCCGACGGCTTCCACCACACCGTGCGCGCCGAGTCCCTTGGTCAGTTCCTTGATGGCGGCGACGCCTTCGTCACCGCGTTCGGCGACGATGTCGGTCGCGCCGAACTCCCGGGCGAGGGCCTGACGGTCGGCGTGACGGCTCATCGCGATGATGCGCTCCGCGCCCAGCTGCTTGGCCGCGAGCACCGCACACAGCCCGACGGCGCCGTCACCGACGACCGCGACCGTCTTACCCGGACCCACGTCAGCGGCCACCGCTCCGAACCAGCCGGTGCCGAGGACGTCGGAGGCCGCCAGCAGGCTGGGCACGAGATCGTCGGTGGGATGGTCCGGTGTGGCGACCAGCGTGCCGTCGGCCAGTGGGATGCGCGCGTACTGGGCCTGTGTGCCGATCGCACCCATGGGCCGGGCGTCGACACACCGGCTCTGGTAGCCCGCCTGACAGATCTCGCAGGTGTTGTCGGAGGCGAAGAAGGAGCCGACGACGAAGTCGCCGGCCTTGACGGTCCGGACCTCCGGTCCGACCTCCTCGACCACGCCGACGTATTCGTGGCCCATCGGTGAGTACCCTCCGGATTCGCCGATACCCCGGTAGGGCCACAGGTCGGATCCGCAGATACACGCCGCCGACACCTTGATGACGGCGTCGGTCGGCTCGACGATCTTCGGGTCGTCGCGGTCCTCGACACGGATGTCGCCGGGGGCATACATGACCACACCACGCATGGTTGTCACTCCTCACTGAGTCCTCGAGCCGAGGAAGTCGTCGTCGGCCGTTCCCCGGCACGCGTACCCACGACGGCCGCGGTCATTCCTGTGCCGACGGCCCGGTGCGCTGATGGCATGCTGTAGCGGGCGAACCAACGGAGGAGGCCACTGTGGGCGGGCACGAAGTCAAGATGATCATCCTGTCGACCGACGATCTCGACGAGTCGATCCGGTTCTACAGCGAGACCTTGGGAATGGCGCTGAAGTTCCGCGACGGCGCCCACTTCGCCGCACTCGACGGGGGCCCGGTGACGCTGGCTCTGGCCACCGAGGTGGACCACCCGATCCCCGGACAGGTCGTCGTCGGCATCAAGACCGCAGACGTCGACGGGGCCGCGAAGGCGATCGAGGCCGCCGGCGGCGGAATCGTCAAGGGCCCGTACGACGATGCCCACGAGCGTCGCGCGGTGGTCTACGACAACAAGGGCAACGGTCTGGTGTTCTACAGCCCGCTGAACCGGTGACCGCACTGGGCGCCTGAGAAAGGCTGTGGTGAAGCATGTTTCAGGTTTGGTAGGTTGCGCGCATGCAACTCCTGCGGGATGCGGTCGTGCTTGTCCACATCGTCGGCTTCGCCCTGACCTTCGGGGCGTGGGCCGCCGAAGCGGTCGCACGTCGCTTCCGCACCACGCGGCTGATGGACTACGGCGTGCTGGTGTCGTTGGTGACCGGCCTCGCACTCGCCGCACCGTGGCCCGCCGGGATCGTCCTCAACTACCCCAAGATCGGGGTGAAACTGGTGATCCTGCTGGTGCTCAGCGGGATCGTCGGGATGAGCAATGCGCGTCAGCGCAAACGCAACGCGTCGGTGCCGCGCCCGCTGTTCTTTCTCATCGGCGCGCTGTCGTTCAGCGCGGCGGCGATCGCCGTGCTGTGGTGATCGCCTAACCGTAGACGATGCGGTGGGCGGTCAGCGCCGCGCTCAACTGTGCCGGGTCGACGGCGTTGTCGCGCAGGGGAATCGAGGCCGCGACGAAGTGATCGGGCCGCACCAGATAGAGGCGGTCGGTCCGCAACCGGCCGCGCGGGTCGGCGCCGAAGTCCCGTGGACCGTCGATCCACTCCGGCACCTCGGGCCGGGCGGTGGTGCCGGCACCGTAGGTGTGCAGCTGCCACGTCATCGCGTCGAGGGCAGCCTGATTGTCCGCGGCCGGCGGCAGTCGCAGGCCGACCACCGGGTCGCGCGCCCACTCGGGCAGCGGAGTTCCGCCGCAGGTGTAGCGGTAGCGGATGCGGTACTGCCCGATGTAGCCGGCCAGCCGCGCGCCCAGTGGGGTGCGCGTGATGACGGGGAACACGCCGAATGCCAGGACGCCGATACCGTTTCGGATCAGCGCCGCCGACGGCCCGCGGCGGCCGATGACCGTGAAAGCCCGGTCGGTGACGTTGACGAGGGTAAGTGCCACCGGCCTGCGCTCCCGCTCGTACCGGTCGAGCGCCCGGGCATCCACCCGGTGCTGCGCCACATCGGCGAGCAGCATGGCGAGATTGTGGGCGTCCTGCAGACCTGTGTTCATGCCCTGCCCGCCGACGGGGGAGTGCACATGGGCGGCGTCCCCGGCCAGGAAGATCGAGCCGACGCGGAACTTCGCCGACACGCGATGGTGCACCCGATAAGTCGAAAACCATTCGACGGCGCCGTGTTCGAGTCGGAACTCGGCCTCCACGGTGGCCAGCGCCTCGTCCTGGGTGATGGTGTCCGTTGCGGCCAGGCCGAGCAGTCGGATGTGACCACCCGGTCCCAGCGGGAAGACCGCGACGAACGTCCGCTTACCCGGCCTGATGTTGACCGCCTCGTCGGGCACCCCGCGCACATCGCGGACATCGGCGACCCAGAACGTGGCGTCGTCGGTGCGGCCCTCGAAGGGCAGGTTCAACTCCCGCCGTACCGCCGAGGACGCACCGTCCGCCCCGATGCACCACCGGGCGCGCACCCGCAGCAGGGCGCCTTCGGGTCCCTCGATCAACGCCTCGACGCGGCCGTCGGGTGCCGAGGTCCTGTCCTGTAGATCGAGCAGACGGTGCCGCCAACGGATGTCACCGCCGTCTGCGGTCAGGGCGCCGACGAGCAGTTCCTCGTTGTGGCTCTGCTCGAAGATCTGGATGCCCGGGAACCGCGTGTAGCCGTGCTGCAGTCTCGCCAGGTCGGGGCCGATGCCGCGGGGTGATCCACCGACCTGAATCCGCAACGCCGAGTTGGCTTTCGCCAGAACGGTGTCGGCCAGCCCCAGTTGGTCGTAGACCTCCATCGTGCGGGCCTGCACCGCCAACGCCCGCGACTCCCGGGTCGGACCGGCCTTGCGGTCGATCACGACCGCGGGCACGCCGCGGCGGTTGAGCACGAGCGCGGCCATCAGCCCGGTCGGCCCGGCGCCGACGATCAGGACGTCGGTGTCGGTGACGGGGAGATCGTCGACGCTGCGGGCGGGCGACATACGGTCACCGTAGCCTCACACGGGCGCGGACGGGCGGGTCAGGCGAGCGTTGCCAGCGCCGTCGCGGGGTCGTAGCCGGCGAATCCGTCGAGTTCGCCGTCGCGAAGCCGGTTCACCCATCCCGGATCGGCGAGCAGTGCGCGACCGATCGCCACGATGTCGAACTCGCCGGCCTCGAACTGCTCGGCCAGACGCTCCACGGATGCGGGCTGGATGACCTGCCCCTTCTTCTCGCTGCGGAACTGCGTCTCGAGTCCGACGGAGCCGACCGTGACCACCGGCAGGCCGGTCACCTTCTTGGTCCAGCCGGCCAGGCTCAACTCGCCGTCGTGGTCGGGGAAGGCGGGCACGTAGTGTCTGCGCGTCGACGGGTGGAAGACGTCCACACCGGCCTCGACGAGAGGCGCGAGCAGATCCTGCAGTTGCGTCGGGTCGTCGGCGATCGACGCGGTGTAATCGAGGCCCTTCCACTGCGAGAAGCGGAAGATGATCGGGAACTCCGGGCCGACCGCCGCACGCACCGCGGCCACCACCTCGGCGGGGAACCGGGTGCGGGCGGCCAGGTCTCCGCCGTAGCCGTCGGTGCGGGAGTTCGTGCGCTCCCAGAGGAATTCGTCGAGCAGGTAGCCGTGCGCCCCGTGGATCTCGACGGCGTCGAAGCCGACCTCGCGGGCGGTGCGGGCGGCCTGGGCGAACTGTTCGGCGATGCCCGGGAGTTCGTCGGTTTCGAGTGCGCGGCCCTTCGGGCGGCCGAGTCCGTCGACACCGGACGGACTGACCGGCGTCACGCCGTCAGCGTCGCCGCGCTCGGCGCCCTGATGCCACAACTGTGCGGCGATGGTTCCGCCCTCACCGCGGACGGCACCGACGACGCGCGACCAGCCGGCGAGAACGGCGTCGCCGTCGATCGTCGGGATGGAGAACGGGTAACCCGCTGCCGGGTCGGGGAGGCGGACGCCCTCGGTGATGATCAGGCCGACACCACCTGCGGCGCGGCGCCGGTAGTACTCGGCGACATCCGCGCCGGGAACACCGTCCGGCGAGGCCTGCCGGGTCATCGGCGCCATCGCGAATCGGTTCGGCACGGTCATCGAGCCGACGGTCAGGGGTCGGAACAGGTCGTCAATAGCCACGATGGTGTCCAACACCTGGAGCCGGGCGGTATTCCGCGTCGTGAGGTCGGTCTCACGGTCGGCCCGGCGCGGGCCTCACCCCTCCGAGGGCTTGTCGACCTCATCCTCCGGGAGCGGGAGTGCCTCGGCGCCCGGCGTGGCGGGGGCCAGCACGTCATCCTCTTTCGTCGCCGTTTCGGGCGTTACATTCTCGTTCGAAGATGTCATGTCGACTCCGTACCCGATCGCGGCCTTCGGTAACCACTGCCGATCGAACGACGGCGATTCGCGCGACGATGTCGAGAATTCCGTGACGACTCCGTCCAACAGGTGAGCGACCAACTAGGGTCGCCACTTGCGGAGGGAGAAACGTCATGGCCAAGTACCTGTTCCTCAAGCACTACCGGGGTGCTCCGGCGGCGGTCAACGACGTGCCGATGGATCAGTGGACCCCGGCCGAGATCGAAGCGCACATGCAGTACATGGAGGACTTCGCGGACCGGCTGCGGGACAGCGGCGAATACGTCGACAGTCAGGCACTCGCGCCCGACGGTGCGTGGGTGCGCTATGACGGTGAGGGCAGGCCGCCGGTGACCGACGGTCCGTTCGCCGAGACCAAGGACCTCATCGCCGGCTTCATGATCGTCGACGTCGACTCCTACGAGCGTGCCCTCGAATTGGCCGGTGAGCTGTCCTCGGCTCCGGGTGCGGGCGGGAAACCGATCCACGAGTGGCTCGAGGTCCGGCCGTTCATGGGTGCCCCGACGACCGTCACCGAGTAGTGACCGCCGACGCGCTGGACGAGTCCCGGCTGCGCGACCTCATCCCCGGCGTGCTGGCGGCTCTCGTCCACCGCGGGGCGGACTTCGCCACCGCCGAGGACGCGGTGCAGGAGGCGTTGCTGCGGGCCATCGAGACCTGGCCCCACCAACCGCCCGACGAACCCAGGGGCTGGCTGATCACGACAGCCTGGCGCCGCTTCCTCGACCTCACCAGATCCGACGCGGCGCGCCGGGTGCGGGAACGACGCGTATCCGACGAGCCGCCGCCGGGGCCGACGGAATCGGCCGATGACACACTTCAGCTGTACTTTCTGTGCGCACATCCCAGTCTCACGCCCGCTTCGGCCGTCGCCCTGACGCTGCGGGCCGTCGGCGGCCTCACCACCCGGCAGATCGCCCAGGCGTACCTCGTCCCCGAATCGACGATGGCGCAACGGATCAGCCGCGCCAAGCGCACCGTCGGCACGGTCCGGCTGGGCGAGCCGGGCGATCTGCACACCGTGCTGCGGGTGCTGTACCTGGTGTTCAACGAAGGCTACGGCGGGGATGTCGACTTGGCCGCCGAGGCCATCCGCTTGGCGCGTCAACTGGCCGCGACGACCGACGACCCGGAGGTCGCCGGGCTCCTCGCACTCTTCCTGCTCCACCATGCGCGGCGCCCCGCCCGGATCCGCGCCGACGGCAGCCTGGTGCCGCTGGCCGAACAGGACCGCGCGCTGTGGCGCCGTGACCTCATCGCCGAAGGCGTGGCCATATTGCAGGCCGCCCTGGCCCGCGACCGGCTCGGCGAGTATCAGGCGCAGGCCGCGATCGCCGCACTGCACGCCGACGCGCAGACGGTCGAAGAGACGGACTGGGTGCAGATCGTCGAGTGGTACGACGAGCTGGTCCGACTCACCGACAGCCCCGTCGTCCGGCTCAACCGGGCTGTCGCGGTGGGGGAGGCGGACGGACCGCAGGCCGGGCTGGCCGCGCTCGCCGAACTCGACCCGGCACTGCCGCGATACACCGCGTCCGCCGCCCACCTCCACGAGCGCGCGGGCGACCTGGCTATGGCCGCAGCGCTTTACGTGCAGGCGGCCACGCAGGCGCAGAACGTCGCCGAGCGCAACCACCTCACGCTGCGCGCGGCCACTGTGCGTCAGCGGCTTGCCGGGGAGACGTGAGGCGAATGGAGTTGTCCCGAGAGGGTGACGGTCCACTTCTTGTGCTGGATTTCGCCCCCAGGGCGGTGAAGGTCGAGGCAACGGGCAGATTCACAGCCATGGTGTCGAAGTGGGGCACAAGGCGGCGTGTCCGTGACCGGTCAGACCGGCGCGACCCGGTCCGCCCACGGCAGCGCCTGCTCGAGTTGCGCGGCCAGCCGGATCAGCAGCGCTTCGCCGGCCAGCGGCGCCACGAACTGCACACCCAGGGGCAGGCCGTCGGCCGTCCAGTGAAGGGGCAGTGAGATCGCCGGGCGCCCAGTCAGATTCGCGAGCTGGGTGTACGGCACCCAGCCGAGGTTCTTGTCGATGATGTCGTCGACGAGCTTGGTGTGGCGCAGCAACCGCGCGGTGCGCGTCTTGATCAGCACGTCGGACGCGCGCTGCAGCGCGACCGGCAGGTCGAACTCGCCGATCTTCGGTGGCGGGGTGGCCAGCGTCGGCGTCAGCAGCAGGTCGTAGGACTCGAAGAAGGTGGTGAGCCGGCGGGTGTGTTCGTGGCGGCGTTGCACCGCGTCCACGTAATCCACGCTGCTCGTCGCCCGGCCGATCGCCGCGAGGATCAACGTGTCGCGTTCGAACGCGTCGTCACCGGCACCCGAAACCCGTTTCGCCTCATCGAGTTCCCATGCGGTGTAGACGAACCATGCCAGCAGGAAATCCCTGGCGAGGGTGGCGTCGTCGAACGGGGCGACGGGCAGCTCCTCGACGTGGTGGCCCAGATCGGTGAGCGCCTGCACGGTGGCGGCCACCGCCGCGTACGCCTCGGGATCTGGTGTCGGGGTGATCGCCGAGGGGATTCGCACCCCGATCCGCAGCCTGCCCGGGTCGGCCCCCACATTGGACGCGAACGAGTCGGCGGGCACCGCGGGCGCGTACGGTCCGCACGCCTCGCCACCGCTCAGCACATCGAGCATCGCGGCGGTGTCGCGCACCGTCCGCGACAGGACGCCCTGAACCGCCGCTCCGTGCATGGACTCACCCGTCGCCGGGCCCGACGGCGTGAGGCCGCGGCCCGGTTTGAGTCCGACCAGCCCGCAGCACGCCGCCGGGATGCGGATCGATCCACCGCCGTCATTGGCGCCCGCACACGGCACGATCCCCGCCGCCACCGCCGCCGCCGAACCACCCGACGAACCGCCCGGTGACCGCGTGAGGTCCCACGGGTTGCGCGTCGGGCCCCAGGCGACCGGTTCGGTGATGCCCTTCGCCCCGAACTCCGGGGTGTTGGTCTTGCCGAAGATGGCCAGGCCGGCGTCGATCCACCGCTGCACGACCGCCGCATGTTCGGCGGCCGGCTTCGACTTCAGCGCACGCGAGCCGGCGGACGTGGGCAGACCGGCGTAGTCCTGCGCGAGGTCCTTGATGAGGAACGGCACACCGGCGAACGGACCGCCGGGCTCGGGCGACGACGCGTGCGGTACGTCACGCACGATCGCGTTGATCCGCGGGTTCACCGCGGCCGCCCGCCCCTTGGCCAGCTCGAGCAGCTCGGCGGCCGTCACCTCCTTGTCGGCGACCAGCTTCGCCAGGCCGGTCGCGTCGTACCCGCGGTATTCGTCGAAGTTCACCCCATGACCGTAGGCCGCGCGGCCCGCAGGCGGGCCGTCACGTCCACTTGGCGATCGCCCACCGCTCGAACAGGCCGAGCAGCGAATCGGTGAGCTTGCCGAGCAGCGCCAGCGAGATGATCGCGAGGAAGATGCGGTCGATCCGTCCGTTCTGGCCGGAGTCCAGGAGCAGGAATCCCAGGCCCATCGAACTCGCGATGAGTTCGGCCGCCACCAGGAACAGCCACGACTGCGCCAACGCCAGCCGCAGCGCGGAGACCGTCGACGGCACGACGGCGGGCAGTTGCACGGTCGCGAACAGACGCAGCCCGTGCAGCCCGAACGCGCGGCCGGCCTCGAGGAGGTGGGAATCGACGTGGCGCAGCGCCGCACCCACGATCGTGTACACGGGGAAGAACGCGCCGATCGCGATCAGGATGATCTTCGATTCCTCCCCGATGCCGAACCAGAGGATCAACAGCGGCACCCACGCGAGGGAGGGGACGGCGCGCACTCCGCCGAGCGTCGGCGCGAGCAGGATGCTGCCGAGCCGGGACAGGCCGACCACCGCACCCAGCGCCAGCCCGATGGCCGCGCCGAAACCGAACCCCACCAGGACCCGCTGCGTCGAGATCGCCACGTAGTGCCCGTAGAGCCCCCGTTCGGTGAGGTCGACGGCCGCCGACCACACCATCGCGGGTGACGGCAGCACGGAGGCGGCCACCAGACCGCTCGTCGAAACCCATTGCCAGACACCGAGGATCAGCAGCGGAAGCAGCGCCCCGCCGAGGACGCGAACGCCCCGGCGCCCAGCCAGATCCGACAGTGCCTCAGGACTGGAAACGGGCGGCATCGGCCTGCTCGACGAAGGTGTCGTTGACGATGGAGCCGAGCGCGTCGTCGACCTGCTGCTGGCTCGGGACGTCGCCGAGGTCGACGAAGATCGGCCCGATCTTCTCGAGCACCGCGAGCTGGGTGGGGCCGGGAACCTGGTCGACGTCGAGGTTGGAGCGCTCACGGATGACCTTCTGGGCGACCGGAAGCTCGATACCCGCGGCATCGGCGAGGATCTGCGCCGTCTCGTCGGGGTGCTCGACGGCCCACACGGCGGCCGCCGCGTACGCGTCGACGACGAGCTGGGCCAGCTCCGGTTCGCCGGTGACGAAATCCTCACGCGCGTTGAGGAATCCGTAGCTGTTGAAATCCACGTTGCGGTAGAAGAGGGTCGCCCCCGTCTGCTCGGCGCCCGCCATGATCGGGTCGAGGCCTGCCCATGCGTCCACCGAACCGTTCTGCAGGGCGGCCCAGCCGTCGGCGTGCTGCAGGTTCTGCACCGTCACGTCGTCGGCGGTGAGGCCGTTGGCCTCCAACGCCTGCAACAGGAAGAAATACGGATCGGTGCCCTTGGTGGCGGCGACGTTCTTCCCGCGCAACTGGTCGACCGCGGTGATGGGACTGCCCTTCGGGGCGACGAGTGCGGCCCATTCCGGCTGGGAGTAGATGGCGATGACCTGGATCGGCGAACCGTTCGAACGGGCAAGCAGCGCAGCGGAACCCGCGGTCGAGCCGACGTCGATCGCACCGGCGCGCAGCGCTTCGTTGGCCTTGTTCGATCCGGCCGACTGTACCCAGTTGACCTCGACGCCTTGAGCTTCCAGCCACCCCTGGTCCTTGATGATCAGGCTGAGCGGGTTGTAGGTGGCGAAGTCGATGTCGAGGACCCGGCCGTCGAGCCCGGCGCCGCCCTCGGTGGACGACGACGGTGCGCTCTCGTTCTCCCCGGAGACGCACCCGCTCACGAGGAGGGTCAGTGCGACGAGGACTGCCTTCAGTGCGGTGGTCTTCATACTCTGCTTTCCTAGGTGGTGTCGGCGTGGCGGTCCACGCCGAGGCCGTCGAGGAGGCGGCCGCGAAGGTCGGCGAGTTCGGCCGATCCGCGGTCGCGGGGGCGGCGGCCGGGGACGACGACGGTCTGGCGGATCGAGGCGCCTGCCGCGCCGTCGTCCTTGCCGAGCAGAATCACGCGGTCGGCCAATTGCAGTGCCTCGTCGACGTCGTGGGTGACCAGCAGCACGGTCGCGGGTGCGGCCGCATGCACGTCGAGCAGCAGATCCTGCATCTTCATCCGGGTCAGCGCGTCGAGTGCGCCGAACGGTTCGTCGAGCAACAGGACGCCGGGTTCGCGGGCGAGTGCGCGGGCGAGCGAGGTGCGCTGCGCCATACCGCCGGACACCTCCCGGGGGCGGTGGCCGGCGAATTCGGTGAGCCCGACGAGTTCCAGAAGCTTGTCGACGGTCTCACGGCCGGCCGCGGCGGGGGTGTGCCTGGGCAGTCCGAGCGCCACGTTCTCGGCGAGGGTGCGCCACGGCATGAGGCGGGGCTCCTGGAATCCGACGGCGCAGCGCGGATCGTATGCCCGCACCGGACTGCCGTCGATGCGGACGGCACCCGCCGACGGAGTGTCGAGTCCGGCGACGATGCGCAACAGGGTGGACTTCCCGCAGCCGCTGGTGCCGAGGATCGCGAGGATCTCCCGCGGAGCGATGTCGAGGTGCAGATCGCTCAGAACCGGGCGCGCCCGCCCGTCACCGGTGGTGAACGCGCGACCGAGCCCGGTGCACGACACCGCCAGTGCCCGGCCGGTGGCGCGGTCGAGTGTGACCGGGGTACTCGCGGACATACGGGGACTCCAGCCAGAGGTTCGTCAAGGGATGCTGGACCGCATGGTTGTCGAGATCGGGGGCACCGTCACGGGTTTTGTCCACGCTAATTCGAAATGTTGCCAACACGACGGCGCAGGCGGACGGTGACCGCCTTGGACACGGGGGTGTTGGACTTGCGCGCGACGTGGTCGAGCGGGATCAGCGGGTTGGTCTCCGGGTAGTAGGCCGCGGCGTTGCCGCGCGGAGTCGGGTAGGGCACCAGGCGGAAATCCGTCGCCTCCCGCTCCTCGACCCCGCCGTCGGGCAGCGGCCATTCCGACACCAGATCCACGCGGTCACCCGCCGAGAACCCCGCCTGCGCAATGTCGTCGGGGTGACAGAACACGACGCGTCGGCCACCCTTGACGCCGCGATAGCGATCGTCGAGACCGTAGATGGTGGTGTTGTACTGGTCGTGGCTGCGCATGGTCTGCAGGACCAGCCGCCCCGGCGGGACAGGCACCCAGTGCATCGGGTTGGTGACGAAATTCGCCTTGCCCGACCCGGTCGTGAACCGCCGCTCGTCGCGTGGCGGGTGCGGCAGCACGAAACCGTCCGGCTGTCGCACGCGGGTGTTGAAGTCGGTGAACCCCGGCACGACCCGCGCGATCGAATCGCGGATGCGGTCGTAGTCGTCGGCGAAGTCAGACCAGGGCACCGAGTGTCCCGGGCCGAACAGCGCCTGCGCGAGCCCGCACACGATGGCGACCTCGCTGCGTACCTGGTCGCTTGGCGGCTTCAGGCCGCCGCGGGACAGATGCACCACCGACATCGAATCTTCTACGGTGACAACCTGTTTACGGCCCTTCACCACGTCTTTGTCGGTGCGGCCGAGCGACGGCAGTATCAGTGCGGTGCGCCCGGTGACCAGGTGGGAACGGTTGAGCTTCGTCGAAACCTGCACCGTGAGCGCACAATTGCGCAATGCGGACTCGGTGACGTCGGTGTCCGGCGTCGCGGAGACGAAGTTCCCGCCCATCGCCATGAACACCCGGACACGGCCGTCCCGCATGGCGCGGATGGTCTCGACCGCGTCGAAGCCGTGGTCGCGGGGGCAGGTGATGCCGAATTCGTCGTCCAGCCTGGCGAGGAACGACTCGGGCGCCCTCTCCCAGATGCCCATCGTGCGATCGCCTTGGACGTTGGAATGGCCGCGAACCGGGCACACCCCCGCGCCCGGCTTGCCGATCATGCCCTGCATGAGCAGCAGGTTGGTGGCGTCCTGGATCGTCGCGACGCCGTGGGTCTGCTGTGTCAGGCCCATCGCCCAGCAGATGATCGTCTTCGAGGACCGCCGCAACGCGAGGGCCGTGTCGTCGAGCTGCTGCCGGGACAGGCCGGTCGCCTCGAGCACCGTGTCGATGTCGACCGATCGGATATGGGCGGCGAACTCCTCGAAACCGGCAGTGTGCCCGGCGATGAAGTCACGGTCGAGGACGGTGCCGGGCTGTTCCTCCTCGGCCTCGAGAAGCAGTTTGGCCAGACCCTGGAAGAGCGCCTGGTCTCCGCCGATGCGGATCTGCAGGAACTCGTCGGCGATCACCGCCCCTGCGCCGACGACGCCGTGCGCCTTCTGCGGATCCTTGAAACGCAGGAGCCCGGCTTCGGGCAAGGGGTTGATCGCGATGACGCGGGCTCCGTTGGCCTTGGCCTTCTCGAGCACCGAGAGCATCCGGGGATGGTTGGTGCCGGGGTTCTGTCCGGCGATGAGGATCAGGTCGGCGTGTTCGAGGTCGGTGACCGACACCGAGCCCTTCCCGATGCCGATGCTCTCCTGCAACGCCGTGCCGGACGATTCGTGGCACATGTTGGAGCAGTCGGGCATGTTGTTGGTCCCGAAGCAGCGGATCAACAGCTGATAGAGGAACGCCGCTTCGTTCGAGGTCCGGCCCGAGGTGTAGAAGGCCGCCTGGTGCGGAGAGTCCAGGCCGCGAAGTGCGTCCGCGACGAGGGCGAACGCCTCATCCCAGCCGATCGGTTCGTAGTGCGTGGCGCCCTCGCGGCGGACCATGGGATGGGTCAAGCGGCCCTGCTGGCCGAGCCAGTACTCCGTGCGGCCGAGCAGGTCGGCCACGGAGTGCGCGGCGAAGAAGTCCGGACCGACCCTGCGCGTCGTCGCCTCCTCGGCGACGGCCTTGGCCCCGTTCTCGCAGAACTCCGCGTACTTCCGGTGCCCGGGCGTCTCCGGCCACGCACAGCCGGGGCAGTCGAACCCGTGGCGCTGGTTGAGCCGTGCCAGCGTGCGCGCGGTCCGTGCCAGACCCATCTGTTCGATCCCGCGCTGCAGCGAGACCAGCACCGCGGGAACGCCGGCGGCATAGGACTTCTCATGGGTGACGACGACGTCGTCCTCATCGAACTCGTACCTGGTGGAGTCGGTTGTCGTCACGTGCGAGCTACCTCTCAGCCGCCAGGAGGGTTCGATAGACCACATCAATCGGCTTAAAACCTAGAGCCCCGGCCTGCCCAGGTACAAGCGGTCGTTGTTCGCTCTTCGGAATGCTTCGATAGCTTGTAACTATCAACTCGAGTGGGAGAACCGCAGATGGCCGGTGACGTGCTGATCCAGCAGCTCGCGTACCTGGTGGCGCTCGCCCGTGAGCGGCATTTCGGCCGTGCCGCGGCGGCCTGTCATGTCAGCCAACCGACGCTGTCCACAGCGATCCAGCGCCTGGAGCGCGAACTCGGCCTCGTCATCGTGCTGCGCGGCCATCAGTTCGAAGGGTTCACCGAGGAAGGCCACCGCGTCGTCAGCTGGGCCCGGCGGATCATCGCCGAACGCGACGAGCTCCTCGCCGATATCGAGCGGATGCGGGGGAGGCTGGTCACCACGGCCAGGATCGGCGCCATCCCGACGTCGATACCCGCCGTCCCACTGCTGACCGCGGCCTTCCTGGAGCGGAATCCGGCTGCCTCGGTCCGGATCGAGGCGCTGCCGTCGCGCGAGATCATCAGGAAGCTGCTGGATTTCGAGATCGACGCCGGACTGACCTACCTCGACGGCGAACCCCCGCCGGGCTGTCAGCACCTCAGCCTGTATCGCGAACGGTACGTCCTGCTCGCTCCCGAGGACAGCCCCGTGGTCCGGGCGGAGCAGGTCAGCTGGGCGCAGGCGGCCGCGCTCGACCTGTGCGCGCTGACGCCGGATATGCGCAACCGAAGGATCATCGATGCCCGCATGGCCGCCGAGGGCGTGTCCTTCGCCCCAGTCGTCGAGGCCGACACCGTGGGGGCGATCTTCGCTCACCTCGCCGGCATGCGGCTGGCGACGATCGCCTCCCACGCGTGGCTCTGCGCGTTCGGCGTTCCGGCAGGCTTTGCGGTACGGCCGATGGCCGACGACGACGATCGCCCGGCCGTCGGTCTCATCACCCTGCGGCGTGACCCGAATTCGATTGTCGCCGAGGCGCTGATCGCCGCGGCGGTGGAATCGGGCGTCGCCGATGCGGTGGATTCCGCGGTCACCGCGTGGCTGCCCGACTCAGGCGCCTGACGCCGTCAGCCGCCCGATGCGCGCCTGCCGTCGCGGTCGACGGCGTGCAATGCGATCGAGAACGCGGCCTGATCGTTACGGTTCAACGGGTCTCGGCCGGTGAGTTCGAGGATCCGGGCCAGCCGGTGGCGCACCGTGTTGGTGTGCAGGTACAGATCCCGGGCGGTGTCGCTCAGTGAGCCGTTCGCGGCGAGGAACGCCCGCAGCGTACGGACGTGCTGGGTGCCGCGGCGGCGGTCCATCTCCGCCAGCGGATCGATGAGCTGCTGCCGGAACGGCGCGAGCTGGGCCGGTGGCAGTTGCTCCAGCAGGCTGTCGAGCGTGCTCAGCTGATCCGGTCCGACGCGTCGGCCGCGGCGCTGCGCAAGATCGAGCGCGATGCGCGCCTGCCCGATCGCCGACCCGATCTCGGTCAACGGGACCAGCGCCGAATGCCCCGACGGCAGCGACAGGTCGTCGGACACGTCGAGCGACCGCGTGGTGAGCATCAGGCACAGGTCGGGCGCGTCACCGACCAACGCATCGGGCACCGCCATCGACAGCAGCGCACCCGCACCGGCCGGCCACGCCGAACAGGTGAGCTGACCGGCCGCGAACCCGGGCCAATCCAGCAGCTGGCTCAGCGCATCAGGCAGCAGCATCCGCCGCTCGACCAGGGACAGCAGCTGGCCGACGCGTTCACGGGCCAGGGCCGCCTCGACATCCCGTTCCCCCTGCGCGGCCCGCACGAACCGCGCGATCAGGTCGAGCAGCGCCGGCTCCGGGGGAGTGCCGCTGCCCATCCAGCCGAGGCTGCCCACCCCCGGAACGTCGACCGAGACCGCCGACTCCGCGCGGCTGTCGGGTTCGAGAAGGAAGTAACAGGCGAGGATCTCGCCGGCGGTGTCGAGGAGCTCACGTGCCGATGCGTGCCGTCTGAGTGATGAGAGCAGCTCGGGCACAAGAGCATTCGTCGCCCGCGCGACGGCGATCTCGGCGCCGAGACCGTACTCGGCGACGAAACGGCTGACCTGGCTGAACGGCACGCTGGGTGGGGCGATCAGCACCGGCAGACCCCGGCGCCGGCACTGGTCGAGCAGGGCCGCGGGGACCTCGTCGTGGCCGTCGCCGACACCGAAGCACACACCCGCCGCGCCCGCGGTCGCCAGCGCGTCGGCGAACGTCCGGCAGTCCTGGGGGGTCTGCAGGCTCAGGCCGACCGTGCACACCAGCTCCCCGCCGCGCAGATAGCGCGACGGATCGCGCATCTCGGTGCTGTGCGTCCAGCTGATGGTGCGGTCGAGGTCCTGGGGTGCGGCATCGGGCACCGCGAGTCCCAGCCGCGACCCGTCGAGCAGGGCGCGCAGGGTGGGCGCACCCTTCTCGAGGGACCCCGCCGTGGGCTCAGTGGGCTCTTCCGGACCATCCGGCAATGGCGCCGTCATTGGACGAGCGTAACGCTCCCGTCACATCAACCGGGTGGCGCGTTGTGCGATCGTCCAACGCGGTGCGGCCGTCCGGTGGATTCACTGCGTGTTCGGCGCATCGCTTGGCACACACGCTGACCTGGGGTGATAGTCAGCACATGTCGTCAACGCTCAGTCCCGCCGAGCAGCCGCAGCAGCTGCGCCGGGAATTCTCGCTGTGGTCGGCGTTCGCCTTCGCGTTCGCGTTCATCTCGCCGATCGTCGCGCTGTACGCCATCTTCGGCCTTGCCCTGAGCGCTGCCGGCCCCTCCTTCTGGTGGGGATTCGTGCTGGTCTTCGGCGGGCAGTTCCTCGTCGCGCTGGTGTTCGCGATGCTGGTGTCACGCTGGCCGCTGGAGGGTTCGATCTACCAGTGGTCGCGGCGGTTGCTCGGCACCGGCTACGGCTGGTTCGCCGGCTGGGCCTACATGTGGACGCTGGTGATCGCCATGGCCACCGTCGCCCTCGGCTCGGCGGGCTTCGTCGCCAACATCGTCGGCATCGAGGCGCCGTCCGGCGGCGTGCAGGCGATGATCGCGCTGCTCATCCTGCTGGGCGGCACGGCGGTCAATCTCATCGGCCGGGGCGCGCTGAAGGTGTTCATGACGGCCAGCATCATCGCCGAGGTGATCGGTTCGATCGGGCTGGGCACGTGGCTGCTGCTGTTCCACCGCCAGAATTCGCTGTCGGTGCTGTTCACCGGCGGCGGGCCGGACGTCGACTTCTTCGCCTACCTGTCCGGGCCGTTCCTGCTGGCGGTCGCGTTCATCGGTTTCTCGTTCGTCGGTTTCGAGAGTGCCGGCTCCATCGCCGAGGAGGTGCACGAGCCACGGCGCTACCTGCCCAAGGCGGTGCTGTTCTCGCTCGGCTTCATCGCGCTCGTCGTGGCCTACTCCAGCCTCGCGATCATCCTCGCGGTGCCGGATCTCGACGCGGTCGCCGAGGGCGCGATCGAGGATCCGGTGTACGAGACGCTGACCGACGCGCTCGGACCCGGCATCGCCAAACCCGTCCAGGTGATGTTCGTGATCGGCTTCCTCGCCAGCTTCCTGGCGCTGCAGACGTCCGCCTCGCGGGTGATCTGGGCCTACGCACGCGACGGTGCCCTGCCGGCCTCGGATGCACTCGCCCGCCTGCGCGGCCAGGCCCGCATCCCCGTCATCGCGATCCTGATCACCACCGTCGTCGGTGCGGCGTTGTTCGCCCTGAGCATCGTCGCCAGCGACGTCTACACGCTGATGGTGAACTTCACCTCCGGCGGCTTCTACCTCGCCTTCCTGTTCCCGCTGATCGGTTTCCTGGTGGTGCTGGTGCGCCGGCAGTGGAAGCCGGGCAGCTTCTCGATCGGCCGTGCGACGCTGCCGGTCGCGGCGACGGCCGTGGTGTGGGCGGCGCTGCAGTTCCTCAACATCGCCTGGCCGCGCGTCGCCTTCGAGCAGCGCTACCTGGACTGGTCGGTGTGGATCGGCATCGCGGTGCTCGTGGTGCTCGGCTCGGCCATCTTCGCCTCGGTGCGCTCGCGCATCGTGGCGACGGCGGTGATCGACGAGATCGAGGCCGAGGACGAACTGGCCGACCGCCCATGAGTAACCCCGTAGCGCTGGTGACCGGCGGCGCCAGCGGTATCGGCGCCGCGGTCGTCACCGCGCTGACGCGGCGCGGCTACACCGTCGGCTGCCTGGACCGCAATCCTGCCCCCGACGCCGAACACACAGTGGCCGTGGACATCTCGGACGGACCCGCGGTCGCGGCCGCGGTGGCCGAAGTGCGGGACCGGCTCGGCCCGATCAGCGCGGTGGTGAACTCGGCAGGCCACTACGAGATGGTCCCGGTCGCCGACATCACTCGAGAGGCGTGGCACCGGATGCTGCGCGTGCACCTCGGCGGACTGGTCAACGTCGCGCGGGCGTGCCTGCCCGACCTGCTGGAGAGCCGCGGCACCCTGGTGGCCGTCGCGAGCGAGCTGGCGGTCGGCGGGGGCGAGGACGACGCGCACTATGCCGCGGCCAAGGGTGCGGTCATCGGCCTGGTCCGCAGCCTGGCCGCCGAGGTGGCGGCCCGCGGTGTGCGGGTCAACGCGGTGGCGCCCGGCCCCACCGACACCCCGCTGCTGGCCGCCGACAACCCCTGTCGTACACCGGAATACCTGAACTCGCTGCCGCTGCGGCGGCTCACGACACCGCAGGAGGTGGCCCGCTCCGTGGAGTTCCTGGTCTGCGACGCCACGTTCTGCACCGGTGAGGTCGTCAACGTCAACGCGGGAGCGGTGATATGAGCGCGCAGGGCCGTGTCGCACTGATCACCGGCGCCGCGCAGGGGATGGGCGCCGCGCATGCCCGCCGGCTGGCCGCCGCAGGAATGACGGTGGCCGTCAACGACCTCCGCGACAGCGAGGCGCTGCGCGCGCTGGCCGCCGAGATCGGCGGTCTGACCGCCGCCGGTGACGTCTCCGATCCGGATGAATGTGTCCGCATCGCCGACCACGTCGCGGGCATCGCCGGGCGGCTCGACGTGCTGGTGGCCAACCACGCCTACATGACGATGGCGCCGCTGCTCGACCACGACCCCGACGACTGGTGGAAGGTCGTCGACACCAACCTCGGCGGTACGTTCTTCCTGGTGCAGGCCGTGCTGCCGCACATGCGGGCGGCCGGGGCGGGACGCATCGTGGTCGTCAGCAGTGAATGGGGCGTCACCGGCTGGCCGGAGGCCACCGCCTACGCCGCGTCGAAGGCCGGGCTGATCGCCCTGGTCAAGACGCTGGGCCGCGAGCTGGCCCCCGAGCGGATCATCGTCAACGCGGTGGCGCCCGGGGTGACCGACACCCCGCAGCTGCAGGTCGACGCCGACGCCGCCGGGGTGGACCTGGCCACCGTGCAACAGCAATATGCCGCGGGAATCCCGTTGGGCCGCATCGGGAGTCCCGACGAGATCGCGGCGGCGGTGGAACTGCTCGCCGACTTCGACGTCGAGGCGATCGTCGGACAGGTGATCGCGTGCAACGGCGGATCGACGAGGGCGAGAGCATGACGAGTAAGGGAGAACACGTGCAGTACGTGCAGTCGCCGACGGGGACGCTGGGTCAGGTCGACGCGCAGGCGGTACCCCGCTACGCCGGGATCGCGACGTTCGCGCGGTTGCCGCAGCGGCACGAGGTGCCCGACTACGACATCGCCGTCGTCGGCGTGCCGTTCGACGGCGGGGTGACATACCGGCCCGGTGCGCGCTTCGGACCCGCCGCGATCCGGCAGGCGTCCCGGCTGCTCAAGCCGTACCACCCGGCGCTCGACGTATCGCCGTTCGCCGCGGCGCAGGTGGTCGACGCCGGTGACATCGCGGCCAACCCGTTCGACATCACCACCGCAGTCGACGAGATCCGCGCCGGCGTGCGGGGCCTGCTCAGCCGGCCCGAACAGCGGGTCGTGCTGCTCGGCGGCGACCACACCATCGCGCTGCCCGCACTGCAGGCGGTCAACGAGGTGCACGGTCCGGTGGCGCTCGTGCACTTCGACGCCCACCTCGACACCTGGGACACGTACTTCGGCGCCCCCTGCACGCACGGCACCCCATTCCGGCGCGCGTCCGAGCAGGGCCTGCTGGTCAAGGACCACTCCGCGCACGTCGGCATCCGTGGTTCGCTCTACGACCGGGCGGATCTGCTCGAGGACGCCGAACTCGGTTTCACCGTGGTGCACTGCCGCGACATCGACCGCATCGGCGTCGACGGGGTGATCGCGCGGGTGCTCGAGCGGGTCGGTGAGCATCCGGTGTACGTGTCCATCGACATCGACGTGCTCGACCCGGCGTTCGCGCCCGGGACGGGGACACCCGAGATCGGCGGCATGACCAGCCGTGAGCTGGTCGCGGTGTTGCGGGCGATGCGCGCGTGCAACATCGTCGCCGCCGACATCGTGGAGGTGGCGCCGGCCTACGACCAGGCCGAGGTCACCGCGGTCGCGGGCGCCAACCTGGCCTACGAGCTCGTCACGCTGATGGCCGACCGATGAGCGACTTCCGCTGGCCCGAGGGCAAGACCGCGGCGGCGGCGTTCACGTTCGACGTGGACGCGGAGTCCGCGGTGCTGTGGGGTAACGAGGCCGTCGGCGCGCGGATGAGCGTGATGAGCCATCAGGCGTACGGGCCGCTGGTCGGTATCCCGCGCATCCTCGATCTGCTCGAGCGGCACCAGATCGCCTCGACGTTCTTCGTGCCCGGCCACACCGCCGACCGCTACCCGGACGCGATCCGCAGCATCGTGGCCGCCGGCCACGAGATCGCCCACCACGGCTATCTGCACGAACAGCCCACCGCGCTGACGCTCGAGGAGGAGATCGACGTCATCGACCGCGGACTGGCCGCGCTGGCCGACGTCGCCGGGGTGCGTCCCGTCGGTTACCGCGCGCCGATGTGGGATCTGTCGTGGCGCACGCCGGCCCTGCTGGCGGAACGCGGCTTCCTCTACGACTCCAGCCTGATGGACGCCGATCATCCGTACGAGCTGGCGGTGACGCCCGGCGAATCCCTGGTGGAGATCCCGATCCAGTGGGCACTCGACGACTGGGAGCAGTACTGCTTCCTGCCCGACATCTCCGGCAGCGGTCTGATCGAGAGCCCCCGCAAGGCGCGGGAGATCTGGCAGCTGGAGTTCGACGGGCTGCGCCGGGCCGGCGGCTGCTGGGTGCTGACCAACCATCCGTTCCTGACCGGGCGCACGTCGCGCGCCGCGGAGCTCGACGACCTGATGCGCTACGTGCTCGACCACGACGACGTGTGGACCACCAGCCTCGGGGCGATCGCCGAACACGTCCGCACACTCGGGCTGACACCGCGCAGCATCACCCCGCCCGACGTACCGCGCTGAGGCGCCCGCGATAATCGCCCGAATGGACGGGAAGGTGGGCGCGCCCCGGCGTCGAGCGGTGACGGCCGGTGACCTGACCCAGGCGGCGGTGTTCGCCGCGCTGATCGCGGCCCTCGGCCTTCCGGGCACCATCACCGTCGGGCCCAGCGGCGTGCCCATCACCGTGCAGACCCTCGGGGTGATGCTCGCGGGATCGATCCTCGGCCCGCGCAAGGGAGCGCTGGCCGTCGCGCTGTTCGCGATCCTCGCCATCGCCGGACTGCCCATCCTCGCCGGCGGGCGCACCGGCCTGGTGTCGCTGGCGTCCCCGACCGCCGGCTTCTTCGTGGGGTGGCTGCCCGCCGCGGTGGTGATCGGCGCACTGACGGCGCTGATGATGCCGCGCTACCGCGTGCTGTGGGGCATCGCGATCAACGTGGTCGGCGGGATGGTGGTGATCTACGCGTTCGGCACCGTCGGCCTGATGATCCGCACCGATCTGTCGTGGTGGGCGGCGTTGTCCACCAACGGGATCTACGTGGCGGGTGACATCGCCAAGGCGGTGGTGACGGCGCTGGTCGCCGCGCAGGTGCACCGCGCCCGGCCCGGGCTGATCACCCCGTGGCGGCGCCGTACGTCCGATGAGTGAGGGCATCGTCTTCGACGGGGTCAGCCACGCCTACGGCGATCGCCCCGTCCTGCGCGACGTCTCGCTCACGCTGACCGAACACCGCATCGGTGTGCTCGGCGCCAACGGCAGCGGCAAGTCCACGCTCGCGCGGATGATCAACGGGCTGGTGCTGCCGGACCGGGGCACGGTGCGGGTGGACGGCCTCGACACCCGCCGGTCCACCCGCAAGGTCCGCCGGCGGGTCGGGTTCGTCTTCACCGACCCCGACCGGCAGATCCTCATGCCGACGGTCGCCGAGGACATCGAACTGTCGCTGTCCCGGCACGGGCTGAGCCGCGACGAGCGTGCGGACCGCACCCGGCGCGTCCTCGAGCGGTTCGGCCTCGCCGGGCACGCCGACCACCCGGCCCATCTGCTGTCGGGCGGACAGAAGCAACTGCTGGCGCTGGCGGCCGTGCTCGTCACCGAACCGCGCATCGTGGTCGCCGACGAACCGACGACGCTGCTCGACCTGCGCAACGCCGCGATGCTGCGGGCCGCGTTCGCCACGCTGGACACCCAACTGATCGTCGTCACCCACGACCTCGCGCTGGTCGACGACTTCGACCGGGTGATCGTCCTCGACGAGGGGGAGATCCTGGCCGACGACGTGCCGTCGGTTGCGCTGGCGACCTACCGGCGGTTGATGACATGACGGTGCTGGGGGTGTACCGGCCGGGCGGATCGCCGCTGCACCGGCTGCCCGCCGGACTGAAACTGGTGGCCTTGGGCGGGTTGATCGCGCTGATGTCGGTCCTGGTCGACTCGCCCGCCGAACTCGGTATCGCCGCGGCAGGCGTCCTGGTGCTCTTCGCGGCCGCCCGGATGAACGCGAAGGACGTTGTGGCGCAGCTGCGTCCGGTGTTCTGGGTGGTCATCTTCATCTTCGGTTTCCAGCTGCTGTTCACCGACTGGCGGCGTGCACTGGTGGTCTGCGGTGTGCTGCTGCTGTCGGTGGCGCTCGCCGCAGTGGTCACCGCGACCACCCGCACGACCGACATGCTGAATGCCCTGACTCGGGCGATGCGGCCGCTTGCACGGACCGGCTTCCCGGTCGAACAGGTGGCGCTGGCGCTGGCGCTCACGATCCGTGCGATCCCGCTGATGGTGGAGACGGTGCGTCAGGTCGACGAGGCGCGGCGGGCCCGGGGCCTGCGGTTCTCACCGCGCATCGTGGTCGCGCCGGTGGTCGTCGCCGCGTTGCGCACCGCCGACGGCTTCGCCGAGGCGCTCGCGGCCCGCGGCCTCGACTGACGCCTGCGCGATTTGGAGGGTGCTGAGCAGTCGACTAGCACGACCGGTCCAACGCCGAGTTCTACACCAGGGTCGCGGGACGCGTGGCAGTTTCAAGGGATCGATGCAACACCCCTTCTGATTGAGGAGTGTTGTGATGGCTCGTCGAGTGGTGTTGGAGTCCAAGCAGCGGCGGTTTTGGGCGTTGATCCGGGAG
>JBNMQY010000009.1:0-197575 GCA_050205415.1 Mycolicibacterium litorale
CAGGTGCGCCAGGCCCCGGCGGCGGTGCCGGCGAGGAGACCGCCCCCACACAGCCCGCTTCTCCCGCGGCACCGGGGCCTGGCGCACCTGAGGCGCCCGCCCCCGATACCGGCGCCACGACGCGGCCCGAAACGCCGACGGTGCCGCCAGGCGAAGGACCCGGTGTCACCACCGGTGGCAACACCGAGGCACCCGGCATGGGTGACGGTGAGGGCGGCAGCGGCGATCCGGGCGGTACCGGCGACGAGGGCTGACAACCCGCCGCGGTCGCTTCGGCCTCGGACTGCCTTTGGCCTCGACCGGTTCTGGGTATGCCAGGGCGATGACCGTCATCGGCTTTCACTGCTCGCACGAGCAGATCGACCCCGCCCGACTCCTCGCGGACGTACAGCACGCGGAGCAAGCGGGTTTCACCGCGGGGATGTCCTCCGACCACTTCAGCCCGTGGAGTGAGCGGCAGGGCGAATCCGGTTTTGCCTGGGCGTTCCTCGGCGCGGCTCTCGCCACCACCGGCCTGCCCTTCGGAGTCGTCAACGCCCCGGGACAGCGCTACCACCCGGCGATCATCGCCCAGGCCATCGCCACGCTGGCGCAGATGTTCCCCAACCGGTTCTGGGCAGCGCTGGGTTCGGGCGAGGCGTCCAACGAGCGGATCACCGGGCAGGCATGGCCCCGCAAGGAGGTGCGCGACGCGCGTCTCGTCGAGTGTGTCGACGTCATCCGCCGCCTACTGCGCGGTGAGGAAGTGAGTCACGAAGGACTGGTGGAGGTCAACCGGGCCCGGCTGTGGACACTGCCGCAGGTGGTCCCCGACCTCGTCGGGCCGGCGGTCACCCCGCAGACGGCGGCCCGCCACGCCACCTGGGCCGACGGGCTCATCACCGTCAACCAGCCACCGGACAAGCTGCGGGCGGTCCTCGACGCGTACCGGGAGGCCGGTGGGCGGGGCCCGGCCCGGCTGCAGATCCATCTCAGCTGGGCGCCCACCGACGACGAAGCCATGGCGATCGCGCACGACCAGTGGCGCAACAACGTGTTCGACCCGCCGGTCTCGTGGGACACCGAGACCGTCGAGGCGTTCGACGTCATCGGCAGTGCGGTCTCCACCGAGAAAGTCGCCGGTGCGGTCCGCGTCTCGGCGGACCTCGGACGCCACGCCGAATGGCTCGCCGAGTACGTCGAGCAGGGCTGGCAGGAGCTCTACCTGCACTTCGTCGGCAAGGAGCAGGCACCCTTCATCGACGCCTTCGGCGAGCACGTCCTGCCGCAACTCGCGCCGACGGCGCCCGCGCCGAGCGCGGCGATCGCGTGAGGAAGATCGAGACCGGCGACCTCTGGTGGAAGAACGCCGTCTTCTACTGTGCCGACATCGAGACGTTCTACGACTGGGACGGCGACGGCACCGGTGACATCCGAGGGATGACCGAGCGCATCGAGTACCTCTTCGACCTCGGCATCACCTGCCTGTGGCTGATGCCGTTCTATCCGACCGCCCGCAAAGACGACGGCTACGACATCATCGACTTCTTCGGTGTCGATCAGCGCCTCGGCAACCTCGGCGACTTCGTCGAATTGGTGCGCACCGCCCGGTCCAAGGGCATCCGCGTGATCGTCGACTTCGTCATGAACCACACCTCCGATGCCCACCCGTGGTTCAAGTCCGCCCGGCGCAGCAAGGACGATCCGTACCGCGACTACTACGTCTGGAGTGAGACCGAGCCGCCGTCGAGCCCGGCCGACGTCGTCTTCCCCGACCAGGAGGACAGCCTCTGGGAGCAGGAACCCAAGACCGGAGAGTGGTACCTGCATCACTTCTACAAGCACCAGCCCGACCTCAACATCGCCAACCCCAAAGTCCAAGAAGAGATCTCACGCACGTTGGGCTTCTGGCTGCAGCTCGGGGTCTCGGGCTTCCGGGTCGACGCCGTCCCGTTCCTGTTCGCCCGCGACGGCGCGCCGGGCGACCCGGGAGTGTTCGACCCGTACGAGTATCTCGGCGACGTGCGGAATTTCGTCACCCGGCGGCTCGGCGACGCGGTGCTGCTGGGCGAGGTGAACGTCCCCTACGCCGACCAGAAGTCGTTCTTCGGCGGCCCCGACGGCGACGGGCTCAACATGCAGTTCGACTTCATCGGCATGCAGAACATGTATCTGTCGTTGGCGCGGGGCGATGCCGGACCGATCGCCGCGGCGCTGCGTGAACGCCCGCCACTCGACGAGACGAGCCAGTGGGCGAACTTCGTCCGCAACCACGACGAGCTCACGCTCGACAAACTGGGCGAGTCGGAGCGTCAGGAGATCTTCGACGCATTCGGTCCGGAGCCGGAGATGCAGCTCTACGGACGCGGGCTACGGCGACGCCTGCCCTCGATGCTCGGCGGGGACGAGCGGCGCATGCGCATGGTCTACTCGCTGGCGTTCTCGCTGCCCGGCACACCGGTGCTGTTCTACGGCGAGGAGATCGGGATGGCCGAGAACCTCGACATCCCAGGGCGATTCGCGGTGCGGGTCCCCATGCAGTGGACCCGCGACGACAACGGCGGCTTCTCCAGGACCGCCGCGCGGCGGCTCACCCGGCCGCTCACCGACGGCCTGTACGGGCCGGAACAGGTGAACGTCGCCGACCAGCGCCACGACCATCAGTCGTTCTGGTGGTTCATCCGCGATCTGATCTACACCTACCGCCAACAACCCGAGATCGGATGGTCGACGGCCGAAGTGATCGATCAGCCCAACCCGGCGGTGCTCGCGCACTGCTGCCGGGAGAAGACCGGGTGGACGATGGTGGCGCTGCACAACTTCGGCGCCGACCGCTGCATGGTGCCGATCCAGCTCGAGGACGCGCCGGAGGGGTCGACGCTCGTCGACCTGCTGGACGGATTGTCCGTCCACGAGCTGGACGGGAAGGGCAAACTCGACATCAGCCTCGACGGCTACGGATACCGCTGGCTGCGGCTGCTGAGGCCGGGCGACGACCCCATCATCTGAGACCATGTCACCATGTGGGACTTCGCGATCGGTATCGCCGTCGCTCTCGCACTGACCTGGCTCGCACTCGTCGGCATGCTGATTCTCGTGCGCCCTCGCGGAGGGTTGCTCCGCGAGGCGCTGAGGATCCTTCCCGACGTCCTGCGCCTGATCCGTCGGCTCGCGGCCGACGATTCGCTGCCCACGGGTGTGCGGGTGCGTCTGGGCCTACTCCTGGCATACCTGGCGCTGCCCTTCGACCTGATCCCTGATTTCGTCCCGGTGCTCGGCTACGCCGACGACGCCATCATCGTCACCGCGGTGCTGCGCAATGTGGTGCGGCGAGCCGGACTGGAGGCGGTGCGAGGCCACTGGCCCGGCAGCGACGACGGGTTCCGCGTGTTGTGCCGACTCACGGGATTGAGGGATTCGGAGCTGGACGCCCAGTAGGCGGACTGACCGCTAGGCCGCGTCCAGGGTGTCGCGCAGGAAGCGACGGCTCGCCGCCAGGTAGCAGACGACGGCCGCCAGCTGCATCGCCGGCACGACGATCAGCAGCGCACGGCCGAGTGCCTGGCTGCCGAGTTCCGCGGTGAGCGCGTCGCTGATCAGGCCGGTGACGAACGGACCGGCCGCACCCACGATCGCACCGAAGAACAGGAACACCGCCGAGGCGGTGGCGCGCAGCTCGGGCACCACCAACCGCTGGATCGCCGCGATCGACGGCGCCATGTACGCCGTCCCGATCACATAGGCCAGCGAGATCAGCACCACGCACACCATCGGGCTGCCGACGAGGAAGGCCGCGACCGAGCACGGCAGCAGCGCCGCCGTCATCGCGGCCACCAACCACAGCAGCCAGCGCGGGTCCCGGGCGGCCAACCGGTCGGCGACCCGGCCGACCACCAGCAGTCCCAGGATGCCGGTGACCCCACTGGCGATGCCGTACTGCAGCCCCACCTCACCCAGCGACAGCCCGTGATGGCGGACCAGGAACGCCGGCGCGAAGGTGGTGAGTGAGTAGCCCGCCACCGAGATGCACGCGGCGCCGGTGACGATGATGAGGTAGCTGGGAGCGCGCAGGACATGCCACGGCCGGGTGGTGCGGTCCTGCGGTGAGCGTTCGGCCGTCGGCATCGACTGGCGCCGGCCGAGCACGGCCAGCACCACCGGGGCGAAGACCACGCTGATCGCGCCCATCACCACGAACGTGGTGCGCCAGCCGAACGACTCCGCCAGCAGACCGCCGCCGATCAGGCTGGCCGCACTGGCCAGCGGGATGGCCAGGGTGATCACCGCCAGGGGTGCGGCCCGCCGCTCCGGCGCGAAGTTGCGCGCCACGTACGCGTGCGCGGCCGGGGTGCTGCCGGCCTCTCCCACGGCGACACCGACCCGCGTCAGCGCCAGCTGTACTCCCGAGTGCACGGCGCCGCCGACCATCGTCATCGCACCCCACAGGCCCAGGCACACCGAGATGACGAGCCCGAATGCGCCACTGTCGGCGATGCGTGCGATCGCGATGCCGAGCACCGCGTAGACGGCGAGGAACCCGAACCCGTTGATCACCCCGATGGCGGTGTCGGACAGGGCCAGATCATGCTTGATCGGCTCGGCGAGCACGGCCGGCAGGAAACGGTCGGCGTAGTTGAGCGTGCCCACCACGGCCAGCAGTACGACGGCCGCCCAGGCCCGCCGCGGACCGTGCGCCTGCGCCTCGACGGGCGGCTCGGCACTGCGCGTGGTCACCGACACGGCTCGCAGCTTTACAGATCCCGCGGTGTCTGTCAGGCGATCAGTCGAGGCGCGCGCCGCATTGCGGCAAACCCACCCCGGAGCGGGCGCCGACCTGGCAGCCTGTGCACGTGCCTGTCCCCGCAACGGCGAATGACGTGCGGAAATGCCACTCTCCCTTTTGGCCCTCTCCGTTACCAGTTACGATAACCACACTCTTGCTTCGCGTCGCCGACGGCCCACTTACGCGCAGAAGCAATCCGACGGAATGGAGCGATCACCGATGACCGACACCGTCGCCACCCGCTACTCGGGCACCCGCGTCGCCCGGGTGGAGGACAACCGCCTGCTGACCGGTCGCGGCACCTTCGTCGACGACATCCAGCGCCCGGGGATGCTGCACGCGTGCTTCGTCCGCAGCCCGTTCGCCAGGGCCACGATCACCCGCATCGACGCCACCGCCGCCCTGGCGCTGCCGGGTGTGTACGCGGTCTTCACCGCCGAAGACCTCAACGGTGACGCCGTCGAGTCATGGCACGCCGTCGCCGGAAAGGACGTTCCGGACACGCCGAGACCGCCCCTGGCCGAGGGCGAGGTGAAGTTCGTCGGCGACCCCGTCGCACTGGTCGTCGCCGAATCCCGTTACCTCGCCGAGGATGCCGTCGACGCCGTCGAGGTGGACTACGAACCGCTGCCCGCGGTGGCCGATTTCCGCACCGCGGTGAACTCCGAGACCGTCGTACACGCGCAGTACCCCGACAACGTCGCGGGCGGGATGGGCGGCGCGCCACCGGACGAGGAGACCTTCTCGTCAGCGGCCTGCGTGGTCAGCGAGAACATCTACCAGCAGATGTACGTGCCGGTGCCGATCGAGACGCGTGGTCTGGTCGTCGAATGGGAGTCCACCACAGGCGAATTGACGCTGTGGGCGTCCACCCAGACGCCGCACGAACTGCGCGCCTTCACCGCACGCCTGCTGGGCATCCCGGCGCAGAAGGTCCGGGTCATCATGCGCGACACCGGCGGCGGCTTCGGTCAGAAAGTCGTGCCGATGCGCGAGGACATGGTCATCATGCTCGCCGCGCGCAAGGTGCCCGGTGCGCTCAAGTGGATCGAGGACCGCCGCGAGAACCTGATGGCGGCCGGCCAGGCCCGCCACGTCGACGGCACCGCGCGGATGGCGTTCGACGAGGACGGCACCCTCCTCGCCGTCGACATCGACTTCAACCAGGACGTCGGCGCGTATCCCACGCCGTATCCGGTGCTCACCACCGCGGCGATCGGCATGTTCTATCCCGGGCCGTACCGCGTCCCGAAGGCCAGCTTCAACTACAAGACGGTGTTCTCCAACACCGCGGGCCTGCACGCCTACCGCGGGCCGTGGCAGTACGAGACGCTGGCACGCGAGATCATGCTCGACATCGCCGCCCGCAAGCTCGGCATGGACCCGGTCGAGTTGCGGCGCAAGAACATTCTGCGCGGCGACGAGATGCCGTACTTCAACCCCAACGGCATGCCGTACGACCACGTCGCCCCGGCCGACACCTTCGAACAGGCGGTGAAGATCCTCGACCACGAGGGCTTCCGCAAGGAGCAGGCCGAAGCGCTCGCCGAGGGCCGCTACATCGGCCTCGGGTTCTCCGCCTACATCGAACCGACGGGCGCGGCCACCGGGCACCTGGGCACGGAGGGCTGCACGATCCGGATGGAGCCGACGGGCAAGATCAACGTCTACGTCAACGGCGGTTCGACCGGAAACAGCTTGGAGACCACCGTCGTTCAGCTCACCGCCGACGCGCTGGGCGCCGACATCGACGATGTCGCGACCATCCAGGGCGACACGGCCGTCACCCCGTACGGCGCCGGCACCCAGGGCAGCCGCAGCGCCCCGATGACCGCGGGCGCCGTCAACGAGGCCGGCGCCATCCTGCGCGCACAACTCATTCGCATGGCCGCCCACCGGCTCGAGGTGGCCGAGGAGGAGATCGAACTCGGCGGATCGAAGGCTTACGTGCGCGACGATCCCGACAAGAGCGTCACGTTCGCCGACATCGCCTACCGCGCGCACTATCAGCCCGAGCACCTGCCGCCGGGCGGGACATCGACGCTGGAGGCCACCGCTCGGTTCACCTCGATGGCGATGATCCACTGGGCGAACGCGACTCACGCCTGCACGTGCGAGGTGGACGTGGCGACCGGCCAGGTGACGCTCACCCGCTACATCGTCAGCGAGGACGTCGGCCCGATGATCAATCCGAACGTGGTCGAGGGTCAGGTCGCCGGCGGCACGGTGCAGGGTATCGGCGGCGCGCTGCTGGAGAGCCTGGTCTACGACGCCGACGGCAACCCACTGTCGTCGACGTTCGTCGACTATCTGCTGCCGACCGCCACCGAGGTGCCGCCGATCGAATTCGGCCACGTCGAGATTCCCGGCCCCGGCGTCGGCGGATACAAGGGCGCCGGCGAGGGTGGCGCCATCGGCTCGACACCCGCCGTGATCAACGCGATCAACGACGCGCTCGCTCCGCTGGGCGTGACCGTCACCCAGTTGCCCGCGACGCCCGCAACGATCGTCGAACTGCTCGAACAGGCCCGGGGCGAGCGAAGCGACGGGGAATCAGAACACAGAGAGGACCACTGACCGTGGAACTGAACAACGAATTCCGGGTCGCGGTGCCCGCCGCCAAGACCTGGGAGGTGCTCACCGACGTGCAGCGGGTCGCGCCGTGCCTGCCCGGTGCGACCCTGCTGTCGGTCGACGGCGACGAGTTCACCGGCGCGGTCAAGGTCAAGGTCGGCCCGATCACGGTGTCCTATCAGGGCGTTGCGGCATTCCAGGAGAAGGATGCCGCCGCGCAGCGGGTCGTACTGAGGGCCTCCGGTAAGGAGACGCGCGGCAACGGCAACGCCGCCGCCGTCGTCACCGCACAGCTCAAGGACGAGGGCGAGGCGACCCACGTCGTGATCAACACCGACCTCACCATCTCCGGAAAGGCCGCCCAGTTCGGCCGCGGTGTGCTGGCCGACGTCGCCACCAACCTCATCGGTCAGTTCGCCAAGGCGCTCGAGGCCGACGTCCTCGGCGACGCACCGAAGGCGACGACGGCGCCGACGACGGAGGCGGCGACCGCGGCCGCCCAACCCGCCGCCGGGGATTCGGTCGACCTGCTCAAGGTGATGGCGGTGCCGATGGCGAAGCGCTTCGCCCCGGTGGTCGCGGGTGTGGCCGTCGGCACCGCGGTCGGATTCCTGATCGGCCGCCGCCGCAGACGGGCGAACCCGGCCGCCGTGCTGGCCGAGGATCTGCAGGCCGTCCTCGCCCGTCTGGTGTCATGAAGGCCGCACCGTTCGCCTACCACCGCCCGGACACGGTCGCCGAGGCGGCGCAGATGCTCGCCGAGTTCGGTGAGGACGCCAAGATCCTGGCCGGCGGTCAGAGCCTGGTGCCGATGCTGGCCATGCGCCTGACGCATTTCGCCCACCTGGTCGACATCTCCCGGCTCGCGGAGTTGACCGGTATCGACCTGGTCGACGGTCAGGTCGTGGTGCGCGCCGCGACACCGCATGCGCTGGTCGGGATGGACGACGAGGTCGCCGACTCGGCGCCGCTGCTCACGCTGGCCACCCCGCACATCGGGCACTTCCAGATCCGCACGCGCGGCACCCTCGGCGGTGCGATCGCGCACGCCGATCCGGCCGCCGAGTACGCCGCTGTCGCGCTGGCGCTGGATGCGCAGATCGAGGCGGTGTCGGCGCGCGGCCGCCGCGAGATCCCGGCGGCCGAGTTCTTCACCGGCCTGTGGGAGACGTCGCTGGCCCCGGACGAGATCCTGACCGCCGTCCGGTTCCCCGTGTGGAGCGGTCGCTGCGGCTTCGCCGTCGAGGAATTCGCCCGCAGGCACGGCGATTTCGCGATCGCCGGCGCTGCGGCCGCCCTGACGGTCGACGACGAAGACCGGGTGACCCGGTGCGGCATCGGACTGCTCGGGCTCGGGTCGACACCGCTGCGCGGCACCGACGGCGAAGCGGCCGTCATCGGACAGCGGATCTCCGACATCGGCGCCGACGAGATCGGCCGACTGACGCTGGCCGCCCTCGCAGACGTGCCTGCCGATCTGCAGGGTTCGGCGAGCTATCGCCGCCGCGTGGGTGCGGCCATGGTGTCGCGCGCCCTGACGTCGGCGATCGCCCAGGTGACTTCGGAGGAGATGATCCATGCATGAGCTGCCGGTCGAATTGACGGTCAACGGCCGCCACCACCGCGGGGTCGTCGAACCACGGATCACGTTGGCGGACTTCCTTCGTGAGAGCTGCGGGCTCACCGGCACACACCTCGGCTGCGAGCACGGCGCGTGCGGTGCCTGCACGGTGCTGCTCGACGGTCAAGCCGTGCGGTCCTGTCTGGTGTTCGCGGTGCAGGCCGACGGCCAGGAGGTCACCACGGTCGAGGGCATCGCGGGCCCCGACGGTGAACTCTCCCCCGTGCAGGCCGCCATGAAGGAGTGCCACGGGCTCCAATGCGGCTTCTGCACACCGGGGTTCGTCACGTCGATCACCGCGCTGCTGGCCGACAACCCCGATCCCAGCGACGAGGAGATCCGGGAGGGACTGTCCGGCAACTTCTGCCGGTGCACCGGATACCAGGGCATCGTCAACGCCGTCCGCCTCGCCGCCGAGAAGACCCGCAATGGGGAGATCGTCAGCCGCTGAACCCTGCGAGGATGGCCGCATGCACATCGGATTCATCGGCCTGGGAAACATGGGATCCGGGATGGCGGCGAACCTGCTGGCCGCCGGCCACGACGTGACCGCCTACAACCGCACGACGGAGAAGGTCGACGCGCTGGCGGCGAAGGGGGCACGGCCGGCCGGTACGGTGGCCGAGGCGTGCCGGGCCGACATCGTGGTGACGATGCTGGCCGACGACGCGGCTGTCGAGGCGGTGAGCTTCGGCGCGGACGGCATCGTGGCATCCCTGCGGCCCGACGCGGTGCACGTGTCGTCGTCGACGATCAGCCTGGCCCTGGTCGAACGGCTCACCGCGGCACACGCAGACGCCGGCCAGCGGTTCGTCTCCGCGCCGGTCTTCGGCAGGCCCGAGGCCGCGGCGGCCGCCAAACTGTTCGTCGTCGCGGCCGGTGCCGCCGCCACCGTGGCCGGCCTGGCGCCCCTGTTCGAGGCGGTCGGACAGCGCACGTTCGTCGTCGGTGCAGAACCGAAGGCCGCGAACCTGGTCAAGGTGTCCGGGAACTTCCTCATCGCCTCGGTGATCGAATCTCTCGGCGAGGCCATGGCGCTGGTCGCCAAAGGGGGTGTCGACGTCGGCGAGTACCTCGACCTGCTGACCTCCACCCTGTTCGACGCCCCGGCCTACCGCACCTACGGCGGCCTGGTGGCGCGCCGCGAATTCGAACCGGCCAGATTCAGCGCGAGGGGCGGCCTGAAAGATGTCCGCCTGACGCTGGAAGCCGGTGAGAGCCTGCAGGTTCCGCTGCCCATCGCGAGCCTGCTGCGCGACCGGTTCCTCACGCTGCTCGCCACCGGCGGCGGGCATCTCGACTGGTCGGCCATCGGCGCGCTGAGCGCCTGGGAATCCGGCGGGTCTGGCCCTACCGCCTGACGGGGCCCACAATGACGCGATGGGACCGTCGACCGCCTACCGACTCCTGCAGATCGCGCTCGCCGTGTTCGGCACGGTCATGCTGCTGCTGTATCCGCTTGCGGTGGTGTGGCCGTCGGGCTGGGCGTGGCATTCGGGCGCACCGCACCGGTCCGACTACTTCATGATGATCGTCGGCTTGTACGCCACTCTCGGCGTCTTCCTGTGGATCGCGGCGCGCCGACCCGAAGCCCACCTCAGCCTGATCTGGTTCACCGTGTGCTCGAGTGTCGTGCACGCCGCGATCATGGCGGTGCAGTCGTTCGGCGCCGGCCACCACCTGGGACACCTGCTCGGTGACGTGCCGGCGTTGCTGCTGGCAGCCGTCGTGCTGACCGCCCTGGTGTTCGCCTCAGGCCTCCGACAGCGCTCAGACCACCCCGCGTAGCCCCTCGGCCCCGAACAACGGTTCCAGCATCCCCGACATGTCCGGGCCGCGACGCAGGTTGTGCCCGCCGTCGACGTTGATGACCTGACCGGTGATCCAGGAGGAGGCGTCGCTGAGCAGGAACACCGACAGGTTCGCGATGTCCTCGACCTCCCCGAACCGCGGCAGCGGAGTGCAGGCGCGGTAGTCGGCGGACACCTCCGGCGACTCCAGGATGGGGCCGACGAGGTCGGTCTGGATCAGTCCCGGACGAATGCCGTTGACCCGCACCCAGGACGGCCCGAGTTCGTCGGCCGCGAGTTTCATGATGTGGTCGAGCGCGGCCTTGCTCGGTCCGTACGCGCCGAACCAGCGGTGCACATTGCTCGACGCGATCGACGAGATGCCGACGAAGGAGCCCCCGCCGCCGCGCACCAGCTCCCGCGCGGCGTGTTTGAGCACGTACATGGTGCCGTTGACGTTGAGGTCCACCGTGCGCCGCCACGCGTCGGAGTCGATCTGGGTGATCGGGCCGATGGTCTCCGACCCGCCGGCGCTGTGCACCACGCCGTGCAGCCGGCCGCGCCAGGCGGTGGCGGCCTCGACCAGCCGGGCCGCCTCCTCCTCGTTGGTCACGTCCGTGGGTTCGTAGCGCACCTCCCCGGC
This sequence comes from Mycolicibacterium litorale, assembly GCA_050205415.1. GTDB lineage: Bacteria > Actinomycetota > Actinomycetes > Mycobacteriales > Mycobacteriaceae > Mycobacterium > Mycobacterium litorale_C. The sequence continues at coordinate 11,391 of JBNMQY010000009.1, forward strand.
GCCGTTCCCGGCCGCGGCGGAGAGTTCGTCGACGGCGGCGGCGAGGCGGTCGGCGTTGCGCCCTGCCAGCATCACGTCGCCACCGGAGGCGAGGATCGCCGCGGCGACCCCCTTGCCTATCCCGCTGCCACCACCGGTGACCAGATACGTCCTATCCGCCAGTGACAGCTGCACCGCGACCCCTTCGTCGTATGACCCGAACGCGCCCCGAACTGAAACGCGTTCTAGTTATACGTCACGGTTCGTCGCGCCGGGCCAACTTCGGGGCGCCCAACTCACGCCAGTCCGGGACATCCGGCGGCATCCCGACCGCCATGCGGTTCTCGTTGTGCGCCGCCCAGTGCGCGTGTCCGAGTTCGTGGATGTGGAACCCGTGCCGCAGCGCCTCGGTGAAACCCATCGCGTCGGCGGCGGCGTTGACCGAATCCTTGACGAGCAGCGCGGCCATCGTCGGCAGCGCGGCGATGCGGCGCGCGAACTCGACGGTCCTGTCCTCCAGTTCGGCGCGGGGGAAGATCTTCGACACCATGCCGAGGCGGTGCGCCTCGTCGGCGTCGATCGAGTCGCCGGTCAGCAGCAGCTCTTTGGCTTTACGCGGGCCGAACTCCCAAGGGTGGGCGTAGTACTCGACGCCCGGCATTCCCAGCCGCACCGCCACCACGTCGCTGAACTTGGCGTCGTCGGCGGCGACGATGAGGTCGCACGCCCAGACCAGCATCAGCCCCGCGGAGATCGCGTTGCCCTGCACCTGGGCGATGGTGATCTTGCGCAGGTCCCGCCAGCGGCGGGTGTTCTCGAAGAAGTAGTGCCACTCCTGCAGGTAGATCTTCTCGGCGATGGCCGGACGCGTCGCCCCGTTCATCCGGAACGTCGGGTGCTGCGCGGGACCGGGGCCCCGTTCGGCAATCGCCTCCTCGGACCCGAGGTCGTGTCCGGCGGAGAAGTTCTTCCCGCGCGCGGCCAGGATCACCACCCGCACCTGGTCGTCGGCCTCCGCACGGCCGAACGCCTCGTCGAGCTGGACGAGCAGCGTCCGGGATTGGGCGTTCTGCGTATGGGGGCGGTCGAGCCAGATCCGCGCGATGCGCCCGTCGTCGAGTGTTTCGTAGGTCACCTGATCGGCGTTGGCCACAGCTGCACCCTACGTGGGCGCGTCGGCACCCGGTGGGCGAGTCGCCTAGAGTTGGAACATGCCTGCCAAGTCAGATCCTGCCGATATCGGCGACGTCGAGCCGCTGGCCGACAGCACCGCCCGTCAAGCCCGCAAGGTCGTCGCCGCATATGCCACCGACGCCGACGAATGCCGCGTCTTCCTGTCCATGCTCGGCATCGGACCGTCGAAGCTCGAGGCGTAAGTGGCTCCGGAGGGCAACCCAGGCGTTGGCCCCGGAGAATCCGACTTCGTGGTGGTGGCCAACCGGCTGCCGATCGACATGGAACGGCTGCCCGACGGCAGCACGTCGATCAAGCGGAGTCCCGGCGGGCTGGTGACCGCCCTCGAGCCGCTGCTGCGCAAGCGACGCGGCGCGTGGATCGGGTGGGCCGGCATCCCGGACAGCCCCGAGGACCCGATCGAGGAAGACGGTCTGCAGCTCTACCCCGTCGCGCTGTCGGCCGAGGATGTCGCCGACTACTACGAAGGGTTCTCCAACGCCACGCTGTGGCCGCTCTACCACGACCTGATCGTCAAACCGATCTACCACCGGTCGTGGTGGGACCGCTACGTCGAGGTCAACCGCCGCTTCGCCGAGGCGACCGCCCGTGCCGCCGCCCAGGGCGCGACCGTGTGGGTGCAGGACTACCAGCTGCAGTTGGTGCCCAAGATGCTGCGGATGCTGCGCCCCGACCTGACCATCGGCTTCTTCCTGCACATCCCGTTCCCGCCGGTCGAGGTGTTCATGCAGATGCCGTGGCGGACCGAGATCATCGAGGGTCTGCTCGGCGCCGATCTGGTCGGCTTCCACCTGCCCGGCGGTGCGCAGAACTTCCTCGTCCTGGCCCGCCGACTGGTCGGCGCCAACACCTCACGCGCGACCGTGGGCGTGCGGTCCCGGTTCGGTGAGGTCACCGTCGGCTTCCGGACGGTGAAGGTCGGCGCGTTCCCGATCTCCATCGATTCGGCCGAACTCGACGCCAAGGCCCGCAACCGCAGTGTGCGTCAGCGTGCCCGGCAGATCCGCGCCGAGCTGGGCAACCCCCGCAAGATCCTGCTCGGGGTGGACCGGCTCGACTACACCAAGGGCATCAACGTGCGCCTCGAGGCGCTCTCGGAACTGCTCGAGGACGGCCGCGTCGACAGCAACGACACCGTGTTCGTCCAGCTCGCGACGCCCAGCCGCGAACGCGTCCAGAGCTACATCGAGATGCGGGAGGACATCGAACGCCAGGTCGGTCACATCAACGGCGAGTTCGGCGAGGTCGGCCACCCGGTCGTGCACTACCTGCACAAGCCGGTTCCCCGCGACGAGCTGATCGCGTTCTTCGTGGCCGCCGACGTCATGCTCGTCACGCCGCTGCGCGACGGGATGAACCTGGTCGCCAAGGAGTACGTGGCGTGCCGCAGCGATCTCGGCGGTGCGCTGGTGCTCAGCGAGTTCACCGGTGCCGCAGCCGAACTCCGGCAGGCCTATCTGACCAATCCGCACCATCTCGAAGGCGTCAAGGACGCCATCGAGGCGGCGCTGAACCAGGACCCCGAAGAGGGCCGGCGACGGATGCGGGCGCTGCGCAGGCAGGTACTGGCCCACGACGTCGACCGGTGGGCGCGGGCGTTCCTCGACGCGCTGGCCGACACTCGCGCGGACGCCAAACCGGTCTGACTAGATCGGCGTGATGTAGTCGATCAGCCACCTGCCGTCGACCTTGGTGTAGTCCACCCGCAGCCGGCTGCCGTCGTAGATCGGCTTACCGTCCTTCTCGGTGACGGTGCGGTTCAGGTACACCATGACCTGCGCTGAATCCCGCTGCGCGGCAAGCACACCGACGCCGACGACGTGGGCCTGGCTGACCACCTGACGTTCCCGCGCCTGCGGGATGATGTCCTTGGTGGCGCGGTCGCGGAACTCCTGGCGGAACTCCGGCGCCAGCATCGTGTACGCCTCGGTCAGGCTGCGCTCGACGGTCTGGTAGTCGTAGCCGAACACCTTCGGGATCTGCTCGGCGGCCAGCGGCGCCAGTTCGGTGCGGGCCTGCTGGGCGCCGCGGCTCTCGACCCGGTCCCAGAACAGCCAGCCGCCCAATCCGGCGAGTGCGATGAACGCCGCCGCGCACAGCACGCTGAGCACCGCCGCGATGCGGGTCGGCCACTTGCCCATCAGTTGCCGCCCTCGGGGTACTTCAGGTCGTATCCGGTCATGTGGCCGTTGTCGTCCTCGTGGACGATGACCCGCAGCCGGTAGGGCTGGGACGGTTTGTTGTTGCCGTCGATGTCGGTGATCGTGACGCGGACGGCGACGAGCACCGCGGCGTTGTCGGCGATCTCGTCGACCTTCTCGAGCGCGGCGCCGTTGATGACCGCCTCCGCGCTGGCCTCGGTATCGCGGAACAGCGCCTTGAGGTTGTCGACGTTGTTGCCCTGGCTGAGCATGTCGCGCAGCGGCCCGCTGGTGCCGTCGACGAAGCGGTTCACGTCCTCGTCGATGGTGTCCTGGGTGTAGCTGAACATGTTGACCACGGTCTGCGACGCCGTGTCGACGAACCGCTGTTCCCGGGCCTGTTTGGCGTCGGCGTCGCGCTGCTGCGCGGCCCACACCCCCACCAGCGTCGTCACGGCCGCCAGCGCCACCGCGAGCACGCCCAGCGACACCGCCGCGACCAGGGTGCGGTGCGGCCGGCGACGCGGCGGCGGACCGGCCGGTTTGAGGCTGCGCACCTTGATCGGTGCCGGCGTCTCGACCCGGACACCGCCGGTGACCGATTCGCTCGCACTGCCTTTCGCCGGGCCGGCCGCACGCGACGCACGCCGGCGCACCGGCTTCGTCGTTGTCGAAGCCGTTTGTTCACTCATCACATCTGCCTTGGAGCCATCATCAGGTCTGCCCAGTTTTCCGCAGGCGCCAGTTTGTCAGCGCCGGGGGCATACACGCCAATTCCGCCCGCCGGATCGGCGAACACCCCGGTCCTGGCGTCGTAACTGGTCGTCATCGGAGCACTGGCCACCGGGGCTTCGGCGGGCAGCGGCGGGCCCGGGAGCGGCACACCGTTGAGCGAGTTGCCCGGCGGTGGCGGCGACGGCGCCTGCGCGGGTTCCGGGGCGGGCACCGGCGGCGCGTCGGCGGGTGGCGGCGGGGCCGGCGACGGCGGTGGAGGCGGCGGCGCAGGCGCAGGCCGGCCGTATGGCGGCACGATCTGATCCGGCGGCGCGTAGTACGGCAGCGGCGGCGGGACACCCGGCTCGTTCGGCGGCACCGGCAGCGGGAACGGTGCGTGCGGCGCCGGTCCCGGGCCGGGCGGCACGCCCGGGGGGAGCTGCACCGCGGGCGGACCCGGATCCGGGTCGACCTGCGGCGGGATGAACGGGAACTTGTTCTGCGGCAGGATCATCCGCGGATCCTGGATGGGCTCGCCGATCGGCACCGGCGGGCCGCGCCACGGGTTGCTGCCGATCGGCACGAACCCGCGGGGGTCGCGGCACAGCGCCACCGTCGGCGCCCGCTTGCCCGGGAACTCCATGCACGGGTAGTTGCGGGCACCGCGCACGACCGTCGGATCGTTGTGCGGAGCCTTGCAGTACAGGTCGGTCGGCAGGTCGCGCAGCGTCGTATCGGCCGGTGAGCGGATCGCGGTCGGCGGCAGGAAGCCGACCGAACACGTCGGCGGGTCGTTGAGGTGGATCTTGAAGTCCAGCTTGCCGCCCTCGTCCTGCGGCACACCGCCGGCGACGGTGTTGAGCGCGGCCAGCAGGGCCGGGAAGATGACCAGCGCCTGCTCCAGGGACTTGTTGTAGATGACACCGATGCGGCCGAAGTTCGCCAGGTTGGCGGCCAGCACGGGGAAGGTCGGCCGAATGCCTTCGAACGTGGTGTTGGCCGCCTGCGTGGTGCCGGGCACCGTCTGCAACGTCGACCGCAGCTGGGAGTCGGCGCCCGCCACGTTGCCGGTGACGTCGGCCAGCCCGTCGGCCAGCGAACGGATGTCGTCGCCGCTGCGGATCTGCGCCTCGAGGAACGGGCCCGCCTGGTCGATCAGCTGGGAGACCTCGTCGTAGTTCGCGTTGGCCTCGTCGACCAGCAGCCGCGACGACTGGATCAACCGCGACAGTTCGGGCCCGGATCCGTTGAACGCCTTGAACGTCTCGCGCAGCACGTCCTGGATGCGGCTGTCGCCGATGCTGGAGACCAGCCTGTCGGCTTCCGCGAGCAGCCCGGAGATGTCCTGGCCGATCGCGGTGCGGTCCAGTCCGATGTTCGACCCGTCGCGCAGCATCGCCTGCGACGCCCGGTCCGGCGGGACCAGGTCGACGTACTGTTCGCCGATCGCTGAGACGCTCTTGACGGTGGCCGTGACGTTCTCGGGCACCGGGGTGCCGCTGTTGAGCCGCATGTGGGCGACGACGCCGTCGTCGGCGAGGCCGACCTTCTCGACCCGGCCGACGGTCACCCCGCGGTAGGTGACGTTGGCGTTCTCGTACAACCCGCCGCCTGCGGTGAACTTGGCGGTGATGTTGTAGGCGCCGATGCCCACCGCCGCGGGCAGGTGGAGGTAGAACAGCGAGATCGCGCCGACGGTCAGGACGGTGACGACCGCGAAGATCGACAGTTGCAGTTTGGTCAGCCGGGTCAGCATCAGGGCGCCGCCTCGTGTTGGGTGGCCGTGCCGGGCGGGATCTTGAACGGATCGGCCGCCTGACCCGACAGGTTGGCCATCGCACCGGTCAGGAAGTCGGGCGGATTGACCACTTCACTGATCCGCTTCATGTTCGGGTCCAGCCCCAGCGAGGTGGTGAACACCGACTCCCCGATCCGTCGCAGCGTCAGGTCGAACGTGGTGAACACGTTGAGGTAGTCGCCGCGCACCGCGTTGCGCAGGTACTTGTAGTGGAACGGGAACGTAGGCAGGAACTCCAGCGACTTGATGAAGTAGTCGGCTTTGTCGTTGAGCGACTTGATGATCGGATACAGGTCCTTGAAGTCCGCGGCGAAGTCGTCCTTGGTCTGCGACAGGATCCGCGACCCCACGGTGGCGAAGCTGCGCAGCGCGGCGAACGCGTCGACGATGCTGGCGCGGTTGTTGTTGAGCACCTCCAGCGCCGCGGGCAGCGTGTCGAGGGTGCGGCCCAGGCTGTCCCTGCTGCGCGCCAGGATCCCGGCGAACCGGTTCAGCCCTTCCGCGGCGGCGATGATGTCGGCGGTCTGACGGTCCAGCGAGGTGGTCAGCTCGGCGAGCCGCGGGACGAGGTCGGTGAAGCGGTCCTGACGGCCCGCCACCGCGGCGTACGCCTCGTCGGTGATGTCCTGCAGCGCACCGAGATTGCCCTTGTTGACCACGACACCGAGCGAGGACAGCACTTCCTCGGTGGTCGGGTACCGGCCGGTGCGGTCGAGCGGGATCTGCGACCCCTCGCCGAGCCTGCCGACGGCGGGTTCACCTTCGGGGGCGGCCAACTCGAGGTGCTGGCTGCCCAGCAGCGAGGTCTGGGCGACCTTCGCGGTGGCGTTCTGCGGCAGGTTGACATTGCCGTCCAGGGCGACTTCGACGGCGGCGTAGAACGTGCCGTCCGAACGCTGCACCGCGTCGATGCCGGACACACTGCCGACCGTGACGTCGTCGACCATCACCGGCGAGTTCTGCGGCAGCACCGACACGTCCGGCAACTGGACGGTGATCTTGTAGGAGCCCGATCCGTGCCCGGCGGTGCCCGGCATGTTCAGCGAGTTCAGGCCGCCGAACTGACAGCCGGCCAGCAGCAGCACCCCGCCGCCCAGCGCCACCGAGCGGTAGCCGAGCCGGGAGACGTTGCGTCGCAAGGTCATCGGGGACCTCCCTCGGCCGGCAGCGGACCGATCGGCACGCCGTTGAGCGAATTACCCGGCGGCGGCGGTGGCGCTGCGGGCATCGACGGAGCCGCGGGGGCCGGCGGCAGGAACAACTGGTTCAGATCCGCCTCGGCGGCCGCGGGATCGGGCGGGGTCGCGCCCGGCGCGTTCTGCCACTGCAGATACGGCACCGGCGTCTTCGCCTTGGCCTCGGTCTCCGGGGTGTCGTAGAGGATCTGGCCCTTGTACGCGGTGATGCTGTTGATCGGGTGGAACAGCAGCGGCGGGAAGTTCATCGCGATCCGCTTGAACACCGGCCCCATGCGCTGACGGCAGATCTCGGCGCGCTTGTAGTTGTCCGGCGTCGCGCCCGCGTCGAACGTGCCACCACAGATGAACTGGATCGGGTTGGCGAAGTTGGGCAGTGTCAACAACCCGCCGACGGTGCCCTGGGCGGGGTTGTAGATGTTGTAGAAGTTGGCCAGACCGTTGGGCGTCACGTGCAGGATCTGCTCGACGTCCTCGCTGTGGTCGGTGAGGATCTGGGTGAAGTCGGCCAACCGGCCGATCTGCCCGATCAGCGCGTCGTTGTTCTCGTCGAGCAGGTCGCGGACATCGACGAGCGCCTGGTTGAGCGTGCCCAGCGTGCTGTCGAGGTCGGCGGTGCTCTCGGCCAGCACCTGCGACACCGAGGCCACGTGATTGGAGAACTGCACGATCTGCTCGTTGCTGTTGGACAGCGCATTGACCAGCACCTGCAGATTGCGCACAGTGCCGAACAGGTCGGTGCGGGAGTCACCGAGGCGGCCCGCGGTCTGGGACAGTTCGCGCAGCGCCCGACGGAACGAGTCGCCGTTCCCGTCGAAGGTGTCGGCGGCCTGGTTGACGAACCGGCTCAGCGGACCCTGCATCGAACCCTGCTGCGGACCCAGCTGTGCGCTGAGCGCGGTGAGTTGTTCTTTGACCTCGTCCCATTCGACGGGGACCGCGGTGCGGTCGAGCCCGATGCTGGCGCCGGCCGCCATGGCCGGGCCGCCGGTGTAGGCGGGGGTCAGCTGAATGAACCGGGCGGCGACCAGGTTCGGCGCGATCATCAGCGCCTTGGCGTCCGCGGGCACCTGCACGCCGTTGTCGACGGTCATCGTCACCTTGACGTCTTCGGCCCGCGGTTCGATCGTGTCGATCTTGCCGACGGGGACGCCGACGATGCGCACCTCGTCACCCGGGTACAGACCGACCGCCGAGGTGAAGTAGGCGGTGATCTTCGTGCCCCCACGCGACGGCCACACCAGGTAGATCCCCACGGCCAACGTCACCACGAGTAGGGCCGCCAGGCCGACCCGCGTCCACCGGCCGCGCGACTTCACTGAATCTCCCTGTGTCATGGCGACTTCGGCCTGATGATCATGCGCTCCGAAATATAGCCGCGAAGCATGTCGGAGAGGCTGTCGGGCAGCTTGCCGGGCTGGAAGTAGGTGTCGAGCAACACTTCGGCGATCGGGGCGGGCGGCAGACCGAACAGGTTGATCTGGAATCCGGGACCCGAACCCACGACCTCACCGAGCGCGGTGGCGTAGGGCGGCAGCCGGCGCAGCGCCTCCCCGATGTGCTCGCGCCGCTCCAACAGGTTGTCCATCACCAGGTTGAGCTTCTCGAGAGCGGGCCCGAATTCGCGGCGGTTGTCGTTGACGAACCCCGAAAGCTGTTCGGACACATCGTCGATACCGGCGATCAGGTTGCTCAGCGCCTGGCGGCGCTCGTCGAGGGCGGCGAAGAGCAGGTTGCCGTCGGTGATCAGCTGGTTGACCTGACCGGCCCGCTGGGCGAGCGTGTCCGACACCCGCTTGGCGTGTCCGAGAAGCTGTTCGAGTGCCTCGTCGCGGGCGTTGATGCTCCGTGACAGGTTGGTGATCCCGTCGAGTGCACCGCGCAACTGCGGGGTGGCGTCGCGCAGCGAATCGGTCAGCGTCTGCAGAGCCTGCTCGAACCGTGGCTTGTCCAACTCGCCCACGTTCTGGCCGAGATCCTGCAGCGCGGTGTTGAGCGTGTACGGAGTCGTGGTGCGTCCCAACGGGATCACCGTCGACGACCCGGCGCCCTGCGGGGTGACCGACAGCGATTTCTCGCCGAGCACGGTGTCGGTCTTGATCGCGACCATCGACTGGTCTCCGACCCGCACCTTGCGGTCGACGGTGAACGTCACCTTGGCGGCGTCGCCGGCCAGCTCGACACCGTTCACCTTGCCCACCGTGATACCGGAGACGTTGACGTCGTTGCCGGGGGTGATGCCGCCCGCGTCGGTGAAGTAGGCCTCGTAGGACTTGCCCTGCGGGAAGAACGGCAGGCTCGTGTAACCGAACGACACCAGCACCAGACACGTCACCAGGACGATGCCGAAGATCCCGGTGCGGAGCGGATTGGTGTTCTCGGACCTAGCCACTCTCGGAGCACCTCCCCTTGGACGGGTCCGGCGGACCGCCGAACGGGATCAGGATGTCGCTTCCGGCCGGGCCGTTGATCTTGATCCGGGTGGAGCAGTAGAAGATGTTGAAGAACGAACCGTAGGCGCCGAGGGCGTTGAGCCGCAGGTAGTTCTCCGCGAGCGGTTCGATCACCTTGTTGACGTCGGCCTTGCGTTCGTCGAGGCGCTGAGCCAGCGGCCGCGCGTTCTCGATGACCCCCTGCAGCGGACGGCGCGACGCCTCGAGCATCTCGGTCAGATCGTTCTCCGCGGTGGCGAGTGGCTCGATCGCACCGGCGATCGGGTCACGTCCCTGCGCCAGTCCGGTGATCAGCTGCTGCAGGCGGTCGACGCTCGCGTCGAACTGAGCGCCCTTCTCGTCGACGGTGCCCAGCACCGTGTTGAGGTTTCTGATCACGTCACCGATCAGCTGGTCGCGGGCGGCGAGGTTCTGGCTGAACGATCCGGTGGTTGCCAGCAGGTTCGCCAGGGCGCCGCCCTGGCCCTGCAGGAGTTCGATGACGGCGCTGCTCAGCTCGTTGACCTTCGCACCGTCGAGACCCTTGAGCACCGGCCGCAGGCCGCCGAGTAGGGCGTCGAGGTCAAGCGCGGGCTGGGTGTTCTGCTTGGGGATGGTCGATCCCGGCGGCAGCTTGCGCAGTTCGCCCGGGCCGCTGGTGATCTCGAGGTAGCGGTCACCGACCAGGTTCTCGTAGCGGACGACCGCCCGGGTCGAGGTGTAGAGCTGGTACTTGTCGCTGACGTCGAACGCGACGTCGACGGTGTTGTCCTCGTTGAGCTTGACTCCCTTCACCGTGCCCACCGGCACGCCGGCGATCCGCACGTCCTGGCCCGCCTTCAACCGTGACGCCTCGGTGAAATTGGCGTGATACGAGTTGCCGGAGGCGAACCGGAATTCGCCGAACACCACCACGAGCATGGCGGCGACCAGCAGCATCGCCACCGTGAAGATGCTGACGTTCAGCACTGTCCGGTCGCGCTTCATCAGTGCCCTCGCTTCTTCACGCAAGCGCTCATCAGTACTCGTCCCTCTCCGCGAAGGCGCCGTTGAACAGGAACTGCAGGGTGGACGGCGCGTCGAATTGCAGTTCGGTGTTCGGCTGGTACGGCACATAGGCGTTGTCGGTGACCACGAACGGCGTGTGGTACCAGGAGCCGCCGTACTGCTTGTTCGGGGGGGCGGGCAGGCCCCGGCAGTTGGGGCCGCCGGAGGCGTTGACGATGGGCAGGCTCTCCGGATACGTGTAGGCCGGCGAGCCGGGCAGGAAGTTCGACGACACGAACAGGCCGGGGCGGATACCACCGATGATCGGCGCGAATCGGTCGATGGCGGAGCCGGTGCCCTCGAGTATGCAGCCGATCACCGGGGAGTATTCACCCGCCACCTTCAACGGTGCGCGCAACCGCTGGATGGCGGCGATGTAGTTGTCGGCGGCCGGTTCCAGCGTCGCGGTGCCGTTGTTGGCCAGGCCGGTGGCCGCCAGCAGCGTCGCGTTCAGATTGTCCCGCTGGTCGACGATCGTGTTGCTGATCGTCGGGGCGTTGTCGAGGATCCGCGCGATACTCGGCCCGGCGTCGCCGTAGATGTTCGTCACCTCGGCGGCGCGGCGGAAGTCCTCCTGCAACGTGGGCAGCTTCGGATTCAGCTGTCCCACGTAGTAGTTGAGGCCTTCGAGGAGCGCACCCAGATCGTCACCGTTGCCGCGCAACCCCTCCCCGAGCGCGCTCAGGGTGGCGTTGAGGTTGATCGGGTCGATCTTGCCGAGCACGTCGGTCAGGGTCTGGAACAGCGTGTTGACCTCGAGCTGGACGTCGGACGCCTGCACCTCGGCCCCGGGCCGCAGCGACGTCTGCTGCGGATTCTCCGGCGGGATGAACTCCACCGCCTTCGCGCCGAACACCGTGGTGCCCGCGATGCGCACCGGTGCGTTGGCGGGGATGAAGCGCATCTCGTCGCTGCGAATGGCGAGCGTCAACTTCGCCCGGTCCCCGGCGTACTCGATCTCCTTGACCTCACCGATCTGGATGCCGCGGTACTTCACCTTCGCGTCGGTCTCCATGACGAGGCCGGCGCGCGGGGAAACGACGGTGACCGTATCGGTCGACGTGAACGCCGCGGTGTAGGAGAGATAGGTGAAGATCGTGGCGGCCACCAGCACCGCCGCCAGGATCGCGGCGGCGATGCGTACGTGACTGCGTTTCGCGTCGATGTCTGCCATCCGTTATCCCGACAGGTTGAAGTTGCCGGAGGCGCCGTAGACGGCGAGCGAGATGAACAGGGTGATGGTGACGACCACGATCAGCGACGTCCGCACCGCCTGGCCGACCGCGATGCCGACGCCGACCGGACCGCCGGATGCGTTGTAGCCGTAATAGGTGTGCACGAGCATGACCGCGATCGACATGACGATGGCCTGGAGGAAGGACCACAGCAGGTCGCTGGGCACCAGGAAGGTGTTGAAGTAGTGGTCGTAGAGACCGGCCGACTGCCCGTTGATGAACACCGTCGTGAAGCGGGCGGCGAAGAACGCCGCGAGCACCGACAGCGAATACAGCGGGACGATCGCGATCAGCCCGGCCATCAGGCGGGTCGAGACCAGGTAGGACACCGAGTGCACGGCCATCGACTCGACGGCGTCGATCTCCTCGGCGACCCGCATCGCGCCGAGTTGCGCGGTGGTGCCGGCACCGATGGTGGCCGCCAAGGCGATCCCCGCGATCACCGGGGCGACGATGCGGACGTTGAGGAAGGCCGACAGGAAGCCGGTGAGCGCTTCGATGCCGATGTTGCCCAGCGATGAGTAGCCCTGCACGGCGATGACGCCGCCGGAGGCCAGCGTGAGGAACGCCGCGACACCGACCGTGCCACCGATCATCACCAGCGCGCCCGCGCCCATGGTCATCTCGGCGATGAGCCGGATGGTCTCCTTGCGGTAGCGGGTCAGCGCGTTGGGGATGTAGCGCATGGTCTCGCCGTAGAACAGCGCCTGCTCCCCCACCGTGTCGACGGCGCGGGGCAGTCCGCGGAACATGCGGCGGAAGCGGAGTGTGACGTCGTAACTCATCGGCTCATCACCGCACCAGCACCCGGACGCCGACGGCCGTCATGATCACGTTGATCACGAACAGGCAGATGAAGGCGTAGACCACGGTCTCGTTCACCGCGATGCCCACACCCTTCGGCCCACCCTGCACCGTCAATCCCCGGTAGCAGCCGACCAGCCCGGCGACCACGCCGAACAGCAGGGCCTTGATCTCGGCCAGCACCAGCTCGCCGAGTCCGGTGAGCACCGTCAGGCCGTTGATGAAGGCGCCGGGGTTGACGCCCTGCAGGAAGACCGAGAACACGTAGCCGCCGGCCAGACCGATCGCGCAGACCAGGCCGTTGAGCAGAAGCGCCACGAACGTCGAGGCGAGGACGCGCGGCACCACAAGCCGCTGGATCGGGTCGATGCCGAGCACCCGCATCGCGTCGATCTCCTCGCGGATGGTGCGCGCGCCGAGGTCCGCGCAGATCGCCGTCGCACCGGCACCCGCGACCACCAGCACGGTGACCACCGGGCCGAGCTGGGTGATGGTGCCGAACGCGGTGCCCGCACCGGACAGGTCGGCCGCGCCGATCTCGCGCAGCAGGATATTGAGCGTGAATGCGACCAGGACCGTGAAGGGGATGGCGACCAGAAGTGTCGGGATGAGCGAGACCCGCGCGATCATCCACGTCTGGTCGAGAAACTCCCGGAACTGGAACGGCCGCCGGAACATCTTCACGAAGGTGTCGATGGACATCTCGACGAAACCGCCGACCGCCCGCGCCGGCGCCGCGAGCTGTTCGATCAACCTCGGCTCCGTTCTCGGGGCGGGGTGTCGCGAAGTCCGGTCGCGGCGAAGATTCCGAGAAATCTCGCCGGCACGGCCTTCCCACCCCTGGTTCGGACGATGCGCTCAGTGAGCCGGATCATATTAACTAGAACACGTTCGCAGTGTCAAAGAACCGCAAAATCCGTCATCGTTGACGCGTTTGCGCTGTTCAGGGCATGTGGGGTCAAAGGCATTCTGTAACGTGTTCTAGTACCTGTGACCCCGCTGACAATCGAGACTGTCAGTCTCGGGAGTCCATCAGTGCGGTGGCCGAGAATCCCCGCTCCGGGTCACGGCCAGCAAAGTATCCACGCAACGTATCGCTGAGGTCCGCGAGGTCCCACGCCTCGGCTTCCGCCGCGAAGTGTGCCTCCGCGACGGGCGCCGCCACCAATGTCACCTTCGGACCGTAGACGATGAACAGCTGTCCGTTGACTGCTTCCGATGCCGGCGAGGCCAGGAACTTCACCAATGTAACGACGTGATCCGTCGACAGCGGGTCGACCTGGCCCGCGGGCAACTCAGGTGCGTCCCCGAAGACCCCTGCCGTCATCGCGGTCCTGGCGCGCGGTGCGATCGCGTTGGCGCGTACGCCGAACCGGTCGAGCGCGCGGGCCGCGGACAGGGTCAGCGCGGTGATCCCGGACTTGGCCGCCCCGTAGTTGGGCTGGCCGACCGGACCCGACAGGCCCGCCTCCGACGAGGTGTTGATGATGCGGCCGTAGACCTGCCCGTCGCCGGCTTTCGCCTTGGCGCGCCAGTAGGTCGCGGCGTTGCGGGTCAGCAGGAAGTGCCCGCGCAGGTGGACCGCGATCACCGCGTCCCACTCCTCGTCGGACATGTTGAACAGGATGCGGTCCCGGGTGATGCCCGCATTGTTGACGACGATGCCGAGCCCGCCGAGCCCGTCGGCGGTCTCGACCAGTTCGTCGGCGGTCGCGCGTTGGCTGATGTCGCCGGCGACCGCGACGCCTTTCGACCCGGCGGCGGCGATCGCGTCGAGGACGTCGGACTTGTCGAGGGCGGCCGCCATGTCGTTGACCACCACGGTGGCGCCGGCACTGGCCAGGCCGATGGCCTCGGCGCGGCCGAGGCCTGCGGCGGCACCAGTCACCACGGCGACGCGGCCGGACAGATCGGTCAGGTCGTTACTGGGAGTCGTCAATTTGTGAATACCTCTAGTCTCTGCGGATCAGCGCGGCTCGGGGGCATTCGGCGATCGACTGCTCGGCCACGTCTTCCATGTCGGCGGGCACCGGGTCGAGCTTGACCACGGCGTAATCGTCGTCGTCCAGATCGAACAGGTCCGGCGCAATTCCCACGCAGACCGCATTGCCCTCGCAGCGATCCCGGTCGACTTCCACGCGCATGACAACCTCCTCGCGACACCAGTGCGGACGGCCCGTCCGAACGTCGGGGTCAGAATACGACCCGCCGGGACGGCATGCGTGCAACACCGCCCTGGACCCCAAGACTAGAACGTGTTACAACCGGGTGGAACGAGCGGGGCCCGAGGGCCCGGCGAGCAGCGGCACAGTGAGGACGAGGCGATGCGGATCGGCTACAGCCCCGAGCAGGAGGAGTTGCGCCGCGAATTGCGGTCGTACTTCGCCAAACTCATGACGCCCGAGCGGGCCGAGGCGTTGGCGTCCAACGACGGCGAGATGGGGCGCGGCAACGTCTACCGCGAAACCGTCGCGCAGATGGGCAAGGACGGCTGGCTGACGCTGTCGTGGCCCAAGGAGTTCGGCGGCCAGGCCCGCCCGCCGATGGACGGGCTGATCTTCAACGACGAGGCCGCGATCGCCAATGTGCCGGTGCCGTTCCTGACGATCAACAGCGTCGCGCCGACGATCATGGCGTTCGGCACCGAGGAGCAGAAGAAGTTCTTCCTGCCGCGCATCGCCTCCGGCGATCTGCACTTCTCGATCGGATACTCCGAACCCGGCGCGGGCACCGACCTCGCGGCACTGCGCACCACCGCGGTCCGCGACGGTGACGAGTACGTCATCAACGGCCAGAAGATGTGGACGTCGCTGATCGCCTACGCCGACTACGTCTGGCTGGCGGTGCGCACCAACCCCGAAGCCAAGAAACACCGCGGCATCTCGATGCTCATCGTGCCCACCACCGCCGAGGGCTTCTCGTGGACGCCGGTGCACACGATGTCCGGAGTGGACACCAGCGCCACCTACTACCAGGACGTCCGGGTACCGGTGGCGAATCTGGTCGGCGAGGAGAATGCCGGCTGGAAACTGGTCACCAACCAGCTCAACCACGAGCGGGTCGCGCTGGTGTCGGCGCAGCCGATCTTCGTGGCTCTCGACGGGGTCCGCGAGTGGGCGCAGAACACCAAGGACTCCCACGGCCGCAGGTTGATCGACTCTGAATGGGTGCAGCTGAACCTGGCCCGGGTGCACGCCAAAGCCGAAGTCCTCAAGCTGATCAACTGGGAACTGGCCTCCACCGAAGCGGCGCCCTCACCGGCCGACGCGTCGGCGGCCAAGGTGTTCGGGACGGAGTTGGCCACCGAGGCCTACCGGCTGCTGATGGAGGTGCTGGGCACCGCCGCCACGTTGCGCCCGAACTCCCCCGGCGCGCTGCTGCGCGGCCGCGTCGAGCGCATGCACCGGTCCTGCCTGATCCTGACGTTCGGCGGCGGCACCAACGAGATCCAGCGCGACATCATCGGCATGGTCGCGCTCGGCCTGCCCCGGGTCAACCGGTAAGGAGCATCATGGATTTTTCGACCACCGAAGCCGCCGACGACCTCGGCGGCCTCGTCCGCACCATCACCGAATCGGTGTGCACCCCCGAGCACCAGCGCGACCTCGACGGGCTCGAGCAACGTTTCGACCGCGAGCTGTGGCGCAAGCTGATCGACGCCGACGTGCTGTCCACGACGGCGCCGGATGCGCTGGGCGGCGGGGGTTTCGGGGTGCTCGAGGAGGTCGCTGTCCTGGTGGCGCTCGGCCGTCAGCTCTCCGCGGTGCCGTATCTGGAGTCGGTGGTGCTCGCCGCGGGCGCCCTGGCCGCATTCGGACCCGCTGAGTTGCAGCAGGATTGGGCCACTTCGGCCGTCAGCGGCGAGAAGGTGCTGACCGTCGCGCTCGAGGGTGAGATGGGACAGGGCCCGGTGCAGGCCGCGTCGTCCGGTTCGGGCTACGTGTTGACGGGTTCGCGCACACTGGTCCCCTACGGCCCGGTGGCCGACGCGTTCCTGGTGCCCGCGGAGACAGAGGGCAGGGTGGCGCTGTTCCTGGTCGCCGCCGGCGACACCGGGGTGTCGGTGGAGGCGCTGGACACGACGGGCCACGGCAGCGTCGGGCATCTCGAGCTCTCCGGGGTCGAACTCGACGCCGGCCGGATCGTCGGCGACGCCAAGGCGTTGGCGTGGCTGACGGTCCGTCACCACCTCGGCCGGGCGGCGTGTCAGCTCGGCGTGCTGGAGCGGGCGCTGGAGCTGACCGCCACCTACGCCCGGGAACGCGAACAGTTCGACCGGCCCATCGGCAGCTTCCAGGCGGTCGCGCAGCGGCTCGCCGACGGGTACATCGACATCAAGGGTCTGCGAATGACGCTGACCCAGGCGGCGTGGCGGGTCTCGGAGGGACTGCCCGCCGACATCGACGTCGCGAGTGCCGCGTTCTGGGCCGCCGAAGCCGGCCACCGCGTCGCGCACACCGCGGTGCACGTGCACGGCGGTGTCGGCATCGACACCGACCACCCGATCCACCGGTATTTCCTGGCGGCCAAGCAGACCGAGTTCGCGGTCGGCGGCGCGACCGGTCAGCTGTTGCGTATCGGCCGCGAACTGGCCGACACCCCGGTGTGACGGTGGGCCCGGAACCGACGGTCGCCAACCTGTTGGCGCCGTTGGTCGACGTCGACGACCGCGGGATACACGCCGACGGGCAGTTCGTCAGCTGGCGTTCGCACATCCAGTCGGCTGCGGCGGTGGCCGCGGCACTGCGGGCGCGGCTGGCGCCGGACAGACCGCCGCACGTGGGTGTGCTGCTCGGCAACACCCCGTTCTTCTCCAGCGTCCTGGTGGCCGCCGCCCTCGCCGGTCTGGTGCCGGTGGGGCTGAACCCCACCCGGCGCGGAGCGGCCCTGGCCCGCGACATCGCCCGCGCCGACTGCCAGGTGATACTCGCCGACGACGGCGCCCAGGTGCCCGACGGGGTCGACTACATCGACGTCGAATCTCCGCAGTGGCGAGAGGAACTGGCTGCCCACCGCGACGTCGAGGTGCGGTTCGGCAGTCCCGACCCCGACGACCTGTTCATGCTGATCTTCACGTCCGGGACGAGCGGTGAGCCCAAGGCCGTGCGGGTGACGCACGAGAAGGTGGCGTTTCCGGGACGGATGCTCGCCGACCGGTTCGGGCTCGGCCCGTCGGACACCTGTTACCTGTCGATGCCGCTGTTCCACTCGAACGCGGTGATGGCCGGATGGGCGGTCGGGGTGGCCGCGGGCGGTTCGCTGGCACTGCGGCGGAAATTCTCGGCGTCGCAGTTCCTCCCGGACGTCCGCCGGTACGGCGCCACCTACGCCAACTACGTCGGCAAACCGCTGTCCTACATCCTGGCGACCCCGCCGCGCGCCGACGACGCGGACAATCCTCTGAAGATCCTGTACGGCAACGAAGGTGCGCCGCGTGACCTCGACCGGTTCGCGCGCCGGTTCGGCGTCGTCGTCGTCGATGGTTTCGGTTCGACCGAGGGTGGGGTGGCGATCGCCCGGACGCCCGACACCCCCGAGGGGTCCCTCGGTCCGCTCACCGAGGACATCGCGATCGTCGACGTCGACACCGGCGCGCGATGCGCACCCGGCCAGGTCGGTGAGCTGGTGAACCCGAACGGCCGCGGACAGTTCCGCGGCTACTACAACGACGAGGCCGCCGAGGCCGAGCGGATGGCGGGCGGGGTGTACCACAGCGGCGACCTGGCCTACTGCGACGAGAACGGGTTCATCTACTTCGCGGGCCGGCTCGGAGACTGGATGCGGGTGGACGGCGAGAATCTCGGCACCGCACCGATCGAGCGGATCCTGCTGCGGCACAACGACATCGTCGAGGTCGCGGTCTACCCCGTCCCGGATCCCGCAGTCGGTGACCGGGTGATGGCCGCGCTCGTGTTGCGATCGGGAGCCGAATTCGACCCCGAGAAGTTCGAGGCCTTCCTCGCCGAACAGTCCGACCTGGGGCCCAAACAGTGGCCGTCGTACGTCCGCGTCAGCGAGGCCCTGCCGCGCACCGAGACGTTCAAGGTGCTCAAACGGCACCTGTCCGCGGAAGGCACCGATTGCGCCGATCCGGTGTTCGAGATCCGGCGGTAGCGTAGCCCTCGTGGGCTATCGCGAGTTGCCGCCGCCGCCCCGGCTGCGCGCCCTGGTCGAGTGCGGGTGGGAGCGCACCGGCCCGGACGGGCCGGCACGCATCCTCCCGGACGGCTGCATGGACCTGATCCGGATGGACGGCCGGATCGTCGTCGCGGGTCCGGACTCGGCGGCGTATCTCAGTGCTGCCACCGACGAGCCGATCGCCGGTCTGCGCTTCCGCCCCGGCGTCCTGCCGCGGCTGCTCGGTGTTCCGGCGAACCGGTTGCGCAACACCAGGATTCCCCTCGGCGAAGTGTGTGACCCGGTCCGGGGCCGGTCGCTGGCCGTCATCGCGGAGGCCCTCGCGGCGCAGGCTCCCCGAACCGAGACCGCGCCGTGGTCGCTGCCGGCCCTCGCGCGGGTCACCGCACGGCTGGGGTCGGGCGCCGCGGTCCAAACGGTGGCCGACGAGCTCGGCTGGTCGCCGCGCACGCTGCAGCGTCAGTGCGGCGCGATCTACGGCTACGGCCCCGCCACGCTCCGGCGGATACTCCGGTTCCGGCGCGCGATGCGACTGGTCGGCGAGGGTCTGCCCGCCGCGGAGGTCGCGGCGCGCGTGGGCTATGCCGACCAGCCGCACCTGCACCGCGAGGTGCGCGACTTGGCCGGGGTGCCGCTGGGTCAGCTCGGCAGCGGTGCGAACAGGTCGACCCAGTTGCCGTCCGGATCCGCCACCGTCGCATAGCGCTGACCCCAAGGCGCGTCGTACGGCGCCAGGCTGCCGTCGTGACCCGCCGCGGTCACCCGCGCGAACAGTTCGTCGACCGCTTCCGGGGACGACAGGCCCAGCGCCAGCGCCACCCGGCCCGCGCCACCCGGTGGCGCCCATCCGGGATGCATACCCGCGATCGTCTTGTCGGTGTCGAACGACAGGGTGTTGCCACCAGGCAGCCCGACCGCCACGTGTTCGTCGCCTGCGGGAACGTCGAGCCCCAGCAGTCGGTAGAACTCCAGCGAGCGGGCGAGGTCGGCGGCGAACACCTGGAACACCGCCGAGGTCACATTGATGTCCATGCCTCGACGCTAGGCGCGTGCCCGGCGTCCCGTCATGAACGAATCGGACAGAACCTCAGCCCTCGCGGATGCGGTCCAGTCGGGTGCTCGCTGACTCGAAGCCCGACACCAGTTCGGCGATGATGTCGGCCACGGGCCGGATCTCGTTCATCCGGCCGACGATCTGACCGACCGGCATCGACACGGTGTCGGGGTTGTCGGATTCGTTCATCCGCTGATGCGCCTCGCTGACGAGGATGTTCTGCAGCGGCATGGGCAGCGGTTCCGGAGCGTCGGGAGCCTCCCACGCCTCGGTCCACTTCGTCTTCAGCAGCCGGGCCGGCTTGCCGGTGTAGATCCGCCTGCGCACGGTGTCGCTGGAGGTCGCCCGCAGCATCGCCTCCTGGATGGTCGACACCCCACTCGGTTTGCGGTGTCCCAGATCGTATTCCGCCGACGTCAGGAACGCCGAGCCCATCCACACCCCGGACGCGCCGAGCGCGAGCGCCGCCGCGACCTGGCGTCCGGTACCGATACCACCGGCGGCCAATACCGGTGCGCGGCCGTCGAGCGCGTCGACGATCTCCGGCCACAGCACCATCGAGCCGATCTCACCGGTGTGTCCACCGGCCTCATGGCCCTGGGCAACGACGATGTCGACGCCGTTGTCGACATGTCGTTGGGCGTGTTTGGCGCTGCCGGCGAGCGCCGCGACCGGCACTCCGGCCTCGTGCACCTGGTCGATGACGTCCTTCGGCGGGGAGCCCAGCGCGTTGGCGATCAACTTGATCGGATGCTTGAGCGCCACCTCGACGTGGCTGCGCGCCACCGAGTGCAGCCAGCCCAGCACGCCCTCGTTGCGGGCCTCGTCCTCCGGCAGCGGCGGAACTCCGAGGTCGGCCAGCGTCTTGTCGACGAAGTCGCGGTGGCTCTGCGGGATCAGTTTGTTGATGTCGACCGCGGTGCCCTCGGTGGGGATCTTCGCCGGCATGACGACGTCGACGCCGTACGGCTTGCCGTCGGTGTTCTCGTCCATCCACTGCAGGACGTTCTCGAGGTCGTCGGCGTCGTTGAACCGCACGCAACCCAGCACCCCCATGCCGCCGGCGCGGGTGACGGCGGCGGCCACCTTCTCCGACGGGGTGAAGACGAAGATCGGGTGGTCGATTCCGAAGCGGTCACACAGTTCGGTACGCATGTTATTTGGCTCCAACGTGATTGGCGTGCGTCTCGTCCGCCGGACGGGACTCGGTGTGGGCCTTGGCCCAGCGGTAGTCGGGTTTCCCCGCGGGCGTGCGCTGGATCTCGTCGGCCCACCAGATCTTGCGCGGCACCTTGTATCCCGCGATCTCGTTGCGCACGAACGCGTCCAGTTCGGCCAGCGACGGGGTGGCCCCCTCGCGGCGCTGGATCACGGCGGCCACGCACTGGCCGTAGCGCTCGTCGGGCACGCCGACGACCAGCGCGTCGAAGACGTCGTGGTGGCCCTTGAGGGCGCCTTCGACCTCTTCGGGGTAGATCTTCTCGCCGCCGCTGTTGATCGACTGCGAGCCGCGGCCGAGCATCGTCACGCTGCCGTCCTCCTCGACGGTGGCGTAGTCACCCGGGATCGCGTAGCGCACACCGTTGATCGTGCGGAACGTCTCGGCGGTCTTCTTCTCGTCCTTGTAGTAGCCGACGGGGATGTGACCCGATTTGGCGATCATGCCGCGCACACCACTGCCCGGTTCGACGTGGTTGCCGTCGTCGTCGATCACCGCGACGTTCTTGTCGATCGTCACGCGCGGGCCGCCGGTATGCGTCTGCCCCTTGGTGACGACGCTCGACCCGCCGAAGCCGGTCTCCGAGGAGCCGATCGAGTCGGTGATGATCCGGTTGGGCAGCAGTTCGAGCAGTTGGTCCTTGAGGGCGGGCGAGAACAGCGCCGCGGTGCTCGCCAGCAGGAACAGATTCGACAGGTCGAACTCGTCGCCGTTCTCCTGGTGCCTGACGAGCGCGTCGAGCAGCGGACGGGCCATCGCGTCACCGGTGAAGAACAACAGGTTCACCTTGTGTTTCGCGCAGGTCCGCCAGACCTCTTCCGGATCGAATTCGGGCACCAGCACCACGGTCTGCCCGGCGAACAGCGCCATCCAGGTGGCCGACTGCGTCGCGCCGTGGATCATCGGCGGGATCGGGTAGCGCACCATCGGCGCGTTCTCGGCCGCCTGCTTGGCCAGCCCGTACTCATCGGCGATCGGCTCACCGGTGGCGAAGTCGGTGCCGCCGAACAGCACCCGGTAGATGTCCTCGTGGCGCCACATCACCCCCTTGGGGAAGCCGGTGGTGCCGCCGGTGTAGAGCAGGTAGATGTCGTCCTCGCTGCGCGGGCCGAAGTCGCGTTCGGGCGAGCCCTGCGCGAGCGCGGAGTAGAACTCGACGCCGCCGTAGCTCGAGAAGTCCTCGCTGCTGCCGTCCTCGACCACCAGCACCGTCTTGACGTCCGGGGTGTCGGGCAGGACGTTGGCGACCCGGGGGCTGTACTGGCGCTCGTGGATCAGCGCCACCATGTCGGAGTTCTCGAACAGGTAGCGCAGCTCGCCCTCGACGTAGCGGAAGTTGATGTTGACCAGGATGGCGCCCGCCTTGATGATGCCGACCATCCCGATCACGATCTCGATGCGGTTGCGGCAGTACAGGCCGACCTTGTCGTCCTTCTTGACCCCCTGGTCGATCAGGTAGTGCGCCAGGCGGTTCGCCTTGTCCTCGAGTTCGCCGTAGGTGAGCGTCTCGTCGCCGCTGATGAGGGCGACACGGTCAGGCACGGCGTCGATGGCGTGCTCGGCAAGATCGGCAATGTTCAGGGCCACGGAACCTAAACTAGAACGTGTTACATTTCGAGACAAGTCTCTGGCGAAGATGCAGGAAGGCGGACCCCGATGAGCGAGCCCCAGAACGAGCCCGACGCCCTTGTTGAGCAGCGTGGACACACCCTGATCGTGACGCTGAACCGTCCGCAGTCCCGCAACGCACTGTCCACTGAGATGCTCTCGATAATGGTCGAGGCGTGGGACCGTGTCGACAGCGACCCGGAGATCCGGTCGTGCATCCTCACCGGCGCCGGCGGCTACTTCTGCGCCGGGATGGACCTCAAGGCCGCGACGGCCAAGCCGCCGGGTGACTCGTTCAAGGACGGCAGCTACGACCCGTCGCGCATCGACGGTCTGCTCAAGGGCCGCCGGCTGACCAAACCGCTGATCGCCGCCGTGGAGGGTCCGGCGATCGCCGGTGGCACCGAGATCCTGCAGGGCACCGACATCCGCATCGCCGGTGAGAGTGCGAAATTCGGTATCTCCGAGGCGAAGTGGAGCCTGTACCCGATGGGTGGCTCCGCGGTGCGCCTGGTCCGGCAGATCCCGTACACCATCGCGTGCGATCTGCTGCTGACCGGACGGCACATCACCGCCGCCGAGGCGCTGGAATACGGGCTGATCGGTCACGTCGTGCCCGACGGCACCGCGCTGGACAAGGCCCTCGAGATCGCCGAGGTGATCAACAACAACGGACCGCTTGCGGTGCAGGCGATCCTGCGGTCGATCCGCGAGACCGAAGGCCTGCACGAGAACGACGCCTTCAAGATCGACACCAAGATCGGGATCGAGGTGTTCCTGTCCGAGGACGCCAAGGAGGGTCCGCGGGCGTTCAAGGAGAAGCGGGCGCCGAACTTCAAGATGAAGTAGGGGTCGTTCCCCGCCGAACGTGCGGTGAGTGCGACTTTCCCGCTCATTTCTCGCAGTGAGCGCACGTTCGACGGGGTGTCAGTCCCCACCGGCACACTCCCCGCATGGGGGAGCCTTTCATCGGCAGTGAGGCCATCGCATCGGGCGCGTTGACGCCGTACGCGCTGCGCAGTCGCTTCCGCGCCGTCTATCCGGATGTGTACGTGAGGCGCGATGCCGACCTCACCGCGAGGCAGCGCGCGACGGCGGCGTGGCTGTGGACGCGGCGACAGGGCGTGGTCGCCGGGCAGTCGGCGGCGGCGATGCACGGCGCGAGATGGGTTGACGCCTCGAAGCCGGCCGAGGTGCTGTGGCCCAACCGCCGCCCGCCGCCAGGCCTGCGGACGTGGTCGGACCGCGTCGGCGACGACGAGGTCGAGATGGTCGACGGTGTCCGGGTCACGACACCGGCCCGCACCGCACTCGACATCGCGGCGCGGTACCCGCTCGGCCGGGCGGTCGCGGCGATCGACGCGCTCGCCCGCGCCACACACCTCAAGGTCCCCGATGTCGAACTCCTGGCCGATCGGTACCGCGGCCGC
Organism: Mycolicibacterium litorale; assembly: GCA_050205415.1. GTDB lineage: Bacteria > Actinomycetota > Actinomycetes > Mycobacteriales > Mycobacteriaceae > Mycobacterium > Mycobacterium litorale_C. Next base: position 35,380 of record JBNMQY010000009.1, read on the forward strand.
CGCGGTATTCGCAACGCGCACAACGCCCTCGGCCTCGTCGACCCGGGTGCCGAATCACCGCGGGAGACGTGGCTGCGGCTACTGGTCGTCCGCAACGGCTTCCCTGCCCCGCAGACCCAGATCCCGGTGTACGACGGATACGGTCAGCTCGTCGCCGTCGTGGACATGGGCTGGGAGGACATCAAGGTGGCCCTGGACTACGAAGGCTCCCACCATCTCGGGCCGGACCGGTTCAACAAGGACATCCACCGCCACGAGGCAATCACCGAACTCGGATGGATCGACATCCGGGTCACCTCACGCGACACCGAGGGCGGCATCATCGCCAGGCTGAGATCCGCATGGCGCCAGCGAACGTGAGCTCACTGCGAAAAATCCGCCCAAAACTCGCAGTGGGCGCACGTTCGGCGTGAAGCTGTTAGTCCAGCACGCGGGCGGTCGGCGTGAACACCACCGGCATCGACTCCGGACCGCTGACGAAGTTCGCCGGCCGCAGCGGGACAGTCGCGTCGTCGGCCAGGCGCAGATCCGGCAGCCGCTGCAGCACCTTGGTGAGCATCAGCCGCAGCTCCAACCGGGCCAGCTGGTTACCGAGGCAGAAGTGGGTACCGAATCCGAATGCCACATGGCTGTTGGGATGCCGGTCGATCCGGAAGCTGTCCGGATCACCGAACACCGACTCGTCGAAGTTGGCCGACTCGAACATCAGCATGATCTTCTCGCCCGACCGCAACTCGGTCCCATGGAATTCGGTGTCGGCGGTGAGCGTGCGGCACATGTTCTTCACCGGCGACGTCCAACGCAGCATCTCCTCGATGGCGCCCGGCAGAAGTTCGACGCGTGCCCCATGGTCTTCGCGCGAGCGCTCATCCGCGACGAGGCGCTCCCACTGATCGCGATGCCGCAGGATCTGCTCGGTGCCACCGGACAGCGTGTGCCGCGTGGTCTCGTCGCCACCGATCAGGATGAGCAGCGTTTCGAACACGATCTCGTCGTCGGTCATCCGCGAACCCTCGACCTCCGCGTTGACCAGCACGGAGAACAGGTCGTCGGTCGGTTCGGCGCGGCGCTTGGCGATGACGTCCATCGTGAACGCCGTGTACGCGGCGAACGTGTCCATCAGCTTCTGGATCACCAATTCGTCGACGTGCGAACTCAACCCACACACCAGGTCGTCCGACCAGGTGAGCAGCATCTCGCGCTCCTCGGGCAGCACGCCGAGCATGTCGCCGATCACGGCCATCGGCAGCGGGGCGGCGATGTCGCGGACGAAGTCGCATTCGCCGCGTTCACACACCGCGTCGATCAGCGTGTCGCACAACCGCTCGATCGAGGGCACCTTGTCCATCACCCGCTTACGGGTGAATCCGGAGTTGACGAGTTTGCGGCGCAACAGGTGTGCGGGATCGTCCATGTCGATCATGTACGGCATCCCGGGTTGATCCGGGCGGATACCACCGGTCGACGAGAACAACTCCGGGTTGCGCTCCGCGTCCAGCACGGCCTGATACGTCGCCGCCGCCGCCAGCCCGTTGCGGTCGCGGAACACCGGTTGGTTGGCCCGCATCCAGCGGTACGCCTCACGCGCGGCCGGACCGTCGGCGTAGAACGTGCCGTCGGTCAGGTCGACGTCCGGTTTGGTGCTCAACGTCTGCGTCATCGAATCTCCTGTGCGTCACCGAATGTCATCTCGACATTGGCAGATGCCTGGCTGGCGAAAGCCCGTTTCGGCAAACCGAGCGCGGCGAGTTCACGCGCGTAGGGGTGGTCGCCGAGGCGCAGACGCGCACCGCCCAGCCGCGCCGACATCCCGGTGTTGCGCATCTCCCAGGGGATCTCGCGGGTGACGCCGTCGAGACAGCTGTAGGTCCGCAGTACCTGCGGCCGGGCGGTGACCGCCGACGGGATCGGCACGCCGCGGCTGAATTCGATGCCGGCGATGAACGTGCCGTTCTCGCTGACCTCGAAGTCGAACCGCGGCGTCTCACGCACGGTGAAGTCGGCCATGATCTTCGGGAAACCCCAGATGCGCCGGCCGGCCTCCAGCGTGAAGGTCTGGTCGACGGGCAGGTGGTGGATGAACGCCGCGGCGGACGCGAGTGCGCGAGGCCCCTTGACCGACGAACCCGGCGGGTTCACCATCACCGCCGTCCCGAACTCGTGGTACCGCCCGAGATCGCCGTCGACGTAGCGCACCAGCATCAGCATGACGACGGTCCGGCCGGGCAGGTATTCACACACCCGCAGTGCGGAGTAGTCGATCATCCGCTGGGCGGCGGGCGCGGCGACGGAGAACATCGCCACGTGGGTGTTGGCTTTGCGGATGCGCACCGGCATGGTGAGCACGGTGTCCTGGATCGTGTGCTGCGAGACCGAGTCCGTCATCCGGTCAATCTAGAACGTGTTCTAGACAGGTGGCAAGAAGTGTCTACACCAGACCGGCGAGCTCCTGGACCTGCTCGGCAGACCGGGCACTGACCACCATCATCGTCACCCCGGCAGCCTCCCAGACCTTGATCTGCTCACGGACGTAGTCGGCGTCGCCGACGATCGCGGCGTCGTCGACGAGCTCGTCGGGAATCACCTTGGCGGCCTCGTCCTTGCGGTTGCTGCGGAACAGCTTGGTGACGTCGTCGACCACCTCGGCGTATCCCATCCTGCGGTACACGTCGGCGTGGAAGTTGGTGTCCTCGGCGCCCATTCCGCCCATGTACAGGGCGAGGAACGGCTTCATCATCTCGAACGTCGCGGGCCGGTCGTCGGTGATGACGACCTGCGCGGTCGCGCAGATCTCGAAGTCCTCACGGGTGCGGCGCGCGCCCGGCCGGGCGAAGCCCTCGTCGAGCCATTCGTTGTACGTGTCGGCCATCCGGGGGGTGTAGAAGATCGGCAGCCAGCCGTCGCAGATCTCGGCGGCCAGCGCGACGTTCTTCGGGCCTTCGGCGCCCAGCATGATCGGGATGTCGGCCCGCAGAGGATGGGTGATCGGTTTGAGCGCCTTGCCGAGCCCGGTGGTCCCCTCGCCGGACAGCGGCAGCGGATAGTGCGGGCCGGGACTGGTCACCGGGGCCTCGCGCGCCCACACCTGGCGCAGGATGTTCACGTACTCGCGGGTGCGGGCCAGCGGCTTCGGGAACTTCTGCCCGTACCAGCCCTCCACCACCTGCGGCCCGGACACGCCGAGGCCGAGGATGTGGCGACCGCCGGACAGGTGGTCGAGGGTCAGCGCCGCCATCGCGCACGCCGTGGGAGTGCGCGCCGACAGCTGGATGACCGACGTGCCGAGGCGCATGCGTTGCGTCGACGAGCCGAGCCATGCCAGCGGGGTGTAGGCGTCCGATCCCCACGCCTCCGCGGTGAAGACGGTGTCGAAGCCCGCCTCCTCGGCCGCTGCGACGAGTTCGGCGTGATTGGTCGGCGGCTGCGCTCCCCAATAACCGAGCTGGAGTCCGAGCTTCATTGTGTTGCCTTCCTAGCCTGTCTAGACGGTCCCTTGAAACCGTTCTTAGAACCTGTTCTACTCTGTGCTGTGACCGCCAGCCAAAGCAGCCCGGCGCTGATCGAGACGCATGAACCGCCCCTCTCGGCGCCGCTGAAGTTGTCCTTCGACTACACCCGTTCGGTCGGGCCACTGCTCGGCCAGTTCTTCACCGCACTGCGCGAGAAGCGCATCGTCGGCGTACGGGGCTCCGACGGACGCGTGCACGTGCCGCCTGCCGAATACGACCCGGTGACCTACGAACGGTTGACGGAGATCGTACCGGTGGCCGGTGTCGGCACCGTGGTGTCGTGGACGTGGCAGCCGGCCCCGCTCGAGGGGCAGCCGCTCGACCGTCCGTTCGCGTGGGCGCTGATCAAACTCGACGGTGCCGACACCCCGCTGCTGCACGCCGTGGATGCAGGTGAGTCCGACAAGATCAGTGCCGGGACGCGGGTGCACGCGCACTGGGTCGACGAACCCGTCGGCGCGATCACCGACATCGCGTACTTCGCACTGGGCGAGGAGGCGGAACCGGAGGGTGAACCCTCGGACAAGGATCCGGTGACGATGCTCGTGGTGCCGAGCGCCATCGAGATCCAGCACACCGCGTCGGCGCCGGAGAGCACGTTCCTGCGCGCTCTGCAGGAGGGCAAGCTGCTGGGCGCCCGCACCGGCAAGGACGGGAAACTGTATTTCCCTCCGCGCGAGGCGGATCCAGCCACGGGCCGGCCCACCACCGAGTTCGTCGAACTGCCGGACCGAGGCACGGTGACGACGTTCGCGATCATCAACATCCCGTTCGCCGGTCAGCGCATCAAGCCGCCTTACGTCGCGGCGTACGTGCTGCTCGACGGCGCCGACATCCCGTTCCTGCATCTGGTCACCGAGATCGAGGCCGACCAGGTGCGGATGGGCATGCGGGTCGAGGCGGTATGGAAGCCCCGCGAGGAGTGGGGTCTGGGCATCGACAACATCAGCCATTTCCGGCCGACGGGTGAGCCCGACGCCGAATACGACACCTACAAGCACCACCTGTAGAGAGGCTCTTTCCGTGACCGAAATTGCAGTGGTGGGCTTCGCGCACGCACCGCACGTGCGCCGCACCGAGGGCACCACCAACGGCGTCGAGATGCTGATGCCGTGTTTCGCCGAACTCTACGAAGACCTCGGCATCACCAAGGGCGACATCGGCTTCTGGTGCTCCGGATCGTCGGATTACCTTGCCGGCCGGGCGTTCTCGTTCATCTCCGCGATCGACTCCATCGGCGCCGTCCCGCCCATCAACGAGTCACACGTCGAGATGGACGCCGCGTGGGCGCTCTACGAGGCCTACATCAAGATCCTCACCGGCGAGGTGGAGACCGCGCTGGTGTACGGCTTCGGCAAGTCCAGTGCGGGCACGCTGCGCCGCGTGCTGGCCCTGCAGACCGACCCGTACACCGTCGCCCCGCTGTGGCCGGATTCGGTGTCGATCGCCGGACTGCAGGCTCGCCTGGGTCTGGACGCGGGTAAGTGGACCGCCGAGGACATGGCCCAGGTGGCGCTGGACTCGTTCGCGGTCGCCGGACGCACCGACTCGGAGAAGCCCGCCGAGACCGTCGAGGAACTCCTCGAGCGTCCGTACTTCGCCGATCCCCTGCGCCGCCACGACATCGCCCCGATCACCGACGGCGCGTCGGCTATCGTGCTGGCCGCCGGCGACCGGGCCCGCGAACTGCGTGAGAACCCGGCCTGGATCACCGGTTTCGAGCATCGGATCGAAACACCGATCCTCGGCGCCCGCGACCTGACCACCTCACCGTCGACCGCCGCGTCCGCGCAGGCGGCCACCGGCGGCGACACCGGTTCCATCGACGTCGCCGAGATCTACGCGCCGTTCACCCACCAGCACCTCATCCTCAAAGAGGCCATCGGGCTGTCGGATTCGACCACGATCAACCCGTCCGGCGGCACGCTGGCCGCCAACCCGATGTTCTCGGCCGGCCTCGAGCGGATCGGCTTCGCCGCCCGCCACATCTTCGACGGTTCGGCACAGCGGGTACTCGCGCACGCCACCAGCGGACCTGCGCTGCAACAGAACCTGGTCGCGGTCCTCGAAGGAAGGGACGGCAAGAACTGATGGCGAAGAACAAGGCAGCGGTGCTGGGCACCGGGCAGACCAAGTACGTCGCCAAGCGCCAGGACGTGTCGATGAACGGCCTGGTGCGTGAGGCCATCGACAGAGCGCTGGCCGATTCCGGTATGACGATGGACGACATCGACGCCGTCGTCGTCGGCAAGGCACCGGACTTCTTCGAGGGCGTCATGATGCCCGAACTGTTCCTGACCGACGCCGTCGGCGCCACGAACAAGCCGCTGATCCGCGTGCACACCGCCGGTTCGGTCGGCGGCTCCACCGGCGTGGTGGCCGCGAGCCTGGTGCAGTCCGGTAAGTACCGCCGGGTGCTGGCCATGGCGTGGGAGAAGCAGTCGGAGTCAAATGCCATGTGGGCGTTGAGCATTCCGGTGCCGTTCACCAAGCCGGTCGGCGCCGGCGCCGGCGGCTACTTCGCCCCGCACGTACGGGCCTACATCCGCCGCTCGGGCGCCCCCACCCACATCGGGGCGATGGTGGCCGTCAAGGACCGGCTGAACGGGGCGAAGAACCCGCTGGCCCACCTGCACCAGCCCGACATCACGCTGGAGAAGGTGCTCGGCTCGCAGATGCTGTGGGATCCGATCCGCTTCGACGAGACGTGCCCGTCGTCCGACGGCGCCTGCGCGCTGGTGATCGGTGACGAGGAGACCGCGGATCGTCGGGTGGCCGAGGGCCATCCGGTGGCGTGGATCCACGCCACCGCGTTGCGCACCGAACCGCTCGCCTATGCCGGGCGCGACCAGGTGAACCCGCGGGCCGGCCGGGACGCCGCCAAGGCGTTGTGGGCGGCGGCCGGGATCAAGAGCCCGATCGACGAGATCGACGTCGCCGAGATCTACGTCCCGTTCTCGTGGTTCGAGCCGATGTGGTTGGAGAACCTCGGTTTCGCCGCCGAGGGCGAGGGCTGGAAGCTCACCGAGGCCGGTGAGACGGCGATCGGCGGCAGGCTGCCGGTCAACCCGTCCGGCGGGGTGCTGTCGTCGAATCCGATCGGCGCGTCGGGCATGATCCGCTTCGCCGAGGCCGCGATCCAGGTGATGGGCAAGGCCGGCGAGCACCAGGTCGAGGGCGCCCGCAAGGCGCTCGGCCACGCGTACGGCGGTGGCTCGCAGTACTACTCGATGTGGGTGGTCAGTTCCGACAAACAAACCGCGTGACCATGAAGTACACGGTCAGCATCGCGATGGGCCCCGTCGATCAGTTGGCGGAGCTGGCGAGATGCGCCGAAGAGGTCGGATTCGACGCGATCGCGTTGCCCGACTCGCTGTTCTACATGGAGAAGCAGGCGGCCGACTACCCGTACACCCCCGACGGCTCGCGGATGTGGAATGCCGACACGCCGTGGGTGGATCCGTTGATCGCCGCCGCGGCGATGGGTGCGGTGACGTCGACGCTGCGGTTCTACACCAACGTGATGAAACTCGGGTCACGCAACCCGCTGCTGCTGGCGCGGCAGGTCGGCTCGGTGGCGAACCTCACGAACAACAGGTTCGGCTTCGGCGTCGGGATCGGCTGGGCACCTGAGGAATTCGAGTGGTGCGGGGTGCCGTACGCGCGGCGCGGCAAGCGGGTCGACGAGATGATCGAGGTGATCAAGCTCGTGCTCGCCGGCGGCATGGTCGAGTTCCACGGCGAGTTCTTCGACTTCGACCGGCTGCAGATGAGTCCCGCGCCATCGGAGCCGGTCCCCTTCTATGTCGGCGGGCACACCGACGTCGCACTCAAACGCGCGGCGCGGGTGGGCGACGGCTGGACCAGCGCCATGATGACAGGCGCACAACTCGCGGAGACGATCGGGAAGCTCAACGCGCTACGCGCCGAGTTCGGCCGCGGGAGTGAGCCGTTCGAATTCCAGGCGGTGTGCATCGACAAGTTCGGCGTCGAGGGCCACCGCGAGCTCGCCGAGGCGGGGGTCACCGACAACATCGTGATCCCGTGGGTGTTCGACGGCTTGAGTTTCGATGCGCCGCTGGAGAAGAAGAAGGATTCGATGAAGCGGTTCGCCGACACCTACATCCACTCGGGCTGGCAGCAGCGCTAGCGTCTAGCGGGCCAACCGGCTCACCGCGGTGGTGGCAAGCCCGAACACCATGCGCTTGCCCCGCTTCGCGGCGTCGCCGAGCCTGCTGCTCCGGTGCGGCGTCAACAACACCTCGTCACCGACACCGGCCGCACCGGCGGAGTCGACCCAGCAGTAGCTGCCGAGGCATCGGTTCGCCCGCTCGGCGACCGCCCGGGTGATCCTGCGATCGACGTCCAGACCCGGCTGCGCCCTGCTCGGTACCACACACCGGATGGTCGGCATGGTCACCTCGAGCACCGCTCCCCCGACCCTCAGGTGGCCGCCCGTCCAGTGGGACTCCGGCAGCCCGTCGTCCGGGTCGTCCTCGGCGAGCAGCACGTTGGGCCGGAAGCGGCGGACATCGACGGCGGCCTCACCGATCTCGGCGCCGATGGTGGCCAGGCTGGCCGTCGTCATCACGTGCACGGGCGCCAGGTCGACGAACATCCCGGGCGGCGTCGAATAGCGGGCGAACATCGTCAGGTCCGATATCCGCATCATCGACAGATCGGGCAGCCTCTCGCCGTCGGCGATCCCGAAGTCCGAGCGCATCGAGGCGATCGGCGAGTGATTGCGGTCGGTCAGGCCGAGCCGGTGCAGGCTGGTGTCGGAGGCAGGCGGGAGCGCGGTCAGCCGCATCTCTCGGCCGGCCAGTTCCGACAGCTTGGCGTGCACCTCCGCGTCGTCGGAGCGCAGCACCGTGCCGTCGGGGAAGGTGATCTCGACGTCGGGCACCCGTCCGGGACCGGCGTCGGCCGGAACCGGCGCGCAATAACGCGCGGTGGCGGCCAGCAACGCGGGCACCCGGCGCGCCGATGCGGTGATGTCGCGCTCGACGTCGCGCACCGCCCACAAGCGGTCGCCGTGCACCCCCCGCGGCCCGAACTGCACCTGTTCGACCGCCTCGCCGCCCAGCGACTTGACGGGATAGCGCCACAGCGCCGCAACTTGACCGATCCGCATCGTCTCACCGTACGGCCGCAGGCCCGTCGATGGACGATTCCGCTGTGGTGCTTGCGGGTATTCGCCGCAGCGGGGTCATCGAAGTGTTCGTACGTCGCTGTCACACAGCTCTGAGGTCGTTGTCCGTCACCGCGCTGGTGGCGGTGACCGCCGCCGCCGTGCTCGGGTGCGAGGCGCCGTCGCCACCGCCCGGCGGCGGCCCGTCGGTGTCCACGGCGCCACCGGTGACGGCCGCGCCCACCACCGAGGAGACCGAACCGGAGCGCAACGACACCGACTACACGCACCTGCTGCTGGCAGCGTCCGACATCAGCGACGCCGAGGACACGTTCGCGGTGTGGTCGACGACGCCGGACCCCGGCGGACTGCCCGGTGCCAGCGCCCTGTTCGTCAACGCCGAGGACACCCGCGCCATCTCGAACACCATCGCGATCTACCCCGACGCCGCCACCGCCACCACCACGCTGCGTCAGGCTCTGCCCGGCGTCGGGCGGGTCGTCACCGGCGGAATCCCGCGTCCGCTGCCGGTCGGGACCGACGGCACGGTCGTCGTCGGTATGTCACCGGACGGTACGAAGGCGGCAACGCTGCTGCTGTTCACCCACGGTCCGGCGCTGGCCCGGTTGCAATTCGAGAGCGCACCGGGCGACGCCACCACCGACGAGTACGTCGCCACCGTGGGGAAGATGCAGCTCATCGCGTTGCGAACCGGACTGCACGAAGAGCGATGACACTCGTTCAGAACACCGGCGGGATGGGTATGCCGCAGGTCACGTGCGAATTATTGCGAGACCTACGGAGAAAACTGTAACGTGTTCTAGTTAGAGGGCCGGAACTCGAGGCCAGGACTTTGGAGGCGCCAGGTGACCACCGACACCGCCCACAGCGGCATCCGCGAGATCGACACCGGAACCCTGCCCGACCGTTACGCCAGGGGTTGGCACTGCCTCGGCCCGGTGAAGGACTACCTCGACGGCAAACCGCACTCCGTCGAGGCGTTCGGCACCAAGCTGGTGGTGTTCGCCGACACCAAGGGTGACGTCAAGATCCTCGACGGCTACTGCCGCCACATGGGTGGCGATCTGTCGCAGGGCACCGTCAAGGGTGACGAGGTGGCCTGCCCGTTCCACGACTGGCGCTGGGGCGGCGACGGCAAGTGCAAACTCGTCCCCTACGCCAAGCGCACCCCGCGACTGGCCCGCACCCGCGCCTGGACCACCGACGTGCGCAGCGGTCTGCTGTTCGTCTGGCACGACCACGAGGGCAACCCGCCGCCGCCGGAGGTGCGGATCCCGGAGATCCCGGAGTTCGCCAGCGACGAGTGGACGGACTGGCGGTGGAACTCGATCCTGATCGAGGGCGCCAACTGCCGCGAGATCATCGACAACGTCACCGACATGGCGCACTTCTTCTATATCCACTTCGGTCTGCCGACGTACTTCAAGAACGTCTTCGAAGGCCACATCGCCAGCCAGTATCTGCACAACGTCGGCCGGCCCGACGTCAACGACATGGGCACGACCTACGGAGAGGCCCACCTCGATTCGGAGGCGTCGTATTTCGGCCCATCGTTCATGATCAACTGGCTGCACAACAACTACGGCGGCTACAAGGCCGAGTCCATCCTGATCAACTGCCACTACCCGGTGACGCAGGATTCGTTCGTGCTGCAGTGGGGCGTCATCGTCGAGAAGCCCAAGGGTATGGACGAGAAGATGACGGACAAGCTGTCGCGGACCTTCACCGACGGGGTCAGCAAGGGCTTCCTGCAGGACGTCGAGATCTGGAAGCACAAGACGCGCATCGACAATCCGCTGCTGGTCGAGGAGGACGGTGCGGTCTACCAGCTGCGCCGCTGGTACCAGCAGTTCTACGTCGACGCCGCCGACGTGACGCCGGAGATGACCGACCGCTTCGAGATCGAGGTCGACACCACCGCGGCCAACGAGTACTGGAACACCGAGGTCGAAGAGAACCTCAAGCGCCGCGACGCCGAGAAAGCCGAACAGCCGACGTCATGACCTCACCCGAGGAGCAGGACGCCGAGGTCGACCGGCTGGCCCGGTCGATGCTCCTGCTGCACGGCGCCCACGACGACGACCACGACCACCCCGAACCGTCGACCGGTGGCCGCAAGAGCTGGTCCAAGGCGCCGACGTTCGCCGACGACGACCCACGGGCGGTCGCGGTGCGAGAGGCGACGCGGCGCGACCGCGAGCGCTACCTGAATTCCGGTCTGGTCTCAGTGGATTGCCGGTTCTGCCATGTCTCGGTCATGGTGAAGAAGCTCGGGCGTGGACACACGTCCGTGCAGTGGAACTCCGAGGCGTCGCAGCGCTGCGCCCACTTCACCGAGATCCGGGAATCCGGCGGGCAACCGGCGCGCACCAAGGCCTGCCCGAAGCTGGCCGACAGCATCAAACACGCGGTGGCCGAGGGCTGCCTGGAGGAGAACTCCACCGCCCCGTCCCCCGGTGACGGCTGATCCCGATCCCGTCATCCGCACCCTCGTTGCTGTGGTGACGGTCGTCTGCGTGACGGCGTGCGCAGCGCAACAGGTGGCTGTCGACGAGACATTCAGCGGCACTGGCGGTCTCGTCGACGACCCCGACTGGGTCGTCACCAGCGGCTCGTTGTTCCGCGACCGCGGCGAGGGCTGGACCGGGACACCCGACGCCGGCGGATCCGCCGGCGACACCGGATCGGCGGTGTTCCGAATGGTTTCGGCGCGACGGGATCTCGCGGACGTCGACGTGTCGCTGCGGCTCGACGTCGAGCGGTTGACCAGTACCGGGCGGACCCCGGCCCGAGCGTACGACGGCGCCCACATCTGGGTGCGGTACCGATCCGACCGGGAGCTGTACGCGGTGAGCGTGGACCGCCGCGACGCCACGATGGTCGTCAAGAAGAAGTGCGCCGGAGGCGAATCCAACGGTGGCCGCTACGTCGACCTCAGCGCCGTCGTACCGGACACCCCGATACCGCTGCGCCGCTGGCAGCAGATCTCCGTCACGGTGCGTAACCAGCCGGACGGCTCCGTGGTCATCTCAGCGGACCGCGACGGCCACACCGTCGAGGCGGTCGACCGCGGCGCCGAGTGCCCGCCGCTACGCGAAGGCGGCATCGGGATCCGCGGCGACAACGCCGAACTGCGATTCGACGACATCCGCGTGGTCGAGGCCGGCTGAGCCGTCAGGGACGTGCGGGAAGCCCGACGCCGGCCCGCACACTCGGCAGATCCCGGCCCGCCCTGACCGACAGGTCGGTGAACACCGGCCACGGCGCGGTCTCCGTCAGCCGCGAACTGCTCAGGCCGATACCGCCGTACGCCCCGGGGCCGCCCTCGGCGGGGACGGTGACCCGCACCGAACCGTCGACGACGATGTCGATCGCCGTCGGCGACAGGGTCATCGTCACCCTGTGCGCGTCAAGGGGTTTCAGCGGCAGCTGCCTGACCACCTCGGGTTTCGCGCCGAGTCCGATCGTCACCCGCAGATAGCCCGAGCTGACCTGGGTCGAGACCTCCTCGCCGGTGCCGACCCGGGCGACCAGCGCGGCGTTCTCGACTCCCGGGGCGGCGAGCCCGCGCACCGTCACCGTGGCGGTGTAGGACGCCCAGTCGGCGGTGGCCTGGCGGCCGTAGGCGATTCCGGCCCATCGCCCGGCGCCGCGCATGCGCACCTCGTCGCCTGTGGCACGCACGGGGGCCGCGGTGTCGTCGCTCAGCTCGGTCCACAGGTCGGGGCGGCGGGCCGGCGGCGCCTGCGCGGGCGTGACCGGAGTGTGTGCCCGCACCTCGGCGAGCAGCTCGTCGACGGTCGAGTCGAGGGTCAGCTCGATGCGGCCGGTCATCCCGGCGGCGGCCGCCCGCGCGCCTGCGGGCAGCGGCTGCGGCGGCGCGTTGTTGAACGCCCCCGCGAAGATCTCGCGGATGACCGCCATGGCGACGGCGGCGGCCTGCGGATCAGTCGATTCCGCGTGGTCGCTGTACCCCTCGGAGAACGGGAAGGCGAACAGCGTCGGGCGGGGTAACCCGTGGTCGACGATGTCCTGTACCGATCCCTGCAGGTCCCGGCGGATCTTGGCTTCGAACTCCGCGAGCGTCTCGAGCCGGTTCTTCTCGAAAAGCCAACGCCGATGCGTCATCTCGGAAGCCAGCGTGCCGGCGGGGTCGACCGGCAGCCGGGCGTGCATCTTGCGGGTGTGGGACTGGAAATCCCAGCGGCCGGATGCCGCCATACGCTCGATCTCCTGCCAGGACAGGTAGTACGGCCGCTTCTCTCCGACGTTGCCGGTGATGAGGAACGAGACCGCGCGCATCCCGTGGCGCTCGAGGATCTTGTCGGCGTGCGTCCACAGGCCGTGCGTGCCGTCGTCGAAGGTGATCAGGACCGACCGCTCCGGCACCTCACCGCCGGCGAGGTAGTCGACGTACTGATCGGAGGTGATCGACGTGTAGCCGGCCGCCGCGAGTGCGCCGAGTTGGGCGTCGAACGCCTCCGGGGTGACGACGTAGTGGTGTCCGGGATCGGCGCCCGTGTCCGGGTCGCGTCCTGTCTCCGCGATCGGCCGGATGTCGTGGTAGGCGAGTACGACGGGCGGTGTCCGTCGCGGCAGTTCGGAGTCCAGGGTGCGCGCGAACGCCTCCTCGTCGGCTGGTAGCGCGACCGAAGCTGTCGAGAACTGTTCGCTCACCTGCAATCCCAGCACGTGCAGGTACCAGGCGATGCCGAACGGGGTGGCCACCAACGCGGCCGTCAGGACCGCGAACAGGACGCGCGCCGAGATACGGCGGATCGCCGTCACCAGAACGTCCCGTTCGTCAGCACGACCAGGAAGACGAGTACGCCCACGGCGACGTACAGCAGGTCGAAGACTCGGCTCCTCAGTCGCAGCATCCTCATTGCGCACCCCGCGCCCAGGTGCCCTTGCGGATGGTCGCCAGGGAGTACGGCAGCAGCCAGGACAGCAGCAGCGATCCGAGCGCGGCCATCAGCAGCCGGTAGCGCCAGTGCGGATTGCCCGGGTTCGACAGTTTGAAGGCCATGGCCCAGGCGAACCCTTTCGTCAGCACACCGCAGAGGTAGAGCAGGGTGAGGAAGTACAGGCCGTGCGCCGGAGCCCAGACCAGGTGGCGCACCGCCATCAGCGGCGCCACCGCCACGAACAGCACGTGCCCGTAGAACAGCGCCGCGGCGCCGGGGCCGCGGCGCCACATGAACGACCCGGTGAAGCACAGGTTCCGGATGAAGCTCTTCTTCCACCGCACCTGCTGTTTGAGGAACGGCCGGAACCGCGCTGGCACCGTCGTCCAGACGTGCGCCGACCGCACATACCCGACCCGCCATGGACGTTCGGCGTAGTCGTGGTCGGCGACGAGCGGATCGTCGGCATACCGGCGTTTGAGTTCGCGGCCCTTCCACACCTGTCCGAGCACGTAGCCGGTCAGTTGCCGGTCGGTGGCGAACCGGAATTCACGACCCAGGAACGTGTCGTTGGCCCACGCCGGCAGGTAGTTGACGATCGCGTCGCGCCGGAACACCGCGAGTGGGCCGGAGACGCAGGTGACGCTGCCGAACGTCGCCTCCGCGGCTTTGGCCACCCGGAACTGGCCGTCGTACCAGGTGTCCTGCGCGCGGGTCAGCACGGTGTCCTCGGCGTTGAGGGCACGCGCGTGACCGCTGACCGCGCCGAGCTGGGGATTGTCGACCAGCGCGCGCACACACCGCGCCAGCGCGTCGGGGGCCAGGATGCAGTCGGAATCGGTGAACGCCAGGATGTCCCCCGAGGCGACCCGCACCCCGTCTGTCAGCGCATGCTTCTTACCGCGGTTGACGTCCTTGTAGATGACCGTGACGTTCAGTTCCGCCGCCAACCGGCGGAGCACGTCGGGTGTGCCGTCGGTCGACGCGTCGTCGATGACGATGACCTCGAGGTTCGGATAGTTCGAGCCGACCATGGTGCGCACGCACTGCTCGATACCGTCCAGCTCGTCACGCACGGCCACGAGCAGGCTCACGGTCGGCAGGGTGGGAAGCGCCGGGAATGCCTGCTTCGTAACGGGTTTCATTGGATGGACACTGGGATCCTCGTACCGCGCGAAACCCAGGTACATCATCGATACCGTCGCGGTGAGGACCAGCATCCCGTAGCCGAGCAGTACGGTTCCCTGAGGCAGCAGCGGCGCCTGGACGGCCAGCAGCACGATCAGGGGCATCAGCGCCGCGAGGACCAGTACCCGCCGCAGGCCGCGGCGGACTTCCGCCGGTTTCGAATCGACCCACCGGGCGAACGCGATGGTGCGGGGAAGCCGCTGCGCCGGCTCGGCGAAAGACGCTGCAGCAGGGGAAGATACTGGAACGACCGTGCTCAAAGCACCCTCCGCTGCGGCAGCTCGGGCAGCCCGTAGGCGGCGTCGAGGAGCAGCGGAACCGTAGCCAACCAGGTGTGATCGGCCGAGGGATGCAGGGTGTGCGCGATGACGAGATCCCACTCCTGGCCCGCCGGATCGGCTTCACGCACCAGCTGTCCCGAGGACGTCCACACGCTCTCCACCATGGCGTCGGTGAACGCGACGTCGGCGCCGCGACGGTGCAGTTCCTCGATGATGTGCAGGGCGGGTGACTCGCGCACGTCGGCCACGGCCGGTTTGTACGCGACGCCGACGACGAGGATGCGCGAACCGGCGAGCGCCCTGCCGCTGTTCGCCAGCAGTTCCTGCGCCCGGTTGACCACGGCCTGTGGCCGCGATGCGATGGACGCCATCGCCGCCTCGGTCACCGGCGACGGCAGCTTGGTGGCCTTGAGCTGCCACAGCAGATAGTGCGGATCGCAGGGTATGCAGTGTCCGCCAACGCCGGGACCCGGCCGGAACGGCATGAACCCGTAGGGTTTGGTCGCCGCGGCGGAGATCACCTCCATCACGTCGATCTCGAAATTGTTGGCCACATCGGAGAATTCGTTGGCGAGCGCGATGTTGACCGCGCGGAAGGTGTTCTCGAGCAGCTTGGTCAGCTCGGCCGCCTCCGGGGACGACACCTGGTGTATCGAGGCGGCGGACCGGATCAGCGTCCGCGTCGCACGCACGGCGCAGTCTTCGGTCACTCCACCCACGACGCGCGGCGTCTCCTCGGGGAGATGTGCCGGGGAACCGGGATCGATCCGTTCCGGGCTGAACGCGACGAAGACGTCACGACCGGCGACGAGTCCACGCCGCCGCAGGGGCTCGACGAGGAGTTCCCGGGTGCATCCGACGTAGGTGGTGGACGTGAGCACGATCGTCTGACCGGGCCGTGCCGCGTCGACCACGGTGGCGCAGGCTGCCCGCAGGGCGGACAGATCAGGCACCAGGTGGGTGTCGACCGGCGTCGGCACACAGATCAAGACGGCATCCACTGTCGAGAGACCGGTGAACTCGGTGGTGAATTCCAGCAGATCGGTGTCGAGCAGCCGGTCGAGGCCGGCGAGCTTGTCCGCCAGCAGGTCGACCTGCAGGGATTTGATTGCCGCGATGCGCGATTCGCTGATGTCGCAGCCCAGTACGGCGACGCCGGATTCGGCGATGGCCAGCGCGGTCGGCAGTCCGACATAGCCGAGACCGACGATCCCGACGCGTTGTAGGGGCTGCGCCGGTGCGGCTTCGGTCGTCGCATCGCGTGAGAGAAGTTCGTGGGTGGTCGGCATTTTCATCCTTTGGAAGCCGTGAACTGTTGGCAACAACCTCGTCGAGTCACCACCGGGAGTGAAGTGCTGAGGCCCACCCGCGCAGAACTGCGTTGAGTGCACCGCGACTCCCCTGCCGACCCCTGACCCGGCTCGACCTGCGATACAGGCGAGCACATCCCCGCTACTTTCCTGAGACCAGCAGCTTGCGACGCGTGAGGGACGCTACCACCCGCCAATGGCGCGGTCAAGCAATGCTCCGAGGCTTTCTAAGAGACATCGCCTAGCGCATCGGACTGCAGGAAAGCGCGCACCGAGCGAACAGGCATTTTGGCGCGGTGAACTGCGATTATCTGCGTACAGCCCAGCTTTCAGTGCACATCGTCTCGTCGCGAGCGGAAACATCAGGCGCGCTGAAGCGCGTTTTCAGCAATGTCTTTGCGAGTGACATCACCTGATCGGCGCACTGTTCTACAGGCGCGTGAATTTTTGCCGACAGGCGGTACGCAAAGCATGAATACGTCACCCAGCGGCGCCGGAGCGACCGGAGTGTCGGGGCACAAAAAGGGACGCGGGTGGCTCACCCGCGTCCCTCACGCGGGTGGCTCACCCGCGTATGTAGAGCTTCATTCGGGTCAGAGACCCTTGAAGCGCTCCTTGACCTGTTCGGCGGTCAACCCGTAATCGGCCAGCGAATAGGTGTGCTTGGGCGCCCGCGGCCCCTTCTGGCTGTCCGCATGGCTGGCCGTCATCGCCTCCCGGGCGGCGTCGGTGTAGGGCAGCCCGAAGTGCCGGTAGATCCGCTCCACTTCGGCGACCGGATCGTTGATGAACTCGAAATAGTCCAAGTCGTAGAACTGCGCCGGATCCTGTTCGGCGCGTTCGGCAGTGAACCGTTCCAATCCGCGCGACCAGGTCTCCATCGAGTCCTCACCGATCTGCGCACCGACGAACGTGTTCGACCACCCGGCGGTGGTGTGCTGGGCCAGTGAACACATCGACGCCATGATCGTCTCCGCTGGCCGGTGGCATTGGACGACCAGGGCGTCCGGGTAGGTGGCGAACAATGCGTCGAGCGCGAAGAGGTGGCTGGGATTCTTGAGCACCCAACGCTTGTCGGCATCGTTGAGACCGATCAACTGCAGGTTGCGCCGGTGTCGTTGGTACGGTTTCGTCCAGTCCTGGCGGGCCAGCCACTGTGAGTAGGTGGGCACGTGGGCGAGCGTTTCGTAGGACACCGAATGCAACGACTGCCGCAGCAGCTGCCAGCATTCCTCGACCTCGTCGGCGGTCATGTAATGCAGACCGGTGTAGTCGGGGTTCTCCTCGTGGGCCTTTTTGAACCGGGAGTCGAGCTCGGTGAAAACCGGGTTCTGCGACCACGTTTCGCGCGGTGGGCGGGGCTGGGGGAACTCGGCGAGCCACAGCTCCAGGCCCTGGTGTGCGGGGTCGGCGGACAACAGCCGATGCAGTGCGGTGGTGCCGGTGCGGGGTAGGCCCGTGACGAACAGCGGGCGCTCGATCGCGACGCCGGCGTGCTCGGGATGCTGCTTCCACGCCGCCTCCGACAGCAGTCGGGCGACCAGTGCGTTGCGCAGGAAGAACCGCGACATCTTGCTGCCGATCTCGGTGAGGTCGGCGTCACGGGCGTACGAGTCGAGCAGGACACCGAGCGCCTCGCGGTAGTTGTCGTCGTCGGTGCCGAAATCGTCGAGGCCGCAGGCCTTGGTGGCCGAGGCGTGCAGGTCCTCGACGGTACCCACGTTGGTGCGCACAGACATCAGGCTTTGTACTCCCCGCAGTTGACGTCCAGGGTCTGTCCGGTGATCCCGCTGGACAGGTCGCTGGCCAGGAACAGGATCGCCGAGGCCACCTCGTCCTCGGTGGGCAGCCGTTTGAGGTCGGACGCCGCCGCGGTCGCCTGGTAGATCTGCTCGACGGTCGTCCCGTACTTGCCTGCCTGGTGATTGAAGTAGCTCTTCAGCGTGTCACCCCAGATATAACCCGGCGCAACGGAGTTCACCCGGATGCCCTGCTCGCCCAGTTCGGTGGCCAGCGATTGCGACATGGCCAGCAGTGCCGATTTCGCCATCTTGTAGGCGCCGTACTTGGCCTGCGAGTGCCGGATGACCATCGAGTTCACGTTGACCACCGAACCGTCGGCGTCGGCCAGCGCGGGGGTGAAACTTTGGGTGAGCCGCAGCGCACCGAGTACGGTCAGCTCGATCGCCTCGCGGATGTGCTCGAAAGTGGTGTTGGCCAACGGTTTCATCGACGGAACCCGGAAGGCGTTGTTGATCAGCACGTCGACCTTGCCGTAGGCCTCCAGTGAGCGCTCCACGAGGTTGGCGACCTGCGCGTCGTCGGTGATGTCGGTGCCGACGGCCACCGCCCGCCTGCCGAGGTCGGTGACCTGTTTGGCGACGTCCTCGAGCCGGTCGACGGTCCGCGCCGCCAGCACCAGATCCGCACCCGCTTCGGCACACCGTCGCGCGAGCGTGGTACCGAGCGCCGGGCCGACACCGCTGATGACCACGACCTTGTTCTCGAGGAGCCCGCTCATGGTCAGCCCACCATCCTGTTCTGAATCTGCTGTTGCCGCAGCGCGATCCGAGCGCGCCAGTTCGCGTCGGAGATCTTGTTCGAGTCGTGGTGCGGCAGGGCTGCCGCAACCTTGTCCACGTCGACGACCTCGGCCGTCGGGCCGTCGGCCTCGGTCAGCTCTCGTGACAGCCGCTGCCAGCGGAACTGCAGGTACCCCTTGCGGTGGCCGAGCGTCTCACACCAGTTCGTCACACCGGGATTCGTGTCGGAGACGACGATGCGGATTCTGCCGTCCGGATCGGCCTGTGCCTGTGTGCCGTTCAGCGAGGTCTGGTGATTGATGTAGTCCAGCGAGATGTACCAGAGGCTGCCGAGTTGAAAGCCCATGTACGGCGCGTCGCTGACCGGCACCGTGATGATCATGGCCTGGTCGGGGGCAAGGTCGAAGTGCCCGACCGAGGAGTACTGGGTGGCCAGCCCGCCGGGGGTGAGCCGCGGTGCGGTCAGCGTGTTCACCGGCAGCGTGTTGTAGAACCACTGCGGGAACTGCAGCCACGTCTTGACCCGCTGCACCAGTTGCTTCCCCGCGACGGCGTACCGCTTTTCGATCAGTTCCCGGGTCAGCGGCGGCGGCGCGGTGCCGGCGGTGTCGGTGCGCGCGATGCCGATGTGTCCGCGCTGTGCCGACCAGTCGTTGTAGACCTCGCGCACCACCAGCTGGGACGGGCTGCTCGGCGTCACCCGCCACTCGTACGTACCGTCTTCGGCGATATCGAGTTCGCGATCGTCGAACGCCGCCTGGCTCGGCGGGACGTTGTCGTCGGTGTACTCCCCTCCGAGCATCTGGAAGGCCAGGTCCGTCGTGGTGCCCCGCTTGCCGGTGACGACGTATTCGTGACCCGGCTGCACGCGGGTGCCGAAGTACAACGCGTCCGGGTTGTCGAGACCCATCTTCGTGAACGGCCCCGTACCGGACTGCATGAACGGATGGTCGCGGTCGTAGTCGAACGCCAGGTGAGTGCACGCGGCGACACAGCCTGCGAGGTACTGGAGCCCCTCGAGGAGGTCGGCCTCGGACTCGATGAACGGCGCTTCGGTGACAAGACGTTCGGCTTCGGCGATCGCATCGGCCAGCGGTGTGGTGAACACGCCTCGAAACTAGAACGCGTTCTAGCACTAGTCAATATGCTGACCAGCTTGTTCCATATATGAACCGGCGGTAGCGTGCGACCATGCCCAGCCCCGAGTCGACCGGCCGGACGTCGCCGCCGACGGAGCGCGTCGTGCGCATTCTCGATTTCCTCGCGGGCCGCCCCGACCAGCGCTTCGGCGTCTCCGACCTGGCCCGCCGCGTCGGGGTGAGCAAACCGACCTGCCTCGGAATCCTGACCGAACTCTCCGACGCCGGTTACCTGGTGCGCGATCCGGACAAGACGTACCGACTGGGCCCGTCGCTGATCACCCTCGGCCACAGGGCGCAGGAGTCGATGCGGGTCAGCCCGGCGGCCCGAGAGGAACTGCGCAGGCTCTCCGCGCGGTTCGACGTGACCGCGGCGCTCTCGGGCGTGATCGACGATCGGATCACGCTGCTCGACCTCGTCGCACCGCCCGGTGCGCGGCCCGGTGTCGAGGTCGGGCAGAGCTATCCGTTCGCCCCGCCCGTCGGGCTGATGTTCGTGCTGTGGGACGACGAGGCCACCCGCGCCTGGCTGGCCAAGGAGCCGACGCTGCCGCTCCGCACCGACACCGACCGGCTGGGCCGCATGATCGCCGAATGCCGCGCCGACGGTTACCTGGTCGAGCGGCTCACTCCGGGCGGGCGGCGGCTCTACTCGCTGATGGCGGGCATGTCGGCGAACCTCCCCGACGAACTGCGCGCTCTGCTCGGCGAGTTGGTGTCCGACATCGGTGAGCGTGTGTACCTGCGTAGCGAGAACTCGGGCGGGCGGAGACGACACGACATCAACGTCATCTCCGCACCCGTGTACGACCACTATCAGCGTCAGGTGATGGTGCTGTCGATGCACGTGGGAACCTCGTTGACCGACAACGACATCCGTGAACGCGCGCGCGCCGTGGTCGCAACGGCGGATGCGGTGACACGGCAGCTCGGCGGTTCGCGACCGACCTGACGCGGCGGCCCGCTCAGGCGCCGACCGCCCGGACTGCCGTTGCGCGCCGCCGCAGCGTGATCGGCAGTCCGTCGGCCGGTGTCGGACCGGTCCCCCACCGCATCGCGGGGCGGTATCCGGCGGGCACGCGCCAGTCGAAGTGCCGCAGGAACTGATGCATGACCGCCTTGACGTTCATATCGGCGAACTGCTGACCGAGACACTTGTGCACACCGCCGCCGAACGGCGCGAAGGCGTAGCGGTGCACCGGGCCGGCGTCGGCGCCGTCGAGGAACCGGCCGGGGTCGAACCGGTCGGGGTCGGGCCACCAGTCGGCAAGGCGCATGGACGCGTAGACGTTGATCGCGACCTGGCTGTTACGGGGAATGTAGTGCCCGGCCACCTCGGTGTCGGCGATCGCCTGCCGGAACAGGGTTCCCGCGGGCGCGTACATCCGCAGCACTTCTTTGAACGCTGCGTCGAGCAGTGGGTAGTCACCGAGGTCGGCGATGGCCGGGTCGTCGTTCGGGTTGTCGAGTGCCTCGTCGCGCAGGTGCTCCTGCCAGTCGGCGTTGCGGCCGAGCTCGTAGACGAGCATCGCGATCGCGATGGCGCTGGTGTCGTGGGCGGCCATCAACAGGAAGATCATGTGGTTGACGATGTCGTCGTCGCTGAAGCGATCCCCGTCCTCACTTCGACTGCGGCACAACATCGAGAACAGGTCCGCACCGTCGCCGCCGCGCCGCGCCGGCAGTTGCGCGCGGAAGTACCGTTCGAGCCGCTCCCGGGCGCGCAGGCCGCGCGCCCACGTGCCACCGGGCACGTCGGCACGAACAATCGCCTGTCCGCCGCAGACCGTGTCGTGGAAGTCGGCGGACAGCTGGTCGGATTCGGGTCCGAGCTGCGCACCGACGAACACTTCGGCGGCTTGTTCGAGCAGCAGCTGCTTGACCGAGGTGTAGAACGGAAAGCGTTGTGCGGAGGGCCATCGGGTGACGGTGCGCGCGATACCCGGCCGCATCAGGTCGAGGTAGCCGTCGAGCGCGGTGCGGGTGAACGCCTGCTGCATGATCCGGCGGTGGTCCCGGTGCTCGTCGAAGTCGAGCAGCATGATGCCGCGATGGAAGAACGGCCCGATCACCGGCGCCCAGCCGCGGGTACTCGAGAACGCCTTGTCCCTGTTGATCCACGCCGCCTCGAGCGCCTCCGGGCCCATGAGCGACACGACGCGGAAACCCACTCCGCCCGCCCAGGAGACCGGGCCGTAGCGGTCATAGCGGCGGCGGGCGAAGTCCAGCGGATCGACGATCGTGCTCATGATGTGTCCGAGGACCGGAAATCCGTAGTCGCCCATCACCGGCTTGAGACCCGAGCCCGCGGGCGGACGGGCCAGGGCGTGTTCGCGGCTGGGGTAGCGCGATGTCACGTCCGCCGCCGCCAGCTGCAGCACCCGTTTGGCCGCGGCGAGGGCGTCGGTGTCGTGCGGTGCTGCCCTCATGTAATCCACCTCGCCTTTGACGCGCGCCGTGCCAGATGATCTGGTACTGGAACGTGCCAGAATTTCGGTGCGGCGTCAAGGCGTCGTTGGTTCCCGGCGGAGTGGGTGCGACCATCTTCCGGTGACCGACACACCGGGACGGAGTTACGGTGGCCAGACCGCGGAATCCCGCCGCACGCAGCGGCGCGCCCAGTTGGTGGAAGCCGCGATCGAGGCCATCGCCGCCGGCGACTGGCGGACCACCACGGTCGACCGGTTGTGCACCGGCGCCGGGCTGAACAAGCGGTATTTCTACGAGAGTTTCGCGGCACTCGACGAGGTGGCGACCGCCGCCGTCGACGTCATCGCCGACGAGGTCCGAGCCGCGACCATCGCCGCCCTCGCCGGCGCGTCGGCCGAATCGCTCGATGTCCAGGCCAGGGCGGTCGTGGCGGCGGTGGTGCACACGCTGGTCGACGACCCCCGCCGCGGCCGGATCCTCCTCGGAGGTGTGGCGAGTTCACCTGTCCTGCATGATCATCGAGACACCGTGATGCGAGGACTGACCGCCGTCCTCGTGGGCCATGCACGCACCATTCATGGCGTCGAACTGGAGAAGGACCCCCTCGCCAAGGTGGCCCCCGCGTTCATCGTCGGCGGAACCGCCGATGCGATCCTCGCCTTCCTGGACGGACGCGTGGACATCGTCCTCGACGACCTCGTCGACGGACTGACCACGCTGTGGCTCATCACCGGCAACGGCGCCGCCGAGGTGGCGCGGCACCGCACCGCTAACTCGTAGCGGCCAGCGCGAACGGCAGCACCTCCGGTGCGCCGGTCGCCCGCACCGTCCGCGCCGCCATGGTCAGGGTCCAGCCGGTGTCGGTGAAGTCGTCGACCAGCAGCACCGGCCCGGCCACGTCCAGCGTCGGCGTATCCCACGAATCGACAAGTGCAGCAACACGATACGCAGAGTTCGCCGCCGTCGCGGGGCGCCGGCCCGGCCGGTACCGCAAGGTGCCGAGGTCGGTGAGCCTGCCCAGTTCGGCGAGCCGGGCGGCGAGCGAACGGATCAGCACCGGGTGGGTGTCCGAGTCCATCGCGAGCACCGCGACCGGACGCGTCTGCCACTCCCACGCCGCCAGCACGTCGATCGCGGCGCGCACCACATCGTCGGAGACCTCACCGTCCGGTTCGTCGAGCACCCGGCGCAACCGGGCACCCCAGCCGAGGTCGGTGAGACGGCCGATCACCCTGCCGGTCGCCGGACCGTCGTGGATACGCCCGCTGAGGTCGAGGCCGAGTTTGGCGAGCCCCGACGGCCACTGCTTACGCGGGCTGAGTTCGACACCCGGGCGCATCAGCCTGCGCCGCGTGTCTTCGGCCGCGGCCATGTCGACCTCAGCCGACAACCGGGTCCCGGTGCAGTTGTCGCACCTCCCGCAGCGGTCGCCCTCCCGCAGTTCGGGATCGTCGAGCTGACGGCGCAGGAAGGCCATGCGGCAGCCCTCGGTGCTCTGGTAGTCGAGCATCGCCTGCTGTTCACGCCGCCGCGCCTCGTCGAGTTTTCGGTAGCGCTGTTCGTCGTAGGTCCACGGTTGACCGGTGCTGACCCATCCGCCCTTGACCCGCCGGACCGCACCGTCGACGTCGAGCACCTTGAGCACCATCTCGAGCCGGCTGCGGTTGAGGTCGACGAGCGGTTCGAGGGCGGGCGTGGACTGTGGCCGGTCCGCCTCCAGGGCGTCGATCACGTTGCGCACCATGGCTTCGGACGGGAACGCCACCGACGCGAAGTAACGCCAGACCTCCTGGTCCTCGCGGCCGGGCAACAGCACCACCTCGGCGCTCGACGTGGCACGTCCGGCACGCCCAACCTGCTGGTAGTAGGCGATCGGCGAGGACGGCGCGCCGAGATGCACGACGAAACCGAGGTCGGGTTTGTCGAACCCCATACCGAGCGCGGACGTCGCGACCAGGGCCTTGACCCGGTTGGCCAGCAGGTCGGCCTCGAGCTGTTCGCGCTCCGTCGGGTCGGTGGACCCCGTGTAGGCGGCGACGGCGTGGCCGTGCTCGCGCAGCAGCGCGGCGATGTCGTGGGCCTGGGCGACGGTGAGCGTGTAGACGATGCCCGAACCCGGCAGCTGCTCGAGGTGCGCGGCGATCCACGCCGCACGCTGTGCGGGGTTACCCGCGTCGACCACCGACAGCCGCAGCGATTCCCGGTCCAGGCCACCGCGCAGCACGAGGGTGTCACGCCCGCCGACGCCGAGTTGGGCGGCCACGTCGTCGACCACCCGGTCGTTGGCGGTGGCGGTGGTGGCCAGCACCGGGATGTCGTGCCCCAGCTCCGCGATGAGGGTGCGGATGCGCCGGTAGTCCGGCCGGAAGTCGTGTCCCCAGTCCGAGACACAGTGCGCTTCGTCGACCACCACCAGCCCGGCATCGGCCGCCAGCGCGGGGAGCACGTTGTCGCGGAAGTCAGGGTTGTTGAGCCGTTCGGGGCTGACGAGCAGGACGTCGAGGTCGCCCTGCTGGACTCGCGCGTGGACGTCCTCCCATTCGGCGACGTTGCCGGAATTGATGGTGGCCGCCCGCACACCGGCGCGTTCGGCGGCGGCAACCTGGTTGCGCATCAACGCCAGCAGCGGGGAGACGATCACGGTGGGCCCACGCCCTGCGGCCCGCAACAGCTTGGCCGAGATGAAGTACACGGCCGACTTCCCCCACCCGGTGCGCTGCACGACGAGCGCCTGACGGCGATCGATGACCAGCGCCTCGATCGCGGTCCACTGGTCGTCGCGCAGCGTGGCCTGCGGGCCGGCGAGTTGGGCGAGCAGCGCCTGGGCGTCGTCACGGGTAGGCATGGGACCTATCGTGCCCGGCGGGTCCGACTAGCGGACCACCAGCCAGATGGCGGCGAAGTGGCAGACCGCCGCGGCGGCGGTGAACGCGTGGAAGAACTCGTGGTGGGCGAAGGTCGCCGGCCACGGGTTCGGCCAGCGGGCGCCGTAGAACACGGCGCCGATGTTGTAGAGCACGGCACCGGCGACCAGGAGGGCGACGACGGTGAGGCCCGCGCCGATCAGCAGCGTCTCGGCGAACAACAGCGCGACGTAGCCCAGCAGCAGATAGAGCGGCACACCGACCCACCGCGGTGAGGACGGCCACAGCATCTTCAGGGCGACCCCGGCCGCGGCCCCGGTCCACACGATGACCAGCACCTGCGCCCCGGTGGGCGGTGGCATGGTCAGTACCGCGAACGGCGTGTAGGTGGCGGCGATGAACACGAAGATCACCGAGTGGTCGATCCGCATCATCCACTTCTCGGCGACCCGCGATGTCCAGCGCACGCGGTGGTAGGTCGCACTCACGCTGAACATGGCGACCACCGCGGACACATAGACCAGTGCCGCCCAGCCGGCCCGGGACGAGTCCGTCCCGGCCCACGCCGTCGGCACCAGCGCCGCCCCCGCGACGACCGCCACCGCCGCGGAGACGAGGTGGATCACCCCGCGTGCCCGCGGGCGGACGATCACTGTCGCTGACTCGTTCAGGGCAGCTCCCATATCGCGGTGAGGCCGGGACCGTCGAACGGCGTGCCACCGCGGAGCGGCGGCGCCCCATAGCCTAGTGGCGCGCACCCGCGGATCCGCGCAGCACCGCCGTCGCAAATGGTCTCGGGATGATTTGCCGACCAGTCGCTTCTCTATTGTCGGAGCCATGGACGTCATGGCGGTCGCGAGCGAGGCCCAGGAGATCGGAGGAGTGGCCGGGTGGGCGGTCGAGATGATGGAATCGCTCGGCGGGTTCGGCGCCGGCGTCGCGATCGCCGCGGAGAACCTGTTCCCACCGATCCCCAGCGAGGTCGTCCTGCCGCTGGCCGGCTTTGCCGCGGCCCGCGGTGACATGACGGTGGTCGAGGCGATCACCTGGACCACCGCGGGTTCCGTCGTCGGCGCGGTGCTGCTGTACCTCGTCGGCGTTGCGTTCGGACGCGACCGGCTCTACCGGCTGGCCGAGCGGATCCCGCTGTTCTCCGCCGACGACCTGGCGAAGAGCGAGGACTGGTTCCACCGCCACGGAACCAAGGCGGTGTTGTTCGGCCGCATGGTTCCCGTTGTCCGCAGCCTGGTTTCAGTTCCGGCCGGACTGCAGCGCATGCCGATCGGCCGGTTCGTCGCGCTCACCGCAGTCGGCAGCGCGGTGTGGAACACCCTGCTGATACTGGCCGGCTACCACCTGGGCGTACGGTGGGAAATCGTGTCCGACTGGCTGTCTCGCTATCAGCTCGTCGCGTTCTCGGCGGTCGGTGTGGCGGTCGCCGTGTGGCTGTTCCGGCGGATACGCGCCCGCTCCACCTAGCGCGTTGCGGCGCCGTCCTGTTCGCGTTTGATCTCCAGCGCGATGTCGATCAGCTGGTCTTCCTGACCGCCGATCAGCTTGCGCTGGCCGGCGCGGTGCAAGAGCTGGTGCGCGGGCACACCGTAACGCTCCGACTGCCTGATCGCGTGCTTGAGGAAGCTCGAGTAGACGCCCGAGTACCCCATGATGAGCGCGTTGCGGTCCAGCAGGCATTCGGCCGGCATCGCGGGTGCGACGACTTCCTCTGCGGCGTCGGCGATGTCGAAGAAGTCGATGCCGGTCTTGACGCCGATCTTGTCGAACACCCCGATCAGCGCCTCGACGGGCGCATTACCCGCCCCGGCGCCGAAGCGGCGGCACGATCCGTCGATCTGCTTGGCGCCGGCACGTACGGCTTCGACCGAATTGGCCACGCCCAGACCGAGATTCTCGTGTCCGTGGAATCCCACCTGAGCATCCGAACCCAATTCGGCGACGAGTGCGGCCACCCGGTCGCGCACACCTTCGAGCACCAGCGCGCCCGCGGAATCGACCACGTAGACGCACTGGCAGCCGGCGTCGGCCATGATGCGGGCCTGCTTCGCGAGCTTCTCCGGCGGAATGGTGTGGCTCATCATCAGGAAGCCGACGGTCTCGAGGCCGAGTTCCCGCGCCAACCCGAAGTGCTGGATCGACACGTCGGCCTCGGTGCAGTGGGTGGCGATGCGGCAGATCTCCCCGCCGTTGTTCTGCGCCTCCTTGATGTCCTCCTTGGTGCCGACACCCGGCAGCATGAGGAAGGCGATCTTGGCTTCCTTGGCGGTCTCCGCCGCGAGCTTGATCAGTTCCTGCTCAGGCGTTTTCGAGAAGCCGTAGTTGAAGCTCGACCCGCCGAGGCCGTCGCCGTGCGTCACCTCGATCACCGGCACGCCCGCGGTGTCGAGTGCGGCGACGATCGCCTGCACCTCGTCGGCGGTGAACTGGTGGCGTTTGTGGTGGGAGCCGTCGCGCAACGACGTGTCCGTCATCCGCACGTCCCAGATCGGGTTGAAGAAGATGTCCGTGCTCATGCCTGGCCTCCTGTCACTGCCAGCGATTCCTTTGCGATTTCCTCGCCCACCTTGGCCGCGGCCGCGGTCATGATGTCGAGGTTGCCCGCGTACGGCGGCAGATAGTCGCCGGCGCCTTCGACCTCCACGAACGTCGTCACCACGGCCTGGCCGCCGGAGTTGATCGAGGGGTCGTCGAACTGTGGGTCGTTGAGCAGACGGTAGCCGGGCACGTACGTCTGCACCTCGGCGACCACATCCCGGATCGACTGCGCGATCGCGTCGCGGTCGGCGTCTTCGGGGATGGCGCAGAAGATGGTGTCGCGCATGATCATCGGCGGATCCGCGGGGTTGAGGATGATGATCGCCTTACCGCGCTGCGCCCCGCCGATCGTCTCCACACCCTTGCTGGTGGTCTTGGTGAACTCGTCGATGTTGGCGCGCGTGCCGGGGCCGGCCGAACTCGACGACACTGACGCCACGATCTCCGCGTAGGGCACCGTCGAACCCTGTTCGGCGACTGCACGGGACACCGCGTAGACGATCGGGATCGTGGCCTGGCCACCGCAGGTGATCATGTTGACGTTGGGGGCGTTCAGATGCTCGCGCAGATTGGCGGGCGGGATGACGGCCGGGCCAATCGCTGCGGGCGTGAGGTCGATGGCGCGGATGCCCGCCTCCTCGTAGCGCGGCGCCGCCGCCCGGTGCACGTAGGCACTGGTCGCCTCGAAGACCAGATCGGGTTTCTCGTCCTGGGCGAGCAGCCAGTCCACGCCCTCGTGCGACGTCTCGAGACCGAGTTTGCGCGCCCGCGCCAGACCTTCGGATTCGGGGTCGATGCCGATCATCCAGCGCGGCTCGAGGTACTCCGACCGCTGCAGCTTGTAGAGCAGGTCGGTGCTGATGTTGCCGGACCCGACGATCGCGACTTGAAGCTTCTCCGGCATATGACTCTCCCTGCTTCTCGAAGGCTTACTCGAAAGTGAGCTGTACTGAACCTAACCCGGCGAAGTCGGCCACGAAATGGCTGCCGGGAGGTGCATCTATCGCACGCGTGCACGAACCCGGCAGCACGATGTCGCCGGCCTTGAGGCGGACGCCGAAGCTCTCCACCTTGCGGGCGAGCCACGCCACCGCGGTCACCGGATTACCCAGCACCGCGTCGCTGCGGCCCTCGGCGACCGTCTCACCGTTGTTGGTCAGCACGGCGTCGATGGATTTGATGTCGATGTCCTTCGGCGACACCCGCGCGTCGCCGAGCACCCATCCCGCGGACGAGGCGTTGTCGGCGATGGTGTCGCAGAGCTTGATCTTCCAGTCGGTGATGCGGGTGTCGATCAACTCGATCGCCGGGGCGAACGCCGCGGTGGCCGCGAGCACGTCCTCCTCGGTGCAGCCCGCGCCCGGCAGATCGTCGGCGAGGATGAAGCCAACCTCCACCTCCACCCGGGGATAGAGGTAGTTGGCCGACTTGACGGGCCGATCCTCGTAGACCTGCATCTCGTCGAGGAGGTGGCCGTAGTCGGGTTCGTCGACGCCCATCATCTTCTGCATGGCCTCCGACGACAGGCCGACCTTGTGGCCGATCACCCGGGCGCCTTCGGCGACCCGCTGGCGGATGTTGATCAGCTGGATCTCGTAGGCGTCCACCACGTCGATGTCGGGGTGGGCGTCGGTCAGGGGCTTCATCGGCACCCGGCTGCGCTCGGCTTGCGCAAGATCGGCGGCCAGCTGCTCACGCACGTCGGAACTGAGCGTCAAGGTGAAGTCCCCTCGTTTCGTCGACCGGCGCAGTTGTGGGTCGGCCGGGCAATTCTATAACGTGTTCTACATGACCGGACAGGAGTACGGGGTGTTCGACGTGGTCGTGGTAGGGAGCGGCGCCGCCGGCATGGTCGCCGCCCTTACCGCAGCTCACCAGGGTCTCTCGACGATAGTCGTTGAGAAGGCTCCGCACTATGGGGGTTCCACTGCGCGGTCAGGTGGTGGCGTATGGATCCCGAACAACGAAATACTCGCGCGAGACGGCGTCAAGGACACCCCCGAGGCGGCCCGTCAGTACCTGCACGCCATTGTCGGCGACGTCGTCGAACCGGAACGCATCGACACCTATCTCGACCGCGGGCCCGAGATGCTCTCGTTCGTGCTGAAGCACTCACCGCTGAAACTGTGCTGGGTGCCGGGCTACTCCGACTACTACCCCGAGACACCGGGCGGCAAGCCGACGGGGCGGTCGGTGGAGCCCAAACCGTTCGACGCCAAGAAGCTCGGCGCGGACATGGCCGGCCTCGAACCGCCGTACGGCAAGGTGCCGATGAACATGGTGGTCATGCAGCAGGACTACGTCCGGCTCAATCAGCTCAAGCGCCACCCGCGCGGCGTGCTGCGCAGCCTCAAGGTCGGTGTGCGCGCGACGTGGGCGAAGGCCACCGGCAAGAATCTCGTCGGCATGGGGCGCGCGCTGATCGCGCCGTTACGTATCGGTTTGCGTGAAGCCGGGGTTCCCGTGCTGCTCAACACCGCGTTGACCGATCTGTATGTCGAGGACGGTGTCGTGCGCGGGATCTACGTGCGCGATATGACGCAGCCCGAGAGCAGTGAGCCGCGACTGATCCGCGCCCGCCGCGGGGTGATCCTGGGCTCCGGCGGTTTCGAACACAACGAACAGATGCGCGTCAAGTACCAGCGGGCGCCGATCACCACCGAATGGACCGTCGGTGCGCAGGCCAACACCGGCGACGGCATCGTGGCCGCCGAGAAACTCGGTGCCGCACTGGATGTCATGGAAGACGCGTGGTGGGGGCCGACGGTCCCGCTGGTGGGCGCCCCGTGGTTCGCGCTTTCGGAGCGCAACTCCCCCGGGTCGATCATCGTCAACATGTCGGGCAAGCGGTTCATGAACGAGTCGATGCCGTATGTCGAGGCGTGTCACCACATGTACGGCGGCGTCTACGGTCAGGGCCCCGGACCGGGCGAGAACATCCCGGCGTGGCTGATCTTCGACCAGCAGTACCGCGACCGCTACATCTTCGCCGGATTGCAACCGGGTCAGCGGATTCCGAGCAAGTGGCTGGAATCCGGAGTGATCGTCAAGGCGGACAGCCTGACCGAGCTCGCGGAGAAGGCGGGGTTGCCGGCCGATGCGCTGACCGCGACGATCGAGCGGTTCAACGGCTTCGCACGCACCGGGGTCGACTCCGACTTCCACCGCGGCGAGAGCGCCTACGACCGCTACTACGGCGACCCGACCAACAAGCCGAACCCCAACCTCGGCGAGATCAGCCACGGACCCTTCTACGCCGCGAAGATGGTGCCCGGTGACCTCGGCACCAAGGGCGGCGTGCGCACCGATGTGCACGGCCGGGCGCTGCGCGACGACGGTTCGGTGATCGAAGGTCTGTATGCGGCGGGCAATGTCAGCGCACCGGTGATGGGCCACACCTACCCGGGCCCCGGTGGCACAATCGGCCCGGCGATGACCTTCGGATACCTGGCTGCACTACACCTGGCCTCCGCCGGGACGGCCGCCTCGAACACGGAGAACTGACCTATGCCGATCAATCTGGACGAGGCGCTCGGCGCCGAGCTGCCACCCGCCGAGTTCTCGTGGACGAGTAGCGACGTGCAGCTCTACCACCTCGGGCTCGGTGCGGGTGTGGACCCGATGGACAAGCGGGAGCTGCGGTACCTGGTGGACGACACCCCGCAGGTGCTGCCCACCTTCGGCAATGTGGCGCAGAGCTTCCACATGACCGAACCGCCGTCGGTGAAGTTCCCCGGTATCGACATCGAACTGTCGAAGGTGCTGCACGCCAGCGAGGCCGTCACCGTGCCGGGCCCGATCCCGCCGTCGGGCTCCGGCACCGCGGTCACCCGGTTCACCGACATCTGGGACAAGGGCAAGGCCGCGGTCATCTGGTCGGAGACGACGGTCACCGGCCCGGACGGCACCCTGCTGTGGACCCAGAAGCGGTCCATCTTCGCCCGCGGGGAAGGCGGCTTCGGTGGCGAGCGCGGTCCGTCGACGTCGGTCGAACCGCCGGACCGCGCACCCGACGCCGAGATCGACCTGCCGATCCTGCCGCAGCAGGCGCTGCTCTACCGGCTGTGCGGTGACCGCAACCCACTGCACTCCGATCCGGATTTCGCCGCGGCAGCAGGCTTTCCGCGACCGATCCTGCACGGCCTGTGCACCTACGGCATCGCGTGCAAGGCCATCGTCGACGAATTCCTCGACGGCGACGTCTCGCGGGTGAACTCATACGGCGCGCGGTTCGCGGGTGTGGTGTTCCCGGGTGAGACGCTGCGGGCCAATGTGTGGAAAGAGAATGACAAACTCCTCGCCACCATCACCGCACCGAGCCGTGAGAACGCCGTGGCGCTGTCGGGTGTGGAGTTGACCCCGGCCTAGTCGGCCGGTTCACCGGACGGATCGCCGCCGCCTTCCTCGTTGTCCTTCGAAGGCGCCTGCTCTTCGTTCGTGGGTCCGCCTGTTTCGCCGGCGGTCTCTTCGGCGGACGGCTCCGGGCTCCTGTGCTCGGAAGTCGGGTCACTTTCCATGGATGTCGGCGTCTCATCCGGTTTGTAGTCGTTCTCCTTCGTCGCAACGTCGAGTGACGCCTCCGGGGTGCTGGTGGGTTCCGGAAGTGAACTGGGAGCCGCGAATTCGGGCACTGCGGTCGGGGTGGGCTCGGCGCTCGGCGCCACCGTGACCGTGGGCGCGTTCCACGTGGTCGCCTCCAGCGGAGGAGAGACGGGTTCGACGTCCGGTGCCATCATCGCCACCGGCATGGCCCGGGCCATCGGCTCGGCAGCCGGGGCGGGTGGCTGGACGCTCGACGCGGCCGCGAATGTGCTCACAGCGGTTGGCGCGTCGACCAGCGACACCACCCTGAATTCTCCTGGCGGTTGCGGCATCGCGGACATCGTCGGGCCGGCGACGTTGCCGGGCGCCGGCTGCACAATGGGCGAGTGCACGACGTATGTCGGCTCGCCGTTGACCCTCACCACATCGATCTGCTCGGTCGGCCCGGATGTCGTGACCACATCGATCTTGTCGAGTTCGGTGACGACCGCCGACATGTCAGATGTGCCGTGGAAGACCGCGTCCAACGCCCCGTTCAACGCCTCGAGGTCAGGGTGATGGAGCAGTTGCGCCAAGACGGGGTCCGGCAGCTTCAGCAGTGCTTCCAATTTCGCTTGCAGCGCGATCGGATCGATGTAGTCGCCGGCGTGGGAGTACAGCATCATCAGCAACGCTTGGAGCTTCGACCGAAGCGGAAGCACATCGATCGAGGCGGCCGCCTTCGAGTACTGCACCGGTCCCTGCCACCTGGAACCAGACGGAAGCAGCGCGGCGTTCATGAATCTCAGTTCGACCACACGGGGGAGATCGAACAGAGCGAGCGGATTGCCGGCGATGCCCTCCCCCGCTGACGTGACACCTGCCGCGAACGAGGCCGGTCCCGCGGGGAGTGGGCCGTTGCGGCCCGAGTCGTCGGGGGATGGAAACAGCGCCCACGCATTGACTGCCACCGCCACAGTGGCGACGAGAACCAGGCATGCGCGGCCGTCTTGGAGGTATATGCGGTCCGCACCGCGATGCGGGCGGCTCGCTACCTTGTGGAGCGCCGTCGGCAGCGACAGTTGCCGGACATGAAATCGGTCGGCCATCGCTCGACCCTCCCTGACCTTGGGTCACTTTGCCGAGACGGCACCGTTCGACTGGGCCCCGAGGAGCCCCCGAAGACTCATCCAGGCGTTGGCCGCCAGCATGTTTCGGCGCACTCGTCCTTTGTTCGCCAGCACCTGAGAGCCCCCACCACATCGAGTTTTCACATGCCGCTGTGCAGCAGCCTAAGATTTTGCTACGGCGATGTCAATAACGCGTCGAGGGCGATTCTGGCGAACATCTCGCCGCGCAGCAGTCGGACCGGCATCGCACGCCGGCATAGCCGTGGAGAGCGGCCCCGAGGTGTGTCACCCGCGCTACCGGACGACAGCCGCCGGCCCTTGAATACGCAGTGAAATACCGGCATTCGGCCTGGCGCCGGGCCATCGACAGGTTCACATCTGCGAGGCGGTCGACAGACCGTGCATGTCGACGGTCGGGCGCCGTAAGCGTCACCGTCGCCCGCCGATGAACTACCGTAGGCAAATATTTTTCTGTTCAGAACACGATTTGCAAGCTTTGCCCATCGCTCGACGGCTATCGGATTCGGTCATCTGCCGCATGGTCGCCGCACGCCGACCCGCGTCGCGGTGACCGTCACGATCGACGGTCGCAACCCCAACGGCCTCAGCGCCTTTCAGCTGATGACGTCACCAAGCGCAACTCCTACCGACACAGAGGTCAGGCGAGCGGCCGGAAGCGGACGCGGCGTCGAAACAGTGTCCAGCCGTCTTCGCGTTCGATGTACGGCGTGAATCCCGCTCGCTCACAACCCTTCAGGGACGCGATGTTGTCCTTGACGACGAAGGTGATCACGTGTTGGGCGCCGAGGTCGCGGGCCTGTTCCGCGATCACGGCCATCGCGTGCGCCATGATCCCCTTCCCGCGATGGCTGTCGGCGGTGTAGGCGCCTTCGAGCAGCGCTTCATCGGGTTTGAGCTCCGGAAACAGTCCGCCCCACCACGCCTTGATGCGCGCGTTGTCGCGTGCCGCGATGAGCCATTGCATGTAGCACGCCGTTCCGTCGGTGTCGACGGCGATCCAACACGTCGGGATGTCGGCGTTCAACAGCAAGCGTTGGTCGACATGCTCTCGCGCCACCCGCGCGGGGAGGTCCGGAGCGTCCGCGATGAACGAAAGGTCATCGTCGGGCTGAAGTGGCCGCACGGTGACAGGAATTTTCGCCGGGGGCGCCTCGAACGGCACGCTCAGGTCTCGGCGCAGTCCGAACGCCTCGCGGCGCATGTAGAGCCGTCGCCGCACGCCCTGCCACACTCTGCGGCGTCCGGTGCCGGAGCGCATCAACCCGAGGCCGACGTTGACTACCGTACTCATGGCGCGAGGCTACACTTTCAGCAACGCCCAACATCCGGGTTCGACACCAGTCGCCGGTGAGAACTTGCGAGTCGAAATACCTTGTTCCGCTTACGTGCGGCGTTCCAGTCCGCTACGTCTCAGACAACATTCTTGCGTTCACAGCTAATCTCGACTCAGATGCGCTTACGCAATGTCAGCAGACGTGTGTATTCCGCGTATTGAGCTTCCCAGATGTCCTCCGGCCGGAATTCCCGAAGTACCCGTTCCCTCCCGGCCCGGCCGTGCCGACGCCTCAGCTCCGGGTCGAGCAGATAGCGGCGGATCGCTTCCGTCAGCGCGGCCGCATCGCGAGGCGGCACGAGAGTTCCGGTCACGCCGTCCTGGACTGCGTCCACGCAGCCGGGTACCTCCGTGGCGATCATGGGCAGCTCCATCGCTGCGGCTTCGATCGCGACCTGGCCGAAACCCTCGCGGTAGGTGGGCATGACGACCACGTCCATCGCCGCGTACAGCGGCGGCATGTCCCAGACGAACCCGATCAAGTGAATGCGCGGGTCGGTCCGCAGCACACTCTCGACCTCTGGCGGCAAGGGGTCGTGTGACTCGAAGCTTCCGGCCACGATGAGCCGGAGCCCGGGACGTTCCGCACGAAGCGTCTGCCATGCCTCGACCAACTCGACAATCCCCTTGTCCCGGACCACTCGGCCCGCGAAACCCATGACTTCGGCATCAAGGGGAATGCCATAGCGTTCGCGTACCGCGTTGCGGGCCGCGCCGCCCAGACGCGCCGGGTTGAAATCCGTCTCGGCAGCGACGCCTTTGATGCTGCCGTTGTGGAGGACCGTGATCTTGTCCGGACGGCACAACCCCTCCGCCACCGCGGCCTCACGGAGCGAGGCACTGACACAGAGGACTTGGTGCGCCAGCCGGCAGGACACCATTTCGGCCCACCGCAGAAGGCGCCGCCTCGTCCCCGTGGCCGTCATGAGTGGCAAGCCGTGCATGTGATAGACCCGCACCGGCACGCGCGCCAGCCACGCGCCCAGCATGCCGAGCAATCCGCCCTTCGGCGTGTGGGCATCGACGATGTCGGGGCGCACCCGGCGCAGCCAACGCCACAGCCTGGCCGCCGTAGCCAGGTCGCGCAACGGCGTGATGCGCCGCTGCATATCCAGGTCGTGCACCGAGACCCCGGCGTCCACGGCGAATTGGTCGAGGAGCTCGCCCGGCGCGGACAGCGCCCACACGTCGATTCCCCGAGTCTTCAGGTAACCGACCTGCCCATAGAGGAACCAGAGCGTCTGAGGCGCCGTACTGATGTGAACCAGACGAAACATGTTCGGACCTTCCGTCCTGTCACACAGGTACCCCGTATCCGGCTTTTCCGTTGACCCGCAGCCTTTTACGAATTGTGTGGACGTTGTTCGCGATACGCGGGAAAGAAGCCGTTCGTGTCCGGCTCCTTCCCCGAAAGCTCCTTGTACTGCTGCTCGTCGAGTACGACGCGCCAGGTCTTGAAGGGATGCCTGCTATCGGAGAAACCAGCCTTGAAGAGCATGAGGGAATCCTGCGCGCCGCCGACTCCGCCGCCCAGATGCAGGACTTCAGCACCTCGTCGCGTCGCCCACTGCCGCGCATGGTTGATCAGGGTCTTCATGGGACTGAGCTTGAGCGCTTGCTCGTCGTTGCCCGACAGGTGGTACTGAACGATTCCGTCGGATTCACCGAACAGGCCCGCGCAGACGATCGACCCGTCGATCTCGACGACTCCGAGGTGCATGTGCCCGCGCAGCTTGTCCCAGAGTCCGCAGAAGTAGTCGCGCGAATAGAAGTACTCGGCTGCGGCGTTCTGGCGCCGCATCGTATCGAGATAGAGAGCGATGAACCGATCCAGGTGTTCGCCGGTGTCGTCCATGAACGCTCGGTGTCCCAGCCGCTCACTACGGTTGAGCGAGGCGCGATGGTCGCGGCGGATACCGTGCCACTGCTCGGAGTCGCTCTGACGCAGGTTTATCGACACGGTCTGTCCGTGCTCGACCATGCCGCCAAGGCCGGCGAAGGCGTCGTCAGGTAGCTCCAAGACCGGATGTCGCCGCACGAACATGGACACGAAGCCGCTGTCGCGCAGCGTTTGCACCACGGCGGAGAGCGCGCTTCGCACCAGTGCGACATCCTCCGAATGTGCGATCGGGGACGAATAGCCGTACGGGGAAACCAAATCGAATGCGTCGCTGCCGGGAATCGCCCGACGAACGAGTGGCAGAAGCAGCCGTACGCCGGGCTGATCGACGTAGGCGGCGAGCGCCGTGCCGCCCAGTCGACTCGACTCCAACGAGACGAAGTCGGGCAGGTGATAGAAGTCGTGCCGGATCGTCGCCAGCGCGTCGCGCCAACGCCCATCGGTCGGCTCGATCAGATCGACGTGCATGGTCGTATCGACATCAGACACCGCGTCTTCGTTGTCATGCCTGCTGGACCCTCCCACCAGAAGCGCAGGAACGAAGGCCCACCGACCCGCGGGAAGGGCCGCCCCAATGGCGTACGGTACTACGTCTCGATGGTCTACCGGTGCGGGTTGGGACACGTTGGCGATCAACGACGAAGATCCGCACGCACCGGCTGACAGTGCGATCACAAGGGACCGTTTCTTGTACGATCGGACGGACATTCGACCGCCAGGCCGACGTCACCTGACGAGAGTTTCCCGATGACTCAGCACCACAGCCGGCCATGCCGCATCTGACGGTTCCGCCGTTGGGCGGTATGGCCGTGTCGACCTCGCGGGTCGGGACACCGAACTCGACCGTCTCGGTCATCTAGGCGGGCGAACCCTTGAGGAACCTGGCGGGCGTCCTTCCGTGGTTCCTACCGGCGTTGGCCGTCTCGACCGTGATCGCACTCGCGGCCGCCGGCCGTGTCGGACGGCGCCTGCGCACCGACACCCGGATCGCACTGCTGCTCCTCGTGAGCGTGGGGGCTGTGCTCGCAGCGACGATCCCGCCCGACGCAGATGGATTCAGTGGCCGGCCCATGTCACCAGGACGGTGCGATTTCGGGCGTATCGGGCCGGCGCCGCTGAGCCAATATCTCCACCTTGGCGACACCAGCCTCAATCTCCTCCTCTTCATCCCACTCGGCCTTGCGGTCGGGCTCCTCGGTCGGTCCCCGGCCACGGTCCGGGTACTGATGGCCGCGGTTGCCTTGCCCCTCGCGATCGAAGCCGTTCAGTCGCTGGCTCCGATGCTCGGACGCGGGTGCCAGAGCCGGGATGTCGTCGACAACCTCCTCGGACTCGGCGTCGGTCTGGCAGTGGGGGCCTCGCTCGCAGCCGTTCGAGCGTGCCGCACCAGGCACTGAAAGACAATGGGACTAGCGCTTGTTCTGCTCGACGAACTCAGCCAGCGTCCCGATCGTCTCGAAGACCTCACCGGTGAAATCCTCGTCGTCGATCTCGAAATCGAACTCCCGCTCCAGGTTGACCGCGAGGGTGACCACCGCCATCGAGTCGAGTTCGGGCAGGCTGCCGAACAGCTCGGTGGATGCTTCGAGCGTGGCGGCGCGATCCTGGATTCCAAGGGTTTTCACGATCACGACCTTCACGCGGTCGAGAGTGTCCTGGCTGAGGGGCATCGAGATATCCTCCTGTGCGCGACGAAGCCTATACGAGCACTTCACTGGGTAGCGGATGGCCGAGAAAGGCCGTGGGACTTGCGGTCAAGCCGTAGGCGCCGGCCTGAAACATCACGATGGAGTCTCCGATTCGGACATCTGGAAGCATGACGTCGTCGCCGAGAAGATCCAGGGGCGTACACAGACATCCGACGACAGTCGCCGGCGACGCGACCGGCTCGGTGAGGCGGTTTCCGACAGCGATCGGATAGTTGCGGCGGATGACCTGGCCGAAGTTTCCCGAAGCCGCCAGCTGATGGTGCATCCCGCCGTCGACCACCACGTAGGTCCGCCCGCGCGACACCTTGCGGTCGACGACCCGGGTGACGTACACGCCGCACTCTCCGACGATGTAGCGGCCGAGTTCGACCACGACCTCTGCCTCCCGCAGGTTCGGCGCGATCCTGCGCTCGACCAGTTCGGCGAGGTTGGCACCGATCGCCGCGAGGTCCAGCGGGGCGTCCTTGTCGAAGTACGGGATGCCGAATCCGCCACCGAGATTCACATACCGCACAGGCGTGGGCGCCTTCTCGGCGAGCGAGAGGATCAGTTCGACCGTCTTGCTCTGCGCCTCACACAGAATTCCGGCGTTGAGGTTCTGCGAGCCGGCGAAAACGTGGAACCCGAGGATCTCCAGGTCCGCTGCCGCCAGCTCGGCGAGAAACCCGGGCACCTGTTCGGCATCCACGCCGAACTGCTGCGGGCCGCCGCCGAGCCGCATACCGGACCCCTTCACCTGGAAGTCGGGATTGACCCGCACGGCGACGCGGGGGCGCACACCGAGCGTCTCACCGGCGCAGACGACCCGTCCGGCTTCCGTCGCCGATTCCAGCTCGATCGTCACTCCCGCCGCGACGGCTTGCACGATCTCCGCCTCCGTCTTACCCGGTCCGGCGAAACTGACGTGGGTTGGCGGCATTTGAGTGTCCAGCGCGGTCTGCATCTCATGGGTCGAGGCGACATCGAGCGCATCGACGAGGCCCGCCAGGTATTGAACGACCGCAGGCATCGGGTTGGCCTTCACCGCATAGCTGAGGCGCACACTCGGCGGCAGCGTTGCGCGCAGCAACTCGATGCGCTCGGTCAAGACCCGGCGATCGTAGGCGAAGTACGGTGTCGAGCCGACGCGCGCCGTCAGGCGATCCAGCCGCATCCCACCCACGGCGAGCTGACCGTCGACGCTGCCGAACGCGGCGACCACCGGACGCAGGCTCATGTGGCCAGCTCCTCGCGTAACAGTGCCCGATCGAACTTGCCGTTCGGTGAGCGGGCGATGGCATCGCGAACGACGACCGCACTCGGCACCATGTAGAGCGGAAGCCGCGCCTTCATCTCCTCGAGCAAGGCATCGGCATCGAACTCCCCTGCTGTCGGCGCCACCACCAAGAGCACGCGCTGCCCCAGCACGGCGTCCTCGACACCCAGCGCCACCGCATCGCGCACGAGACCGGTCGAATATGCGACCTCTTCGATCTCGGTGGGGCTGACGCGATACCCCGACGTCTTGATCATCTCGTCCCTACGCCCGACGAAATACAGGAAACCCTCGTCGTCGGTGATTACCGCGTCGCCCGACCAGACCGCGAGTTCGGGTGTACGCCAGGGCTCATCGCGGCCGGGAACCGGCCGAAACCGCTCCGCGGTACGCACCGGGTCGTTCCAGTAACCCAGCGCCACATGCGGTCCGCGATGCACGAGTTCACCCTCTTCACCCGGATCACACGACGCTCCGTCCGGGCGAACCACGAGGATCTCGGCGCCCGGAATGGCCTTGCCGATGGAGCCCGGCCGGCGATCGACCTCCGCCGGGTCCAGGTAGGTCGACCGGAACGCTTCGGTGAGTCCGTACATCAGAAACGGTTTCGCCGACGGAAACACCTCGCGTAGCCGGTCCAGGACCGGCTTGGGCATTCGGCCGCCGGTGTTCGCGAAATACCGCAGCGACGCCCTCGCCTCCTCGGGCCACTGCTGCTCGGCGATCTGGATCCACAGCGGTGGCACGCACGTCAGGCCTGTCACGCCATGCCGGCCGCACAGCCGCGGGACATCGCCGGGCAGCAGATAGTTCGTCAGGACCACGTGAGCACCGACCGCGAAAGCGGTCGTCAGCTGGCTGAACCCGGCATCGAAACTCAATGGCAGCGCGGCGAGAAGCACGTCATCGGCGGTATTGCCGAGATATGTGGAGACGCTCTCGGCACCGGCGATCAGGTTACGGTGACTGAGCACCACACCCTTCGGTTTTCCCGTGCTCCCCGACGTGTACAGGATGGCGGCGATGTCGAGATCGATCACCCTCGGCGAGGGGGCCGCATGTTGCGTGCTGCAGAGCCGCTCCCATCCGAGGACCCGGTAGTGCGAGTCCGACGCAGGCTCTTCGACTCGGGTGCCCACGACCACGACCTCTCGAACTGACGGGCACGACGCCAGTTCGTCGCGCATCAGTGCCAGGCGCTCGGCCGACGTGACAAGTACCCGAACGTCGCAGTCGCGCAGGATGTGACCGACCTGCGCCGGCCGCAGCAGCGGATTCACCGGCACGAAAGCCGCACCCGCGGCCGACGTCCCGAAGATCGCAGCGACCGTCTCGATTCGCTTGTCGAGGTACACCGCCACCCGCTGTTCACGTGCCACGCCGAGCCCGCCCAGCCCGGCAGCAACAGCGCGGGCCTGCATCGACAGCGCGCGGTAGCTGAGCGTCTGATGCTTGAAGGTCAGGGCAAAAGAGTCGGGGTGAGACAGGGCCCGGTCCTCGATCAGGTGGTGAAGGTTCGTCCTCATGCCCGGCGAGCCATTTCCCCGACGACGTCGCCGATGTCGCAGCCGGTCATTTGAGGCAGACCAACTCACTGTAGAGATAGTCGATCTGGGCCGGCTCCAGATCTTCGCTGAGGTACATCCTCGGAGGACCCGGCACCATCAGCGATGCCGCTCGACGGGGTTCGGCCATCCGCGCCTCGACCAGCGTCGCGGGTATTCCGCGCCGCACCAACAGATATCGGTAGAAGTGCGGCGCACACGTCCGGAACAGGTCGGGATTGCCGACATAGATGATCGAGGCCACCGGGATGCGTTTGTAGCGCTTCCGCCGGAACATCACGTGGCAACTCTGATCCCCCGTGGCGATCACGATGTGCTCGGCGGCGGACGCGGCATGGTCGCGGTAGATCGTCCGGTCACTTCCGCGGAGCAACCCGTCGATCTCGTGCGGGATGTCGACAACCCGCACCCCCCTTGCCGTTACGGGCCACGGAGTGTTCATGACCAGGGCCGTCTCGGTGTCGAGCCGAGTGAACCCGAGGCGGGCGTTCAACGTCACGACGTTCGGGTTCGGTGACAGGTCGGTGAAGGTGTATTCCCGCTGACGGAGCAACGACCGCAGCAGTCGCAGTCCGGTTGCGCGGTGTTCGGCGGTGACACACCAGGTGCCGAGGTTGCAGATGCGCCGCGGGCGGCCGTCGATCACTCGTTCCGAGTAGAGCGCAAGATATGCGCCGACGACACGCCCGTCGTCACGCAGGAGGAACCCGTGATTCGGTTGCTCGACATGCCACCGTGGCGTCATCGACCGATGCCAGTCGGCCACTGACAGTTCCGCGCTCATCTCGAGGTGCAAGAACTCCGCCACCGCACTGACATCGGCGTCGGTGATCGGCTCGACCTCGATGGTGCGAACCCCCGGCATGGCGCCACGGTACCGGAGCCCAGGGGACGGCACGCCTTTTCTGCAATCCCCGCAGGACAGTTCGGCCGACCGCGTAGGGTCATTGCCCACGGCGACTCTGGCGACACACTTGTCACGACGGTCTAACAACATTTGGCTGCGTTCGATAGATCATTTGCTGACACGGCCATGTCGATTTCCTCGCTATTGTTGAGCACGCAACAAAAATGCCTGACAGCATCTTTCACCGTGGCCATAATCGCAGTTCATATGCGCTTTTACATCCCCCGTCATGATCGCGGCCGCTCGACAAGATCAATGGCTTCATCGATTTTGCTTGTTCACCGCACTGCCGAATGTTAGCGTGATCCTGTCACGGACGTATGCGATATTCCGTGCCACCTATGGCTAACTAGATTGCCATTGCTGTTCGTGCCCGGCGCTGTAGCAGCACTGCGCCGGCGCGGATGGAAAGGGGGATGTCTTGTCGTTGCGTGAATATCTACAGCTACTGCGTGACGGGAAGTGGTGGATCGCCGCCGGCCTGCTCCTGGGCATGCTCGCCGGCCAGTTGATCGCACTCACGAGCCTCCCCACTTACGTGGCGACCACCACGCTGTATTTCGCAGGCATCGAGGGTGGCGGTGAGCCCGGGCAGGTGTATCAGGGAGCTTTGCTCGCCGAGCAGAAGGCCCGCGCATATGCCCAACTGATAACCAGCGACCGCGTGCTGAATGAGGTCGCCAACGACACCACCGGCGCCTGCCGGCCAGGTTGCGGCCCAGTTGCGCCCAGCGCGATCACCGTTCAATCCAGTGCGGGTAACCCGACATTGATCGTGAGTGTGGCCGACCCGTCCGCTGAGCGTGCCGCGATGGTCGCCAATTCCCTCGCCGAGAAGACCGCCGCTCTAGTTGCAGACCTGGAGCGCCCCCTCAACCCCAGACTCTCCACGGTCACCACATTGCGGGTCGTCGCCCCAGCGAGTGTGCCGACGACGCCGACATCTCCCAACCTCAAGATCAACGTCGTGGTCGGCGGCATGGTCGGTGCCTTCCTCGGACTGTCGATCG
Source organism: Mycolicibacterium litorale (assembly GCA_050205415.1). Taxonomy (GTDB): domain Bacteria; phylum Actinomycetota; class Actinomycetes; order Mycobacteriales; family Mycobacteriaceae; genus Mycobacterium; species Mycobacterium litorale_C. The sequence continues at coordinate 78,604 of JBNMQY010000009.1, forward strand.
CCCTCGTTCGGCGCAATCTCGACGAATCGGTCCGCACGCGAGAGGCATTGGAGGAGATCACCGGACTACCACTGCTCGGAACCATTCCCGACGGCAAGGCGTCCCGGCGTGATCCGAGCCTCATCCCTGACCAACCGCGCGGTCAGGTCGCCGAGGCGGTACGCCAGCTACGGGTCAACCTTCGGTCCGCCGGGGTGGGCACCAGCAGCACCAGCCTTCTCGTGACGAGCGCGGTTGCCGGAGAAGGCAAGACGTCCCTGGCGTGCAATCTGGCCGCTGCGTTCGGCTTGGAGGGCGACAGGGTCCTTCTGATCGACGCAGACCTGCGACGGCCCAGTGTGGGCGAATCTCTACGCGTGAATCCGATGCTCGGCCTCACTGCGGTCCTTCGCGGCGAGTGCCAGTTGCACGATGCGATCACGTCGTGGGGCGGCGGCCTGTTCGATGTGCTCCCCAGCGGGCCGACACCGGAAAACCCGAGTGAGCTACTCGGGTCCGTCGAGTTGATGCTCACGGAGGTCGAGAATCGGTACGACGTCGTCCTGATCGACTCCCCCGCACTGCTGCCCGTGGCCGACGCGAGTGTCCTTGCCCGTGCGTGCGACGGCGTATTGCTCGTTGTGAGGCACAGTCGCACACCTGCTTCGGCGATCGCCGACGCCCTCGCCGCACTGCGTGCGGTATCAGCGCGCGTCATGGGCTGCGCATTCACTGCGGCGCCGAAGCATTACCGCGCCTCACCGACGACGGTGCGGAGTAACCGCGGCCAGCCGCAGGCATCGCAGGGCCTGCACGATGATCGGATGCACCGCCCGACCGCACCCCGCGACCGGGGCCACGTCCACCGCGCACACGTCGGTCAGGGCGCCCATGAAGAGCATGACAGGGTCCGCGCGAACGACCGAACACACCATGCGGACGGCCAGCCGGGAGTCGGCTGAGAGCCCTTCGATTCCGCACGATGACGGTGTCCATATCGTTCGAAGGATCCGCGAGGTCGCACGATGGTACAGATCGAGGACGCCGTCATGGTCGTCGCCCATCCTGACGACGAAATCCTCTGGTTCAGTTCCATATTGGGCCAATGCAAGAGCGTTCTGGTCTGTTTCGGTCCCTCCGCGACATCACGACAGAGCTGGGACAGCGGCCGAGATGCGGTGATGAGGACGTATCCACTCGACAAGGTCAGATTCTTGAAGATCAGGGAGTCTGATGCGTTCGAAGCCGCCAACTGGAACGACCCGGAAGAAGCCGGCAGTGGCCTGCGCCTACGCCGCGGACGAACCAGCTCACTCTATGACGGAAACGCCGAGAAACTCCTCCACCTTCTCGAAGCTCACCTGAGCCACGAGAGCGTGGTGTTCACCCACAACCCCTGGGGGGAGTACGGCAACGAGGAACACGTTCAAGTGTTCAGGATATTGAGGAAGTTGAGGGATCGACTGGGCTTCGATCTCTTCGTGTCCAGCTATGTCAGCAACCGGAGCGTCAAGCTGATGTCGCGCTATGCCCACTCCTTGGAAGGCAACCATGCGCTGCGTGAAACAGATGTCGCACTGGCTCATTCGCTGAAGGATTTGTATCTGCGGAATGATTGCTGGACCTGGATGGCTGATTACGAGTGGCCTGACTACGAGTCGTTCTACCGCGTTGTCCAGCCCGGAGAGGATCTCGCCCGAGGAACGAGAGCCAGCCTTCCGCTGAACTACATCCCTCATCACTTCAATCAGAGTGAGATGAGGAAGATCGCAAGCAGAGTGCTACCCACATCGGTCAAATCGGTTCTGAAACAGGTGCGACTTTGATCGAGCCGTGCCGATCGCATTCTCACGCGTCGCGATACAGCGGAGCGCGGTGTGGTTCGGCAATGATGGCCCGCGGTCGTAGGGGTGGGCAATGCGGGTGATGGTCACAGGTGGCGCCGGCTACATCGGGGCGCACGTGGTGAGGGCGCTGCGAGGCGACGGCCAGACCGTCGGCGTCCTCGACGACTTCTCCACCGGAAGCCGCGCTCGTTTGGATCCTGCGACGCCGGTGTACGCGGGATCGTTGTTGGACACCGCGTTCGTGGAAGCGGCACTTCGTGACTTCGAGGCGGACGCCGTGGTTCACATCGCTGCGAAGAAGGCAGTGGAAGAATCCGTCGCCGATCCGCTCCTCTACTATCGCGAGAACGTCACCGGAATGCACAGCGTCCTCGAGTCGATGGTGCGTGCAGCCACCCCCCGGATCCTCTTCTCGTCCAGCGCGGCCGTGTACGGGCCCGCAGCCACGAGTCCGGTGACCGAGGAGTCACCCACCGTTCCGTCCTCTCCATACGGATGGACGAAACTGATGTGCGAGCGGATGCTCTGCGACGTGGCGGCGGCCCACAACCTGAGCTGGGCGGCGTTGCGCTACTTCAATGTCGCTGGTTCCGCTGAACCACATCTGGCGGACCGTGGCGAGACCAACCTGATCCCGAAAGTGTTCAGGGCCATCAGTACGGGCGTCGCCCCGAAGGTGTTCGGCGACACCTATCCAACGCGTGACGGCACATGCGTCCGTGACTACATCCACGTCTGCGATGTCGCGGACGCACACGCGGCCGTCCTGAAGCAGATGGGAAGTGACCTATCCGCATCGGTTTACAACATCGGGACAGGGACTGGCACAAGCGTTCTCGAAGTGATGGCGGCGGTGCGGCAGGTGACGGGGATCGATTTCCATCACGACATCTGCGCTGCGCGGCCCGGCGATTGCGCGGACGTCGTCGCAGATCCCACGAAGATCCGCACCCGGCTCGGGTGGCGATCGCGGCACGACCTGAAGGGCGCGGTCGAGAGTGCCTGGCAGGCGTGGTCGGCGCTCTCCCGAAGCGGGTCTTGAACGGTGGGTGGGCGTCGGTTCTGATCAGCTTCCCGGCTGCATCGCGTACACGTGGACGCCGTATGGCGGAACGGTTGCGTCGACCACCACTTCACCGGCGTCGACCGAGCTCTCGACTGGGGTTTCGGCGGTCCACTCCTGGACGTTCCCCGATCCGGCATCGGTTCGAAATCGCAACCGGCCGTGCCACGTAGAGCCGCCCACATCGGTGTTGATCATCGTCACCACGGTGGTAGCGCCGATCCTGTTCACCAGATACTGCAGCGGGGGGCCTTCCACGGTCACCGACGCGACACCGGCGTGCAGGTCGTCGAGGAGACGCTGACCGGATCTGAGCAGAGTCCGCCCCGTGTTGTCCAGCATCCGGTCTGCCGTCGTCAGGTAAACCGACCCGGCGCCGAGCTCGCGGCGGATGATGGCAGGGTCGCCCTCGGTCGTCGTGGCGATGATTTCGGTGTCTTCCCCGGGTTCTGCGCGCAAATAGCCGAATTCGGGCTCTGGAATGACCGTGCCGTCGGACCACGTGACAGAGTCAGCGGATCGACGCCTCGCGGAGATCTCCACATCGGTCAACGGGTCAGGACCCTGCCCGAGCTGACCCGCATTGACCACAACCGTTCCGCCCCGCCGCGCGTATTCGGTGAGGTCTGAACGCAGGCCCGCAGTGATCGGGCCGCTGTTCGCCAGGACCACGACCCGGTATCGGAGCAGTGTGTCGAGTTGCGCGCGATCGGTGATCACGTCCAGCGACTCACCCCACCGCGTATTCCCCATCGGTTCCCAGATCCGCGGGTCGGCGTCCGGCGCAGCCAGTGCCTGGCGGTAGCCGGCCTGGGTCGCGGGCGCATCCACCGTCCCGTCCGCACCGGCGACCCGCCACGGCGCGTTCGGCACAATCGTTCCCCATGTTCGGTAGCCGGGGTACGCGACGTCGAGCAGGCCGCTGAACATGCGGTCGCCCGGCGTGTACGGGTTTTCCCGATACCACTTGAGTTGACCCTGATCGTATTCGCCGAACTGCGGCTCGTACCCGGAGAAGTGGTCCTGGAGAAGTGCGATCGGAACCTCGGGAATTCCGCGGTCCGCATGTCGGCGGGAGATGAAATCAGCGAAGTCGCGCACCACCACGCCAAGGGGATTGAGACCGCTGTCAGCCGGCCCGAATCCGTAATTGGCCGCCTCGTTGAGGATGACGTCGGCGCCCGCCATGTGCGCCGCATACATGGTCCGCTCGAACATCGATGGTGACCAGCCGGTGACCAGCCTGCCGTCGTCGTCGAACGTCGTGGGGCCGCCGTTCCAGTAACGGTAGGTCGATATGTCGATTCCCCATTCCCGGCCTGGGTTCTGTCGGGCCGCCCCGCGGATCATCGCGAGACCGGGGCTCATCCCGCTCACCTCATCGATGTTGCGCTCGAGCAGTACAGCGTCCGACCCGAGGTCGTATGCGTACTGCGGGCAGAAAGCGTAGACACACACCGCCATCCACTTGTACCCGCGTTGCGCGGCGGACTGCTCCAGAAAGGGCCGGAGGCCCTTGGCGTCGAGGTAGTAGCGTGACCACGTTGCATACGCTTGGTCATCGGGAAGACCGGCGAGACTCGGGCGGTTCTGCGCCCAGCAGCCGCCACTCTGGTCGAACTCCGGCATTCCGAGGCGCCATGCGCGCGACTGCGGCGAAGCCCCGAGCCCCCGGAGTGTCGCCGCAGCGTGCGGATCGGACGAGTTCGGGTAGCAGGCCGCCATATTCGCTTCGGACGGGATGGCCACGTACGCGAACGGGTAGCGGTCTCCTTCCACGAGGCGGCGTTCTTCCCCATCGAGGTCTGGATGCAGGGCGGCACCGTTGGCCAACGGTTCGCGCAGCCGAAGGTCGAGGAGTGGCCCGCTGGCGCCGTACATCTCGGTGAGCATCGCCACGGGGGCTGTCGGTTCTGGGAGTAGCAGCCGTGGGGCCGGCCGGTCAGCAGGAGGCGACGGGGCCGAGGACGGGGACGGTGGCGATTCGCATGCGGTGAGCACCACGGCGAGCGCGATCGAGAGAAGCCGGACGGCCCGACCTCTGGTGATCAGCCGAGTGCGCCGGGGCCCCTGCATCCTGTGATCACCGAATCTTGAAGTGGACGGGCGGATTCGGCGTTATGACTCGGTGAATGCCGACCACATCACCTTCCAGTTGTCGATCTCGGACGGGGACGGAACCTGATTGCGGCGGACGAGCACGAGATCCTGCCGCCGCGCCATCACAGCCATGGTGTCACGAGCGGCCTTCGCGAGCACGCCGGCCACACCTTTCAGGCTTGACAGCACCCGGCGGTCACGAACTCCGTAGCGCAAAAGGAACAGCACCTGGTGTAGCCGCGATTCGACACTACTGCGCAGCTTGATCCGATCCTCCCGGTAGCCGAGCAGCACGTCGGGAAGGCTGGCGTACCGACTCGACGGGTGCCCACGCAGGAGCACCTCCCAATCCTCGCAGCGGCGGGCGCGCGGGTCGTACGGAAACCGGAGAAACCACCAACGCCGCCCCATCCAGGTCGGGTGTGCCAGAGGTATGCCGTTCAGTAACGGGTCCGCGGTCAGTTCCGCATGCCCGCCGGGCGGACGACGGGTACCACGCGCGGTTCCATCCGACGTGAATACCATCGACCCCGCGCCCACGACGTCGACCTCAGGATTCTCGCGCAGGAAGCCGAGTTGGGTCTCGAGCCGGTGGGGATAGCAGATGTCGTCGCCGTCCATCCGCGCGATGATGCGCGCGCGGCTGCGCCGCACCCCCTGATTCAGGCGAGCCGAGAGCCCGCACGAGCGGCCGTCGACGAAGAGCCGGATGCGGTCGTCGAGGTCGGCCCATGCGCGAAGCCGCTGCACGGTCTCGTCGGTGGACCCGTCGTCGACGACGACGAGTTCCCACGCCTTCCAGGTCTGCGCCACAATCGAGCGGATCGCCGGATCGATGGTGCCCTGCACATTTCGCACCGGCATGACGATGCTGACGGCGGGTTCCATGGTGACTTCAACTCCTCGTTGCACTGGCCGGCCGCTCAGCGGTGCTGTTGCTTTGCAGCAGCGACTCGTACAGGTCCAAATGGCGATCGATCATCCTCTCGACCGAAAACTCTTCCCGGACCTCGCGTGCGCGAGCCAGCGTCTTGGCCACGTAGCCCGCATAGTCAGATGTCAATCGCAATATGGCGGACGCCAACGCGGCGTCGTCTCCGGGCGCCACCAGCACGCCGGCGTCCTGAACCTGTTCCGGGATGCCGGCCACTGCGCTCGCGATCACGGGTTTGTGTGCGAGCAGCGACTCGCTGATCACACTCGGCAGTGACTCGGTGAGACTCGGAAGGAGCAGCATGTCGGCGCGGCGGTACTCCTCGATCATGCCGGCGGCGTCCCGGCTGCCGACGAAAGTCACGATGTCGTCGATCGCCAGCTGCCCGGCCAGAGTCTGCAGCTGCACGAGTTGCTCGGAGTTGTGGTACACCAACCGAAGGCAGACGGAGATGTCCTGCCGGATCATCGCCAACGCACGGAACAGCACGTCGAGAGCTTTGAGCGGAATGAGCTGACCCACGAAGAGCAGCCGCCACGGCCCCGCCTGTCGCGGTAGCACCGGCGGCGGTGGATCGGCCGGTGCAACGATCCCGTTCCTGATCACGACGACCCGGCCCCGCACCCTTTGGCGCAAGCGATCGGCCTCCGCGTGCGACAACGCCACGCAGGCGTCCGCGGTCCGTTCGACGAGTCGGAGTGCGGCAGCCTGCAGGGGCGGCGGGGTCAAGTCCACGTTGTAATGCCTGGTGAAGACGAGCGGCGTGGAACGAACGATTCGGCAGGCAGCGAGTCCCGGCACGCTCTTGGCCAGATGGTGGACGTGCACGAGGTCGATCCCTCTCAGCGAGTGGCTCCAACGGTGCTGCGCCACAACGACATCGACACCCCGCCTACGAAACCCTGCCTCGAGGGTCATCTCGGGCGTGGGGTTGATACTTCGCCGGTATTCCTCGTCACGCGCGAACACACCACCGACGATCAGAACTCTCATAGCCGAACCTCCGGAGGACGGGAACCGGCCAGAAGTTGGGAACGGGCCAGATACGCGAAGAACAACATGATGAAGACCGGCCAGAAGAAGTAGATGACAATCTGAGAGAGGACCGCGATCGAGTTGATGACGAGCAACGCCACCCATGTGCCGCAATACGACCAGCTGAACGCCGCAAGTGGATCGGGCGCCGCCTCGACGCGATCGTCGAACCTGCGTACCGCGAAACCGAGCAAGAAGTAGCCGACGACTATTCCGGGAAGACCGAAGTTCCAGTAGAGCTCCGGGCCGAGACCGAGGATCTGGTCGCTGATGTCAGGCTCGCCGTAGATCAGTTCGTTGTACACGGTGGGCCCGCTGCCGTCGCGGAACGGCTTTCCGAGCACCGGCACGGTGAAGAGGGCGGAACCGAGGAGGGTGTCGCCGTGGCGTGTGCCGGACCGGTCCACCTCCTGAACAATGGTGGCCCAGAACTGCGGGCCGTTCCCATAAACCTGCAGATTGTCTGTGAATGTGGCTTCCGGCCTGTCCAATCCGGCGTTCGCCGGGTTGATCGCCCCGCCCTCCGTGCCCGAATAGAAGTTCCGATACTGCCCGAACAGGAACCCGATGACGGCGAGGATCGCCAGGAAGGCCATGATCCTGGTCGGTGACTGCCGTCGTCCGAAGAGGCTGTAAGCGGTGACGAGGGCCAGTAACGGAATGACCACCGCCGCGCGGTTGTAGTGGTAGGTCGCCGAAGCGGCCAGGGCGAGGACGACGAGGCCCACTTCCAGAGGCCGCATGCGGCCACCGGGACGTCGACGAGCGATCCGCGCCGCCCACAGGATGATCACGCCGTACGCCAGGAACGGGCGAAAGAATTGCGCCGCCGCGCTGCTCAGGGTGGCCGGGCTTGGATCAGACATGTCACCCTGACCGCTGAAATAGGCGACGAGTGCGCTGACGGACTGGAACTGCAGCGCAAGTCCGACGGTGCCGATCACGATGAACGACGTGCCGATTACCCTCGTGAGCCCCGGTTCGAGCAGGAGGGGCTTCGGCGAAACGGGTTTTGTCCAGGCGACGTAGCCGACCGCATAGCAGACATATCCCAACGCCTGCAGCATGAGCGCGGTGTTGACGTACTGGTCAGCCGGGATGCTGCCGAGTGTGCCGGGGAACGGCACGGAGGTCACGAGCAGCGTTGAGATGACGACGAGTTGGAGGGCGAAGAGCAGCCCGGCGACGTTGCCCGGCCCCAGGCCCCGGTCACGGTTCCACCGGGCTCGGGGAACCAGCAGTTGAATGGCGAGGAAGGTCGCGAGCGCTACCGGCACGGCCGGGTACCTGGCCGCGGCGCCTCCTTCCTGAAGGGCCACCGCCCACAGGATCGCCGCCACGCAGACGACCACGACGGCCGGTGAAACCAACGGCGGTCGAGCGGCTTCCACACCCTTGACCGCGGTCATCGCTGTGCTTCCGCGGGCGAAGGGGCGGCCAGTGTGATCGGCAGCAGCACGAGGCAGGTCGCGACATAGCCGGCCAAATAGGCCCACGCCAGGCCGATGCCGCCCAGCGGAGGTACGAGAGCCATCGCACTGGCCACGAGGACGATGGCGAATGCGAGATCGCTCCACATCCATAGACCGAGTCGACCTTCGGCGAGCGCGCGGTCGCCGAGTACGTTGTTCAGCGCCACGGGCACGGTGGCGACGGCGAGTACGACGAGCACGCCGGACGCCAACGAGTACTCCGGACCCTGCAGGCCCATGAGCGTGGGGGCGAACGCGATGAGAACGAGGCACGTCACCGTCGAGAGCGTCAACATCAGTGCGCCATAACGGATGAACAACGCCCGAGCATCCACACTGCGGCCGGTCGCCCGCAACCGGCCGAGCATCGGCAGCAGAACCGTACCCATCGTCGTCGGCGCGAAAACGGCGATGGAGTGCCACCGCATGGCGACCGCGAAGACGCCGACGTATTCGAGACCGTCGGGTTGCCTGCTCAGCAGCACCTGTCCGAACCACAGCGCCGGTTGCAGCGAGACGCTCGCGGTCAACGCCGGCAACGTGACCCGCAACAGCGACCTGAGCTCGGTGAGGATCTCGGAGCGGCCATAGCGGGCGGTCGAACGGGGCCCCCGGGCGGATGTGACCAGCCAGAGCCCGAGCCCACACGCCAGCGCCTCGGCCGCGGCCAACGCCCAGAGCGCTGTCATGGCGCCGGAGGTGCTGAGGAGAACGGCGACCAGCACCACTCCACACAAGGCTCCGTGGACGGCGCGGAACAGCCCGAGCGTCTGGAACCGTTCCAGCGCGCCCAACAGACCCGCGAGCACCTCCGTCATCGGAGTGGTGAGTATGAGAATCGACGCCACGGCCACGAGCGGTGCGATTCCGGGCTGGTGGAGTATCCGGTCCGCGACCCACCTGCTGCTCAGGACGCCGCCGAGCATGACGACGAGACCGACGGACGCCGTCAGCCACAGCGTGATGTCGATCAACCGGTCCCGACGAACGGTGTCGACCTCCCGCACTTCGGCAACCAGCTTCTGGGCGGCGATCGGCAGGCCCAGGGCACTCACCGACGTCACGACAAGCGCGGTCGACATCGCCAACGACATGCTTCCGAACTGCTCACTGCCCAAGTACCGTGCGGCGAGCAACAGTGCGCCGACGTTCGCAACCCGGCCGACGAATGTGCCCGCAAGCGCCCAGCCGCCGCCCCGCAGTGCCGTCAGCAATGTCGTGTCGCGAAGCGGTCGAGTCAGGACCGCCAACGGCCGCGTCACGCAGGCCACTCCGCGCCGGTCATTTCGTCAGCACCTCGCGGTACAGCTGCGCGGCCCGTTCGGCGACCGCGGGCCACGTGAACTTGCTCGCCTCGCCCGGTCCGGCGGCAGCCAGCCTCGCCAGTGCGGCCCGGTCGTCGCACAGCGCGATCAATTCCTCGGCAAGCGCCTCCGCGTCGCCCGGCTGTACGAGGACACCGGCCGACGGCGGGACCACCTCGGGCAGGCCGCCGAGATCGGAGCAGACGACGGGCGTCCCGGACGACATCGCCTCTGCGGCAGCCATACCGAACATCTCGTCATGGCGTGTTGGCATCGCGCAGATATCGAGTGAGCGGAACACGTCGGCGACTTCGTCCTCGGGCACGGGGCCCAGCCAGCGCCCACCGATTTCCACGATGTGATCCGTCAGCGGTGTGGATCCGGTCCGGCCGAAGAAGCCGGTGGGACCGGCGACCAGTAGGGCGGTGTCGGGACGCGCCTGCTTCACCCTTCGGAACGCCTCGACGAGGGTGTCGGAGCCCTTCTGCTCACAGACCCGGCCGACATATCCGATCACCAGCGCGTCGTCGAGGTCATACCGCTGCCGAGCCGCCACGCGTCGCGAATCGTCGGGGCTGAACTGCTCGACGTTGACGCCGTTGGGAAGGACGCGGAAGTCGGCGAGCGGAAGCGACCAGTACTCGGCGGCCTCGCGGCGGCAGAAATCGGAGACCGGCATGAGCAGATCGAACGACTTCAGCGCTCGCCGGTACGCGGCCTTCACGAGTGGACGGTGGGAGCCTCGGTAACGGAAGTAGTCGAATGAGAGGACCTTTGCGGCGGGAATGCCGGCGAGGCACATCGCCGCCGTGGAGCTGTTGTGGACGTGGACGACGTCGGGGGCGAAATCCCTGATCTGCGAGCGTGACCGGAGAAGCAGCTCCATGTCGCGCAGAGGGCGCTGCGTGCGACAGACGATGTCGAGAATCGGGATGTCCCGAGCCGGACCGTCCGAGCGGAGTGCGTCCCCTTCGGAGGCCAGGGACACGACCATGACATCATCCCCGCGACGCTGCTGCGCGGCGGCAAGTTCGACAATGCGCCGCTCGACCGCCCCACCGAAGGGGTAACCGACCGGCAGGGCAGCCGGCCCGATATGGACGATCCTCACCTCGTCACCTCATCCGCGAACCCGAGGGTGAGGCCGAGGTCGTCGAACTCCTCGTATCCCCGATGCTCTGGCCGCTTGAACGGTTCGATCAGCGTTTTGACCAGGATTCGCAGGTCGAGCAGGAACGACCACTCGTCGATATAGCGCACGTCGAGGTCGAGCTTCTCCGAATAGGCCACGGATTTGCGGCCGTTGACCTGTGCCAGGCCGGTGATTCCGGGGCGCGCGTCGTGACGTCGCGCGTGATGGGGTGAGTACTTGTGGAGGTACTCCGGCAGCAGCGGGCGCGGGCCGACGAGACTCATCTGCCCGCGCAGGACGTTGACGAGTTGCGGCAGTTCGTCCAGGCTGGTCCTCCGCAAGAAGCGTCCGGTGCGGGTCAGACGCGAATCGTCTGTGGTCCAGGGGTTCTCACCAGGTTTCGGCGGCCGCATCGTCCGGAATTTGTACATCGTGAAGATCTGGGCGCGCCGGCCCGGCCGCTGCTGCCGGAAGACGACGGGAGAGCCGGACGTGCACCGGATCAGCAGCGCGATGACCGCGAAGAGAGGTGAGAGTGCAAGAAGGAGCGTCGACGACACCAACAGGTCGAAGGCTCGTTTCAGTTTACTTTCCGACGCACTGCAATCAGACATCGATCAGGGCTCCTCGGTCAGCACGGTCGAAGAGGAAGGACTCGATGAGCCCGCGTACATATCCGGCTTCAGCATCGGAGAGCGCGGATCCGCTCGGCAAGGCGAGGCCGACGGCGAACAGCCGGTCGGCGTTTCCGCGAAGGAACGCGGGAGCGCCGGCGAACACGGGCTGTTGGTGCATCGGCTTCCACAGTGGACGAGTTTCGACGTCCGAGAGGCTCAATGCCGTCGCAAGCTCGTCCCTCTTCCATCTGGCGGTGACCGGATCCACGAGAATCGCTGTCAGCCAGCAATTGTCGTCGGCGTCGCCGTCGCGTTGAAAGACATCAACACCCTCGACGCCGGTGAAGACACCGCTGTAGCCTTCACGCAAACGCCGTCGGCGCGCGATCATCTCGTCCAGCCGCTCCAGCTGCGCGATGCCCAGCGCGGCGAGGATGTTGCTCAACCGGTAGTTGTAGCCGATCTCGGTGTGTTCGTAGTGCGCGACCGGCTCTCTGGCCTGTGTACTGAGGTACCTCACCCGCTCGGCGAGACGCTCGTCATCGGTGAGCAGCGCCCCGCCGCCGCTGGTCGAGATCACCTTGTTCCCGTTGAAACTCAAGATCGCAGCGGAACCGAAAGAGCCGGCGGGACGACCGCCATGGCGCGCTCCGAGGGCCTCTGCGGCGTCAGCCAGCAGCGGTACTCCCGCGTCGGCGCAGATCGCCTCGATGCGAGCGTAGTTCGCGCAGTGTCCCAACAGATCGACCGCGATCACCGCCGCGACATGGTGACCCTCCCGCCTCAGCGATAGCAGAGCCTCTTCGAGCATCTCCGGGTCGAGATTCCCGTCGATGAAGTCGCAGTCGACGAAAACAGGTGTGGCACCGCAATAAACGACCGCGTTCGCGGTGGCGACGAATGTCATCGTCGGGACGATCACGACGGTCCCCGGACCCGCCCCGAGTTCGAGGAGCGCCAGATGCAGGGCCGCGGTCCCGGAGCTCAGGGCCACCGCGTGCCGACGGCCACATCGGTGCGCGAGCGCCTCCTCGAACGCGTCCACCATGGGCCCCAGCGGAGCGACCCACCCGGACCGCAGTGCCGCGACACACAACTCCTCTTCCCGTGCACCGATATCGGGAGAAGAGAGATAGATCCGACTCATGACGCCACGGGCCTCGGCGCATCGATGTGCACCGCACACAGACGACGCTCGGGTTGAGAGCAGTCTGTCAATTCGACCGGCGATGCGGTCATCACTCCCGCTTCGGACGCCATCCAGCGCAGAGCCGAGCCGTGATCGGTGAACCGGTCCAACACCGCCTCATTACTCGCCAACTCGAGTGCGGGCACGCTGATGTGTGAGACCAGGGGGTGCGAAGGCCGGTAGCCGCTGGACTCGCCCGCCCCGAACAGCTCTTCGTGCAACTTCTCACCGGGCCGCAGGCCGGTGTACACGATGTCGACGTCATCGCGCTGCGAGCGCCCGATGAGAAGCCGCGCCACATCGGCGATCTTCACCGGCTCGCCCATCTCCAGGACCAGCGCTTCCCCACCGCGGCCGATGGCGGCGGCCTGCAGGACCAGCTGGCATGCCTCCGGGATCGTCATGAAGAACCGGGTGACGTCGGGGTGGGTGACCGTCACGGGGCCGCCCTCCTCGATCTGGCGCGCGAATGCCTGCAGAACCGATCCACGGGATCCCAGGACGTTGCCGAAGCGAACGCTCAGGAACCGCCCGTCGACACTTCCGGCAACGTGCGCCGTGAGCCGCTCGGTGACTCGCTTGCTGTAGCCCAGAACGCTTATGGGGTTCGCCGCCTTGTCCGTGGAGATGTTGACGAATGTCTGGACGTTGACCGCTCGTGCGGCGCGGAGCACATTCCAGCTGCCGACGACGTTGGTCATCCAGGCCTCGAGCGGATATTTCTCCAAGAGCGGCAGATGTTTCAACGCGGCGGCGTGGATGACCACCTCCGGCCGGCACATGTCGAACACCCGCCGCATCGCACATGCGTCACGAATGTCTGCGAGCACAGTGTCGTCCCGATCGAGGAGGGCTCGGCCGTAGATGGACAGCTGCGTCGCGTGCAGTGCGGACTCGTCGCGATCGAGCATGATCAAGGCCGCGGGATGAAAGCGGTGGATCTGACGGCACATCTCCGATCCGATGGATCCACCAGCGCCGGTGACCAACACGCGGCGGCCGGTGATCTCGGCGGCGATCCCATCTGCGTCCAAGTGAGCCGGCGGCCGACCGAGAACATCGTCGAGTTCCAGATCGCGGACGTCGTCCACCGAACGCGTGCTCCGGACCATCTGTGCCGCCGGTGAGGCGATCAGCGCCCCGATACCGAGGAAGGCGGCCTCTGACGACACATCTCTGATCAGGTCGGGACTCGGATCAGTCACTGCGATCACCACGGCGTCGGCCTTGAAATGGGTCACGACAGACGTCAGATCCCGCCGAGACCCACGCACCTGCACCCCGTCGACATGCAGATGCCGCTTATAGGGATCGTCGTCGAGCAAGGCGACGGGTTCGTACGGCATGGTCTCGTCGAGTTGCATCTGCCGCACCAGATTCTGGCCGGTCCATCCGGCGCCGAGGACGACCACCTTTCGTCCGCGTACGACGCTTCTTCGGTTCCGGCGCGCCAGGGATCGGGCGATCCAACGTGCACCGAGGATGCCTCCGAGCGCGAAGAGTGCGGCCGACACCGGGACGCTCCGTGGCACAGGAGACGGCACCGTCACCAGAACCGTCACCAGAAGCAGAACAGCGGCGATCGCCGCGGCCTTGGCCAGAGCCATGCTCTCCTCGAAGCTGGCCATGATGTATCGGCGCCGATAGATTCCGATGGCGCTGCTCACGATTGCGTTCGCCATCACGGCCGTCACCGCGATGGCTGCGGTCGAGCCGAGCTTCACATGCTCGAACCCGAAGTCGAATCTCACCCAGACCGCGACCCACACCGCCACGAACCAGACGGCGGAATCTGCGGAACCCCAACGCAAAGCAGATGCCATGCCGGCGGTGTCCGCCGCCGCATGGATACTCCGCAGGACCGAGGTGATCGGTGTCGCAGTCCTCGTGATAGTCATCGCCACTCCGTTCAGGCACCGACTAGTGCGGGTCGCTCGAGCTCCGACATACGCGAGAGCCAGTGAATTGTCCGTTCGATGCCCTGGGGGAGCCCGACGGCGGGTCGCCAGCCCAGATGGGCTCGGACGCGGGCGGCGCGCGACGTCACGAAAGGTGAATCGAGGGACTCGATCTCGGCCGGCGATCCGTCCATGACCGCACGGATCACATCGCGTGCCTGGTTCAGGGTCACGCTGTGCCCGGTGGTGATGTGATACGTCCCCGTCGTCTCGAGCGGCGCACATCCGGCCCGCACAAACGCCTCGACGGCGTCGTCGACGTACACCAGGTCCAGGAGTGAGGCATCGTCTTCGCCGAGATCCTCGAGTCGGTCCGACCCGGTCGCCCTCTCCAACGACGGGAGCACGGCGCCGCTGTGCGAGTGCTGCCTCGGTCCGTACACGTCTGACAATGCCAGGAAGATCGGCGCCAACCCGTACATCGCGGCATAGGCGCGCAGGTATATCTCTCCTGCCAACTTGCCTGCCACACCGGGTGATACAAGATTCGGCAGCGCGGGCCCGCCCGCCGGACCGAACACCGGCGCAACGTCATACTCCGTTTGCGAGGTTGCGTAGACGACTCGTCGAACACACCCTTGCCGGCTCGCCTCGCACAGATTGATCGTGCCGATCACATTGCTGCGCGCGTCGAACTGCGGATCCTGGATCGACACCTGCGTGTCGACTTGGGCGGCAAGGTGATAGATGACATCGGGATTGCTCCCCGCCACGATCCCCGTCAGCTCCGGCGCCTGGATGTCGAGCTTCATGAAGACGAATCGCCCCGGGCTGGAAACGTTGTGGCGGAATGCATCTGCGAGGTTGCCTATGTCGCCGCCACTCAGATTGTCGAGCGCTATGACCTGGTGCCCGTCCGCGAGGAGTCTGTCGACCAGGTGTGAGCCGATGAAGCCGGCTGCTCCGGTGACCAGTGCTCTCATGCCACACCTACGCTGCGTGTCGTCTGCGAGATCATCCGACTACTCCACCGTGACCGATTTCGCGAGGTTGCGCGGCTTGTCGACGTCGTTTCCGGCCGCCAGCGCGAGCGTTCGAGCGAGGACCTGCATCGGAATCACGCTTTCGAGCGGCCCCCACGGCCCCACCGCGTTGCCGTCTCGTACGGGAATCGTGCTGCCGGGTGGCCCGATGCTGATGACGCGGCCGCCGCGAGCCGCGACCTCGGACACGTTCGCGGCGAGTTTCGGCTCTCCGCTGTCGATCACGAACACCGGGGTGCCCTCCCCGACCAGCGCGAGCGGCCCGTGCTTCAGTTCTCCCGCGGGGAAGTGCTCAGCCCAGCGATACGTCAGTTCCTTCAGTTTCAGCGCACCCTCGGCCGCGTACGGCACACCCGACCGCCTGGCGATGAACAGGAAACCGCCGGCGCTGCTCAACTCGTCGGTGATGGGCGGTACGAGGCACTTGGCAGCCGTGCCGGCCGTGGCGAGTTGATCCGGCAGCCGCCGGAGATCATCGACCAGCCCGACCGCACATGCCGTGGACAACCGATTCATCGCCACCAGCGCCGAAATCATCAGCGCTGCACCGGTGATGACCTGGCATACGAAGGTCTTCGTCGCCGCGACGCCGATCTCCGGGCCTGCGTCACACGTGATGAACGCATCCGTGCGGCGGGTGAGGGTCGAATGCGCGGTGTTCGTCAGAGCGACAGTCGGCCCGGTCGCCCTCCTGGATTCGACCGCACGCAAGACGTCGGCCGTTTCTCCCGACTGGCTCATCGGGATGCACAGGCAGTTGGGCTCGGCGATCTCGTCCGCGGCCTCGCTCGCGACGGTCAGTGTCACCGGTAAGCCACCCAGTTGTCGCACGAGGTTCGCGATGACATGGCCGGCATTCAGCGAGGTGCCACAGCCGATGACCTGCACCCGGTCGAAGGGTGGCAGCCCGAGATCGCTCCACAGCGCTCCATTCGCGATGCTGCCGCTCAACCGGTCGAGCAGACGTGCAGCGACAACCGGTTGTTCATCGATCTCCTTGGCCATGTGGTCGACGTAGCCGTTCAAATCGGTGTCGCCGGTGCGCCAACTGCACCGCATCGTCAGCGGCTTCCCAGTGTTGATCTGGGAGTTGTGGTTCGTTACCGCATCGGTCAGCTCGACGACATCACCGTCGCCCAGCACTCGGAACTCGTCGACCCAGTCGGTCACGGCCGCAATGTCGCTCGTCGCAAAGGAACCCTGATCCACGTACGCGACCAGAAGCGGCGACTTCTGCGCGGCCACCACGATGCGGCCCGTTGCCTCGTCCATCACCGCGATCGCCCATGAACCCTCCAGAGGTGACAGAGCGGCCCGCACAGCGGACAGGAGGTCGCCGAAGATGGCAAGTTGGTCTTCGATCAGATGGCACAGCACCTCGCTGTCGACCGATGACGCGAAGTGATGACCCGCATCCCCGAGTGCCGTCCGATGTGTCTCCGCATTCTCGATGATTCCGTTGTGGACGACGAAGATTCGGCCCGTGCAATCGGTGTGTGGGTGGGCGTTGTCCTCTGTCACGGCTCCGTGGGTGGCCCACCGTGTGTGCCCGATCCCCACGCCGTCCATCGCCGCGCCCGTCCAGGTGTCCACCAGATGTTGGAGTGACCCGATCCGCCCCACTGTCCGGATTCGCGCGACTCCGCCGCCGGCCGTCCGCACCGCGACCCCGACAGAGTCGTAGCCGCGGTACTCGAGTCGCCGAAGCGCAGGGATGAGGTAGCCGAGAGCGGGCGCGTGCGTCCGGCACGCGATGATGCCGCACATCACCAGATCCGGTGAGGAGTGCCGTGTGACGACGACCGTGCGAGCGGCGCTCGCTGCGAAACGCGGCCTGGCAAGATGTATGCGAACCCGCTGCTGGAGTTCGCCACCGAGCGCCTGCCTGATACGAGAGCAAACTTGAAATGCACCTCTTCACTATCAGTGTCCGAGCCGCCGGCGTACATGGGCCCTCAGAGCCAATTTTGATTGGGCCCGCGGCCTAGATCTCCGTGAATCTCGCTAGATCCGTAGCGCGCGCGAAAGGGCCGCAGCTTCGGTTCGGCTGTTCACACCGAGTTTCGTCAGAAGGCTGTGGACGTGGTTCTTCACCGTGTGCACCGCTATGTCGAGTCGGGCCGCGATGTCCCGGTTGGACCGGCCCAGTTCGAGCATTCGGAGGACCTGGGTCTCCCGCACGGTGAGGGCTATGTCGCGTCCGTCGGGGACGGCAGCCGCTCGAACGGCACGGCGGCGAAGGGAGACCGGGGACACGCGGGGCGGAGATGCAGACCACTCGTCGGACACATTGCGCAGCAACACCATCAAGTCGCTCAGCGGGTCGCTGCGCATGTGGTAGTGCACCACACCGGCCGCCACGCAGCCGATCATCTCCGACTCCCGGTGGCCGGAAGTGCCCAAGGCGATGACTTTCATCCCGCGGTCTATGGACAATGCGGCGCGAAGCAACACAGAGCTGTCCCTGGTCGCCATGTCGATGACAAGCAGGTCCACATCCGATGCGGCCAAAGCGATCAGCATCGAAGGCAGGTCCGACGCCGTTTCGATCGCCGGAATGCCCGCAACGGACAGGCTCACCGCCAGGCAGTCGCTGAAGAGGCGACAGTCACCGACGACGAGAACACACTCGACGCCGCGAATCCCTCGTTCTGTCACGTCCGCGGATCGCGCCGCGACAGCGTCCGGCAGATCGACACGCGAACGTCGCCCGTACGCAGACTCGACTGCCCGGGCTACCGGTTGAGCCGGGCTGTCAGCAAAAATATTCATCGGGTGAGCGGACTTAACTGAGTCCCCCGCCGCACTGGCATCGGACGCTCTCCTTTCGCCCCCTCGGTAGTGGCCGGATGCGGGGAGGTCACCGTATCGCGTGGACCCCTCGTCGAAACCCACCACGGCGTCTGGCACACCCTCGCGAGCGCCACGTCGACGGTCTCACACCAGCCGGCTTGCGCCGTCCCATGCAGCCGACATGCGTTGCACGCTCTCACTATTGCCGAATCGAGCCCGCCGGTACATGGACCGATGGAGCTAATTCCAGACCGGTTCCGTGTCTAGATCCCCGGCCGACGCCGACTGGGTGACCGATCGCGCATAGGTCGCAGCCTCCGCGCGTGTTCCGACTCCCAGCTTGCTCAAGACGCTGTGCACGTGATTTTTCACGGTGTGCAGCGCGATGCACAGCTGGTCTGCGATCTCCCGGTTGGAAAGGCCCATCTCCAGTAGCCGCAGGATCTGGATCTCTCGCGCCGTGAGGACTGGTTCCCTGGGATTCGGCTGTTGTGCCGCACGGGTTCTCAGACACTTGAGCATGATCGCGGAGATCTTCGGGGAACAGAAGGGCTGCCCGTTCGCGACCTGGGAGATGATCGCCAGGAGATCCCCGAGCGACTCGGCCCTCAGGTGATAACCGGCCACACCGGCTTCAGCAGAGGCGACGACCGACGCTTCATCGTCCTCCGAGATACCGACGACGATCATCTTCGCCTCCGGACAGGTCGAACGCACCAGCCGGAGCAGGGCCACATGGTCGCGGGTACCGGTGCTGACGAGGACTATTTCCGGGGGCGCAGCACTGAGCACCGCGCGCAGGGACGGTAGATCCCATGCGACAGACGGTACGGAGTGTGTGTGACGGGCGAACGCTGCCGCGAGATTCTCTCGGTGCAGTGTGCAGTCATCGACGATCAAGTACCGGGCCGCAGGTAGGTCGTTGCCACGACGCACCGCGGGCGCCAACGGACGGGCTGTTGCCGACAATCCGAAACCTCTTCGCAATGACGGGGTTTCAGGGAAATCCGGCGCATCTTCGCTGCCGAGGGTCGAATGATGTCGCGTCAACGGTTGACCGGGTGTCCACTCCGTCCAGCCCGTGACTCCCACGTGGCTTCCCGTTTCCACAGGCCCACCGGCGGTCAGATCGCAGGAACGCTCTCGAGTAGGTTCTCCAAAGCGAGTCATCCTCGACACCTTCCCCCTGAACCGAATGTGATGCCGCCACGGCGGACGCCCACCCACGTGCCTGCGACCCCCCGCCCAGTCACCTACCGGGGTCCTCACCGGATCGTCGACCGACCCGGCGATGACGGCCCTACCGTGACTCCGCTTGTACTCGCCGGCCATCTGAGTGCAGCCGAGTTTAGGCGTTTGCCAAATACGCGGTCAACGGACTCGTAAATAACGTTCCGCAACTATTGCCGAGGGAACTGGTTCGATCCGGTCCCTGGCCCAACCTGGGCGGCGTATGCCCTGCTCGAAGCCCGTTTACCCGAGGCGGTGGAACACCCGAGTAATTCTCGAAATCCGAGTTCTCCCTAGCAGACGGCGCGTCGGCGCATGTGCGCGAAGCTTCCGCACAAGCCGGAACGCCGATGCGACCAACCAGCAGCGATGGGCCCGTTTTGCGCCACGGTGCGATTTTCGCAACCTCCTGGCCGACACAGACACATTGCCCGATGTATTTGCAGGGCGCGGGTCGGTGACGTCACCACCGACCGCTGTGACGTCCCTCAGCCGTCGGTGCCAAAGGCCTGGTCGCCCGATTCGTCGATCAACTGCGACAGGGTCTGCCAATTGCGTTCGGCCGTATCGGCCGCGGCGGCCGCGTTCCGTTGCCGGCACAGTTCGATGATCTGATCGTGCTGGGCGATCGACTCGCGTCCCGACAGTGAGGAGAACCGCAGGTACTCCAGGCGGCGCAGCACGGGAGTCACCTGCTCGAGCACCTGTCCGATCACCTCGTTCTCGGAAGCCACCACGGCCACGCGGTGGAATTCGTCGTCGCTGCGGATCGCGGCCTCCGCGTCGCCGCGTGCGATTCCGTCACTGAACTTCAGGTTGGCCTGCGTCATCGCTTCGAAGTCGGCGTCACTCATCAGCGGCACCGCGGTGCGGACGGCGAGCGCGTGCATCGCCGCAGCGACACTTTGAGCATTGAGCACCGCCTGCCGTTCGATCGACGACACCACGGTGGAACGTCCCGGCGTGGTGTGCACGAGGCCCGCGGCCTCCAGTCGGGCCAGTGCCTCCCGGATCGGCGTCCGGCTGATCCCCAGCCACTCCTCGAGTTCCGGATCACGGAGCTTCTCTCCCGGGGCCAGGGTTCCGTTGACGATGGCGTCCCGGATGGACAGGTACGCCTGGTCACGCAGCAACAACCGGGTGTGCTTTCCTCGCTCCACCGGGACCGGCATGCAACGTATCGTATATCTCAGCGGCTCGCCCGGATGAGGTCCGCGGCCTTCTCCCCGATCATCAGCGTTGTCGCGTTGGTGTTCACCGGCACGATCCTCGGCATGATCGAAGCATCGGCCACGCGCAGACCGCCAAGCCCGCGTACCCGCAACTCCGGGTCGACCACCGCGCCGGGACCTGTGCCCATCGCGCAGCTGCCGACCGGGTGGTAGTAGGTGCTGGTGGCGGTGGCCACGAACGCGCGCAGGCCCGCCTCCTCGGTGACGTCGGGCCCGGGGAGCACCTCGCGGCCGCGCCACGGCTCGAACGGTGCGGTGGCGGCGATCTCGCGAGCGACCTCGATGCCGTGGATCATCCGGCGCACGTCCGATTCCGTCCCGAGGTAGTTCGGATCGATCAGTGGCGGGGCGGCCGGATCAGGGCCCGCGAGCCGGATGGAACCCCGCGCCTCGGGCACGGTGGCCACCGCCAGGGTGAAGCTGTTCGCCGGTGCGGTGAGATGCGCGGGGTGGAACGGCACATGGATGAACATCAACTGCATGTCCGGTCCGGTGAGCGAGATGTCGCTGCGCCACAGCAGCGACGTCTCGGCGTGATTGGTCCGCCCGGCCGGGATCGGCTGCGCCGCCTCGTAGATGACGCCACACAGCGGGTGGTCGTGCAGATTGCGGCCCACGCCGGGCAGATCGTGCACCACGTCGACACCGACGGACTCCAGTTCGGCGGCCGGCCCGACCCCGGACAGCAGGAGCAGCCGGGGCGTGTCCACCGCGCCGGCGCAGACGATCACCTCGACGTCGGCGAGGGCGGCCATCCGCGCGCCGTCACGTACGAATTCGACTCCGACGCAACGATGTCCATTGAAGATGAGTTTGTGTGCACGGGACCCGGTGGACACGGCCAGATTGGCCCTGTGCCCGGCCACCGGGTGGAGGTAGGCGGCCGCAGCGCTCTGCCGGCTGCCCGCGGAGATCGCCAGGTCATGCCAACCCACGCCTTCGGGGGTCGCCCCGTTGAAGTCGTCGCTCAGGGGGAACCCCACTTCTTCTGCGCCGTCCACGAACACCTGCGACAGCGGATTGGCATCCCCGGCGGATGCCGGTGCGGGCGACATCGGCCCATCGGTACCGCGGTACCGCACATCGCGCCCCCTCACCGTCTCCATTCGCCGGAAGTACGGCAGCACCGACACGTAATCCCAACCGGCACAACCTGATTTTGCCCAGTTGTCGAAATCGTCCGGGTGGCCGCGCAGGTGCACCATCGCGTTGATGCTGCTGCTGCCACCCAGTGTGTGCCCACGCGGCCAGTAGTGCGCGAGTTCGGCGGTGCCCGATTGCGGCACCGTGCTGTAGGCGTAGTCGACCTCGGTTCCCCACAACGTCGGCCATGCCGGCGGAGTGGCGATCTCCGTCCGGGTGTCCGCCGGACCGGACTCCAGCAGCAGAACCCGGGCGTGCGGGTCCTCGGACAACCGTGCGGCGACCACGCAACCGGCCGATCCCGCACCGATCACCACGTAGTCGTGATGGGTGAATTCCATTGTGCACCAATCTTTCGGAGTGATCAGGAAATCGGCTGCAGGACGAAATCGTGGTTCGCCAGCAGCCACGGCACGCCGCAGGCGCCCCCGTCGGGAGTGGGCCCCGGTTCACGCGGCCGGAACTCCACCACCAACTCGGCCTTCGCGCCGAAGACGACGTCACTGTCGAGGTACGGTGCACCCTCCCGGAACAGGTGGGTGACGAGCGGCGCATAGCCGGGCGCGTCGAGGCGGAAATGGATGTGCGCCGGCCGGTAGTGGCTGATCTCGGTCCGCGAGATCAGCTCTCCCACCGGGCCGTCCATCGGGATCGTGTAGCCGATCGGTGCGATGGTCCGCACGCAATAGGCGCCCTCCGCCGTCGCGGTGTACTTCGCCCGCAAGCGTGCTTCGGCGACCTCCAACTGCGCTTCGTACGCACCCTCGGCATCGGCCTGCCAGACATCGAGTAGCGCGCCCGCGACGGGTTCTCCGTCGAGGTCACGGACCGTACCGGTGATGTAGAGCGGCACACCGGGTACGCCGTCGGCCATGTCGGAGCCGTACCGCAGCTGCGGCGAACCGTCGATGTGGAAGGGCCCCAGCACCGTGGCCGGCGTGGCCCGCTGATCGAAGCGGTGGTTGAGCTCGACCACGAGCATCGACAGGCCCAGCACGTCGGAGGCGAGGATGAACTCGTCGCGCTTGTCGGTGCTGATCTGACCGGCCCTGACCAGCCACCGCATCCCGGCCGCCCACTCGTACTCGGTCAACCGGACTTCGCGCGCGAAGTCGTGCAGGTGCCGTACCAGCGCCTGCATGACATCCGCGACCCTCGGGTCACGGGCAGTGCCCCAGCGGGCCGCGGCGAGGTCGGTGATGTCCTCGGGCACCAGCTGCCGGTGCATTACAGTCCTTCCGTCGATAGGCTGCATCTCGCATGAGGTCTCCCCTGTGGAGAACGCCGAAGGAGCCCCAAGCCATGCGTTCCGGACTGACCATCGGGGAGTTCGCGGCGTTGACACGCTTGAGCGTGCGTACGCTGCGCCGCTACCACGAGGCGGGGCTCCTGGAGCCCGCGACGGTGGACCCGTTCACGGGCTACCGGTACTACGAGCCCGAGCAGATCCCGACCGCCCAGGTCATCCAGCAACTGCGTCAGCTCGACGTGCCCTTGTCCGAAGTGCAGACCATCCTCGCCACCGAAGATCCCGCGCAGCGTGCCGAAGTGATCGGCGGTCACCTGAAGCGGATGGAAGCAGAGTTGGACCGCACCCGCGCCGCCGTCGTCTCGCTGCGTCGGCTGATGCGCCCCGATCCTGCGGACATCGAGGTCGAGTTGCGTTCCGTTCCCGCGCGCACGGTCGCGGCGATCAGCGGGCATGTAGCACTGGATGAATCGCTCACCTGGTACGACGCCGCGATGGCGGAACTCGACGCGGCATTCCCGCCCGCCGAACGCACCGGGCCACCTGGCGGACAGTACGCGAACGAACTGTTCACCGACGGCGCCGGAGCGTTCACCGTCTACCGCCCGGTCCGCCGGCCCCGGCAGACCGGGCGCATTCGGATCGTCGAACTCCCGGCCGCCGACCTCGCCGTCACCGTCCACCCCGGGCCACACGACGACATCGACGTCACCTACGGCCGTCTCGGCGCCTGGGTCGTCGAGCACGCCCTCGCCGTCGCCGGGCCGATCCACGAGAGCTACCGGGTGGGGCCGCGCGATACCGCGGACCCGTCGCGGTGGCGAACCGAGATCGGTTGGCCCGTCTTCCATCTCGCGACGACGGCGCAGGACTGATCCCGACGGCGGCGTCAGGTGGTGCTCGCGCCGGCGGCCGTGTCGATCATGTCCGCGACAGCCTCCGGCTGGGAGACGGTGACGGCGTGCGAGGCGTCGATCTCCACGTTCTGCGCCTTGGCCCGCTCGCCCATGAAACGCATGGATTCGGCGGGGATGGCGAGATCCTGGGTGGTGATCAGGTTCCACGAGGGGATGGTCTTCCAAGCGGTCTTCGTGGCCGTATCCTCCAGCGCCGCAGCGGCAATGGGCCGCTGGGTCGCCGCCATCAGAGCCGCGACGTCGGCGGGCACGTCGGCGGCGAACACCCGCTGGAATTGGCCGGACTCGATGTACAGGTCGTCCGCCATCCCGCCGCCGGGCAGCGGATACTTCACCGTGCGCAGCGCGGGAGCGAGCTGGGCGCCGGGGAACTTGCCTGCCAACTCACCCGTGCTCTCGCCCTGCTCGAGGATGAAGCTGGCCACGTACACCAGTGCCTTGACGTTCGGGTGACCGTCCGCGGCCTCACTCATGACTGATCCGCCATAGGAGTGACCGGCCACCACCACCGGACCGGACACACCGTCCAGGACGCTGCGCACGTAGTCGGCATCGGCGTGTAATCCGCGCAGCGGGTTGGCGGCCGCGATGACCGGATAGCCCTGGCCCTCGAGGATCTTGATCACGCCGTTCCAGCTGGATGAGTCGGCGAACGCTCCATGGACCAGCACCACCGTCGGTTTGTTCTCGGTGGCAGCGGGCTGCTCGGCGCCCGCGCCGCCGCAACCTGCGGTCATGGCCGCCGCCGTCAACAGGCTCATCGCGGCGAGTACGGATTTGTTCATTTCTGAGGCCTCTCGTTCTGATCAGGGCTTGTCGATATGCAATATATTACATGCCAAGAGTGGCCGCCGACGATTTGAATGCGAGCTCCCGAACGTGCGCTGACTGCGAATATCCGCCCGATCTCTCGCACTGAGCGCACGTTCGCCGACTATCGAGCCGGGAAGTCGGCTCCCCGCGACAGCGCTTCATGTGCGCGAAGCTCGGCCAGCGTGCTCTCGAGCGTCGCGACCGCGACGTCGAATCCGTCGTTGCCGAGCACGAGGCGCCGCGGCGGCGGATCCTCGGCCATGGCGGCGATCACCGCGCGGGCGCCGCGATGCGGGTCGCCGGGCTGCGCACCGTCCTGCGCCACCATCGTGGCGCGCACACTCTCCAGGAGGGGCTCGTAGCCGGTGACCGATTCCACCACCGGCTCGTCGGCGAACCCGGCGTACGCGCGTGTGCGGAACGCCCCCGGCTCGACCGCCATCACCTGGATACCGAACGGCGCCACCTCCTCGCGCAGCACCTCGGTGATGGCTTCGACAGCGAATTTGCTTGCGCTGTAATAGCCGAACCCGAGCTGACCACGCAGGCCCGCGACCGATGACATGTTCACGATCCACCCGCTGCCCCGCGCGCGCATTCCGGGCAGGACGGCCCGGATGACCGAGAGCACCGCGAAGAAGTTGAGCTCGAACATCTTTCGCATGTCGGCGTCGCGCATACCCTCGATGGATCCGTACCAGCCGCGGCCGGCGTTGTTGACGAGTACGTCGATGCCGCCGAAATGCGCCTCGGCCGTCGCCACCGCCTCCCGCGCCTGTTCCGCATCGGTCACGTCAAGGGGTACGACGAGCACCCGGTCGCCGTACGCACCCGCCCAGCCGTCCAGCTCGGCAGGCCGGCGTGCGGTGAGCACCACCCGGTCGCCGATCTCGAGCGCCGCCTCCGCGAAGGCCATCCCGAATCCGCCCGGCGTCCCGCCGGTGATGAACCAGTTCCTCGTCATCGGATCAGGGCTCGATCACCAGACGGCTGATGAGCGCACCGTCGAGAGTGAACCGGAAATGCAGATCGGCCACCCCGCCGGGGAAGTCGCCCTCCAGATGCTGAACCACATCGGTATCCGCCGCACCGCTCGTAGTGGCCTCGACGAACTCGGTGGTGTAGGTGAACTCGCTACCCGCACTCCCAAACCAGGCCGCGATCTCGTCGCGGCCGCGGTAGGTGCGGCCTTCGTCGGTCACGGCGGCGTCGTCGGTGAACGTGGTGAGTGCCGTGGCCACGTCGAGTGCCGTGTGCGCGGTGAGGTAGGTCCTGACCGCGTCGGGCAGATGCTCCCAAGCGGTCCTGGTTTCCCTGGTGCTCTTGTCGACTGTCATGACCCGAGCGTGCGGTCTCCCCCGAGGGGAGAGTCAAGCGGGCTTCACAGCATCCGGCGCGCGAGGTCCTCGATCTCGGCATCGGTCGCGGGCGCCTGCGGCGGGACGGGCACCGCACCGGTGTTCCCGCGGTCCTCCTGTGGTCCCGCGCCTTCGGCGTGCTGCAGCGGTGTGCGCTGTTCGTCCTCGCGTTTCTGCTCTTCGGCTCGTTCCTGCTCGCGTTCCGGCTCACCTTCTCGCGGCTGTGGCTGTGGCTGTGGTGCGGCAGTCGGCGCCGGTTGGCCGGCAGGCGCGCCCGCCGCCGGCGGCGGGGCACCGTTCGCACCCTGCGCACCACCGCCCTGACCGCCGAACTGCTGCGCCGCCTGCATCGCCTGCTGCATGAGCGATCCGAACATCCCGCCGCCCTGGCCGCCACCGCCGGCCTGCCCAGCCGAACTCGCCGCCTGGCCGCCCATCTGTCCGAGCTGGCCGAGCATGCTGGTGATCTGGCCGACCGCCTGCCCGCCGGAGTCGTCGGCGTTCTGGTAGGCCGACTGCGCGGCGACCAGCTTGCCGGAGAACATGCCTTCCTTTGTCTGCAGCGCAGTCACATTCGCGACCAGCGGCGCGGCCAGCGTCGGCAGCACCGCGGAGATGGTCGCGCTCATCGCATCCTCGCCGGGCGGGATCATCGGCATCTCCGGCAACTGCACCGTCGCCGCGTTCCAGGAGATCCCCTCGGGCTTCTTCAGCGGATCCATCAGCGGCCGGCTCCTTCCCCGAACGTGTCACCACTCATCGTCGACGTCCTCGTCGAGGTCGTACTCCAGAGGCGGTGGACCGGACAGCCCGGCCGTGGTGGTGCCGCCGCTCGTACCGCGGCCGCCCATCATGCCCATCGGGGCACCCATGCCGCCCATCCCGCCCATCGCACCCGCGGCCACCGGAGCCACCCCGCCGACCGCGGCCGACCCCGCGACCACCTCGGCGGGCGCGACCGACACCGCATTCGTCCCCACCAGACCCGCCATCAACGGCGTCTGGGCGGAGACACCCCCTGAGCCGGGCAACGAGGCGGCGCGCATCATGCCGCTGCCGCCACCGGCACCCGACCCGCCGGCGAGTGGGTGATTGGAGAACGACGAGAACGGTAGACCTGCCGCACCGAGGGAGTCGGCCTTTCCACCCTGGCCGAACATCGAGGTGAGTTGCTGCAGCGGTTGGGACAGTTGCTGCAGCGGCTGCATCAACTGCTGCGGCACCTGGCTGACCATCTGCCCCATCTGCTGCGGCAACTGGGCGGCCATCGACGCCATCTGCGTCATCATCTGCATGCCCTGCTGTGAACTCTGGGCACCGGCCTGACCGCCCTGCTTGGCGGCGTCCTGTGCCGCCTGCTGTCCGGGAATTGTCGGCGGAACGCCGGGCGTCGGGATGCTGGGTGGTACCCCGAACGCGTTGGCCAGCTCAGTCGAACTGGCCGTGACCTGCGCGATGTTCTGTGACAGCCCCATCTTGATGCGGCTCTGCACCAGCTCCTGGGTGTTGCTGAACGGCAGCGCCTGGATCGCCTCGCACTCGTGCTGGGTTTCCTGCGCGATCGTGTTCACCAACGTCTTGGTGCGGACGACCGCGACTTCCATCTCCCGCAATTTGGCGGCGATCGCCGTCGCGTGCGCGGCGTTCGCCTCGTGTCCACCGATGATCGTGCTCGCCTCGCCAGTCGCCGCGACGGCCCCGCCGCCCTCCCAGACGTCGGAGAGCTTCATCATCTGACCCTGCTGCTGCGGTACGACGGAGCCGCTGATGTTCGCCGCGAGTGCCTCGTACGACGCGGCGGCGGCGGCGAGGGTCTCCTCGTCGACGTTCGGCCACCCAGGACCCGTCACGGTCTGCGAGCCGTACGGGCTGGTGTCCGGCATGATTCCCACGCGCACCCCCCTCGTGTCCGACGACGTGTCTAGCAAACATTACCTCGTCTCGAGAGGCACCACGCGCGCAAATTGAGCGCACTGGCGATGGCAGGCTCCCGCCGACGGTCGGAACCGGCGGCCTACTGCGGAAACAACACGATTGCTTCCGTCTAGGGCCTCGGCTCACCGGTCGGGCAGCCAGTGGTGCGGCTGAGGGCGGCGGCCTGTGCCCGAGTGCTCACTCCGAGCTTGTTCAGCAGGCTGTGCACATGGTTCTTCACCGTGTGTATCGCGATGCAGAGCTCAGCCGCGATCTCCCGGTTCGACTGTCCCAGTTCGAGCATCCTGAGGATCTGCGCCTCCCGGGCCGTGAGATCGAGGCTCTTGGCGTCGGTTCGTTCCTGCGACGCCAAAGCCGATAGCCGGCGGAGCAGAATGGCGGACACCTTCGGCGAGCACGTGGATTCGCCGGCAACGACTCTCCCTATCAGGGCAAGCAGATCTTCGAGCGATTCTGTTCGCATGTGGTAGCCCGCCACTCCCGCCTCCGCGCAGGCGACGATTGCCTGCTCGTCCTCTTCGGACAACCCGAGGGCGATCACCCTGACGTGCGGATTCAGGTTCAGCGCCTGCCGCAGCAGCGTCGCGTTTCCGCGGGTCGCCATATTGAGCAGAACGACGCAGGGAACCGCCTCCTCGATCGCAGCGGTCAAGGAGGACAGGTTCCATGCCACACTCGGCACGATCGCGCCGTTCCCGGCGATGACTGCCGCCAGATACTCCCGGTACAGCACGCAGTCATCGACGATGATCACCCGCGCGCCGCGGAGAGGCATGCGGTCTCGGGCTGTACTCCAGGGCATTTCGACGATGCTCGCCACACCAGGCGGCGTCGCCGGCCCGCTGATGAGCTCATGGTCTGCGCCAGGCCTCGATCTCGGATCGACCGACGTTCGATGTCCGTTGCCTACGGGTGCACGTCGCCAGCCGGACCACGACGTGGATGGACACTCCTCGGCGCGGTCTTCCACGCCATCGCACTCCAGGCTCACGGTCAGTGAGGTGCTGCGGTGAGTCGCCTCAGATGACGTAGGCGAACCGTTGGGATCCGGGCATGGGAAACGAGCCATTTTCTTGACTGCCGATCTTCTGTGCTGACGGACGCGCCGCCGTCCAGCGGCGTTGACGGGCCCGGATATCGGCGTCGTCCTGTCCGCCGACCGACGTATCTGCCCCCTCGACCGCGGACCGTTGTTCGCCCGCCCCCCGTGAACCGCATACGCTGTGCCCCTCCCGACCTCGCGACTGAGGCTTCCGCCTGTCCATCGCAAGTGCCTGGCAATGCTATTTGTTTGCTGAAATCGCCGTCAACGGAACGCAACGCCTCCCCGCGGCTAAGGTTCCCGCCGCAATCAACTGCGCGCGCTCAGGAGAATCTCAGCTTCCCCGTCCCCCGGAAGTCCACCCTGGATAACGGGTGATTCGCCGCAGAGCACAGTCACTGAAGGCTCACACCCTGGTGTAACGATTAACCGGTGCGGCTACTTGCCCACGAAATCAATTCTCACCACCGGACACCGAAGGAGTCACTCGTTCGACGCTGCCATCTCATGATCAAGGAAGGCAAGGCTGACTTCTCAGATCAAGCAACGGATCGGAAATGCCAAGTCGTCATCGGAAACATTCGCTGAACTAACGAGGGCTCCTTGTCGCGCACCTCGCCTCAGCCGAGGATCAACCCCGACGTCGGAACGCCGGTGCCCGCGGTGACGAGGACGTGCTCGACGTCGTCGACCTGGTTCACGGAGGTACCCCGCAGCTGGCGCACTCCTTCGGCGATGCCGTTCATACCGTGGATGTAGGCCTCGCCGAGCTGGCCGCCATGGGTGTTGATCGGCAGCCGGCCGCCGATCTCGATGGCCCCGTCGGCGATGAAGTCCTTGGCCTCACCCGGACCGCAGAACCCGAGCTCCTCGAGCTGGATCAGCGTGTACGGCGTGAAGTGGTCGTACAGCACCGCCGTCTGGATGTCGGCGGGCGACAGACCGCTCTGCTCCCACAGTTGGCGGCCCACCAGACCCATCTCCGGCAACCCGAGTTCGTCGCGGTAGTACGAGTACATGGTGAACTGATCGGCGCCGGCGGCCTGCGCGGCCGCCTCGATGATCGCCGGCCGGTGCTTGAGGTCTCTGGCCCGCTCGGGAGTGGTCACCACGATCGCGACGCCGCCGTCGGTCTCCTGGCAGCAGTCCAAGAGGCGCAGCGGCTCGGCGATCCACCTCGAGTTCTGATGGTCCTCGATGGTGATGGGCTTGCCGTAGAAGTGCGCCTTCGGGTTGTTCGCGGCGTGCTTGCGATCGGCGACCGAGACCGCGCCGAAGTCCGCGCTCGTTGCGCCGTATTCGTGCATGTAGCGCCGCGCGATCATCGCCACCGACGCGGCCGGGGTGCTCAGGCCGTGCGGGTAGGACCAGCTGTACTCGACACCGCGGGAGTCGGCGTTGACCGTCAGGCCGGTCATGACCTGCCCGAACCGGTGCTCCGAGCGTTCGTTGAAGGCGCGGTAGGCCACCACCACCTCGGCGACGCCGGTCGCCACCGCCAGCGCGGCCTGCTGCACGGTGGCGGCCGCGGCCCCACCGCCGTACCCGATCTGGCTGAAGAACGTCAGCTCCCCGATCCCGGTCGACCGCGCAACAGCGGTCTCCAGGTTCGAGTCCATCGTGAACGTCACCAGGCCGTCGACGTCCGACGGCGCGAGACCCGCGTCGTCGAGAGCATCGAGCACCGCCTCTGCGGCGAGGCGGAGCTCGCTGCGGCCCGAGTTCTTGGAGAAGTCGGTCGCGCCGATACCCGCGATCGCGGCTTTCCCGGAGAGCATCAGTGGTCCCCCAGTTCGAGTGTCGCCGTGGCGATCACGTGATTGCCGAGACTGTTGGCGCCCACCACCTTCACGGTGGCGACGCCGTCGTCGACGGCGGTGACCTCACCGGTGAACGTGATCGTGTCGTACGCGTACCACGGCACGCCGAGCCGCAGCCCGATCGACTTGATCCGCGCGGTCGGGCCCGCCCAGTCGGTCAGGTAGCGCTGCACCAGACCCGTGTCGGTGAGGATGTTGACGAAGATGTCCTTGGAGCCCTTGGCCCGCGCCTTGTCCCGGTCGTGGTGCACGTCCTGGTAGTCGCGGGTCGCGATGGCCGTCGAGACGATGAACGTCGGATCGCCGTAGATCTGCAGGTCGGGCAGCTTGACGCCGACCTCGAGGGTGGGTGCGCTCACCGGGCCGGCTCCCACGCGTACAGCGTCCATGCGGGACTGACGTCGCTGTCCGGGAAGTCGATATACGTTGCGCGCACAGGCAATCCGATCTGCACTTCACTCGGGTCGATGTCGCGCAGCTCGCCGAGCATGCGCACCCCCTCCTCCAGCTCGACGAGGGCGATCACGAAGGGCAGGCTGCGGCCGGGCACCTTCGGCGCGTGGTGCACCACGTAGCTGTAGACCGTGCCGTTGCCCGAGGACACGACGTACTCGGTGGGAGCGTCTTTCTCCTGCCAGACCGCGGGCACCGGCGGATGCTGCAACGTCCCGTCGGGGCGACGCTGGATCCGCAGCTCGTGGGCGTTGACGCCGTCCCAGAAGAACTGGGTGTCCTTCGACGACGCCGGCCGCATCAGCTTGTCCGGGTCGAGGTCGTCCGGCAGGGCCGGCTTCTCCTCTACCCGCGGCTTGAACTTCATGATGCGCCAGTTCATCTCGGCGACGGTCTCCCCACCGGGGACGGTCCACGTGATGAGCTGGTTGATGAAGTAGCCCTCGCCCAGCGCGGTCTGCTTGGGCCCCACCACATCGGTGATGTCGGCGTGGATGGTGACCTCTTCGCCCGGCCGCAGATACCGGTGGTAGGTCTGCTCGCAGTTGGTCGCGACCACCCCGACATAGCCGGCGTCGTCGAAGAGTTTCATCATCTTCGACAGCGGGTCATCGTCCGAGCGGCCCTGACCGAGGCCCCCCATCGTCCACACCTGGATCATCGCCGGCGGCGCGACGATGCCGGGGTGCCCGGCCGCCTTGGCGGCGTCCGCGTCGACGTAGATCGGGTTCTTGTCGCCGATGGCGTCGACCCAGTGGTGAATCATCGGCTGGTTCACCGGGTCACGGCCGACGCGCGGCTCGCTCTTGCCCTCCGCCGTGATCTTCTCGATGTCCGCCTGCAGGTCTGAGCTCATGACCCTCTGTTCTTCGCGCAAGCGCTCATCACCGCGGAACCCTCGGCACCTTCAGCCCCGACGCCGCGATCATCTCGCGCATCACCTCGTTGACGCCGCCACCGAAGGTGATGACGAGGTTGCGCTTGGTCTGGCTGTCGAGCCACCGCAGCAGTTCGGCCGTATCGGGTTCGGCGGGGTTGCCGTATGCACCGACGATCTCCTCGGCGAGCCGGCCGATCCGCTGAATCCGTTCCGTGGAGAACACCTTCGTGGCGGCGGCGTCGGCGACCGCGATGGTCTCCCCCGCCGCGGCGACCTGCCAGTTGAGCAGCTCGTTGATCCGCCAGACCGCGCGGATCTCCCCCAGCGCCCGCCGGACGTTGTCGTTCTCCAGCGGCGTCACGCCGTTCGCGCCCGGTTTCGACGCCCACGCGTGCACGCGGTCGTAGATGCCGGCCACCTTGCCGGCCGGGCCGAGCATCACACGTTCGTGGTTGAGCTGGGTGGTGATCAGCTTCCAGCCCGCGTTCTCCTCACCGACGAGCATGTCGGCGGGGACGTGGACGTCGTTGTAGTAGCTCGCGTTCGTGTGGTGGGCGCCGTCGGACAGGATGATCGGCGTCCACGAGTAGCCGGGATCCTTGGTGTCGACGATCAGGATCGAAATGCCTTTGTGCTTGGCGGCTTCCGGGTCGGTGCGCACCGCCAGCCAGATGTAGTCGGCGTCGTGGGCACCGGTGGTCCAGATCTTCTGGCCGTTGACGATCCATTCGTCGCCGTGACGGACCGCTGAGGTGCGCAGTGACGCCAGATCGGTGCCGGCCTCGGGTTCGGAGTAGCCGATCGCGAAGTGCACCTCGCCGGCGAGGATCGCGGGCAGGAACTTCTTCTTCTGCGCTTCGGTGCCGTACACCTGCAGCGTCGGGCCGACGGTCTGCAGCGTGACCGCGGGCAGTGGGACGTCGGCGCGGGCGGCCTCGTTGACGAAGATCGACTGTTCGACGGGCCCGAAACCGAGACCGCCGAACTCCTTGGGCCAGCCGACGCCGAGCTTGCCGTCGGCGCCCATCCGCTTGATCACCGCACGGTAGGCCTCGTTGTGCCGGTCGGTTTCCATCGCCTCGCGCTCTTCGGGGGAGATGAGCGTCGAGAAGTATTCCCGCAGTTCGGCTTGCAGCCGCCGCTGCTCGGAGGTCAGGTCGATGAACATCACTGATTCTCCTGTCGCTTCGCTCGCCCCATCTCAGGCTCCCACCAGATCCAGACGATGCGACGGGCCACCCAGTAAGCGGCTCAGGTCCTTGATCGTCGAGTAGTAGCGATCCATGGGGTAGGTGATGTCCATACCCATACCACCGTGCAGGTGATGGCAGGTCTGCATGACCGGCGGCGCCTGCGAGGTCAACCAGTACCCGAGCACCTCCAGGTCACCTTGGGTCTGCGGATCGGCGTCACCTCGCTCGGCGAGCCCCCAGACCACCGACGTGGCCGCGAGATCCAGTGTGCGCGAGGCGATGTACACCTCGGCCAGTTGGGCGGCAACGGTCTGGAACGTCGACAGCGGACGCCCGAACTGATGGCGATTGGCGACGTAGTCGGCGGTCAGCCGAAGTGCGCCCGCCACCAGACCGGCCGCGAATGCCCCGGTGGCCGCCAGCGCCAGCTCGTTGACCCGCTGCGCGGTCGCGCCGGCCAGCACGTCGGCGTCGTCGACGGCGACGTCGGAGAACGTGACCGCGTACTCCTCACCGCCGTTCGACGTCGGTGTCTGGGTCAGCTCCACACCGTCTGCGTTCGTCGAGACGACGACGACCGCGGAGTCCGCGGTCACCAGGATCCATTCGGCCGCCGCGGCATACGGGACGCCGACCTTCGTCCCGTTGAGGCGTCCTCCCGTGAGCGTGGTCGCCGGCCGGTCGGGAAGCGCCGCACCCGGTTCGTTGAGCGCGGCCGTGAGGATCGCACCCTTCGCCACACCCGCGAGGTAACGGTCCTGCTGCTCCTCGGATGCCAGGTCGAGCAGCGGCACGAGCCCGAGGCCGAGTGTGGCGAGCGCCGGACTGATCGTGCCGTGCCTGCCGATCTCGGTCAGCGCCGTGGCGAGTTCGGCCAATCCGACCCCGTCACCGCCGAGGCGTTCCGGTACGCCGAGCGCCGTGACGCCACCGGAAACCAAGGCCTCCCAGCTGTTGTCCCGCTCTAGCACCGACGTCACCACATCGGCGACAGCCTGCTGCCCCTCGTCTGGACTGAAATCCACTCGACTCCTCCTTGAGCCTTCGTGCCTACTGAGCGACGGGACACTTACCCGTGTAGTCCACCTGCCAGTGCTTGATGCCGTTGAGCCAGCCGGACTTCAGCCGCTCCGGCTCGCCGATCGGCTTGAGGTCGGGCATGTTGTCGGCGACCGCGTTGAAGATCAGATTGATCGTCATCTTGGCCAGGTTGGCGCCGATGCAGTAGTGCGCGCCGGTGCCGCCGAATCCTACGTGCGGGTTGGGGTTACGCATGATGTCGAACTGGTGCGGGTTCTCGAAGACCTCGTCGTCGAAGTTGGCCGAGCGGTACGACATCACGACGCGCTGGCCCTTCTTGATCTGCACGCCACCGAGTTCGGTGTCCTCGAGCGCGGTGCGCTGGAACGCCGACACCGGGGTCGCCCAGCGGACGATCTCGTCGGCGGCGGTCTCCGGCCGTTCCTTCTTGTAGAGCTCCCACTGCTCGGGGTTGTGCGAGAACGCGATCATGCCGTGGGTGATCGAATTGCGGGTGGTCTCGTTGCCGGCCACCGCGAGCATGATGACGAAGAAACCGAACTCGTCGTCCGAGAGCTTCTCGCCCTCGATGTCGGCCTCGATCAACTTGGTGACGATGTCCTCGGTCGGGTTCTTGGCCCGCTCCTCCGCCATCTTCATGGCGTAGGTGATCAGCTCGAACGACGACATGGCCGGATCGACGTCGGCGTACTCGGGATCCTCACCGGCGGTCATCTCGTTGGACCACCGGAAGATCTTGTCGCGATCGTCCTGCGGCACTCCGAGCAGTTCGGCGATGGCCTGCAGGGGCAGCTCGGCCGAGACCTGTTCGACGAAGTCGCCGGAACCCTGGGCGACGGCGGTCTCGGCGATCTTCTGGGCGCGGGCCCGCAATTCGTCTTCGAGCCGGCCGACCGCGCGGGGGGTGAAACCGCGGGAGATGATCTTGCGCAGGCGGGTGTGCTGCGGCGCGTCCATGTTCAGCAGGACCGCCTTCTGCAGGTCGATCGCATCACGAGTCATGTCCTGCGGCCACACCGGGATGGCGCCGTCGGGGGAACTGCCGAAGACGTCGTTGCGCTTGGACACCTCCTTGACGTCGGCATGCTTGGTCACGAGCCAGTAGCCCTTGTCACCGAAGCCGCCCGTCCCACCGGGCACGTCCACCCAGTGGATAGGCTCGGACTTGCGCAGCTCGGCGAGTTCCTCGACGGGTAGCCGCTCGAGGTTCAAGGTCGCGTCGAGGAAGTCGAAGTCCGGGGCGATGGGGCACGAGTTGGGGCCAGGCATAGAGAAGCTCTCCTCAATTGCAACGTGTTCTAGTGCCAGTAAAACATGGCTTCATCGCAGATGAAAGGCGTGGCGGCATCGCTGCTTGTCAGACGAATGAAACGTGTTCTAGCCTGACGGAATGGGTAACCCTGTCATCGTTGAAGCCACCCGCAGCCCCATCGGCAAGCGGAACGGATGGTTGTCAGGTCTGCACGCGACAGAACTGCTCGGCGCGGTGCAGAAGGCTCTCGTCGACAAGGCCGGTGTCGACGCCGGCGAGGTCGAACAGATCATCGGCGGCTGCGTCACCCAGTACGGCGAGCAGTCCAACAACATCACCCGCGTGGCGTGGTTGACCGCCGGGCTACCCGAGCACGTCGGCGCCACCACCGTCGACTGTCAGTGCGGTAGCGGCCAGCAGGCCAACCATCTGATCGCCGGCCTGATCGCCGCCGGCGCCATCGACGTCGGCATCGCCTGCGGCGTGGAGGCGATGAGCCGGGTGGGACTCGGCGCCAACGCCGGTCCGGACCGCTCGAAGATCCGCGCCGAGTCGTGGGACATCGACATGCCCAACCAGTTCGAGGCCGCCGAGCGCATCGCCAAGCGCCGCGGCATCACCCGTGAGGACATCGACCAGTTCGGGTTCGCCTCACAGGCCAAGGCCAAGCAGGCCTGGTCCGAGAACCGGTTCGATCGCGAGATCTCCCCGATCGTGGCCCCGGTGCTCGACGAGAACAAGCAGCCGACCTCCGATCGCGCACCGGTCTCCAAGGACCAGGGTCTGCGCGACACCACCCTCGAGGGCCTGGCACAGCTCAAACCCGTCATGGACGGCGGCATCCACACGGCGGGCACGTCGTCGCAGATCTCCGACGGTGCCGCCGCGGTGCTGTGGATGGACGAAGACAAGGCGCGCGCGCTCGGGCTCACCCCGCGCGCACGCATCGTCAGCCAGGCGCTCGTCGGCGCGGAGCCCTACTACCACCTCGACGGCCCGGTGCAGTCGACGGCCAAGGTGCTGGAGAAGGCCGGGATGAAGATGGGAGACATCGACATCACCGAGATCAACGAGGCCTTCGCCTCGGTGGTGTTGTCCTGGGCGCGGGTGCACAACCCCGACATGGACAAGGTGAACGTCAACGGCGGCGCAATCGCGCTCGGTCATCCGGTGGGCAGCACCGGAAGCCGGCTCATCACCACCGCGCTGCACGAACTCGAGCGCACCGACAAGTCCACCGCGCTGATCACCATGTGCGCGGGCGGTGCCCTGTCGACGGGCACCATCATCGAGCGGATCTGAGGCTAGGCGGGCACGATCGCCGGACGGATCCGGGCCCGGATGTGGTGGATCAGCCCGTCGGATGCCGGGATCAGGAAGGTCTCGTCGACGTGGGCGACCACCCGGCGCCCGGCCACCCTGGCCTTGGTGACGACGGTGAACGTCGCGTGCACCTCATCGCCGGTGACATGGAACGTCCGGTCGGTGGTGGCCGCGATGATCTGGTACTGCGGGCCACGAGTCAGGCTGCGGCGCAGGTGATCTGCCGAGAACCCCGTCTTCACTCCCACCTCGAAGCGGACGCAGTCCGGGGCGAAGGGGACGTTGCGCGCGTCGTGGGTGGCGAGCGCATCGATATAGGCGTCGGCCGCGGCGATGCGGTCGGTGTCGGGAACCGTGTCCATCCAGCGAGCATAGGAGACCCCCATGCCGAAGTCACCGCCCAGCAAGCTCAATTCGCGGGCCGCGGACGTCGTCATCAAATGGATGTCGCGGGGAAACACGCTGCTCTACAAGATGAGTGGTGGTCGCCTCGGAGGAACGTTCGGGCGGGCACCGGTCGCACTGCTGACCACGATCGGGCGCAAGACCGGCGAGCCCCGGATCAGCCCGCTGCTCTATCTCCGCGACGGTGACCGGGTCATCCTGGTCGCGTCCCGCGGCGGCAGCGACAAACATCCGATGTGGTACCTGAACCTGCGGGCCAATCCGAAGGTCCAGGTGCAGATCAAGAACGAGGTGCTGGCGCTGACGGCGCGGCTGGCCGACGACGACGAACGGGCGCGCTACTGGCCGGAACTCACGGCGATGTACCCGGCCTTTGATGACTACCGGTCGTGGACCGACCGCGTCATCCCGATCGTCGTCTGCGAGCCGTAGCCGTGGCCGTGGCCCACCTGGCCACGGGACTACGCCTTCCCGCGGCGCCTGCGTAACCAGCCGCCGACGCCCAAGGCCGCCAACACGACGATCAGCGCCCCGAGCCCCGCCCACAGCGCCCATCCCTGCGACTGTTCCGGCGCCGGCTCGGGGATGCCGACCGGGATGGACATGTCCGTCGGGATGCCTTGCGCCCCGGCGGCGAGCACGTTGCCCGTCAGAGCGGCCCAGCCACCCGGCAGACCGCCGAGGTGGTCGAGCACCGGCGGAACCAGGGACCATGCCGCGGTGGTGGAGACCAGGACGATGGTGCGATCGTTGGGCCGGTCGGCGAATGCCTGGATGGATCCCAGACCGCGTTCCACGTCGGCTCGCAGCTGCGTGGGAAGGTCGACGTCGATGACGGAACCGTCACCGCCGACGGGCAATTGGAGCGCGGACTGCTCGAGCGCCTTCGGCCGTGCGACGATCAGCGCGCTCGTTCCGGAGTCCACGGCCGCCGCGAGGTCGACCACCCTCGGTGACAGGCTCACCGTGGTGAGGCGCGCGAGGCTGCCGATCACCCGGGCGGCGTAGTCCAGCTGATCGGGGCCCGACCCGTCGAATGCCACGAGGAATTCGGGGCTGAACTCTGACGGTAACGACGCGAAGTCGCCCGAAGGGGCACCGCCGCGACGGATCGTCAACGTCGACTCCGGATCGAGCCAGAACCGCAGCGGCGCAGTCAGCCTCGAACAGGGCAGGTGCGGTGTGTAGGTCAGCGCCAGGTCCAGGTTGATCCGCTGGGTGAGGGCCGCAGCCGGCAGATC
This sequence comes from Mycolicibacterium litorale, assembly GCA_050205415.1. Lineage (GTDB taxonomy): Bacteria > Actinomycetota > Actinomycetes > Mycobacteriales > Mycobacteriaceae > Mycobacterium > Mycobacterium litorale_C. The sequence goes on from JBNMQY010000009.1 coordinate 117,537, forward strand.
GAACGTGGCGTCGACCCGGCCACTGCCGTCAAGCGCCTGTGTGTGGTACGCGTCGCCGTTGACGACCACCGACAGAGTGGCCGAATCGTCGGGTCCGACCGGTGTGTAGTCACCCAGCAGGTGGACCTGTACGGACTCGACCCGGCCGGAGGTCAGCGCGGCACGGTCCACACCGACGGTCAGGTTGCCCGCACCGAGGACCTCGGCGTTGCCGTCCATGTTCAGGTCTCTGAACGTCCTTGTGTCGGAATCCCTTTCGCTCACCGCGGCGGCCTGGTCGATCCGCACGGACGGAACCTGGGCCAGCGCCTGCAGGCCGTCCTTGATGAGCGACACCTGCCGAGTGAGTTCGTCGCCACGACCGGACACCCGCAGATACGCCTCCGGGCCGCCCGGTCGCGCGACGGTCAATTCGGCGGAGCCCTTCTCGACGACGACCGCACGTGAGCGCTCGCCCGCCACCGGTGGAACCGCTCCCCGCGGCAGGGTCAACACCGTGATCGCGACCCGCTGCGGCGAGTACGACCGGGCGAGTGCGGATGTCAGCGCCAACACGGCCTGTTGTTCCGACTGATCGGCGTCGGCCGGCGTGTAGATGTTCACCCGCTCGAGTACCGGTGGAAAGAACGTGGCGACCGTGGTGGGCGCCGTCTCCGCGCCGGCGAAGACGGTGGACAGATCGGACACGGTGATCTGCTGACGCGGGCGGCACCGCAGATCGTCATCGGTCTGCCGCACCGTCAGTGAGAGTTTCACCGATGACCCGGTCACCGGCGCCGCGGAGATGTCGGCATCCAGCGGAACCGTCGAACGCGCCACCCCGGCGGGCGGCAGATCGACCGCGGCTAGGAAGCGCCCCTGGCCGTCCTGGATCTCCAGATAGCCCGGAGGCGAATCCACCGGCAGATCGATACGGCCCCGCAACCGCTGTGGTCGCGAACCCTGCGGCACGGGTAGCGAGAAATCCTGGCTGCTGTTCGCGGTGAGGATGTCGACCGTCTCCGGTAGCCCGAGTGTCTGCCACGGCATCGTGAGGAGATCCGCTGCGCTCGGCTGGTCCGGGTCCGCCGGTTGGGCTACCGCATGCGGGGCCGAAACGGTCGGCACCGACAGTGACAACACGATTGCTGCAGAGATCAGACGCAGCAGCACATTCCCCCTCACGACGCGCCGTGACTGTCTGACAGAACCGATCTGATCGGGTGCACCAGTACCACTTTCGTAGAGTTCGAGCCGACGGCTCCGCCTCGAACTGGGACGATACCGGTTGACGGACTGTCTGCCCGGCAAGCCCGCGGATGACATGCACCGAACAGGTATGCGCCGGTCTTCACGAACGGGAAGACTTTCGATCTAAGATTGCGCTTTGCGACAGCTGAGGACGGAGCGAAGCAAGTTGGCTGCCAACCCATCGATAGCCTCGGCGTCTTCGCTGTCGGCGACTGCCGATCTCGAACGCCGCCAATGGAAGGCGCGCCTGACGGCCGGGGCGGTGGTCGGACTGGTGCTCGGCGCCTTGCTGGGCGGCCTCGGATTCGGCTCGCTGAGCTCGGACTCCACTGCGACAGCGTTCATCCGGATCACCCAGCCGGTCGACTTCAGCGCGGTCGCGGGGGGCGCTTCGCAGACGACGCCCGACTCCCAGGACGTCGTCGAGAACTACGTGGCCGGTGAGGTCGCCTACCTGTCGGGTGAAGGGTTCGCGCAAGCCGTGGGGCGGAAGCTGGCAAAGTCCGAGCCGGCCGACATCATCGTGTCACAGGCCGGTGGCTCGTCAGTGGTCACGATCAGCAACAGTTCCTCGTCGGCGGACGAAGCGCGCAGGACCGTGCAGGCGGCCATCGACATCTACGGCCAGCAGCTGGCCCAGCGAGTCGATCAACAGATGCGCTCGATCCTGCCCACCCTCGACCGGTGGCAGCTCGCCAATACCGCTGACGGCCAGCGTATGGCGGAGATCTCGGCCCTGCGGGAAGGCATCATGCTGCAGGGCGCCCAGGCCAGTGCCGTGACGGTGCTGCAGCCTCCGACGGTGACCGAGCCGGGCGTCAGTCGCTGGCTGATCGGTGCACTGCTGGGCGGCGTCGTCGGCGCCGCGCTCGTCGTCCTCGTCGTCATGCGCCGGTCGCGGAGGCGACAGGGGCTGGTGCCGCAGGTGTCCGAGACGGTCGACCGGGTGCTCACCCCCGCGGTGAACCTCCGCACGTCCCGCAATGCCGACCGAGCCTCCCTCGCCCGTGGCCTGTACGCGCAGTGCGTCGCGGCGGCGCCCGACAAGAGGATCGTGCTGCTGGGCGTCTCCGAGGGGTCCGGGTCGGCGGTGATCGCATCGCTGTTCGAGTTCGCCGCGGCCGAACGGGGACCCGTCACACGCGTCGACGCCGCCGACGGCGTGGCTTCCGCCGAGGCGTTCGCCGACTCCACAGCGCCGCTGATCGTCGACGCCGGCGCCGTCGGCGCATCCGCCTTCTCCCATCAGGCGATCGGCGCGGCGACGGCCGTCGTCCTGGTGGCCAGGATCGACCACGACGGCACCGCGCGGGCCGTCGCCGCGTGCTCGGCGGCGGAGTCGAGCAGCGCGCCACTGCTTGCCGTGTTCACGTACCAGCCGTGGTGGGCGACCTGGTGGACGGGGATCCGGGGCAGATCCCCGGGTGCGCGCACGCCGTGAGGCTCAGGCAGGCTCATCTCCAGGCCGTCGTCCAGGTCGTCGCCGGCCTGGCGCTCAACATCTTTCCGGCCATCTTCATCGCCATCTACGCGCGCGTCGCCCCGATCGACGACCAGGGCTTCCTCGCACTGTCGCTGGCCGTCGGTGTGTATGTCGCCCAACTGCTGAACGCCTTCGTCGTCGAGGGACGGCTGGCGACCCCGGAGGCCGACCACAATCTGTCGCTGCCGGGTTGGGCCGCGTCGATGAGCATCGTGGCGGGTGCACTGCTCGTCTGGGCGCCGGCGGTTGTTCCACACGCCGTGTTGCTGGTCAGTTCGATCGGGTTGATGACGGGCCTTCTGATGTCACGCACGATCGGGGTGGTCACCGGCAGGTGGAAGCGCGAGGCCTTCGCCGCGACGGTGCTCATCGCGGCCAGCACCGTCGCACTCGTGCTGTCCGCCACCGAGTTACGCGACCATTCGGTACGCCTGCTCGCGGCGGGTGCGGTATGCGCGACCCTGACCCGTTACTGGCCGCGTTCCCGGACCCGTGGATTCGGTATGCCGCCCGACGTCCGGCGGTCGAGTTGGGTGACCGCGGAAACCGCGGTCGTCGGCATCGTGCAGCCCGCGATGACGTCCATCGTGCTCGTCGTCATGGGACCCGCCGCGTCGGTGGCCTTCCGGGTGATCTCCACGGTGTCGGGCGCTTTGGAGCCGATTCTGTCCTACGGCAGGTATCGGCTCCTCGCACACGGCCACAAAGGGGAACTCGCGACGTTCGGCGCGGTGTTCGTCGCCGGTATGGTCGCCGTGATCGTCGGCGCGTTCTCGGGGCTGGGCAGCCTCATCTTCGGGCCGGCCTGGGACGACGTCGGTGTCGTCGCCTTCCTTCTCGCGTGTCTGTGGAAGGGCTTCATGCTGCTGTCCACGGTGCCGTTCGCCGCATTGCGCAAAGCGGGTGAAACGGCGCTGGTGTTCCGCGTTCGGGCGCTGAGCACGGTGATCTACCTGGCCATCGGAGTGGTGTTCCTGGTGATCTGGCACAGCACCGCCGCGATCTTCCTGGCGTTCGTGCTCGCCGAGTTGATCACCACGCTGGTGTACCACTACGCGGCGACCAGAGGCGCGCCGGAGTACCGGGAGTCCTTCGGGGCGCCGGCGCGGTCGGCCCCCGGCGAGGGTCGCGGCGATGGCGATCACTGAGCGAACGGCCGCCGTCCGCCCGCCCCGCACGTCGGGTGGCTCGCTGCCGCAGTGGTTTCGGCCCGCGTTCTTCATCGCCGTGCCGGTCGGCACGTCGCTCGGAGCGTGGGTGCTGCTGGTGATCTCACGCGACTTCCAGCCGGCGAGTGCGTCGCTGGAGGCGCTGACGGGTTTCGCCACCCCCGCGGAGGCGACCGGGCGAGGCGTGGTGCTGCTGGCCATCTGGTACGTCGGCGTCATCGCGATGGCCACGATCGGCTGGCGCCTGGCGACGGGTAAGAAGCCGATCGCCAGGATCGCCGAGATCTCCGATTCCGCAACGTTTCAGCGCCGGTACTTCCTGTTGATCCTGGCCGCCGCCACCGTGGGAATCGGCTACTCGTACTACAAGATCACCCGCTCGGCGTCGATCCTCGACTCGTTGGCCTCGCAGACCGGCAACAACTTCACCAACTCGCTGTCGGGCTCGACCGGTCTGGAGACGCTGCGCTATGCGACCATCCTGGCCGCTCCCATCGCCGTGCACCTGTGGCGCCGCAAGACCATTCACTGGCCGCTCATGGTCTTCGCGGTGCTGCTTCTCGCCGCGAACTCGATGATCGCCTCGCGCCTGTCACTGCTCATGGCGACCGTCGTGTACATCGCCATCTGGGCGAGGAACGATCACGGCCGGGGCTCGCGGTGGGGGTTCGGCCAGAAAGTCGCGGCCGCGGTGCTCATCTTCGCCGTGGGATTCGCGGCTCTGGCGACGCTCAACTACTTTCGCAATGCGAACTACTACCGGGACGCAGGCGTCACCAACCCCGCGGCGATGAATCTGTACCAGATGGGTTCGTATCTCGCGGTTCCAGCGCAGGTCTCCGTCGGCGTCTCCGATGCGGTGATGAGCGGAGCATGGGAGAACACCGGCGACCCGGTGTCGTCGTTCAACGCCGTACAGCCGACGTTCCTGCAGTTCGGCAAGATTCGCAAGGACGACAGCTGGAAGGGCGCCGACTACTACGGGTTCTCCGTCCAGTTCGCGCCGCACCTGTTCACCAATTCGGTGTTCGCCGACACCTATGCCGATTACGGCGCATGGGGGTGGCCGTACACGATCCTGTTGTACGGCTTCGCGGGATACCTCATGGCACGCATCATGAGCTATTCGGGGGTGATCGCGGGAACCGGTGGGGTGTTGGCGTACTGCTTCGCCGAGGTGTGGCGCATCCAGATCGTCAGCTACGGCATCGTGATATTCCTGCTGTTGGCGACCGCGGGCAGCGCCTGGGTGGCCTCGTGGGGATTGCGGCCGAAGGAACAGGAGCCCGTCAGCACCTCGTGACAGGGTCGGTCACCGATTCCGGTTCCACACCCAGGGCACGGATCTTCACGGGCGAATCGGAGTACTGCGGACCGCATCCCACCCCCTGGTTGGTCACTCGGATCGGGTGCCAGGAGGCCGGCGCCGCGGGCCAGTTGACCAGGACCCTGTCGAACACGCCACTCGATTGGTCGAGGTAGACGCACGGGGGCGGCTCCGACGGCGCAGTCGGCTCGGCGATGGCCACGTACAGTTCGTGGACCGCGGTGTTCGTGCTGTTGTGGGTCTGGAAAGCCGCCACCGGCTTCGTGTGGCGGATGGATACCCGGCCCACCACCACGCCGTCCGTGTCGCCCAGCCCGACGCCGCCGTGACCGCCGAGCGTCGACGTCGCGGCGACACTGCATGTTTCGACGTGCAGCCCGGTCATCGGGAGATCGGTGATGGACTCCGCCCGCACACCCCAGTTGGCGCAGTCGCGGACGGTGACATCTGATGCCCGCACGTCGAAGTCCGCGAACCGCCGGTCGCGCGCGTCGTCGGGCCGGGCGAGGACGTGCAGGCCGAACTCGCAGTCGCGGATGCCGATTCCGGCCAACCGGACGCCGCGGGAGGCGACGTAGTTCCACTCCGTGTCCGAGCCGACCGATGCCGAATCGATCATCACACCGGCCCCGCTGCGCACGTTCTTGGCCGCGAAACTGATGATCTCGACGCCGTTCGCGCCCGCCAACCGCACGCCGTTGGCGCCGCCGCCCTCTACCGTGATGTTGGTGGCGGTGAATTGCGCATCCGACCATTCGTTGAGCGAAGGGAACGAGAACGTCTCGGCGGCGGGATCGAAGCCGAACTCCTCGGAGTAGTAGGTCACCAGTGCGAGGCCGTCGTCGCCGGTGTCGTTGGCCGTGTAATCGTCGACCCGGCCCTGTTGGCATGCGTTGAAATGCAGCCCGTCACCGCGGGTTTCGCGCACCCTCAGACCCGTGACCTCGATGTCGGAGGCTCCCATCATGATCACACCGGCCTGCGGTGACCCCTGGATGCGGCAACCGGTGAGGGTCACGCCGCGAACGGGTGCGCTCGGTCCCTCCCACCCCGTGGGCGGCGACCCCAGTCCGGTGGGGTAACCGACGATGCGGATGCCGTCCCCGATCGACCGCTTGGCGGGCCGCGTCCATCGGATGGCGACGCCTCGCAGAGAGATCTCGGACGCCGGCCCCCGAACGAGGATTCCGTGTCCGGTGCCCGTGCTGGTCGCCGCGTCGATGTTGTCCATGACGAGTTCGGCGTCGGGCTCGAATCTGATCTCGACATCGGACAATCCGGTGACGACGATCGCCGCGCCGCCGGGCGGGTGCCGCCGGGCGAATCGGTACTGCCCGCCGGGAAAATAGAGGATGCTCCCGGGCGTCAGCGTGGCGACCGCCGCGACGATCGCGTCGGCGTCGTCGGCCACCCCGTCGCCGACCGCGCCGAAATCGCGGACGTTGACCATCGTCTGCGCCGAAGCCCTTGGCGCACAGACCAGCAGCGCTGCCACGGCAGGAGCGCTCACCAGAAACGAGCGACGCGAAACCGCCACGTCAGGCTCGGGTGAGCTCGGATGCCACCGCTTCGGCCGCCGATTCGAAGGCGATACTCGATTGCCGGGCGTTGACATGCGCCCACCCGCGCGCCGCCAGATCGCCTCTGGCTGCGTCGTCGAGGCAGAACTTGGCGAGCAGCACCGCCAACGCCCGATGGTCACGGGGATCGAAGTACTCGGCTCCGTCACCGCATGTCTCCCGCAACGCGGGAATGCCCGATGCCAGGACGGCGGTGTGCGCGGCCATCGCCTCGATCGGCGGCAGTCCCGCACCCTCGTGCAGCGACGGCATCACCAACAGGTCGGCCGACGCCACCAGGGACCGCAGGACGTCGAAGTCCAATCGCCCCATGACCACCACGCGGTCGCCCTGCCGCGCGGCGAGCTCAGCGACGCGGTCGTCTCCGCCCCGCAACGACTCGCCGCTGCCCGCGATCACCAGCTTCTGGGGAATGTCCTGCGCCACCTGGGCATACGCCTCGAGCAGCAGCGGCAGGTTCTTGTGCCATTTCGTGTTGCCGACGTAGAGGATGTACCGGCCGGACACCGGCGCCAGCGCCGGATCGGCCGGTTTGAACCACTCCTCGTCGACCGGAATGGGTGTCACCATCACCCTCGCGGACGGCGCCATCCTGGTCAAGGACGACGCCGTCGCGTCCGAGGGCGTGAAGACGGTGTGACACCGCCGGACGTCGAGCTTCAACATGGCACGCGCATACATCCGTCTGGCGGCGTTGTGACCGCTGACGTCGCGACTCATCACGTGCAAGGTGTCGTGCACGGTGGCGAACAGCATCGGTCGGTTGCCGGCCATGCGCAACGCGGCCAGCGGGAACGGATAGTGGGGTGTCCAGAACGCCCGCGGGCGGGCGCTTTCGAACACGCGCGCCCAGACCCGCTGCTCGCCCAGCGAGTACATCGGCGCGATCTGACGCTCCGCGATCGCCGTCGTCGAGTCCTGCAGCGCCGGTTCGGCGCCTTCTGCGACCAGAACCGCCAGCGACAACCCGCGGGCGGAGAACGTCTGCTCCAGATGCGGCAGGAGGGTGGCGATGTAGGTGCCGATACCGCTCTGCCGGATGTGCCGGGCATCGAAGAGGAGATCGATGCGCTCACGCCCGACCATGGCTATGTCAGGCGCCCTTCGAGTTCCGGCAGGAAGTCGGGGTTGTCCCACATGCGCTTGAGCGTCTCGTCGAGCCCGTGCACCGGGCTCCAGCCGAACACCTCGCGGATGCGGGTGATGTCTGCGCCGAGGAACGGCCGGTCCACAGCGCGCATCCGGCGTTCGTCCTGACGCACCTCGAAGTCGAGACCGAGCACGGACTTCATCCGCGCCACGATGTCGTCGACGGAGTACTGCCGGCCACTGCCCAGATTGACCACCTCGCACGTGCCTGGCTCCGGTGCGGTACCGAGCGCGGCGGCCGCGAATCCTCCTGCGGCGTCGAGGACGTCGATGTAGTCGCGCTTGGGCCAGGTGTTGCCCAGTGAGATGGCCTCCGGGTTGTCCCGCAGTTGCGCGACGATCGCGGGCAGCAGATGCGGGTTCGTCTCCCCCGGCCCGATGACGTTGAACAGGCGCACGATGACCCCGGCCAGGCCGCGGTTGGCGGCCAGCGTGCGGACGTAGTCCTCGCCCTGCTGTTTGGTGAACCCGTAGATGTCGACCGGCGCGACCACCGATTCGTGCTCACGGTGCGCCGCCTCGTCCGGCTGGTACACCGCCCCGCTGCTGGCGAAGACGAACCGGGTGCCCTCCGGGCAGGCTGCCAGGAGGTTGACGGTTCCGGCGACGTTCGTCGCGACGGCGTTGGCGGGATCGTTGTCGCATTCGGGGATGTAGTGGATCGCGGCCAGGTGCACGATCACCTCGGGGGCGAACTCCTCGATCAGCCCCCGGGTGGCCGCGGCGTCGCGAATGTCGATGCGGCGGAAGGCGAACCCTTCCGGTTCACCTGCCAGCCACTCGGGCGTGCCATAACGCAGCAGGTCGGCGACCAGGAGCTCCGACCGGTCCCGCAGCGCCCGCACCAACTCCTTACCGACGAAACCCGCTCCGCCCGTGACCATGATCCGCATGTGCTGTTCCCCCTCTTAGACGTGGCTTCGCCGCATCACGGTGCGGACGTGCGTTTCGAGCGTCGTGGCGATCCGTGACCAGTCCAGCGAGTCGGCGCCGGCACGCCCCGCCTGCGAGAACCGGTCCCACTGCGCTTCGGCCTGGTGCAGGCCGTCCGCGAACGCCGTCGGATCGGTACCGCACACCACACCGGCACCGAATTGCCTGACCACGTCGCGCGCCCCGTTCTCGGTGAAATCGGCCGTCACCACCGGAAGTCCGCTGGCCATCGCCTCGGCGATCACCCGCGGAAAGCCTTCCCGTCGGCTCGGCATCCCCAGGACCGCGGAGCGCGCCAGGAGGTCGATCTTCCGCCCCTCGTCGACCGAGCCCAGCACGTGCACGCGGTCGGCCACCGGCGACGCCCGGGCGTAATCCTCGATGTCGGCGCGGGCGGGACCGTCCCCGGCGATCACCAGGTCGCCCGCGAAGCCCCGGGCGGCGGCCACGGCGAAGGCGTCGACGAGCAGTGGAAGGTTCTTGTGCGGCGCCAACCGGCCGACGTAGAGCACACCGGAGCGCTTAGCCCTGGGCGTCGAGCGGTACCGCGTCGATTCGATGCCGCTGGGGAGCACGCCGCAATCTCGTTGGGACTGTTGACGTATGGCTGCGGCAACCGCCTCACTGACCGCGAAGTTCATCCCGACCCGCTTGGGCAGCTGCGCCTGCAGAACCCGCAGCAACCGGTCCTCCCGGATCTCGCACCAGTGCACCGCACTGCGGGAGCGCACAGCGGCGGGCAGCGCGGGGACGTGCATGAGGGGCCACTGGTTCAGCAGGAGGAAGTCGTAATCGTCCGCCGCCGCCAGCCGCCGCACTCCGGCGCTGTACTTCACGATGTCCGACCAATTCCGCCGCATGTCGGCCACTTTGGGCGTTTTGTAGTGGCCGCCGTTCGGATTCCGGTGGACGTTGACGCCGTTCATCACCTCGCTGCGGGCGAGCCCCGGTTCGTGGCCGATGCAGTGGACGTCGACCCGGTGACCGCGCCGGACCAACGCTTCGGCGAGTTCCTGGAAGAAGATCTCCTGACCACCGACGCTGGGATGGTAGAGCTCGGTCAGAAACCCGAACCGCAGACCCGATCCATGGTCCGGTGGCGATTGCATCCGTTGAGTCCCCCCGTAGCCCAACATTCCGCTGCCACCGGATATCCCCTGCCCGTCCGGTGGCGCGGATCGGAACCCCGATGGTACCCGCGAAATTTGCTCAATCAAGGGGATCGGCCGCGGTGCCGACCTGATCGAGCCCACCGGAGACGAGAGCCGGTGACTGACTACGTCGCCCGCGCCGGCGCGCACCTTCGACGGCCGACGTCACAACCCAGGCCGAAGCGCCCCGGCGTTTGCTGAACCGGTCAGGCCCCGTAGGCCGGAACCGCCGGACGCGCTTTCGCGAGCAGGTCCTCGACCACCGGGCCCAGTTCCGCGGGATCCCAGCGAGCGCCCTTGTCGACCTGCGGACCGTGCGCCCACCCTTCGGCGACCCGGATCTTGCCGCCCTCGACCTCGAACACCTTGCCGGTGACGTCGCGGGCCTGCACACTGCCGAGCCACACCACCAACGGTGAGACATTCTCCGGCGCCATGGCGTCGAAATCCTGATCCTGGGTGGACATCATGTCGGCGAACACCGTCTCGGTCATGCGGGTGCGCGCGGACGGCGCGATCGCGTTCACGGTCACCCCGTAGCGGCCCATCTCGGCCGCGGCCACCAGCGTCATGGCGGCGATACCGGCCTTGGCGGCGCTGTAGTTCGCCTGCCCGACGCTGCCCTGCAGTCCGGCTCCGGAGCTGGTGTTGACGATCCGGGCGTCCACGGTGTCCCCAGCCTTGGACCGTGCGCGCCAGTACGCCGCGGCGTGCCGCATGGTGGCGAAGTGTCCCTTGAGGTGCACGGCGATGACCGCGTCGAACTCCTCTTCGCTGGTGTTCGCGAACATCCGGTCGCGCACGATGCCTGCGTTGTTGACCAGCACGTCGAGCCCGCCGAAGGAGTCGACGGCCGTCTGGATCAACCCCTCGGCCTGCGCCCAGTCGGCGACGTTGGCCCCGCTGGTGACGGCTTCACCGCCGGCCGCGGTGATCTCGTCGACGACGCTCTGCGCCGCACTGCCACCGCCGGCCGGGGATCCGTCCAGCCCGACACCGATGTCGTTGACCACCACCCGCGCTCCTTCGGCGGCGAATGCCAGCGCGTGTGCGCGGCCGATGCCGCCACCCGCACCCGTCACGATGACCACGCGGCCGTCGAGCAGTCCCATATGTGTTGTCTCCTCTTACTTTTTGATGTCGGCGGTGGTGGTCGACAGGTAGTGCGGGGGTTCGCCGCCACCGTGCACCTCGAGCGATGCACCGCTGATGTAGGACGCGGCATCGGATGCGAGAAACGCGGTGGCCCAGCCGATGTCGGCCGGTTTGGCGAGCCGGCCCAGCGGTACGTTGCGGGAGATGGCGGCGATCGAGTCGGCGTCGCCGTAGAACAGTTCGGACTGTTCGGTCTCGACCATGCCGACCACGACGGCGTTCACCCGCACCTTGGGCGCCCACTCGACGGCGAGCGTCGTGGTCATGTTCTCCATACCAGCCTTGGCCGCACCGTAGGCGGCCGTACCCGGGGTGGGACGCCTGCCACTGACGCTGGTGATGTTCACGATCGAGCCACCCGAGTCCTGGGTCTGCATGACCGCGTTGGCGTGCGTCGAAACCGACAGTGCACCAAGCAGGTTGAGCTCGACGATCTTCCGGGTGAACTTGGCCGACGCCTCCGAGGCGAGCACGTAGGGCGAACCGCCCGCGTTGTTGACCACCACGTCCAGGCGCCCGTGCGCCTCGACGATGCCGTCGACGAGGGCCTTGACCGAATCGTCGTCGCGGATGTCGCAGGAATGGAATTCGTACGGACTGCCCTCGACCGGGCGCCGCGCACACGTCACGACGGTGGCGCCCTGAGCTGCGAAGACGGCGCTGATACCGGCACCGACACCTCGTACCCCGCCGGTCACGAGCACCACGCGGCCGTCGAGTCCGAGTTTGATTCCAGCGGCGTCGCTCACTGTGCTAGCGTACCAAGCAAGTGCTTGCTTAGGTAGTCACCCCAGCAGTCAGCTCAGGAGTTCGCATGACCATCAGCACCAAGACCGTGGAGCCGGGCATCGTCTCGGTGACCGTCGACTACCCACCCGTCAACGCGATTCCGTCGCGCGGCTGGTTCGAATTGGGCGATGCCATCACCGCCGCGGGCCGCGACCGCGACACCCACGTGGTGATCCTGCGGGCCGAAGGCCGGGGCTTCAACGCCGGCGTCGACATCAAGGAGATGCAGAACACCGAGGGCTTCACCGCGCTGATCGACGCGAACCGCGGCTGCTTCCACGCGTTCCGCGCGGTCTATGAGTGCGAGGTGCCGGTCGTGGCCGCGGTCAACGGATTCTGCGTCGGCGGTGGTATCGGACTGGTCGGCAACGCCGACGTGATCGTCGCATCCGACGACGCGAAGTTCGGGCTCCCCGAGGTCGAGCGCGGCGCGCTGGGTGCGGCCACCCACCTGTCGCGTCTGGTGCCGCAGCACATGATGCGCCGACTGTTCTTCACCGCGGCGACGGTGAGCGCCGAGACGCTGCACCACTTCGGCTCGGTGCACGAGGTCGTGCCGCGGGCGGAGCTGGACGAGGCCGCATTACGGGTGGCGCGCGACATCGCCGCCAAGGACACCCGGGTGATCCGTGCCGCGAAGGAAGCCCTCAATCTCATCGACGTCCAGCACGTCAACTCCAGTTACCGCATGGAGCAGGGCTTCACGTTCGAGCTGAACCTCGCCGGCGTGTCCGACGAGCACCGGGATGCGTTCGCCGGCACGGAGAAGGGCAAGGCATGACCGACAAGACAACGACTCTCGACGAGGCCGTCGCCTCCGTCGAAAGCGGTATGACCATCGGCATCGGCGGTTGGGGTTCGCGCCGCAAGCCGATGGCGTTGATCCGCGCGCTGCTGCGCACCGACGTCACCGACCTCACCGTCGTCACCTACGGCGGGCCCGACCTCGGCCTGCTGTGCTCGGCGAACAAGGTCAAGCGCGTCTACTACGGCTTCGTCTCGCTCGACTCGCCGCCGTTCTACGACCCATGGTTCGCCAAGGCGCGCACCAGTGGATCGATCGAAGCCCGCGAGATGGACGAGGGCATGCTGCGGTGCGGTCTACAGGCCGCCGCCCAGCGCCTGCCCTTCCTGCCGATCCGCGCCGGCCTCGGCAGCGACGTCCGCACCTTCTGGGGTGACGAACTCAAGACCGTGCGTTCGCCGTATCCGACCGGCGACGGCTACGAAGAACTGGTCGCCATGCCGGCATTGAACCTCGACGTCGCGCTGGTGCACATGAACCTCGGCGACGCGCAGGGCAATGCCGCCTACGCCGGTATCGACCCCTACTTCGACGACCTGTTCCTGATGTCGGCGCAGAAGCGGCTGCTCAGCGTCGAGCGGGTGGTGTCCACCGAGGAGCTCGTCAAAGCCGTTCCGCCACAGGCTCTTTTGATCAACCGGATGATGGTCGATTCCGTCGTCGAAGCGCCGAACGGCGCGCACTTCACCACCGCCGAACCCGACTACCGCCGCGACGAGAAGTTCCAGCGGCACTACGCCGAGGCCGCCGGCTCCGACGAGACGTGGGCCGAGTTCGTCGGCACGTATCTGTCCGGCAGCGAGGACGACTATCAGGCCGCGGTCCGTAAGTTCAAGGAGCAGAACGCATGACCGAACCGACTCGTGCCGAGGTGTGCGCCGTCGCGTGCGCCGACCTGTTCCGCGACGCAGGCGAGATCATGGTCAGCCCGATGGCGAACATGGTGTCGATCGGCGCCCGCCTCGCGCGGCTGACCTTCTCCGCCGACATCCTGCTGACCGACGGCGAGGCACGCCTGCTCGCCGACACCCCGGCACTCGGCGCGACGGGAGCGATCGAGGGCTGGATGCCGTTCGGCCGGGTCTTCGAGACACTGGCCTGGGGCCGGCGCCATGTCGTGATGGGCGCCAACCAGATCGACCGGTACGGCAACCAGAACCTGTCCGCCTTCGGCCCTATCCAGCAGCCGAAGCGGCAGATGTTCGGCGTGCGCGGCGCACCGGGTAACACCATCAACCACGCCACCAGCTACTGGGTCGGCGGGCACAGCAAGCGGGTGTTCGGCGAATCCGTCGACATCGTGTCCGGGATCGGCTGGGACAAGGTGGACGCCGACAATCCGGCGTATCGGTTCGTCAACGTGTTCCGGGTGGTGAGCAATCTGGGCGTGTTCGACTTCGGCGGACCCGACCACCAGATGCGCGCCGTCTCGCTTCATCCCGGCGTCGAGGCCGAACAGGTCGCCGAGAACACGTCGTTCGAGGTGCACGGTCTGGACACCGCGGAGGTGACGCGGTTGCCGTCCGACGAGGAACTGCGGCTGATCCGTGAGGTGATCGATCCGAAGTCACTGCGCGACAGGGAAATCCGGTCGTGAGCAAGCTCAGGACCCCGCTGACCGAACTGGTCGGCATCGAACACCCCGTAGTGCAGACCGGAATGGGCTGGGTGGCCGGGGCGCGACTGGTGTCGGCGACGTCCAATGCGGGTGGCCTGGGCATCCTGGCGTCGGCCACGATGACGCTCGAGGAACTGCAGACGGCGGTGACGAAGGTCAAGGCCGCCACGGACAAACCGTTCGGCATCAACATCCGGGCCGACGCCGGTGACGCGAACGAGCGCATCGACCTGTTGATCCGCGAGGGCGTGAAGGTCGCGTCGTTCGCGCTGGCGCCGAAGCCGGAGTTGATCGCGCGGCTGAAAGAAGCCGGCGTGGTCGTCATTCCGTCGGTCGGACTGGCGAAGCACGCCAAGAAGGTCGCGGGCTGGGGCGCGGACGCGGTGATCGTGCAGGGCGGCGAGGGCGGTGGGCACACCGGTCCGATCGCGACGACGCTGCTGCTGCCGTCCGTGCTCGACGCGGTGGCCGATACCGGGATGCCGGTGATCGCGGCCGGCGGCTTCTTCGACGGACGGGGGCTGGCGGCGGCCTTGTCGTACGGCGCCGCCGGAGTTGCCATGGGCACCCGCTTCCTGCTGACGTCGGACTCCACGGTGCCCGATGCCGTCAAGCAACGTTATCTGCAGGCCGCGCTGGACGGCACCGTCGTCTCGACGCGCGTGGACGGCATGCCGCACCGGGTGCTGCGCACCGGACTGGTCGAGAAACTCGAAAGTGGTTCACCGGTGCGGGGTTTCGCCGCTGCGGTGGCCAACGCCCAGAAGTTCAAGAAGATGTCGGGGATGACCTGGCGGTCGATGGTCAAGGACGGTCTGGCCATGCGGCACGGCAAGGAACTGACCTGGTCGCAGGTGCTGATGGCGGCCAACACCCCGATGCTGCTCAAGGCCGGCCTGGTCGAGGGCAACACCGATGCGGGCGTACTCGCGTCGGGTCAGGTGGCCGGGATCCTCGACGATCTGCCGTCGTGCGCCGAGCTGGTGCCCTCGATCGTCGACGAGGCCGTCGAGCATCTGAGAGCGGCCGCCGCACTGGTGGAGTGAACCGCTCCGATGAAGTGCATAGCTGAATTTTGCCCTGATTAAGCTATGATCTTCATATGGCGAAGGTTAAGCCTGAACCTTCAGTGACGGCCGCGGTGATCGGCGACGTCGTGGCGTCTCGCCGAGCACCCGACCGGCGCGCACTGCACCGGCAACTGTCCCACGCACTCGACCCCCTCGGTTTCGCATTCACGGTGGGCGACGAATTCCAGGGCAGCCATCCGAACGTCGGTGCCGCCATCGCCGCCGCGCTGACCGTCCGCCTGGCTGTCGCACCGGACATCGACATCCGTTTCGGTATCGGGTGGGGTGCGGTCACGGTGCTCGACGCCGAGACCGGAATCCAGGACGGGCCCGGATGGTGGGCTGCGCGCGAGGCGATCGAATGGACCAAATCGGCACAGCGCCAACCCGGCCTCGCGGCGGTGCGCACGTCCTACCGCCGGGCCGCCGACACCGCAGGCCCGGACGCCGACACCGTCAACGCCGCTCTGTTGTGTCGGGACCACCTGCTTGGATCACTCGATGACCGATCACTGCGGATCCTGAAGGGCCTGTTGAGCAACCACACCAAGAAGGACATCGCCGCCGCCGAGCAGATCAGCGCGTCGGCGGTGTCCCAGCGCGCCGGCCGTGACGGGCTGGACCTGCTGGTGTTGACGTCGACCTATCTGCGCGGTGTCCGATGAGCGCGCTGGCCGTCCTGCTGATCGCGATCAGCCTCGCCGACATCTCCCGTCGGCTGACGAGCCGCGCATGGCTGCCGGTGGCGGTCGTCCCCGCCGCCGTCGTCGGCGGTGCGCTGCTGGCCGGCCTCTGGCATCGCGGTGACCTTCCGCTGCTGGTGATCGCGATCGCCGCGGGTATCGCCTGGGAGGTACTCGGAGCACGTGCCGAACGCACCGGCGAGCGGCCGTGGGCCCCGTTGCTGGTGCTGGGCGCAGCCGCGGCCACGCTCATCCTGCTGTCCGGTTGGGCATCGCAGGTCGCCGGATCGGTCGCGCGGTGGTCGGCGTGGACGCAGCTACCCGCCGTCGGCGCGCTCAGCGCCGACCGGCTGCTGATGGTGGTCGCCGTCATCCTGCTGCAGCTGGTCACCGGCAACCAGTTCGTCCGGCTGGTGCTGGCATCGGTCGGTGCGGTCAAACCCGCCGGACAGCCACAACCGTCGGACCGGCTCAAGGGCGGCCGGCTGCTCGGGCCGATGGAGCGGCTGCTGATCCTCGGGCTCGGGCTGGCCGGCCAGCTGACCGCCGCCACCGCCGTCGTCGCCGCCAAGAGCATCATCCGTTTCCCCGAGATCAACGCGCAGAAGGCCGCCGCACAGATCAAGGAGGCGAACGGCAACGGCGACCTGGGAATCGGCATCGACGAGGTGACCGAGTACTTCCTGGTGGGCAGCTTCGCGAGCTGGATCATCGCGCTGGGAGGGTTGGCGCTGGCGCAATAGCCCTAGCCGGCAGCCGAAGGTCCCTCGACCCACCGGTGCGGATCGTCCTCCAGCAGCGCGCGGTCCCAGTGGGCGAGGTCGGCACAGGCCGCGTAGGTGTCCTGCAGGAACTGCATCAACGCCCGGTCGGGCTCGCCGTCGGTTCGCACGGCCTCGTAGGGCAGCAGGAACTCGCGGTGCTGGTCGCTGTAGTACGCCGCCTCCGGACCGACCTGGTAGGCCGAAAAACCCTCGGGCTCGGGATAGGCGTACGCATAGAACGCACCCTCTTCGCCTCCGCCGGGCCAGAATCCGCAGCTGCTCAGCTCACGTGAATATCCCTCGACCATCACGGAGTCCGGGCAGTTGGGCGCACCGCCCGGGTGCTCGGGCGCCGGGCGGCCGGAGAATCGGGTGCAGGCCAGGTCGAACGCGCCCCAGAAGAAGTGCACGGGACTCGCCTTGCCGACGAAGTGGGACCGGAAAGCGGTGAACACCCGGTGTGCGGACTGCAGCTGCTGCCAGAACGTCGTCACAGCAGCGGCGTCGTAGGACTTGTGTTCCTCGTCGTCGGCGAATGGAATCGCCGGGTCGACCTCGTTGGGGCGCGGGTCGATCTTCGGCTCGATCTGCAGCTCCCCGAGCGCGGCGAACGTGCGGCGGTAGAACTCGGCGACCGACTGCGGCTTCAGCGCGACACTTCGGCCGTCACCGTCGGACGTGCGGATCCGTAGGTCGTGATCGATGAAGTCGAACTCGATGTCGAAGAGCCGATCGCCGTACGGGATCGACGACGTCGTGAGCCCGCGGGCGGTCACGTAGAGCGTCGCATTCCACCAGTGGTTGATGAGCGGGGTCTGCGAGAGGCGGATCTTGCCGATGATCTGCGCCCACATGTGGACGGTGTCGCAGGTCTGCCCCCAGTCCTCGACCCGCAGTGCCGGCCACGCCCGTGCTGACTGCATGGTGACTCCCTCCTGAGCGGGGGCTACCCGCACGAGAGGAGACGAAACGACACCCGCGCTCATCCAATAGCGGCAAAACGCCCGGTCCGCGGGCCCGCGGGTTCTTACACTCCCGGCATGAAGACCAACGCGGCGATTCTGTGGGAGTACGGCGGCGACTGGACCGTCGAGGAGATCGACCTCGATCCGCCCGGGGACGGCGAGGTGCTGGTGTCGTGGGAGGCCACCGGCCTGTGCCACTCCGACGAGCATGTCCGCACCGGTGATCTGCCGGGGCCGCTGCCGCTGATCGGGGGTCACGAGGGTGCCGGTGTGGTCCGGGAGGTGGGCGCGGGTGTGATCGGTCTCGCCCCCGGCGACCACGTCGTCGCATCGTTCCTGCCGGCCTGCGGGCGCTGCCGCTTCTGCTCGACGGGGCATCAGAACCTCTGCGACCTCGGCGCGATGATCATGACCGGAACGCAGCTCGACGGCAGCTACCGGCGTCACGCCCGCGGCCAGGATGTCGGGGTGATGGCCCTGGTCGGCACGTTCTCCCAGTACGGGACGGTCCCCGAGGCGTCGGTGGTCAAGATCGACGACGATATCCCGCTGTCGCGGGCCTGTCTGCTGGGCTGCGGCGTCACGACGGGGTGGGGCTCGGCGGTGAACACCGCCGACGTGCAACCCGGCGACACCGTCGTCGTGGTCGGTCTCGGCGGCATCGGCAGCGGCGCAGTCCAGGGCGCACGGCTGGCCGGGGCGGAGAAGATCATCGTCGTCGACCTGGTCGAGTCGAAGCGCGACAAGGCATTCCAATTCGGCGCCACGCATTTCGTCACGTCACTGCCCGAGGCCACCGCCCTGGTCGCCGACGTGACCCGCGGTGTGATGGCCGATTCGGCGATCCTGACGGTCGGGCTGCTGGAAGGGTCGATGATCGAAGACGCGCTCAACATCATCCGCAAGGGTGGTGCGGTGGTGGCGACCGCGATCGCATCGATGACGGATACGACGGCGTCGCTCGGGCTGATGATGTTCACGCTGTTCCAGAAGCGGCTGCTGGGCAGCCTCTACGGGGAGGCCAACCCGCGCGCCGACATCCCGCGGCTGCTGAGCCTGTACCGGGAGGGCAAGTTACTGCTCGACGAGACCGTCACGCATGAGTACAAACTCGCCGAGGTCAACGAGGGCTACGCCGATATGCGCGCGGGCCGCAACATCCGCGGCGTCATCCTGCACGACCACTGAGTTGATCAGATCTGCAGCGTTCGACCAAGGGAAGAGATGCCACTGCTCTCACGTGCTCGTCTGACACCGAACGTCTCGGTCCGTGTCTGCGCCGCCCTGGGAGTATTGGCGACGGGCGCGATCGCCTACTTCGTGGCCACTGATCGACTCAAGGCCGATCAGGCTGGTGTGTTGTGCGCAGCAGTTCTCATGTCTCTCATTTTGATGACCATCGTGGTGATGCCGGCTCATCGGCTCTCCGGCATCTTCCGGCACGTGAAGTCGTTCAAGATGGCGGGAATCGGAGTCGAGATCGAAGCCTACGGGGAATTGGCGAAGCTGCGGACCTCGGAAGAGCCCGATGCGGAACTGCCTCAGCATTCCGACACGCTGTTGGACCTCAAGGTTCGCTTGGAAGCCAAACTGACCTACCTCGCCAAGCACGTTCTGTGCACCGACGCCGACCCGCAGCACTTGATTCCCACGTTCCTCACAGTGGGGAGCCTCAGCTACGACGGTTTCCTCACTCGAGAGCAGGCCAAGCGCGCGTACGAAATACTCGGTATGCGGGACAACGAGTTCCAGGGTGTCCCCGCCGGTGAGCGAGCGCTCTTCCTTGCCGGCGGCAACAAGTTTGTCGACACGGTCCGTGCTGAGGTGTTCGGTAGCTTCGTCCGGATCCTCGCCGAAAATGCCGGCTGGGACGCACGTCGAGTGTACCCTGCCGACGATCAACGCCGAGATCTACTCATCGAGTCACGCTCTGCTGCTGACACATTGGATATCCACCACGTGGTACCCGTATTCAGCTATCGGAGGAACTCCGCACTCATCGAGGGTGCGCGTCAGCGCATACTTAAGAGTCCGCAAACCGCTGGGGAAGGACGAGGAGTCATCGTCGTCCCGCCCCGATCCAAAGCCGCCGACGCCCCTGAGCGCCGTGCCGAACCACCAGCCATAGCGGTGGTGACGAGCGACCACATCCTGAACCTTCTTGGTGCAGGCGACGGTTAGCGAGCGTGCGGATCTGCACACCATCGAGCCAGCATGTTGGGGTGCGGACACGCACGCTCGCGGAGGGGACTAGAGGCGCTCGATGATGGTGACGTTCGCGGTGCCGCCGCCCTCGCACATCGTCTGCAGGCCGTAGCGGCCGCCGGTGCGCTCGAGCTCGTTGAGCATCGTGGCGAACAGCTTGGCGCCCGTCGCGCCGAGCGGATGGCCGAGCGCGATCGCGCCGCCGTTCGGGTTCACCTTCTCCGGATCGGCCTTGGTCTCCTTGAGCCAGGCGATTACCACCGGCGCGAACGCCTCGTTGATCTCGACGACGTCGATGTCGTCGATCGACAGGCCGGTCTTCTCCAGCGCGTAACGCGTGGCGGGGATGGGCCCGGTCAACATGAACACCGGGTCGGCACCACGGGCGCTGATGTGGTGGATGCGGGCACGCGGCTTGAGGCCGTGCGTCTTGACGGCTTCTTCGGAGGCCAGCAGCACCGCGCTCGACCCGTCCGAGATCTGGCTCGCCACCGCAGCGGTCAGCCGGCCGCCCTCGGCCAGCGGCTTGAGCGACGCGAGCTTCTCCAGCGTCGACTCCCGCGGCCCCTCGTCGACACCGAAGTCACCCACCGGGATGATCTCGTTGTCGAAGTGGCCGCCACGGATCGCGCCGAACGCCCGCTGATGGCTGGTGTAGGCGAACTGCTCCATCTCCTCGCGCGAGATGTCCCACTTCTCCGCGATCATCTCAGCGCCGCGGAACTGCGAGATCTCCTGGTCGCCGTAGCGGTGCCGCCAGTTCTCCGATTCGCCTGTCGGCGAGGTGAATCCGAACTCCTTGCCGACCACCATCGCCGACGCGATCGGGATCTGGCTCATGTTCTGCATGCCGCCGGCCAGGATGATGTCGGCCGTGCCGGACATGATGGCCTGCGCGCCGAAGGAAATGGCCTGCTGACTGGAGCCGCACTGCCGGTCGACGGTCACGCCCGGAACCTCTTCGGGATAGCCCGCGGCGAGCCAGGCGTTGCGGCCGATGTTGCCGGCCTGCCCGCCGAGCGCGTCCACGCAGCCGACGATCACGTCGTCGACGGCGCCCGGGTCGACGTCGACACGGTCGAAGATGCCGCGGAACGCGTGCACGCCGAGGTCGATCGGGTGCACGTGGGCCAGCGAACCGTTCCGCTTGCCGACCGGTGTCCGCACAGCGTCGATGACATACGCCTCAGGCATTTGCTCCTCCTTCAGAAGGTTTGGCGGTGATCCCGCCGAGGACTATGGAAAGGTATTGCCGGCCAACCTCTTCGGCAGAGAGTGGGCCGCCGGGCTGGTACCAGCGGACCGACACCCAGGTGGTGTCCCGGATGAAGCGGTAGATCAGGTCGACGTCGATATCGGGCCGGAAGTAGCCCTCCGCGATGCCCTGGTTGAGCACCTCGATCCACATCTTCCGCTGTTCGCGGTTGCGCTCCTCGACGTAGGAGAAGCGTGGCTGCGACGAGAGCCGCTTCGCCTCGTCCTGGTAGATCACGACCTGCGCATGCCGCGTGGCGATCGCCTCGAACGACGCCATGAACAGACCCTTGAGCCGTTCGAGCGGATTGGGTTGGGTCTCGACGATCTGGCGGTAACGCTCGAAAAGCCAGTCCAGGAAACCGCGCAGCACCTCGTCGATCATCTCCTCTTTGGAGGAGAAGTGGTGGTACAGGCTGCCGGACAGGATGCCCGCCGAGTCGGCGATGTCGCGCACCGTGGTGGCCCGCAGCCCACGCTCGGCGAACATCGTCGCGGCGAGCTCGAGGAGCTCGTCACGACGGGTCGGCGGCTGGCCGGCTGCGGGGGTGCTCATGGGTGCTGGCTCGATACGGAGATGACCTCGCCGGTCAGGTAGCTGGAGTAGTCGCTGGCGAGGAAAGCAATCGTCGCCGCCACCTCCCACGGTTCGGCGGCGCGGCCGAACGCCTCACCTTCGGAGAGCCGGTCCAGCAGGTCCGACGAGCTGGTCTTCTCCAGGAACTTGTGCCGGGCGATGCTGGGTGAGACAGCGTTGATGCGCACCCCGTGCTCGACGGCCTCGATCGCGCTGCAGCGGGTCAGCGCCATGACACCGGCCTTGGCAGCCGCGTAGTGCGCCTGTGAGTGCTGCGCCCGCCAGCCCAGCACGCTGGCGTTGTTGACGATGACGCCGCCGTGGCCGGCCTCGCGGAAGTAGCGCAGCGCGGCGCGGGTGGCCCGCATGACGGAGGTGAGCGTCACGTTGAGTACGCGGTCCCACTCCTCGTCGGTCATGTCGACCACCGGAGTCTGGCCGCCGAGACCGGCGTTGTTGACCAGCACGTCGAGCCGGCCCATGCGCGCGGTGGTCGAGGAGATCAGCGCGTCGACCTGCGCGGTGGAGGTCACGTCGCAGACCACGCTCTCGACCCGGCCGAGGCCGAGTTCGGTGAGCTGGTCCCGGGTTTCGTTGAGCCGGCGCTCGTGGTGGTCGGACACCACGACGTCGGCACCTTCGAGCAGCGCGCGCCGCGCCGTCGTCGACCCGATACCGGTTCCGGCCGCCGCGGTCACGACGACGACCTTTCCGGTCAGCAGTCCGTGGCCGTCGATCTCCTTCGGCGGTTCTGCGAGGTTCACTTGGCCTCCTTCATGGTCTTCGCGCGAGCGCTCATCCGCGAACCTCCCGGGGTAGGCCGAGCACGCGCTCGGCGATGATGTTGCGCTGAATCTCGTTCGAGCCGCCGTAGATCGTGTCGGCGCGCGAGAACAGGTACAGCCGCTGCCATTCGTCGAAGTCGCCGTCGGTCAGCGTCAACCCCGCCATGCCCGCGACGTCCATCGCGATCTCGCCGAGTTCGCGATGCCAGTTGGCCCACAACAACTTCGACACGTTGTCTTGGCCCGGCTGCTCCACGTCCATCGTCGCCAGCGCGTACGACCGCATCGTCCGCAGCCCGGTCCATGACCGGGTGAGCCGTTCACGGATCAGCGGATCGTCGGCGGCGCCGGTCTTCTTCGCGAGCTCGGCGACACCGGACAGCTCGCGGGCGTATTCGATCTGCTGGCCCAATGTCGAGACACCGCGTTCGAACGTCAGCGTGCCCATCGCGACACGCCAGCCGTCGCCCGGTTCCCCGACGACCAGCGAGGCGTCGGTGCGGGCGTCGTCGAAGAAGACCTCGTTGAACTCCGAGTCGCCGGTGAGCTGGATGATCGGGCGCACGTCGACGCCGGGTTGGTCCAGCGGCACCAGCAGATAGGACAGGCCGGCGTGGCGTTTGGAGCCCTTCTCGGTGCGGGCGACGACGAAACACCACTGTGCCCAGTGCGCCAGCGACGTCCACACCTTCTGGCCGTTGATGAGCCACTGGTCGCCGTCGAGCACCGCGGTGGTCGCGACGTTCGCGAGATCGCTGCCGGCGCCGGGTTCGGAGTAGCCCTGGCACCACAGCTCGGTGACGTCGACGATCCTGGGCAGGAACCGCTGCTGCTGTTCGGGCGTGCCGTAGGCGATCAGAGTCGGCCCGAGCAGTTCCTCACCGAAATGGTTGACCTTCGCGGGGGCGTTGGCGATCGCGTATTCCTCGTAGAACGCGACGCGGTGCGCGACCGACAGACCCCGTCCGCCGTGTTCGACCGGCCACCCCAGACACGTCAGCCCCGCCGCGGCGAGATGGCGGTTCCACGCCAGCCGCTCCTCGAATGCCTCGTGCTCGCGGCCGGGCCCGCCCAGACCCTTGAGCGCGGCGTATTCGCCGACCAGGTTGTCGGCGAGCCACTGCCGGACCTCGGCCCGGAACTCCTGGACCTCTATCACCCCTGTAGGCTAACCTACCAAGCACTTGCTTTGGTGCCCGGTCGACGATGACCGTCGTGGAGCCTGCGGAACGGCGGCCGGAGGAGCCGGGCGATTCGATCTAGAGGGAGCATCGATGACGACCGCCCCGAGGACGATCCCGGCCGTTCTCGACCGGATCGCCGAGCAGTACGGCGACCACGAGGCGGTCGTCACTGACGACCGTCGCCTCACCTATACGCAGCTTCGTGACGAGGTCCGTCGCGCCGCCGCGGCCATGATCGATCTCGGTATCGCCGCGGGCGATCGGGTCGCGATCTGGTCGCCCAACACCTGGCACTGGGTCGTCGCCGCACTGGCCACCACCTACGCCGGCGGCGTCGTCGTCCCGCTCAACACCCGCTACACCGCCAGCGAGGCGAGCGACATCCTCGCCCGCACCTCCGCACCCCTGCTGATCGCCGCGGGCGAGTTCCTCGGCGCCGATCGGACGGCCGACCTCGACCGGGCGGCGCTGCCCGCGCTGCGCCACATCGTGCGGGTGCCGATCGAAGCCGACGACGGAACATGGGACGAGTTCGTCGGGCGCGGAACCGATCTCGACGCAGCCGATGCGCGTGCCGCGGCCGTGCGACCCGACGACGTGGCCGACATCCTGTTCACCTCGGGCACCACCGGCCGCAGCAAGGGTGTGCTGTGCGCGCACCGCCAGTCCCTGGACGCACCCGCGGCGTGGGCCGAATGCGGACAGCTCACCAGCGCCGACCGCTACCTGTGCATCAACCCGTTCTTCCACAACTTCGGCTACAAGGCCGGCATCCTGACCTGCCTGCAGACCGGAGCGACGCTGATCCCCCAGCTGACCTTCGATCCCGAGAAGGCGATGGCCGCCGTCGCCGAGCAACGCATCACCGTGCTGCCCGGACCGCCGACGATCTACCAGTCCATCCTCGACCATCCGAAACGCGCCGACTACGACCTGAGTTCGCTGCGGTTCGCGGTCACCGGCGCCGCCGTCGTCCCCGTCGTGCTGATCGAACGCATGCAGTCCGAACTCGACATCGACATCGTGCTGACCGCCTACGGGCTGACCGAGGCGAGCGGCTTCGGCACGATGTGCCGCGCCGACGACGATGCGGTGACCGTCGCGACCACCTGCGGGCGGCCGATCGCCGATTTCGAACTGCGCATAGGCGATTCCGGTGAGGTGCTGCTGCGCGGCCCGAACGTCATGCTCGGCTATCTCGACGATCCGGAAGCCACCGCGGCGGCGATCGACGCCGACGGCTGGCTGCACACCGGCGACGTGGGCACCGTCGACGAGCGCGGCAACCTGCGGATCACCGACCGCCTCAAGGACATGTACATCTGCGGCGGGTTCAACGTGTACCCCGCGGAGATCGAGCAGGTGCTGGCGCGCCTCGACGGGGTCGCCGAATCGGCCGTCATCGGTGTGCCCGACGAGCGGCTCGGTGAGGTCGGCAAGGCGTTCGTCGTCGCGAAACCGGGTGCCCGACTCGACGAACAGACCGTCATCGCCTACACCCGCGAGCATCTCGCGAACTTCAAGACACCGCGATCGGTGGAGTTCCTCGACGTGCTGCCCCGCAACCCGGGCGGCAAGGTCGTCAAACCCCTCCTGAGGAAGAGAGCCTGAATGGACCTCACGTTCGACGACGCGAGCGAGGAATTCCGCGCCGAGGTGCGCGAATTCCTGGCGGCGCACCGTGACGACTTCCCGACGAAGTCCTACGACAACGCCGAAGGGTTCGAACAGCACCGACGCTGGGACAAGGTGCTGTTCGACGCGGGCCTGTCGGTGATCAGCTGGCCGCAGAAGTACGGCGGCCGCGACGCGACGCTGCTGCAGTGGATCGTGTTCGAGGAGGAGTACTTCCGCGCCGGCGCGCCCGGACGCGCGAGCGCCAACGGCACCTCGATGCTCGCGCCGACGCTGTTCGCGCACGGGACAGAAGAACAGCTCGACCGGGTGCTGCCGAAGATGGCCAGCGGCGAGGAGATCTGGGCGCAGGCCTGGTCCGAACCCGAGTCGGGTAGCGATCTCGCGTCGCTGCGCTCGACGGCAACCCGCACCGACGGCGGTTGGCTGCTCAACGGTCAGAAGATCTGGAGTTCGCGCGCGGTGTTCGGCGACCGCGCTTTCGGACTGTTCCGTTCCGACCCGGAAGCGCAGCGGCACAAAGGCCTGACGTATGTGATGTTCGACCTGAAGGCCGACGGGGTGACCGTTCGCCCCATCGCCCAGCTCGGTGGCGACACCGGATTCGGAGAGATCTTCCTCGACGACGTCTTCGTTCCCGACGCCGACGTGATCGGTGAGGTCAACGACGGCTGGCGTGCCGCGATGAGCACCTCGAGCAACGAGCGCGGGATGTCGCTGCGCAGCCCGGCACGGTTCCTGGCGCCCGCGGAACGTCTGGTGGCCGAATGGAAGAAGGACCGCGACCCCGCGTACGCCGAGCGCGTGGCCGACGCGTGGATCAAGGCGCAGGCGTACCGGCTGCACACCTTCGGCACCGTCACGCGGGTGGCGGCCGGTGGTGAGCTCGGCGCGGAATCGTCGGTGACGAAGGTGTTCTGGTCCGACCTCGACGTCGCGCTGCATCAGACGGCACTCGATCTGCGCGGCGCGGACGCTGAGCTCGCCGACCACTGGACCGAGGGGCTGCTGTTCGCTCTCGGCGGCCCGATCTACGCCGGCACCAACGAGATTCAGCGCAACATCATCGCCGAGCGGTTACTGGGCCTGCCCCGCGAGCCGAAAGGGCAAGCGAAGTGAACTTCGAACTCGACGATCAGCAGCGGGATTTCGCCGCCAGCATCGACGCGGCGCTCACCGCCGCCGACGTCCCCGGCGCCGTGCCGGCGTGGGCCGACGGTGACACCGCCGCGGGCCGAAAGGTGTGGGCCACGCTCGCCGATCTTGGCGTCACCGCGCTGATGGTCGCCGAGGAACACGACGGGATCGACGCCACACCCGTCGACCTGGTGGTCGCCGCCGAACGGCTGGGTCGCTGGTGTGTGCCCGGACCGACGGTCGAATCCGTTGCGGTGGCGCCGATCCTGCTGCGCGGCGACGAACGCAGCGCCGCGCTGGCCGCCGGCGAGCTCGTCGTCACCGTCGCCATGCCTCCCCTGGTGCCCCGCGCCGTGGACGCGGACACCGCCGGACTGGTGCTGCTCGCACAGGACGGGACGGTCACCGAGGCGAGTGCGGGCGCCGAGCACGAGTCCGTCGACCCCAGCCGGAAACTGTTCGAGGTCAACGCCTCCGGTGCATCGCACGAGGCGGACGTCGCCCGGGCCTTCGAGTTCGGAGTGCTCGCGACGGCGGCGCAGCTCGTCGGCGCGGCGCAGGCCATGCTCGACCAGTCCGTGGAGTACGCCAAGCAGCGCCACCAGTTCGGCCGTGCGATCGGTTCGTACCAGGCGATCAAACACAAACTGGCCGATGTGCACATCGCGATCGAGTTGGCGCGTCCGCTGGTGCACGGCGCCGCGCTGTCGCTGGGCGACCGCTCCCCTGACACCGCACGCGATGTGAGCGCCGCGAAGGTGGCCGCCTCCGAGGCCGCGCTGCTGGCGGCCCGCTCCGCGCTGCAGACGCACGGAGCGATCGGGTTCACCCACGAGCACGACCTGTCCCTGTGGCTGCTGCGCGTGCAGGCGCTGCGGTCGGCGTGGGGAGATCCGACGTGGCACCGTGCGCGGGTTCTGGAGGCCTTCTGATGAATGAAGAACGCGAGCTGCTGCGCGAGACGGTGGCGGCTCTGGTCGAGAAGCACGCGTCGCCCGCGGCCGTGCGGGAGGCGATGACCTCCGAACGCGGCTACGACGAATCGCTGTGGCGGCTGTTGTGCGAACAGGTCGGCGCGGCCGCGCTCGTGGTGCCCGAGGAACTCGGCGGCGCCGGCGGCGGACTCGCGGACGCGGCGGTGGTGCTGCAGGAGCTGGGCCGCAACCTGGTGCCGACCCCGCTGCTCGGCACGACACTCGCCGAGCTGGCGCTGCTGGCCGCCGACGAGCCGGACGCCGAGGCACTCGAAGGACTGGCCGAGGGCACACGGATCGGTGCGGTGGCGTTCGACCCCGGATATGTGGTGAACGGCGACGTCGCCGACGTGGTGATCGGGGTGGCGGACGGACGGCTCGCGCGCTGGACGTCGTTCGAGTCGCACCGGCTGGAGGCGATGGATCTGACCCGGCGGCTGGCGCGGGTCGAACCGGGTGAGACCGCGGAGATCGGCGCCGATCCCGGACTGGCCGACACCGCGGCGCTGCTGCTGGCCGCCGAGCAGATCGGTGCGGCCACCCGCTGCCTGGAGCTGACCGTCGAATACACCAAGGACCGGGTGCAGTTCGGCCGGCCGATCGGCAGTTTCCAGGCGCTCAAGCACCGGATGGCCGATCTGTACGTGAAGGTGCAGTCGGCGAAGGCCGTCGTCGACGAGGCTCTCACCGAGCCGTCTGCGACATCGGCGGCGCTCGCCCGATTCTCGGCGAGCGAGGCGTTCACCGCCGTGGCCGCCGAGGCGGTCCAGATGCACGGCGGGATCGCGATCACCTGGGAGAGCGACATCCAGCTGTACTTCAAACGGGCGCACGGCAGCGCGCAGTTGCTCGGGCCGCCGCGCGAGCAGCTGCGCCGGCTCGAAGCTCAAGTGCTCTAAGCGGCTCAGCCGCCGGGTACGTCTAGGCGGCTCGGCCGCCGTGGTGCTCTGGGCGGCTCAGCCGCCGTGGTGCTCTAGCCTCGACTCGTGAGTCCAGCGCACGCGAGGAGCCCTGAGCCCCGGGACGTGGCGTTACGCGCCGGTATCCCGCCGTTCTACGTGATGGACGTGTGGCTGGCGGCCGCAGAACGCCAGCGCACCCACGGTGACCTGGTCAACCTCTCGGCCGGCCAACCGAGTGCGGGTGCGCCGACAGCCGTCCGCGACGCCGCCGTCGCCGCCCTGCACGGTAACCAGCTGGGCTACACCGTCGCCCTCGGGATCCCGGAACTGCGTGCCGCGATCGCCGGACGGTACGCCGACCAGTTCGCCCTGACCGTCGGCGTCGACGACGTCATCCTCACCACCGGCTCCTCCGGCGGATTCCTCCTCGCCTTCCTGGCATGCTTCGACGTCGGCGACCGGGTGGCGATCGCCAGCCCCGGCTATCCCTGCTACCGCAACATCCTGACCGCATTGGGCTGCGAGGTCGTCGAGCTGCCGTGCGGCCCCGAGACCCGGTTCCAGCCGACCGCGGCCATGCTCGCCGAACTGGATCCGCCGGTGCAGGGGGTGATCGTGGCGAGCCCCGCCAATCCGACCGGCACCGTGATCGCGCCCGAAGAGCTGGCCGCGATCGCCCGCTGGTGCGACGAATCCGGCGTCCGGCTGATCAGCGACGAGGTCTACCACGGCCTGGTCTACGAGGGCGCGCCCGCGACGAGCTGCGCATGGCAGACGTCGCGAAACGCCGTGGTGGTCAACAGCTTCTCCAAATACTTCGCGATGACGGGTTGGCGACTGGGCTGGCTGCTGGTCCCGGCAGAGCTGCAGCGTGCGGTGGACCGCCTGACCGGCAACTTCACCATCTGCCCGCCGGCGCTGGCGCAGCACGCCGCCGTGGCCGCGTTCACCCCGGAGTCGATCGCCGAGGCCGATGGGCTGCTCGCGCACTACGCCGACAACCGCCGACTACTGCTCGACGGGTTGCGCGGTATCGGGATCGACCGGCTGGCCCCGACCGACGGCGCGTTCTACGTGTACGCCGACGTCTCGCACCTGACCGACGACTCGCTGGCGTTCTGTTCCAGGCTGTTGGCGGAGACGGGTGTCGCGATCGCGCCGGGTGTCGACTTCGACACCGTGCACGGCGGCTCGTTCGTGCGACTGTCGTTCGCCGGGCCGACCGCCGACATCACCGAGGCGCTGAACCGAATCGGGGCCTGGCTGCGCTGACCGGACGTGTCGGTGGGTGCCGCTACAGTCGGAGACATGTTCGAAAGTGTGTTCGACGTCGACCCGGATGCGGGTGAGGCGCAGCTGCGCGAGCAGGTCGAACAGCTCGAGCGGATGAAGTCGGCGGCCGCCGCCGCTCAGGCCCGGGCGACGGCGGCGTGGGCGGCCAAACGGCGGGCCGCCGAGGCGGCCGCCGGTGTGCCCGAGAAGAAGCGGGGCCGCGGCCTGACCACGGAGATCGCGCTGGCGCGCCGCGACGCTCCGGTGTGCGGTAACACCCATCTCGGGATGGCCCGGGCACTGGTGCACGAGATGCCGCACACGCTCGCCGCTCTGCAGTGCGGGGCCCTCTCGGAGTGGCGGGCCACACTGATCGTGCGCGAATCGGCGTGCCTGAGCGTCGGAGACCGGCGCGTACTCGACGCGGAGATGTGCGCGGATGTCTCGAAGCTCGACGGCTGGGGCAACGCTCGGATCGAAGCGGAAGCCAAGAAGATCGCCGCGCGCCTGGATGCCGCGGCGGTGGTGGACCGGGCAGCCAAGGCTGCCGGGGACCGGACGGTGACGGTGCGTCCGGCACCGGACTGCATGGTCTACGTGACCGCGCTGCTGCCGGTGGCTCAGGGGGTCGGCGTGTACGCCGCGCTGAAACGCAAGGCGGACACCACGTTCGACGATCGGTCGCGCGGCCAGATCATGGCCGACACCCTGGTCGAACGGGTGACGGGTCAGCCCGCAGAACAGCCGGTGTCGGTGTCACTGAACCTGGTGCTGGCCGACACCACCCTGGTCGGTGACGACGAGGCGCCGGGCTGGTGCGAGGGCTACGGCCCCGTCCCGGCGGCGGTCGTGCGCGCGTTGGTCAGCGATGCCGTCGCCGACGAAGCGGCGAAGGCCACCCTGCGCCGTCTCTACCGACACCCCAAGAGCGGCCAGTTGGTGGCGATGGAGTCGAAGGCCCGCATCTTCCCGAAAGGGTTGGCCGCCTTCATCGACATCCGTGACCAAACGTGCCGCACTCCCTACTGCAACGCCCCGATTCGTCACCACGACCACGCCGAACCGCACCACCGCGACGGGCCGACCAGTGCAGTCAACGGGCTCGGCGCATGCGAAGCGTGCAACTACGCCAAGGAAGCACCGGGCTGGGCCGTCACCACCGTCGACGAAGGCGGTGAGCACCGCGCCGAATTCCGGACACCGACCGGGGCGACCTACCGGTCGACCGCTCCCCCGCTACCCGGCCCACCGATCTACGCGAGGAGCATCGTCGAGGGCGGGCTCAGTATCGACATCGTCAGGTTCGACGCTGCGTGACGTACCAGTCCAGCAGCGTCGGATCGTCGACGGCCGTCGGCTCGACCACGCGCGCCGGATCGCCACCCTGGAGCAGCTTCTTGATCGGCACCTCGAGCTTCTTGCCGGTGCGGGTATGCGGGATGCCGGGGGCGAGCAGGATGTCGTCGGGCACGTGCCGCGGCGACACCTCGGTGCGGATCGTCGCGCAGATCCGGTCTTTGAGGTCGTCGGTGAGTTCGGCGTCGGCGACAAGCGTGACGAACAGCGGCATCCAGTAGCCGCCGTCGGGTTGCTCGGCGCCGATCACCAGCGCCTCGGCGATCTCCGGCATCCGCTCGACGGCCTGGTAGATGTCGGCGCTGCCCATCCGGATCCCGTGGCGGTTGAGAGTCGAATCCGAGCGTCCGTGCACGACGACGCTGCCGCGGTCGGTGATCGTGATCCAGTCGCCGTGCCGCCAGACCCCCGGGAACATCTCGAAATAGGCGTCGCGGTAACGGGTTCCGTCGGGGTCGTTCCAGAATTTCACCGGCATCGAGGGCAGCGGTTTGGTGACGACGAGTTCGCCGACCTCATCCTGCACGGGCTGCCCGGAGCTGTCCCACGCCTCGACGGCCGTGCCGAGGTAGGGCGCCGAGAGCTCGCCAGGCCACACCGGCACCGTCCGCACCCCACCGATGAACGCCGACACCACATCGGTCCCACCACTGATCGACGCCACCTGCACGCCCACGTTGTCGCGCAACCACAGCGCCGAGGCAGGCGGCAGCGAGGATCCGGTGATCCCGACCGTGCGCAGCGCGGAGAGATCGTGCTCCTTGCGCGGGACGGCGCCCGCCTTGTCGCAGGCCAGTACGTAGCCGGGGCTGGTGCCCAGCACCGTCGCGCGCACCCGCGCGGCGATCTGCCACAGCGTGTCGGCGGCCGGATACGTCGGGCTGCCGTCGTAGCAGACGATGGTCGCCCCGACCAGCAGACCGGCCACCTGGAAATTCCACATCATCCAGCTGGGGCTGGTGAACCAGAAGAATGTGTCGTCGGCGCCAATATCCGATTGCAGCGCAACGGCTTTGAGGTGTTCGACCACCACACCGCCGTGCCCGTGCACGATGCCCTTCGGCAGCCCCGTCGTGCCGGAGGAGTACAGCACCCACAGCGGGTGGTCGAAGTCGACGGGCACCGGTTGCAGCGTGCCGCCGTCGGCGGTCGCGGTCGCCCAGTCCAGCCAGTCGCCTGCCGGCGGTTCGGCACCGATCCGCGGCACCAGCACGGCGGCCCGCACCGTCGGCAGCCCGGCGCGCAGCGCGGCGACGTCGGCGGTCTTGTCGTGGGTCTTGCCGCCGAAGCGGTAGCCGTCGGCGGCGATCAGCACCACCGGTTCCAGCTGCCCCAGCCGGTCGAGGGCGGCCTTGGCGGTGTAGTCCTGCCCGCAGGCACTCCAGATCGCCCCGATGCTGGCGGTGGCGAGGAACGCGATGACGGCTTCGGGCACGTTCGGCAGGTAACCCGCGACCCGGTCACCGGGCCCGACACCCATCGACCGCAGCGTCCGCGCGAAACCGGCCGCGCGGGTGAGCATCTCCTCCCAGGAGATCTCGGTGACGTCACCGCCCTCGGCGACGTACAGGATGGCGGGCCGGTCGGTGCGGGCGTGCCGCAGGATCTGGTCGGCGTAGTTGAGCCGGGTCCCGGGGAACCAGCGCGCCCCGGGCATCGCATCGTCGGCGAGCACCTCGGCGGGTGCGGGACCGAGGTCGAAGTACTCCCACAGCGCGCCCCAGAAGCCGCTCAGGTCGTCGACCGACCACCGCCACAGCGCGTGATAGTCGGACACGTCGGCGCCGGTGCGCTCGTGCACGAACCGGGCGAAGTCGGTGACCCTGGCCCCCGCGACGTCGTCGTCGCTGGGCACCCACTGCGGTTCGGTCACCGAGCGCTCCATCCGCCGTCCATGGTGTAGGCCGCGCCGGTCACCATGCCGGAGTGCGGTGAGGCCAGCCACCCGACCAGCGATCCCACCTCGGCAGGTTCCACGAGTCGCTTGATGGCGCTCTCCTTGAGCAGGATCTCGGTCACCACGTCATCTTCGCCGATGCCGTGCACCTTGGCCTGATCGGCTATCTGTTTGGTGACCAGCGGTGTCCGCACGTAGCCCGGGTTCACGCAGTTGCTGGTGACCTGGTGGGGCCCGCCTTCCAGCGCGGTCACCTTCGACAGTCCCTCCAGCGCGTGCTTGGCGGTGACGTAGCCGACCTTGTACTCCGAGGCGCGCAGACCGTGCACCGAGGAGATGTTGATGATCCGGCCGAACTCCTGGGCGTACATGTGCGGCAGCACCGCGCGGATGAGCAGGAACGGCGACTCCACCATCAAGGTCATCAGCATCCGGAAATTCTCGGGCGCGAAGTCGACGATCGGGTCGATGCGCTGCACACCCGCGTTGTTCACCAGGATGTCGGTGTCCAACGTCAGGTCTTCCAGCGCGGACACGTCGAGCAGGTCCACCACCCATGCGGTGCCACCGATCTCTTCGGCCAGCGCCTTGGCGGCGGCCTCGTCGCGGTCGGCGACGGTGACGGTGGCACCGCGGGCGGCGAGCTCGCGTGCGCACGCCTCACCGATCCCGCTGGCGCCGCCGGTCACCAGCGCGGTGCGGCCGGTGAGATCGCTCATGCGCCACCGGTTTTCGCCGCTTCGGCCCGGGCGAGGTCCTCGCGGTCGGCGACGTCGAGGTCGGCCAGGTCGATCCCCTTCGTCTCCCGGCAGAAGAGAGCCGCCACCAACGTGATCACCGCCGCACCGGCCAGGTAGACGGCGATGGGCACCGACGAGTCGAAGATGTCGAGCAGCTTGACCGCGATGAGCGGCGCCAACGAGCCGGCCACGATCGAGGTGACCTGATAGCCCAGCGACACACCGGAATACCGCATCCGGGTCGGGAACATCTCGGCCATGATCGCCGGCTGCGGGGAGTACATCAGTGCGTGGATGAGCAGGCCGAGGATGATCGCGGCCATGATGACCAGATATTGGCCGCTGTTCATCATCGGGAACCCGAAGAAGCCCCACGTGCCCGCGAGGACGGTGCCGACGATGTACACCGGACGCCGTCCGACGCGGTCGGACAGCCGGCCCACCAGGGGTATCACCGCGAAGTGCACGGCGTGCGCGGCGAGCAGCCACCACAGGATGTCGCTGGTGTCGGCGCCGACCTGGACCTTGAGATACGTGATGGAGAACGTGACCACCAGGTAGTACATGATGTTCTCCGCGAAGCGCAGCCCCATCGCGGTGAACACCCCGCGCGGGTAACGCTTGAGCACCTCGACCACACCGTACGAGGTGAACTTGGCTCGCTCCACCTCCTGCTGCGCGGCCACGAAGATCGGCGCGTCGGTGACCTTGGTGCGGATGTAGTAGCCGATGAGGACGACGACCGCCGACAGCCAGAAGGCCACCCGCCAGCCCCACGAGAGGAACGCCGATTCCGGCAGCGTCGCGGTGAGCACCAGCAGCACCACGGTGGCGAGCATGTTGCCGACGGGCACACCGGCCTGCGGCCAGCTGGCCCAGAAGCCGCGCTCCCGGTTCGGGCTGTGCTCGGCGACGAGCAGTACCGCGCCGCCCCATTCGCCGCCGACGGCGAAGCCCTGGATGAACCGCAGCGCCACCAGCAGCGCCGGTGCCCAGTAGCCGATCTGCCCGTACGTGGGCAGACATCCCATCAGGAAGGTGGCGGCGCCGACCAGGATGAGGCTGAACTGCAGCAGCTTCTTGCGGCCGTGCTTGTCGCCGAAGTGGCCGAACACCACACCACCCAGCGGGCGCGCGACGAACCCGACCGCGTAGGTCGCGAACGCCAGGAAGATCGCGTTGAGCTCACTGGTGGTCTCCGAGAAGAACACCTTGGAGAACACCAGCGTGGCGGCCGTGCCGTAGAGGAAGAACTCGTACCACTCGACGACGGTGCCGGCCATCGAGGCGACGACGACCCGTTTCAGTCCGGTCGAGATCGCGCCCGGCGGGCTGGTGTCGGGCTGGGTCGGGATCGGGGCGCTCATCGCTGGCTCCATTCATGACGGCGGACATAGCGGTCGCCTGGGTGTGACTGGACACACATACACGTGAGTATTCATGCAGGTTCAGATGGCGGCAATGGTCAAGTTCGCAGCAGCTATCTGCAAAACTGCACATATGACCGCGATGTCGGGACGCCGGCCAAGCGCCGACGATCTCCTCGTCCTGCTCGCCGTGGGCCGCTCCGGCCGCTACACCACGGCGGCCGACGAGCTGGGGCTCAACCACACGACAATCTCGCGGCGCATCGCCGCGCTGGAACAGTCGCTGGGCGGCCGGTTGGTGGCGCGGGTGGCCGGCGGATGGGAGCTGACCGACCGCGGCCGCGAGGCGCTCGCCGCCGCGGAGACCGTCGAATCGGCGGTGCGGTCGCTGACCGTCGACCCGGCCGGTCGCCGGGCGCTCGAGGGAGTGGTGCGGATATCGGCGACCGACGGATTCAGCGCCTACATCATCCCGCCGGCCGCCGCCCGCGTGCAGCGCGACCATCCCAGGGTGTCGGTCGAGATCGTCGCCACCACCCGCCGCGCGTCACAGCAGCGCTCCGGCCTCGACATCGAGGTGGTGGTGGGCGAACCGCAGGTGCACCGCGCCGAGGCGATCCGGTTGGGCGACTACTGCCTCGGCCTCTACGGGGCACGCGACTACCTCACCGACCACGGCACCCCGACCGACATCGACGGGCTCGCCCGGTATCCGCTCGTCTACTTCATCGACTCGATGCTGCAGGTCGACGACCTCGACTCGGCGACCGGGTTCGCACCGTCCATGCGCGAGTCGGTGACGTCGACCAACGTGTTCGTCCATGTCGAGGCGACCCGGGCCAGTGCGGGGCTGGGCCTGTTGCCGTGTTTCATGGCCGACCGGCACGACGACCTGGTGCGGGTGCTGCCGCAGGCGGTGTCCGTGCGATTGACCTATTGGCTCGTGACCCGAGCCGAGACGCTGCGCCGCCCTGAGGTGGCCGCGGTGGTGGAGGCCATCCGCGACCGCGTACACGATCAGCGCGACGTGCTGCTCGGCGCGCCGTAGGGATCAGCTTCCGCCGCCTCCACAGCCGGAAGGGTCGAGGCCATTCAGCGCGAGATCGCCGGCTACCGGCGCCCGTGACCGCTACTTCTTGAAGGCGTCCTTCACCTTCTCGCCGGCGTCCTTCAGGCTCGACTTCGACTGGTCGGCCTTTCCTTCGTTCGCCGTGCTCTCGTCGCCGGTCGCGTTGCCCAGCGCCTCTTTGGCCTTTCCGCCGAGATCCTGGATCTTGTTGCTCGCCTTGTCGGTACCGCTCACGATGCTCACTCCTTCAGTGGTCGTGAGATCGGACTGCCCGCCCGCCGCGGTGCCGAAACCGCCGATCGCCTGTCAGCTGTCGCGCAGGTGCGGGTCCAGCATGTCCCACCACGCCCGCGACATCCGGTCGAACTCACCCTCGCAGCTGTCGGCCCGGTCCTCGGGGACCAGACCTTGGTCGACGATGAACGCATTGCCCTGTGGATCGGCCCCGTAGATCCAGCACTGGAAGTTGTACATCCGCGCGAGGTCGTATTCGTGCACATCCCAGAACGGGAAGTCCTCGGCCGCTCCACCGTCCTGCTCACTGTTGGCCTCGAACATCCGGGCATACGCCACCGCAGCCCCCACGTCGGCCGGATCGATGGTGCCGCCCTCATCGGGCTCGAGAAGCAGTACCGCCGCCAACTGGTCGGCGACATCCTCTTCGCGGCCGGTGAAGGGCAGGTCGTAGAGGTCCAGGGTGGCGTGGCCGAGTTCGTGGTAGAAGGTGGCCCGCTCGGCGCCGAGGGTGGCGGCGAGCGGATCGGGGTCGCCGGACTGTTCGAAGGTGGTGTGGCTGAGATCGGTGTCCTCGTAACAGATCGTCACGGTTCGCTCGTCAGAGGTCCAGAACGCGTTGGCCTCATCGCATTGCGCACCGACCAGGCGGACGTCCTCCGGCAGCACGAGCGACTCGTTGACATCGGCTGCCAGCGCCTCCAGCAGTCCGCTGTCGGTGAGGATCCTGCGGCCGTTGACCGCCTCCGGGGTGGTGGCGTCCTCGTAGACGACGGTCATCTCGCCCGGCGCATCCGGCTCGACGCCGGATTCCGCTGCCGCCGCATCGCTCGGCGAAGGCTCCACTTCGGCTGCACCCTGGCTCTTCTCGGAACACCCCGCGGCGAGCAGGAGCGCGCACGCGGCAGCGGACAGCCGGACGACGGTCATGTTTTGCACAGCCGTCAATATGTCATGGATTACAGCCAGGTGTCCGGAGTAGTGGCCGTGAGGAACGCCTCGAGATCGTCGCGCCACTGCGCGGGCGAGTTCTTGTCGGGCTCGATGCCGGTGTACTCACCCCGGTAGAACAGCAGCGGCCTGGGCTTCTTGTTCGGCACATCCGACAGCGAGTGCACCGCACCGAACACCACCAGGTGGTCACCGCCGTCGTGCACCGAGTGCACGGTGCAGTCGATGTGCGCCAGCGTGCCGTCGATGATCGGCGAACCCAGCTTCGACGGCCTCCAGTCGATGTCCTTGAACTTGTCGGGCTCACGGGAGCCGAAGCGCGCGGAGACGTCCTTCTGCTTCTCGTGCAACACGTTCACACAGAACCGGCCGCTGCCCTCGATGGCCTTCCACGACCGCGACACCTTGGTCGGGCAGAACAACACCAGCGGTGGGTCGAGCGACAGCGCCGCGAACGACTGACAGGCGAACCCGACCGGCGCCCCGTCGTGCACCGTGGTGATCACCGTGATGCCGGTGCAGAACTGTCCGAGCACGTTGCGGAACGTGCGCGGGTCGATCGCCGTCT
Organism: Mycolicibacterium litorale; assembly: GCA_050205415.1. Classification (GTDB taxonomy): domain Bacteria; phylum Actinomycetota; class Actinomycetes; order Mycobacteriales; family Mycobacteriaceae; genus Mycobacterium; species Mycobacterium litorale_C. Next base: position 155,515 of record JBNMQY010000009.1, read on the forward strand.
CGGTCACCGTGGCCCCGTGGTCGTTACTTGAAGCCCACGCTGAAGTCGTGGCCCCACAGGCTCACCGCGGTGCTCTCCCGGGCGATCCAGTTGTCGTCCTCGACTTCGAGTCCCTCGCAACCGAATTCCACGTCGAACCCACCGGGCGTCTTCATGTAGAACGACAGCATCTTGTCGTTGACGTGGCGGCCGAGGGTCGCCGACATCGGCACCTTGCGGCGCAGCGCGCGGTCGAGGCACAGTCCGACGTCGTCGGCGTTCTCCACCTCCACCATCAGGTGGACGATGCCGCTCGGGGTCTCCCCCGGCATGAACGCCAGGCTGTGATGGCGCGGGTTGCACCCGAGGAAGCGCAGCCACGCCGGGGCGCCGTCGGCGGGCCTGCCGACGAGCTGCGGGGGCAGCCGCATCGAATCCCGCAGATGGAAACCCAGGACGTCGCGGTAGAAGTGCAATGTCTCGGCGTCGTCGCGCGTGGTGAGCACCACGTGCCCGAGACCCTGCTCCTCGGTGACGAACCGGTGGCCGTACGGGCTGACCACGCGGCGGTGTTCGAGCGCGACGCCGTGGAAGACCTCCAGCGTGTTGCCGGACGGATCGTCGAAGGTGATCATCCCGTCAACGCGACGGTCGGCGAGTTCGGCGGCGGTGGCTTCCTTGTACGGGACACCCTGGACGTCGAGCCGGTTGCGGATCTCCTGCAGCCCTTCGGCGTTCGCACTCTCCCACCCGGACTGCACCAGCCGGTCGTGATCGCCCGGCACGATGATCAGGCGGGCGGGGAACTCGTCCATCCGCAGGTAGAGAGCGCCCTCGGTCGGACCCTTGCCCTCGACCATGCCGAGCACCTTCAACCCGTACTCGCGCCACGCGCCGACGTCGGTGCTCTCGATCCGCAAGTAGCCCAGTGATCGGATGCTCATCGTGTGCCTCCGAGGAAATCGATGGTCAGCTTGTTGAATTCGTCGAACTTCTCGAGCTGCGCCCAGTGTCCGCACTGGCCGAAGACGTGCAACTGGACCCGGGGAATCTGCTTGAGCGCCACCAGTGCGCCGTCGAGCGGGTTCACCCGGTCCTCGCGGCCCCAGATGAGCAGTACCCGCTGGCGCAGCTTGTACACCTCGCGCCACATCATGCCGAGCTCGAAGTCGGGCCCGGCGAACGACTTCCCCATCGCCCGGGTCGCGGCGAGCGACTCCGGGGTGCTGGCGATCCGGAACCGTTCCTCGATCAACTCGTCGGTGATCAGGCTCTGGTCGAAGACCATGATGCGCAGGAACTTCTCGATGTTCTCCCGCGTGGGCTCCGCCGCGAACTTGCCGAGCAGCTTCACGCCCTCGGTGGGATCAGGGGCGAACAGGTTGACGCTCAGCCCGCCCGGACCCATCAGGACCAGGCGGCCGGCCCGGTCCGGATTGTCGAGTGCGAACCGCACCGCGGTCCCGCCGCCGAGCGAATTGCCCACCAGCGCGGCCCGTTCGATGCCGAGGTGGTCGAAGAGGTTCAGCAGTGCGGTGGCGCTGTAGCGGTTGTACTGCTCGTGCTCGGTGTGCTTGTCGGAGTGGCCGTATCCGGGCTGGTCGACGGCCAGCACGTGGAAGTGGCGTGCCAGCACCTCGATGTTCTTCGAGAAGTTCGACCAGCTGGACGCACCGGGCCCGCCGCCGTGCAGCAGCACCACCGTCTCGGAGTGGCCCACCCCGGCTTCGTGGTAGTGCAGCCGCATGTCGTCACGGACCTGCGCGTAGCGGGAGGTGGATTCGAAGGTGACCTCGACCTGCTGTTCGGTTTCCTGGATGTACGACGTCATCTCAGACCATCGTGTCCTGCGGCGGCAGACCGAACGCGTCGTTGCCGAAGATGAGGTACGCGCGCTCGGGTTCGTTGGCGGCGTGGACGCGGCCGGCATGGGCGTCGCGCCAGAACCGTTGCAGCGGAGCGTCCAGTTGGAGCGCGGTGGCACCCGAGGCCTCGAAGAGTGAATCGATCGAGGCGATCGCGCGGGCGGTCGCCCGCACCTGGTCGCGGCGGGCGCGGGTGCGCAGCTCGAACGGAATCTCCTTGTCCGCCTGCAGCAGTGCGTACTCGTCGGCGACGTTGCCGATCAGCTGGCGCCACCCGGCGTCGATGTCGCTGGCCGCCTCGGCGATGCGGATCTTGGCGAACGGATCGTCCTTGGACTTCTCCCCGGCGAACGCCGCGCGCACCCGCTTGCCCTGGTGTTCGACGTGGGCGTCGTAGGCGCCGTACGCCATTCCCATGATGGGCGCGGTGATGGTGGTGGGATGCATTGTGCCCCAGGGCATTTTGTAGACCGGTGCGGTGTTGTTCTCCAGCCCGCCCGCCGTGCGGTCGTTCATCGCCTTGTAGGACAGGAACCGGTGCCGGGGGACGAAGACGTCCTTGACGACGACGGTGTTGCTGCCGGTCCCCTTGAGCCCCACCACATTCCATACGTCGTCGATGCGATAGTCGCTGCGCGGGATGAGGAAGCTGCCGAAGTCGACCGGCTTACCGTCCTTGATGACCGGCCCGCCGAGGAACGCCCAGGTGGCGTGGTCACAACCCGAGGACCACTGCCAGGCCCCGCTGACGAGGTAGCCCCCGTCGACCACGGTGCCCGCGCCCATCGGCGCATACGACGACGAGACCCGCACCGACGGATCGTCACCCCAGACCTCGTCCTGAGCCTTCTGATCGAACAGCGCGAGGTGCCAGTTGTGCACGCCGATGATCGAGGCGACCCAGCCGGTGGACCCGCACGCGCTGCCCAACCGGCGCACCGCCTCGTAGAACAGCGTCGGATCGCACTGCATCCCGCCCCACTGCTGGGGCTGCAGGAGCTTGAAGAAGCCGATCTCGTCGAGATCCTTCACCGTCTCGTCGGGCAGGCGGCGCAGCTCCTCGGCCTCCGGCGCGCGTTTGCGGACGGTGGGCAGCAGGTCGTCGATGCCGCTGAGGACCGCCTGCGCGTCGCGCTGTTCAATGGACGTCACTTGCCTGCCTCCAAGATGCGGGACTGAAACCGGGCTGTAGAAAGATTAGAACACGTTACGATTTGTGTCGAGCAGCCTAACGCTGCAGCAGCTGGACCTGCGGAAGCTCATTTCTGTAACCTGTTCTAGTTATGACGGAAAGGGCGGTCGAGACGTGACGGACGAGCCACTGGGCAGCCATGTGCTCGAACTGGAGGTGGCCGACGTCGTCGAGGAGACGGCCGACGCCCGCTCGCTGGTGTTCAAGGTTCCCGCGGGTGGGGACGTCCCCGCCGAGCGGTTGCGCTACTCGCCGGGCCAGTTCCTCACCCTGCGCGTGCCCAGCGACCGGACCGGGTCCGTCGCGCGCTGTTATTCGCTGTGCAGTTCGCCGTTCACCGACGACCCGCTGACCGTCACCGTCAAGCGCACCGCCGACGGATACGCCTCGAACTGGCTCTGCGACAACGCCCATCCCGGCATGAAGATGCACGTGCTGGCGCCCTCGGGCACGTTCGTGCCGACGTCGCTCGACACCGACTTCCTGCTGCTGGCGGCGGGCAGCGGCATCACCCCGATGATGGCGATCCTCAAGTCGGCACTGGTCGAGGGCAGCGGGAAGGTGGTGCTGGTCTACGCCAACCGCGACGAGGCGGGCGTCATCTTCGCCGGCGCACTGCGCGAGCTGAGCGCCAAGTACTCCGACCGGCTCACCGTGGTGCACTGGCTGGAATCCGTCCAGGGCCTGCCCACCGCCACCGCCCTGGCGAACCTGGCCGCCCCGTTCACCGGCCACGACGCCTACATCTGCGGCCCCGGCCCCTTCATGGCCGCCGCAGAGGAGGCATTGACCAGTGCGGGCACCGCGGCGGACAAGATCCACATCGAGGTGTTCAAATCGCTGGAGTCCGACCCGTTCGCCGCCGTGGTGATCGAGGAAGACGACAGCGACGAGGGACCGGCCACCGCCGTGGTGACCCTCGACGGCGAAACGCACGAAGTCCGCTGGCCGCGTAACGCCAAACTGCTCGACGTGCTGCTCGACAAGGGCCTCGACGCACCGTTCTCCTGCCGCGAGGGCCACTGCGGCGCCTGCGCGGTGCTCAAGAAGAGCGGCGAGGTCGAGATGGAGATCAATGACGTGCTCGAGCAGTCGGACCTCGACGAGGGCCTGATCCTGGGCTGTCAGGCGGTGCCGCGCTCGGATTCGGTCGAAGTCACCTACGACGAGTAGCGAAGGGCTAACTTCAACACGATGAACCGGCTCGCAGCAGCAGGTGCGGCGGCACTACTGACGACACTGCTCACCCAGCCCGCGACGGCGGCGGCCGCGGCCAACTCGGCGGTGACCTCCATCGCCGTCGACCCGGCCACCAAGATCGAGATGCATGTCAACGCGGACTGCGCGGGCAACAGGTGCTCGTTCAACACCACCGCGAACCTGTTGACGCCCGGCGGGCCGACCGGGCTGCCCGGGGACGCGTGGTCACGTCAGACCATCACGCTGCGCAGCAACGACCGCAACGTGTGGCAGGAAGCCGAGTACAGCGCGCCGTCGGGCACACCCCGAGAAGTCAAGGGCGCCAACCACAACAACGTGCTTTCGAAGATGTACAAGTCGCTGCGCGACGTCGAGATCTCGATCACGTCGTTCGGCGGCGGACCGATCGAGCGCTACCGCATCGACGGCAGCTCGATGCCCACCGAATGGACCACCGGCCAGCCCGCGACCCGGGCAGCGTTCATCGTGTGCAGCCACATCCAGGTGGTCTACGGCGGCGTGAACCTGACGACTCCGGACGCCTGCGCGCAGACCACCTTCGGCTGACTACCGCGGCAGGCCGAGCAGGCGCTCCCCGGCCAGCGTGAGCAGGATCTGCTCGGTGCCGCCCGCGATGGTCAGGCAGCGGGTGTTGAGGAAGTCGTGCACCTGCTGGTTGGCCACCGCGCCCGCGCCGTCGGACAGATCCATCCGGAACTCCGCCAGCCCCTGCCGGTAGCGCACCCCGATCAGCTTGCGGGCGCTGGATTCCGCGCCCGGATCCTGTCCGCCGACGGCCTTCTGGGCGATCCGCTGATCCAGCAGTGAGCCGACCTGGGCGGTCAGGATCAGGTGACCGAGCCGGTCCTGCTCGGCGGCGTCGAGCCCGCGTTCGGCCACCGTCCGCAGCAGCTCCTCCATCGGATTGCCCAGTGCGGTACCGCCGGCCATCGCCACCCGCTCGTTGGCGAGCGTGGTGCGCGCCAGGCGCCACCCGTCGTTGACCTGACCCACCACCATCTCGTCCGGGACGAAGACGTCGTCGAAGAACACCTCGTTGAACAGTTCGTCGCCGGTGATCTCGCGCAGCGGGCGGATCACGATGCCCGGCGATTTCATGTCGATGAGGAAGTACGTGATGCCCTTGTGTTTCGGCGCCTCCGGATCCGTCCTGGCCAGGCACACGCCCCAGTGCGCCTTGTGCGCGGCCGACGTCCACACCTTCTGCCCCGTGAGTCGCCAACCGCCTTCTGTACGCACGGCTTTCGTCCGCAGCGCGGCGAGGTCCGAACCCGCGCCCGGCTCACTGAACAGCTGGCACCAGAACAGTTCACCACTCAGCGTCGGCGGCACGAACCGCTCGATCTGCTCGGGGCTGCCGTGCTCGAGGATCGTCGGCGCGGCCCACCAGCCGATCACCAGATCGGGCCGGAGCACGCCCGCCTCGGCCAGTTCCTGGTCGATCAGCAGCTGTTCGGCTGCGGATGCCGCGCGGCCGAACGGTTTCGGCCAGTGCGGGGCGAGCAGCCCGGCCTCGGCGAGCGCAGGCTGGCGCTGTTCGGCCGGCAGCGCCGCGACCTCGGCGACCGCCGCGCTGATCTCGGGCCGCAGATGGTCGACCGAGTCGAGGTCGATGCGCAGCTCACGGCGCACGCCCTGCTGCGTGAGGTCGGCGATACGGCGCAGCCAGCGCGACCGCCCGCCCAGGAACTGCGAGATGCCGTACGCGCGACGCAGATACAGGTGGGCGTCGTGCTCCCAGGTGATGCCGATGCCGCCGAGCACCTGGATGCAGTCCTTCGCGTTGGCCTTCGCCGCCTCGATCCCCGCGGCGGCCGCGACCGCCGCCGCGATGCTGAGCTGCCGCTCGTCACCGTCGGTCACCGCACGCGCCGCATCCGCCGACGTCACCGACACCTGTTCGGCGCGCAGCAGCATCTCGGCGCACATGTGCTTGATGGCCTGGAAGCTGCCGATCGGCTTGCCGAACTGCTCACGCACTTTCGCGTAATCCGTGGCGGTGACCAGCTGCCAGCGCGCCAGCCCGGCCGCCTCCGCCGCGAGCAGCGTCGCGGCGAGATCCGCCAGCCGCGACGCGGTGACGTCGAGCGTCGTGACAGGGGCGCTGTCGAGCACCACCCGGGCCAGCGGACGCGAGAAATCCGTGGCCGTCAGCGGTTCGACCGTCACCCCGTCGGCGGTCGCGTCGACGAGGACGACCGCGTCCCCGGCCGGAAGCAGCAGCAGTCCGGACGGCTCGGCGCCGAGGACATACGGTGCGACACCCGAGGCGGTGTCGCCGTCGACCGTCACCGCGGCGCTCAGCGTGACGCCCGCGGTGCGTTCCCCGGATGCCAGCGCCTCCAGCAGCGCCTCGTCGGTGACGACCAGAGTTGCCAGCGCGGTGGTGGCGACCGGTCCGGGGACCATCGCCGCGGCCGCCTCGTCGACGATCGCGCACAGATCCTCGACGGTCCCGCCTGCCCCGCCCTGCTCCTCGGGGATCGCGACTCCGAAGATGCCCAGCTCCGCGAAACCCGCATACGCGCGGCGCCACGCCTCGGCGTCACCCTGCTCCACCTCGCGCGCGGCCTCCACCGCCCGGGACGCCGCGGCCCAGTCCCGCACCATCTCGCGGGCAGCAAACTGCTCGTCGGTGCCGGGGCCGGACCCCGACAGCACTGACTGGGTCATTTCCGGACTCCTCGCGTTGGGTGAGAAGGCTCATACTCCCCACTAGAACGTGTTCTAATGGTGCCAGCGTTCGACCGTCAAGTCGACCGGCATCGCAGCAGGACACGTCGGTGCGGCACCGAAGCTGAGATGAGAAAACGGAGTCCGACATGCGTATCGTTTTTGGGGACGATACGCAGAATGAAGGAGCGTCATACGGCATGTCCGAGGTCTCGATGCCAGCAAGCAACTCGGGCTCACGCCCACGTGAGGTGATGAACGTGGCCGTGCTCGCCGAATCCGAACTCGGTTCCGAGGCACAGCGGGAGCGGCGCAAGCGCATCCTCGACGCCACGCTCGCCATCGCCTCCAAGGGCGGTTACGAGGCCGTGCAGATGCGCGCGGTCGCCGAACGGGCCGACGTCGCCGTGGGCACGCTGTACCGCTACTTCCCGTCGAAAGTGCACCTGCTGGTGTCGGCGCTCGGCCGCGAGTTCGAGCGGATCGACGCCAAGACCGACCGCGCCGCCCTCGCAGGCGGCACGCCGTATCAGCGGCTGAACTTCATGGTCGGCAAGCTCAACCGGGCGATGCAGCGCAACCCGCTCCTCACCGAGGCCATGACCCGCGCGTTCGTCTTCGCCGACGCCTCCGCCGCCGGTGAGGTTGATCACGTGGGCAAGCTGATGGACTCCATGTTCGCCCGCGCCATGAGCGACGGGGAACCGACCGAAGACCAGTACCACATCGCCCGGGTGATCTCCGATGTCTGGCTGTCGAACCTGCTGGCGTGGCTGACCCGCCGCGCTTCGGCCACCGACGTGAGCAAACGGCTCGATCTGGCCGTGCGGCTGCTCATCGGCGACGGTGACCGCCCTAAGATCTGACGCGTGGCCGACGGCTTACCGACAGATCTCCGCGACGCGCTCGACCGCGTCGCACGCCTCCCCCGACTGCTGATCGCCTGCGATTACGACGGCACGCTCGCACCGATCGTGTCCAACCCCGCCGACGCCCGGCCGCTGCCGGCGTCGGCCACCGCCGTCGAGGCACTGGCCGACCTGCCCGCGACCACCGTTTCGCTGATCTCCGGCCGTGCCTTGGCCGTCCTCCGGGACCTGTCCGGGGTGTCCGACCGGGTGCACCTGGTCGGCAGCCACGGCTCGGAGTTCGACACGGGATTCGTCTCACCGATCGACGCGCGGGCCGAAGCCCTGCTGTCCGAGATCAAGCGCACGCTCGATGGAATCGCCGCCCAATCCCCGGGCGCCACAGTCGAATTGAAGCCGGCCAGCGTCGCGCTGCATGTGCGCAACGCCTCCCCGTCCGACGGCGAGGCGGCCATGCGGCGGGCGAACGAGGCGGCGGCGCAATGGGATGCGCAGATCACCGACGGCAAGGCGGTCAAGGAGTTCGCCGTCATCCACACCGACAAGGGGCAGGCCGTCGACATCCTGCGGGATCAGCACGACGCATCGGCGGTGGTGTTCTTCGGCGACGACGTCACCGACGAGAAGGCGTTCCGCCGGATGCGCGACGGCGACATCGGCGTGAAGGTCGGCCCCGGCGACACCGCGGCGGCCTATCGGGTGGCCGAGCCGCAGAACGTGGCCGAGGCGCTCGAACACCTACTGACACTGAGGCGGCGTGCTCACTCCTGACGAGCTGGCCGCGCGCACCGCTCGCGCCGTCACGGCCGCGACGGCGGCCGGTCGCGACCTCGGCCTGCACATCGACGAACCGCGGGTGCTGCACGACGTCTTCTCCGTCATCGTCCATCTGGCGCCGTCGCCGGTGGTGGTTCGGGTCCCGACAGTGCTCCCGACGTCAGTGCGGTCGGACCCGCAGCGGCAGACGGCTCAGCAGTGCACCGAGCTGGCGGTGGCGGGCTGGCTCGCCGATCGCGGACTCCCGGTGGTGCCGCCGAGCCCCCTGGTACCACGCGAACCCGTTGTCCGCGATGGCTTTTCGATGACGTTCTGGCAGCACATGGATGCGGTGAGCGACACCGAGCCGGACTGGTCGCAGCGGTGCGCGTCGACGGCGCGGCTGCACGCCGCACTGCGCGAATACGACGGCGACGGGCTCGGGTTCTTCGCGCAGTTCGAGACCTACATCCCCGCGGCACTGGCCGAGTTGGAGCGCCACCCCGACCTGCTCGACGCAACCGATGTTCGCCGCGCACAACGGGATTGGGAGGCGATGGCGCCGGTGCTGACGTCCCGGTCGGCGTTCGAGTCGGCGTTTCCCGGAGCCGGGATACAGCCGATCCACGGCGATGCACCGTTCTACAACATGATCGTCACCCCTACCGGTGAATACTGGTCGGATTTCGAACTCGTCACCCTCGGCGCGGTGGAATCGGACCTGGCGCTCGTCGCAGCCGAGGGTCACGCCGCCTACGACGCGACCGCCGTCGGTCTCGGTGGCCGACCCCTCGACGGCCGGGTGCTCGCGGTGACCGAGTCGGCGGCGCTGCTCGCCTCGGTGGCGTGCCTGGCGATGGCACCGCAGTTGCCGATGCTCGTCGACGCGCTGCGGCCGACGATCGAGCTGTGGCGCTCGCGTCGCGCGGAGGGTGCGTGACGGGTCAGGCCGGTGCGCCCGCGGTGCGGCCGCGCACCAGTTCGGTGTCGAGTACCTCGATGACCGGCAGACCGTCGCGCGGTGGCTCGTGCAGCAGCCGGCCGGCGCGGCGGCCCTTCTCGATGCTGGGCTGCACGACGGTGGTCAGCCCGCGGCGCAGGGCATCGGGGATCCCGTCGAAACCCGTCACCGTCATCTGCCCCGGCACATAGATACCGCGGGAGCGCAGGTAGTCCATCGCCGACAGCGCGAGCACGTCGGCGGTGCACATCAGCGCCGTCAGCCGCGGATTGGCGGCCAGCGCGACCTCGGCGGCCGCACCACCCGAGGTCGGCAGGTGCTCGTAACTCTCGACCACCGTCACCGCACGCTCGGGCAGCCCCGCCGCGGCGATCGCGTCGTAGACGCCCGCGATGCGCTCCCGCTGGACGTGGAAGTGCGGGGTCCGCAGCCGCTCCGGGTCGGCGATCGCGGGGCGCCGGCTGCCGTCGGGACGCTCGAGCCCGAGCCGCATCGTCAGCAATCCGATCTCCCGGTGGCCGAGCCCCAGCACGTATTCGGCGACGCGCCGCATCGCCGCGCGGTCGTCGATGCAGACCCGCGACGTGCCGGGGACGTCCTTGGGCTGGTCGACGATCACGACCGGCAGACGCCGCTGCTGCACCACCGGCAGGTACGGGTCGTCGTCGCTGGCGGAGTAGACGACGAAACCGTCGACACCGGCGGCCAGCACGGCCGCCGAACCGTCCGCCACACTGCGATTCGGCCCGACCGCCACCAGGAGCAGCCCCTGTCCGGCCTCCTCACATGATTCGGCAAGCCCGGCAACGAAATCCAGCGCGGCCGGATCGCTGAAGGAGTAGTTCAGCGGTTCGGTGATCACCAGCCCCACCGCGCCCGCCCGGCGGGTGCGCAGCGAGCGCGCGACGGGATCGGGTCCGGGATAGCCGAGTCGCTTGGCCGCGGTGAAGATCCGCTCCCGCAGTTCGGCCGACAGCTGGTCGGGCCGGTTGTAGGCGTTCGAGATGGTGGTGCGGCTGACTTTGAGTTCGGCGGCGAGCGAGGCCAGGGTCGCGTGCCGGCGCGGCTCAGGACTCCTGGACATGCTTCGTGACGTTAGCCGATCATGCGCCGGTCACGTCACCAGCACGCGGTCGGCCGACGACCGCAGTCCGCGTTCCACCCCCCAGACCACCGCCCACACCCCGCACGCGATCGTGACGATGATGAAGCTCGGCGGGGCGTTGAACATCGCCGACAGCGCGAGCCCGACCCACACCGCCGCCAGGTTGATCGCCGTCGACAGTGCGATGGCCGCCGCCGGCCGCGCGGTCAGCATGATGGCCGCCGCGGCGGGGGTCACCAGCAACGCGAAGAGCAGCAGCGTCCCGACCGCCTGCACGGCCATCGTCACCGCGAGGCCGAGCAGCACCATGAACACGATCGAGAGGGCGCGCACCGGAACCCCCTTCGCGTCGGCCACCTGGGCGTTGACGGAGCTGAACAGCAACGGGCGGTAGATGACCCCGATGCCTACCGCCAGCACGCCCAGCAGCACCGCGAACGACGTGATCTGCTCCGTGGTGATCGCCAGCAGATTGCCGAACAGGACGTTGGTCAGCGTGCTCGAACTGCGGGTGGCCAGCGAGTTGAACAACAACCCCAGCCCGGTCGCCATCGCCAGCACCGTGCCCGTGGCCACCTCCCGGTCGGCCGCGCGCCGGCCCAGTGCCCCGATCACCAGGGCACCCCCGATACAGAACGCCCCGAGGCCCAGCGCCACCGGCATTCCGAGCAGCACGGCGCCTGTCGCACCGGGCAACCCGATGTGCGCGAGGGCGTGCGCCGCGAACGAGGTATTGCGCACGACGACGAAGTAGCCGATCAGCCCCGCCGCCAGCGCGACGATGGTGCCGCCGACCAGTGCGTTGCGCATGAAGTTCGAGCCCAGGATCTGCCACCAGTTGTCCTGGTAGGACAGCGCCTGATACGACACTTCGGCCAGCGACGTCGTCACCGCATCCTCCGCACGTAGAGATCGCCCTGCGGGGTGTGCACCACCTCGACGGCGGCGCCGTACAGGTGGGTCAGCAGTTTCTCGTCGACCACCCCGTCGAGCGAGTCGTAGTGGGGGTGGCCGTCGAGCAGGTAGATCGCCCCGGTGAGGATCGGCAGCAGCGGGTTGAGGTCGTGGGCGACCACCAGCACGGTGACGCCGAACCGGGTGTTGACGGTCTTCACCAGCTCGACGAGTTCGTGCTGGCTGCGCATGTCGAGCGCGGCGAGCGGTTCGTCGAGGATGAGCATCTCCGGGCGGCCGACCAGCGCCTCGGCGAGCGCGACGCGCTGCCGTTGACCGCCGGACAGCTGGGAGAGCCTGCGGTCGGCGAACTCGGTCGCGTCGACCGCGGCCAGCACCTTGTCGACCCGCGCCCGGTCCTCGCGTGACGCCAGACCCAGTCCCCACCGGTGACCGTTGAGCCCGAGCATCACCGCGTCGCGGGCGCGCACCGCCTCACCGGCGTTCGACCCGTAATTCTGCGGGACGTAACCGATCTGGCCGTTGAGCGCACCGGGTGGCCTGCCGAACACCTCGACGCGGCCGGACGAGGGTTCCAGCAGGCCGAGCACCACCTGCAGCAGCGTGGTCTTCCCCGACCCGTTGCTGCCGATGACGGCGACGACACCGCCCGCGGGCACGTCGAAGTCGGCCTGCGACCAGATCGTCCGACGGCCCCTGGCGACGCTGACGCCGCGGAACGTCAGCGCCGGCTCAGCCGCCGACACCGAGCGCCTCGGCGAGTGCGGAGAGTTGGCCGACCTGCCAGCTCTCGAACGAGTCGGCGTCGGGCGGCACGGATTCGGTGACCTCGACGACGGGCACCCCGGCCTGCTCGGCGGCGGCCCGGATCTGTTGCGGCACCGACCCTTCCGTCTGGACGTTGTAGATCAGGACGTCGACGCCGCGATCGTCCAGCAGACGCAGAAACGCGTCGAGATCGGCGGGCGACGGATCGCTCTCGTGCGCGGCGGCGGCGCGGTACCCCTCCGGGGTGCGGTTCACCAATCCGACGGCGGCGGCCATGTCGTCGAAGACGCCCTCGGTCGCGGCGTAGGTCTTTCCGGTGGCGGTCGCCCGCAACGAGCTGACGATCTGGTGGTACGGCGCGAGCGAATCGCCGAATTCGGCGTGCCGTTCGGCGAAGTAGTCCTCGGCATCCGGTGCGAGCCTGCTCAGTTCGGCGGTCACCGCATCGGCGACGGCCGTCACGGCGGCGGGGTCGTACCAGACGTGCGGGTTGACCTCGTCGGCGTGCGCGGCGCCGCCGCTGCTGAGTACCACCGCGTCGATCACCGGTGCGTCCGGGGCCGAACCGGCGGCCAGCTTCGTCGCCCACTCGTCGTAGTGGCCGCCGTTGACGACGATCAGCTGCGCGTCTTCGAACAGTGCCGCGTCCTTCGGAGCGGGTTCGAAGTCGTGCGGGTCGACCGACGAGCCGGCCACCACGGTGGAGACGGTGGCGCACTGACCGGCGAGCTGGGAGACGATGCCGCCCCACTGGTCGACACTCACCACCACCGACAGCGGATCCGCGGGGCAGTCACCGCCCGCCTGGGTGTCCGGCGACGGCTGGTTCTCACCCGAGCAAGCGACCGCGGCGAAGGGCAGGACCATGGCCGCGAGACCGGCCACGAGGGCACGTCGGGAATGCAGACTCACCGGTTAATGATAACGGTTTGCATTTCCAGATGCGATTCGGTCGGCTAGCCGCAGGTGGCCACCGGCCGGGCCGGGTCCGCACACCACTGCGACCAGGACCCCGGGAACAGCGCCGCCTCCACCCCCGCGGCGCGCAGGGCGGCGACCAGCACCGCGGCGGTCACACCGGAACCGCAGTACGCGCCCACCGGACCGGACTCCGGGTGGACGAGCCCGGTCACGTCCTGACGGAACGTGCCGTCGGCGGTGAGCACACCGGTGCTGGGCGCGTTCTCGGCGCCGGGGATGTGCCCGGCCACCGGGTCGACCGGTTCGACCTCGCCGCGGAACCGTTCGGGTGCCCGGGCGTCGAGCAGCCGTCCGTCGAAACGCGCGGCCTCGTCGGCGGTCAGGGTGGGCAGCGCGCCGCGGTAGAGATCGCCGTGGGTGACCCGGACGTCGCCCGGTGCGGGGGTGACCGGACCGGTGTCGAGTTCGCCGCCGGCCGCCACCCAGGCCGCCAGCCCTCCGTCGAGGATGCGGACCCGCTCGATGCCCGCCGCCGTCAACACCCACCAGGCTCGTGCCGAGCCGGCGCGGTTCCAGTCGTCGTAGACCACGGTGAGCACACCGTCGCGCACACCCCACCGGCGTGCCGACGCCTCGACGGCCGCCCCGGTGGGCAGCGGATGGCGGCCACGCCCGGTGACGGAGTGGTCGGTCAGCTCGTCCTCGAGGGAGACGTACACCGCGCCGGGCACATGGCCCTCTTCGTAGGCGGCGCGCCCGTCGGGGTGCGCCAGCTCCCAGCGGACGTCGAGCACGGTGACCGGGCGACCGGCGGCGAGGTGCTCGGCCAGTTCCACCGCGGTGATCAGGACGTCGGCACGTGTCACGTCACGATGGTCGCATCCCTACCCTGTGGGGTGTGACCGACCATGCGTTCACCGACCCCGAACGCCGCGCCGTGTACCGCGCCATCGCCGAACGCCGCGACATGCGGCGCTTCGTCGCCGGCGAGAAGGTCTCCGACGACGTCCTGACCCGCCTCCTGGCCGCCGCGCACGCCGCCCCCAACGTGGGGCTGATGCAGCCGTGGCGGTTCATCCGCGTCACCGATCCCGCCGTCCGACGCGACATCCACGCCCTGGTCGACGAGGAACGTCACCGCACCGGCGCGGCACTGGGTGCGCGGGGCGAGGAGTTCCTGGCGCTCAAGGTCGAAGGCATCCTCGACTGCGCGGAACTGCTTGTGGTGGCGCTGCGCGACGGCCGCGAGCGGCACGTGTTCGGCCGGCGCACCCTGCCGCACATGGACCTGGCCTCGGTGTCGTGCGCGATCCAGAACATGTGGCTGGCGGCGCGCGCCGAAGGCCTCGGCATGGGCTGGGTGTCGATTTTCGACCCGGACCGGCTCGCCGATCTGCTCGGGATGCCCGACGGCGCCGACCCCGTGGCGGTGTTGTGCCTCGGCCCGGTACCGGAGTTCCCCGACCGCCCCGCCCTGGAAATCGACGACTGGGCGTACGCGCGTCCGCTGGGCGAATTCGTCACCGAGAACCGTTGGTAGACAGTTTTTTTCAATGGTCGTGACCGACCGGTCCGCTGAGCTCGTTCGGGGCCTGGTCCAGTGTCGTCGATGCGGTGACGGCGCCGGCCCCCAGATCGACGAGGTGGATCTGTCTGGTCGCCGGATCGCTGACGTAGACCGCGTCCTCGCGGGTGAACACGGCGGGCCCGGGATCCTGCCAATCGTCCGGCTCGGTCCACGGCTGCGTCACCTGAACGGCTTTGAGCATGTCCGCGGTGGCCGGGTCGAACACGTAGAGTTTTCCGTCGGTCCCCATGATCAGCGCCTCGCCCTGCGGCCCCCGGCCCAGCGACCGGAACCAGTAACTCACCGACGGCGGCATCTGTACGACCTGGAGCTGGTCGGTCGTGGTGTCGATCAACGCGAACTGCTGCGGGCGCTCCAACTCGGCGTCCGGATCGACCTTCATGTCGCCGAGCACCACCGGCGAATCCTCGTGGCCGCGAGTGTTGCCCGTCCGCCCGTAGGGCGTCGGGCTCGGGATCTTGGTGAACTCACCGTTCGCATACTCCAGCACCCCGTTCTCACAGCCGAGGATCACCACCTCGTCGGCGGCGACCGACTCACCGTGGATGCCGGGGCACTCCTCGCTGCGGGCGATCTCCCGATCACCCTGCATCGCAACGGCGCCCGTGCGGTTCTCCGGATCGCCGATGCTGTGCACCAGGGTGCCGTCGGACAGGATCACCGCCACCCCGTGGTGGGCCCGGGGTGTCTTGAACGTCTCGGTCTCCGGCAGCCCGCGGGCTTCGAGCGCGTGCGGGTCGAATGCGGTGATCTCACCCGATCCGTCGGCGAACAACACGGTGTGCTCACCGTGAGTCACGACGTGGCCCGGGTCCGCGGCGGGGAACGTGTCGTCGGTGAGCCGCCGACCGGCCGCGTCGAGGATGCGGAAGCCGTCGCCGGTGGTGACCAGGACGTGCGCGTCGTCGCCCGCCGGGTTCAGGCGCAGGAACCCTTCGAGCGGGATGTCCTGTCTCACCTCCAGAGTCTCGCCGTCGAGGACGTACAGCCCGCCGTCATAGGTCGCCACCAGCGGTTCGTTGACGGCCTGCGTCTCCGGTGCGGGCGAACCGCCCTCCGAACACGCCGTCAGCGCGGCCATCGTGGCGGTGGCGGCGCCGATTCGGTACAGCCACGGTGGGTTGGTCATGTTGTTCCCTTCCGATCTGCGGGGTGGCCGGCGATCAGCGCAGGCCGTCGACGATGGCGCCGGTGTTGGCGCGCATCATGTCGAGGTAGGTGGCGCCCGGGGTGCCGGGCGGACTGAGGGATTCGCTGTAGAGGGCGACGATCCGAACGCGGACTCCGGCCTGTTCGGCCAGCACCCGCGCCAGCCGTTCGGGTTGCGAGGAGTCGACGAATATCGCCGGGACCCGGGCGGATTCGATAGCGGACACCAGGGACTGCAGATCCGACGAACTCGGCGCGGCGAGCGTGGTGCCGCTCGGCACGACCGCACCGACGACGTGGAAACCGAACCGCTCGGCGAGGTAGCCGAGCACATGGTGGTTGGTCACGAGCTTCCGGCGATCGACCGCGATCCCGTCGAACTGCACGGACATCGACGCGTCGAGTGCCCGCAGCTGCTCGCGGTACCGTTCGGCGTTGCGCGCCACCGTCTCCGGGTCGATTCCGTCGATCTCCCTGATGACGGTCTGCTCGATCACGTCGACGGCGGAGACCATGCGCCGCGGGTCCGTCCAGAAGTGTGGGTCGGGTGCACCGGCGTGATCGCCCTGCGTGTATCGAATCGGGTCGACGTGGTCGCCGACGGCCAACGTCGCCACCCCGTCGTCGGCGGCGGTCCGCACGTGCCGTTCCACCCCCTCCTCGAGACCCAGGCCATTGGAGACGATCAGGCTCGCATTCGACAACGCGGCCGCCTCCTGCGCCGAGAGCGCGAACGAGTGGGGATCCGCGTTCGGTTGCATCAGTACCCGTACCGGTGCTGCGTCGCCGACGACGTTGCGCACGACGTCTCCGACGATGTTGGTGGTGACGATGATCTCCCGCGCGGATTCCGTTGCGTTGCAGGCCGAGATCAATCCGATGACGAGCGCGATCATTCCCGCGACGCACCGTGGGGTCATCGGCCCGCCTCCACCATCAGCCCGGGCGTCACCTCGGTACGCAGCGTTCGGGCGATGCGCAGCCCGTCGGCATAGTCGATCTCGTACACCTCGCGCGCGGCGGCATTGTTGACGTAGGCGCGGTCGGAGTCGATCTCGATGACCGGCGTGGCGTGCGCGGTCACGCTCTCGGGCAACGGGATACGTGCGGTCTCTGTCCGGGTGGCCACGTCGACGGCGGCCAGCGTGCCGTCGCGGTGCAGGATGAGCACCGTCCCGTCGCCGGAGGTGTTGGTGGCCACCGCGCCGGGCGCCGGGATCACCACCCAGGACCGCTGCCTGCTGTCGAGCACCCACACGTGCCCGGCGGCGATGCCGGCGAAGACATCCGCACGGTCGCGGTGACTCATGGTGGCCGGGCGCTGCGGGGGCACTCCCGGCGGGTACGGGACGGACGTCGCGGTGGGTGTGCCGTCGCTGCCCGTCACGCGCAACGCTCCGGTCGAACAGCCGAACACCGCGGCGCGGCGGGTCGCCATCGCCCATGTGACCGAGGGACATTCGGCACCGATCTCTTCGGTGGCGCGGTCTCCGCTGGCACGCACCCGGCCGGACCGGTCGACGGTGACGATCCGGCCGCCGAGCGGAACGGCCGCGGCGACATCGCCCGGGATCGCGACTCCGGCGGCCTCGACCAGCCCCTCGCCGAGGCGGTCACGTTCGAGCGCGTCCGCACCGCCGCCGGCAGCCTCGATCGCGACCATGGTGTTGTTCGCCGCGACGGCGGCCGCGGACGTGTCAAGCGTCGCCGCGACGGCCGGGTCGGTGGCGAAGTAGTGATAGTGGTCGCCGTGGTCGAAGGTCCACGCGCCGGCGTCGACGATCGTCGTGCGCTCCCCCGTCCGCAGATACGCGAAGCGGCCGTCCCCGGCGATCGACTCGACGGGACCGAATCGGCCGACGGCAGTTTCGGTTTCGTCGACGGCGTCGTAGACCGCGGTGGCGCCCGACAGCGGGTCGACGAGGACCAGCCGGGTGAGTGGGCCGTCGAGTTCACGAGACCCCTCGACCACCACCTCGTCGCCCTGCGGTTCGGCCGGTGCGGACACGCCGTCGGCGCATCCCGCCAGCAGGCACACCGAGGCCGCCACCGCGGCCACCGGCTTCCGGAAGGCGACGATTCGCCTGGCGGCCGTCGCCGCGAAGAACATCAGCACCGCGACGCCCGCGATAGTCGCGCCACCGGCCGTATCGGCGTGCCACGAGATCAGCAGGCCGATATAGACCGCGGCCGAGCCGATCACGGCGGCCAGTGCCATCACACGTGGTATGGAGCGGACCAACAGCAGCGCGGTCGCCGGTGGGGCGATGAGCAGGGCCAGCACCAGCAGTGTGCCCACGACGTGGAACGAGGCGACCATGGCGATCGCCACCAGCACGGTCAACGCCGGGACCGCCGCCCCGGGGCGGAGGCCGAGTGTGGTGGCCTTTCGCGGATCGAACGTGACGGCCACGAACGCGCGGTGGCCGACGACGACCGCCGTGAGGGTCAGCACGAGCGCAGCGCCCAGCGTGACGAGGTCGGCGGTGCGGACGGCCAGCACGTCACCGAACAGGAATGCGGTGAGGTCCACCGCGAAACTCTGTGCGCGCGAGACGATCACCACGCCGAGCGCGAGCATGCCGACCAGCAGCAGCCCGATGCCGGTATCCGAGGAGAGTTTCGACGAGCGCGCCACCGCGGCCACCCCGACCGCCATCGCGACGGCCGCGACGAACCCGCCGACCAGAACGTTCGCCCCCAGCAGGGCCGCCAGCGCGACCCCCGGCAGCATGCCGTGCGCCATCGCGTCGCCGAGAAAGACGCTGCCGCGCAACACCACCAGCACCCGACCGGCGCGCACAGGCAGGCGGCGACGACGCCGGCCGCCAGTGCCCGGACGACGACGTCCGTCTCGAACGGCGCGATCAGCCAGTCGGTCATGCCGTACACTTCTAGCAGTAATGAAAATCATTTTCAACAAATGCCCTCCACCGGTGCCCTCCGTCACCGTGACCGGAGTCGACTTCGCCTATCGGTCGACCGAGGTCTTCCGTGGCCTCGACCTGTCGATCACTCGGGGCGCGCTGACCGCCGTCACCGGAGCCAACGGCTCGGGCAAGTCCACCCTGCTGGGCCTGCTGGCCGGGGTGCTGCGGCCCGAACGCGGAAGCGTCCGAACGGGCACGTCGAATGTCGCGCTCGCCGTCCAGCGCAGCCACGTCACCGACACGTTCCCGATCACCGCCGCGGAAGCGGTGATGATGGGCCGGTGGCGGCGACTGGGTCTCCTCCGGCGCCCGACGGCTGGCGATCACGCTGCGGTCGACCGGTGGCTCGAGGAGTTCGGGCTGACCGCGCTGAGGCACCGCACCCTGGGCGATCTGTCCGGCGGTCAGCGCCAGCGCGTACTGCTCGCGCAGGCCTTCGCCCAACAGGCCCCGCTGCTGTTGCTCGACGAGCCGACCACCGGACTCGATTCGGCGGCCCGCACGCAGGTGATCGGCCATCTGCGCGGATTCGCCGAATCGGGGACGACGGTGGTGGCCGCGACCCACGACAGCGCCGTGATCGATGCGGCCGATCACCGACTGGACCTGGACGTGGCGGCGCCGCACTAGGCTGGGCGACGTGCCCACCCCGTCCGTCGACCTCAACGCCGACCTCGGTGAGGGATTCGGGGTGTGGACACTGGGCGACGACGACGCGATGCTCGAGATCGTCACATCCGCGAACGTGGCCTGCGGATTCCACGCCGGTGACCCGGCCGGCCTGGCGCGGGTGTGCCGCGCGGCCGCCGCCCGCGGTGTGCGCATCGGCGCCCAGGTCAGCTACCGCGATCTCGCCGGCTTCGGCAGGCGGTTCATCGACGCCGCACCCGAGGACCTGACCGCCGACGTGATGTACCAGATCGGCGCGCTCTCGGCACTCGCCGCCGCCGCGGGTTCGACCGTCTCCTACGTCAAACCCCATGGCGCGCTGTACAACACGATCGTCACCCATCGCGAACAGGCACGCGCGGTGGCGGCCGCGGTGCACGCGGTGGACCCCCGGCTACCGGTGCTCGGCCTTGCCGGTTCGGCGTTCTTCGACGAGGCGCGGGAGCTCGGCGTCCCGACGGTGGCCGAGGCGTTCGCCGACCGGGCGTACCGGCCCGACGGACAGCTGGTGTCGCGGCGCGAGCCCGGCGCGGTGCTGCACGACGTCGACGAGATCGCCGAGCGCGTCATCTCGATGGTGACGGCCGGCCGGGTCACCGCCACCGACGGTTCGACGATCGACATCGCGGTGGAATCGGTGTGCGTGCACGGGGATTCGCCCGGTGCGGTGCAGATCGCGGCCGCCGTACGCGACAGGCTGACGACCGAGGGCGTCAGCCTCGCCCCATTCAGCTAGCGGCCTGCCTGTTGGCGCTGCGCACGACACTGTCGAGCAACCCCGGGATGGCGGCCTCGACCTCGTCGCGCCGCAGCCGCTGATAGGTCAGTCCGTCGAGCACCAACCGCTCGGTGACACCGGCTTCGCGCAGGATCTTGAAATGGTGGGTGGCGGTCGACTTGTTGATGCCGTCGTAGAGCGCACCGCACTGCATGGGGGTGCCCGCGTTGTGCAGGCGCCGGACCACCTCGAGACGCACCGGGTCCTGGAGGGCGCCCAGTACCTGCTGGACCGGCCCGACCGCGGCGGCCGTCACCGTGTCGTCCGCCATGAAAGTGTCCTTCACCACGCAAGTTTGATCATCGTCGAACCCAGCGTACGCTCGATCGGGTTCGATGTCCGTCAAACCTACCCCGGGGGTGACCACGATGGTGGCAGTCGACCGTTCGCTCGGTGACGAGACGCAGCGGTGGGCCTACCCCATGTTGCTCGTGCTGAGCGGGGTCGCACTCGGGGTGTCCGGTGTGCCCGCGCCCCTGTACGGACTCTACGAATCCAACTGGCACCTGTCCCCGCTGGCCACCACGATCATCTTCGCGGTGTACGCCGTCGCCGCACTCGGGGCGGTGCTGGTGTCGGGCAGGATCTCCGACGCCGTCGGCCGCAAGCCGGTCCTGATCGTCGCGCTGGTGGCGTTGGTGATCGGGCTCGGCGTGTTCCTGATCGCCGACAACATGGCGACCCTGCTGCTGGCGCGCGCGATCCACGGCGCCGCGGTCGGTTCCATCGTCGTCGCCGGCGCCGCCGCACTGCTGGACCTGCGCCCCCACCACGGCGTGCGGACCGGTCAGCTGAGCGGCGTGAGCTTCAACATCGGGATGACCGTCGCGATCCTCGGGTCCGCCCTGCTCGCGCAGTACGCACCACATCCGCTGCGCACCCCGTATGCCGTCGTGGCCGTGCTCTGCTTGGTCATCGGTGTCGGGCTGGTCGCGCTGCGCGAACCGCACACCGCACGCACCCGCGGCCGCATCCGGATCGCCAAACCGGCGGTGCCGCAGGAGATCCGGCGGGACTTCTGGTTCGCCGCGCTGGGCGCCATGGCGTCCTGGTCGGTGCTGGGTGTGCTGTTGTCGCTGTACCCGTCGCTGGCGGCGCGGCAGACCCACATCGACAACCTGGTGTTCGGCGGCGCGGTGGTCGGCATGACGGCGTTCGCCGCCGCGCTCGCCCAGCTCGCGGCCACCCGGGTGCCCGCCCGCCACGCCGCCGTCATCGGCGACGTCGGCATGGCGATCGCCCTGCTGATCACGATCCCGGTGCTGCTGACCCACCAGTGGCAGCTGGTGTTCGTCGCGGCCGCACTGCTCGGCGCGACGTTCGGGCTGGGCTTCGGCGGGTCGCTGCGGCACCTGTCCGAGGTGGTGCCCGCGGGCCGGCGCGGCGAGACCATGTCGGCGTTCTATCTGCTGGCGTACACGGCGATGGCGGTGCCCACCCTGGCCGCCGGCTGGGCCGCGACCCAGTGGGAGCTCGCGGTGGTGTTCCCGTGGTTCGCCGGTGCGGTGGCGGTCGCCTGCCTCGGCGCGGCGATCGCCGGGGTGCGCAGCGCCCGGGTGGCGGCGGCCTCGGCGAGCGTCTAGCGGCGCTGCTCGACGAACGGCAGCAACGCCATCTCCCTGGCGTTGCGGATGGCCACCGCGACCTTCCGCTGCTGCTGGGGCGTCAGACCGGTCACCCGGCGCGACCGGATCTTGCCGCGTTCGGAGATGAAGGTGCGCAGCAGCGCGGTGTCCTTGTAGTCGATCGTCGTCACCCCTCGGGCGACGAGCGGATTGCGCTTCTGCTTCACCGGCTCCTTGAGCGGCGTCCGCCGTTTCGGCGCCCTTGACTTTCCCATCAGCTCACCAACTCGCTTTCCGCACGCCGGGCAGCTCGCCACGGTGCGCCAGCTCGCGGACCCGAACCCGCGACAGCCCGAACTTGCGCAGGTGCCCACGCGGGCGGCCGTCGACCGAATCGCGGTTGCGCAGCCGCACCGGACTGGCATCCCGCGGAAGTCGTTGCAGCGCAGCCATCGCGGCGGCTTTCTCGGCCGCGGGCGCCGAGGGCCTGCGGATGACGTCCTTGAGTTCGGCGCGGCGTTCGGCGTGCCGCGCGACCATCCGCCGCCGGTGCTCGTTGCGCGCGCGCTTGCCCTTGGTGGCCATCAGCGCTCCTCCCGGAAGTCGACGTGGCGCCGCACCACGGGGTCGTACTTCTTCAGGACCAGGCGGTCCGGATCGTTGCGCCGGTTCTTGCGGGTGACGTAGGTGTAGCCGGTCCCCGCGGCCGACTTGAGCTTCACGATCGGCCGGATCTCGTTGCGGGCCATCAGATCTTGACGCCCTGTCGGCGAATGCGCGCCACCACGGCGTCGATGCCGTCGCGATCGATCACCTTGATTCCCTTGGCACTCACCCGAAGTGTGACCCGGCGCCCTTCGGACGGCACGTAGTAGGTCTTGGTCTGGATGTTGGGATCCCAGCGCCGTCGCGTCCGGCGGTGGGAATGCGACACCCGGTTGCCGAAACCGGGCGATCGGCCGGTGACCTGGCAGTGCGCGGACATGGGTTCCTCCCGAGGTAAATGAAAACGATTTTCGACAACGCTCGATCGGGACTGTAGCGTAGGCAGCCAGTTATTGAAAATGATTCTCAACAGCGGGAGGAAGCGATGAGGACTCCGGTGATCGTCGTTGCCGGGCAAGGCCAGTCGAACGCGGTGTGCGACAACCTGATGGCGGCACCGGGAACCGTGGTGATCAGCCACCGTTTCGACGGCCAGGTTGTGGTCCGCACCGTCGCGACCCACCGCGACGGCCGGGTGCTCGTCTCGGAATGGCCACTGGAACTCACCAAAGGCTGCGTCGGCTGCACCACGCGCGGCGACCTGCTGGTGCTGCTGCGCCTCCTGCACCGCCGCGACGACGTCAGCCGCATCGTCGTACAGCTCGCACCGTGGCTCGAACCCGAACCGGTGTGCTGGGCGATCGACAACGTCCCGGTGCACGTGGGCCCCGGTCACATCGACGGGCCGGCCGCCCGCGACGTGTCGATCGAGGCGGTCGTGACGACGGTGGACTCCGCCGTCTGGCTCGCCCAGGCGCTCGGCGACGACGATCTCGACGACAACCGGACCGTCGCCCAGGTGGTCGTCGGGCAAGCCGAATTCGCCGACATGCTGGTGCTCACCGAACCGGACCGCAAGACACTGGCCGTACTGCGCCGGCTCGCACCGCGGGCGCGGATCACCGTCGGCACCGACCGACTCGCCACCGCGGTGGCCAACCTCGACCCCGATGCGCGGCGTGGACGCGGCCACAACCCTCACGACGGGCTGCTGGCCGGCGAGCCACCGCTGCGCGCCGACGGCGACGTGACGATCATCGAGTTCAACGCCACGCGCCCCTTCCACCCCCACCGCCTCCACCAGGCGATCGACGATCTGCTAGACGGCGTGGTGCGCATCCGCGGGCGTGCCTGGCTGGCCAGCCAGCCCGATGCCGTCGTGTGGATCGAGTCCGCCGGCGGCGGTCTGCACGTCGGCCACGCCGGTCAGTGGCTCGCGGCGATGGACCCGCACCAACGGGCCTACGCCGCGCCGGACCGCGTCGCGCTCGCCGCCTTGCAGTGGGATGAGCGCTTCGGCGACCGTCACATCGCGCTGACCGCCCTGGTGTGCGGCGCCGATCCGGAGGCCGTCGACCGCGCGCTGTCCCGTGCCCTGCTGACCGACGACGAGGTCGCCCGGCCGGAAACGTGGACCGACTACGACGACCCGTTCGGCGACTGGCACGAGGATCCCTGCGACCAACTCGACGAGACCGCCCCCACCAACTCCGGACGCGCGGAAGGAGATCGACGATGAAGCCCGGAATCCACCCCGACTACCACCCGGTGGTCTTCCAGGACGCGTTGACAGGTGACGCATTCCTCACCCGGTCGACGATCACCAGCACGCGCACCATTGAGTGGCAGACCCCAGACGGAGTCCGCACCTATCCGCTGGTCGTCGTCGACGTCAGCGCGAAGTCGCACCCGTTCTGGACCGGATCGCGCCGCACCCTCGACACCGCCGGCCAGGTCGAGAAGTTCCACCGGCGCTACGGCAAGGCCCGCTGAGGGTCGCGCCTACAGTGGGCGCATGCGCGTGCGAGCCGGACGGCCCGATCTCGGGGACTACGCGCACCGATTCGACACCCCCGCCGCCAGCGCGCAATCCCCGCTCACGGTCACGTGGGCCGGCGTCACCACCCTGCTCGTCGACGACGGAACGTCCGCGGTGATGACCGACGGCTTCTTCTCCCGCCCGGGCCTGCTGCCCGTCGGGCTGGGCCGCATCGCCCCGTCCCCGCCACGGGTCGACGGTTGCCTGACCCGCCTGCGCATCGACCGGCTCGACGCGGTGCTGCCGGTGCACACCCACTTCGACCACGCGCTCGACTCGGCGCTCGTGGCCGAACGCACCGGCGCGGCGCTCGTCGGCGGCGCCTCGGCCACGGAACTCGGCCGCGGCCACGGTTTGCCCGAGAACCGTTTGCACACAACGGTTTCCGGTGACACCGTGTCCTTCGGAGCCTACGAGCTGACCCTCGTCGAATCCGGGCACTGCCCGCCGGACCGCTTCCCCGGCGACATCGAACGCCCATTCAGCCCGCCGGCCAGGGCGTCGGCCTACCGGTGCGGTGAGGCGTGGTCGCTGCTGCTGCGCCACCGGCCGTCGGCCCGCAGCCTGCTGATCGTCGGCAGCGCCGGTTTCGTCCCCGGTGCGTTGCGCGGCCGGCACGCCGACGTCGTCTACCTCGGTGTGGGCCAGCTCGGACGGCAGCCGGAGAGCTACCTGCGGGACTACTGGACCGAGACCGTCCGCGCGGTGGGCGCCCGGCGCGTCGTGCTGATCCACTGGGACGACTTCTTCCGGCCGCTGCACAAACCGCTGCGCGCGCTGCCGTACGTGGCCGACGATCTCGACGCCTCCATGCGGACGCTCGGCGCCCTGGCCGACGAGGACGGCGTCGCACTGCATCTACCCGTGCTGTGGCAGCGCGACGACCCCTGGCACTGACGGGATCACTCGGTGTTCCTCGCTTCGGTGCTGCTTGCCGCCGTGCTCACCTTCGCGCTGGTGCGGCCGCGCGGCTGGTCCGAGGCGGTCGTCGCCGTCCCGGCCGCCGCACTGCTGATCGCGACCGGGGTCATCTCGCTCGACGGCGCCGCAAGCGAGGTCGCGCGGCTGGCGCCGGTCGTCGGATTCCTCGCCGCGGTGCTGGTGCTCGCGCAACTCTGCGACGACGCCGGGCTGTTCCACGCGGCCGGTGTCTGGATGGCACGTTCGGGTGCGGGCGATCCCCGCCGGCTGTTGGCCGTGGTGTTCGTCATCGCCACCGGCACCACCGCGATCCTGAGCCTCGACGCGACCGTCGTGCTGCTCACCCCGGTCGTACTGGCCACCTGCCGCACGTTGGCCATCCCGGCCGCCCCGCACGCGTACGCCACCGCGCACCTGGCCAACAGCGCATCGCTGCTGCTGCCGGTGTCCAACTTGACCAACCTGTTGGCGTTCACCGCCGCCGGGCTGTCCTTCACCCGGTTCGCCGCGCTGATGGTCCTGCCGTGGCTGGCCGCGATCCTCGTCGAATACCTCGCACTGCGCGCCCTGTTCGCCCGCGACCTCGCCGTGGCGCCGCGGCGGGACGAACCCCTGCCCGACGTCGAGATGCCGATATTCGTTCTCGTGGTCCTCGCCCTGACACTGGCCGGCTTCGGGGTCACCTCGCTGTTCGACGTGTCACCGGCATGGGCGGCGCTCGCCGGCGCGGCCGTACTAGCCGTGCGCGGGCTGCGTCAGCGCCGCAGCACGGTGGGCGGCATCCTGCGGTCGGTCAACGTGCCGTTCCTCGCGTTCGTGCTGTGCCTCGGGGTGGTGGTCGAGGCCGTGATGACCCAGGGGCTCGACGAGGCGATGCACGCGGTGCTGCCCGACGGCGACGGCTTCCTGGCGCTGCTCGGCATCGCCGCCGTCGCGGCGGTCCTGTCCAATCTGGTGAACAACCTGCCCGCCGTGCTGGTGCTGCTGCCGCTGGTGACCGCCGCCGGACCGGCCGCGGTACTCGCGGTACTGATCGGCGTCAACGTGGGGCCGAACCTCACCTACGTCGGATCCTTGGCGAACCTGTTGTGGCGCAACGTCGTCCACCGCGCCGACGTACCGACCGGCGTCCTGCGGTTCAGTGCGGTGGGGCTGTGCACCGTGCCGCTCACCCTGATCCTGGCGGTGTCGGGCCTGTGGGTGGGACTGCGGTTGATCGGGGTGTGACTTCAGCCGCGGCGCTGACGGGCGATCTCGGCCAGCACCACACCCGCGGCGACCGATGCGTTCAGCGACTCGGTCGGCCCCGCCATCGGGATCGACACCACCGCATCGCAGTGCTCTCGGACGAGCCGCGACAGCCCCTTACCCTCCGAGCCGACGACCACGACCATCGGTCCGGCGCCGTCGAGTTCGTCGAGCGTGGTGTCCCCGCCGGCATCCAGACCGACCACCTGCAGGCCCGCGTCGCCCCAACTCTTGAGTGTGCGGTTCAGATTGGTCGCCCGGGCGACCGGAAGACGGGCCGCCGCACCCGCGCTGGTGCGCCACGCGACCGCGGTCACCGAGGCCGAACGGCGCTGCGGGATCAGCACGCCGTGCCCACCGAACGCGGCCACCGAGCGCACGATCGCCCCCAGATTGCGCGGATCGGAGATGTTGTCGAGCGCGACCAGCAGCGCGGGAGCGCCGTCGGCCTTCGCCGTCGCCAGCAGATCGTCGGGGTGGGCGTAGTCGTACGGCGGCACCTGCAGCGCCAACCCCTGATGCAGGGCGTTGTTGCTCATCCGGTCCAGGTCCGTCCGCGGCACCTCGAGGATCGAGATCCCGGCGTCGGCGGCGATCTGGACGGATTCGGTCACCCGCTCGTCGGCCTCGGTGCCCATCGCCACGTACAGCGCGCTCGCCGGCACCCCGGCGCGCAGACACTCCACCACCGGGTTGCGGCCGAGCACCAGTTCGGTCTCGTCGGTCTTGCGGACCGGGCGCCGCTGCTGCTGCTTGGCCGCCCTGGCCGCCCGCTTGGCGGCCGGGTGATGGGGCCGCTCGTGTGCGGGCGGGGTCGCACCGCGACCTTCGAGCCCACGGCGGCGCACGCCACCGGAACCGACGGTCGGCCCCTTCTTCGTGCCCGCTTTACGCACCGCGCCACGGCGTTTCGAGTTACCCGCCATGATCAGACATCCTTGCTGTCGCCGTCGAGCAGCGACCATTGCGGACCGTCGGCGGTGTCGGTCACCTCGATGCCGGCCTCCTTGAGCCGGTCGCGGATCTGATCGGCCGTCGCCCAGTCCTTGCGGTTACGGGCCTCGGTACGGCTGTCGAGCGCCCACCGGACCAGCACGTCGATCGCCCCCAACGCCGCCGACGTCTCGTCGCGCGACTCCCAGCGCTCGTCGAGCGGATCGCAGCCGAGGATGCCCATCATGGCGCGGATCGAGCGGGCCTGCGTCATCGCCGTCTCGTGGTCGCCGGAGTCGAGCGCGCGGTTACCCACGGCCCGTGCGGCGTGCACCTCGGCCAGCGCGATCGGCACCGACAGATCGTCGTCGAGCGCGGCGGCGAACTTCTCGGTCCACTCACCGGGCACCACACTGCCCACCCGCGTGCGCACGCGGTGCAGGAAATCCTCGACGCCGGCATACGCCTTGACCGCATCCTGCAGCGCAGTCTCGGAGAACTCCAGCATCGACCGGTAGTGCGCACTGCCCAGGTAGTACCGCAGCTCGGCAGCCCGAACCCGTTGCAGCACAGCCGGAATCGACAACACGTTGCCGAGCGACTTGCTCATCTTCTCGCCGCCCATGGTCACCCAGCCGTTGTGCAGCCAGAACCGGGCGAACCCGTCGCCCGCGGCTTCGGCCTGAGCGATCTCGTTCTCGTGGTGCGGGAAGACCAGATCCATACCGCCGGCGTGGATGTCGAACTCCGCCCCCAGGTACGCCTCGCACATCGCCACGCATTCGGTGTGCCAGCCCGGCCTGCCGCGGCCCCACGGGGTCGGCCACGACGGTTCACCCGGTTTGGCGCCCTTCCACAGCGTGAAGTCGCGCTGGTCGCGCTTACCGGTCGCGACGCCCTCGCCCTGGTGCACGTCGTCGATGCGGTGGCCGGATAGCTTGCCGTAGTCGGGCAGCGTGGAGACGTCGAAGTACACGTCCCCGTTGCCCTCCTGATCGGCTGCGTAGGCGTGTCCACGCTCGATCAGCCGCTCGATCAGCTCGACCATCTGGGTGATGTGTCCGGTCGCCCGCGGTTCGGCCGACGGGGGCAGTACGCCCAGCGCGTCATAGGCGGCGGTGAACGCGCGCTCGTAGGTGGCCGCCCACTCCCACCACGGCCGACCCGCGTCGGCGGCCTTGTTGAGGATCTTGTCGTCGATGTCGGTGACGTTGCGGATGAAGGCCACGTCCAGGCCCTTGGCGGACAACCAGCGGCGCAGCACGTCGAACGCGACCCCGCTGCGGACGTGCCCTATGTGCGGAAGGCCCTGGACGGTCGCCCCGCAGAGGTAGATGGAGACGTGGCCGGCGCGCAACGGCACGAAGTCGCGCACGGCACCTGCCATGGTGTCGTAGAGCCGCAGCCCTGTCGGCGATGTCGCCGACCGGCCGGCTTCTGCGCGATCGGTCACGACGGGCCAGCTTACCGGCCGATATGCCGTTCACCCGCATCGACCACGAGAGCGGTGGCGATCGCGGCCAGACCCTCACCGCGGCCGGTCAGCCCCAGCCCGTCCGTCGTGGTCGCCGAGACCGACACCGGCGCGCCGATCAGCTCGGACAGCAACGCCTGGGCTTCCGAGCGCCGCGGACCGATCTTGGGCCGGTTGCCGATCACCTGCACGGTCGCATTGCCGACCTCAAGGCCCGCTTCCTGCAGCAGACCCCGCACGTGGCGCAGCATGTCGGCGCCGCTGACGCCCTCCCATTCGGGCCGGCCGGTCCCGAACACCTCACCGAGATCACCCAGGCCGGCCGCGGACAGCAGCGCGTCGCACAGCGCGTGGGCGGCGACGTCACCGTCGGAGTGGCCCGCACAGCCGTCGGCGCCGTCGAACCGCAGGCCCAGCAGCCAGCAGGGCCGGCCGGATTCGATCGGATGGACGTCGGTGCCCAGCCCGACCCGCGGCAGCGTCATTCGGCGGTCACCGCGCACCGGCCAGGATGGCCTCGGCCAGCACGAGGTCGAGCGGGGTGGTGATCTTGAACGCCAGCGGGTCGCCGTCGACGACCTGGACCTGTCCGCCGGCCTGTTCCACCATCGACGCGTCGTCGGTGAAGCCCTGGGACCCGTCGCCGGCCCGTGCGTAGGCGCGGCGCAGCACCTCGGTGTGGAAGCCCTGCGGGGTCTGCACGGCGCGCAGCCCGGCGCGTTCGGGCGTGCCGAGCACCGCGCCGTTCGCGTCGACGGCCTTGATGGTGTCGGCGACCGGGAGTGCGGGAACGACCGCACTGTGCCCGGATTCCAGCGCGCGCACGACACGGACCACCAGGGACGGCGGGGTGAGGGCGCGGGCGGCGTCGTGGACGAGGACGAAATCGGCATCGCCGACGGCGGTGAGCGCCAGACTCACCGACTGGGTGCGGTCCGCACCGCCGGCGACGATGATCGCCTCACTGCCGAACACGAGCTTCGCCTCGTCGGTACGGCTCGGCGGGACGGCGACGACGATGCTGTCGACCACGCCGGAATCCCGCAGCCCGACGATGGCGCGTTCGAGCATCGGCCGACCCGCCAGATTCACGAATGCTTTTGGCGCTCCGGCCGCGAGCCGTTGACCGGATCCCGCGGCCGGAACGACGGCCACTGTGGTCATCGCGCGTCAGGACGCGGCGGCAAGAGCCTCATCGAGGATGGTGGTGGCCTTCTCGTCGTCGGTGTTCTCGGCGAGCGCGAGCTCACCCACCAGGATCTGCCGGGCCTTTGCCAGCATGCGCTTCTCGCCCGCGGACAGTCCGCGCTCCTGGTCCCGGCGCCACAGGTCGCGGACGACCTCGGCCACCTTGTTCACGTCACCGGATGCCAGCTTCTCCAGGTTCGCCTTGTAGCGGCGCGACCAGTTCGTCGGCTCCTCGGTGTGGGGTGCACGCAGCACCTGGAAGACCTTGTCGAGACCCTCCTGGCCGACCACGTCGCGCACACCGACATATTCGGCGTTGTCAGCGGGTACTCGAACGGTCAGGTCACCTTGGGCGACCTTGAGGACGAGATACTCCTTCTGCTCGCCCTTGATGGTTCGGGTTTCGATCGCTTCGATCAACGCAGCACCGTGGTGTGGATAAACAACGGTGTCTCCGACCTTGAAAATCATCAGTTTCGAGCCCCTTTCACGTGTCCATGCTAACACGGGGCGCCGACACGTGCGGAACAACTGCGCAGGTCAGGGGCACAACGGGTGAAGATCAGGGGTTGACAGGGTGGTCTTTTCGTGCAACGCGCCAACGATCTGGAACGCCGCCGCCGCGCCGCCGGCGGCTCCGGCCCGCACGCCGTTGCGGGTGCCGCGCAACAGCGTTCGGCTGTGCGCCTGTTCCCCCCGCGTGGCCCACCGTGTTCAAGATCGACGGCCACCTACTACTCTGCATAGTCGAACTGTGAACGACCGCTGGGCGACCCCTCTGCAGGAGGCTTGAGTGAACCGCATCCATCCGCGCGCTTCTGCCGTCACCTCCGGGCTGGCGGCCTGCGGGCTCGCCCTCGCCCTCACCGCGTGCGGAGCCGGGCAGATCTCCCAGACCGCGACCCAGGCGCCCGCCGTGAACGGCGTCAACGCCGGAGTCGGCGACATCGCCCTGCGCAACGTGCACCTGCGCGCGCCGCAGACCACGGACTACGTGCGCCCGGGCAGCGAGGCCGAACTGTTGTTCGTCGCCGCCAACGAATCGGCCGACGAACCCGACCGGCTGGTGTCGATCCGCTCCGACGTCGGTACGGCGCCGCTGAGCGGGGACACCACGATTCCCCCGACCGGTGTGCTGGTCGCCGGTGAACCCGACGGTCAGACCGCCGCGCTGGAGAGCGTGGAGCCGGCCGAACCGCTGACCGTCGACGTCACGCTGACCAAGCCGATCACCAACGGGCTGACCTATCCGTTCACCTTCACCTTCCAGCGCAGCGGCGAGGTCACCGTCCAGGTGCCGATCTCGGCGGGTGAGGAACCCCGCCGCGACGACACCGGCGGCGGCGGCGCCGACCACTCCGGCGGACACTGACCCGCAGCGCGACACAGCGCACCGCCGGCCCGTCCTGTCGGCACCGACCGATACCGTCGTCACGTGGCCAAGGCACGTTCTCAATACCGCTGTTCGGAGTGCCGGCACATCACCGCCAAGTGGGTGGGCCGCTGTCCGGACTGCGGCACGTGGGGCACCGTCGAGGAAGTCGCCGTGGTGGCCTCGATCGCGGGCTCGCCCGTCCGGCGCGCGGTCGCACCCAACTCCCCCGCGGTGCCCATCAGCAGCATCGACCCCGGCCGCACCAAACACGACGCGACCGGTATCGGTGAACTCGACCGCGTCCTCGGCGGCGGGCTGGTGCCCGGCTCGGTGACGCTGCTCGCCGGCGATCCGGGGGTCGGCAAATCCACGCTGCTGCTGGAGGTCGCCCATCGCTGGGCCGCCTCGGGACGTCGCGCGCTCTATCTGACCGGCGAGGAATCGGCCGGCCAGGTGCGGTTGCGCGCCGAACGCACCGGCTGCGCCCACGACGAGCTGTACCTCGCCGCGGAATCCGATCTGCCCACCGCACTCGGCCACATCGACGCCGTGGCACCCAGCCTCGTCGTGGTCGACTCGGTACAGACGATGTCCACCTCCGAGGCCGACGGCGTCACCGGCGGCGTCACCCAGGTGCGAGCGGTCACCACCGCGCTCACCCAGTACGCCAAGGGCGCGGCGGGTCCCGGCGGCATCGCCATGGTGCTGGTCGGCCACGTCACCAAGGACGGTGCGATCGCCGGGCCGCGCTCGCTCGAACACCTCGTCGACGTGGTGCTGCACTTCGAGGGCGACCGCGCCTCGACGCTGCGGATGGTGCGCGGGGTGAAGAACAGGTTCGGCGCCGCCGACGAGGTCGGGTGTTTCCAGTTGCACGACAGCGGTATCGAAGGCGTGGCCGATCCGTCCGGACTGTTCCGCGACCAGCGCGACACCCCGGTGGCCGGTACCGCGGTCACCGTCACGCTCGACGGGAAGCGACCGCTGATCGGTGAGGTGCAGGCGCTGGTCGGCCAGCCCACCGGACCGCACCCCCGCCGCGCCGTCAGCGGTATCGACTCGGCCCGCGCCGCGATGATCGCCGCGGTCCTCGACAAGCACACCCGGCTCCAGGTGGGCCCCTGCGACATCTACCTGTCGACGGTCGGCGGGATGCGGCTGACCGATCCGTCGTCGGATCTCGCGGTCGCACTCGCGATGGCCTCGGCGCGCCAGGAGCGGGCGATGCCGGCGAACTCCGTGGTGATCGGCGAGCTGGGCCTGGCGGGCGACCTGCGACGGGTGACGGGGATGGACCGCCGCCTCGCCGAGGCCGCCCGGCTGGGCTTCACCACCGCGGTCGTCCCGCCGGGCACGACGACGGTGCCGCCCGGTCTGCGGCTGCTGCCGGCCCAGAACATCTCCGCGGCGTTGCAGGTGCTGCACCGCATCGCGGACAATGGCGCGCGATGAGCGCTTGCGCGAAGAGCAGACAACAGCGATGAGCGCTTGCGCGAAGAGCAGACAGCAGCGATGAGCGCTTGCGCGAAGAGCAGACAACAGCGATGAGCGCTTGCGCGAAGAGCAGGCGCGCCCGGGAGGAACAATGGCCGTGAAGACCGCACGGACGGCCGGCAACGTCGTTCAGCTGGCCCGTCCGACGCTGCGGGAGACGCTCGGCCGGCTGGCACCGGGGACACCGCTGCGAGACGGTCTCGAGCGCATCCTGCGCGGCCGCACGGGCGCACTGATCGTGCTGGGTTACGACGACAGCGTCGAGACGATCTGCGACGGCGGTTTCGAACTCGACGTCCGCTACGCCCCCACCCGGTTGCGTGAGCTGTCGAAGATGGACGGTGCCGTGGTGCTGTCCAGCGACGGCACCCGCATCCTGCGCGCGAACGTCCAGCTGGTGCCCGATCCGTCCATCCCGACCGACGAATCCGGGACCCGGCACCGCTCGGCCGAGCGCACCGCGATCCAGACCGGTTACCCGGTCATCTCGGTCAGCCACTCCATGAGCATCGTGACGGTGTACGTCGCCGGTGAGCGCCACGTGGTGCCCGACACCCCGACGATCCTGTCGCGGGCCAACCAGACCATCGCCACCCTCGAGCGCTACAAGTCCCGCCTCGACGAGGTCAGCCGGCAGCTGTCGACCGCCGAGATCGAGGACTTCGTCACGCTGCGCGACGTGATGACCGTCGTGCAGCGGCTGGAGATGGTGCGGCGGATCAGCCTCGAGATCGACGCCGACGTGGTCGAACTCGGCACCGACGGTCGTCAGCTCAAACTGCAGCTCGAAGAACTCGTCGGCGACAACGACACCGCGCGGGAACTGATCGTGCGGGACTACCACGCCAACCCCGACCCGCCGACGGCCGCGCAGGTCAGCGCGACGCTCGAGGAACTGGACTCCCTGTCCGACAATGAGCTGCTCGACTTCACCACGCTGGCAAGGGTTTTCGGCTACCCGTCGACGCTCGAGGCGCAGGATTCGGCGATGAGCTCGCGCGGTTACCGCGCCATGGCGGGCATCCCGCGGCTGCAGTTCGCCCACGTCGATCTGCTGGTGCGCTCGTTCGGCTCACTGCAGGGCCTGCTCGCGGCGAGCTCCGACGATCTGCAGTCGGTCGACGGCATCGGCTCGATGTGGGCCCGCCACATCAGGGAAGGGCTCTCCCTGCTGGCGGAGTCGACGATCGCCGACCGGCTGGCCTGACCCCGCTCAGCCCACGCCGGGCGCGGCCGGCTGAGCACCGGGTGCACCCGGTGCGGGCGCCTGACCGGGTGGTGCGGACGGAGCCAGGATGAACGGCACCGGTGACGACCGCAGATTGCCGAGCTGGACGATCAGGTTGTAGGTGCCCGCGCCGATCGGCTCACGGGGCAGCGGGCACTGCGGCGCCGAACCCATTCCCGTCCAGGTGACCTCCGTGGTGACCTGCTCACCCGGGGCGAACGTCTTGACCAGCGTCTCGTTGGACGGCGCGCAGTCGAGGTTGGACCACAGCCGGGTGTTGTCCAGCGAGTAGACGTAGGCGGCCAGCACGGCCGCACCGACGTCGCGCTTGCAGGCCACCAGGCCGATATTGGTGACCACCATCGTGAACTTCGGCTGATCGCCGACGACGTACTCGGGCTGACTGGTGATGCCCTTGACGGCGAGCGTCGAATCCGGGCAGTCGTCGCCCTCCTGCAGCACCGGCGGCGGTGCGACGGCCGCGGTGGGCGTCGGGGTCGGCGGCGGCGCCTGCGCCGGCGGCGGCACGATCGGCGTCTTCACCTCGGGGTTCTCCCCCGGCAGCGGGGTCGGCGCCGCCTCGGCCGGGGACGCCGACTGCTGGTCGGTGTTCTTCGTCTCCGCGCCGGAACCACCCGACACCACCATCACCACGACCGCGGCGACGATCCCGATGACGACGACCGCGATGCCCAGCGCCAGCGCCCGGCGTCGCCAATAGATCTGCGTAGGCAGTGGGCCTTGCGGTTCGAGATCCAGCACATGACCACGGTAAGGGCTGGTCAGGCTCAGTTGTCCGACGTGACGCGGCGTGTCGCCTCAGGCTTCGCCGATGTCACCCAGGTGATCGCGCAGCTGGATCTGACCGTCGGCCAGGTGGTAGGTCACGCCGGCGATCGCGAGCGTGCCCGCGGCGATCCGGTCGGCGATCGCGCTGGACCGCTCCTGCAGCTGCACCGCGGTCTCGTTGACGTGGCGCGCCTCGAACTCGTCGACCCGGCTGAGCCCCTCGCGGCGGCCGCGCAGGATCGACGGGGTCACCCGCTCGACCACGTCGCGGACGTATCCGGAGGGCACCACACCGTCGTCGAGCGCCGACAACGTCGCCTTCACCGCACCGCAGCTGTCGTGGCCGAGCACCACGATCAGCGGCACTTCGAGCACCGCTACGGCGAACTCGATCGAACCGAGCACCGCCGAGTCGATGACGTGGCCCGCAGTGCGGACGACGAACATGTCGCCGAGCCCCTGGTCGAAGATGATCTCGGCGGCGACCCGGCTGTCGGCGCAGCCGAACACCACCGCGGTCGGGTGCTGACCGTCGGCGAGGCTGGCGCGGTACTCGATGCTCTGACTGGGATGCTCGGGCGTACCCGCGACGAAGCGCTCGTTACCCTCCTTGAGTGCCTTCCACGCGGTCACCGGGCTGGTATTCGGCATGGCCCATATTGTGCCTGAGTGGTTGAGAGATGATCGATTCGGCCGTGCTTTTGGCGTGGTATGACCGCGAGCAGCGAGACCTGCCGTGGCGCCGCCCCGGCGTGACGCCGTGGCAGGTCCTGGTCAGTGAGTTCATGTTGCAGCAGACACCGGTCGCCCGCGTCGAACCCATCTGGCTCAGCTGGATCGCACGCTGGCCGACACCGTCGGCGACCGCGGCGGCCTCCGCCGCCGATGTGCTGCGCGCGTGGGGGAAGCTGGGCTATCCGCGCCGCGCCAAGCGGTTGCACGAGTGCGCGACGGTGATCGCGACCGACCACGGCGACGAGGTGCCCACGGATGTCGACGTGCTGCTCACTCTTCCCGGCATCGGGGTGTACACGGCCAGAGCGGTGGCCTGTTTCGCCTACGGGCAGCGGGTTCCGGTGGTGGACACCAACGTCCGCCGGGTCGTCGCGCGGGCGGTGCACGGCCGCGCTGACAGCCCCGCCAGCAGCCGCGACCTCGCCGACGTCGAGGCGCTGCTGCCCGAAGGCCCCGACGCACCGCGCTTCTCGGTCGCGCTGATGGAGCTGGGTGCGACGGTCTGCACCGCGCGCACGCCCCGGTGCGGACTGTGCCCGCTGGAGGCCTGTACCTGGCGCTCGCTCGGTTATCCGGCGGCGACGACACCGGCCCGGCGGGCACAGCGCTACGCGGGCACCGACCGCCAGGTCCGCGGCCGGCTGCTGGATGTGCTGCGCGGCAGTGAGTCTCCCGTCACACGGGCCGAGCTCGACGTGGCGTGGCTGACGGACCCCGCACAGCGGGACCGCGCACTGGACTCACTGCTGGTGGACGGCCTCGTCGAGCAGACCACCGACGGTCGGTTCGCGCTCGCCGGGGAAGGTTCGTGAACGCTGCCGTACCAACCCGGTCGGCAGCCGGGCGGTGCCTGTGCGGGATACCGTGAGCACATGACCCGCAGCCTCGATCAGGTCGTGACCGCTGCGGCGGCCGAGCTGATGGCCGCCACCGCGACCAACGTGATCGAAAGCTGCACCCGGGTGCTCGCCGACGTCGTCGACCACCTCGGGGTCGACTTCAGCTTCCTGCGTCACAACGACCACACCATCAAGGCGACCAAGCTCGTCGCCGAATGGCCGATCCGTGATTACATCCCGGATCCCGATCCGATCGGCGTGATTTATTTCTCCGAGGCCGACCCCATCTTCCGGCAGGCGGAATACCTCAAGAAGCCGCTGATCCTGCGCCCGCAGCCCGACAACGACGACTACCAGCGCCGCATCGAAGAGGGCCGCGGCGTGCCGTCGGTGTCGATGGCCTGCGTCCCGCTGCTCTCGGGCGAGACCACCTCGGGCATCCTCGGCTTCATCAAGGTCGGCGACCGTGAGTGGACGCCCGAGGAACAGAACGCGCTGCAGGCGATCGCGACGTTGTTCGCGCAGTTGCAGGCCCGTATCGCCGCCGAGGAGCAGCTGCAGTATCTGGCCGAACACGACGACCTGTCCGGGCTGCTCAACCGCCGGGCGCTCATGTCGCACCTCGACCGGCGGCTCACCGACGACCAGCCCGGACCGGTGGCGGTGCTGTTCCTCGATCTCGACCGGCTCAAGACGGTCAACGACTACCTGGGGCACAGCGCGGGCGATCAGTTCATCAAGATGTTCGCCGAGCGGCTGAAGGCCGGCACGGAGAAACCGGCGGTGATCGCCCGGGTGGGCGGCGACGAGTTCGTGGTCGTTCCCGACGGGCCGATGGACGTCGCGACGGCGGAGAGCTTCGCCCGGCGTCTGCAGACCTGGCTGCAGCGCAGAGTGGTGATCGACGGCGAGATGCTGGCCCGCACAGTGAGCATCGGGGTCGCGGTCGGGGCGCCCGGCCACGACACCACGTCGGATCTGCTGCGCCGCGCCGATCAGGCCGCGCTGTCGGCGAAGAGCACAGGCGGCAGCAAGACCGCGGTGTTCACCACCGAGATGGCCTCCCAGCACGCCATCCGCAACGACATCGAGCTGCACCTCGAGGGTGTCATCGACGAGGCGAGCAGCGCGCTGGTGCTGCACTACCTGCCCGAGGTCGACATGCGGACCGGAAAGGTGCTCGGCACCGAGGCGTTGGTGCGCTGGCGGCACCCGACCCGAGGCTTGCTGCTGCCCGAGTCGTTCATCGGGGTGGCCGAATCCATCAATCTCGCAGGCAAACTCGGCCGACTGGTGATGCGGTCGGCATGTGCGGACTTCGCCCGCTGGCGGTCCCGCCGCACCGCCACCGATGCCATCCTGCGCGTGAACGTCTCACCGGTGCAGCTGGTTTCGGACGGTTTCGCGGCCACCGTGGCCGGCACCCTCGACGAGTTCGGGCTCGACGGTTCCGCGGTCTGCCTCGAGATCACCGAATCCGTCGTCGTGCAGGACATCGAGGCCACCCGGCACACCCT
The DNA here is from genome assembly GCA_050205415.1 of Mycolicibacterium litorale. Taxonomy (GTDB): domain Bacteria; phylum Actinomycetota; class Actinomycetes; order Mycobacteriales; family Mycobacteriaceae; genus Mycobacterium; species Mycobacterium litorale_C. The sequence goes on from JBNMQY010000009.1 coordinate 193,744, forward strand.
GGCCGCACTCAAGGAGGTCGGGGTGCGGATCGCGATCGACGACTTCGGCACCGGCTACAGCGTTCTCACCCACCTGAAATCGCTACCCGTCGACACGGTGAAGATCGACCGCGGGTTCGTCCGCGACCTCGGCGAGAATCCCGGTGACCTGGCGATCGTGCGCGCCATCCTGGCGTTGGCCGACGCCTTCGGCCTCGAGGTGGTCGCCGAGGGCGTCGAAACGGTCGCGGCCGCCAAGACACTGCTCGAACTGGGCTGCCCGCAGGCGCAGGGTTTCATGCTGTCGCGTCCGGTCGACGCCACGGCGATGGAGGCGTTGTTCCGTCAGGGCCACATAGCGATGGATGCGCTACGCGGCGACCTCTGACGCGGTCAGGCGCTCTGTTCGGCCGGGCTGTCGGTGCAGCAGAACCGCCTGCGGTAATCGGTGGGCGTCACGCCGATGATCCGCCGGAAGTGGTGGCGCAGCAGGGTGGCCGTCCCGAACCCGGACCGTTCGGCGATGCGGTCGATGTCGAGATCGCTCTCTTCGAGCATCCGCCGCGCGTAGAGCACCCGCTGATCGGTCACCCACTGCATCGGGGTGGTGCCGGTCTCCTCGACGAAGCGGCGGGCGAAGGTGCGGGCCGACATGTTCGCCCGGCGGGCCAGCGTGCTCACCGTGTGCGGCTTGTCGAGGTTGGCCACGATCCAATCCAGGTGCGGCGCAAAGCGTTCCGAGCATCTGACGGGGATGGGCTGTTCGATGTACTGGCGCTGACCGCCGTCGCGCTGCGGGGGCACCACCATTCGGCGTGCGATCTTGTTGGTGACCTCGCTGCCGAGTTCGCGGCGCACCAGGTGCAGACAGGCGTCGATACCGGCCGCGGTCCCCGCGGAGGTGATCAGGTCGCCGTCGTCGACGAACAGCACGTTGCGGTCCACGCGTGCGGTGGGATACGTCCGGGCCAGCAGATCGGCGTACATCCAGTGCGTCGTACACGGCCGGCCGTCGAGCAGACCGGCCGCGCCCACCACGAACGCGCCTGAGCAGACCGTCAGGATGATCGATCCGCTGGCGGCCGCCTGCCGCAGCACTTCCAGCGCCTCGGGCGGGTAGCCGTTCTTGCCCGACGCGATGGCGGGGACGGCCACCAGATCGGCGCCGATGAGATCGCCGAAGTCGTGCTGGGGAGTCAGGTGGGCACCGATGGTCGTGCGGATGGGTTCACCCGCCACCGGCCCGCAGACCTTGAAGTCGAAGTTGGGCACGCCGTCGGCGGAGCGGTCGATGCCGAAAACCTCGCAGATGACGCCGAACTCGAAAACCGCTAGACCGTCGAGCACCAGTGTCGATACGCTTTTCAAAGCCATGGCAGCATATTAGCGCAGATTGTCAGTGCTGCCACTGTTGGCGGAATGTGCCCCGTCGAAAGATAACTGCCATGAGTACAGCACTGATCTCTCTCTTCGTGATCGCTCCGTTCGCGTTGGGCGCCGTCCTGACGTGGACCGCACACCGTGCCGGGCTGCTCCGTTGGGACCTCGACCAGTTCCGGGTGTGGGCACCCATGGCGGGCCGCTTCGACCACCGACGGGACGAGGATCGGGACTCCTACCGGATCCAGCACGACCTCGACGCGATCCGCACCCGCTTCGAGCAGTCCCCGTCGTGGCCCAGCTCAGGCGCGCTCGGTGAGCGTCGCTAGGAATGCCTCGACCGCGTCGCGGTACACCTGCGGCCGTTCGTCGTGGATGAGGTGACCGGCGTCGGCAACCTGCAGATAGGTTGTGCGGTAACCGGTTTCGGCCATCCGTCGCATCTGCCCCGGCGGCGTTACCGAATTGCCGGCCTCGAGCAGCAGGGCGGGCACCCGCAACTGCTCCCACTGCTGCCAGAAGTCGCGCAGCCCCCACTCGGCCGCGATGTCGATCCAGTGGCGGCGCCGCCCGTGCAGCCGCCAACCGGTGGCGGTCCGGTCGAACGCCTCGAGGAAGTAGCGGCCGGCGACCTCACCGAACTCGGCGAACACCTGCTGTTCGGTCTCGAACTCGACTGGCAGCGCGTGCAGCCACGGCTCCCACGGACCGGTGGTGCGGCCGCGGAAGTCCGGCGCCATGTCCTCGACCACCACCGCGGTCACCAGGTCCGGCCGGTGCGCCGCCAGGCACCAGGCGTGCAGCCCGCCCATCGAGTGCCCGATGAGCGTGGCCGGGCGGCCGAGCGCGGCGACCGCATCGGCCAGTTCGGCGACGAAGTGTTCAGTGCTGATCGGATGCGGGTCGACGACGTCGCGTCCGCGGTGCCACGGCGCGTCGTAGGTGAACACCGTGCCCAGCCCGGTCAGCCACGGCAGTTGACGGCCCCACGTGCTGCCCCTGCCCATCAGCCCGTGCACCAGCACCAGGGGTGCGCCGTCCCCGCCCCTGGCCGTCAACAGTGGGCCGCCCCGAGGGGTCGACAGAGAGGTGTCCATGTGCTCATCTTGCCCAGCCCAACCGGTAATCTGGGCCTATGCCCAGCCAAAACCCTGTGGTGAAGATCAACGCAATCGAGGTCCCGCCGGACGCCGGCCCGGAACTGGAGAAGCGGTTCGCCCACCGCGCTCACGCCGTGGACAATCAGCCCGGCTTCCTCGGCTTCCAACTCCTGCGCCCGGTCAAGGGTGAGAACCGCTACTTCGTCGTCACGCAGTGGGAGTCCGACGAGGCCTTCCAGGCGTGGGCGACCGGTCCGGCGATCGAGGCGCACAAGGGTCAGGCCGCCAACCCGGTCGCGACCGGTGCCTCGCTGCTGGAGTTCGAGGTTGTGCTGGACGTTGCGGGGTCCGGCGACAAGGGCTGACGCGACGCGGCAGACACGCCGGGTCACCGGCCTGGTGACCACTGCCGCGCTCGTCGTCTCCATCGCGTCCGGCTGCGGTGACGCGGGCACCGCTCCGGCCGACGCCGCCTACGGCGCGCACATCGGCACGACCACACCGCAGGGTCTGCGCGCCAAGCAGACCATGGACATGCTGAACTCCGACTGGCCCATCGGCGACGTCAACGTCCGCACGATGGCCGTCGAGGACCAGGTCGACCACGTCATCGACGCCATGGGCAACCTGTGGTGGGACCGTCCGATCACCGCCACCGGGGTGGACATCCGTGCGGGCAGCGCGACCCTGCACGTCAAGACCTCCTACGGCGCCGCGCAGGACATCGAGGTGCGCACCGACGACAACGGTCTGGTGGACCGGTTCGACGTCACGCTGCACCCCCCGGTGATCGAGAAGTGGTCCGACCTCGACGCGGTGCTCGGCGACTCCGGCGCGCGCTACTCCTACCAGGTGTCGCGGGTCGACCGCGGTGGGCCGGTCGGCAAGTGCCGGCCGGTGGCCGGCACCAACACCGAGATGTCGCTGCCGCTGGCGTCGATCTTCAAGCTGTACGTCCTGCTGGCCGTCGCGCACGCCGTCCAGGCCGGCACCGTCGGCTGGGACGACCAGCTGACCGTCACCGAACGCGCCAAGGCCGTCGGCGCCTCCGGACTCGAGGAGCTCGAGCCCGGCGCGAAGGTGTCGGTGCGGTCGGCGGCCCAGCAGATGATCTCGGCCAGCGACAACATGGCGACCGATCTGCTGATCGACCGGCTGGGCACCCGCGCGGTGGAGCAGGCGCTGGTGGCGGCGGGCCACCACGACCCGGCCAGCATGACGCCGTTCCCGACCATGCACGAGATGTTCTCGGTCGGCTGGGGTGAGCCCGATCTGCGCGAGCAGTGGAAGCAGGCCGACCCGCAGGGCCGCGCCGCGCTGCTGAAACAGACCGACGCCCGCCCCTCCGAACCCGACCCGGCCCGCACCCACAC